>NZ_JBXAKW010000004.1:478422-578967 GCF_058798815.1 Janthinobacterium sp. GW822-FHT07A03 | reverse complement strand
ACAGGACCGTGAAACAACTTTGCGCCGATGATAGTGCTGCAACCAGTGTGAAAGTAGGTTATCGTCAGGCTTGTTATACGCAGTAGAGAAAAACCCGATCAGCAATGGTCGGGTTTTTTTTCGTCTGGCGCTTTGACCTACTTTCACTGCATACCGGCGTAAAAAAGGCAGCGCCATGCGCTGCCTTTGTCATCGAACGTCGCTTAACTTCCTCGATAAGTCGAATACGACCATGGCGATACCACCAACGGCACGTGGTAGTTCTCATCCGTATGCGCAATGCCGAAGGACAGGGTCACCAGATCGATGAAGCGGGGCGAGGGCAATTCCACGCCTTGGGCGGCGAAATAGTCGCCTGCATTGAACACCAGCTCATATTGACCCACCTTCATGCTGTCGCCTTCCAGCAAGGGTGAGCTGCAACGGCCGTCGCTATTGGTCATATCCATCTTCAATAACACTTTGCCTTCCGGCGCGACTGAAAACAGGGCCACCTTGACGCCGGCTCCCGGCCTGCCGTGGGCGATATCGAGTACATGCGTGCTGAGTTTTCCCATTTGCTATCCTGTATATAGGGTGAGTGAATGTGCTTATCTTGCAAATCATATACCTGCATCAGCGGCTGGCTATATGATTGGGCGTATAACCAACATTGTCTCCTATAGGCGAGCCACCGCATGAGTACTTATGAAAATTATCCGCGCGATTTGATCGGCTATGGCCGCACGCCACCCCACCCTCAATGGCCGGGCAAGGCCCGCGTCGTATTGCAATTCGTCCTCAATTACGAGGAAGGGGCGGAAAACAGCGTGCTGCATGGCGATGCCGCATCGGAAACGTTTTTGTCGGAAATGATCGGTGCGGCGGCTTTTCCCGCGCGTCACCTGAGCATGGAGTCGATTTATGAATACGGCTCGCGCGCCGGACTGTGGCGCTTGCTGCGCATGTTCGAGGAGCGGCGCCTGCCGCTGACCGTATTTGGCGTATCGATGGCCCTGAAGCGCAATCCGGAGGCGGTGGCCGCCTTCCAGGAACTGGGCCATGAAATCGCCTGCCACGGCTTGCGCTGGATTTCCTATCAAAACATGGATGAAGCGACGGAGCGCGAACACATGCACGAAGCCGTGCAGATCATCCGCGAATTGACGGGGACCGCCCCGCAAGGCTGGTACACGGGGCGCGATTCGCCAAATACGCGCAAACTGGTGGTCGAGCATGGCGGCTTCCGCTACGACGCCGATTATTACGGCGATGACCTGCCATTCTGGGAAAAAGTGGCGTACACGGATGCTGCCGGCATGCCGGCCATGCAGCCGCAGCTGATCGTGCCTTACACCCTGGATACGAACGACATGCGCTTTGCCGCCATGCAAGGTTTTAATTCGGGCACACAGTTTTTTGATTACCTGAAGGATGCCTTCGACGTGCTGTACGCGGAAGGCGATCCGAACGGCTTGAACCAGCCCAAGATGCTGTCGGTAGGCCTGCATTGCCGCCTGGTGGGGCGGCCGGGCAGGGCGGCGGCATTGGCGCGTTTCCTCGACTATGTACAGGGCCATGAGCAGGTGTGGATCACGCGCCGCATCGATATCGCCGAACACTGGCATGCGACGCATCCCTGCATTATCTGATGCATATTGATATTGGATGATAAGTAAAATCAGTCTTTACATATAGTTGTCCCATATGCCGGTGTTAATCTCCTATACTGGGACTATACCGAGGCCAGCATGTCAGAACCGATCCGTTTTTACTACCGTGGTGCCGTACAGGAAGTACGCAACGCCGCCCCTACGCAGACTGTGTTGCAGCACCTGCGCGAGGATTTGCATTGCACGGGTACCAAGGAGGGCTGCGCCGAGGGCGATTGCGGCGCCTGCACGGTCGTCATCGGCAGCCTGGTGGACGGCCAGGTCGAGATGAAGGCCGTCAACGCCTGCATCCAGCTCACGCCCACGCTCGATGGCAAGGCCCTGTTTTCCGTGGAGGACTTGCAGCAGCCCGATGGCGCCCTGCATCCGGTGCAGCAGGCGATGGTCGAGTGCCACGGTTCCCAGTGCGGTTTTTGCACGCCCGGCTTTGTCATGTCCTTGTGGGGCATGTATCTGAAGAAAAACGGCGCCACGCCCACGCGCTGCGAAATCGACGATACGCTGTCGGGCAATCTGTGCCGCTGCACCGGTTACCGGCCCATCATCGACGCGGCCAGGCGCATGGGCGAATTGCCGCATGTCAGCTTTGACCGTGATGCCTTGGTGCAACAATTGCAAACGCTGCAGCGCGGCAGCTTGAGCACGTATGAACATGGCGGCCAGCACTTCCACGCGCCGCGCAGCATCGACGAATTGGTGGCGTTGCGCGCGGAAAAGCCGCAGGCCTGCCTGCTGGCAGGTTCCACCGACGTGGGCTTGTGGGTCACCAAGCAACTGCGCGACCTGGGCGACATCATTTATCTGGGCAATGTGGCCGCGCTGAAAACCATCGGCATCGTTGACGGCAAGCTGCAGATTGGCGCCGGAGCCAGCCTCAACGATGCGTATGCGGCGCTGTGCCGGCACTATCCGGACGAATTGTCGGAACTGTGGCAGCGTTTTGCTTCCTTGCCGATCCGCAACGCGGGTACTTTGGGCGGCAATGTGGCGAATGGTTCCCCCATCGGCGACTCGATGCCGTGGCTGATTGCGCTGGGCAGCGATATCGTGCTGCGCGGCCCGGCCGGACAGCGGATCATGCCGCTTGAAAAGTTCTATTTGGGCTATCAGAAGAAAGACTTGCAGCCCGGTGAATTCGTCGAAGCCGTGCGCGTGCCCTTACCCCGTGCCGATGTGCATTTCCGCACGTATAAACTGGCCAAGCGCTTCGACCAGGATATCTCGGCCGTGTGCGCCGCGTTCGCCTTCCAGCTCGACGGCGAGCACATCGTGGATGCGCGCATCGCCTTTGGCGGCATGGCGGCCACGCCGCAGCGCGCCGCGCAGACGGAAGCGTTTTTGCGGGGACAGGCGTGGACGGAAGACAATTTGCTTATCGCCATGCGCCTGCTGGCCGACGATTACGCGCCGCTGTCCGACATGCGCGCGTCGAACAGCTACCGCATGACGACGGCGCAAAACCTGTTGCGCCGCTTCTGGCTGGAAACCCGTCCCGGCGCGCCATTGCCCCCGACGTCCCTCAACGCCTACGCTTGCCGCGCCTGAAAGGACCAGCATGAACCATCCTGCCACGCCCGAACTGCAAGCGGCCGCCTGGAGCGCCGTGGGCAAGCCCAGCCCCCATGAATCGGCGCAACTGCATGTGCTGGGGCAAGCCACCTACACGGACGATATCGCCGAATTGCAAGGCACCTTGCATGCGGCGCTGGGCCTGTCGCAAAAGCCGCACGCGCGCATCACGGCCATGGATCTATCGGCCGTGCGCGATGCGCAGGGTGTCGTCGCCGTCTACACGGCGCAGGACATTCCCGGCACCAATGATTGCGGCCCCATCATCCACGACGATCCCATCCTGGCTGCTGATCTGGTGCAATACGTGGGCCAGCCCATCTTCATCGTGGTGGCCGATACGCACGATCATGCGCGCCGCGCCGCCCGCCTGGCGCAAGTGAGCTATGACGAATTGCCCGCCATCATGACGCCGCAGGCGGCCAAGGCGGCGCAATCGTACGTGCTGCCGCCCATGCAACTTACGCGTGGCAACTACCAGACCGCGTTCGAGAAGGCGCCGCATGTGGTCAAGGGCCAGCTGTATGTGGGCGGGCAGGAACAGTTTTATTTGGAAGGACAGATTTCCTACGCCATCCCGAAAGAAGCGCTGGGTATGCTGGTGCTGTGTTCGACCCAGCATCCGAGCGAGATGCAGCACGTGGTGGCGCATGCGCTGGGCGTGCATTCGCACAATATCACCGTCGAATGCCGGCGCATGGGCGGCGGTTTCGGCGGCAAGGAGTCGCAGTCGGCCCTGTGGGCGGCGGCCGCATCGATTGCGGCAGCGAAACTGAAACGGCCCGTCAAATTGCGCGCGGACCGCGACGACGACATGCTGGTGACGGGCAAGCGCCACTGTTTTTACTATGAGTACGAAGTGGGCTACGACAACGACGGTAAAATCCTGGTCGCCAAGGTCGACATGACCACGCGCGCCGGCTATTCGGCGGACTTGTCCGGCCCCGTCGCCACGCGCGCCGTCTGCCACTTCGACAACACCTACTATTTGTCCGATGTGGACATCCGCGCCGCCTGCGGCAAGACGAATACGCAGTCGAACACGGCTTTTCGGGGCTTTGGCGGGCCGCAGGGCGCCATCGCCATCGAGTACGTGATCGATGAAATCGCCCGTCATTTGCAACGCGACGCGCTCGATATCCGCCGGCTCAATTTCTATGGCCGCAACGATGCGGAAGGGCGCAACGTCACGCCGTACGGGCAGAAAATCGTCGACAACGTGATCCATGAGCTCGTTGCCGAACTGGAAGAGAGCAGCGATTACCGGGCGCGCCGCCGCGCCATCGATGCCTTCAACGAAGCCAGCCCCGTGCTGAAGAAGGGGCTGGCATTCACGCCCTTGAAATTCGGCATCGCCTTCAACGTCACGCATCTGAACCAGGCAGGTGCCTTGGTCCACGTGTACGTGGATGGCTCCGTGCTGGTCAATCATGGCGGCACGGAAATGGGGCAGGGCATCAATACCAAGGTGATGCAGGTGGTGGCGCACGAGCTGGGACTGGACCTCGAATGCGTGCGGGCCACGGCCACCGACACCAGCAAGGTGGCGAACACGTCGGCCACGGCGGCCTCCACCGGCGCCGACCTGAACGGCAAGGCGGCGCAGGATGCGGCGCGGCAGATCCGCGAACGCCTGGCCGATTATGCGGTCAAACTGTACGGCGGCGAAACGGCTGGCGTGAGCTTCTTCGACAAGCACATCCACGTCAATGGCCACGTCGTGCCGTTTGCCGAGCTGGTGCAGAAGGCTTACCTGGCGCGCGTACAACTGTGGTCGGACGGTTTTTATGCCACGCCCGGGCTGTCGTGGGATGCGAAGACGATGACGGGCCATCCGTTTTCCTACTACGCGTATGGCGCGGCCGTGGCCGAAGTGGTTGTCGATACCCTGACGGGGGAATGGAAACTGCTGCGCGCGGACGCCTTGTACGACGCGGGCCAGTCGCTCAATCCTGCGATTGATCTGGGTCAAGTGGAAGGCGCATTTATCCAGGGCATGGGCTGGCTGACGACGGAGCAGCTGTGGTGGAATGCGGCAGGCAAGCTGATGACGCATGCGCCATCGACATATAAAATTCCCGGCATTTCCGATTGCCCGGAAGATTTTCGTGTGAAATTGTTCCAGAACCGCAATGTGGAAGACAGCATCCACCGCTCGAAAGCCGTGGGCGAGCCGCCGCTGCTGTTGCCGTTTTCCGTGTTCTTTGCCATCCGCGACGCCATTTCCAGCGTGGGCCATCATGCCGTGCAGCCACCGCTGAATGCACCGGCCACCAGCGAGGAAATCCTCAAGGCGGTCATGGCCGTGCAAGCGGCCGGCGTGGCCGCGTAGGAGCAGACGATGAGCGACTGGCTGACAGCGATGGACAACGACACGCAGGCATCCGTGCTGGTGACTGTTGCCCTGGTGGAAGGTTCCGGGCCGCGCGAGGCGGGCGCAAAGATGCGCGTCACCCTCGAAGGCCAAGTGGACACCATCGGCGGCGGCCACCTGGAATTGCGCGCCGTGGAAATCGCCAAGACCATGCTGGCCACGGGCGACACCCGCGCGCGGTTCGAACGTTTTGCGCTGGGCCCCAGCCTGGGCCAATGCTGCGGAGGCGTTGTTTATCTTGCCTTTGAACCTGTCGATGCCAGCTTGAACGATGTATTGTCCGCCTTGCGCGAGCGCCGCCAGCAGGATAGCTGGCGCCTGACGGCGCTCGATGGCGACGCCGCGTCGGCCCTGTTCGATGCCGCAGGTAGCTTGATCGCCGGCACGCCAGGCCAGGCGCCCGATACGTTTTCACGCGAACGCAGTACCCATGTGGCGCAGGGGAGTGAAGGGCGGCGCTGGCTGGTCGACCCCTGCCTGGCGCCGCGCGCCCATCTGACCTTGTTTGGCGCCGGTCACGTGGGGGCGGCCATCGTGCGTGCGCTGGTCCACTTGCCCTGCAATGTCACTTGGGTCGATGAACGCGAAGACATGTTTCCCGCGCAACTGCCGGATAATGTGCGCATCGCCGCCACCGACACGCCCGAAGAATTCGTCGCCATGGCGCCGCCGGGCGGCAGTTTTCTTGTCATGACGCATAGCCATGCGCTGGATCAACGCTTGACGCAAGCCATCATGGCACGCGACGATGCGGGCTGGTTCGGTTTGATCGGTTCGCACACGAAACGCAAGCAATTCGAGCACCGCCTGCGGGCGCGCGGCGTGCCGGACCAGCGCATTGCCGCCATGGTGTGTCCGATCGGCATGCCCGGCATCCGCAACAAGGCACCGGCCGTGATCGCCGCCTCCGTTGCCTGTCAATTACTGATGGTGTGGGAGGAAGCGGCCGCTGCCGCCCTGGCCGCACCGCTGCGGCTGGCCTCTGCCAGCGCGCCACCGCGCCGCCCGACACGCGCCGCCATTCACCCGTTATAGAAAGAAGTCATGCCGATTGTTCCTGCCACATTGCAAGCTTACCGTGCCAGCTTGCTGCACTTCCACGCCGATCCTGCTTTCAGCGAGGAGGCGCACGCCTGGCATGCGGATGGCTTGCTGATCGTGGCCGATGGCAAGGTCGTGGCAGCCGGCGATTACGCGCAGCTGCAAGCGACCTTGCCGCCTGGCACGCAGATCGTCGATTACCGGGGCAAGCTGATCGTGCCCGGCTTTATCGATACGCACGTGCATTTCCCGCAGACGGAAATGATCGCCTCGCCCGCGCCCGGCTTGCTGCCATGGCTGGAAACGTACACCTTCCCTACCGAGCGCGCGTTTGAGAATCCCGAGCATGCGCGCGATGTCGCCGAGTTCTTTCTCGATGAACTGCTGCGCTGCGGCACCACGACGGCCATGGTGTATGGCAGCGTGCATCCGCAATCGGTCGATGCCTTCTTTGGCGCCAGCGAAGCGCGCGGCTTGCGCATGGTGGCGGGCAAGGTCATGATGGACCGCAACTGCCCCGAGTTCCTGCGCGACACGGCCGAATCGGGGGCGCGCGACAGCGAAGAGCTGATCCGCCGCTGGCACAAGCGCGGCCGCTCCCTGTACGCGATCACACCCCGTTTCGTGCCGACGTCCACGAATGAACAGATGCATCTGGCGGGCGAGCTGGCGCGCGCTTATCCAGATACGTACTTGCAGACCCACGTGTCGGAAAACGAGGATGAATGCCGCTGGGTGCGCGAACTGCATCCGCAGGCGCGCAGCTATCTTGATGTGTATGACCACTACGGCATGCTGCGCCCGCGTGCCATGTTTGGCCACTGCATCTGGCTCGATGAGCGCGACCGCGCGCGCATGGCGGAAACGTCTTCGGCAGCCGCCATTTGTCCTACATCAAACCTGTTCCTGGGCAGCGGCTTGTTTGATTTCGAGCGGGCCGATGCGGCGAGAGTGCTGCTGTCACTGGCGACGGACGTGGGTGGCGGCACCTCGTTCTCGATGTTGCAAACAATGAACGAAGCCTATAAAGTAGCACGCTTGAAAGGCAGCTACCTGCCCGCCTTGCGCATGTTTTACCTGGCGACCCTGGGCGCTGCACGGGCCATGCAACTGGAAGGCACCCTGGGCAATTTCACTGCTGGCACGGAAGCGGACTTCATCGTGCTCGACAAGCAATCGACGCCGCTGCTCGAGCGCCGTACTGCTCGCTGTCAAAGCCTGGAGGAATTGCTGTTTGCCTTTGCGCTGCTGGGCGACGACCGCGCCGTGGCCGCCACCTATTCGGGCGGGCAATGCGTGCACGTGCGGGGGCAGGGCTGACCTACCCGTTGTTCAACACGAATTATCCTGAGCGAGAATGCGAATGCACAAGAAACTCACTGGCCTGGCGCTTGGCGCCGCGCTGGCACTGACCGGAACGGCGCAGGCCGCCAAGGCGGTGGCCACCCCGTCTTCGAATGAAGCGGCCACCGCGCGCCATTTTGCCGCCCTGGTTGCCGGTGCGCAGCCGAAGACCTCCGAGTTGAACCTGTTCTTTTCCATGATGCCCAAGGGCGGTGATCTGCATCACCATTATTCGGGCGCCATTTACGCCGAGCAATTCCTCGACTGGGTCGACAAGGAAAACTATTGCGTCAACAAGACGACCTACCGCATCGAAAGCAACAAGGACGTCGTGGCGGCCGAGCGCGCCAAGCCGGCCGGACAGCGCAGCTGCCTGTCGTCCACGGAAGTGTTTGCCGACGCGGGCCTGTATGCGGAGTTGCTGCAGCGCTGGTCGACCAAGGATTTTTATAACCACGGCGCCGTCCAGACGCCACCGGACCGTACCTTCTTTGATACCTTTGGCTACTTCGGTCCCGTGGCATCGACGAATACGGCGGATGGCCTGAAAACCCTGAAGCAGCGCGCCATCGCGGAAAACCTCAGCTACATCGAGACGATTTTCGAACTGTCGCCCTTCGTGCAAAACACCCAGTTCGACCAGCAAGTGCTGGCGCCGGGCTTGCCGCCGGCAGCGTTGCAAGCCGTGCTGGGCAACTGGACAGCCAGCCTGGAGCAGGACGCCAGCTTCCAGAAAAGCATTACCGCGTATAACGACAATGTGAACGCCAGCAGCGCCGGCATCGACGATGCAAACTTCACCATGCGCTACCAGGCGTATGTGCTGCGTTTCCTGTCGCCATCGCAAGTGTTCTCCTCGATGGTGGCCGCGTTCAAGGCGGCCAGCCTGAATCCGCTGGTGGTGGGCGTGAACATCGTGGGCCAGGAGAGCGTGAACGTGTCCATGCGCGATTACAGCCTGCACATGGAAATGTTCAAGTTCCTCAAGACGAAATATCCGAACGTCAAGATCGCCCTGCACGCGGGCGAGCTGGCGCTGGGCATGGTGCCGCCGGAAGGCATGGCGTTCCATATCGCCGAAGCCGTCGACGTGGCCGGCGCCGACCGGATTGGCCATGGCATGGATATCGCTTACGAGCACAATGCGCTGGCGACCATGCACAAGATGCGCGAACGGGGCATCCCCGTGGAAGTGAACCTGACCAGCAACGATTACATCCTCGGCATCAAGGGCCAGGCCCATCCGGTCACCCTGTACCGCAAATATGGCGTGCCCTTCGTGATTTCCACGGATGACGCGGGCGTGTCGCGCAATACCCTGTCGAATGAATATGTGCTGTTTGCCAGCCAGTACAAGACCGATTATGCGGAAATCAAAAAGCTGTCCTACAACAGCTTGCGCTATTCCTTCCTGGCGGAAGCGGACAAGCAACGTTTGCTGAAAGCGCTCGATGCCCGTTTTACCCGTTTTGAAGCGCAAATTGCCGCTGCCGACAATGCAGGCAAGAGCAGCAAACCGTAAGTTGCGCGACGTTCACAACTGATACTCTCAGGGCGGCCGGATCTTCCGGCCGTTTTTCATTTCTCCCCTCGAATCCCCGCAATGTTGTTCTGTTAATTTTGTGGCGGCCATGCGACACAATTAACGGCAGATACACGACTTTATCCAATTTCCTGGATGAATCAATTTCAAGTACATATTGCTCATTTATAATCTCGCGCCATAAGCCCGAACACTGTCAGCACGATATCAATCCAGCTAGTTACCCCATGCTATTTATATTTTAAATATATAAATATGTAAAAAAAAACGTATTTGTCATCCATTTTTTGATGATGCATAGTGGGATGAGGGTGATATTAAAAAGTCACAATTCATCTGGGCGATATCGTATGAAGATGGGTATTTGCAGTAAATAAAGGTGAGATGCAGAGTGAAACAAACAGTCGCGCAGCTAAATGACGACATTCCTCTGCATTTTGCCGCCGTGTCACAGCCTTGAAATATTTAACAATTACACTCGCGGCTTGCCATGTTGGCCGGCTCAGCATGTCGGGTGAATGACACAGATGCTAGCGCGCTGTGTTGTACGGCCAGGAAACATCGTTTTCTGTCGTTATTGCTTGAATGGCCAGGGCTGTGATGTGTGGAGAGGCGTTTGTGATGGTCTTGTCAGGACCGCAGCCAGTCCAGCCGGCGTAACAGTTGCAGCATCGTAAAGAGGAGATCTTGTGTTTGTGTTGCTGTGCGGCGCAGCCGGGCGGTGGGGCAATCCAGGATTTTCAAAAATAATAGTCTTTTCTGGGGTTAAAGATGATCAATCACAAGCGACTTCGGCTGACGCAAATCGCGTTCAGCCTGTCTATTGCACTGGCGGCGGCACCATCGTTTGCACAGAACACTACGTCTTCCATTGGCGGCCGTATCTCGGCCACCGACGGCAAGCCGGCAGCTGGCGCGCAAGTCAATATCGTTCACGTTGAGTCCGGTTCGGCCAGCAACGTGACCACTGATGCAGAAGGCCGTTATGTTGCACGCGGCCTGCGTGCCGGCGGTCCGTACACCATCACCATCACCAAGAATGGCGTCGTTGAAAAACGCGAAGGCGTGTATATCGCCCTGGCCGAAACGGCCAACGTCGACGCCACGCTGGGCGCCGACATGCAAGTGGTGAAAGTCAGCACCAATGCTATCCGCAACCAGGTTTTCAACCGCAACAACATGGGCGCCGGCACCAATATCGGCCCGACCGAACTGGCTACCCAGGCATCGATCTCGCGCAGCCTGCAAGATTATGCCCGCGCCGACCCGCGCCTGTCGCAAACCGACAAAGAGCGCGGTGAAATCTCCGTTGCCGGTCAAAACTCGCGCTACAACTCGATGACGATTGACGGCGTGGCCGTGAACGACACGTTCGGCCTGGAAGCGTCCGGTACCGCGACTGGCAAGCAGCCGATTTCGATCGAAGCGATCCAGTCGGTGCAGGTTAACGTTGCCAACTACGACGTCACCCAAAAAGGCTACACCGGCGCGAACGTCAACGCGGTGACCAAATCGGGCACCAACAAGGTCAAGGGCAGCGTCTATTACGCTTTCCGTAACGACACCATGTCGGGCGACCGTTACAACAGCACCGACGACACGTACTACGCACCGCCAAAATCGAAAGACACCACCAAGGGTATTACCTTGGGCGGCCCGCTGATCGAAGACAAGCTGTTCCTGTTTGCTAACTACGAAAAAACCACCAGCTCGCGCGGCGCGCCAGCATTCGGCCCTGTCGGCAGCGCGCAGACCAACGTTGCCATTACGCAAGGCGCCATCGATAGCGCGATTGCTATTGCCAAGGACAAGTACGGTATCGCTGCCGGTACTTTGGCAGTTCCTGCGGGTTCCGAATTCACGGCGACGGAAAAGTTGCTCAAGCTGGACTGGAACCTGACAGACACCCAGCGCATGATGCTGCGTTACACCAAGACCGAACAGTCCGAGCCGATTTACACCGGTTTTAGCGGCACTGGTCTGTCGCTGAGCTCGTATTGGTATGACCAGAACAAGAGTCTGGAAACCCTGGTTGGTCAATGGACCGCCGAGTGGACCCCGACCTTCTCGACCGAAGTCAAAGTGTCGTCGCGCGACTACGACAGCGTACCGCGCAACAACGCTTATCTGCCGGCAATCGGCCTGCAGTTCAGCGGCGCGCTGCCAGCTGGCGCACCTTCGAGCCTGGCTACCGGCAACCGCTTCCTGAACTTTGGTACCGAACTGAGCCGTCAGCGTAACATTCTTGGCACCAAAACCAAAGATTTCTACGCAGCCGGTACCTGGTCGCTGGGCGACCATGAAGTCAAGTTCGGTACCGACTATAGCAAGAACGATATCTATAATGCGTTCCTGCAAAACGTCAACGGTAACTACACCTTCGGCTGTATTAACAGCAGCGCCACGTTTGCCTATTCGTTCGGCGCCATCAACTGCGGTACTGCCACGGCAGCGCAATTGCAGGCAGCCGTGCTGGAAAACTTCAGCCGTGGCCGTCCTAGCTCGTACACCTATCAGGTGCCACAAGCGGGCCGTACGCTGGACGATGCCGTGGCGATGTTTTCGCTGAAAAACATTGGCCTGTTCCTGCAAGATACCTGGGAAGTCAACAAGCAGCTGACGTTGACCGCCGGCCTGCGCATCGACGGCACCCGCATCGGCGAAAAGCCAATCTACAATGCGCGTGCAGCACAGGCAACTGTCGCTCGTACCACGCCTAACGGTCGTCAGACCGGCGGTTTCGGTATCGATAACTCGCATACCATCGACGGCGAAAACCTGTATCAGCCACGTTTTGGCTTCAACTACAAGCTGGAATCGGCGCGTCCGACGCAAGTTCGCGGCGGCTTCGGCTTGTTCCAGGGTGCGGCGATGAGCGTCTGGCTGGGCAATCCTTACCAGAACACCGGCATGGCAACCCAGAACATCACCTGCGCCTCGTCGGCCGGCACTTGCCCGACCACCGATGGCTTCTTCAATCCGGATCCAACCAAGCAGCCAACGAGCGTGCCAGCGGTTATCCCGGCGATGAAGGTCGATGCCCTGAGCCAGGATCTGGCGCAACCATCGGTATGGAAAGCCAACCTGGCCATCGAACATGAGCTGCCATGGATGGGTCTGATTGTCAGCGCGGAATACCTGCGCTTCCAGACCAAGAGCGCGATTTACTACGAAGAGCTGAACATGGGCGCGCCAACGGCAACCGGTAGCGATGGCCGTCCAATGTACTATGGTCCTAACGCCTACAATACGGCTTGTTGGAATGCAAATGGCGCCCTGATCGGCGGCGCCAATTGCAGCGCCTTGACCAAGGCTGGCAGCAATGCCGCCTTCGGCCAGGTGCTGATGGCTAAAAATACCGACAAGGGCGAGTCGAACGTGCTGACCCTGTCGGTACGCAGCCCGACCCGTGATGGCCTGTCGTGGGGTTCCTCGTACACCTACACCGATGGCACCGAAGTATCGCCGCTGACGTCGTCGACCTCGAGCTCGAACTGGGGTGGCCGTGCCGTGTTCAATCCGAACGAAAACGTGGCGTCCAACTCGAACTATCTGGTCAAGGATCGCTTTACCGCCAACGTCAACTGGCAAAAACGTTTCTTCGGCGAATACAAGACCACCTTTGGTCTGTTCTATGAAGGCCGTAGCGGCAAGCCATACAGCTGGACCATCAACAATGACTTGAACGGTGACGGCCTGGCCGGCAACGACTTGATGTACATTCCTAAAGCGCCAGGTTCGGGTGAGGTCGTGTTTGCCGGCGCCACGCCAGCGGCACGTGCTGCCAACGAAGCAGCGTTCTGGAGCGTCGTCAATGCGAATGGCGACCTGCGCAAAGCCAAGGGCGGCGTGATTGGCCGTAACGAGAGCTTTTCTCCATGGACCAACAGCTTCGACGTGCGCATGAGCCAGGAAGTACCGGGCTTCTTCAAGGGTAACAAAGGCATCATTACCTTCGATATCCTGAACTTCGGTAACCTGCTCAATCGCAAATGGGGCCGCATCAATGAAGTGGGCTTCCAGAGCGCCGGTGGCCAGGTACGCAGCTTCGTTGACTTTGCCGGTATGGAAAACGGCAAGTATGTGTACAACACCCGTCCTGTGGTGGAAAGCCTGGAAACGCGTCAAGTCAAAGGCGAATCGCAATGGGCGCTGCAAGCGACGATCAAGTACGAGTTCTAATCTCGCCCTTGCCTCGTAGCTTGGCAAACTAAAAAACGGCTGGTGGCGACACCAGCCGTTTTTTTTATAGACAAGATGGTTTACTCTTTCCCCTTTTTGATACATATCAACTGAATGGCTCACTTCCTACGCACTCCGGTCGCCACCGCGGCCCTGATCCTCAGCCTGTCCGGCTGCAGCAATTTCGCTTCCGCGCCACAGGCTGCGCCGAGCGGCCCGATTGAAGTGAACCTGGTTGCCCTGAACGACTTTCACGGCAACCTCGACCGTAGTAAATTCACCTACACGAGCGCCGCCGACGCCGGGCGCAAGACGGTGCAGGCCGGTGGCATTGACACCTTGTCCGGCGCCCTGACGGCGTGGCGGCGCGAAGATGCGCAGCTGATCTTTGTCGGCAATGGCGACCTGGTCGGCGCCAGCCCCGCCATGTCGGCGCTGTGGGCGGACGAACCGAGCATCGTGGCCATGAACATGCTGGGCATGAAGGCCAGTTCCGTCGGCAACCACGAATTTGACCAGGGCAAGGCGGAATTACTGCGTCAGCAGCGCGGCGGCTGCGAGTCCTCGCGCGCCGACAAGGCCTGCAAGTTCACGCCCGACTTCAAGGGCGCCAGCTATACGTATATGGCGGCCAATGTGATCGACACGCAGACGGGCAAGTCCCTGCTGCCGGCCTACCGCATCGAAGAGGCGCATGGCGTCAAGGTGGGTTTGATCGGCGCCGTGCTGAAAGATACGCCGTCCGTGGTGACGGCCGCCGGCATTGCCGGCCTGCAATTCGGCGATGAAGCGGACGCCATTAACGCCACCTTGCCGCAGCTGCGCGCGCAGGGCGTGGGCGTGTTCGTCGTGCTGCTGCACCAGGGCGGCGAGACAAAGGAGGCCGTTGACCAGCCCGATTGCAGTCACCTGAAGGGCGAAGTGGTCGACGTGGTGAAACGTCTCGACCCTGCCATCCAGCTCGTCATCAGCGGCCATTCGCACCAGGGCTATCTGTGCCGCGTCGATGGCCGGCTGGTGACGCAAGCACAGATGGGCGGACACATGTTGACGCGCATCAAGCTCAAGGTCGATCCTGTCAAGAATGCGCTGATCGATGCCAGCGCACAAAACATCGTCATGTTGCCAGGCATGTATGAGCCAGACCCGGCTGTGGCAGCCTACCTGGAATCGGTCAAGCAGCGCAGTGCGGCCGAATTGTCGCGTCCCGTGGCCGCCATCGCCGTGCCCAGCGTGGGCCGCAGCACCAAGGGCAGCGGCGCTTCCGCACTGGGCGACCTGGTGGCCGACAGCACCCTGTTCGGCGCGCGCGCTGCCGGTGCGCAAATCGGCCTGATGAATAATGGCGGCATCCGCAAGGACCTGGAAGCGGGCGCCGGCCTGATGACGAACGTGGGCCAGAACCAGGCAGTTGTTCCGTTCGGCAATACGCTGATCGTCGTCAGTCTGTCCGGTGCGCAAATCCGCACCTTGCTCGAGCAGCAATGGCCGGGCGCCGAAGCGGAAGACAACAATCTGCTGCAAGTATCCGAAGGTTTTACTTATCGCTGGGACAGCACGCGGCCCCAGGGCCAGCGCGTGCTGCCAGGCAGCATCATGCTCAATGGCAGCCCTATTGACGATAATCAACAATACCGTGTCGCCGCCAACAGTTTCCTCGCCGGCGGCGGCGACCGCTTTACCGTGCTGGCGGCCGGCACGCGCCGTCTGGATACGGGCGTGCGCGACATCGACGCCTTCAGCGATTACCTGATCGCCCGCGCGCGCGCCGGCAAGCCGGCTGGCAGCGCCACGGCGGCGGGCCGCATCGTGCGCGTCAAATAATTACTTCAAGGAAAAACCATGCGTCGCTTATTTGTTTCCGTTCTTCTCTCCAGCCTGTTCGCGGGCACGGCCCACGCTGATTTCACGATACCCGGCTTTGAGCTGGTGCACACCTCGCCCGTGGAAACCACGTTGACCAATCCCGACTTGCGCGAACCCGTCGCCGTGTGGAGCGAGCTGTTCGATTCTGCCAGGAAAGAGATCGTCATCGCCCAATTCTATGCCGTCAGCAAGCCGGGCACGGCCTTTGAAAAAGTGCTGGCCAGCCTGACGGCTGCCGGCCAGCGCGGCGTGAAGATCCGCTTCCTGCTGGACCAGAAGGGCGTGGGCCTGTCGGAAGCGGCGACCATCGCCCGGATCAAGGCGATTCCCAACCTGGACTTGCGCCTCATCGATTTCAATAAAATCACGGGCAACGGCATCGTGCACGCGAAATACCTGGCCGTCGATGGCCAGGCGGCATACATCGGCAGCCAGAATTTCGATTGGCGCTCGTTCGAGCACATCCATGAAACGGGCTTGAAGATCACGGAGCCCGCCATGGTGAGTCAGGTGCAAGCCATCTTCGAGCAGGATTGGCAAGCCCAGGCGCTGACGTCGCAAGGCAGCCGCGCTACGGTGCTCAACAGCAAGGTCGTGCCCGCCAATTACGCGCAAAACGCGTTCTTGCTGGCCAGCCCGAATGCGTACAACCCCGCCGGCGTGGGCGACTCGGAAACGGGCTTGCCCGCCTTGCTGGCGCAAGCGCAAAGCGAAGTGCGCATCCAGTTGCTCGACTATGCGCCGCTGTCGTACGGCCCGAACCGCACGCGGCCGTACTACGCCGTGATCGACAACGCCGTGCGCGCGGCCGCCCAGCGTGGCGTGAAGATCAAGCTGATGGTATCAAGCTGGAATACGGAAGCGCCGGCCATCGCCTACCTGAAGAGTTTGGCCCTGGTGCCGAACGTGGAAATCCGCATCGTGACGATTCCCACGGCCTCGACGGGCTTCATACCGTTCGCGCGCGTGATCCACAGCAAGACCATGAGTATCGATGGCAAGCTGGCCTGGGTCGGCACGAGCAACTGGGCGGGCGGCTATTTCGATTTGTCGCGCAACCTGGAAGTGGTGCTGCGCAACGAACCGATGGCGCAACGCATCGCCGCGCTGCATGAGCAGACGTGGAGCTCGGCATATGCGCAACCGATCGACATCAACAAGCAGTATCCGAAGCCGGCGAAAGCCACGCCGCAAGGCAAGGAGTAACATGAAAAAACTGCTGAGTGTGCTGGCGCTGGGCGCCGCTTTGGCTTCCGGCAATGCGCTCGCCTGGGGCAACGACGGCCACCGCGCCGTGGGCGCCATCGCCGATCAATTGCTCAAGGGCAGCGCGGCCCAGGCGCATATCGCCAAGTTGCTGTTGCCGGGTGAAAGCCTGGAGAAGATTGCCAACTGGCCCGACTGCGTAAAGGGCACGTATTGCGGGCCGCAATCGCCGGAAATGTTGACCTATGTCGCGGCGAACCCCAAGCATGGCGAATACCATTACACGAACGTGCCATTCCAGAACGCGCACTACCACGACCATGGCGTGGGCACGGCCGACGACGATATCGTGCAAACCTTGAAACAGGCGATCCTGGTGTTGCAAGGCAAGGCCGATGCGGCCAGCAATCCGCACGGCTTCAGCCAGCGCGAAGCCTTGATTTTGATCACGCACCTGGTGGGCGATATCCACCAGCCGCTGCATGTGGGCAATGCGTTTCTCGGCAAGGATGGCCAGTTTTTCGTGCCCGCCACACAGGCGCAGATTGACGACGTCGCCGTTTTCAATGCGCGCGGCGGTAACGACTTGCTGCTCGACGATGCGAAGATGACGGCCCTGTCGGACGCCGTGATCCCCGCACCGCTGCCGGCGGACGAGGGCGATACCAAGCCTGCCAGCAGCTATCCGAAGTCGCCCACCAAGCCCCTGCATTCCTACTGGGACACGACCGTCGTCGATTACGCCATGCGCCGCCTGAGCACGCGCACGCCGCAGCAGTTCGCCAGAACGGTGATCGCCAGCGCGCCTGTGGTGAGCGGCAATAGCGGCGACCCTGTCACCTGGCCGTATCAGTGGGCCGATGCCGCGCTGGCGGCGTCCAAGATTGCTTTCACGGATGTGGTGGCCGGTCCGGCCACGCAGCAGACCAGCCGCAAGGGTGAGGTCTATAACGTATGGACCTTGACGGTGCCGGACAATTACCCCGTACCCAGCTCGGCGCTGGCCAAGCAGCAGCTGATCGAGGGCGGCTATCACCTGGCCTCGCTGTTACAGGCCATCTGGCCGCAGTGACATGAATGAAAAGCGGCCTGCGGGCCGCTTTTTTCATGCCAGGGTGACGGCGATTCCCATCTCGCGGAAGGGCGCGACCAGGGCGTCTTCCACGTCGCGGTGCACGATGATATCGTTGACCTGGCTCAAGGGCGCGATTTGGAACGGTGACGTCGTGTTGAACTTTTCCGGCGAGGCCAGCACGACGGTGCGGCTTGACGCCTCGCTCAGCGCGCGTTTCACGCATGCTTCTTCGTAATCGCCGGTGGTGATGCCCGCTTGCGGATGCAGGCTGGCCACGCCCATGAAATACAGGTCGGCGCGGATGCGGCCGATGGCTTCCACGGTGGCCGCGCCGACGCCCACGATCGAGTGCTTGTACAGGCGCCCGCCCAGCATCAGCACGTCGATGAACGGGTGATGCACCAGTTCGACGGCAATCGATGGGCTGTGCGTGACGATGGTGGCGCGCAAGTCGCGCGGCAACTGGCGCGCCAGCTGCACGGCGGTGGTGCCGCCATCGAGGAACACCACTTGTCCCGTTTGTATCATGGCGCCCGCCGCGCGGCCGATGGCGGGCTTGGCTTCCGGCGAAAGTTGTTCGCGCCCCGCAAACGGTGCCAGCGCGGGCGAACGGGGCAGCAAGGGCAGGGCGCCGCCGTGCACGCGTTCCAATAGCCCTTCTTTTGCCAGCTCGCGCAGGTCGCGCCGTATCGTGTCTTCCGACAAGCCCAGAGCGTCGCTGACGGCCTTGGCGACGATCTGGCCTTCGCGCTGGAGCAAGTCCAGCAGGTATTGTTTGCGTTGATGTGTGAGCATGGTTTTTCTTGAGTATTCTTGTATTTTCTTGATATTGCACGAGTTTGCATGATAAAGTCGGCGAAGGCAAGCACATGTAAACACAAGGAGACACTATGCGCGAAGAAAATAGCAAGCAGGAACGGGTCCGCATCCAGCAGGTGCAGACCCTGTCGCACGACTGGTATCTGCTGCAAAAGACCACGTTCGATTACCTGCGCCACGATGGCCAGTGGCAGACGCAGACGCGGGAAACCTATGACCGCGGCGATGGCGCCACCATCCTGTTGTACAACAAGGTCAAGCGCACGGTAATTTTGATCCGCCAGTTCCGCTTTCCCACCTACCGCGAGGGCCACGACGGTTTCCTCATCGAATCGGCGGCCGGATTGCTGGAAGAGGCCAGCGCCGAGCAGCGCATCCGCGCCGAAGTGGAGGAAGAAACGGGCTATACAGTGGGCGACGTGCACAAGGTCTTCGAGGCCTTCATGAGCCCCGGTTCCGTGACGGAGCGCCTGCATTTTTTTGTCGCCGAATACGATCCGGCCAGCCGCATCGGCGACGGCGGCGGCCTGGCGCACGAGGGAGAAGATATCGAAGTACTGGAATTGCCCCTGGCGCAGGCCATGCAGATGGTGGCCGATGGGCGCATCTGCGACGGCAAGACCATCATGCTGCTGCAGCATGCGCAACTGCACTTGATGCCAAGCAAACGGGGGCTGCAGATTCTCGTTGCCGGCCCCTACCGCTCCGGCACGGGCGATGATCCGGCCTTGATGGCGCGCAATGTGGCCACCATGGAAGCCGTCTGCCTGCCGCTGTATGAAAAGGGCCACATGCCCGTGCTCGGTGAATGGCTGGCCTTGCCTATGCTGGCGCTGGCCGGTTCAAGCCGGGTGGGCGATGCCGTCTACGAGGAATTGTTCCACGCGCATGCGACGCGTTTACTGAGTCATTGCGATGCCGTGCTGCGCCTTGGCGGCGCTTCGCAGGGGGCCGACCAGATGGTGGCCGTGGCGCGCCGCCTAGGGCTGGCCGTGTTTTTCTCGCTGGATGAGATTGCCCAGGCGTAAAAAAAGCGAAGCCTGCGGGCTTCGCTTTTTGTCATTTCAAGGAGCGCCTGAAAAATGCCCAGGACTAGGCGTCTTGTCGAAGGCAGTACGAATGTACGACGAGGCAAGGCAACGACGCCATGGGTATTTTCTCAGGTGCTCTTAACGCGATTTCACAAAGGGGATACCGATAGCCTTCGGCGCGATGGATTTCGCCATCAAGCCCGCCAGCACGATCACGGTGACGACGTATGGCACCATCTGGATCAAGGAGCCGGGGATGCGGCCGACGACGGGCAAGTCCACGCCTTCAATCTGGATCTGGATGGCGGCGAAGAAGCCGAACATCAGGCAACCGAGGAAGGTGTAGACGGGGCGCCAGTTGCCGAACACCATGGCCGTCAGGGCCAGGTAGCCGGCGCCGGCCGACATGTCGCGCAGGAAGAAGCCGCTTTGCACGATGGCCAGATACGCGCCCGAGAACGAACACAGGATGCCGGCCACCAGCATGGCCAGGTAGCGCGTCGCTTCCACGCTCACGCCGGCCGAGTCGGCCGCATGCGGATTTTCGCCGCAGGCGCGCAGGCGCAGGCCGAAGCGCGTGTGGTACAGCAGCCAGTGCACGAGCGGAATCAAGAGGAAGGCCACGTAGACGAGGATGGAATGGCCGCCGATCAGATGGGCATACACCCAGCCGATGAAGGGGATGTGTTCCATATATTGCGTGCCCGGCAAGACCACGTCGAACAGCCGCGCCGAACCGAGGTCGGGCGTACGGCCGCCTTGCTGGAAGAAGAATTGCGCCAGCACAAACGTCAGCCCGCTCATGGCGATGTTGATGGCCATGCCGGCCACCAGTTGGTTGCCCTTTTGCGTGATGCTGACGTAGGCCTGCAGCAGGGCCAGGGCGACGCAGACGAGCATGCCGGCAGCCATGCCGTAATACGGGTTTTGCGTCGTGTAGGCCACGGCGGCGGAAGCAAACGCGCTGGCCAGGATCTTGCCTTCCAGGCCGATGTCGATCATGCCGCTGCGTTCGGCAAACAGGCCGGCCATGGCGGCAAAGATCAGGACGGGCGCATTGCGCACGGTCGATACCAGGATGCTGGCGAATTGAAAGTCGTCGAGTGTCATGGTGTTAGCCTTTGGTGCGCTTGAGCAGGGCGGAAATGGCCGGTGCGTAGAAGTTTTCCATGGCGCCGCAGAACAGGATGATCAAGCCCTGGATGAAAATGAAAGTTTCCGTCGGGATATTCGGTTTTTCCAGCGACAGGTCGAAACCGCCCTGGATCAGCGCGCCGAACAGCACGGCCGACAGGAAGATGCCGACCGGATGCTGGCGGCCCATCAGGGCGATGGCAATGCCGATGAAGCCAGCGCCGCCGACGAAGTTGAGCGACAGGTAATGCGTCGAACCCATGATGGAATTGACGGAACCCAAGCCCGCCAGCGCGCCCGAGATCAGCATGACGATGATGATCATCTTGCTGATCGACACGCCCGCATAGTGGGCTGCATGCTTGTTGAGGCCCGTGGCGCGCAGCTTGAAGCCCCACGACGAACGCCAGACCATCACGCCGTAGATGACCAGCGCGGCAATCGCCAGGATAAAGCTGATGTTCAGCGGCGTGTCGCCCAGCGACGGGAACCAGGTCGAGAGGCGCGGCATTTCGCCGCTTTCCGCAAACACGCGGCTGGCCGTATTCTGCTCGCCCGGCGGAATCAGATACTTCACGATAATGAAGTTCATCAGGCTGGCGGCGATGAAGTTGAACATGATGGTGGTGACCACGATGTGGCTGCCGCGCTTGGCTTGCAGGTAACCGGGCAAAAAGCCCCACAACGCGCCGAACAGGGCCGCGCCGATCATGGCGGCTGGAATCAAGAGCCAGGCGGGCAGGGTCTGGTCGAAGGCCAGCATGGCCACCGTCAAGCCCAGGCCACCGATATACATCTGGCCTTCGGAACCGATATTGAACAGCCCGGCCTGCATCGCCACGGAAACGGACAGGCCCGTGAAAATGAAGGTGCTGGCGTAGAACAGGGTGTAGCTCAAGCCTTCCGGATTGAGGATGGCGCTGTGGACCAGGATGGACAGCGATTCGGCCGGGTCTTCGCCCAGCATATAGATGACCAGGGCGGCGACCAGCAAGGCCGACAGCAGGTTTAACATGGGCATGACAAAGGCTGTCGCCCAGCGTGGCAAGTCGTTATTCATGATTTATGCATTCCCCCCATCAACAGACCGATGCGGGTGGTATCGAATTCTTCAATTTTCAGTTCGCCGGTGATGCGTCCGCCGCACATGACGAGAATGCGGTCGGCCAGCGCCCGCACTTCTTCCAGTTCGACGGACACCAGCAGGATCGCCACGCCCGCGTCGCGCAGGGCCAGCAATTGCGTATGGATGCTTTCGATGGTGCCGATATCGACGCCGCGCGTGGGTTGCCCCACCAGCATCAGTTTCGGCTTGGCCAGCACTTCGCGCGCGATCACCACCTTTTGCTGGTTGCCGCCCGACAACAAGCCGATGCGCAGGTCCGGATTGGCCGGGCGCACGTCGAAGGTTTTCAGCAGTTCCGCGCAGCGGGCGCCGATGGCCTTGAAGTTGAACAGGCCCCAGCGGTTTTTCAGGTGGTCCTGGTAACCGAGGATGGTGTTTTGCATGACGGAAAAATTTTTCACCACGCCATCGCGCAGCCGGTCTTCCGGAATGTGGGCGATGCCCAGCTCGCGGAAGGCCAGCGGCAAGCCATCGGCATCGTGGCGCTTGGCAAACGGCAAGTCCTTGTCCAGGAAGCGCAGCGTACCGGACGTCGGCAAGCGCATGCCCGACAGGATTTCCAGCAGCTCGCTCTGGCCATTGCCGGAAACGCCCGCGATGGCGACGATTTCGCCGGCGCGCAAGTTGAAGCCTATGTCGGCCAGCAATTTGACTTGCTGCTCGTCAGCCAGTTGCAAGCCGTCGACTTCCAGCACCGTGGCGCCCGGATTGTACGGTGCGCGGGGCAGGTGGCTCTGGATGGGGCGGCCGACCATCATGTTGGCCAGCTCCTCTTTCGAGGTGCCGGCGGTCGCCACGGCGCCCACCACCGTGCCGCCGCGCATGACGGTGACGTTGTCGGTGATTTCCAGGATCTCTTGCAGTTTGTGCGTGATCAAGATGATGGTCTTGCCTTGTTCCTTGAACAGGCGCAGGATTTCAAACAGCGAGGCCGTTTCCTGCGCCGTCAGCACGGCCGTCGGCTCGTCGAGGATCAGGATGTTGGCGCTGCGGTAAATCTGCTTGAGGATTTCCACGCGCTGCTGCGCGCCGACGGACAAGTCTTCGATCTTCGCCAGCGGGTCGACGTCGAGGCGGTAGCGCGCGCAAATCTCGCGCAATTTCGCTTCCGCTTCCGTGCGGTGACTGGCCAGGCGAAAACCGCCTTCCGTGCCCAGCATGATATTGTCGAGGACGGTGAAGTTCTCGACCAGCATGAAGTGCTGGTGCACCATGCCGATGCCGAGGTTGATCGCTTCCTGGCTGTTGCGGATAGGCTGTACTTTACCGTCGAGCAAGATTTCTCCGCCGTCGGCACGGTAATACCCGTACAGGATGCTCATCAAGGTCGATTTGCCGGCGCCGTTCTCTCCCACCAGGCCGTGGATACTACCCTTGGCGATGGAGAAGCTGACGTCGGCGTTCGCCTTCACATGTCCAAACTGCTTGGAAATGTTGCGAAATTCTACTGCTGGCTGCATAGGTTCATAACTGGATAGTTTCATGGAAACGCGCCGCGCGGAGACAGGCCCCGGCGGCGCGCTAAAAGATACGGAGAAAAATTAAACCGGGCAGCTGCTGCCGACGCGGTAATCGATCACTTTGATCTTGCCATCGATAATGTCCTTACGCGCACCCAACACGCGTTTTTCGATTTCCGGCGTGATCAGCTTGCGGTTGTTCGCGTCGAGCGCCCAATCCACGCCGCCTTCTTTCAAGCCTTTATAGCTGACGCCACCTTTCCAGGTGCCGTTCTTGACTTCCATGAAGCTGTCGTAGACGGTGTTATCGACGCGCTTGACCATCGAGGTCAGGATGCTGCCTGGATACAAATGGTTCTGGTTCGAATCGACGCCGATGGCCAGCTTGCCTTTTTCCTTGGCCATTTGCAAGGTGCCCATGCCGCTGCCGCCAGCGACGGCGAAGACGACATCGACGCCGCGCTCGAATTGCGAGCGGGCCAGTTCGCCACCCTTGGCCGGGTCATTCCAGGCGCCGGAGGTGGTGCCGACCATGTTTTGCGTGATTTCCGCTTTGGCATTCACGGCCTTGACGCCTTGCGCGTAGCCGCAGGCGAAGTTGCGGATCAGGGGAATATCGATGCCGCCGATGAAGCCGACCTTCTTGCTCTTGCTGGCCATGGCTGCAGCCACGCCCACCAGATAGGAGCCTTCTTCTTCCTTGAAGACGACGGAATTGACGTTGCTGCCGGAGGCCTGGCCGTCGATCAGCACGAATTTCACGTTCGGGA
This sequence comes from Janthinobacterium sp. GW822-FHT07A03, assembly GCF_058798815.1. Classification (NCBI taxonomy): domain Bacteria; kingdom Pseudomonadati; phylum Pseudomonadota; class Betaproteobacteria; order Burkholderiales; family Oxalobacteraceae; genus Janthinobacterium; species Janthinobacterium sp. GW822-FHT07A03. The sequence goes on along the minus strand of NZ_JBXAKW010000004.1, from coordinate 554,775 downwards.
ATTCCTTGGCGACCTTTTGCACGGCTTGCGTTTGCGCAAAGCCGATGGCGGCGATCATGTCGAGTTTCTTGCGGGCCAGGCCACGCATGACTTGCTCGGCTTGCGTATCGCTCGATGCCTGCACTTCGATGAAGGAAATGCCCGTGTCTTTTTTGAAGCGCGATGCGCCTTCGAAAGCGGATTGGTTGAACGACTTGTCGAACTTGCCGCCCGCGTCATACACGACACCCAGTTTTGGGGTAGCCGCGGACGCTTGAGCAGTCAGAAATACGGCTGCGATCGTCAAACTAAATTGTGTAAGTTTCATGAATTGGCTCCTGGAAGATCGATATTGTATATTTTTTATAGGTGAAACATATAATTTGGGGCCGATTTAGCCTGTTTTTGATGCACGAGGTGATGATTCCTTATCAACATTGCACTGTATTGCACAAGATCATTGCTGGCCTCGTGTGCTTTTATGTCATCAGTGTGATGCTCATGCAACAGTCGCGCCCCGTCTCTTTTATAGGTACAACATCGAATGGGGCTGCCGGAGCGGGCTGGGATGCGCCGTCAGTGGACGGGCAGGGCAAGCACGGGACCGGCGCCGCGATGGGCGTCCGAATCACTATGCATCATGCCAGATATGTATGACAAATACGTTTTTGTTTATGTATTTATATGCAGTACATATAAATGGGTTTTAAGAACGCATAACAAAACCGTAGCGAGCGGCAGTGAGTTGTGGTCGAGAAGCGGAGCTGTGCGAATGCACAGTGAGCATCGGAGGCCGCGACCCGCGACGCGCAGCAGGTTTTGTTCGCGTTCTCAGGCTGATGGGGGATTGATGATGTTCAGGAAAGCCCGCACGACGGGAGCGTCGTCGAGCGTGGTGTAGCTGATGTACAGGTTGGCCGACGGGGGATTGGTCTTGATCGGTAGAAATACGACGCCGGGCCAGCCGATACGGCTCGTCGTTTCCGGCACCAGGGTTACGCCCAGGCCCGCGCCCACCATGGCCAGCAGGGTTTGCGGTTCGCTCGCTTCCTGGAAGATCACGGGTTCGAAACCGGCGTTGATGCAGCATTGCACCAGGTAGCGGGGGAACGCGGATTTGTCGAGGTTGAGGGTGAGCATCGGCTCGTGGGCGATGTCGATCAGCTCGATGGCCGTGTTTTTTGCCAGCGGGTGGTGTTCATTGACGGCCACGCAGACGTTTTCGCGGAAGCACAGTTCCTGGCGCAGGTTGTCGTGGCGCAAGTCGTCGTCGTTGAGTTTCGGTTCGCGCCAGAAACCCACGTCGATCTGCTTGGCACGCAAGGCTTCGTATTGCACCGTGGGACCGAATTCATGGATGGTCCAGGTGACGCGGGGGAATTTGGTCTGGAATTCTTCCAGCAGGCTGGGGATGGGGCCCCACATGGCCGAGCCGACGATGCCCACGCGCAAGCGGCCCACTTCGCCGCGGTCGATCTGGCGGATGGTGTCGATGGTCATGCGCATCTTGGCCAGCAGGTCGGCCGCCTCGTTCATCAGCGCCTTGCCCGCCACGGTCAGCTCGAACGTGCGCGTGGTGCGCGCAAACAGGCGCACGCCCAGTTCGCTTTCCAGTTTCATGATCTGCTGGCTCAGGGGCGGCTGCGAGATATGCAGGCGCTCGGCGGCGCGGCTGAAGCTTTTCTCCTCGGCAACGGCAAGAAAATACTTTAACTGTTTCAGATCGATGGACATGCTTTCCTTGCATTACCTGATACTAAACGGGAACGGCGCGCGAGCCTGAAGGCCGCGCGCTTTTTTACAGCAGTCCTATTATCGTGCCACGACCGCCTGCATGGCAATGGCCAGCGCGGTGCCGACCTGCGCATTGTGCTTGACCAGGGCGATATTCGTCGCCAGGCTGCGGCCATCCGTCAGCTGCTTGATGCGCGACAACAGGAATGGCGTAACTTGCTTGCCCTTCACGCCGCCCGCGTCCGCTTCCTGCAAGGCTTGCGTGGTGATCGCATCGATTTCTTCCTTTGGCATCGCTTGCGCGGCCGGTACGGGATTGCTGACGATCACGCCGCCTTTCAAGCCCAGCTGCCACTTGGTGCCGATGAAGGCAGCCTGCTCGGCGGCCGTGTCGAGGCGGAAATCGGCCTTGAAGCCGCTTTCTCGCGTAAAGAAGGCGGGGAAACCTTCCTGGCCCACGCTGATGACGGGCACGCCATGGGTTTCCAGGTATTCCAGGGTCAGGCCGATGTCGAGGATGGATTTGACGCCGGCGCAGACGACGGCCACGGACGTGTGCGCCAATTCCTGCAGGTCGGCCGAAATGTCGAAGCTGGTTTCCGCGCCGCGGTGCACGCCGCCGATGCCGCCCGTGACGAACACGGCAATGCCGGCCAGTTCCGCGCAGATCATGGTGGCGGCCACGGTGGTGGCGCCCAGCTTGCCCTGCGACAGGACGAACGGCAGGTCGCGGCGGCTGACCTTCATGGCGTCGGGCGAGGTGCCCAGCAATTCCAGCTGTTCCGGCGACAGGCCCACGCAGATCTTGCCGCCGATGATGGCGATGGTGGCCGGCACGGCGCCGCCGTCGCGGATGATCTGTTCCACTTCGCGCGCCATTTCCACGTTTTGCGGATACGGCATGCCGTGCGAAATGATGGTCGATTCCAGCGCCACGATGGCCTTGCCGGCGGCGCGCGCGTCGAGGACTTCTTGCGAGAACGAGAGGAAATTATGCAGTTGCGTCATGGGTCAATCCTGTTGAAAGAGGGTAGGGGGAGGGGGCGCCAGGTCGGCGTCGTCGATGTCGTCGAGGGCGCCGGCCGAAATCCGGGGCGAGACGGTGGCAGCCGATTCCAGGGTCATGGCCGCCAGCTTCAAGCCGCGCCGGCAAGCCAGTTTCAGGTCGCCGCTGTCGTGGTACAGCGACCAGCAGACGGCGGCGGAAAACGCGTCGCCGGCGCCCGTCACGTCGACGGCGTCCACTTCGCGTGCGGCCAGGTGGACGATGGGCGCATCAAGATTGTCGCCATCCGTGAAGTACACGCCTTCGCCGCCGCAGGTGACGATCACCTGGCGCGCGCCCTGGCGCTGCACTTCACGGCAGGCGGCGCGCACCTCGAATGCCGTGGGCAAGGCTCGCGCCACGCGCGTTTCCAGCTCGCCCCGGTTGAGGATCAGCAGATGCAAGCCCGTCAGGTCTTGCGGCAGGTGCGCCATCTTCGGCTGCGAGACGGCGACGATGACGAGCGGCGTCGCGCGGGCCGCATCCTGGCGCGCATCGGCCAGCAGCGCCTGCACGCTGTCGTGGCCCAGGTTCAGGTCGCAGACGGTGAGGGCGGCGGCGGCGCGCTGCGGCTGGCGGCTGTGCAAAAAGGCCGGTGTCAGCTGTTCGTACAACTGCATGTTGGCCATCGCCAGCAGCATTTCGCCATGTTCGTCGAGCACGGCCGTGTAGGTGCCGCTGCTGGTATTGCTCAAATGCAGGCTGCCGCGCATGTCGATGCCCGCGTCTTCCGCGTGCGTCTGCAGCGCGTGGCCGGCCGCATCGTCGCCCAGCGCCGTCAGCAAGGCGACGGGAATCGACAATCGGGCCAGGTTTTCCGCGATGTTGCGGCCCACGCCGCCAAACACTTCTTCCGAACGCACGGGGTTCGAGGTGCCCATCTGCAGGGTCGCCAGGGTGCGCATCTTGCGGTCGAGGTTGGCGGCACCGATGCACAGCACGGGGCGGCTGTCGGGCAGCACGTAGGCGCGTCCCAGCAGGCGCCGCTCGCGGATCAATCCGGCGATGTGGCCGGCGACGGCCGAGCGCGACAAGCCCAGCTCGCTCGCCAGGTCTTGCTGCGAGATGAAGGGGTTGTTGCGGATCAGCGTGTACAGCTGGTCTTTTTTATTGGTATCGGTCACAAGTTTTCGCTGAAGGTTTAAACATTTGTCCGGAACTGTAAACATTTGTCTGATTGGTGTCAAGCGTGTGTCAAGTTCGTGTCAAGCGGGTGCGAAAAGCGTTCGTATGGAGCTTGTATGCATGCATTTCCCGGCGATTGCCGGGGCGTGGCCGCCGCTGGCGGGTGACCGCTTGCCTGGACTATAATGTCGGCCATTTATATTTAAATTGTATAAATTGGTAAGAAAAATGGTATTTGCCATACATATTCCGTTTGATGCATAGTGGCGGCAAATAGAGACAATACGCATTTCGATATACCTGTAACACCATACATACCCGATACCTGGGCCGCAGTCCCTCACCGGGCGCGGCCGCGCAGGCAGCAACCAATCATCATTAGTCAATCAGAGGATAACCATGTCGAACAACGCCCCTTTCCACGCCGCCGAAATCATCCGTGCCCGCGCTCCTGAAAATTTCAAGCCGCGCGTGGCGATGATCCTCGGCTCCGGCCTGGGCGTGTTGGCCGAGCAGATGACGGACGCCGTCAGCATCAGCTTTGACGAATTGCCGGGTTTCCCGATCAGCACCGTGCACGGCCATGCCGGCGAACTGGTGGTCGGTACCCTGTCGGGCGTCGCCGTCGTCTGCATGAAGGGCCGTGGCCACTTCTATGAAGGCTATGGCATGGGCGTGATGACGAGCGCCATCCGCACCTTGAAACTGCTGGGCTGCGAAATGCTGTTCGTCACCAACGCCGCCGGTTCCCTGCGTCCTGAAGTGGACGCCGGCAGCCTGGTCGCCATCAGCGACCATATCAACCTGCTGCCAGGCACGCCGATGGTTGGCCCGAACGACGACCGCTTCGGCCCGCGCTTCTTCAGCATGGCCAACGCCTACGATGCGGATCTGCGCAACTTGGTCAAGGACACGGCAGCCGCCAGCGGCATCACCCTGCACGAAGGCGTGTTCGTCGCCTACCCTGGCCCGAACTTCGAGACGGCCGCCGAAATCCGCATGATGGCCCGCCTGGGCGCCGACACGGTCGGCATGTCCGTGGTGCCGGAAGTGGTCTCGGCCCGTCATTGCGACCTGAAAGTGGTGGGCGTGTCCGTCATCACCAACCTGGCCGAAGGCATGTCGCCATTCGCCCTGTCGCACGAGCAGACCCTGAAATACGCGGCCATCGGCGCGAAAGACCTGGTCAAGCTGATCCTGGCATTCCTGGCGACCGTAGCGACCAAACCGCAAGCCTAAGCACTTTTTTTACGCAGTAGCGGCGCGCCGGCCACCGGCGCTGCCGCGCGGCAGGCCGGGAAAATCCGGCCTACACTGTCCGCATCATCTTTGCATCATTCCATAAAGCGAGCCTTATCATGTCACGCGCATTTATCCTCCTGCTTGATTCCTTCGGCCTTGGCGCGACGCCAGACGCCGCCAAGTATGGCGACGCAGGTGCCAATACCTTTGGCCACATTGCCAGCACTGTCGCCAAAAGCGGCAAGACCTTGAAACTCCCTAACATGGAACGCCTGGGACTGGGCGCCGCGGCGCACCTGGCCAGCGGCGAATGGGCCACGGGCTTCGACCAGCGCGACGGTTTTACTGGTGCCTACGGCGCGGCGCGCGAGCGCTCCACCGGCAAGGACACGCAGAGCGGCCACTGGGAAATCGCCGGCGTGCCCGTCGAATTCGACTGGGGATATTTTCCCCGCACCACGCCGTCGTTCCCCGCCGACCTGACCGACAAACTGAAAGCCCTGTCCGGCGTGCCGGGCTTCCTCGGCGACTGCCATGCCTCCGGCACGGACATCATCAACAAGCATGGCGACGAGCACGTCGCCACTGGCAAGCTGATTATCTATACCTCGGGCGACTCGGTGATGCAGATCGCCGCGCACGAAGAATCGTTCGGCCTCGAGCGCCTGTACGAAGTGTGCGAAATGGCCTTCAAGCTGGTCGAGCCGTACAACATCGGCCGCGTCATCGCCCGCCCGTTTACTGGCAGCAATGGCAACTACACGCGCACGTCCAACCGCCACGACTATGCGGTGGCGCCGCCAAGCAAGACCCTGCTCGACCACGTCAAGGATGCGGGCGGCGAAGTCGTCGGCCTGGGCAAGATCAGCGATATTTTCGCCACCCAGGGCATTTCCAGAGTCGTGAAGGGCGTCGACAACATGGCGCTGTTCGAAGCGCTGTTGAAGACGGCCGATGAAGTGCAGGACAAGTCGCTCACCTTCGTGAACTTCGTCGATTTCGACCAGGCGTTCGGCCACCGCCGCAACGTCGAGGGCTATGCCGATGCGCTGCGCGAAATGGATGCGCGCCTGCCGGAATTCATGGCCAAGCTGAAGGAAGGCGACCTGGTCGTGATCACCGCCGACCATGGCTGCGACCCGACCTGGCACGGCTCCGACCACACCCGCGAACACATTCCGATGATCTTCTTCGGCCCCGGCGTCGCCCCGCGCGCGCTGGGTATTTCCGAGACCTTCTCCGATATTGGCCAAACCCTCGCCAAGCACCTTGGCGTACCACCACTTGCTAATGGAACCAGCTTGTTATGACACTCATGCACCCCGAATTCAAGCGTAACGAGGCCGTCGGCCTCGACCTGGGCTGGATCAACCAGATCCGCGTCAACCGCGCCGCGACGGATCGCCGCGCGGCCAGCCTGGCGAACCGCCGTACGGTGAAAAAGGAATACCAGGCCGCCTGGCTGGTGAAAGCCATCCAGATGATCGACCTGACCACCCTGGGCGGCGATGATACGCCGGGCCGCGTGGAACGCCTGTGCATGAAGGCCATGCGCCCGCTGCGCGCCGACCTGATGGACGCGCTGGGGCTGACGCAGCTGAGCACCGGCGCCGTATGCGTGTACCACGAGATGATTCAGCCTGCCGTGAAAGTCATCCAGGGTCGCCTGCCCATCGCCGCCGTATCGACGGGTTTCCCGGCCGGCCTGACGAGCATGGAAACGAAGCTGCGCGAAATCGAACTGTCGGTCGCCGCGGGTGCTTCCGAGATCGATATCGTCATCACGCGCCAGCACGTCCTGAACGGCAACTGGCAAGTGCTGTACGACGAAATGCTGGCCTACCGCAAGGCGTGCGGCGAAGCGCACGTGAAGGCGATTCTCGCCACGGGCGACTTGCTGACCATGGAAAACGTGGCCAAGGCGTCGTGGGTGTGCATGATGGCGGGCGCCGATTTCATCAAGACCTCCACCGGCAAAGAGGGCGTGAACGCCACCATTCCCGTGGCCCTGACGATGGTGCGCACGATCCGCGAATACCATGAGCAGACGGGCTTCCAGGTGGGCTTCAAGCCGGCCGGCGGCGTCAGCTCGGCCAAGAGCGCGCTGCAATACCTGACCCTGATGAAGGAAGAACTGGGCAATGAATGGCTGCAGCCGCACCTGTTCCGCATCGGCGCTTCCAGCCTGCTGACCGACATCGAGCGCCAGCTCGAGCACTACGTCACCGGCAGCTACTCGGCCAATCATCGTCACGCACAACCTTAAAGAACAATCGTCATGCCAACAATTAACGAGATTCTCACTACTATGGACTACGGCCCTGCTCCCGAAAGTCAAAAAGAAGCGCAAGCGTGGCTCGACGGCCATCAGCGCAAGTTCGGCCTGTTCATCGACAACGCCTGGAGCGAGCCGGCCGAACTGTTTGCCTCGACCAATCCTGCCGACGGCACGCAGCTGGCCGAACTGACGCAAGCGAGTGACGCTGACGTGGAGCGCGCCGTGGAAGCGGCGCGCCGCGCGCTGCCCGTATGGCAAGGCATGGGCGGCCATGGCCGCGCCAAGGTCATGTACGCGCTGGCCCGCTTGCTGCAAAAGCATTCGCGCCTGTTCGCCGTGCTCGAAACCCTGGACAACGGCAAGACCATCCGCGAAACGCGCGATATCGACCTGCCGCTGGCCGCGCGCCACTTCTACCATCACGCCGGCTGGGCGCAGCTGCAGTCGGAAGAATTCGCCGACTACCGCGCCGTGGGCGTGGTGGGCCAGATCGTGCCGTGGAATTTTCCCCTGCTGATGCTGTCGTGGAAAATCGCCCCGGCCCTGGCGGCCGGTAACACGGTCGTCTTCAAGCCGGCCGAATTCACGTCGCTGACCGCCATGCTGTTCGCCGAATTGTGCGTGCAGGCGGGCGTGCCGGCCGGCGTGGTCAACATCGTCACCGGCGACGGGAGAGTGGGCTCGGCCATCGTCAACCATCCTGGCGTCGACAAGATCGCGTTTACCGGTTCCACCGAAGTGGGCCGCCTCATTCGTGAAGCGACGGCCGGCAGCGGCAAGAAGCTGTCCCTCGAATTGGGCGGCAAGTCGCCGTTCATCGTCTTCGAAGACGCGGACCTGGACGGCGCCGTGGAAGGCCTGGTCGATTCGATCTGGTTCAACCAGGGGCAGGTGTGCTGCGCCGGTTCGCGCCTGCTGGTGCAGGAATCGGTCCAGGAGCGCTTCCTGAACAAGGTGCGCGCCCGCATGGAAAACCTGCGCCTCGGTTCGCCCCTGGACAAATCGATGGACGTGGGCGCGCTGGTCGACCCCGTGCAGCGCCAGCGCATCGCCGCGCTCGTCGATTCGGCCCGTGCCGAAGGCTGCGACGTATGGCAACCGGCGTGCGAGCTGCCGGCTGACGGTTCCTGGTTCCCGCCCACCCTGATCACGGGCGCGTCGACTTCGGCCGCCGTGGCGCAGGCTGAAATCTTCGGCCCCGTGCTGGTGGCGATGAGCTTCCGCACGCCGCCTGAAGCGGTGCAGCTGGCGAACAACACGGTGTACGGCCTGGCTGCCAGCGTGTGGACCGAGTCGATCAGCCTGGCCCTCGATATCGCGCCCGCCATCAAGGCTGGCGTGGTGTGGATCAACAGCGCCAACCAGTTCGATGCGGCCTGCGGCTTCGGCGGCTACCGCGAATCGGGCTTCGGCCGTGAAGGTGGCCGCGAAGGCATGCTGGAATACATGACGGCCCTGGCCGAAGATGCGCGCCCGGCCCTGCCGGTGGTGGAACCGAAAGCCAAGACCAACGTGAAGCCGGCGGCAGCCGACCTGTTCGCCATCGACCGTACGGCCAAGATGTACGTCGGCGGCAAGCAGGCGCGCCCTGACAGCGCCTACAGCGCGCCCGTATTCGGCGCGAATGGCGCCTTGCTGGCCGAAGTGGGCGTGGGCAGCCGCAAGGACATCCGCAACGCCGTCGAAGCGGCGCACAAGGCGTCCGGCTGGACCAGCGCCACGGCGCACAACCGCGCGCAAGTGCTGTACTACATCGCTGAAAACCTGGCTGCGCGCGCCGACGAATTCGCCGCCCGCATCGCCGCCATGACGGGCAGTAAAAATCCGGAGAAGGAAGTGCAGGCATCGATCGAACGCCTGTTCTACTACGCCGCCTGGGCCGACAAGTACGACGGCCTGGCGCACCAGCCGCCGACGAAGGGCATCACCGTGGCGCTGAACGAAGCGGTCGGCGTGATCGGCATCGTCTGCCCGAATGAAGCGCCTTTGCTCGGCTTCATCTCGCTGGTGGCGCCGGCCATCGCGCTGGGCAACCGCGTGGTGGTGGTGCCATCGGAAGCGCATCCGCTCTCCGCGCTGGACCTGTACCAGGTCTTCGACACGTCCGACCTGCCGGGCGGCGTCGTCAACATCATCAGCGGCAACGCCGATGAGCTGGCGCGCACCCTGGCCACGCACGCCGACATCGACGCCGTCTGGCGCCATGACGGTTCCGCCGACGGTTGCGCGGAAGTCGAGCGCCTGTCGGCCGGCACCCTGAAGCGCACCTGGGTCGGCGGCGCCAAGGGCCGTGACTGGTACAGCGCCGCGCAAAGCGGCGGCCGTGCCGTGCTGGCGCATGCGTCGCAAGTGAAAAACGTGTGGATTCCTTACGGCGTCTGATTGACAACTGGAGTTGCAAAGCTGGGGTCAGAACCGTAGGGACTGACCCCAGTCTATTATGATCGGAGTTAATTCATGTTTTTAACCCAGGAAATCATCCGCAAGAAGCGCGACAAGGGCGTCCTGAGCGCCGAGGAAATCCAGTTTTTCGTGCGTGGCATCACTGATGGCAGCGTCAGCGAAGGTCAGATCGCGGCGCTGGGCATGGCCGTCTATTTCAATGACATGAGCATGGACGAGCGCGTGGCGTTCACCCTGGCCATGCGCGATTCCGGCCAGGTGCTGGACTGGCGTTCGCTGAACCTGCCGGGCCCCATCGTCGACAAGCATTCGACGGGCGGCGTGGGCGACGTGGTCTCCCTGCTGCTGGGCCCCATGGTCGCCGCGTGCGGCGGCTACGTGCCGATGATCTCGGGCCGCGGCCTGGGCCACACGGGCGGCACCCTGGACAAGTTCGACGCCATTCCAGGCTATTGCACGGTGCCGGACAATGAGCTGTTCCGCAAAGTCGTCAAGGAAGTTGGCGTGGCCATCATCGGCCAGACGGCGCAGCTGGCGCCGGCCGACAAGCGTTTCTACAGCATCCGCGACGTCACCGCCACGGTGGAATCGGTGGCCATGATCACCGGCTCCATCCTGTCGAAGAAACTGTCGGCCGGGTTGGACGCGCTGGTGATGGACGTGAAAGTGGGCACGGGTGCCTTCATGCCGACCTACGACAAGTCGGTGGAACTGGCCGAGAGCATCGTCGCCGTGGGCAATGGCGCGGGCATGCAGACGTCGGCGATTCTGACGGACATGAACGAGTCGCTGGCGCCATACGCCGGCAATGCGCTGGAAGTGCGCGGCGCCATGGATTACCTGACGGGCCGTTCGCGTCCCGCGCGCCTGCATGAAGTCACCCTGGCGCTGTGCGCCGAGATGCTGGTGCTGGGCGGCCTGGCCGCCACTGAAGCGGAAGCGCGCGTGAAGCTGATCGCCTCCCTCGATTCGGGCGAAGCGGCCGAGCGCTTCGCGCGCATGGTGTCGGCCTTGGGTGGCCCGGCTGACCTGGTCGAGAACCCGGACAAGCATCTGGAGCAGGCGCCGTTCATCGTGCCGGCGCCGGCGCTGTCCGCCGGCTTTGCCAACGTGCGCGATTGCCGCGCCATCGGCCTGGCCGTGGTGGCATTGGGCGGTGGCCGCCGTCGTCCGAGTGACAGCATCGATTTCGCCGTCGGCCTGACGGACCTCGTGGGCCTGGGCGAGCAGGTGGCCGTTGGCCAGCCGCTGGCCATGGTGCACGCGCGCACGGAAGCGGCGGCGCAGCAAGCCGTCAAGGAAATCCAGGATGCGTATGCCATCAGCGCCGTGGCGCTGGCGGGCAATCCGGTGATTTATCGTACCATTCGTCCATAACTTAACCCTAGAAGCAAAATCTGGGGTCAGACCCTGAGGGTCTGACCCCGGCCTTTCGCGAGTTTTACAGATAGATAATCAAATGAACAACCAAGAACTGATCGCCGAAGCCAACGCCGGCCGCGAACTGGCCTACGCGCCGTACTCGCGTTTCAAGGTGGGCGCGGCATTGCTGTGCAAGGATGGCCGCGTCTTCCGCGGCTGTAACGTGGAAAACGCCGCGTATGGCCTGTGCAACTGCGCCGAGCGCACGGCGTTTTTCAGCGCCATCGCGCATGGCTGCAAACCGGGCGACTTCGCCAAGCTGGCCGTCACGGGCGACACGGCCGAACCCATCTCGCCATGCGGCGCCTGCCGCCAGGTGATCTTCGAGATGGGCGGCGCCGACCTGCCCGTGATCCTGACGAACCTGAAGAACGACGTCATGGAAGTGACGGCGGGCTGGCTGCTGCCGCACGGCTTCGGCAATTCCGACCTGGACATGAAACCATAGGGCTGGTTTGAACAAGACGATCGACATCCAGGCCGCAGTGGCCATCGCCGCGGCCGAAGCCATGGCAGCCAAGACGCAGGGTACCTTTGGCGTGGGCGGCGTGCTGCTCGATGGCGCCGGCAACGTGCTGCAATCGATGCACAACAACGTCGTGCGCCAGGGCCTGGTGTTCGATCCCACCGCGCATGGCGAGCGCCAACTGGTGGACTGGTATTTCGCCGAGCGCGCCAAGGGCGCGCCCCTGCCGCCGCCGGGCGAACTGACCATCGTCACTTCGCTCGATCCCTGCTGCATGTGCACGGGCGCCATCCTGGCGGCCGGTTTCAACGTGGTGGTCGCCGCGCCCGACGTCAAGGCGGGCATCAATTACGATGGCAGCGCCACGTTTACGGCCTTGCCGGCGCCGCTGCAGGCGCAGGCGGGCCGCAGTTTTTGCTATCCGGCCGTGCGCGGCGCCACTGAGTATGCGCGTGCCCCGTCCGGCGCCGCGCCCAAATCTTTTTTCATCGGCAAGAGTATCCACGAGGCGACGCAGGCACTGTGTTCGCTCGTGTTCGAAGCGACATCGGCGCAGGTGATGCAGCTGCTGAACGCCGGCGACGACGTGCCCCTGCGCGATCCCGCCGCCTTGCCGCCCGAGCATGCGGTGGTGCGCGCCTTGCGGCGCCGCTATCCCGACGCCCTGACTTACCGTTGCGACCCGCACGCGCCCGATGCGGGCCTGGCGCCATTCCTGCAGGCGGCCATGGAGCAGGACCTGCGCGATGGCGGCCATGGCGATGCGGCCGCCTTGCTCGATTCCTTCGGCAACCTGCTGCTGTGCATGCCGGGAAGATTGGCGCAATCAGCCATCCGCACGCCGTTCATGGAATGCACGCGCCAGTACGCGCAGCTGCGCTATGAATTGATGGCGAATGCGGCGCCGGCGCTGCGGGAAGAAATCAAAAGCTACCTGGGCCACCCCAAGCACGGTACCTTCGTGCTGGCCATCGGCCCGGACGACAGCGCCGCCAGTTTCATGACCCTGGGCGCCTACGGCTCCACCATGGAAGGGGCGCTGCCGGAGAATAATCCTGCGCAATTCCAGTACGTGCGTCCGGCCATGGCGCAAGACGCGCTGCTGGCGCTGTGCGGGACGATGCCGCCGCTGTACCGCAAGCTGATACGCATCCGGCCGCGCCAGGTGGCGGACCAGGCCCTGGTCCGGGCGCTAGGCTAGTCTAGGCGTCATCGTCGGGCAGGTTTTTCAGCAAGAAGTCGCGCACGTTCTCGCCGGCGACGCGGCGGATCTGCGCTTCTGACAGGCCCGCGTCCAGCAGCGCCTGCGTCAGTCGCGGCAAGCCCGCCGCGTCGATGGCCGTGGTGACGGCGCCGTCGAAGTCCGAGCCATAGGCCACGTGTTCGGCGCCGATCAGCTTGACCGTGTACTTGATGGCGCGCGCGATGGAGGCCACGTCCTTGCCGCAGACGGCCGTATTCCAGAAGCCGATACCCACCAGGCCGCCCTGGGCGGCGATGCGCTTCAATTGACTGTCACTGAGGTTGCGCCCGTTGGCGCAGGTGCCGCGCACGCCCGTGTGCGATACCATCACGGGGCGTTTCGCCAACGTCAGCACGTCGTCAATGGTGGCCGGCGAGGCGTGCGCCAGGTCGACGATCATCTTGCGCTGCTCCATGGCGCGCAGCCATTGCCGGCCCAGCGGCGTCAGGCCGCCTTTCTTCAGGCCGTGCTGGGAGCCGGACAGTTCCGTGTCGAAGAAATGCGTGGGCGCGGCCATGCGGTAGCCGGACCGGTACAGGGTGTCGAGATTGTCCAGTTTCCCTTCGAGCGCATGCGCGCCTTCCAGTGTCAGCCAGCCGGCCAGCAGGGCGGGGTCTTTTTCGCGCGCGGCAATGAAGCTGCGCAGCTGGGCGCGGCTGCCAATGACGCGCACCTTGCCATGGCTTTTTTCCGCTTGCTGGCGCAGCTCGTCGGCCTGGTAGCTGGCGCGCGCCAGCAGGCTGTTCCAAGTGGCGGACGGCAAGCCTTGCGCCACCACCAGGGCCGTGATGTTGTCCGTGTCGCTGCCGTTGCGCTCGATATTCATCTTGCGCGGCGTCTTGGTGACGACGGAAAAGGCTTGCAGCGCCACGTTGGCCCGCTGCAGGCGGGGAAAGTCGACGTGGCCGCGCTGGCTGTCGCGGTTCAGGTCGCGTTGCCACAGCAGGCTGTCTGCGTGCAGGTCGGCAATCCACAGGCTCTGGTGCAGGGCCACTGTGGCTGCCGACGGCGCCTTGCCGGACGGGGGATGAATGCGGTTGAGGTGCTCGTCGACAAGGACGGGAGCGGACAGGAAACCGCCGATCAGCGCAAGGCTGGCGGCGGTGAGGGTGCTGATAATCATTGTTCTCCGTTTTACCATGGATCGTAGGTGCCCAGGCTCCAGATGTGGCCTTCCGGGTCGCGGCAGGTAAAGCCCCTTCCGCCGTAATCTTCATCCTTGATGTCGAGCACGATCTCGGCGCCGGCTTCGCGCGCGCTGCGGTAGACGGCATCGGCATCGCTGACGACCAGGTAGCAGCTTTGCGTGTTGGCGCCACCGAGGTCGCTTGGCAGTTTCATCAGGCGGCCGTAGTCGCTGTCGAGGGCGGGCGCCACCATGACCATGCCGTTGCCAAAACTCAGTTGCGCATGGGCGACGCCACCGTTACCGTCAGGCACGATCAATTGTTTTTCAAAACCGAGCGCCTTGCACAGCCATTCGATGGCGGCGGGCGCGTCGCGGTAGCGCAGGCAGGGAATGGTCGTAGCTATTGTGGCTTTTGCTGTCGTGGTCATCAGAAAACTCCTATGGCTGAAGGGGAGTAGCTTCGATCATGGATATTGCGTGGCGTTCCGCATCAAAGCCATCCATCTGGATGGTTTTGATGCCCGTCAGTGCCGCCTGCATCCATACTGCCATAGAACCATCATTGCACTCTTGCCACGACGCAAATTTTTATTGCGGTGACTGCGAAGAGTTCGCCGTCTTGGTGTCCGTGCCCGTGTCGTCGCTGTTGCTCGCCCATCTCAGCAGCATGACGAGGGCAAACAGCATGATGGCCAGCGGCAAGATGGTGATCAGGAACGCCAGGCCCAGGCAGCATGCCAGCAACATGGGCCAGGACATGGCGCGCAAGGCGGCCATGCCCTGGCGCGTGTAAGCGCACAGTTCGTTCCAGAAAGCGCTGAAGGAAGTGCTGCCCGGTGCCGAATTGATGTCTTTCATGCCGTTCTCCTGTCGTGTGGGTGCCGCTGCCGTATGCATGCTGGCGATGAGTCCACTATAGGCAAATCCTTGCTGCCGGGCATTGTGTATGCGACGAATGGCAGGAATGGCGGACCGAACGGCGACAGGCCGGGACAAGCTGTTATTCGAATACCTTCAGTTTCAGCTGGAAACTGAGGGCGCCATACAGGCGGTCCTTGTAGGAAGGCACGATGGCGATATTCACGCCCACGCGCTGGTATTCATAGCTGATGGTGGGGACCAGGGCCGGGAACCAGCCGCCATCGCGCATCTTCGGATAGCCGCTGAAGCCGCCGACGACGGCGCCGATGCGCAGCGGGCCCACCTTGATGGGCTGGTAGTACACGCCCAGGTAGTTCGAGTAGGCGCGGTCGCTATTGTAGAAGCGGCCGGCCGTGACCGACGCGACCGTGGAAAAGCGGTATTCGGCGCCCAGGCCCGGATTGCTGTCGTTCAGGTTCTTGTCGCGCTGAAAGTGATACGAATAAAAGCCCGCGTTGAGCCAGGTTTCGCTGAGCGGCTGGTTGTCGATCATGTTAAACACATCGGCTTGCGCGCCGCAGGCATATGCCAGCATCAGTGCGCCTAGGGACAATCGTTTCATGCGTGCTTCATCCTTATGATTTCATACTTTGTGGGCAGGCCCGGTCTGGCGCTGCCGCGATCGTATCACCAAGTTGGCTGCGCTTCTAAGCAATATTGAAAGTGCAGAACAGACGGCTGTTTGCCCGTCTGATCAAAGCGTCATGAAGATGGCTGGGACATTCTCCGGGCAGCGTCAGGAGAATGATTCTCATTGTGCAACTATGTTTTCATTATTGTTATAAAAGTTGTTGGCTTGCGACATGTCAAACACGACGGATATGATATTCTGGCGTCAAGTTAATTTTCTTTTTGGAAATAAAATGTCAATCATGCCTAAATCATCATTCGTTCTCGTTTTGTCGACCGTGTTTGCCGCCGGCGCCGCGCAAGCCGGTGTGGTCGATTTGGGCATCGGTGGCGCCAATTTGTATTCCCTGAATAACTTCAGCGCGTCCGGCAGCGATGTCGAAGGCGGCGTGCTGGTTGCCGGTAACTTGACGGCATCGAACTATTCGGTCAATGACAAGAACAAGGATGCCTACGTCACACATGGCAACACCGGTTATGCGCTGGTCGTTGGTGGCAACCTGAACTACAGCTCCGGCTCGATCAAGAACGGCAATTATTATGTAGGCGGCAGCACGACGACGAGCAGCGTGGGCCTGAACACGGCAAGCAAGACCACGACGTCGCCCGTGTCGTTCGCCGCGACGTCGGCGCAGCTGAAAAACACCTCGACCTCGCTGGCCAACGTGGCAGCGACGGGCAGCAGTTCGGTAGCCTATGGCGGCATGACCCTGAAGGGCGGCACGGGCAGTGTGCAAGTGTTCGACCTGACTTCCGCGGCGCTGGGCTCTGTGAACAACTTCAAGTTCAGCAACTTGCACACGAACGACACCCTGATCCTCAATATCAGCGGCACGAATGTGAACCTGTCCGGCGGCTACGGCGATTTCAGCAAATACAACGTGCTGTACAACTTCTATGAAGCGAAAACCATCACCTTGAACGGCGTAGGCCTGTACGGCAGCGTCCTGGCGCCGCTGGCGACCCTGGCCGGCGGCAATGGCCAGATCAACGGCAGCGTGGTGGTGGGGAACTGGGCCTCGAACATCCAGGTCAACGCCAACCATTATTTCAACGCCACCAATGTGGCTGGTTATGTGTCGGCCGTGCCGGAACCGGAAACCTATGCGATGCTGCTGGCAGGCCTGGGCATGATCGGTTTCATGGCGCGCCGCCGCAAGAGCAGGACGGCAGCGTAAGCGTTCGCGCCGTTCAGGAAACCGCCTGTCGAGGCGGTTTTTTTTCGCCTGCCGGCGGCATGGACACCGCCGCCAGCACCATGTGCGCAATCAGGATTTCGGCATCCTCGTAATCCCTGCGCGTGAGCTGCTTGCGTTCCAGCACCAGGGCCATCTGTGCCGAAAAATCCGCATACGATTGGGTCATGGCCCAGATGGCGAACATCAGATGCGTGGCGTTGACGGGCGCGATCCGGCCGGCGGCGATCCACGCTTCGAAAACGGCGATATCCTTGCGCAGCAGGGGAACGACCCGGTCGCGTATCTGCGCGCCGTACAGGGGCGCGCCATTGATCACTTCCAGCGCATACACGCGCGAGGCCCATGGCTGTTCGCGCGAAAAACGCAGCTTGGCGCCGATATACGCGCGCAGCACGTCGCGCGGCTCGTCGTGTTCATTGGCCAGCATGTCCATGCGCGCCAGCCAGTCGTCGAGCACGTCGTCGAGCACGCGCTGGTACAGCAGCTGCTTGGACGGGAAGTAATACATCAGGTTTTGCTTCGACAGGCCGGCCCGCTCGGCGATGGTGGCGATCGACGCGCCCTCATAGCCGCATTCGGCGAACGCGCGCACGGCTTGCTCCAGGATGTCCGCTTCCAGGCGGTCGCGGTTTTGCAAACGCCGGCCGCCGGCATTTTTCACGGGAAGGGCAGGGGATTTGTCGCTGGCCATGGCGGGTTCTTTAGCGTGGGCGGATCGATTGCAGGAAGGCCTGCAGCACGGGGGTATCGGTGTAGGCCACGTTGAAGCGGAACCATACCGTCTCGGGCGCGCGCAGCATGAAAAATTCGTTCGGCGACAGCAGGATGCCCGCCTTCAAGGCCATGTCGGCGATGATCTTGCCATTCCATTCCGGCGTTTGCACGTCGGGCCAGCCGGCACTGACGAACATGCCGCCGCGGGGCCGCGCCACGGGCGCCATGCCCGCCTGCGCCAGGCAGTCGATGCTGCGCTCACGGGCCGCATCAAGCTGCGCCACCAGCCGTTCAACCATGCGCTTGTAGGGCCGCGCGGAGATGGCGTGGTAGACGGCGCGCTCGTTGATTTCCGACGTCGTCAGTCCCGCCAGCATTTTGACGCGCACCAGTTCTGCCACCAGCGGAGGCGAGGCGCAAATCGATCCCACGCGCAGCACGGGCGAGAGGGTCTTGGAAAAACTGCCCACGCGGATCACGCGGCGCAAGCCGTCCATCGCCGCCAGCGACGCTTCGCCGCGCGCCGCCAGTTCGCGGTAGATATCGTCTTCCACCAGCCAGAAATCGAATTGCTCGGCCAGCGCCAGCAGGCGATGCGCCTGCGCCTGGCTCAGCGAGGTACCCAGCGGATTTTGCAGCACCGTGTTGACGAACATCAGCTTCGGCTGCGTGCGTGCGGCCTCGCTGGCCAGCGCATCGAGGTCGAGACCCGCCTCGCCGCGTGCAATGCCGACAGGGATGCAGCCGTGGTGGCGGATCAGCGACTGCAGGTTGCTGTAGCCGGGGTCTTCCACCAGCACCGTGTCGCCCGGCTTGGTCAGGCTGCGCAGGATCAAGTCGAAGGCATGCGTGGCGCCGTGCGTCAGCAAGACCTGGTCCGGCTCGACCTGAAACAGCTCTTCCGACAGGCTGGTTGCCAGGTGCTGGCGCAGCGAGGGAAAGCCGAGAGGGTGGCCATAGCCGCGCAGGCGGCTGGCGGGAATGCGCATGGCCTGGCGCACGGCGTCGAGCACGGTCGCTTCGCCATACATCTCGGGCGGCAGCCAGCCCGCGCCCACGGGCAGCGCGTCGGACACGCCCGAATACAGGTCCGGCGTGAGGGCGTCGATGGCGGTGGGGCTCGCATGCACAGCCAATTGCGGCGAGGCGGCGATATCGTGGCGCGCGACGAAATAGCCGGAACCGCGCCGCGACGACAGCAAGCCGAGATTGACCAGGCGGTCGTACGACTCGACGACGGTAAACGTCGATACGCCATTGCAGCGGGCGAACTGGCGCACGGAAGGCATGCGCGTGCCGATGCGCAGCGCGCGGCTGCCCACCATGACGCTGATGGCGATGACGATCTGCTCGACGAGGCCGCCCTTTTTCTGGCGGTCGATGTCGAGCACGGGCCAGCCGCTGGCTTGCTCGGGGGCATCGTCTGTGCTGTCGCTGTGCTTCACGGTGGCTCCTTTGCTGCCTTGCACAAAACTGTAGTGGTTTTTCGACCTGTACGGTTGGGATACTTTGCCGTTTGTGTATCTGTGCCATTGGGGATGGCCTGTCTATTATTACATCAGCTTTTTGCCAACTGGTAAATTATTTTACGCTTCGTCAAAAACGATCCTGGCCCCGCGCCAGCCCATCCCAAGGAGAAGGTCATGAACGAAACAAGGCCGGAGTCGATGTCGGCATTCTGGATGCCGTTTACGAACAACCGCGATTTCAAGGCCCATCCGCGCCTGCTGGTGTCGGCCGAAGGCATGTACTACAAGGACGTCGATGGCAACGCCATCCTCGATGGCACGGCGGGCCTGTGGTGCGTGCCGTGCGGCCATGCGCAGCCGAAAATCGTCGGCGCCATCCGCGACATGGTGGGCCAGCTCGACTTCGCCCCCACCTTCCAGATGGGCCATCCGGCCGCCTTCGATCTGGCGGAAAAACTGATGGATTACACGGGGCATAAATTTGGCCACGTGTTCTATACGAATTCCGGCTCCGAGGCCGTGGACACGGCGTTGAAGATCGCGCTGGCCTACCACCGGGCGCGCGGCGAGGGCGCACGCACCCGCCTGATCGGCCGCGAACGCGGTTACCACGGCGTGGGCTTCGGCGGCATTTCCGTGGGCGGCATCGGCGGCAACCGCAAGACCTTCGGGCCCCTGCTGCCGGGCGTCGACCACCTGCCGCACACGCATAACCTGAACCAGAACGCCTATACGGTGGGCGAGCCCGAATACGGCACCCACCTGGCCGACGAGCTGGAACGTATCGTCGCCCTGCACGACGCCTCGACGATCGCCGCCGTCATCGTCGAACCGGTGGCCGGCTCCACGGGCGTATTGATTCCGCCGAAAGGCTATCTGAAGCGCTTGCGCGAGCTGTGCACCAAGCACGGCATCCTGCTCATCTTCGATGAAGTCATCACGGGTTTCGGCCGCATGACGACGCCGTTCGCGGCCGACTATTTCGACGTCGAGCCGGACCTGATGACGACGGCCAAGGGCCTGACCAATGGCATGGTGCCCATGGGCGCCGTGTTCAGCAAAAAGTATATCCACGACGCCTTCATGGATGCCCCGCCCGGCATCGAACTGTTCCACGGCTACACGTATTCCGGCCACCCGCTGGCCTGCGCCGCCTCGCTGGCGACTCTGCAGGTTTTCGAGGAACAGGACATCCTGGGCCACGCTAAATCGATGCAGGCGTATTGGAGCGACGCCGTGCATTCGCTCAAGGGCCTGCCGCACGTGATCGACCTGCGCAGCATCGGCCTGATCGCCGGCATCGAACTCGATCCCATCGCCGGCAAACCCGGCACGCGCGCCTTCAACGCCTTCAAGCAGGCCTTCGCCGACGGCGTGCTGATACGCACGACAGGTGACATCATCGCCCTGTCGCCGCCGCTGGTGCTGGAAAAACAGCATGTCGACGAGCTGTTTGGCAAGCTGGCCAAGGTACTCAAAAATCTCGACTAAGGAATACCATGAACGATCTCGACACCATCACCCACTACATCAACGGCGCCACAGTCGACACGAATAGTGGCCGCTACGGTGACGTCTACAACCCGGCCTTGGGTGAACCCGTCGCCAGGGTGGTGCTGGGCACCGTGGAAGACGTCGACGCGGCCGTGCAGGCGGCCGCCGCCGCCTTTCCCTCGTGGTCGGCTACGCCGCCCCTGACGCGTGCCCGCGTGCTGTTCCGCTACCTGCAGCTGTGCCAGCAGCACACGGACGAATTTGCCGCCATGCTCACGCGCGAGCATGGCAAGACCTTTGCCGATGCCCAGGGCGAAGTGGCGCGCGGTATCGAGATGGTGGAGTTTGCCGTCGGCATACCGCAATTGCTGAAGGGTGAATTCACGGACCAGATTTCGCGCGGCATCGATGCCTGGTCCATGCGCCAGGCGCTGGGCGTGGTGGCCGGCATCACGCCATTCAATTTTCCCGTGATGGTGCCGATGTGGATGTTCCCCGTCGCCATCGCCTGCGGCAATACCTTCGTCTTGAAACCGTCCGAGCGCGATCCGTCCGCCTCCCTGCTGCACGCGAAACTGCTGAAAGAAGCGGGTTTGCCCGACGGCGTCTTCAACGTGGTGCAGGGAGATAAAGTGACGGTTGATGCCTTGCTTGACCACCCCGTGGTGCAGGCGATCAGCTTTGTCGGCTCGACGCCGATCGCGGAATACATCTATGCGCGCGGCAGCGCCAGCGGCAAGCGCGTGCAGGCTTTGGGCGGCGCGAAAAACCACATGGTGGTGATGCCGGATGCGGACATGGAGATGACGGTCGATGCGCTGATCGGCGCGGCCTACGGTTCGGCGGGCGAGCGCTGCATGGCCATCTCCGTCGTGGTGGCCGTGGGCGACGCGGGCGACAAGCTGATCGATGCACTGGCAACGCGCACGACCGCACTGAAAGTGCGCGACGGTATGGAAGATGGTGCGGAAATGGGACCGGTCGTGTCGCTGGCCGCCAAGCAGCGGATCGAAAAACTCATCGCCTCCGGCGTGGAGCAGGGCGCGACTTTGGTGGTCGATGGCCGCAACCACGTGGTGCCTGGCCGCGAGAACGGCTTCTTCGTCGGCGGTACTTTATTTGACCATGTCACGCGCGACATGAGCATCTACAAGGAAGAGATTTTTGGCCCCGTGCTATGCGTGCTGCGGTGTCCTGACGTGGTGCAGGCAGTGGAGCTGATCAACGCCAACGAGTATGGCAACGGCGTGGCCATCTACACGCGCGACGGCGGCGTGGCGCGCGAATTCGTGCGCCAGATCCAGGTCGGCATGGTGGGCGTCAACATCCCCTTGCCCGTGCCGATGGCCTTCAACAGTTTCGGTGGCTGGAAGCGCAGCATGTTCGGCGACCACCATGCCTATGGACCCGAAGGCGTGCGCTTCTACACGCGCCACAAGGCCGTGATGCAGCGCTGGCCGAACACGGCAAGCGCTGGTGTGGAATTTGCTTTTCCCCAGATGAAGTAAGGGTTTCAGACGACAAATTGGCCGCACATAAAAAGAGGAATACGCGATGATCGAGTCCTTGAGTTATTTACCGCATCCCGCCCTGCCCAACGAGGAATTGGCGGGCCACTTCACGGACCTGGCGCCGCCCCTGACGGCGCGCCAGGCCGCCATCGAAAGCGCCCGCTGCCTGTATTGCTACGACGCGCCGTGCAGCCGTATCTGTCCGTCGGAAATCGACGTGGCCAGCTTCATCCGCAATATCCACGACAAGAACATCAACGGCGCCGCCGCTGGCATCTTGAAACAGAACATCCTGGGCGGCAGCTGCGCCCGCGTCTGTCCCACGGAAATTCTGTGCGAAGACGTCTGCGTGCGCAACCACGACGCCGAAGGCCAGCCCGTCAAGATCGGCCTCTTGCAGCGCTATGCCGTCGACCATATGCACTTTGCCAGCCACCCGTTCAAACGGGCGGCAAGCACGGGCAAGACTATCGCCATCGTCGGCGCGGGCCCTAGCGGCCTGTCGTGCGCACACCGCCTGGCCATGCTGGGCCACGACGTGGTGATCTTTGAAAAAGAGGACAAGGCGGGCGGCCTGAATGAATACGGCATCGCCAAGTACAAGCTGACGGACGATTTCGCGCAGAAGGAAGTTGAATTTTTACTGGGCATCGGCGGCATCGAGATCCGATGTCGCCAGGCGCTGGGCGAGAACCTGCAGCTGCGCGATTTGCACGCGCAGTACGACGCTGTGTTCCTCGGCCTGGGCCTGGGCGCCAGCCGCAAGCTGGGCTTGACGGGCGAGGATGCGCCGGGCTTGCTGGCCGCCGTCGATTACATCGCCGCGCTGCGCCAGGCGGACGACCTGGCCGCGCTGCCCGTGCCGAAACGGGCGATCGTGATTGGCGCCGGCAATACGGCCATCGACATGGCCGTGCAGATTCAGCGTCTGGGTGCCGAGGAAGTCACCTTGGTCTACCGGCGCGGTTTCGACGCCATGACGGCCACCCACCATGAACAGGAGATCGCCAAGGCTAACCAAGTGCGCATGCTGACGTGGGCCCAGCCGCAGCAGGTGCTGCTCGATGCAGCAGGCAAGGTGGCGGGCATGCGCTTTGAGAAGACGCAGATGCAGGGTTCACGTCTGGCGGGGACGGGTGAAACCTTCGATGTGGCGGCTGACGCCATCTTCAAGGCCATCGGCCAGAGCCTTGATACGCAGATGCTGCATGACCCGATGGCATCCTTGTTGCAGCGCGAAGGCGACAAGATCGCCGTCGATGCGCTCTTTCGCACGGTGCTGCCGGGGATCTATGCGGGCGGCGACTGCGTGGCGCCGGGGCAGGACTTGACGGTGCAGGCCGTCCAGCATGGCAAGCTGGCCGCACTGGCCATCCATTCCGATTTGTTGAATAAAGTGGAGGCTGCATAATGGCTGATCTCAGCATCGAATTTTGCGGCATCAAGGCGCCGAATCCCTTCTGGCTGGCATCCGCACCGCCGACCGACAAGGCCTACAACGTGGTGCGCGCCTTCGAGGCGGGGTGGGGCGGCGTCGTGTGGAAGACGCTCGGTGAAGACCCGGCCGCTGTCAACGTCTCATCGCGCTATTCCGCCCTGTATGGCAAGAACCGCGAAGTGGTCGGTTTCAATAATATCGAACTGATCACCGACCGTTCACTGGAGATCAACCTGCGCGAAATCACGCAGGTGAAAAAGGACTGGCCGGACCGCGCCATGATCGTCTCCCTGATGCTCCCGTGCGAAGAGCACTACTGGGCTGATATTTTGCCGAAAGTGGAGGCGACGGGCGCGGACGGCATCGAGCTCAATTTCGGCTGCCCGCACGGCATGCCGGAGCGGGGCATGGGCGCGGCAGTGGGCCAGGTGCCCGAGTATGTGCAGATGGTGACCGCCTGGTGCAAGAAACACAGCCGACTGCCCGTCATCGTCAAGCTCACGCCCAACATCACGGACGTGCGCATGCCGGCGCGCGCGGCCAAGGCGGGCGGCGCGGACGCCGTCTCGCTGATCAACACCATCAATTCGATCACCTCGCTGGACCTGGACCGCATGGTGGCCTTGCCCATCGTGGGCGGCGCCAGCACGCACGGCGGCTATTGCGGGTCCGCCGTGAAACCCATCGCCCTGAACATGGTGGCGGAAATCGCGCGCGATCCGCAGACGCGCGGCTTGCCCATTTCCGGCATCGGCGGCATCGGCAACTGGCGCGACGCGGCCGAATTCATCGCCCTGGGCGCCGGCTGCGTGCAGGTGTGCACGGCCGCCATGCTGCACGGTTTTCGCATCGTCAAAGAAATGAAGGATGGTTTGTCGCGCTGGATGGACGAGAAGGGCTATGTACGCATCAGCGATTTTTCCGGCAAGGCCGTGGCCAACACGACGGACTGGAAATACCTGGACATGAATTACCAGGTCATCGCGCAGATCAACCAGGACGACTGCATCAAATGCGGCAAGTGCTACGTGGCTTGCGAAGACACGTCGCACCAGTCGATTGCGCAGCTGATCGACGCCGCCGGCACGCGCACGTATGAAGTGATCAAGGAGGAATGTGTGGGCTGCAACCTGTGCGAAATCACCTGTCCGGTGCAGGGCTGCATCACGATGGTGCCGCAAGTTACGGGCAAGCCGTACATGAACTGGACGCAGGATCCGCGCAACCCCCGGGCATTGGCGGAGTCGGTATAGGGCACGTTTTTTGCGTACGTATATTTTATAAACAGTTGCCCAACTTTGCAGTAAGCTAGGCCGCAGCCGTTTTTAAAACGCCCAACCTCCCAACCGATGGAGCAAACCTGTGAACCACGACTATTCAGGCAACACGCAACTCTGGAATGAAGACCTGGCGCCCACCACGGCGGCGCAGCGCACCTGGCGCTGGTATCACTTCGCCGCGCTGTGGGTGGGCATGGTGATGTGCATTCCCGCCTACACCCTGTCGGCCAGCCTGATCGACAGCGGCATGTCCGGTTACCAGGCCGTGCTCACGGTCTTTCTCGCCAACGCCATCGTGCTCTTGCCCATGCTGCTGATCGGCCATGCGGGCACCAAGTACGGCATCCCGTATGCCGTGCTGGCGCGCGCCTCGTTCGGCACCATGGGCGCGCGCCTGCCGGCATTGATGCGCGCCATCGTCGCCTGCGGCTGGTACGGCATCCAGACCTGGTTCGGCGGGCAGATGATCTACACGCTGATGGGCGTGCTGATGGGCCATGAACTGGGCGGCGAGAAGATCGCGGGCCTGGGCATCAACGGCAGCCAGCTGCTGTGCTTCCTGGCCTTCTGGGCCATCCAGTTCTATTACATCCTGCACGGCATGGAATCGATCCGCAAGCTCGAAACCTACACGGCGCCGCTGAAAATCCTGATCTGCTTCGTGCTGCTGTACTGGGTGCACAGCAAGGCCGGCGGCGTGGCCAGCCTGCTGGACCAGCCGTCGCAATTCATCGCCGGCGGTAAAAAGGCGGGCCAGTTCTGGAGCGTCTTTTGGCCATCGCTCACCGCCATGGTGGGGTTCTGGGCCACCTTGGCCTTGAACATTCCCGACTTCACGCGCTTTGCCAAGACCCAGCGCGACCAGATCGTGGGCCAGTCGGTCGGCTTGCCCGTGCCCATGGGCTTGCTGGCCATGCTGGCCGTGATCGTCACTGCCGGTTCGGTCGTCATGTACGGCAAGGCCATCTGGGACCCCGTCGACCTGGCCAGCCGCATGACGGGCGCCGCCGTGCTGATCGCCTTGATCATCCTCCTGATCGACACGGTCAGCGTCAACCTGGCGGCCAACCTGGTGGGGCCGGCGTATGACTTTTCCTCGCTGGCGCCGAAGCAGATTTCATACAAGATGGGCGGCTACATCACGGCCTTCATCGCCATCGTCATGATGCCGTGGAAGGTGCTCGAGTCGACGCAAGGCTATATCTTCACGTGGCTGATCGGCTACTCGGCCCTGTTGGGTCCCATCGCCGGCATCCTCATCGTCGACTATTACTTTGTGCGCAAGACGCAGCTCGACGTCAGGCAGTTGTACCGTGACGACGGCGTCTACTCGTATGGCAATGGCTGGAACATGGCGGCGCTGATCGCCTTTGTCATCGCCGTGCTGCCGAATATCCCGGGTTTTTTGAACGCGGCCTTTCCCACGGCGTTTCCCGGCGTGGGCGAAGGCTTCAAAACCATCTATACCTACGCCTGGTTCGTGGGCGTGGCCATCGCCGCCGTCGTCTATGGCGTCATGATGAAGGGCAAGGTGGCGGCGCAGGTGCGGCAAGCGCCGCAATCCTGATCGTTGCGAATAAAAAGGAGACAAGATGACTACACTGATACGTGGCGGTACCGTCGTCAACGCCGACCGCGCGTTTCGCGCCGATGTGCTGATCGAGGGCGACACGATTGCCGCCGTCGGCGAGAACCTGGCGCTGCCGGCCGGCGCCACCGTGATCGACGCGGGCGGCCTGTACGTGATGCCGGGCGGGATAGACACCCACACGCACATGAACCTCCCTTTCATGGGCACCGTGACGGCCGACGATTTTTTCACGGGCACGGCGGCGGGACTGGCGGGCGGCACCACCACCATCATGGACTTCGTCATCCCCGCGCCGAAGCAGTCGCTGATCGAGGCCTATCATCAGTGGCGCGAGTGGTCGGCCAAGGCGGCCGGCGATTACACCTTCCACGTGGCGATCACCTGGTGGAGCGAACAGGTACATGAAGAGATGGGCACCCTCGTGCGCGAGCATGGCGTGAACAGCTTCAAGCACTTCATGGCCTATAAAAACGCCATCATGGCCGACGATGAAACCCTGGTGAAAAGCTTTACCCGCTCGCTGGAGCTGGGGGCGCTGCCCACCGTGCATGCGGAGAATGGCGAGCTGGTTTTCCAGTTGCAGCAAGCCTTGCTCAAAAAAGGCATCACGGGGCCGCAGGCGCACCCGCTGTCGCGCCCACCGGCCGTGGAAGCGGAGGCGGCCAACCGCGCCATCGCGATCGCCAACGTTTTGAATACCCCCGTGTACATCGTGCACGTCTCGTGCGCGGAGTCGCTCGACGCCATCACGCGCGCGCGCGCCAACGGCCAGCGCGTGTATGGCGAAGCGCTGGCGGGCCACCTGGTGATCGACGACAGCGTCTACCAGAGCGACGATTTCGACTACGTGGCGGGCCACGTCATGAGCCCGCCGTTCCGCGGCAAGCACCATCAATCGGCTTTGTGGCACGGCCTGCAAAGCGGCAACCTGCACACGACGGCCACCGACCACTGCACCTTTTGCGCCGAGCAGAAGGCGGCCGGCAAGCAGGACTTTACGCGCATCCCGAACGGCTGCGGCGGCGTTGAGGAACGCATGGCCGTGGTGTGGGATGCAGGCGTCAATTCCGGCATGCTCACCCCCTCCGAATTCGTCAAGGTGTCATCGACCAATGCGGCGCAGATATTCAATATGTATCCGCGCAAGGGCGTCATCGCCGTTGGCAGCGATGCCGACATCGTGCTGTGGGACCCGCAAGGCACGCGCACCATTTCCGCCGCCACCCAGTTCGCCAAGGGAGGCTTCAATGTCTTCGAAGGGCGCACCGTGCGCGGCATTCCCCGCACCACGATTGCCGCCGGCAAGGTGGTGTTCCACCAGGGCGAACTGACGGCCGTCGAAGGGGCGGGGCGCTATATCGAGCGTCCCGCGTTTGCCGCCACGACCGTATAAGGAGTTGACGATGGATGAATTGCGTATCAATGGCGAGCGCCTGTGGGCAGCGCTGATGGAGCTGGCGCGGATCGGCGCGACAGCGAAGGGCGGCGTCAAGCGCCTGGCACTGACGGACCTCGACAAGGAAGGCCGCGACCTGGTGGTAGGCTGGGGCCGCGAAGCGGGCATGAGCATCACGATCGACCAGATCGGCAATGTCTTCATGCGCCGCGACGGCACCGACAATACCTTGCCGCCCGTGATGACGGGCAGCCATATCGACACGCAGCCCACGGGCGGCAAGTTCGATGGCAATTACGGCGTGCTGGCGGGCCTGGAAGTGGTGCGCACACTGAACGATCTGAAGATCAAGACGCAGGCACCGATCGAAGTGGCGTTCTGGACCAACGAGGAAGGCTCGCGCTTCGTGCCCGTCATGATGGGCTCGGGCGTATTTTGCGGCGCCTTCTCGCTGGAGACCGCGTATGCGGCCAAGGACACGGAAGGCAAGACCGTGGGCGAAGAACTGGCGCGCATCGGATACAAAGGTGAGCAGGTGCCGGGCGACCATCCGATCGGCGCCTATTTTGAAACGCATATCGAACAGGGGCCCGTGCTGGAAGACGCCGATAAAGTCATCGGCGTGGTGCCTGCCGTGATGGGTCTGTCCTGGTACGACTGCGTGGTGACGGGCATGGAAGCGCATGCGGGCCCCACGCCCATGGGCTTGCGCAAGGATGCGCTGCAGGTGGCCACCTCCATCATGCAGGAAGTCGTTGCCATCGCCAACCGCTACCCGCCATATGGGCGCGGCACGGTGGGCATGGTGCAGGTCTTCCCGAACAGCCGCAACGTGATTCCCGGCGAAGTCAAATTCAGCATCGACCTGCGCAACGTGAACGACGAGCTGCTCAACACCATGCACGGCGAGATCACGGCCTTCATCGATGCCATGCGCGAAAAAACAGGCTTGGGCATTTCACTGGAAAGGGTGTCCTACTACCCGCCATGCCCGTTCCACCCCGACTGCGTGGGCGCCGTGCGCAATGCCACGGCCAAACTCGGCTACTCCGTGATGGATGTGGTGTCCGGCGCCGGCCACGACGCCATCTACGCGGCCCGGCTGGCGCCGGCCGGCATGATCTTCGTGCCGTGCAAGGACGGCATCAGCCACAATGAAATCGAAGACGCCAAGCCCGAGCACCTGGAAGCGGGCTGCAACGTGCTGCTGCACGCGATGCTGGAGCGGGCCGTGGCCGTGTAGCCACGACCGCTATCCCTGCGGCTTGGGCTGGAAGTTGCGCAAAAACGCCAGCAGCGCGAGCGCCGCGATGTCGGCGTCGTCGGCCGTCATGGTTTCCAGCGGATTGTGGCTGATGCCGCCATTGCCGCAGCGGGTAAACAGCATGGTCACGTCGGTGATGGCGGCCATGGCCATGGCGTCGTGGCCGGCGCCCGACAGCAGCGCATACGGTTCGATGCCGACGGATTCCACGGCCTGCGCCAGCTGCGCCATCAGCCACGGCGCGCACGGCGCCGCACGCGCCGACAGCAGCAGTTCCAGCTGGTAGTCGATCTGGCGCCGCGCGCAGATGGCGGCGATGCCATCCAGAATATCGTCGACGGCTGCCTGGCGCACGGTGTCGCTGGCCGCGCGGATATCGAGCGACAGGGTGCAGGCGCCGGCGATCACGTTGACGGAGCCGTTGGGCACGTGCAGCTGGCCCACGGTGCCCACCAGCGCCTCGCCCTGGCTGCAGCGCCGTTCCACCAGCAGGATGATTTCCGCGGCCGCGCTGGCCGCATCCTTGCGCATAGACATGGGCGTGGTGCCCGCATGGCTGGCCACGCCGCCAAGATTGACCAGGTAGCGCGAGCTGCCGGCGATCGCCGTGACGATCCCCAGCGGCAGGTCGCGCTCGAGCAGCACGGGACCCTGCTCGATGTGCACTTCCACATAGCCGAGCAAGTCTTCGGGATCGCGCGCGATGGCGCCGATGGCGCTCGCCTCGTGGCCGGCGGCGGCCAGCGCGTCGCGCATGCTCACGCCATCCGTATCCAGCTGCTCCAGCAGCGATACGTCGAATTTGCCCGTCACGGCCGTGCTGCCCAAAAACGTGCTCTTGAAGCGCACGCCTTCCTCTTCCGCGAAACCGACGACCTCGAAATGAAACGGCAGCTTTTCGCCCCGCTCATGCAGGTGGCGCACGACGGCGATCGGCAGCACGATGCCCAGCCGGCCATCGTACTTGCCGCCGTTGCGCACCGTGTCGTAGTGCGATCCCGTCATCAGGGTCTTCGCGCCCGGCGCGTCGGAAAGATAGCGGCCGACGACATTGCCGACGGCATCGATGTGTACCTGCATGCCCGCGTCCCGCATCCAGTCGGCCAGCTGCGCCGCCGTTTTGCGGTGCGCCGGCGTCAGGTAGGCGCAGGTCAGGTTGTAATCGCTGTCGCTCCAGCCGGCCAGGGTTTCCGCCTGCTGCATGATGGCGGGGCCGAAATCCAGGCGCACGTCGAACAGGTCGTTCAGGCGCAGTTCGGCGATGCGCTTGATCTGCCGCAGCGATTCGGCCAGCTCATCGGCATGGCGGTTTTTCAGGCGCCGCGCAAACGTGGCGATGATGTCCTGACGCGTCAGGCCTTCTCCCGTCGGGCCCTTGACGGCCAGGATGAAGGGAAAGCCGAATTTGGCGTTGTATTCGCTGTTGAGGCGCTGCAGGGTGGCAAATTCATCGGCGCTGCACAGGTTCAGGCCGGACTTGGCCTGTTCGCGCGTCGATTCCGCCGTCAGCTGCCCGGCGATGGCGGCCTTGCCCGCCAGTTCCGGGTGGGCGCGTATCAGTCCCAGCTGCTCTTCGGGCGAGGCTTGCGCCAGCACGCGCTGCAGCTCCGTCTTGAGTGCCGTCAGGCTGGCAAACGGCCGGGCGGCGGCCGCACGCTGGGCGATCCAGGGCGAATGTTCGTAGATGCCATGCAGGTGCGCGATAAAATCGGCCTGGCTGCCGGCGTTCAGGTCTGAAAGGGTGGTCATGGTTTTCCGATCATGCAAGCGGTGATGATAGCGCCCCGTTCCTGACTCCATTATATGCGCGCGTTGATAGCGGCTATCGCTGTACCAGCGCCTTGGCGGCTGCGCTGACCTGGTCGCGCAGCCATTTGTGTTCGGGCGCCTGGTGCACGCGCTGATGCCACAGCTGGTAAAAGCGCATCGGCGGGAATTTCAAGGGCACGGTATACGTTTTCAGCGGCAGGGTCTTTTCATAGAAGCGCATGAATTGCCGGCCCGTGGTGAGCACCAGGTCCGTCTGCGTCAGCATGTAGGGGATCAGGCCGAAATACGCCGACTCCACCACCACGTTGCGCTGCAGGTTTTGCCGTTCGAGGAAGGAATCGATCACGCCGTGGTAGCCGGGCATCATCTGCGACGGCGCCACGTGGGGCAGGCTCAGATAATCGTCGAGCGTCATGGCGTCGCTGGCCGTGCGGCGCGCATAGGCGTTTTCCGCATGCATGGCGCAGATGATGGGGTCTTCGAACAGCTTCGAGATGTGCAGGTGGGCGGGCGGCTCGTCCCAGTTGGCGATCACCAGGTCCAGGCCCCCGTCGGAGAGCTGGCGGATATGGTCGATGCCCGGCCCCAGGCTATGCAGCACGACGCGGCTTTTCGGCGAACCGCGGCGCAGCAGGGCCACGACGTTGGGCAGGAACTGGCTGTCCAGGTAGTCGGGCGCGGCGATATGGAAGGTGCGCGCCTCTTCCTGCGCCACGAACGGCGTCTTCTTGACGAACAGGCTTTCCGTCTGGTCGAGGATGCGCTTGGCCGGATTGAGCAGGCTTTCGCCATGCTGGGTCGGCACCATGCCGCGTGCGCCGCGCACGAGCAGCGGGTCGCCCGTCAGTTCGCGCAGCTTGCGCAGGGAGGCGGAAATCGAGGGCTGCGGCTGATTGAGCTTGAGCGCCACGCGCGAGACATTCTTTTCCACCAGCAGCAGGTAGAGGATGCGGATCAGGTGCAGGTCGAGGTGTTGCGGCAGGCTGGACATGTGGCGGCGGCTCTGTTGTATATCGATTTGAATATGTCAAATATACGATATTTTTCATGTGATGGGCGGTAAATCCGTTTATCTTGTGTAGATTGGCACGAATATTGGTTCAGTCTGACTAGAGGAAATTTATGGAAGTATTTGCCTACCTGATCCCGTACGGCCTTGAGTGGCTGAACCTGATCGTCCGCTGGCTGCACGTCATCACGGGCATCGCCTGGATCGGTGCTTCCTTTTATTTCGTCTGGCTCGACAATTCCATACGTCCGCCCGCGCCCGGCTCCGAGCTGGCGAAGAAGGGCGTGTCGGGAGAATTGTGGGCCGTGCATGGCGGCGGCTTTTATAACCCGCAAAAATACCTGGTGGCGCCCGCCGAACTGCCGAAGGAGCTGCATTGGTTCAAGTGGGAAGCGTATTCCACCTGGCTGTCCGGTTTCGCGCTGCTCACCATCGCGTATTACTTCAATGCCCAGGCCATGATGATCGACAAGGCCGTGGCCGATATCTCCAGCGGCCAGGCCGTCGGCATCGGCATCGCCACCCTGGTCATCGGCTGGACCGTGTACGATCTGCTGTGCCGCTCGAAGCTGGCGCAATATGAACTGTGGTTCGGCGTGACGGTGTTCGCGCTGATCGTCGGCGCCGCCTATGTGCTCACGCATTTGCTCAGCGGACGCGCCGCCTACATCCACGTGGGCGCCATGATCGGCACCATCATGGTGGCCAATGTGCTGATGCTGATCATTCCCGGCCAGCGCAAGATGGTCGAGGCCATGGCCGCCGGCAAGCTGCCCGATCCCAAACATGGCCTGAAAGCCAAGCAGCGCAGCGTGCATAACAATTATTTTACGTTGCCCGTGCTGTTCATCATGATCAGCAACCACTACGCGATGACTTACCGTAACGACCACGCGTGGCTGGTGCTGGCGCTGATCATGGCGGCCGGCGTCTTCATCCGCCACTTCTTCAACCTGCGCCACAAGGGAAGAGTCGAGTGGCGTTATCCTGCCCTCGGCGTGGCCCTGCTGGTGGCCGTGGCCGTGGCCATCGCGCCGAAAGCCCCCGTGGCCCTGGCGGCCGCACCGGCGGTGGACCCGGCGGCGCAGTTCAAGAGCGTGCACGCCATCATCGCCCAGCGCTGCGCCACCTGCCATTCGGCCCAGCCCACGCAGCCGGGCTTCGCCACGGCGCCGGCCGGCATGATGCTGGATAATGAGACGCAAATCCGCCAGCACGCGGGGCAAATCTACAAGCAGGCTATCGAGCTGAAAGCCATGCCGATCGGGAACCTGACCAATATGACGGAGGCTGAGCGCAGCGAACTGGGCGCCTGGCTGCAACAGACCATGCAAGGAGCAAAATGACTACGCACGCAGAAAAAATCACGGCCTGGATCGACGAGCACTTCGACGAGGAGATCGCCTTTTTACAGAAGGTGGTGCAGCAGCCGACGGATACGCCGCCCGGCAATAACGCGCCGCACGCGGAACTGGTGGCGCAGCTGCTGCAGGCGTATGGCTGGAACGCGGAAAAGCACGCCGTGCCAGCGGACCAGGTCGAGGCGTACGGCATGCAGAGCATCACCAACCTGATCGTGCGCCGGCCATATGCGGCAGGCGGGCCGACGGTGGCCCTGAATGCGCATGGCGACGTGGTGCCGCCCGGCGACAACTGGACGTATCCGCCATATGGCGGCCAGATCGACGGCGGCTATATCTACGGCCGCGCGACGGCCGTCTCGAAAGGCGATTTCGCCACCTATGTGTTTGCCGCGCGCGCACTCGAAGCGCTGGGCATTCCCCTGAAGGGGCAGCTGGAACTGCATTTTACCTACGACGAGGAATTCGGCGGCTTGCTGGGGCCGGGCTGGCTGCTGGAACAGCAATTGACGAAGCCCGATTTCGTCATCGCCGCCGGTTTCAGCTACGGCATCGTCACGGCGCACAACGCCTGCCTGCAGCTGGAAATCACCGTGCACGGCAAGTCGGGCCACGGCTCCATGCCGGAAACGGGCCACGATGCGCTGCAGGCCGCCAACAAGATCCTCAACGCCATCTATGGCCAGCTGCCGGAACTGAAGAAGATCAAATCGAACGTGGCGGGCATCGACTCGCCCACCATGCTGGTGGGCCGCATCGACGGCGGTACGAATACGAATGTGGTGCCGGGCAAGGTCGTCATGAAGATGGACCGCCGCATGATTCCCGAAGAAGATCCGGTGGCGGTGGAAGCGCAGGTACGCGCGCTGATCGAAGACGCCGTGCGGGGCGAGCCCGGCATCCGCATCGAGATCCGCCGCCTGCTGCTGTCGCATGCGCTGCGGCCCTTGCCCGGTTCCGAGCAGCTGGTCGGCAGCCTGCAAAGGAATGCGCAAGCCATCCTTTGCGAGACGATACCCGCCGTCGGCACGCCCCTGTATGCGGATGCGCGCCTGTATGGCGAACGGGGCATCCCCGCCGTGCTGTATGGCGCCGGCCCGCGCACGGTGCCCGAATCGAATGCGAAGAAGGCTGACGAGCGGCTGGCGCTCGATGATTTGCGCAAGGCCAGCAAGATCGTGGCCCTGACCTTGCTGGACTTCCTGGGCGAGAAATAAGGCGGAGCGCTTTGGCTTACAATGGGGCGACCACACTTTAAGTGAAGAAGAGCTCCATTGAATACCCGTTTTCTCGAAGCGTTTGTCTGGGCTGCGCGGCTGGGCAGTTTCCGCACGGCGGCCGACAAGCTGCACATCACGCAGGCGGCCATTTCCAATCGCATCGCCTCGCTGGAGCAGGATTTCGGCACGCGATTGTTCGACCGCGATGCGCGTGACATCCGCCTGACCTTCGCCGGGCGTAACCTGCTCGTGTACGCCGAGCGCATGCTGGAACTGTGCCGCGACATGTATGCGGCCAATTCCTCGCCCGCGCAGATCACGGGCGAAGTGCGCATCGGCGTCATCGAAACCATCGTGCATACCTGGCTGATCCCGTTCCTGCAGCGTGTGCAGGAGCGCTATCCGGGCATCGAGATTCAATTGACGTCGGAATCGACGCGCCGCCTGCACGAACAGCTGCAGCAGGGCGAACTCGATATCGCGCTGCAGACGGACATGCTGACGGGCGACCATATCCGCAGCACGGGCAGCGGCGCCATCGCCATGGGCTGGGCCGGGCGCGCGGCCGACTGGCCCGATATGGGCGTGCCGTTCACGGTGGCGCAACTGGCGCAGCATCCGATCATCACCATGAACCGCGGTTCGCAGCCGCATTCTGCCTTGAAGGCGCTGTGCCAGGACGAGGGTGTGCAGCTGGGCCGCGTGCACTGCGTCAGCTCGATCTCCGCCATCGTGCGCCTGGTCAAAGCGGGCTTCGGCATCGCCGTGCTGCCGCTGGCGCCCCTGCGTGAGGAAATCGAGCAAGGCAATATCGCGCTGATTCCCTGCGCCAGCAGCCTGGCGCCGCAGCGCATCGTCATCAGTTACAGCGAAGACATCACGACGGAAGCGATTCAACTGGTCGCCATGCTGGCGTGCGAGGAGGCGGCCAGGTTCACGCTGGCGCTGGGCGAGGAATATGGCGCGGGGTGATGCCGTGGTCGGGGTGAGTCGCGTAGGCCGGATGAGCGCCCAGGCGCGTAATCCGACAACATTGTTGGCTCCACCCACAAGAAAAACTTATCAGTCGCGTTCAGAATAACCCGTTTGCCAAGTGATGGCGTGCCACCTATTCTGGGTTGGCACTCCACTTACAACGCAAACGGAACCTTCATGACGACGTCCACCACCACCTTGCCCGGCATCCTGTTCGTCTGGACCAGCGCCGACCCCGATCACGAGCTTGATTTCAACCGCTGGTACGACCGCGAGCACGTGGAAGAGCGCGTGCGCATTCCCGGCTTCGTCAGCGGCACGCGCTACCAGAGCGTGCGCGGTCCCCGCAAATATCTGGGTCTGTACCGCACCGTGTCGCTCGCCGCCTTTCAGACGCCCGACTACTTCAAGGCTTTCAGCCAGCAGACGCCATGGTCGCTGACGAATCTGCAGCGCATGGTCGATCCGATGCGCCGTGTCTGCGCCATCGAGGCGGAAACAGGCATGGGCACGGGCGCCTGGCTGGCCGTGCTGCGCCTGGGTGCATCAGCCATCGGCCAGGATGCGCAAGCGGTGGCCGGCTTTGCCACGCTGGGAACGACGCTGCTGCAGATCGACGGCGTCATTGCCACGCGCTTGCTCACGCCCGACGCCAATCTGTCCGGCCCCCTGCCGGCGGAACGGAAGGAGGGCCGCGTGCTCGATCCGATCCTCCTGATCGACGCATCGTCCGAAAGCGCTGCCGTGGCAGCCGCTGATGCCGCCAGCGCGGCGCTGGGGCTTGACGGGGAACAGGCTGCCATCCTGCAACTGTCCTGGCAGCTGCGCGAGGCCGACCTGCACGCTGCCTGACGCGCCGCAAGCGCATCTTGCCGGCACTGATAACACGAGACACGGGCCACGGCGCAGGGCAAAGCATCCTGCGCCGGGCCTGCAATAAAACTGACGAGAGAGGTAGGCAATGACCACATATACAACGGCAAGCGCTGCGCATCCTGCGGCCCAGGCAGCGGGCGACAAGCCCCAAACGGGCCGCCTGGCCACGGCCAGCATGGTCGGCACGACCCTGGAATGGTATGACTTCACCGTCTACAACACCATGGCCGCGCTGATCTTCAACCACCTGTTCTTCCCTTCCTTCGATCCGCTGACGGGCACCATCCTGGCCTTTTCCACGTATGCCGTCGGCTATATCTCGCGCCCCATCGGCGGCGTGATCTTCGGCCACCTGGGCGACAAGCTGGGACGCCGCTGGGTGCTTGTGGTGACCCTGATGCTGATGGGCGTGACGACGGGCCTGATGGGCCTCCTGCCCACGTACGCGACGGCCGGCATCTGGAGCCCCGTCCTGCTGGTGGCGCTGCGCTTCGTGCAGGGCATCGCTTTGGGCGGCGAATGGGCCGGCGCCGTGCTGATCTCCGTAGAGCACGGCGCGCCGGACAAGCGTGGCCGCAATGCTTCGTGGACGCAGGTAGGGCCGTCGTTCGGCACCTTGCTGGCGACGGGTTGCATCGGCCTGATCACCTATCTGCTGCCGCATGAAGCGTTCATGGACTGGGGCTGGCGCATGCCGTTCATCGCCAGCCTGCTGCTGGTGGCGTTTGGCATGTGGATACGCAGCGGCATCGAGGAAACACCGCTGTTCAAGGAACTCGACCAGCAGGATGCCAAGGCTGAAGCGCCGATCGGCGACGTGCTGCGCCTCTATTGGCGCCGTCTGCTGATCGCCGGCGGCGTGCGCATCGGCTCGGACGTGCTGTATGCGCTGGTGGTGGTGTTTACCCTGACGTATGTGACGACGGTGCTGCATTTGTCGTCGACCCTGGCGCTCACCGCCATCATGATCGGCACGGCCTGCAATGCGCTGTCGGTGCCGCTGTTTGGCGCCCTGTCGGACAAGATCGGCCGCCGTCCCGTGTATGCGCTGGGCGCCGTGCTGGGCCTCGTGTGGGCGTTTGCCTTCTTCACCTTGCTCGATACGGCCAGCCCGGCCGCCATCGTCACGGCCGTCGTCGTGGGTCTGGTCATCCACGCCATCATGTACGGCCCGCAAGCGGCCTTCGTCATCGAGCAATTCCCCACCAAGGTGCGCTATGCGGGTTCCTCGCTGGCCTACACCCTGGCCGGCGTCATCGGCGGCGGCTTCGCGCCGCTCGTCATCGCCAGCCTGTACCGCTCGTACAACAGCACCATGGTCGTCTCGCTGTACGTGGCGGCAGCCTTGCTGATCACCGGCGCGGCAGTTTTTGCCGCGCGCGAAACGGGCCGCGGCCCCCTGGAGGAATAAAATCATGACGACATTGCATTTTCAACTGGCCGGCCACGGCCCCGTCACCTTCGACATCGATAACTTGATCATCGCTGGCTGGACGGGCCGCGACATGGCGATGGTGGAACACCACATCGCCGAGCTGGAAGCGATCGGCGTGGCGCGTCCGAAAAGCGTGCCGACGTTTTACCGCGTGGCGGCGGCGCTGCTGTCGAGCGACGCAGCCATCGAAGTGCCGGGCGGCGACTCGTCGGGCGAAGCCGAATTCGTGCTGTTCTCCACGGAATGCGGCCTGCTGGTGGGCATCGGTTCCGACCACACGGACCGCAAGGTGGAAAGCTATGGCGTGACGGTATCGAAGCAGATGTGCGGCAAGCCCGTGGGCGACACCCTGTGGCGTTATGCCGACGTGGCCGGCCACTGGGACCAGCTGCAGATGCGCTCCTGGCGCGAACGCGCCGGCGTGCCGGCCCTGTACCAGGACGGCCCCGTGACGCGCATGCTGTCGCCGGAAGACCTGATCCTGCGCTACACGGGGCAAGCAACGCTGCCGGTGGGCAGCGCCATGTTCTGCGGCACGCAGCCTATCATCGGCGAGATGGGCCATGGTGACGCCTTCGAGCTGGAGCTGTATGATCCAGCCTTGCAGCGCCGCCTGCAGCACCGCTATGCCGTGCAAACCCTGCCCGTGGAAGGATAAGAGAATGACCGAACTGACCAAGACCATCCGCGAACTGGCGGCCGACCTTACTGCCGGCCGCATCACCAGCGTGGCACTGACGGAGCGGATGCTGGCGCGCGCCGAGGCCCACCGGGCGCAGGGCGGCCATGCCTATGTCAGCCTCGATGGCGAACAGGCGTTGATGGAAGCGCGGGCCAGCGATGCGGCGCGCGCCGCCGGCATCATTGCCTCGCCGCTGGCCGGCATCCCCATTTCGATCAAGGACCTGTTCGACGTCAGGGGGCAGACCAGCCGCGCCGCCTCGCTGGCGCTGGCCGGCGCGCCGCCCGCCGACGCCGATGCGGGCGCCGTGGCGCGCCTGCGCGCGGCCGGCGCCATCCTGCTGGGGCGCACCAATATGAGCGAATTTGCGTTTTCCGGCCTGGGCTTGAATCCCCATTACGGCACGCCGCGCAATCCGCACGACGGCGCGCGCGTGGCGGGCGGCTCCACCTCGGGCGGCGCGGTGACGGTGGCCTTGGACATGGCGGCCGGCGCGCTGGGCACGGATACGGGCGGCTCGATCCGCATTCCATCGGCCTTTTGCGGTCTGACGGGCTTCAAGCCGACGGCGGCGACTGTGTCGCTGGCCGGCACGGTGCCCCTGTCGCGCTCCCTCGACTCGGCCGGCCCCATCGCCCGCAGCGTCGATTGCTGCGCCATCTTGTATGCAGCGCTGTCGGGCCATGACATCGGCGCGCAGGCGCCGGCACTGAAAGGCTTGCGCTTCGGCTTTACCCTGGACTACGTCGGAACGCACGTGGAGCCGCAGGTGCAGCAGGCTTTCGATGCCGCGCTGGACAAGCTGCGGCAAGCCGGCGCCCTGGTGGAACAGTTCGATTTCCCCGAGTTGCTGGAGCTGCCGACGATTAATGGCGGTGGCGGCCTGGTGGCGGCGGAAGCCTGGCACTGGCACAGGGCGTTACTGGAAGAGAAGGGCGCGCAGTACGACCAGCGCGTGGCGGCGCGCATCCGCCGCGGCCAGCAGCAGGGCGCGTTTGACTACATCGACCTGCTCGATGCGCGCGCGCGCCTGATTGCCATCGCGCAGCAGCGCCTGGCGCCGTTCGACGCCTGGCTGATGCCCAGCGTGGCCATTCTGGCGCCGCAGGTTGCGCCGCTGGAAGCGGACGACGCCACTTTTTTTGCTACGAACGGCCTGGTGCTGCGCAACGCCAGCGTCATCAACTTCCTAGACGGCTGCGCGCTGTCGCTCCCTTGCCATGCCGACGGCGAGCTGCCCGTGGGGCTGGGCATCTGCGGCCTGGCCGGCGCCGACGATACAGTGTTGCAAATCGGCCGCGCCGTGGAGGCGTTGTTGCGGGGGAGTGGAAAAGAATAGTGCCGTAGTGCAGGAAAATGCCAATTCTGTCATGATGGCTGGCATTGACATGGGATAGTCGCGCTGCGGGCGCCGGCAAACTTCACACTGTGCACCGATACGACCTGATTAGCTGTCATGACTGCGGCGTGCTGTACCGCAAACGTCCGCTGCGTCCACGCGAAAAGGCGCGCTGCATCCGTTGCCGCTCGGTGCTGTACCGCGCCGCGCCAGGCCGGGGCGCCTCGGCCGAATTGAGCAAGGTGGTGGCGCTCACCCTGGGCGCCGCCTTTGTCTTCCTGATCGCCCAGTTTTTCCCCATCGTCGAACTAGACGTCAATGGCCTCACCTCCAGCGCCACCTTGCTCGGCTCCATCCGCGTGCTGTGGTCCGAGCAGATGCACATCGTGGCGACGATGGTCTTCCTGTTTACCATCCTCTTTCCCGCCATCGAGCTCGGTTCGCTGCTGTACGTGGCGCTGGGCTTGCGCGGCGGCGTCAAGGTACCCGGATTCAACCGCGTGCTGCGCGCCGTGCAGACGGCGCGCGAATGGGGCATGACGGAAGTGCTGATGATCGGCATTCTGATCACCGTCGTCAAGATGACCAGCCTGGCCACGGTGCTGCCGCAACCGGGCTTGTTCGCGTTTGGCGCGCTCACCGTACTGCTGGCCATCGTCGTCTCGTTCGACCCCAAGGCCCTGTGGAACCTGGGCGACGACCTGACCCGGCAAGCGCTGCCCGGCATCCGCTACAAGGCCTTCGCGCCCGGCGAGAAGGTCGTTCCCTGCCATGCCTGCGGCCTGGTGGCGCCGCCCGTGGGCAAGGGCAGGCACCTGGCCTGCGTGCGCTGCGGCACGGCCCTGCACGTGCGCAAGCCGGACAGCATCAACCGCACCTGGGCCTTGCTGATCGCCGCCATGATCCTCTACATTCCCGCCAACCTGCTGCCCGTGATGGTGACGCAATCGCTGTTCGGCGCGCAGGACGACACCATCATGAGCGGCGTGGTGCTGTTCTGGACCAGCGGCTCGAAGGGCCTGGCCATCATCATTTTCATCGCCAGCGTGGTCGTGCCCATGCTCAAGCTGGGCGTGCTGGCGTTGCTGGCGTTCACGGCGCAGCGGCGTTCGCGCTGGCGGCCGCGCCAGCGCACCATCTTGTACCGCATGGTCGAATTCATCGGCCGCTGGTCCATGCTCGACATCTTTGTCGTCACCCTGACGGTGGCGCTGGTGCGCTTCAAGTCGCTGGCCGTGATCACGGCGGGACCCGGCGCGCTGGCCTTTGGCGCCGTGGTGGTGCTGACCATGCTGGCGGCGATGCAGTTCGACCCGCGCCTGATCTGGGACCCCGTCGACGGACATGTGCCTGGCGAGGAAGAACCCGTGGTGGTGGCAAATACCGGAAACAATACAGTGATTGGAGAACAGCATGTCTGACAAAGAAGCGGGCGGTCCTGCCGAAACGGGCGGCCGTCCATTGCCGGAACCTGATGTGGAACAGGGCAGCCGCTGGCTGCCGTCGCTGGTATGGCTCATTCCGCTGCTGGCCGCGCTGATCGGCGCCGGCCTGGCCGCCAAGTCCATCCTCGACCAGGGACCCACGGTGACGGTCAGCTTCAAGAGCGCCGAAGGCCTGGAGCCGGGCAAGACCAAGGTCAAGTACAAGGATGTCGATATTGGCCAGGTGCGCGCCATCACCCTGGGTGACGACTTGAGCAAGGTCCTCGTGACGATCGACATGAGCAAGGAGGCGCGCCGTTTCGCCACCGCCGATTCGCGCTTCTGGGTGGTGCGCCCGCAGATCGGCGCCAGCGGCGTGACGGGCCTGGGCACCTTGCTGTCGGGCGCCTACATCGGCGTTGACACGGGCAAGTCGGAACAGAAGAAGGAGAACTTCATCGGCATGGAGAGTCCGCCCGCCGTGGCGGGGGACCAGAAGGGCAAACTGTACACCCTGCATGCGGACAGCCTCGGCTCCGTCGATGTGGGTTCGCCTCTGTTCTTCCACCGCCTGAGGGTGGGCAAGGTGGTCAGCTTCGCGCTGGACAAGGATGGCAACGGCATCACCATGTCGGTCTTCGTGAACGCGCCGTACGACCAGTTCGTCGGCAAGAATGCGCGCTGGTGGCATGCCAGCGGCGTCGACGTGCGCCTCGATTCCAACGGCTTCAAATTGAATACGCAGTCGCTGGCCGCCATGCTGGTGGGCGGCATCG
Source organism: Janthinobacterium sp. GW822-FHT07A03 (assembly GCF_058798815.1). Lineage (NCBI taxonomy): Bacteria > Pseudomonadati > Pseudomonadota > Betaproteobacteria > Burkholderiales > Oxalobacteraceae > Janthinobacterium > Janthinobacterium sp. GW822-FHT07A03. The sequence continues at coordinate 512,935 of NZ_JBXAKW010000004.1, read as the reverse complement.
CCTTCGAGGCGGAAAACGGCCGCAAGCCCGTCGAACCGGCGCCGGCCGGCACCAATTACCGCCTGGCGGCCGACGAGGCCAGCGCCATGCGCGAGCCCGATGGCGAGGCCATCACCACCGTATTCTATTTCGACCAGTCGCTGCGCGGCTTGCAGGCCGGCGCCACGGTGGATTTCCGCGGCATCGTGCTGGGCGAGGTGCGCTCGGTCGGCATCGAGTTCGACCCCGTGAAGAAGAACTTCCGCATGCCCGTCACCGTCAACCTGTACCCGGCCCGCCTGGGCATGCGCTTCAAGGCGGCCGTCGACGATGAGGAAGGCTCGGCCGGCCACCAGCTGCTCGAACGCATGGTCAGCCGTGGCTTGCGCGCGCAGCTACGCACGGGCAATCTGCTGACCAGTCAGCTGTACATCGCGCTGGACTTCTTCCCGAAAGCGCCGAAGGTGGCGCTCGATCCGAACAGGTATCCGCTGGAAGTGCCGACCGTGCCCAATACCCTCGATGAATTGCAGACGCAGATCGCCAGCATCGCCCGCAAGCTCGATCAGGTGCCGTACGCTGAGATCGGCAATAACCTGAACGCGACCATCAAGCAGGCCAATACCCTGTTCAAGCAGCTCGATGGTCAGGTGGTGCCGGAAATGCGCGATACCCTGACGGCGGCGAAACAGACCTTCGGCACGGCCGAACAGGTGCTGCAAAAGGATTCGCCGCTGCAGTCGGACGTGCGCCAGGCCTTGCAGCAGCTGACGCAAACCCTGCAATCGCTCAATGCCCTGTCGGATTACCTGGAACGTCATCCCGAGTCCCTGATCCGCGGTAAAAAAGGAGATGAAAAATGATGAAGCCGATGTTTGCCGCGCTGCTGGCGGCCAGCCTGCTGGGCGCCTGCTCCACGCCCCAGCCCGAGCATTTCTACACGCTCAGCGGCGGCGCCGACGCGCAGCCGTCCAAGCCCGTGAAATACTATGTCGAGGTGCTGGCCGTCAGCGTGCCGCAGCAGGTGAGCCGCAACCAGTTCGTCGTGACGGCGCCGTCGGGCCGCATCGAATTGCTGGAGCAGCAGCGCTGGGCGGGGCCGCTGGCCGGCGAGATCGGCCAGGCCCTGTCGACGGCCGTGACGAACGACCTGGGCGCCATCGATGTGTTCCGCACGCCATACCCGGACAAGCTGCCCGTGTACCGTATCAGCACCAATGTGCAGCGTTTCGAGTCCGTGATGGGCCAGTATGCGCTGATCGATGCTGTGTGGAGCGTGCGTCAGCTGGCCAGCAGCAAGGTGGTTACTTGCCGCACGATAGCCAATGAAAAGGTGGGCGGCGGCTACGATGAACTGGTGCTGGGGCACCGCCGCGCCGTGAACCGCATCGCCGCTGATGCGGCCAGTGTCGTGCGTGCTTTTGACAACGGCAACGCCGCCTGTCCGGCTGTCTGAGCCGCTTTCCGCTACCCACTCCTGGCCGCCGCTGGTAAAATGCGGCCATGGGAATGACCTTGTTCACGCGCCGCTTTGCCGCCTGGATCGCCTGTTTCGCGATCTTGCTGGCGGCGCTCGCGCCGTCGATTTCCCAGGCCGTCGCCAACGCCAAGCAGGAGTCCGGCTCCGGCTGGGCGGAAATCTGCTCGGTGGCCGGCATCCGTTTTGTGCAGCTTGATCAGGCCGATGACGGCGCCGCCGATGGCAAGTCTGGCGGCAAGGCCATGCAGATGGAGCATTGCGCCTTCTGTTCCACGCATGCGGGTTCCGTCGGCCTGCCGCCGGCCAGCCCCGTGCTGCCGCTGCTTGTGGCCAGCGGCACGGCCATCTTCCCGGCCCTGTACTACCAGTCCCCATCCCCGCCGTTCATCTGGTCCACCGCGCAGTCGCGCGCACCGCCCCGTCTCATTTAAGTTTTTGTATTTTTAGTACTTGCCCTGCGCGCCTTCCAGTGCGACGGGGCAGCATCCGCACACTTAAACGAGAATCACATGAACAAGAAACTGTTGGTGCTGGCCTTGGCCGGCACCGTGGCCTACCCCTGCGCGCGGGCGCAATCCGATCACGATATCGACACGGTCGTCGTTTCCGGCTCGCGCGCGCAATCGTGGCTGTCCGAGACGCCGCAGGCCATCGGCGTCGTCAATGCCAAAACCCTGGAACGCGACAAGCCCAGGACCATGGGCGATATCCTCAACCGCATCGCCGGCGTGTACTGGAACGACCTGGGCAACGAGCAGCACAGCATGAGCATCCGCCAGCCCATCGGCACGAATGCCGTCTACCAGTACCTGGAAGACGGCATACCCATCCGCCCGCTGGGCGTCTTCAACCACAATTCGCTCAACGAGATGAACATGGCGGGCGCCAGCGGCGTGGAAGTGGTGAAGGGCGCCGCCTCGTCGCTGTACGGCAGCAATGCCGTCGGCGGTGCCGTCAATTTCCTCACGGCCGGCGCCAGCGCGACGCCGACGGCAAGCGTGGGCGTGCGGCGCGACAACGTGGGCGGCTTCACCCGTTATGACACGTCCGCCAGCGATACCTGGGGGGCGCTGGGACTGCGCTTTTCCCACTACAGTTCGCGCCGTTCGCGCGACAACTGGCAAGAGTACAGCTATGGCGACAAGGATTCGTTTTCGCTGCGCGCCGACTATGCGCTCAGTCCCACCTCGCAGCTGCGCGCCACTATCGTGCACACGGATCTCGATGCGGCCATGACGGGCAGCCTGTTCGAGGACGATTACCGCCATGCCCCCGGCAAGAGCCTCAATACCTTCACCTACCGCAAGGACAAGACCACGCGCATGAATCTGGCGTGGGAGGGCGCGACGACGGCCAATGGCACGAGTACCGTCACCGTGTTTACGCGCAAGAACGACCATGGGCAGATTCCCGCCTATTCGATAGGCAGTTGCGCGGGGCTGCTGTGCAAGGGCGTCATCAACAACAACCATGTCGATTCGCTGGGGCTGGATGTGAAACACCAGCAGGAATTCGCGTGGCTGCGTTCGCGCCTGGTCGCCGGCGTGTACGTGGACAAGAGCGACAATCCCTTCGTCAGCGACAATCTCTCCATCGTGCGCGACGCGGCCACGGGCCGCTACTTGCGCTACTCCCTGGCCAATGCCAGCAACCCGCAGGGCGTGCGCGACTACCAGACGGACATTTTGAACACGGCCGTCTTCGCGCAGTGGGAATTTTCTCCGCTGGCGGGCACGCGCGTGGTGCTGGGCGGACGCTCGGACGCCATCCGCTACGATTACCATAATAATCTGGCGCCGGGCGGCAGCGTCAATTACGGCGCCCCCGACGAGTCGCGCAGCTTTTCGCACGCGAGCCCGAAGCTGGGCGCCACCTACGCCATCGGCCATGCGGGCAGCGTGTATGCGAACGTCAGCCAGGGTTTTACGCCGCCCGAAGTGAGCCAGCTGTATGGCAAGACGGGCATCGCCGACCTGCAGCCGTCCGTCTACAACAACTATGAACTGGGCTTGCGCTGGGCCTTTTTGCAGGGCCGCTTGAAACTCGACACGGCCCTGTACCGGCTCGACGGGCGCGACACCATCGTCAGCTACACGCTCTCGCCGGGCAACAGCGAAAACCGCAATGCGGGACGCACGCGCAGCGAAGGGCTGGAACTGGGCCTGAACTACGACAGCGGCCCCTTCGACGCGCGCTTCGCCACGGCCATCGCGCGCCACCGCTATCTGCGCTATCAGGTCTCCAGTACCCTTGATTACAGCGGCCGCACCATGCCGCAGGCGCCGCGCGACATCACCTCGTTCGAGATCGGCTACAAGCCCGTGACGGGCGCGCGTATCGCGCTCGAAGCCGTGCATCAGGGCCGCTACTGGATGAACAATGCCAACACGGTGGAGTATGGCGGCCACGCGCTGCTGAACCTGCGCGCCAGCTACCAGCTCGCGCGCGGCCTGGAAGCATGGGCGCAGGTGCGCAATGTGGCCGATAAGCGCTATGCCGATTCGGCCAGCAGCAGCTATGCGGGCACGGGCAGCTACGCGGCCAATACGCAGAATCAGTACACGCCCGGTGCGCCGCGCAGCGTGATGCTGGGCCTGGCCTATACCTATGACGGACTGTGAGGATGGCCATGGACGACGCAACCTTTCTTGTCGCACGGCGCAAAAGCCTGTACTGGCGCATCCACTTCTGGGCCGCGCTGATCGCCTCGCCATTCGCGCTGGTGGCCACCCTGACGGGGATTTTGTATATCTTCACGCCGCAGATCGAGGCCAGGCTGTACCAGCACCTCGATCACGTGGCGCCGCAGGCATCCATGCTGCCGCTGGACGCCGCCGTTGCCGCAGCAGAGCGGGCGGCCCCGCGTGGCTGGACGGTGCAGCACGTGGTGCCGCCATTTCAGCAGGACGACGCGGTGCAGGTGGCGTTCGCGCCGCCCGGCGGCGCGCCCGATGAACATGCGGGCCATGGCGGACATGCCGCGCCGGTCAAGCCGGCATTCGGCCTGCCCGCGCAAGCCATCGTCGTCTACGTGAATCCTTACGATGCGCGCGTGCTGGGCAGCCTGGCCAGCAGCGAGCGCTTCGGCAACTGGGCGAAAAAGCTGCATTCGCGCCTGCTGCAGAACGATGGCTGGCGCTGGATGATCGAGCTGGCCGCCAGCTGGCTGATGGTGATGCTGGTGACGGGCGTGGTGCTGTGGTGGCCGCGCGGCGCGCAATCGGGTTTGCCGAAGCGGGGCGCGCGGGGCCGCAACGGCTGGCGCCAGTGGCATGCTTTTCTCGGCGTCGCGCTCGGCATCGTCAGCGTCGTGATCCTGACGACGGGCTTGACGTGGAGCCAGCAGGCGGGCGGGCGCGTCCGCGCGCTGCGCGACGTCAGCGGTCAGGCGCCGCCGCCCGTGCCGCGCGGCCTGCATTCGCGCGAGGAGGGCGCTCCGCTCGACTGGCAGGATGCCTGGCAAGTGGCGCGCAGCCATGCGCCCGCCATCGCCGTGCAGCTGACCGCACCGGCCAGCCAGGAAGATGTGTGGCGCGCCACCATGGCCGACCGCAGCCAGCCCACCTTGCGCTTCGACCTGCAATTCGATGCCTACAGCGGCAAGCCCCTGTATTACGCGGGCTGGGAGGCGCAGACGGCGTTCGGCAAGGCTACCGCCATCGGCATCCCCTTCCACCGCGGCGAATTCGGCTGGTGGAATCAGGCCTTGCTGCTGCTGTTCGGCGCCAGCGTGCTGTTTTCGCTGGTCTCGGGCTGGGTGATGTTCTTCAAGCGGCGCCTGCCAGGCTCGCTGGGCTTGCCCAGGCTGTTGCCGGGCGCGTGGACCTCGCCGTCCGCGCTGGCCTGGCTGGTGGCGGCCGGCATGTGCGCGCTGATGCCGTTGCTGCTCGTTTCCGGCAGCCTGCTGATGCTGCTGGAACTGGGCCTGGCAAAATGTGGGCCGCGTATCGGCAGGATGCGACTGCGCTAGAATAAGGGGTGCGGCCAGGCTCGTTGCCACGGGCCGCCCCTTTGCAATGGCTGAACCATGGTATTCATCGATTTTCCCGCCTTGTCCACGCTGGCCGCCGCTTCGGCCGGCGTCACTCAAAAATGCAGCTGCTGCGCCGTTCCGCTCGATGCCTGGCAACGCCTTCCCACTTCGCTGGAACTCGACCGGTTTGAAGAAGTCGGCACCCTGCGGGAAGACCCGTACGAGGAACCGACGTTTGCCGAATACCACCCGCAGGGCACGCGCTACGACGGCGCCGATGCGCCCATCGCGCCGCGCTACTATCCCGCGAACCTGAGTCAGGTGGCCCGCTGCCTGAACTGCGGCCGCCACTACCTGCGCTACAACGAGGCGGGTGGTTACTTCACGGAGCTGCGCATCCGCGCGCTGCGTCCGGAACTGCTGGCCGACGCGCCGCTGTCAGCGTGAGGGCTACAGGCTTTCCTTGACGTGCGCGATGCCGTGTTCATCGTAGATCGAATACACGGCGGCGAGGATATTTTCCAGTTCCGGCGAGCGGTCCATATGCCGCATGCTGAATAAAATGGGCGAGAACGCGTGTTTGTCGTCCAGCTTGCGGTACACGACGTTCCGGTGATGCATGGCCTGCACGCTTTCCGGCACGATGGAAATGCCCTGGCCGGCCGCCACCAGTCCCATGGAAATCTGCAGTTCGCGCACTTCTGTGACGGGGCCGGGCGTGACATTGCCTTCGCTGAACATGCTCAGCACCTGGTCGGCAAAGCTGGGACGGGGCGCTTTCGGATACACGAGCAGGGTTTCATGCACCAGGTCTATCAGGCGCAAGCCGCCTTCCCCGTTGGCCAGCCGGTGTCCGGGCGGCAGCGCGACCACCAGCCGCTCCTCGCGCAGCAGGATGCGGCGGATGCTGGGGTCTTCGCTTTTCAGGCGTCCAAAGCCCACGTCGATGCGGCCTTCCTTCAGGGCCTTCAACTGCTGCACCGTCGTCATTTCATGCAGGGTCACGTCGACCTCGGGATGGCGTTCGCAAAAGCGGTGCACGATGTCGGGCAATTCCCCATACAGGGTCGAGGCGACGAAGCCGATCGACAGGGTGCGTTCCAGCTTGCCCACGCGCTGCGTCATCGCCTGCAGGTCGCGCACCTGGTCGAGCAGGGGCCGTGCATGGGCGAGGAAGAACTCGCCCGCTTCCGTCAGCCGCAAGGGCCGCGAACCCTTTTCGATCAGCGCCACGCCCAGGGTTTCTTCTAGCTGCTGCATCTGCCGGCTCAGCGGCGGCTGCGCGATGTGCAGGCGTGCGGCGGCCCGCGTGAAGTTCCTTTCCTCTGCTACCGCAACGAAGTAGCGCAAGTGCCGTAATTCCATCTTCATACCTTTCAGGTATAGGTTTGATACCAACTCGGTGTTGGACGTGGGGACATTCGGGGAATATCGTGTCACCACTCCACAGAATTATACGGAATAAATATGATTCAAAATATCGAGACCTACCTGGTCGATGTGCCAACCATCCGTCCGCACCGGATGTCCGTCGCCACCATGAATACGCAGACCCTGGTGCTGGTGCGGCTGCGCTGCGCCGACGGCATCACCGGCTGGGGCGAGGCCACCACCATCGGCGGCTTGAGCTACGGTGGCGAAAGCCCGGAAAGCATCAAGACGAATATCGATACCTATATCGCGCCCCTGTTGGTCGGCATGGAAGCGAGCGAAGTCGCCAAGGCGATGGCCAGGGTGCGCAAGGTCATCCAGGGCAACCGCTTTGCCAAATGCGCGATCGAGACGGCGCTGCTGGACGCGCAGGCGCGCCGCCTGAACGTGCCGCTGTCGGAATTGCTGGGCGGCCGCGTGCGCGATGCGCTGCCCGTGGCCTGGGTGCTGGCCAGCGGCGACACGGCGCGCGATATCGCCGAAGGGGAAAAAATGCTGGAACTGCGCCGCCACCGCATCTTCAAGCTGAAGATCGGCCTGCGCGACGTGATGGACGACGTGGCCCACGTGCTGGAGATCAAGCGGGCGCTGGGCGAACGGGCCAGCGTGCGGGTCGATGTCAACCAGGCCTGGAGCGAGACGGACGCCGTGCGCGGCATCGCCGCGCTGGAAGCGGGCGGCATCGACCTGATCGAACAGCCTGTCAAAGCCGGTAACCGTGCCGCGCTGGCGCGCCTGAAGCAGCGCTTCGACGTGGCCATCATGGCCGATGAAGCCTTGCACGGCCCTGCCGATGCGCTGGCGCTGGCCCAGGCCGATGCGGCCGACGTGTTTGCCGTAAAAATCACCCAGTCGGGCGGCTTGCTGCCCGCGCTGGAAGTGGCCACCGTGGCGCGCCTGGCCGGCGTGGGCCTGTACGGCGGCACCATGCTCGAAGGCGGCGTCGGCACGGCCGCCACGGCCCACGTCTGTTCCACCTTTGCCGAACTGGCCTGGGGTACGGAATTGTTCGGGCCTTTGCTGCTGACGCAGGAAGTCTTGCGCGAACCGCTCGTGTACCGCGACTTCATGCTGCAGGTGCCGACGGGCCCGGGTTTGGGCGTCGAGATCGATATGGACAAGCTGCATACGATGCAGCGTCAATAAGGAGAAACCATGTTATTCCATGTACGCATGAACGTGAACCTGCCGTTGAGCGTGCCCGCCGAGCAGGCGGCGCAGCTGAAGCAGACGGAAAAGGAACTGGCGCAGTGCCTGCAGCACGAGGGCAAGTGGCGCCACCTGTGGCGCATCGCCGGCCAGTACGCCAACATCAGCGTCTTCGACGTGGACAGCGTGGACGAGCTGCATAATTTGCTGACCTCGCTGCCGCTGTTCCCCTACATGCAGATCGACGTGATGCCGCTGTGCCGCCATCCTTCGTCGGTGCGCGACGACGATTCCTGAGGAGACATGCGATGACGCATACAGGCAACGACACTGCCGGGAAAACGTGCGAGGCGGATGGTATTCGCCTGCATTACCGCACGGATGGCGACCGTGCCAAACCCTGCCTGGTCCTGTCGAACTCCCTCGGCACGGACCTGTCCATGTGGGAGGCGCAGGCGGCCGCGCTGGCCGGCGACTTTTTTGTCGTGCGCTACGACACGCGCGGTCATGGCCAGTCGGCCAGCGGCAGCGCACCGTTCGGCATCGAGCGGCTGGGCCTGGATGTGGTGGCGCTGCTCGACCACCTTGATATCGCGCGTGCCGCTTTCTGCGGCATTTCCATGGGCGGCTTGACGGGCCAGTGGCTGGGTATACACCAGCCGCAGCGCTTGACGCAGCTCGTGCTGGCGAATACGGCGGCGCGCATCGGCGGCGCCGCGCCGTGGCAGCTGCGGGCGGAGCAAGTTCGCCGCGACGGCATGGCCGCAGTGGCCGCGAGTGCCGCCACGCGCTGGTTCACGCCGCAGTTTATCGCGCGCGAAGCGGACACGGTGGCGCGCATGGTGGCCACCTTGCGCAGCCAGGATGCCGGCGGCTACGCGGCCTGCTGCGACGTGCTGGCCCACGTGGACTTGCACGACGCCGTCGGCGCGATAGCCGTGCCGACCCTGATCATCGCCGGCGAGCACGATCCCGTGACCACCGTCGACGACGGGCGCTGGCTGCAGCAGCAGATCGCGGGCGCCCGCCTGGCAAGCCTGCCCGCCTCGCATATCTCGAACGTCGAGGCGGCGGACTTGTTTACGGCGCAGTTGCGGACCTTTTTGTTGTGAGGCTTGCTGTACCGTATAGGTATGGCAGGAATTTGACTTTCCCCTGAGCACCGCCACCGGCTCGTCCGGCATGCGGCAGGGGAAGCTTTCTTGAAAAAATAATAATAAGAAAAGCAGACTTGGAGTAGACGGATGGAAAACAGATTAATCATCATCGCTGCGATCACGGTGGGCTATTTCGCCCTCATGTCGTACATTACCTATAGCGTGCGCAAGCATGCCAACAGCGCCGAAGGCATGACGGCGGGCGGGCGCAACTATCCCGCCTACCTGATCGGCGCGCTGCTGTTGTCGGAATTTATTGGCAGTTCCGTCAGCATCGGCACGGCACAGAAGGGCTATGAACTGGGCATTTCCGCCGCGTGGAATCTGGTGGCGCTGTCGCTGGGCTTCTTGTTGCTGGCCATCGTGCTGGTCAAGAAATACAAGGAAAGCGGGCAGTCGACGATTTCCGGCATCCTGGCGCAAACGTACGGCGAGCCCGTGCGTTATGCCGCGTCCGTCCTCACCATCGTTGCGCTGGGCATCGTTGCCGTGGCCCTGTACGCGAGCGGCGGCGCCGTGCTGGCGGCTGTGTTGCATATCAACAAGACGGTAGCGATCCTGCTGGTGGGCGCCATTACCGTGATCTATGTCAGCCTGGGCGGCATGCGCTCGGTCGTGTACACCAATTTTGCCCACTCCATCGTCAAATACCTAGGCGTGATCCTGGCGCTGGCGTATGCGCTGGAAGCCTCCGGCGGCATCGGCGCGCTGCAGGCGCAACTGCCGGCCAAGATGTTCAACTGGGTCGAGATCGGCTGGGGCCAGATCATCGCCTGGATGATCGGCGGCATCGGTTCCATCTTCGCCACGCAATACGTGATCCAGGCCCTGGTCAGTACGGATAACCCGGCCGTGGCCAAGCGCGCCTGCTATTACGTGTCCTCGCTGATGATTCCGTTCGGCCTGATGGCGGCCCTGATCGGCATGTGCAGCGCCGTGCTGTATCCTGGCATGAAGTCGATCGATGCGTTTCCGACCCTGATCGCGCACATGCCCGCGTTTTCCGCCAGTATCATGATCGTCGGCCTGGCCGGCGCCCTGTTCGGCGGCATTTCCGCCACTACCCTCGCATCGGCCACCCTGGCCATGAAGGATTTCTATGACCCCTGGTACAACAAGGCGAAGAATGACGCGAAATCGCTGATGTTCCTGCGCATCGCCATCGTCGTGGCCGGCCTGCTGCCGCTGGTGCTGGCGCTGTATGCGGAAAAACTGCTGATGATTGCCTTCCTCGGCAAGGCCCTGCGCGCCACCCTGGCCGTGCTGGTGCTGATGGCCTTCTACGCGCCGAAATTCGGCACGCCGCGCGGCGCCTTCGTCGGCGTGATCGTCTCCGTGATCGCCACCATCGGCTGGTTCCTGGCGGGCAATCCGTATGGCGTGGACAGTTCCTACCTGGCGCTGGCCGGTCCGTTGCTGACCATGGGCATCAGCCACCTGTTCAAGCCGGCGCACGCTGTGGCGAAGCCGGCATCGTCGTCGCGCCTCTAGTTTGCCCCGACCCTCAGACCAGCCCCGTCATGTAATAGAGGGCAATGACGAGGAACACGGCCACCGTCTTGATGACGGTGATGCCGAAGATATCGCGGTAGGACTGGCGGTGCGTGAGGCCCGTGACGGCCAGCAGGGTGATCACGGCGCCATTGTGCGGCAAGGTATCCATGCCGCCGCTGGCCATCGCCACCACGCGGTGCATGACTTCCAGTGGAATATGGGCCTGTTGCGCGGCCTGGATAAAACTGTCCGACATGGCCGCCAGCGCGATGCTCATGCCGCCCGAGGCCGAGCCCGTGATGCCGGCCAGGGTCGTGACGGAAACGGCTGCGTTGACGAGCGGATCGGGCACGCTGCGCAAGGTGTTGCTGACGGCAAGAAAGCCGGGCAGGGCCGCGATGACGCCGCCGAAACCGTATTCGGACGCCGTATTCATGGCTGCCAGCAAGGCACCCCCGACGGCCGCCTTGGTGCCTTCGGCAAAGGCGGCACGGATGCGCCCGAAGGCCGTCACGCACACAAGTAAAATTCCCAACAGCAAGGCGCCTTCCACGGCCCAGATACCGGTCACGGAGGCTATCGACGTGGACACGGGCGCATGCAAGCCCGGCAGGGCCTCGGCGGTGAGTACGTAACTGTCGCCATACCAGTGCGGGATCAGCTTGGTCAGCGCAAAGTTGGCCACGCCCACCAGCACCAAGGGCGCTACTGACAGCAGCGGATGGGGCAGGTCGCCCGCGTCGGCCGTGGCCTTTTCGGCCTCGGCCCCATACCCTTCGCCCGTCGCCATGACGGAACGGCGGCGCCATTCCAGGAAGGCCAGTCCCATGATCACCGTCAGCACGGCGCCGATGGTGCCCAGCCACGGCGCGGCCCAGCCGGTCGTGTTGAAAAAGGTGGTGGGGATGATGTTCTGGATTTGCGGCGTGCCCGGTAAGGTATCCATGGTGAACGAGAACGCGCCCAGGGCGATGGCGCCCGGCATCAGCCGCTTGGGGATATTGCTCTGGCGATACAGCTCGGCCGCGAACGGATACACGGCAAACACCACCACGAACAGCGACACGCCGCCATAGGTCAGCGCGGCGCACACGGCAACGATCACGGCATTCGCGCGCGAGCTGCCGATGTAGCGGATGGCCGCCATGACGATGGCCTGCGAAAAACCGGACAGCTCGATCAGCTTGCCGAACACGGCGCCCAGCAAAAAGACAGGGAAATACAGCTTGATGAAGCCCACCATCTTTTCCATGAAGATGCCGCTGAAGACGGCCGGCACGGCAGACGGATCGGTGAGCAATACGGCACCGAGCGCGGCGACGGGCGCAAACAGGATCACGCTGTAGCCGCGATAGGCGGCCAGCATCAGGAAGGCCAGTGCGGCCAGAACTATCAGGAAAGACATAAGACCGTACCCCTGTGCGATGGATGTGTTCAATTAATTAATTGTTCAATTAATATCACACTTCTCAGCAACACACCAACGCGCAGGTCAAGGAGTGTGCAGTGCAGGCAGAGGGGGGAATGCTGGTCGGGGTGAGAGGATTCGAACCTCCGGCCTCTGCGTCCCGAACGCAGCGCTCTACCAGGCTGAGCCACACCCCGCTTTCCTTCATTACAGCAGATAGAGGAATAGGTTTCAAGCGGCTGCATCAAGGTCTATTTCTTTTCCTGCTGGGCCTTCTTGATGTCCGCTTCGCTGACTTTTTTCGCCGGTGCATTCGTCGCCGGCGAAGCAGGCGCCTTGCGCGTGGCGTTCGCTTGCGCCATGACGGCGGCGCAGTCCGTGTCGGGTGCCTTGTCGACGTTGACCAAAGGCAACAAGGCGGCCAGCGGCGTGACGACGGTGGCCAGGGCCACGGCGGCGCCGGCCTTCAGGGCCAGCGGGCCTTTTTGCGGGCCCACGTCCGGGTTCTTGAACGTGCCTTTCGCATACAGCGGCGTGCGCAGGGTGACGATGCGGGCGCCCTTGGTGCGGGGACGCACGTCGAGGTCCAGGGTTTCGTGGGCCAGGTTGACGTTGCCCGTGACGTTGACGACGGCCGTGTCCGTGTCCAGCACGAAGCGGCGCACGTCGGCCTGGCCATTCGTGACGGCGAAATCGCTGGCCAGGCAATTCAGGTGCACTTGCTTGTCACCAAAGATTTTCACGAAGACGGCATTGGCCAGGTTCAGGCCCGCCAGTTCCAGCATGAGCTGGCTGACGGAACCTTCGCTGACGGTGGCCGCCAGTTCGCCATTCGCGCTGGCCAGCATGGCGGAAACGGAATTGCCGTGGCCCGTCAGCGCCGCATCGCCATACACTTCACCGAAACTCGCTTGCATCGATTGCAGCTTGGGAAACAGTTCGCGGATTTTGAGGTGGCGTGCCGCCACCTTGGCTTGCGCGGCGATGGTCTTTTGACGGCCGTCGAGCGTGATGTTCGAGGTGATGTCGCCGCCGGCCATGCCGAAGTTGAGCGGCGTCAAACTCAGCACCTTGTCTTTCATGTGGATGTTGGCGACAATGTCGTTGAGCGGGATGTCATGCGTGCGCACGAGTTTCTTGCCCGTGAATTTCACGTCGGCGTCGAGCGCATTCCATTTGGCCGTATTGAACTGTTCCACGGGCAAGGCTTTATTGTCGGGCTGCACGGGCGCCTTGCCGCGCGCCTGTTTCTTGGCATTGCTCTCGGCGCCGATGGTGGGGCCCAGGTCTTCCAGGCGCAGCTGCTGCGACGTCACTTCGCCGCGCAGCAAGGGGCGGGGCTGGCGCGGCAAATATTGCAGGGTGCCGGCCAGGTCGCTCTGGCCCACCGTGCCCTTGAAGTTCTGATAGGTCCAGTTCCAGCTGGCGCCGTCTTTCTTGCCCAGCAGGCGTCCTTTGGTGGCGTAGTCCGGCGTTTCCGGCAGCAGCACGCCCGTCAGCGGGTACAGGTCAGCCATGCTGGCGCCGGCCAGGCTCAGCTGTAAATCGATGCCGGACAGCGAGCGCGGGTCCGTCAGGGTGCCGGCGATGCTGGCCTTGTTCTTGCCCAGCACGGCATGCGCCTGCACGGGATAGACCGTGTTGTTGTCGGTCAGGGACAGCACGGCACCCGCCTTGCCGCCGCCCGTCACGGGTGCCTTGCGGTAGCTGCCGCCCAGGGTGAAGGCAATACCGTATTTCTCCACGGGCGCGCTGCCTGGCGCATCGCCCGGCGTGGCGTCGGGCGCCGTCGAGCTGACCTTGGCGTGCACGTCGAGGGCGATGCCTTCGTCCAGATAACGGATGGCGCCGTCGGCGAAGGCCATGCGCTGGATTTCCACCTCCCATGTCGACGGCCCATTGTCTTTCAGGGTCCAGCTGTTGCTGCCGTCGGCGCGCCGCTGCAGGGCGATATTGGGCGCGTCGAGCGCCAGGTCCGTCAGCACCACGCGGTGCTGCAGCAGGGGCAACGGGTGGATGGCCATGTCGATGCGTCTGGCGCTGGCCAGCTGCGGGCCGGCCGTGGCCCAATCCGGGTTGCTCATGCGCACGTCGTGGGCGCTGATGTGGGGCTGCGGCACGTAGCGGCGCCAGCCCGGTTCCGTTTTCAGGCCTTGCTTCCATGTCACCTGCAGGTCGCCGCCGATGACGAAGCTGCGGCCCGTGCTTGCGGATACCTTCTCGTTGATGTAGGGGCGGGCGCGGTTCCAGTCGAAGGTCAGCACGAAGATGACCACGATGGCGATCAGGGCGAGCAGGGCGGCCAGGCTCCAGCCGAGGATGTTGAGCGGGGTTGAGCGTGTCATGGTAAGCCAATCGCAATGATTTTTTCTTCAAGATAGACCGATAGGCCACAACAGTCGGTGCGCTGGGTTACGTAAGATAGGTAGCCAAGGCCTGTCGCTTGAAATGATTCAATAATTCGACTATTATTGAATTATGGAAAATGAAAAGACAATAGTGAAGGGGGCGACACCGCTGACGAGTGCTTCCGCCATCGTGGCACTGGCTGCGCTGGCACAGGAGTCGCGGCTGGCCGTGTTCCGCCTGCTGGTGCAAGCGGGGCCGCAAGGCATGGCCGCGACGAAAATCGCCGACGCGTTGGCGATTGCGCCCTCGTCCTTGTCGTTTCACCTGAAAGAACTGGCGCACGCCAATCTGGTGACGGCGAGCAAGACGGGCCGTTCCATCATCTATGCGGCCAATTATGCGGGCATGAACGGCTTGCTGGCCTTCCTGACCGAGAACTGCTGCGCTGGCGCGCCCTGCTGCGTGCCGGACAGCAGCAATTTACCCAACGAAAGCACACCATGAGCATCACGATTTATCACAACACGGCGTGCGGCACGTCGCGCAATACCCTGGCCCTGATCCGCAACACGGGCGTGGAGCCCGTCATCATCGATTACGTCAAGCATCCGCCTACGCGCGAGGAGCTGGTCGACCTGATCACCCGCGCGGGCCTGTCCGTGCGCGCCGTCATGCGCGACAAGGGCGCCCTGTACGACGAGCTGGGCCTGGCCAATCCTGACTTGCCAGACGCGGCCCTGCTGGACGCCATGCAAGCCCATCCTATTCTGATCAACCGCCCCATCGTCGTCACGGCACTGGGCGTGCGCCTGTGCCGGCCGTCGGAAAAGGTGCTGGAGATTTTGCCGCTGCCGCAGCAAGGAGCATTTGCCAAGGAAGACGGCCAGGCCGTGGTCGGCGCCGACGGCAAGCCGGTGAAATGAGCGGAATATGAAAAAACGGCGCCAGTGGCGCCGTTTTGTATGACATATAAGTACAGCGCGATCAGTGATTGCGGTCTACGGCAAACGAGCACAGTTGCAGCATGGATTGCTTGTAGACGCTGTCCGGCCAGCCGGCGATGGCATCGGCGGCGCGCTGGCCGGCGATTTCCGCCTGCTTGCGCGTGTAGTCGAGGGCGCCACTATTGGTGATGGCGGCCAGGATGGCATCGAAATGCTGTTCGTCGCCTTGCTCGATGCAGCTGCGCACCAGTTCGCGTTGCTCTGGGGTACCATTTTCCATCAGCCAGATCAGCGGCATGGTTGGTTTGCCTTCGCGCAAGTCGTCGCCCACGTTCTTGCCGATTTCGGCGGCGTCGCCTGCATAGTCGAGCACATCGTCGATCAGCTGGAAAGCCGTGCCCAGCGAGCGGCCGTATTCGGCGGCCGCTTCGATATCGTCTTCGCTGGCACCTGCGATCAGGGCGCCCAGTTGCGCCGACGCTTCGAACAGCTTGGCCGTCTTCGAGCGGATGACATTCAAATAGCTCTCTTGCGTCACGTCCGGATCGTGCATGTTCAACAACTGCAGCACTTCGCCTTCGGCGATCACGTTGGTGGCGTCGGACAGGATTTGCATGACGCGCATATTGTTCAGCGAGACCATCAGCTGGAACGAGCGCGAGTGCAGGAAGTCGCCCACCAGCACCGAAGCGGCATTGCCGAACAGGGCATTGGCCGTCTGGCGTCCGCGGCGCATCGACGATTCATCGACGACATCATCGTGCAGCAGGGTGGCGGTATGGATGAATTCGACCACGGCGGCCAGTTCATGGTGCGCCGTGCCGCGATAGGCATGGGCATTGGCCACCAGCAAAATCAGCACGGGACGGATGCGTTTGCCGCCTGCGCTGATGATGTATTCGGCGATCTGGTTGATCAGAATCACATCGGAGTGCAACTTTTGGCGGATCACCGTATTGACTGCGTCCATATCGGCGGCAATCGTTTGCACGATGGTGTTTTGGTTAACGTGTTTGTTAGCGTCAGACAAGGCGAACCTGCATTAGATTGTGGGTGCCGCGATTATACGACAAGGCTTGCGCGTGCGTGACGTTTGCCTATGACTGTAGAGCAATTGATTGATCTTGTTGGCACTGGCGCGCGTTTTCCTGTCCGCCTGGCGCAAGCCTGACATGATGGTCAGGTTGTCGACATACCACGATCGTCAAGCTTTGTGAATAGTTTTTGACGCAATTTCTCAGTCCGTGTATAATCGCTGGTTCCCCCTGTTGTGTACGGCTTGCTTTGCGTGACAGTGGGACAAATTCTTTCAACATTTGATGAGGTTTCAAATCATGTACGCGGTCATAAAAACCGGTGGCAAACAATACAAAGTTGTCGCTGGCGAAAAACTTAAAGTAGAACAGATACCGGCAGACATTGGTTCCGAAATCACCATCGATCAAGTGCTCGCAGTAGGCGCGGGCGACAGCATCAAGTTTGGTGCTCCATTGGTCGAAGGTGCAACGGTACTGGTTACGGTTGTGGCGCATGGTCGCCATGATAAGGTCAAAATTTTCAAGATGCGTCGTCGTAAGCACTACCAGAAGCATCAAGGCCATCGCCAGAATTTTACCGAAATCCAAATCGTTTCGATCAACGGCTAATCGCCGCTGTTTGAATTAATCAGCTATCAAGGAGTCTTAAATGGCACATAAAAAAGGCGGCGGCACAACGCGAAACGGCCGTGATTCAGAATCAAAACGTCTGGGCGTTAAAGTCTACGGCGGCCAAGCTATCAATGCTGGCGGCATCATCATTCGTCAACGCGGCACCCCAGTGCGCGCCGGCGAAGGCGTAGGCATGGGCAAGGACCACACGTTGTTCGCGCTGATCGCGGGCAAAGTGAAGTTCGTTGTCAAAGGTGCCGGCTCGAAGCAATTCGTGACCGTTGTACCAAACGAAGCAGTACCAGCGTAATTCATCGCGGAGCGCCAGTTCGCTCCGCAATGATCGCATGATGTAAGGCGCAAGCCTTCAATCGAAAGGCTCTGCCCAAGGTAGAGCCTTTTTAGTTTTATGGCGGCAAAATTATGAAGTTTATCGACGAAGCAAAAATCGAAGTCATCGCGGGCGATGGCGGCAACGGCTGCGCATCTTTCTGCCGTGAAAAATTCCGGCCTTTCGGCGGTCCCGATGGCGGCGATGGCGGCAAGGGCGGGTCCATCTGGGCCGTCGCCGACCGCAATATCAACACGCTCGTCGATTTCCGCTTTTCCAAAATGCACAAGGCTCGCAATGGCGAGCCTGGCCGTGGCGCAGATTGCTATGGCAAGGGCGCCGATGACATCCACCTGCGCATGCCGGTCGGCACCTTGATCATCGACAACGCGAGCGGCGAAATCCTGGCCGATTTGACCGAACACGGCCAGATCGAACTGCTGGCCAAGGGCGGCGAAGGCGGCTGGGGCAATATCCACTTCAAGTCCTCGACCAACCGCGCACCGCGCCAAAAAGGCGAGGGCAAGGAAGGCGAACGCCGCGAATTGCGCCTGGAACTGAAAGTACTGGCGGACGTGGGCCTGCTGGGCATGCCGAACGCCGGCAAATCGACCTTCATTTCGGCCGTCTCGAACGCGCGTCCGAAAATTGCCGATTATCCATTTACCACCCTGCACCCGAACCTGGGCGTGGTGCGCGTGTCGCACGAGAAGAGCTTTGTGATCGCCGATATTCCCGGCTTGATCGAAGGCGCTTCCGAAGGCGCGGGCCTGGGCCATCAATTCCTGCGTCACTTGCAGCGTACGGGTCTGCTGTTGCACATCGTCGACCTGGCACCGTTTGAAACCAACGTCGATCCTGTCAAGGAAGCCAAGGCGCTGGTCAAGGAACTGAAAAAGTACGACGAGTCGCTGGTCGACAAGCCGCGCTGGCTGGTGTTGAACAAGCTCGACATGGTGCCGGAAGAAGAGCGCAAGAAGATCGTCAAGGACTTCCTCAAGCGTTTCGCCTGGAAGGGTCCCGTCTTCGAGATCTCCGCGCTGAACCATCAGGGTTGCCCGGAATTGGTCAATGCGATTTATCAACATCTGGAAGAGAAGAAACACAGCGAAAGCCGTGCCGAAGAAACGCAGATGACCGAGGAAGCACGCGGTATCTCGTCGATCGACCCGGATGATCCGCGTTTCAAGATCCTCGACTAAGAGCCTTATCCTGATGTCGGTACAGACGGTCGCTGCCGCGCCCGCGCGCAAGCAGGCGTGGCAGCGCCGGGTATTGCATCTGATCGCGTATGCTTATGGGCTGAGCGCGGTCGCCTGTCTGCTGTTCGCCGATGAAATGGCGGCCGGCATGGGCATCTTCCTCAATGGCGTCGATGGCTACAGCCAGTTCTACGCTTCCCATGTCGGTGTCTGGGGCGCTACCGCGCTCCTGGCGCTGTTCGCGGCACGGCAGGGCGAACCGCCTGTCCTCGGCGATATCACTGCAATGTTGGTCCTGGCGCAGCCCGCCGGCCGTCTGTTCGCGGCCATCAGCTTCGGCTTGCCCCAGGGTTTTGTGTTGTTCATGTGCGCAATGGAGCTGACGGCGGGGCTGGCCTTGCTGCTGCTGCGTCCTGCGCGCTGACGTCTATTAAGTGAAGAGCGCCGCCCCATGGATTCCGTGATTCAAAAAGCTACCCGCATCATCATCAAAGTCGGATCCTCTCTGGTCACCAACGATGGCCGCGGGCTCGACCATGCTGCCATCGCCCGCTGGGCCGCGCAGATTTCCGGCTTGCGCGCCCTCGGCAAGGAAGTCGTGCTGGTGAGTTCCGGCGCCATCGCCGAAGGCATGCTGCGCCTCGGTTTCGAGCAGCGCCCCACCGATATCCACGAATTGCAGGCTTGCGCCGCCGTGGGCCAGATGGGCCTGGCGCAAATCTATGAAAGCAGCTTCCGCGCCCACAGCCTCGGCACGGCGCAAGTGCTGCTCACGCACGCCGACCTGGCCGACCGCGAACGCTACCTGAACGCCCGCTCCACCCTGACGACCCTGCTGCGCCTGGGCGTGGTGCCGATCATCAATGAAAACGACACGGTCGTCACCGATGAAATCAAGTTCGGCGACAACGATACCCTGGGCGCCCTGGTGGCCAACCTGATCGAGGCCGATGCGCTGGTCATCCTGACGGACCAGCACGGCCTGTTCTCGGCCGACCCGCGCAAGGACCCGAGTGCCTACCTGATCACGCAAGGCATCGCCGGCGATCCGGCCCTGGAAGCGATGGCGGGCGGCGCCGGCAGCAGCCTGGGGCGTGGCGGCATGCTGACGAAAATCCTCGCCGCCAAGCGCGCCGCCAAGTCCGGCGCCCATACCATCATCGCCTGGGGCCGCGACAGCGACGTGCTCAGCCGCCTCGCCCAGGGCGAAGCGATCGGCACGGAGTTGCGCGCACAAACGGGCCAATTGACGGCACGTAAGCAGTGGATGGCCGATCATCTGCATACGGCCGGCGCCGTCGTGCTGGACGCGGGCGCCGTGCAAAAGCTGCGCCAGGAAGGCAAATCCTTGCTGCCGATCGGCGTGACGGGCGTGAACGGCGAATTTGGCCGCGGCGCCGTCATCACCTGCGTCGACGTGGATGGCGTGCCCGTGGCGCGCGGCCTGTCGAACTACACGAGCGGCGAAGCGCGCCGCATCATGCGCAAGCCGTCCACCGAGATCGAATCGATTCTCGGTTACATGGAAGGCCATGAGCTGATCCACCGCGACAATATGGTCTTGCTGTAAGCGCTTGCTTGCAGGCAGTAGAATGTCAAAACGGCCCCTGCGGGCCGTTTTTTTTTTGCTTTACACCACTGCCGGCATCGGCGACTTGTCCTTGTAATCGCACAGGTCGGCGATCATGCAGTTCCAGCATTGCGGCTTGCGCGCCGTGCAGGTATAGCGGCCGTGCAGGATGAGCCAGTGGTGGGCGTCGTGCAGGAATTCCTTGGGTATGAATTTGAGCAGTTTCTGTTCGACGATATCGACATTCTTGCCTGGCGCGATGCCGGTGCGGTTCGAGACGCGGAAGATATGCGTGTCGACCGCCATGGTCGGTTCGCCAAACGCCGTGTTCATGACCACATTCGCCGTCTTGCGGCCCACGCCGGGCAAGGCTTCCAGCGAGGCGCGGTCGCGCGGCACTTCGCCGCCGTGCTGCTCCAGCAGGATCTGGCAGGTGGCGATGACGTTCTTCGCCTTGGTGCGGAACAGGCCGATGGTGCGGATGTAGCTGGCCAGCTCGTCGACGCCCAGCGCCAGTATCTTGGCCGGTGTATTGGCGACCGGATACAGCAGGCGCGTCGCCTTGTTGACGGACACGTCCGTCGCCTGCGCCGACAGCAGCACGGCGATCAGCAGCTCGAACGGCGTCGTGTATTCGAGTTCCGTTTTCGGGGAAGGGTTGGCGGCGCGAAAGCGCGTAAAGATTTCCAGGCGTTTGGCGGCGTTCATGCGTCTTTTTTCGGGGTCGTGGGGGCTGGCGGGGCGGTATCCGTGCTGGCGGCGGCGGCCTTGGCGCGCGCGCGCTCCATGGCGGCGGCGATGATGGCGCGCTTGCGCTCCTTCTCTGCCAGTTCATCTGGCGTGACGGGCACTTCCTGCGTCACTTCCTGCATCTTGGCGACGGCCTTGGCGGCCAGGCGCGCGTCGTTGGCCTCGGCTTCGCGGCGCAGCCGCTGGGTGCGGAAATCGTGGCGCGCGCGCGCGTCGTCGGCATCCATCTGGCTCCAGGCATCCCAGCCCGTGGCGTCGCCGCTGACGGGGTACATGACGATGCAGTCGACGGGGCAGGGGGCCACGCACAGGTCGCAGCCCGTGCATAGACTGGTCACGACCGTATGCATCTGCTTGGCGGCGCCGACGATGGCGTCCACGGGACAGGCCTGGATGCACAGGGTACAGCCGATACACAGCGATTCGTCGATGTAGGCGACAGATCGCGGACGTTCGAGGCCGTTGACGGGGTTGAGCGGAATGACTTTTTTGCCCAGCAAGCCGGCCAGGCGCACGATACCCTGCGCGCCGCCCGGTGGGCACTGGTTGATGTCGGCGCTGCCTGCGGCGATCGCTTCCGCATATGGGCGGCAGCCGTTGTAGCCGCATTTGGTGCATTGCGTTTGCGGCAGCAAGTCTTCGATCTGGTCGGCAAGTGAGGGAGGAACGGGATGCGGCACGGTCATCTTCAATACGGTAAAACGTCATTATCGGCCATCTGGGGCGCGCACAAGTAAAAACCTGTTTTGCAGGAGGGGATAGCGGGTGCCAGGGCCGGCTGTTGCAGGCGCGCCGCAATCGTATTTTATTTCTTATGGGAATGTCAAAGTGCAAATAAACAACTTTGCAATTTCTTTTTTTTGTGGGAGCATGATTTTTATCAAGCTAGTGATCAAAAAAAGCCGACCGCCAGTCCTGTTGCCGCGCCTGCATTGCAATGCGCGCCAGGCCATAGGAGCAAAACATGCGTTTCCTCCGGACAGTTGGTTTGCCCTTCTGTTTCTTCATGTACTCTACACTTGCCCTTGCACAGCAGGCTGGCTCCCCCATGGCGCCGCCGGGCGCTGCCAGCTCGCGCATCGTCCGCTTCGCGGCGGAAGACTGGCCGCCCTTCATTTCCCGCAGCCTGCCTGCCGACGGCATGTCGGGCGCCATGGTCAGCGCCGTCTTCGAACGTATGGGCTATGTCGTCAAATATGAGTATTTTCCGTGGAAGCGCGCCATGCAGTTTGGCTTGGCCAGTCCCCGCTATGCCGGTTTCCTGGCCGTCTGGCGTACGCCCGAACGGGAAAAACTCTGCCATTTTTCTGTTCCGGTTGGCAACACGCAGGGTGTGCTGGCCTACCTGAAAGAGGATGGCGTGCCCGGCGCCACCCTGGCCGATCTGGGCCAGCTGCGCATCGGCACCGTGGCAGGCTATTCGAATGGGGAGCAGTTCGATGGCATGGTGGCGCGTGGCGAGCTGAAGACGGAAGAGGGCTTGAACGACGCGACGAATCTGAAGAAACTGCTCATCAAGCGCTACCGGGTGATCGTCATTGAGCGCCATGTGCTGCAGCACTTGCTGATGGGACGCAACTTCAGCAAGGCAGAACGGGAACGCATCGGCGTCATCGATACCGTCTTCAAGGAGCGCCCCGTGCACGTGTGCTTCCAGCGCGATGCCGAGGGGGCGGCGCGGCAAAAACGCTTCAACGAGGCGGCGCGCGATATCGACACGGCCCGGCTGGAACGCGATTACTGGAAGCGGCTCGACCAGAGCCTGGCCACGGCCCCATCCTCCCCCTGAGACTGCGCGCCGCTGTTGTTCGTTGCCAAAACGAAATATCTAAATACGAAACCATTCGTTCTTGTTTGTTTGTCCATCCTTTAGTCTGCAGCCACTGTGTTGACGACTTTGAAAGGATGTTTTCGTATGCTGGAATTGATGCACAAGCAAGATATTGTCCCGCGCCGGCGGCAACTGGCGCACGCCGTTTCGGTAGCCGTGCTCGTGCTGGCGGCGGCGCCAGGCGTGGCCCATGCGCAAGCGGCGGCGGACGACGCTGGCGTGCCGCTGGACACCGTCATCGTCACGGGCGCGCGCGGCACGGGTCGCACGGTGGCCAACAGCGCCGCGCCGATCGACGTGATCAGCGCGCAGCAATTGCAGGCCACGGGCAAGTTGAACCTGCTCGACGCGCTCGATACGGCCTTGCCATCATTCAACTTGCCTGCCCGCGTGCAGCCCGACCTGGGCAGCATCGTGCGCGCTGGCCAGTTGCGCAACCTCGACCCGTCGCATACCTTGGTGCTGGTCAACGGCAAGCGCCGGCATACGACGGCCATCGTCAATGAGGATGGCTTTCCCGGTTCCGTTGCCACCGACCTGGCCCTGATCCCCACGGGGGCCATTGCCCGCGTAGAAATCCTGCGCGACGGCGCCTCGGCCATCTACGGTTCCGACGCCATCGCCGGCGTCATCAACATCATTCTGAAAGCGGACGACAAGGGCAGCTTCAGCACGCAGCTCGGTTCCACCTACGCCGGCGACGGCACGAACGGTTCCGCGCGCATCGATGGCGGCACGCGCCTGGGCGAGCACGGCTTTGCCCACTTCGGCGCCGAAGTCCAGCGCCAGGGCATTGCCGTGCGCAATTTCGGCTTGAATCCCGGCTATCTGTCGTATCCAGCCGTGCGCAACAGCGATGGCCAGCTGGTGAAGTTGGGGCCGAACAACAGCTTGCCGGCGGGCGCCTCGCCGAACCCGGCCGAAGCGAGCCGCAACAGCAATCCCTGGCGCAATACGGGCGTGCCGCAAAGCACGACCGCCTCGCTCAGCGCCAATCTCGGCTATGACGTGTCGAACGAGGTGCAACTGTACGGTTTCGGCACCTACGCGCACCGCAATGCCCGCTCGGCACAGAATTTCCGCCTGCCCAATACCATTTTCAATAACAACAAAGGCTTGCTGGCCGTGTATCCCGACGGCTTCACGCCGTATGAAACGACGAGCGAAAACGACTTTTCCTTGACGGGCGGCATCAAGGGCGAGACGGCGGGCTGGAGCTGGGATATCAGCAGCACCTATGGCCGCGACGATATCGACGTGGGCGTGGAAAACTCGGCCAATTACTCGCTGATTTATCCGGGTGGCAAGATGGATTTTGACATCGGCAATCAGCGCTACAGCCGCTCGACCACCAACGCCGACGCACGCCGCCCCGTGCAGCTGGGCTTGAGCGAGCCGGCCGACCTCAGCGTCGGTCTCGAGTATTCGCATGAAACGCAGCAGCGCAGCCCGGGCGAGCCTGCTTCATGGCAGGGCAGCGGTTCGTCCGCGCTGGCCGGCTACCTGCCCGTCGATGCGTCCGACACGGCGCGCCACAGCTATGCGGCGTATATCGGCCTGGGCGCCAAGCTGACGCCGCATTGGCTGCTCGACACGGCCTTGCGTGCCGAAAAGTATTCCGATTTTGGCAGCAAGACGACGGGCCGTTTGTCGGCCCGCTATGACGTCACGCCCGCCGTGGCCGTACGCGGCACCGTCAGCAACGGTTTCCATGCACCGAGCCTGGTGACGCAATCGTATTCGAACACGTCTGATCATGCAGGCGTGCCCTACACCCTGGCGCAGCCCAATTCGCTTGCTGCGCGGGCCCTGGGCGCGCAAGCATTAAAACCGGAAAAATCGACGAATCTGTCGGCCGGGCTGACCTTCAATCCTACGCCGACCCTGCGCCTGGCCGTTGACGCGTATCAAATCAAGGTCAGCGACCGCCTGGGCGTGTCGTCGAATATCGGCATCGACCGCAGCTCGGGCGTGGCGCTCGATGGCAGCGGGCGGCCGCTGACGGCGGCGCAAGCGGGCGTCATTGAAAACTTGCTGCGCTCGGCTGGCTTGACGGTGGGCAATGGCCTCGTCGCGCATTACTTTGCCAACGTGGGTGATACGCGCACGCGCGGCGTCGATGTCACGGCGGAAGATGTGCTGCGCGTGGCCGATGGCAAGCTGCGCTGGACGGCGGCCGCGAATCTCAACCATACGAGCCTGGTGGGCAAGGCGGAACTTCCCGCCGTGCTGCAAGGCTTGCCGAACATCGGCACCCTGAGCAAATCGGCCGAGTACGACTTGCTGTACCGCGCGCCGCGCGACAAGGAAATCCTCACGCTGGCGTATGAAAAAGCCGGTTGGGCATTCAACCTGCGCGAGACGCGTTACGGCAAGCTCAAGCGCCTGAACGCCATCACGGGCGGCGATTACCAGCTGAAAGCGGCTTTCGTGACGGATGTCAGCGTCGGCTACGACGTCAGCAAGCGCATCAACGTGACGGTGGGCGCCAACAATGTCTTCGACCAGAAGCCGAGTCAGGTGCCGCGCGAGGCGCGCAGCGCCGCCAGCCTGGCGCAGTACACGGGCGCGTATGACAACTCGGGACCGCTGGGTGTGCTGGGCGGCTATTACTACGCCCGCGCCACCGTCTCGTTCTGATTTACCACATCCCTCTACCGATCATCAAGAACAGGAAATCCTATGTCTGACAAAAATCAACACGCCGCCATCGATCTGGAATGGGCGAATCTCCTTTCTCCGCAGCGCCGCACGGTCTTGCGCGGCGGCGGTCTGGTGGCGGCGCTGGCCGCCTCCGGCATGGCGGGGACGGCCCTGGCACAGGATGGCGCCGTCAAGCGCGCGAAACCTGCGCCCGGCAAGAGTCCATGGGGCGAGCATACGGATACGGCGCCCACGCCGCGCCCCGTCAGCGTACGGCCTGGCGAGGAAACCTTGCCGAGCAAGCCGCGCGCCTACACGGATATCGAGAGTTATCACGCGCATATCTATTTTGACGAAGACAGTTACCAGAAGGCGGCGCTGATACGCAAGTGGGCGGCCGAGCGCTTCCAGATCGAACTGGGCGACTGGAACCTGGAGCCGCGCGGCCCGCACGTGACGCCGTCGTTTTACTTTGGCTTTACGAATGACCTGTTATCGGTGATCGTGCCGTGGCTGCAGTTGAATAGCCTGGGACTGACGATATTGATCCATCCCAACACGGAAGATCCGCGCGCCGACCATCTGTATTACGCGCTGTGGGTGAACCGCTCGCAGCCCGTGAATGGCTATGCGATGAAGAAGCCGGGGCCGGGCGAGCCGCGCGTGGAGCAGATCTTTGTCAATACGCGCCCGACGGTGAAAATCGAAACATCGCGCGCATGAGGTGGATATAAAAAAACGGCACGCCAGGGTAAGCTGGCGTGCCGTTTTGGTCGAAACGAGGCCGATCAGCCGTGTTTCTGGATGAATTCACCGATTTTCGGGCAAATGATCTCGCGCCAGCGGCGGCCCGAGAAGATGCCGTAATGGCCACATTTTGGCGCCACGAAATCTTGCTGCATGTCGGCAGGGATGCCGGAACACAAGTCGTGTGCGGCTTGTGTCTGGCCGGCGCCGGAAATGTCGTCCAGTTCGCCTTCCACGGTGAACAGCGCCACATTCGTGATGTCCTGCGGACGCACCAGCTGGCCGCCCACTTTCCACGTGCCCTTCGGCAGGCTGAATTCCTGGAACACGGTCTTGATGGTTTCCAGGTAGTACTCGGCCGGCATGTCCAGCACGGCGTTGTACTCGTTGTAGAACTGGCGGTGGCCTTCCGCCGGCTCGTCATCGCCCGTCACCAGGTGCATGTAGAACTCGCGGTGGCTTTGCGCGTGGCGGCCCGGGTTCATGGCGATGAAGCCGGCGTGCTGCAGGAAGCCCGGATACACCTTGCGGCCAAAGCCCGGGTAGTTCGGCGGCACCGCGTAGATCACGGTGTTTTCAAACCACGAGAATTTCTTTTCCGTCGCCAGATTGTTCACTTGCGTCGGCGAGCGGCGCGGGTCGATCGGGCCGCCCATCATCGTCATGGTTTTCGGCATGTGCGGGTCTTTTGCCGTCGCCATCAGCGAGATGGCAGCCAGCACGGGCACGGTCGGTTGACAGACGGAAATCACGTGCAAATCAGGCGCCAGCAGGCGGATGAATTCTTGCACATAATAAATGTAGTCGTCGAGGTGGAACGGGCCTTCCGTCAGCGGTACCATGCGCGCGTCCGTCCAGTCGGTGATGTAGACATCGTGCTCGGCCAGCAAGCCGCGCACGGTATCGCGCAGCAGGGTCGAGTGGTGACCGGACAGGGGGGCAACCAGCAAAACTTTGGGCTGTTGCAAGCCAGTGGCTTCTTTTTTGAAGTGAATCAGGCGGCAAAACGGTTTTGTCACGACAACGTGTTCGCGGATGTCGACGCTCTCGCCCTGAACGAGAACGGATTTGATATCGAATTGTGGTTTTTCGTAGTCTTTGCCAAGGCGGTACATCAGCTCGTAGCCGGCTGCGATGCGTTGCGAAAACGGGGTGTGGGCCAGTGGAGAAACCGGGTTGGTAAATAACTTGGAGGACATGTCTGCCCATTGCATCACCGGAGTGAGGAAAGAGCGTTGCAGTTCGTGCAGTTGGTAAAGCATATAGAGTCCTTGTTTGATTCCAAGCGCCAATATCGGCTCAAATATCATAATCCAATTTTACGATATTTGTTGAGGACAAAATGTGCTTTACCGCGCATAGGTCCACAGTTCGCGCATAGTTGTGACAGCGCGCCACAGTAACGTGGATAGACCTGCAACGATGCTTTAAAAGCAAAAAAAGCAGCGTTTCCGCTGCTTTTTGTCTGTTTTTTGCCGCCACGCCCCTGCGGGGAAGAGTCTCTATCCCCGCCGGAATTGCTGCCGCAGCTGCCGTGCGTTTAGCGCACCAGCATGTCGAGTTTGTCCTTGACGTCCTTGTATTGCTCGGCTTCCGGCAAGGCAGCCTTCGTCTTGGTGATCGAAGGCCAGTTACGGGCCAGATCGACGTTGATCTTGATGAAGGCTTGCTGGTCGCCCGGCACGTCTTCTTCCGCGAAAATCGCGTTCACCGGGCACTCTGCCACGCAGACGGCGCAGTCAATACATTCGTCCGGATCGATTGCCAGGAAGTTCGGGCCTTCCCGGAAACAATCTACCGGGCAGACATCGACGCAGTCGGTATAGCGACAGGCGATGCAGGATTCGGTGACAACGTGGGTCATAACAGTCCTATCAATTTGGGGGGAGGTGCTGTAGCGCCTGCAGGAACCTCGGCGGCGCATACTAAAGCAAAGCATTGTATTTTAAGGCAATTCGCTATTTCTCACAAATCCCGCTTATATACAATACATATAAGCAAATTCATTTTTTGGCAGTGCCATTGCCGCGCAGAGCGGGCAGTTCAGCGACTATCCGGGACGTTGCCATGAAGAACGCGGCAAGAACGCGACAGTCGCCCGGCGCGGCAAGGAGCGGGGCGGGGGCTGTGCTGGCTTGCCGTGTGGTGTTTTTGTTTTACTCAAATCAAGATCGGCACAAATAAATTCCGGAACAATCAGGCGCTGGCGCGTATTTGCGTCAGCAATTGCTGCCATCGTGCATTTTCAGCACTGCCATCCTCGGCAAACGTGATGGTGCGGCGCGCGGTGGGTGCGTCGACGGTGATTTGCCAGCGGGGAATATCGGCGCCCACATGTTCATCCGTGGCCTGCGGATGCGTGAAAAAGCCGCTGCTGGCCAATGCCGCTTCCAGCCTGGGGCCAGCGGGATGGGCTTGCGTATCGATCTCATACTGTTCGCTCAGGCCGGCAAAGCCGCCGCTGCTGCGGGCTGAAATTTTCATGCTGCTCCTTGCTGTCGATGGTGGTGTGGGCCGCGCCATGGCCTGCCGCTGCTGCGGCTGGCCTGAAGCGGGCGTGCCGGTGCGCTGGCGTACTGTGCACGGTACTGTTTACCGGGGACCGTAACTGCGGCACCAGGCGGCCAGCGCTTCGCGCTCCGCCTCGAGCAACTGGTCCGATTCGCTGTATTCCGCATGGTTCATGGTACCGCAGCAGGCGCGCCTGTCTTGCACGGCGCCGTCTTCGTCGACGATATCGGGGGAAAACGTCATTTGCCCCTCCTCCGTCATGGCGTTGGCCTTGAGCACTTCGCGCACGGTAAAGCTGTTGCGGATGAAGTCCAGGTAGGCGCCATTGCCATCGGCCTGGGCGATTGTCAGCATGTGGCCGGCCACGTCGGCATAGGTGGCGGCCTGGTCGGGCGATGCCACCAGGGCGCGCAGGACCAGGCTGCGCAGGTAGTCGCCGCAGCGGTGCAGCACGGCCGCGTCGTCTTCCAGCTGGGGCTGGCGTTCGTGGGCAAAGATGTCGGCCAGGATGTCGTAGATGGCGCCCGTAAACACTTGCGAGATGGCGTGCACTTCCGTGCCTGCTTCCGACAATTTGATGTCATTGTCGGCATTGCGCAAGCCATTCGGCCGGCCCAGCGCCAGGCCGAACTGCTCGGCCAGGTCGGCCAGGAAGGTCTTGTCGTGCAGGTCGGATTTCGTTTGCGCGATCACCGCTTCCACCTGGTCCAGCTGCGACAGGGCCAGGAAGATGGCCGTCAGGTCGCCGAACGATTCGTGCAGGCCGCCCGTTTGCGGCGGATTGTTGCTGAGCAGCCAATTCGGCTTGAGGCCATCGAGTACGGCGTGCCCCGTTTCATGCGAGACGATGTCGAGCGAGCGGCAGGTGTAGACGCGCTCGGTGGCGCCGCTGGGGATGAAGTCGCCGAACTTGAGGGCCTTGTCGCTGCGGCTGTAATACGCATTCATGACATTGGGCAAGCCATGCGGGAACACGCGCAGCGGTGCCGTATTGCTGGCGCTGTTCCATTGCCAGGGCAGGGGCGGCGCCGTGTCGTTGCTGGCCAGCGCGCGCTGGTACATGGTGAGCGTCATGCGCACGATGGCAAACGTGTGCACGGCGTCGAACTGGTCGGTATTGGGCGAGACGATGAAGTCGCCGAAGGCGTTCGGACTGACCTGCGCGATGCCCGGTTCGCCAAACGTGATGCGCGCGTCGCGCGGGCCTTGCAGGATCAGGCCGGGCAAAAAGGCTTTACGGGTGCCCAGGTCGCTGACGGACGGATCTTGCTTCCAGATCAGTACGCGTGAACCGACGGGTACGGCGGCCAGGTTGCGCACCGTTGCCTCGGTCAGGCGGGGCGGGCCCGGCTGCAGGGTCAATTGCGCATTCTTGCGGTGCAAGCGGTATGGCGCCGATGGGGTAGGGACATAGCCGACGGGCAGGGACACGCATTTGGTCAGTACGGCTTCGACCGGTACGATGACTTTCTGGTCCATGGTAGCTCTCCAAGACACGCGCAACTGGAACTGGAATAGTCGTCCCGCTTCGGCGCGTCCGGTTTGATCCCGCGCAAACGACATGCGGGAAGGACGGGCTTTTTTAGTCGTCCGGCGCCAGCTGCGGCCGTGCCTGCCGCATGGCGGCTGGTATGATGCTGGCCGTATTGCCCCGTTTTTATAATAAAAGGATCGTTTGATGGCGGATATAAATATAGTTCAGCAACATAAGCTGACAGCAGCAAAGGCGCGCGAAGCGGCGCAGCAAGTGGCCTACAAGCTGGCCCAGGAATATGACCTGGCGTGCGCCTGGGATGGCGATGTGCTGCGCTTCGAGCGCAGCGGCGTCGATGGTTCGCTGACCCTGGAAAAAGAGCAGGCGCAACTGCAAATCAAACTGGGTTTCATGCTCAGCGCCTTCGCCTCCACGATTGAAGGCAAGATCGCCGAGAAAATGCGCAAGGTGTTTACCGAGCCGGCGTGATGGCGTTACACCCGCTTGTCTGGCGCCCTGTTTGGTGCTAGGGAGCGTGTCGCGGCGATGGGCGAAAAGACGATGAAAACACGTCTCTTTTCGCCTTTTTTACGTCTGACTGTACGCTGGCGAACATTGCTAGCACATTTCTATTTGGAAAGCCATTGGACTTTGATGGCTTTTTGCGTTATACTTGAGTCATATTTACAACAGCTACACCGCGTTTCACCTTCTGCTTCGCAGTACTCTCCGCTCGCTGAGTGGTGAATAATTCTTCGGGTTTTACACCCGCATCCAGTTAAAAGTAGCTTGGTCGATTTTTTTCGGTCAAATACATTTGGTGCCATGTATTTGCATGGCGCTAGCGTTGTTAAAAGTCCTGAACCACAGCCTCTTTTAGCACGCACACGGCACCCCGGCACCGGCTTTGGCCATCCGCTGGTCACACGCGTGTCACCCCCTGTTTCCTGTCGCTCCCGTGCGCATTGTGCGCCGTGGCGTAGCCGACGCAACAGGGTTTGCTGATTCCCGCCGCAAGCTGGCAGCTTGCTGGGTTTCAATCCATTCGTCAAATCGAGGGAGAACCACATCGTGGCAAAACAAATCATTATCGACCATGTGTTCAAAGTGTTCGGCGACAAGCCAGAAGAAGCACTTGAACTCGTCCGTCAGGGCGCCAGCAAGCAGGACATCCTGGCCAAGACCGCCTGCACCATCGGCGTCTTCGACGCCACCTTTACCATTGAAGCGGGCGAGATCTTCGTCATCATGGGCCTGTCCGGTTCGGGCAAGTCGACCCTGGTGCGCATGCTGAACCGCCTGATCGAGCCCACCGCCGGCCGCATCCTGATCGACGGCAACGACATCAATACCTTGCCGGACGCCCAGCTGCGCGCCCTGCGCCGCAAGGACATCAGCATGGTGTTCCAGTCGTTCGCGCTGCTGCCGCAAATTACCGTGCTCGACAACACTGCCTTCGGTATGGAACTGGCCGGCATGCCCAAGGCCGAGCGCCATGCGCTGGCCCAGCAAGCGCTGGAGCAAGTGGGCCTGGACGGCTACGGCGCCAGCTACCCCGACGAATTGTCGGGCGGCATGCAGCAGCGCGTGGGCCTGGCCCGTGCGCTGGCGTGCGACCCATCGATTTTGCTGATGGATGAAGCGTTTTCCGCGCTCGATCCGATTATCCGTACGGAAATGCAATCGGAACTGCTGCGTTTGCAGCAAATCAAGCGCCGCACCATCGTCTTCATTTCGCATGACCTCGATGAAGCCATGCGCATCGGCGACCGTGTTGCCATCATGAAAGATGGTCACGTGGTGCAAGTGGGCACGCCGGAAGAAATCCTGCGCAAACCGGCCAACGATTATGTGCGCAACTTCGTGCGCGGCGTCGATGCGGCGGCCGTCTTCAAGGCCAGCGATATTGCCCGCAAGAGCCAGATCGTCGTGTCCGAGTCGCCGAGCCGCGGTTCGCGCGCTGCGCTGTCGATGCTGGAAGAGCAGGATCGCGCATTTGCCTACGTCGTCAATCCGCAGCGCAAGTTCCTCGGCGTCGTCTCGGCCGATTCGCTGCGCAATGCGCTCGACGGCCATGTGGGCCCGCTGGGCCTGGCGCATGCCTATCTGCCCGACGTGCAGACCATCAATGCAGATGAGCCAGTCGCCGGCCTGTTCGGCCAGGTGGCGCAACTGCCTTACGCCGTCCCTGTGGTGGCCAATGACGGCAGCTTCCGCGGCGCCATCAGCAAGACGACCTTGCTGAAGTTCCTCGACCGCGACACGCCAGCCATTGCCGAACAACAACAAAAAGGACAAGCATGAACCCAAGCACCGTTTCCACAGTAGAAGCTGTTGTTGAACAGCCGGCCGCCCAGATCAATCCCTGGGCGCTGACGCCGCCCACCGACGCCAGCACCGCCTGGCTCGACGCCGCCGCACCCGCCGTGCAGCCGGAACATGCGAGCGGCTTTCACCTGACGCAGATTTTCGACGGCTCGTTGCCGCTGGAAAGCTGGATCAACCAGGGCCTGGGTTGGGTCGTTGCCCATTTCCGCCCCTTCTTCCAGGCCGTGCGCGCGCCGATCGACAGCGTGTTGTCCGGCGTGGAAGGCGTGCTGCTGGCCGCTCCGTCGCTGACGGTGATCGCCATCATCGGCTTGCTGGCATGGCAATTTACGAGCCGTACCCTGGCCATCGGCACCGTGCTGGCGCTGCTGCTCGTGTCGATGCTGGGTATCTGGCCGGAAGCCATGACCACCCTGTCGCTGGTGTTGACGTCGCTGGCGTTCTGCCTGGCCATCGGCTTGCCGCTCGGTATTTTCCTTGCCAGCAGCGACCGCGCACAGAATATTCTGCGCCCCTTGCTCGACGCCATGCAGACGACGCCCGCCTTCGTTTATCTGGTGCCGGTGGTGATGCTGTTCGGTATCGGTAATGCGCCAGGCGTAATCGTGACGATCATCTTTGCCCTGCCGCCGCTGGTGCGCCTGACCAACCTCGGCATCCGCCAGGTGCGTCCGGACCTGATCGAAGCAGCCCGTGCCTACGGCGCCTCGCCGTGGCAGCTGCTGACCCGCGTGCAGTTTCCGCTGGCCATGCCGTCCATCATGGCCGGTATCAACCAGTCGCTGATGCTGTCGCTGTCGATGGTCGTGATCGCCTCGATGATCGCCGTCGGTGGCCTGGGCCAGATGGTATTGCGCGGCATCGGCCGCCTGGACATGGGCCTGGCAACGGTCGGCGGCCTCGGTATCGTGCTGCTGGCCATCACCCTGGACCGCTTGACGCAAGCGATGGGCCAGCCACGCCGCGGCGTGCGCCACTGGTACCAGACGGGTCCTGCCGGTTTCGTGCTGCGCCTGGTGCGCGGCAACACGGAGAAAAATAATGTTGAACAGCAAGCAACGCTGGCCAACGCACAATAAGAAAGGATTTACATGCATCAAATTGACAATTTTAAAGTGACGCAAAAATCGCAACGCAAGTTCCAGCTGTTTTCCGCCCTGGCCATCGCTGCCATGGCCCTGACCACCAGCCTGGCCATGGCGCAGGCGCCGGCCGCCGACGTGCTGCCCGGCAAGGGCGTCAAGGTGCAGCCGCTGCAAAGCTCGATCGCGGAAGAAACCTTCCAGACCATGCTGGTCGACAAGGCCCTGGAAAAGCTCGGCTACGAAGTGCAGCCGATCAAGGAAGTGGAATATCCGACCGCGCATATCGCCATCGCCAACGGCGACGCCACCTTCATGGCCGTGCACTGGGACCCGATGCACAAGGATTTCTATAACAATGCGGGCGGCGACGCCAAGCTGTCGCGCACGGGCCAGTATGCGGGTCCTGCCGCGCAAGGTTATCTGATCGACAAGGCGACTGCCGAGAAATACAACATCACGAATATCGACCAGTTGCGCGATCCCACCCTGGCCAAGCTGTTCGACCACGATGGCGACGGCAAGGCCGATTTGACGGGCTGCAACCCGGGCTGGGGCTGCGAAGCGCTGATCGAGAACCACATGGATGCGTACAAACTGCGCGAGACGGTGACGCACGTGCAGGGCAGCTATGCGGCCCTGATCGCCGACACCCTGGGCCGCTACAAGCGCGGCGAACCGATCCTGTACTACACGTGGACGCCGTACTGGGTCAGCGGCGTGCTGGTGCCGGGCAAGGACGTGGTCTGGCTGAAAGTGCCGTTCTCGGCCAATCCGGACAAGGTGAATACCCGCCTCGACGATGGCAGCGATTACGGTTTTGCCGTCAACACGGCGCGCATCGTATCGAACAAGGCCTGGGCGGAGAAAAATCCGGCCGCGGCCAAGCTGTTCGAAGTGATGCAATTGCCCGTGGCCGACATCAATGCGCAGAACGAGCGCATGCGCCGCGGCGAAAACACGCAAGCCGATATCGCGCGCCATACGGCCGGCTGGATCAAGTACCATCAGCAAAAGTTTGACGGCTGGAT
>NZ_JBXAKW010000004.1:0-478325 GCF_058798815.1 Janthinobacterium sp. GW822-FHT07A03 | reverse complement strand
GATCGCGCAAGCGCTGGCGGCGGCAAAAAAGTAAATTACGGCTGATACAGGCGTAAAAAAAGTGGCTACCGATTTGGTACCGTGGCCGACATCAATGCGCAGAACGAGCGCATGCGCCGCGGCGAAAACACGCAAGCCAATATCGCGCGCCATACGGCCGGCTGGATCAAGTACCATCAGCAAAAGTTTGACGGCTGGATCGCGCAAGCGCTGGCGGCGGCAAAAAAGTAAATTACGGCTGATACAGGCGTAAAAAAAGTGGCTACCGATTTGGTAGCTACTTTTGCGTTAACGGCCTGTTTTGGTGGTTTTTGGTGAGTTTTTAGCCGTTTTCGGCCAGTTTCAGGTGCAAAATGGGGAAAGGCTTGCCAAAGGGGTCGCATTCCGAGCGGCTTTCCCCGATAAAACCCAGGTGGTGGTAAAAGCCGTGCGCTTGCGTGTTGTGCTCGTTGACGTCGACGGCCGTGGCGCCCAAGGCCGTGATGGCGTACTGGAGCAGCGTGCGGCCGGCGCCGCTGCCGCGTTGATCGGGATGCACGAACAGCATCTCGATCTTGGCGTGCTCGACGCACAGGAAGGCATAGGCGGCGCCGTCATCGGCGCGCAGCACGTGCAGCAGGCGGTCGGCCGTCACCCTGGCCAGCTCATCGCGGACGAAGGGCATGAGGAAAGCGATATCGCTGTCGGCGAGGAAATCGTGGGTGGCACGTACGGACAGGTGCCAGACGTCGAACAAACGGGGCAGGTCGGCGGCATGGGCCAGGGAAATCGGTGATGGTGTCATGCGGAAATAATAACATTGCCCCGGACTGTGCCGGGGCAGGGGGATGATCAGTCCTTCAAATCTTCGATCAGGTCGATGTATTGCTGCTGCGCATCTTCCTTCGACGTGCCGGCCAGGGCTGCCCAGGCATCGAACTTGGCGCGGTTGACGAAGTCGGTCATGCCGGGGCGCTCGCCCGTGGCGTCACCGCTCGACGCTTGCTTGAACAAGGCGTAGATTTTCAACAAGGTCATATTGTCCGGACGCTCGGACAGGGTCTTGGAATCGAGCTGCGCTTGGTCGAATTGCTCTTGTAAACTCATGATGGCTCCTGTGTGCTGATGGAATCGCTGGAAAAGTGCGGCAGGCGCGGCGGAGTGGCCACCGTGCGTGCTGCAGTGCCTGACATCATAGTGAAAAAAGCGCGCCGTGCATTAGAGGACACACTCAAAACAAAAGCGCCGCCACTGCGTGAACAGGGGCGGCGCCAGGTACAGTCGCTTGAGCGCTGTGGAGTCTGTTCTTATACGCCCAGCAGTTCGACGTCGAAAATCAGGGTGGCGTTCGGTGGAATCACGCCGCCGGCGCCGCGGGCGCCATAGCCCAGTGCTGCCGGGATGATCAGCTGGCGCTTGCCGCCCACTTTCATGCCTTGCACGCCTTCGTCCCAGCCCTGGATGACGCGGCCTGCGCCCAGCGGGAATTCGAATGGGTCGTTGCGGTCCTTGCTCGAATCAAATTTCGAACCGGCGCTGCCGTCGTCGTTCTGCAGCCAGCCCGTGTAATGCACGACAACATTGTTGCCGGCTTGCGCTTCAGCGCCTTCGCCGACGACGGTATCGATGTATTGCAGGCCGGAAGCGGTAGTGGTGGTGGTCATGATAATCCTTGTGTAGGCGATGAAAGCTTCAGATTGTAGAGCAATGAGTTGCAAAGCGCCATTCCAGGCCCGGCGCAGGGGAAATAGGGGAATTACGGCGATGTGTGGCTGCCGCTTGCATTTAAGGGGGGAATTCACACAATAAATACAGTGTTCCACGTAAAATGCATGTTTTGTATTTAACAGTGATTTCTTCCATGTTCCGCAGTCTACGCCGCCTTGTTTTTTCCTCGCTGTGCCTGGTTTCCGCAATATCGACGGCGCAAGCCGAAGTGGTGGTGGTACTCAATTCCCGTGATGCTACGGTGCAACTGCTGGACCAGAAAACCTACGCCCCCCTGTCCACCTTTGCCGTCGGCAAGGAGCCGCACCATCTGATGGAGACGCCGGACGGCAAGTCGCTGATCGTCGCCAGTTCCGTCGGCAACGAGTTGATCTTCCTCGACCCCGTGTCGGGCCAGATCCAGCGCCGCATCAGCAACATCCTCGACCCCTACCAGATCGGCTTTTCGCCGGACCAGAAGTGGTTCATCTCGAATTCGCTGCGCCTGGACCGCATCGACCTGTACCGCTACGACGGCAAGAACCTGACCCTGGCCAAGCGCATCGCGCTGCCGAAGCTGCCCAGCCACATGGCCTTCACGGCCGACAGCACCATGGCTTTCATTACGCAGCAGGGCAGCAACCAGGTCAGCGCCATCGACCTGGCCACGCAGACGGTGAAATGGACCATGCCCGTCGGCCCGGCGCCGGCCGGCATCACGATGACGCCGGACGGTAAATATTTGCTGGTCGGTATCATGGGCAGCGATTACGTGGAAGTGATCGACTGGCGCACGCAAAAGACCGTCAAGCGCATCAAGGCGGGCGCCGGCACGCATAATTTCCGTGCGCTGGGCGACAACCGCATGACGTTCGTGTCGAACCGCGTGTCGAACACGATCAACATCATCGACCAGAAAAACCTGGAAAACGTCGGCACCATCAACGTGCCCGGTGGCCCGGACTGCATGGAAATCACGCCCGATGGCAAGACCATGTGGGTGACATTGCGCTGGATCAAGAAAGTGGCCGTGATCGATTTAACCACGCGCAAGGTGATCAAGACGATCCCCGTGGGCCGCTCGCCCCATGGCGTGTATTTCGCCACGCACTCGCCGCGCATGTGATGACGGGTGTGATGATGAAACGCCTGATTTCCGCGGGCCATGTGCCCGCCATGCTGCTGTGCGCCGGCGCCATGCTGACGTCCGCGCATGCCGCCGTACCGGCCCCAGCAGCACCGGCCCCAGCCGCATCTTCGGCCCCGGCCGCCTGCAAGGGCACGATCTACATGACGTTCGACACGGGCAGCCAGTCGCAAGCGCAACTGATCGCCGACGTGCTGAACAAGCGCCATATCAAAGCCA
This sequence comes from Janthinobacterium sp. GW822-FHT07A03, assembly GCF_058798815.1. Taxonomy (NCBI): domain Bacteria; kingdom Pseudomonadati; phylum Pseudomonadota; class Betaproteobacteria; order Burkholderiales; family Oxalobacteraceae; genus Janthinobacterium; species Janthinobacterium sp. GW822-FHT07A03. Next base: position 475,273 of record NZ_JBXAKW010000004.1, on the reverse strand, counting down.
CGTTCTTCCTGGCCAATGAAAAGACCACGCGCGGCGACTATTCGCTCGATCCGTCGTGGGCGCCGTACTGGAAAGCCCGGGTCGCCGAAGGCCATGCGTTCGGCACGCATACATTCGACCATGTGTACTGGAAGAAGGATCTGGCCAACGGCTTGATCCAGGTCAAGCCCCAGTTCGGCAAGGATGGCGGCAAGCTGGCGTCTTTCACCGATCAGCAGTTCTGCGAGGAATTGCGCCGCGTCGATACGCGCTTCCAGGAACTGACGGGCCGCAAGCTCGACCCGTTCTGGCGCGCGCCGGGGGGCTATACGTCGCCGCGCACCCTGGCGGCCGGCAGCGCCTGCGGCTACCAGCATGCGGGCTGGGCGCCGGCGGGGTATTCCGGCGATGAATTGCCCAGCGACAAGTATCCAAACGCCATGCTGCTGAAAAAGGCGCTGGCGAACTTGCGCAGCGGCGACATCTTCATTTCGCACATGGGCATCTGGTCGCGCAAGGAGCCGTGGGCGCCCGCCAACCTCGATGCCTTGATTTCCGGCCTGCAAGACAAGGGTTTCTGTTTCGCCACCCTGCGCGAGCATCCCGCCTACGCGCAGAAGAAGGGCCAGCCATGATCGCCGCCGACATCGTCAGTGTCGTCACCCCGGCGATCGACGCCGTGGTCGACGCCTTTGGCGTGGCGCAAGGCTGGCTGTTCCAGACTGTGGTGAATCCCCTTGTGTATCACCTGGGCTTTGGCGAATTCACGGAAGAGGCGTTCGAGGGCACGGAATGGCTGCTGATCGGCCTGTGCGAACTGGTACTGCTGTTCCTCGTGCTGCGGCCGCTCGAAGCCCTGATTCCCGCGCAAAAGATCACGGACCCGCGCGCCCGCTGGAACGACTTCATTTATACGGTGCTGCACCGCATCGGCCTGTTTTCCGTGCTGGTCTTCTTCACGCTCGATCCGCTGATGGATGCATTGGCAGGCGCCTTGCGTTTCGACAATATCCATCCATTCAACCTGGAATCGCTGTTGCCCGGCATCAGTCCCTTGCTCAGTTTTATCATTTATTTTGTGATACTGGACTTCGTCGACTATTGCTACCACCGGGCCTCGCACCATTTCGGCTGGTGGTGGGGCTTGCACAGCCTGCATCACAGCCAGCAGAACCTGAACTTGTGGAGCGATGACCGCAACCACCTGCTCGACGACTTCCTGCGCGACGTGGTGATGGCGCTGGTGGCGCTCGGTATCGGCGTGCCGCCGGGCCAGTACGTGCTGCTGGTGTCGATTTCGCGCATCCTGCAAAGCTTGCAGCATGCGAATGTGAGGATACACTTCGGCCGCATCGGCGAGCGGCTGCTGATCTCGCCCCGTTTCCACCGCACGCACCATGCGATCGGCGTGGGGCACGAGTCGAAAGGCAAGGGCAGCATGGGCGGTTGCAACTTCGGTGTGGTCTTGCCGATTTGGGATATGCTGCTGGGCACCGCGAATTTCTCGGCCGGTTATGCGCGCACGGGCGTGCGCGACCAGCTGGCCCGCATCGACAGCAAGGGCATGGGCCGGCCGGGGCGCAACTATGGCCGCGGCTTCTGGCAGCAGCAATGGCTGGGCTTGCGCCGCATGGTCGAATTTGCAAGATTTAAACGAAAAGGACGCCGTTGATGCGTAATGTGCTGAATTCGTATGGCCGTGCCTTCCTGTCGCAATTGCACGGCAGGATATTGCTGTTGAGCATAGCACCGTTCATCCTGTCGCTGATCCTGTGGGGCGCTCTGCTGTATGTGGGGCTGCAGCCGCTGATCGACAGCCTGCATGCGCTGTTCACGCAATATGATTTCTTCCGCACCAGCGGCCAGGTACTGGCCGCCTTCGGCCTGGGCATGCTGAAAGCGGTGATCGTGCCCCTGATCGCCATGTTCATGCTGCTGCCGCTGATGATCCTGACGGCGCTGATCTTCATGGGCCTGTTCGCCATGCCGGCCATCGGCCGCCATATTGGCGGGCGGCACTTTCCGCAGCTGGAAAAGAAACATGGCGGCAGCCTGCTGGGCAGCGTCGGCACTTCCCTGGCCACGTTCTTGCTGTTCATCATCGTCTGGGCGCTCATGCTGCCCCTGTATGCGTTTCCGCCGGCCGCACTGGTGGGGCAAGCCGTGCTGTGGGGCTGGCTGACGTACCGCGTGATGGCGTATGACGCCATGGCCGATTACGCCAGCGTGGAAGAGCGCCACGCCATCATGCGCACGCAGCGCTGGCCCCTGCTGGCCATCGGCATGGTGTCCGGCGCAGCCGGCGCCGTGCCCGGCATGCTGTGGATGGGCGGCGTGATGTCGGTGGTGTTCTTCCCCTTCCTGGCGGCGTTCGCCATCTGGCTGTATGTGCTGATCTTTATCTTTACGGGTCTGTGGTTCCAGTATTACTGCCTGGAAGCACTGGCGCGTTTGCGGGGCGTACGCGGCATGACCGACGTGGCGCCGGCGGACGCCTGACCATTCTTATTGCATTCTACGAGGGAGCTTCATGGCTATCGGATTGATCATCATTGGCGACGAAATCCTGTCGGGCAAGCGCACTGACCAGCATTTCCCGAAAGTCGTGAGCATGCTCAAGGCACGCGGCTTGCAGCTGAGCTGGGCGGAATACGTGGGCGATGAACCGGCCCGCCTGGTCGCCTTGCTCCAGCGCAGCTTTGCCAGCGGCGACATCGTCTTCAGCTTTGGCGGCATCGGCGCCACGCCGGACGACCACACGCGCCAGGCGGCGGCCGATGCACTGGGCTTGCCGCTGGTGCTGCATCCGCAGGGCAAGGCCAATATCCAGCAACGGATCACGGAAATGGGCGAGGAGGCGGGCGTGCCGGCCGATTTGAACTCGCCGGAAAACCTGCACCGCCTGAAAATGGCGGAATTTGTCGAAGGCGCCGAGCTGATTCCGAATCCGTACAACAAGATTGCCGGCTTTGCCGTGCGCGAACATTATTTCGTGCCGGGCTTTCCCGTCATGTCCTGGCCCATGATCGAATGGGTGCTCGATACGCATTATGCCCACCTGTTCAATCAGGTGCCGCATGCGGAACATGCCTTGCTCGTGTACGAAACGGCCGAATCGCTGCTGACGCCGCTGATGGTGCGCCTGGAAGCGGAGTTTCCGCTGATCAAGGTGTTCAGCCTGCCCAGCGTGGGCGATGCGCAGACGCGCCGGCATATCGAGCTGGGCGTCAAGGGCGAGCCCGCGCAGGCGGCAGCCGCCTTTGCCGAGATGTGCGCCGCCCTCGATACCTTGCAGGCGGAATACACCACCATCTGACATGCAGCCAGCCCGGCGCCGGCGGCTTTTTCGCTGGCGTCCAGCCCGCCATGCATCTATGTACGCCAGCGTACATTCCAAGACGTTGTTTTTTTGCGAAAATCTTCAATGAAGCAAGATTTTTGTGCGCGCTCGTCAGTCGTTCTCATGCCGATGTGGTGGAATGGTGAACAGGGGCCTTGCGTGTCAAACGCGGGGTTGCCTGCCTGTGCAGTAGCGTGTTTTTTTGATTCACCGGTATGGACATCATGTTAAGCAAGCTTTGTTGTGACCGGCCCTGGCTGGCCCTCGTCTTATCCTGCGCGGAGCGGCATCGCTGCCGCCTTTTCCGCGCCGTCCAAACCCAACCTTACCCCAGCATCCCATGAAAGACACAGGCGTCAATCTGGCCGCGCAAGAGCGGCCCCCCTCTGATCCACTGCCCGACACGGGCGCCGAGTCGCCGCCGCCGGCGAGCCCGCCGAAGAGGCGCCGTTCGCGCATCTGGCCGATCTTTGCCATCATCTTGCTGGCGCTGATCGCCGGCGTGGCGTGGTTCGTCATGCGCGAAGTGCGCACCTCGGCCCTGCAGGCCGAGTTTTTCACCCGCCTGGACCGCCAGCTGGCGTTCAAGGTCGAGCCTGGCCCTGCACCGGCGGGCGCCATCCGCTATCCGCAGCACGGCCCGTATGACGAGCGGCTCGGCTATGCCAGCTTGCCCGACTTCATCACCAAGCTCAACGCACGCGACTATGCCGTCACGGCGCAGGCGCGCATGTCGCCGAAAATGGTGCAACTGGTCGACCGGGGCATCTTTGCCACGTATCACGAGAAAAACCGCGCGGGCCTGACCATCCTCGATTGCCGCGCCGCACCGCTGTTCGCGGCCAGCTATCCCGAACGCATGTTCGACGGCTTTGCCGAAGCGCCGCCCGCGCTCGTGCAAAGCCTGCTGTTCATCGAAAACCGGGAATTGCTCGACCCGGGCACGCCCGAGCGCAATCCCGCCGTGGAATGGGACCGCCTGAGCAAGGCCATCCTCGACAAGGCGCTGAACCTGTTCGGCGGCCACCGCGGTGGCGGCGGCAGCACCCTGGCCACGCAGATCGAGAAATACCGGCATTCCGAGGACGGCCGCACCAGTTCCATGCAGGACAAGCTGCTGCAGATGATTTCGGCCAGCCTGCGCTCGTACCAGGATGGCGAAAATACCATGGAAGCGCGGCGCAAGATCGTCGTCAACTACCTCAATACCGTGCCGCTGTCGGCAAAGAGCGGTTTTGGCGAAGTCAACGGTATCGGCGACGGCATGTGGGTCTGGTATGGCCGTCCATTTGCCGAAGTGAAAACATTGCTCAGTGGAAAAATGGATCAGCCCGGCAGCGCGCTGGCCTACAAGCAGGCGCTGAGCCTGCTGATCGCGCAGCGCCGTCCCTCGCATTACCTGGTGGCAGGCGGCGCCGACCTGGAAGTGCTGACCAACAGCCATCTGCGCCTGCTGGCGCAGGCGGGCGTGATCTCGCCGCAGCTGCGCGATACGGCCATCGCCGAGAAGCTGCGTCCATCGACGGCGTCCGGCGTGCAATCGGAAGCGTCGACCTCGTTCGTCACGCGCAAGGCCTCGAATGCCGTGCGCAATCATCTGGCCAGCATGCTCGGCGATCCGCGCTTGTACAACCTCGACCGCCTGGACCTGAAAGTGGTCAGCACGCTCGACGCGCAGGCGCAAAACGCCGTCACCAAGGTCTTGCGCGAGCTGCGCGACCCGGAAGTGGCGAAAGCGGCGGGCCTGACGGGCAAGGGCATGCTGGGCAATGGCGACCCCGCCAACGTGGTCTACAGCTTTACCTTGCTGCAAAAGGGCGACCAGGCCAACTTGCTGCGTGTGCAGACGGATAATTTCGACCAGCCGCTCGACATCAACGAAGGCGCCAAGCTGGACCTCGGTTCCACGGCCAAGCTGCGCACCCTGGTGACGTATCTGGACATCATCGACCAGCTGCACCAGCGCTATAGCGGCATGGGCGCCGCCGAGCTGGGCAAGATTGCCGTCGATCCGAAGGACATGCTGTCGCAGTGGGCGATTGCCTATCTGAAACCATTGCCGCTCGGCGAGGCGCGCAACCTGCCGGCCATGCTGGCGGCCGCCATGGAACGCAAATATTCGGGCAACCCGGGCGAAGGCTTCTTCACGGGCGGCGGCTTGCACCATTTCGGCAACTTCTCCAAGCTCGACGACAGCCGCATCATGACGGTGCAGCAGGCGCTGCGCCAGTCGACCAACCTGGTCTTCGTGCGCCTGATGCGCGACGTGGCCCGCTACTATATGTTCTCGCGTCCCGATTCCTCGGCCTCGCTGCTGGCGGATGCGGACGATCCGCGCCGGGCCCAGTACCTGAGCCGGTTTGCCGACAAGGAAGGGCGCGAATTCCTGCACCGTTTCTACCAGAAGTACCGCGGCAAGAGCGTTGACGAGCAGGAAAAGATTTTGTTGGCCAGCATCCGCCCGACGCCCGTGCGCCTGGCGAATATCTTCCGCACCATCAATCCCAAGGGCACGGTGGCGGAATTCGGCGATTTCCTCAACGCCAACTTGCCGTCGCAAAACGAAGTGCCGCCCGAGCGCGTCGCCAAGATGTACCAGCAGTACGCGATGGAAAACTGGTCCTTGGCCGACCGTGGCTATCTGGCGAATGTGCATCCGCTGGAACTGTGGATGGTGGCGTATCTGCGCCAGCACGAAGGTTCCACCCTGACGCAGATGGTGGCGGCCAGCGAGAAGGAACGCCAGGAAGTGTACAAATGGCTGTTCAACACGCACCGCAAGCATGCGCAGGACCGCCGCATCGCCAACTTGCTGGAAGTGGAAGGCTTCCTGGAAATCCACCGCCAGTGGAAGAAGATGGGCTACCCGTTTGATTCGCTGGTGCCGTCGTATGCGACCACCCTGGGCGCGTCGGCCGACCGTCCCGCCGCGCTGGCCGAGTTGATGGGCATCATCATCAACGATGGCGTGCGCAAGCCGAGCGTGCGCATCGATTCCATGCATTTCGCCGCCAACACGCCGTATGACACCATGGTCAAGCGGGGCACGAAGGTGGAAGCGGAACAGGTGTTGTCGCCGGACGTCGCCAAGGCCGTCGCCAAGGCCATCCGCGAAGTCGTGTCGGACGGCACGGCGAAACGGGCGAAGACGGCATTTGTCGGCGCCGACGGCGTGCCGATCCCCATGGGCGGCAAGACGGGCACGGGCGACCAGCGCTTCGACGTGTATGGCGCCGGCGGCCGCCTGATCGAGTCGCGCTATGTGAACCGTTCGGCCACGTTCGTGTTCAATATCGGCGAGCGCTTCTATGGCAGCATGACGGCGTATGTGCGCGGGCCGGAATCGAAGAATTACGATTTCACCAGCGCCTTGCCGGTGCAACTGCTCGTGTCGCTGGCGCCGAGTTTGATGCCGCTGATCGAGCCGCCCGCGCCCGCCGAGGGCGTGGCCAAGCAGTGCACGAATTAAATCGTTGCTGCAATGAAAAGCCGGCCTGAATTGGCCGGTTTTTTTATGGAAGAGAAAGAAGCTATGGAAAGAATCCAGCACATCTTTGCGCAATATCATCGCTTCGACGATGGCGCGCTCGTATCATTCGAGCACGTGTATGGGCCGCGCGGCGTGCAAGCCGTGCGCATCGTGTTGTACGCAAGAAATCATGCGCTGGACGGCAATGTCTGGCGCCAGGTGGCCATCACGGTGGGCGACGTGCGCGAAGTGCTGGTCCGGACGCCGGGCAAATTCATCAACCGCATCTGCTGCGGCGTGAAGCTGCTGCGTTTTGGCGACGACTGGTGCGTCGATGTCGACGGCACGTACACGCACGATGATCCGACGTCCGTGGACGAAGTGCGCCGCGATGGCGATTGCTATGTCATCGGCGGCACGGTCGAGGCCATCGAACTCGATTAGCCGGCAAACACGGCCGTTTTATCTTCCAGGCGCGCGTGATACGCGGCAATGGCGGGATACTCGGGACGTTGCAGGGGCGCCATCAGCCAGCGCTTGACGGACAGGCCCAGCACGATATCGGCCAGCGTGAACTGTTCGCCGCAGACGAATGCGCCAGTGCGCTGCAGCTGCTGTTCCAGCACGCCCATCATCTTGTTCCATCCGGCAATACCGGCCGCCAGCTGCGCCGCATCCTGGTGCGCGGGGCTGTGGCGCACCAGCGACATGAAGGCGTAGCGCCAGCTGTTGTTCAAATCGCCCATCTGCCAATCCATCCATTTTTCCACTTCCGCGCGGGCGCGGGGCGTGCTTGGCAGCAAGTCGTCGCGGCCCGCCTGCGCGCACAGGTAGCGGCATATCGTGTTCGATTCCCACAGCACCAGGTCGCCGTCCACCAGCACGGGCACCATGGCGTTCGGGTTCAGGGCCAGGAAGGCCGGGTCGTCGGTGGTGCGAAAGCCGCTGCCCCAGTCTTCGCGTTCGTACGGCAGGTCGAGTTCTTCGCACGTCCACAAGACTTTGCGGACGTTGATCGAGGCGGCTTTTCCAAGAATTTTCAGCATGCAGGGCTCCAGAGGGCAGGTGGTTGATCTGCCACTGTAGCGGATTTGGCCACGCCGCGCATGTGAAAGTGCCTTGCATAGTTGAGGTTTTCTTGGCATCGTAGCCACCCATGAAACCTATGCGCCACCACATGTCCAAAATCCTCGCGTTCAGCCGCTTTTCCGTGCGCGATTTCCTCGCCACCGCCGGTCCGACCTTGCTGCTCGTCGGCGCGTTTTGCGCGCTTGCCTACTGGCTGGTCGACCCGGCCCCACCGCGCCAGGTGAGCCTGTCGACGGGGCAGGACAATAGCGCGTATGAAGAGTTCGGCAAGAAATACGCGGCTACCCTGGCCAAGCACGGCATCAAGGTGACCTTGCAGCCATCGCTGGGTTCGCAGGAAAACCTGCAGCGCCTGAACGCGGGCAAGACCGATATCGCCTTCGTGCAAAGCGGCTCGACGGAACACGCCGATGCCGAGCGTCATGGCCTCATATCCCTGGGCAGCCTGTTTACGGAACCCGTCTGGCTGTTCCTGCGCGAAGACAAGGCGGTGACGGAACTGACGCAATTGAAGGGCATGAAGATCAACCTGGGGCCGGAAGGCACGGGCGTGCCCAGCCTGTTCCGGCAGTTGCTGTCCGTGAATGGCGTCGAAGCGAACGAGCTGACCGTCAGTGCCTTGCAAAACACGCCCGCCACGGTGGAGCTGCTGGAAGGGCGCATCGACGGCCTGGTGTTCAGCTCGGCGCCGGAAGCGCCGCTGATCCAGATGCTGCTGCAAACGCCGGGCATCAAGCTGTTTGATTTTTCGCAAGCGGAAGCGTACACGCGGCGCTTGCCTTTCCTCACGCATGTCGTCTTGCCGCGCGGCATAGTCGACCTGGGCAAAAATATCCCGGCGCAGGATTATCACCTGATCGCGCCGACCGCCACCTTGGTTGCGCGCGAAGACTTGCATCCGGCCCTGGTCGACCTGTTCGTGCAGGCGGCGGCAGGCATCCATGGCGGCACGGGCTGGTTCCAGCAGCAGGGGCAATTCCCGTCCGCGCGCTACACGGAAATTCCCGTCGCGCCCGAAGCGCTGAAATTCTACAAGGATGGCGCGCCCGTGCTGCAGCGCTATATGAGTTTCTGGCTGGCTAATTTCTTCGACCGCATGTGGGTGCTGGTGGTGGCGCTCGGCGCCTTGATTCTGCCCCTGTCGCGCGTGGTGCCGCCCCTGTACGTGTGGCGCATCCGCTCGCGCGTGTACCGCTGGTATGGCCAGCTGCGCACGGTGGAGCAGGCGCTGGAAGACGTGCCGCAAGCGCAGCGCGCACAAGTGTATGCGGAGCAATTGAAGCGGCTGGACCAGATCGAGGACATGGTCAACCAGATCTCGATTCCCCTGTCGTTTGCCGATGGCCTGTATGGCTTGCGCAGCCACATCAATTTCGTGCGCAAGCGCATCTTGACCTTGATGGGCGAACAGCCCGAGGTAGTTTAGACGAGGGTGACCGACAGCTTGCGTCCGAGCAGCGTGGAGGCCCGCTCCAGGGTCGACAGGGTCACGTCGCTGCCGGGGTCGAGCAGGCGGTCGAGCTGCGAGCGGCTCGTCTGCAGCAGGGCCGCCATGCGCGTCTTCGACAGCGATTGAGCCTGCATTGCCTGCGTCAGTTGCCAGGCGATCACTTCCTTGATGGCGCGGGTTTGCGTTTGCTCGAAGATGCCTTCCTCTTTTAAAAAATCGTCGAGGCTGCTGCCGAGGTGGGGAGCGGTGGCGTTCATGTCAGTTCCTTGTAGCGTTTGCGGGCCAGCGCCAGGTCGTCTTCCGGCGTCGTCCGGGTTTTCTTGATAAAGCCGTGCAGCGCCACCAGGCAATCGCCGTGATGGCAGATCAGCACGCGCGCAATGCGCTTGCCGGGCAAGTTGCTGCGCACTTCCGACAGGCCGTGCCCGAGATGCCGGCAGAGGGGCATGCCCACGGGCCAGCGCCATTACGCATGCATCAAGTCTTGCCCGATCACATGGCGTTCCTCGATGGGGAGCGACTTGAGCCAGTCGCGCACGGGCTCGCCGCCATTGCCGTTCGCGTAGAACAGCAGGGTAATCTGCCGCAGGCCGGAAGCATCCATGACGCACCTCTACGTTGTACTATATAAGGTACATATTCGCAAGGAGAATTTGCGCCGCAGTTGAAAAAATCGGGCGCGCATGGATGGTTGTAGCCGATGACGGGCCATCGCGTGGCCCGCCAGATCAAACACTGTTCAGATAGTCAGGCGGCCAGCGTCAGGCGCCCAGCCACGGCAGCCCGGCCTTGCACCAGCCGCCGATCTGTTTGCGGTGGCCGTCCGCATCCTTGTCGCCTTCAAACCCTTCAAGGATATCGAAGCAGTTGATATAGCCGTGCTCGGTCGCCAGCTTGGCGGCATGACGCGAACGCACGCCCGAGCGGCACAGGAACAGCAGCACCTCGTCCTTGCCGGCCTGGGCCGCCAGCTGCGCAAGAAAGTCGGGATTCGGCACGCCGCCCGGGTAGGTGGCCCACTGCACCGCACCATGCTGGGTATCGGCGATGTCGACCCGGCCGACCCAGTCGCGCTCGGCATTCGTGCGCACGTCGATGAGCTTGGCGGCTGCGTCCAGTTGCAGCAGCTCGTACGCTTCCTGCGGCGTGACGGCGCCGGCATACGGCGTACCTTCATTGGCCCGGCTGCGGGCGGTGGTCAGGATGTCGGCGGCGGTAGTCATGGCGTCCTCGATGAAAGTGGGATGGTGTGTACGATTATAGTGCGCCGTCCGCGCCCCGCAAACGGGAAACCACGGTGCACGGCGGACGCACCACAACGAGGCATTTTTCAAGAATGCGCACAAAATGCACGATAATGGTGCGTTATTCGTTTTTTGCACTTGCATAGTGCATTCTTGATTTGACGCAAACTCGGCAGGAAAATCGCGGGCAGGAAAACTTTCACTGGGATGGCAGTGATTTTGCCGCTGGCGCCAGGCGGCTCCGGGGGCTGGCATGGAATCTGCTATGATCCTTATGAGTTTTGGTGGCACGCAATGTTTGCTTCGCTTCATCAGCCCAGACGCACTAAGGTCGGCTCACCCCACATTCATTTAGGAGATACGCATGGCAATGACAGCCGCAGAAGTCTTGAAGATGGTAGAAGAAAACGAAGTCAAATTCGTTGATTTCCGCTTTGCTGATACCCGTGGTAAAGAGCAGCACGTGACGGTTCCCGTGTCGCACTTCGACATGGACAAATTCGAGTCGGGCCACGCCTTTGACGGTTCTTCGATCGCTGGCTGGAAAGGTATCGAAGCGTCCGACATGATCTTGCTGCCGGATCCAAACACGGCCAATATCGACCCGTTCATGGAAGAAACGACCCTGTTCATGCAGTGCGACGTGATCGAACCGTCGGACGGCAAGGGCTATGACCGCGACCCGCGCTCGATCGCGAAACGCGCCGAAGCCTACCTGAAATCGTCGGGCATGGGCGACACCGCCTACTTCGGCCCTGAGCCGGAATTCTTCATCTTCGACAGCGTGCGCTGGAAGATCGACATGTCGGGCTGCTTCGTCAAGATCGGTTCGGACGAAGGTTCGTGGTCGACCGGCAAGGATATCGAAGGCGGCAACAGCGGCCACCGTCCTACCGTCAAGGGCGGCTACTTCCCCGTGCCACCAGTGGACAGCTTCCAGGACATGCGTTCGGAAATGTGCCTGATCCTGGAATCGCTGGGCATCCCGGTTGAGGTACATCATCACGAAGTCGCCGGCGCCGGTCAGAATGAAATCGGCACCAAGTTCTCGACCCTGGTCGAGCGCGCAGACTGGACGCAAAACCTGAAATACGTGGTGTGGAACGTGGCGCACAGCTATGGCAAGACCGCCACCTTCATGCCGAAACCTATCGTTGGCGACAACGGTTCGGGCATGCACGTGCATCAATCCGTATGGAAAGATGGCAAAAACCTGTTCGCTGGCGACGGCTATGCCGGCCTGTCCGATTTCGCCCTGTACTACATCGGCGGCATCATCAAGCACGCCAAGGCACTGAACGCGATCACCAACCCGGGCACGAACTCGTACAAGCGTCTGGTACCAGGCTACGAAGCGCCGGTGAAACTGGCATACTCGGCGAAAAACCGTTCCGCCTCGATCCGTATCCCGCACGTGGCCAATCCAAAAGGCCGCCGCGTCGAAGCGCGCTTCCCGGATCCACTGGCGAACCCGTACCTGTGCTTCGCCGCACTGCTGATGGCTGGCCTGGACGGCGTTGCCAACAAGATCCATCCGGGCGAAGCCGCCTCGAAAGATCTGTACCATCTGCCGCCGGAAGAAGACGCACTGATCCCTACCGTGTGCGCTTCGCTGGAAGAAGCACTCGACGCGCTGGACAAGGACCGCGAGTTCCTGACCCGCGGCGGCGTGTTCAGCGATTCGATGATCGACGCGTACCTGGAACTGAAAATGCAGGACGTGCAGCGCATGCGCATGACCACGCATCCTGCCGAGTTCGACATGTACTACTCGCTGTAATGGCGCCATGCCGGCAATGTGCCGGTAGTGAATAGAAACGCGGGTGAGGCGATCGGTCTTGCCCGCGTTTTTTTATGCTTTGCGCCAAGGCGGCGCCGGTGCGGTGTTGTATAGTCGGCCCAGGAACGATGCGGCATGTGCCGACAGGAGTAGAGATTGACCAAGCATTACAGAATGGCGCTGATGGCAGGATTGCTGGGCGCGGCGGCACAGGCGCACGGGCAGTTGTATGTGTGCGCCGATGCGCAAGGACACAAGACGTACACGGACAAGCGGGCTGGCGCGCATTGCCAGCTGCTCGATTTGCCGGGCGCCCTGACGGAGCCGCCCCGCAAGACGGGGCCGCTGGCCGGCGCGCCTGCCCGGCCCGCCATGCAGGCGGCCGGGACACCGGCGCCGGCCGCCGGCGCGTTTCCCAAGGTCGATGGCGCCGAACAGCGCGCGCGCGACCTGGACCGGCGCCAGATCCTGCAGGACGAATTGCGCAGCGAAGAGCAGAAACTGGCGGCGCAGCGCCTCGAATTTAACGGCGGACAACCTGAGCGCCAGGGCAACGAGCGTAACTATGCGAAATACCAGGAACGGGTGGCGCAACTGAAGGACAACATCAGCCGGACGCAGCAGAACGTCGAGGCCCTGAAACGCGAGATCGCGAATATTCGGTAAAGCACATGACACTAGACAACCATTCCAGCCGCCCGGCCCACCTGGCCGGCCTTGATTTGCTGGCCTCGGCCGTGATCCTGCTCGACGGCGACGGCCGCATCAGCTATGCCAACGCGGCGGCGGAAAACCTGCTGGAAAGCTCATTAAAGGCTCTGTCGCGGCAAAAACTGACGGCGCTGTTCCTGAATCCCGACGAGCTGGCCGGCATCTGCGCGCAGGCGCTCGAACATAAATTTTCCGATTTGCGCCAGGACCTGAGCCTGGAACGCCTGGGGCGCGAGCCGCTGCGCGTGCACAGCATTGTCAGCGCGCTCGACGCGCCTAGCGACGGCGTGCTTATCGAGCTGCGCGAAAACGTGCAGCAATTAAAACTCGACCGCGAGGAGCGCATCCTCGACCAGAGCCAGGTCAACAAGGAGCTGATCCGCAACCTGGCGCATGAAATCAAGAACCCGTTGGGCGGCATCCGCGGCGCGGCCCAGCTGCTGGAACTGGAATTGCCGGCCCTGCACCTGAGCGAGCTGCGCGAATACACGCAAGTCATCATCAAGGAAGCGGACCGCCTGCAGACGCTGGTCGACCGCCTGCTGGCGCCGCACCGCCGCCCGCACATCGTGGGCGACGTGAATATCCACGAAGTGTGCGAACGGGTCCGCAGCCTGATCCTGGCCGAGTTTCCCAGCGGCCTGACCATTTCGCGCGATTACGACGCTTCGATCCCCGAGTTTCGCGGCGACAAGGAACAATTGATACAGACCGTGCTCAACATTGCCCATAACGCGGCGCAAGCCTTGGCCGAGCGCATCGAAGCGGGCGATGCTGAGCTGATTTTCAAGACGCGCGTGGCGCGCCAAGTGACCCTGGCCAAGGTCCGCTACAACCTGGCATTAGACTTGCATATCATTGACAATGGACCGGGCATCGCACCCCAGATCCGCGACCGGATTTTCTACCCGCTGGTGTCGGGCAGGGAAGGCGGCAGCGGACTGGGACTGACCTTGGCGCAAACCTTCGTGCAACAGCACCTGGGCGTGATCGAGTGCGAAAGCCGGCCTGGATACACCGATTTCAGGATCGTTCTCCCCTTGCCATAAGCGAGGAAGTATCCCACCCATGAAATCCATTGCGGGACGCACACACTAATGAAGCCAATCTGGATAGTTGACGACGACGAATCAATCCGCTGGGTGCTGGAAAAAGCCCTGGCGCGGGAAAATCTCGCCACCAAGAGTTTTGCCAATGCGCGCGACGCCATCGCCGCCCTGGAATTTGACACGCCGCAAGTGCTCGTGTCCGATATCCGCATGCCGGGCGCATCCGGCCTGGAATTGTTGCAGACGGTTAAGTCGCGCTTTCCCGGCTTGCCGGTCATCATTATTACGGCCTTTTCCGACCTCGATTCGGCCGTCGCGGCCTTCCAGGGCGGCGCCTTCGAATACCTGGCCAAGCCCTTCGACATCGACAAGGCCGTCGAGCTGATCCGCCGCGCGCTGGAAGAAAGCCTGCGCGAGACCAGCGTCGAGTCCGGCCCGTCGGAAACGCCGGAAATCCTCGGCCAGGCGCCGGCCATGCAGGAAGTCTTCCGCGCCATCGGCCGGCTGTCGCAATCGAACGTGACGGTGCTCATCACGGGCGAATCCGGTTCCGGCAAGGAACTCGTGGCGCGCGCGCTGCACAAGCACAGCCCGCGCGCGGCGCAGCCGTTCATCGCCCTGAACACGGCGGCCATCCCGAAGGATTTGCTGGAATCGGAACTGTTCGGCCATGAGCGGGGGGCGTTTACGGGCGCGCAGACGACGCGCCGGGGCCGCTTCGAACAAGCCGAGAATGGCACCCTGTTCCTCGATGAAATCGGCGATATGCCGTTTGACCTGCAGACGCGCTTGCTGCGCGTGCTGTCCGACGGGCATTTCTACCGTGTCGGCGGGCACCAGCCCATGAAGGCGAACGTGCGCGTGATTACGGCCACGCACCAGAACCTGGAGCAGCGCGTGCGCGACGGCCTGTTCCGCGAAGACTTGTATCACCGCCTGAACGTGATCCGCCTGCGCCTGCCCAGTTTGCGGGAGCGGCGCGAGGATATCCCCATTCTGGTGCGCCACTTCCTGGTGCAAAGCGCGCGCCAGCTGGGCGTGGAAGCCAAGCGCATGAGCGAGCCGACGATGCAGTTCCTCAGCAGCCTCGATTTGCCTGGCAATGTGCGCCAGCTGGAAAACCTGTGCAACTGGATCACCGTGATGGCGCCGGGCCAGACGGTGGAAATCAAGGACTTGCCGCTGGAATTGACGCAGGGGCAGGGTGATGGCGCTGCCACCGCGGCGGCGGGCGAGACTGCATCGCCAGCTGTTGCTCACCAGCAAGGCGGCCAGGTGTTCGAAGCGGCCGCGCCCGCCAACGGCGCGCCGCCGGGCTGGATCGGCTTGCTGGAATTGCAGGCGGCCGGCATGCTGGGCGCGGGACAGCAGGAAGTCATGGCCGTGCTGGGGCGCCAATTCGAATCGGCCCTGATCAAGACGGCGCTCAAGCATACGCACGGGCGCAAGAACGACGCCGCCGTGCGCCTGGGCATCGGCCGCAACACCATCACCCGCAAGATCTCGGAACTGGGCATCGACGGCGCCAAGGACGATTGACGTATTGCCGGGCGGGGCTCCCCCGTCCGTTTTTTCTTGCGGTGTTCTTTGCACGCTACAACACCCACAGCAGGCGATAAGGTAAGCTGACGCCTGCCGGACTGTTTCGTCCGGTCTTCATTTGATTGTGGAACTGTATGCTCATAAACTGCGTGGCCTACCAGGATGGCAAAAAACTGGCCGACTTGCCGATCGACGATATCAGCGATTACGTCGAGCGCCCCGATTGCTTCGTCTGGGTGGCCCTGCTCGACGCCACGCCGGACGAGCTGAAACAGATGCAGCACGAGTTTTGCCTGCACGAACTGGCGGTGGAAGACGCGCAGCGGGGCCACCAGCGCCCGAAGATCGAGGAATACGGCGATTCCCTGTTTGCCGTCGTGAAAACCGTGGAAATGGTCGAGAATGAACTGGTGCTGGGCGAAGTCGACATCTTTGTCGGCGCCAATTACGTGCTGTCGTCGCGCAGCAACAGCTCGCAAGGTTTCCTCGGCGTGCGCGCGCGTGCCGAGCGCGAACCGCATCTGCTGCGCCAGGGCTCGGCCTTCGTGCTGTACGCGCTGATGGACGCCGTCGTCGACCGTTACTTTCCCGTGCTCGACGCGCTGGAATCGGAGCTGGAACTGATCGAGGACCGCATCTTCGACCGTGGTACCGAGCGCGACAATATCGAGCGGCTGTATCAATTGAAACGCAAGGTCATGGTCTTGCGCCACGTGGTGGCGCCCCTGATGGAAGCGGTGGGCAAGCTGCACGGCGGGCGCGTGCCGCCGCTGTGCCACGATACCCAGGAGTATTTCCGCGACGTGCACGATCACCTGGCGCGCATCAACGGCACGCTCGATACCATCCGCGATACGATCAGCACGGCCATCCAGGTGAATCTGTCGATGGTGGCCATCGACGAGAGCGAAGTGAACAAGCAATTGGCGGCCTGGGCCGCCATTTTCGCCGTGTTTACCGCGTTTGCCGGCATCTGGGGCATGAATTTCAAGTTCATGCCGGAACTGGACTGGCATTATGGCTATCCGGCCGCCGTGGCAGTGATGAGCTGTGTCTGCGGTTATATGTATTACTTGTTCAAGCGTTCCGGCTGGCTATAAAAATTTCCTGTGTATCTGTATTATTAAACAATAGCCAGGGGTACAATCGCGGCAAGTCCGTTGACTCGGGCCTTTGCTGAGGATCGCCGCGCCGGCAGCTTTGCCTGCGCTTCCCGTGCCGCGCAGGAGCATTCATGAGTATTCCGTTGTTCGATGTGAATTCGCAAGAACCCCTGTTCGATCCCGAGCAGCGGCGCACCCTGGCGGAGGCGGCCCTGCGCTCGATCACCGCCTCGACGGCGCACGCCCGTGGCGACGACTTCCTGCGCATCCTCGTCAAGGACCTGGCCGAAGCGCTCGACGTGCACTATGTGATCGCCGGGCGCCTGGTGCGCATGGACGACGGCAGCGAAGGCATCCGCACCCTGGCCCTGTGGGGCGGCGACGGCTACCAGCCGAACATCGAATATAGCCTGCAGCACACGCCTTGCCAGGACGTGACCTGCCAGAGCATGTGTTTTCACGGCAGCGATATCCAGCGTCGCTTTCCACTCGATACCCTGCTCGTCGACATGCATGCGGAAAGCTATGTCGGCATGCCGCTGATCGATACCGATGGCAAGACCCTGGGCATCCTGTCGGCCATCGACACGCGTCCCATCGATGAAAACAAGCGCTTGCTGGCGCTGTTGCTGTTGTCGATCTTCTCGGCGCGCGGCGCGGCCGAGCTGCAGCATCAGGAGCGCACGCAGCAGCTGGAAGAAATCGTGCGCGTGCGCACCGAGTCGCTGCTGGCGGCGCAGGCCAACCTGATCGAGCAGGAACAGATGGCGGCCCTCGGTTCGCTGGTGGCGGGCGTGTCGCATGAAGTCAACACGCCCATCGGCGTGGCGCTGACGGCCGCGTCGAGCATGGGCAGCTATGCCGACCAGCTGGTGCAGCTGCTGGGCGGCGCCAAGGTCAGCCGTGCCGAACTGATCGACATTGCCGAATCCCTCAAAGGCGCGGCGGCATTGATCGAGCGCAACCTCGCGCGCGCCGCCGACCTGATCGGCAATTTCAAGCAGCTGGCCGTGGACCAGGTCAGCGAGTACGTGGCCGACCTGGCGCTGCACGACTACGTGCACGGCCTGGTGTCGGCGCACAGTCCGGAACTGCGCAAGGCGGCGCTGGGCGTGGAACTCGATATCGCGCCCGATTGCCAGGTGCGCCTGGCGGCCGGCAAGCTGTCGCAAATCCTGTCGAACCTGCTGATGAACAGCGCCCGCCATGGCTATCCGCAAGGCGGCCCGGGGCGCATCACGATCCGCGCGCGCATCGAGGCGGACGAGGATGACGCGGCCTTGCGCTGGCTGCTGCTGGAATTTTCCGACGACGGTATCGGCCTGGCGCCGGCCGTGCGCGAACACATGTTTGAACCGTTCTTCACCACCAAGCGGGGCCAGGGCGGCTCCGGCCTGGGCATGCACATCGTCTACACCATCGTGCAGCAACTGGGTGGCCAGGTGTGCGCCATCGACTGCACTCCCGGCTGTCATATACAAATCAGGCTGCCGCTGGTCCACTGACGGAACCTGCGCTGGTTCCATCTTTGGTGGAATCCGTACCCTGATTTCTGTTTTTATTTTCATAATGTTGTGTGCATGCTATACGCGTCGTGAGTTCTGTTGACACCAAGAATGTCCCCGTGATTCTATGTAGTTGTCTAGTTAACTTTCAGTCGACTGGAGTTCGCCATTGTGACGGCATCGTATTGCGATTGCAGTCCCGGTAGCAGATCTGCTGTTTATATAACGTATAAATGAAAAGGGTCCGTCATGCTTAAAGAAACCGTCATCTCCCGCGCCGTTCGCATTGTCTGCGCCGGTGGCATGGCAGCGGCCTTGTCCGTTGCCTCGCAGTCTGCGGTGGCTCAAGATGCGCAGGGCGCCGACGCGCAGATACAGCGCGTGGAGGTCACCGGCTCGTCGATCAAGCGTATCGCCGCCGAAGGCGCTTTGCCGGTCACCGTCCTGACCGCCGAAGCCATCCGCACCTCGGGTGCCACCTCGGTCACCGATCTGGTCAAGAAACTCTCTTCCGCACAGGGCGCCACCAGCGAAAGCTCCTCGGTCGGCGGCAGCACCTTCGGTTTCTCCGGTATTTCCGTGCATAACGTGGGTGAGACGCGTACGCTCGTCTTGCTGAACGGCAAGCGCCTGGCCCAGTTCGGCGGCCAGACGCTGACCGGTTTCGCCGCCGGTTTCGACTTGAATTCGATTCCCATCTCGGCAATCGAACGGGTGGAACTGCTGACCGATGGCGCATCCGCCCTGTACGGCGCCGACGCCATCGCCGGCGTGGTCAACTTCATTACCAAGCACGATACAACGATGGGTGACGTGAGCATCGGCTATTCCGCGCCCAAAAACGGTGCGCGTGAGAAACGTATCAGCGCCACCAAGGGCTTTGGCAACCTGGACGAGGATGGCTACAACGTGGTGCTGACCTTTGGCCACGACGAGCGCGACAAGCTCGCTTCGGTCGACCGCTCGTTCGCCAGCACGGGCAAGGTGCAATTCTCCGCCAACGGCAAGCGCTATCAGAAGCAGCAGTCCTCGGTCAGCCCGATTCCCGCCAACGCCGTCGATGACAATGGCCAGCTGATCAGTCCATATCAAAAAACCACCGGCTCCTGCCCCGCCAAGACTTTCCGCGTGCTGGAACCGTATGCAGACCCGGACGGCACCCCGCGGTTGAATGATTACTGCGGTTATGATTTCGTCAAGGACCTGGAAATCTATCCGGAACGCAAGCGCGACAACTTCATGGCCTCGGGCACGTTCAAGGTTGCCGGCCACGAACTGTATGCGGACGTGCTGTTGTCGCGCACCAAGCAAACCTCGCGTATCGCCCCCGTGCCTGGCGCCATCGCCGTCGATGCGGGCACGCCGCTGCATGACAAGTATTTATTGCCAATCGGCATTACTGGCGACAGCACGGCTTTTTACCGGCTGTTCGACATGGGCCAGCGTACCTCGAAAGATACGGCCGACTTCGCCAGCGTGGTGGTCGGTACGCGCGGCATCGCTGCCGGCTGGGATTACAACGCCTCGTACAACTTCTCGGAAAGCCGCGTAAAAGGTAGTATTTCCGGCTATCCTGGTGCGATTGCCGTCAACAACCTCACGTCGAGCGGCTTGCTCGACCCCTTCGTCGGTCCGGGCAAACAGTCCACGGCGGCACAGGAGGCCATCAAGAACGCCACTTTCTCAGGCTACTGGGATGGCGGTACCTCGCGCCTGCAAACCATCAATTTGAATGGTTCGACGGAGCTGCGGCGCCTGGCGGGCGGCGCGATGATGCTGGGCATGGGCGCCAACATCAACCGCGAGGAATTCTCGGCCAAGCCGAGCCCGTTTGCGCAAGGCATCCTGGCCGACCCGGTAAAAGGCACCTTGTGCGGCGGCACGACGGGCCTGGAGTGCGACCAGCGTTTCGGCGATGCGGCCAGCAGCCAGCCGTACAGCGCCAGCCGTACGTCGAAGGGTATTTTTGGCGAAGTCATCGCGCCCGTGCTGAAAGAGCTGGAACTGGGCGCCGCGCTGCGTTTCGATGACTTCTCGGACTTTGGCGGCGCCACCACGGCCAAGGCCAGCTTCAAGTGGACACCGGCGCCCACCTTGCTGATCCGCGGCTCCGTCGGTAATGGTTTCCATGCGCCAACGGTGCCACAGGTCAACGCCCTGCAACGCGGCTATGGCGTGACCAGCGACAATTACACGTGTACGCCGGCCCTGCAAGCCATCGCCACGCGCCTCAACGCGCAATGCCAGCCAGGCAATCACCAGTACGACCAGTTGGCAGGCGGCAACCGCAACTTGCAGCCGGAGAAGTCGAAACAGGCCACGCTGGGCTTCCGTTATGAGCCGTTCAGCGCGATCACCCTGGGCGCCGATCTGTGGCATGTACAAATCCGCGACTCCTTCGGTCAGCTGACCGAGCAGCTGGTGTTCGCCAATCCGGCCAACTTCCCGAAATCCTGGGGCGTCAACAAGGACGTGGGCACCGGCACTACCTACCTGGCCTTCCTGGCCGACAACCAGAACTTGGGCAAGTCGTTTGCCACCGGCGTCGATATCGATATCAGCGCCCGTTACCGCTCCGGTATCGGCCTGTTCACCTCGCAGCTGAACGCGACGCAAATGCTGCGCGAGGATATCCAGCTGGAACGCAACGGCAAGTATTATTCTGCGCTGGGTAACTTCGCCGAGCTCGGTACTGTCACCTTCCGCACGCGCGGCCAGTGGACGAATACTCTGAAAACGGGCAACTGGGCCAATTCGCTGACGGTCAACTTCCTGTCCGGCTACAAGGACCAGGAAACGTCGGTCGACGTGCTTGATGCCTCCGGCGCCGTGACGGGCCAGGAAAAGATCCGCATGCAGGTGGGTTTCTATTCGACCCTCGACTGGCAGACGGTGTGGACGCCAAGCAAGAGCTGGGTCCTCACCGCCGGCGTGCTGAACCTGACCGACAAGAGCCCGCCATTCGTGCCATCGACGTCCGGCGCGAACCGTGGCCAGCAATTCGGCTATGACGACCGCTACTATGACCCACGTGGCCGTACCGGCTACCTGAATGCCTCGTACAAGTTTTAAGCAGGGGCAGCAGGCATAAAAAAACCGGCACTCAGTGCCGGTTTTTTTTCGTCCCGCCGCAGGGCGGGGAGGGCACGCCCTAGCGGCGCGCCGCCATCGACAGGGCCACCGCTTCTGCCACCTTGATGCCGTCGACGGCCGCCGACAGGATGCCGCCCGCATAGCCGGCGCCTTCGCCGGCGGGGAACAGTCCCCGCGTATTCAGGCTTTGCAGGTCGTCGTCGCGTCGCTTGATGCGGATCGGCGACGAGGTGCGCGTTTCCACGCCCGTCAGCACGGCGTCGGCCTTGTAGTAGCCCTTGATCTGCTTGTTGAACGCCGGGAAGGCTTCGCGCAGGGCCGTGATCGCGTATTCGGGCAAGGATGGCGCCAGGTCGGTCAGGTGCACGGCCGGCTTGTAGGATGGCACGACGCTGCCGAATTCCGTCGAGGCGCGGCCAGCCACGAAGTCGCCGACCAATTGTCCTGGTGCATCGTAGTTACCGCCACCGAGGACGAACGCGCGCTCTTCCAGTTCGCGCTGCAGGGCGATGCCGGCCAGCGGGTCGCCCGGGTAGTCGGCGGGCGTGATGCCGACGACGATGGCGCTGTTGGCGTTGCGCTCGTTGCGCGAGTACTGGCTCATGCCGTTCGTCACCAGACGCCCCGGTTCCGAGGCGGCAGCCACCACCGTGCCGCCCGGGCACATGCAGAAGCTGTAGACGGAGCGGCCATTGCTGGCGTGGTGCACGAGCTTGTAGTCGGCCGCGCCCAGGATCGGGTGGCCGGCGCTGGGGCCGAAGCGGCAGCTGTCGATCAAGGATTGCGGGTGTTCCACGCGGAAACCGATCGAGAACGGCTTGGCTTCGATGTACACGCCGCGCTTGTGCAGCATTTCGAAGGTGTCGCGCGCGCTGTGGCCGATGGCCAGCACGACGTGGTTGCTGGCGATGGTTTCGCCATTGTCCAGCACCACGCCGCGCACCTGGCCGCCGTCGGCGCCTGGCTCGATGTCGAGATCGACCACCTTGCTGCTGAAGCGGTATTCGCCGCCCAGCTGTTCGATATTCGCGCGCATTTCTTCCACCATCTTGACCAGGCGGAAAGTGCCGATATGCGGCTTGCTCACATACATGATTTCTTCGGGCGCGCCCGCCTTGACGAATTCCGTCAGCACCTTGCGGCCGTAGTGCTTGGGGTCCTTGATCTGGCTGTACAGCTTGCCGTCGGAGAAGGTACCGGCGCCGCCTTCGCCGAACTGCACGTTCGATTCCGGGTTCAGTTCGCGCTTGCGCCAGAAGCCGAAGGTGTCAACCGTGCGTTCGCGTACCTGCTTGCCCCGTTCCAGGATGAGGGGGCGCAAGCCCATCTGCGCCAGGATCAGCGCCACGAACAGGCCGCAGGGGCCCGTGCCGATGACGATGGGGCGCGGTTCATTGCTGTGGCCGGCCAACTGCTCGCCGCCGGCGACGAATTTATAGTCGGTGTCGGGCGCGGGCATCAGGTGGATATCGTGGCCCAGGCGCGCCAGCACGGCCGCTTCATTCTTGACCTCCACATGCAGTGAATAAATCAACACCACGGCGCTGCGCTTGCGTGCGTCGTAGCTGCGCTTGAAGACGGTAAAGCCGAGCAGTTCCTCCGCGGCAATGCCGAGGCGGGCCAGGATGGCGGCCGGCAGGGCGGCTTCGTCGTGTTCGAGGGGGAGTTTTACTTCGTTGAGTCGCAGCATGATGTCTATCCGAAAAGTGCAGGGCTCCGTATCTAGCGGAGAGTGGGCAGCCGGCGCATGGCGCGGCGCAAGGCGGCATTTTACTCCTTCCAGCAGGCAATGTATTGCCTGTGGCGCCCCTGCCGGGTAGCGGCCGGGTGCGGGAAACGCCGTGCTGGCGAAGGCTGCAGAGCCCGGCCGGCGGCGCATCGCCATGTAGATGCTGCCAAAAAACAACATTCCGGCAGGGCCGCCGCCGGCGCCGTCAGGGCGCCGCGCACGGGCCTCGCCAATTTTCCATTTGCTGCATTTGCACAATCGCACTGGGACAGGGGGAAACGGTTTTTTTTACCAAGTGTTAAGGCAGGTAAAGAAGCGTGATTTCATGCAAAGTTGTAACAGTGTTTTGTAAAAATACCATTAGTTTTTTGCTGCATTGCAAGGTAAATATCATTGCACCAAAAAAGGGCAGCTGCGCACTAATTTGGATAGTTCACGCACTATTTCCGAATAAGCTATGGCGTAAAACGTGATTGTAGAAATTATCCTGTTGTTTTAAAGCTATTGCCCTCGCCTAATAAATTGACATCGCTCCGTGCCATATGGTTCCATGTAATGGCTGCGTCACATTTGTAACGTGTGGACACATTTATCAGGAAAACCTTTACCCAGGGGTTTCCTCAAAAAAATTCAGGCACATGCCCAGAAGGAGTTTTTTACATGAAGTTACGTATCAAACCTATGCCAGTTGCGATCTTGCAAGTCATTGCAAGTGGCGCATTCTCCGTCGCCGCCATTGCCCCGGCAATGGCGCAACAAGCAGCCGCAAGTGAGCCTGTGCAACGGGTCATTGTGACTGGTTCGATGATCAGCCGCGCTGATACCGAAACCGCCACGCCAGTACAAGTGGTCACTGCGCAGGACATCCAGCGCAGCGGTAAAACCTCGATCGCTGAACTGCTGAGCGACCTGGCCTCCAACGGCGCTGGTACCCTGGGCACCGGTTTCAGCGGCGCCTTCGCCAACGGCGCTTCCGGTATTTCGCTGCGCGGCCTGACCGTGGGCGCGACGCTGGTATTGCTCGACGGCCATCGCGTGGCCCCATACGCCCTCGGCGATGACTCGCAACGCTCCTTCGTCGACGTCTCGAACATTCCGCTCGACGCCATCGACAGCATCGAGATCCTGAAGGCCGGCGCATCGTCGCTGTATGGCTCGGATGCCGTGGCCGGCGTGGTCAACATCAAATTGAAGAAAAGCTTCCAGGGCACCCGTTTCGCTGCTGAAGCCGGCAAGACTCAGCACGGCGGTGGCGCAACCCAGCGCGCGTCCCTGAGCACCGGCTTTGGTGATCTGGATACCGATGGTTACAACATCTTCGCTACTGCCGAGTGGCGCCATCAGGGCGCCATCAAGATCGCCGACCGCGCCAACAATGACTGGGCTAACCGCGACTGGCGTGGCCGTGGCGGTAACGACCTGACCCTGGGCGTGCCAACCGCGCTGAACAGCTTCCTGACGCAGGGCAGCTCGCCTTTCCTGTATAACCCGAGCGGTGCAGGCGGCGCCAACAATGCAGCCAACTTCACGTTCCTCGATGCGAACTGCAACTTCGCCAAGTACCGTGCAGGTCAGTGCGCAGTGACCGACAATTCGTCCTTCATCCAGCCACAAGTCGATAACATCAACGTTCTCGTTGGCGTGACCAAAAAGCTGGGCGGCGATTGGGAACTGGGCCTCAAAGGCTCGTTCTTCAAGCGCGACAGCACGAATAACCGCGGCGTGCCGCCGGTCTTCTCGACCGCCAGCTTCGCCGGCAACAACGCACTGAGCCCGGATGGCACCTTGCGTCCTGCCGTCGGCGCCATTTCGTCCACCACGTTCGCTCCTGGCGCTGCCGTCGGCGCAGGCATCACCAATACCTTGCCTGGCGCTGCCCGCCTGTACGGTTACATCCCGGGTACGGCTGCTTCGCAGACTTCGGCCAATACCGCCACGGCTACCCGCTTCGCGGCGGACCTGAGCGGCAGTGCTTTCGGCTGGGATATTCGCGCCGCTGGCGGCGTGACCGAGTCCAAGGTCGCCATCGACTACAGCGGTTACGTCGACCGCAACGCTTTGTACAATGCCCTGAAAGCTGGCACGTTCAACGTTCTTGGTGGCAACACGCCACAGCAGATCGCTGCCGTGTCGCCGACGTTCTCGAATACGAACGATTCGAAGCTGAACTACCTGGACGCGACGGCCAGCCGCGAACTGATGCAACTGGGCGCCGGTCCTCTGGTCCTGGCAGCTGGTTTGCACTATCACAAGCGTGAATGGAATGCACCACCGTCGTCGCTGACCGAAAACGGCCAGGTCGGCAGTACCTCGCCTTTCGTGTTCGGTTCGGAAACCAATACGGCGGTCTTCGCCGAGTTGCAGGCAACGCCGATCAAGAACGTGGAACTGGGCGTGTCCGGTCGTTATGACCACTTCGACACCTACGGCAATTCGTTCACCCCGGCCGCCAACATCAAGTGGACGCCGACGAAGCAGTTCGCCGTGCGCGGTAACTTCGCCCGCGGCTTCCGCGCGCCAAACCCGGCCGAGTCGGGCAGTGCCGGTTCGTTCTTCCAGTACCACGCGATCAAGGATCCGGTCCTGTGCCCAACCGGCAGCAAAACCGCCGTCGGCAGCGTGCCAGTTTTCTGTGCTTTCACTCCGGTGTTTGTCCAGCAAACTTCCAAGAATCTGTCGCCGGAAAAATCCAAGTCGTTTGACCTGGGTATCGTCCTGGCGCCGGTCCCTGGCCTGGGCGCAACGCTGGATTACTACAAGATCACGCTGAACAACCAGATCGTCAGCGCCGCAACCAGCGATCCTAACTACGTGCCGGCTTTCGTTCGCGGCGCGCCGGTCCAGATGGACACCGTGCAAGCCGATGGCACGACCAAGTCGGTGCTGTCGCCGGTTGGCCCGATCCTGTACGCAACGTCCGGTTACATCAATGCGGGTGAAACCACCACCAGCGGTATCGAAGCATCCGTCAACTACCGTTTCCGTCTGCCGGGTGAGCTGGGCACGCTGCGCGCCGATCTGAGCGCAGCGCATACCTTCGATTACACCCAGAGCGTGAATGGTGTCAGCTACCAGCTGGCCGGTACCCAGGGCCCGTCGGGCGTGGGCGGCGCAACGGGCAATCCGAAAGATCGCGCCCAGTTCTCGCTGAACTGGACCCGTGGTCCGCTGGACGTCACCGCGAGCATGAACTACACCAGTTCGTTCTCGACGCTGGATCCATCCGTGGATGCCACCAGCTGCGATTCGACCGGTGTCGACGCTGGCGGCCGCAACTACTTTGCCGGCCTGGTTCAGCCTAGCCAATACTGCCACGTACCTTCGTTCACCGTGACGAACCTGAACGTGCAGTACAAGCTGTCGCCGAACCTGACCCTGAAAGGTACGATCCTGAACGTGTTCGACAAGGCTCCACCTATCGACGTCGCTACCTACGGCAATTCGGGCGTGCAGACTTCGTACAACGCATCGCTGCATCAAGCGGGCGCTGTTGGCCGCTTCTTCAGCCTGGGACTGGCATACACGTTCTAATATAGTAAGGCGAACATCGCGGCAGCAATGCCGCTCCGTTCTTCGAAAGGGCGGGATGACTGAAAAGTCATCCCGCCCTTTTTTTGTTCGTATTTCTCCTTCGGCCATCCTCGCCATCTTGCCACCATGCGCGGACCGTCTCCTGGCCTCGTGTTCAGCCATGTCGCTGCAAGGTGGCCGTGCCTTGCCCCGCGTATCTGGCGTCGCCCGCTTGCGGCGGGCAGCCGATTTAACAATTCATCCTGCAAGCATTGATATTTGACGGAAAGCCGGGCAGGGACAGTATTTCATTTCGATAGTTTCCCTGTTATCCATTAAAAATATTGTTTTAAATCAATTCATTTCTTTTTTGCAATTGTCTTGGCGAGATTGCGATGCGCAAGACGGTGTCCCGTACCAGCGTTTTTCAGTGTCTTTTCATTGGAGAAATGGCCTTCGCCGGCCGCTGAAAAACGGCCGGAGCGACGTCGCTGCGGCAGGCCTGTGTTGTCCGCTCGAGGCGGCAGAAATAGCGAAGGAAAGACAAATATTGCCAAATTCCAATGTTAAAAAACAACAGAAAAAAAATATTTGACTGTTTTTTCTTCAATCCATTAAGGATTCGACTATGTTAATTGACAATATTTTTTCTGTTACAGATACTTACTTGTGTCAAAAATTTTGATACAAAAAAGTGCCACATGAGCTGCTGTGATCCAGTTGCCTGGTGTTCATTAAAATTACAAGTTGAGACTGCTAAAACATGATGCTGAGTAAACCAAAATTAAGCCCTATTAGTAAGGCGGTGTTTTTTGCTTTGAGCGCCATTGCTACCTCCGCCCACGCACAAAACACGGGAGCTGCCGCAGAGCCGGTGATGCAACGTGTGGAAGTGACTGGTTCGAACATCAAGCGCCTGGATAGCGAGACTGCCTCGCCGGTGACCGTATTGCGCCGCGATGAAATCAAGGCTACCGGCGCCAATACCGTGCGCCAGATTCTCGATACGCTGACCTCGTTCGACACGGGCGCGATCAAGGATGACGGCAACTCCACCAGTTTTGCGCGCGGTGCGTCCGGCGCATCGATGCGTGGCCTGGGCACCGGCGCCACCCTGGTGCTGGTCAATGGCCGTCGCGTTTCCAATTATCCGTTCGCCGATGGCGCCAAAGATACCTTTGTCAACCTCGATTCCATTCCTGCCGACGTGATCGACCGCGTCGAGGTGCTCAAGGACGGCGCTTCCGCGATCTACGGTTCCGATGCCCTGGCTGGCGTGATCAATATCATCACCCGCAAGAGCTTCCAGGGCGTCAGCACCAGCGCCAACTATCAGCAGGGCATCGACCCTAACATCGGCAAGCAAACGACGGTTGGCCTGCTGGCTGGCTATGGCGATCTGGAAAAAGACCGCTACAACGTTTTCTTCAACGTCGAAGGCTATAAGCGCGAAGGCTACAAGCTCAGCAAGGTGCTGCGCGAGTATCCTGAATGGCACAAAAAATATGTTTCTACCGCCTTCGGCGATCCCAGCCTGACTTCGTTCCCGGGCAACCTGAACGAAAGCGGCCGCAAGGTGCGTCAAGCGGTCAAGGGTTGTACCACTTTCAATGCTTCCGGCCTGTGCGTCAGTGATTTGAACGGCATTAACCCGGTGTCGGATGGCGCCGAACGCGTCAATCTGTACAGCGCATTGCACTTCAAGCTCAGCGACACCACGCGCGGTTTCGCCGAAGTGTCGTATTCGGATACCCGCACCGATTACTCGCCATTGCCATTCGGCATGGCTGCCGGTTCGCCGTGGACCTGGTTCGACGGCAACAAAAAGCAATCGCAAACCGTACAGAAGCCTAAATTGCCGGCCAATTCCGCCTACAATCCGTATAACTTCCCGGTTGGCCTCGACTATCGCTTCATGGATTCCAACCTGGATTGGAAATCGCCGGCAAAAGCGACGCAGTACCGCGTCATGGCTGGCCTGGAAGGCACGATCGGCACCTATGACTGGGAAGCCACCATCGGCCGTACCGGCGGCGAGGGTACGCTGCGCAACCGTGGCGCCCACCGTGACCGCCTGCCTGCCGCGATTGTCAGCGGCGAGTACAAGTTGGGTGGCGGCAACAGCGATGAATTGCTGAACCGCATGTTCCCAGTCGCCGGTACCGATTCCAACCTGTCGACCAACTTCGTCGACGCCAAGCTGACCGGTGACCTGATGGCCTTGCCTGGCGGTCAATTGGCGTTCGCTTTTGGCGCTGAATTGCGTCAAGAAAAGATGTACATCAAGTCGGTCGACAGCGTGATGAATGCCGAAATCATCAATACGGGTTCCCTGTGGATCGATGGTCAGCGCAACCTGAGCGCGGCCTACCTGGAACTGAACGCGCCCGTGCTGAAAGGCTTGGAGTTGAACGGTGCATTGCGCATGGACAAGGCGCCAGGCTTCTCGGCCCACGTGTCGCCTAAACTTGCTGCGCGCTGGACGGTATCGCCGAAGCTGATGTTGCGCGGTACGATAGCCGGTGGATTCCGCGCTCCGAATATCCCGGAAACACTGGGTAAAGTGGGCGTGACCGGTTTTTACAATGGCGAACTTGATCCAAAACGTTGCGATACCGCAACCGCGATCCGCGATATCCTGAAAAGAGGGAATGCCAACGACGTTTCCGATTCGGCTACCGCCTACAACTCGGGTTGCCTGGTATCGGTCCCTGCCATGATTTCGTCGAGCGCGACCTTGAAACCGGAAACCTCGCGCAGTCTGACGCTGGGCTTCGTGGCAGAACCGATCAAGAACGTCAGCGTCGCGGTCGACTACTTCAAGATCGAACGCCGGGACGAGATCTCCACGCGCGACGTCCCGTATGTGCTGGCCCGCGAAGATGTTCCCGGCTACGCTGAAAAATTGGCGCGTAATCCGATCAGCGACACCGATCGTCGTCTGGCAGCGCGTGCCAACGAACTGTCGCCAGGCGCGAACATTGCTTGGGGTGTTGGTACCATTCAATCGCTGTTCCTGGGCTATGAAAACTTCGGCAAGACCGATACCCAAGGCGTGGACATCGACGTGAACGGCCGTTTCTCCGCCGGCGAATATGGTACCGTGACGATGGGCCTGGCGACCACTGTCGCCCTGAAACTGCGTTACTGGGACATCGATGCCAACCAATACCGTCCAAACACCATCGGCTTGCGTGGCAACCCGCGTGTCGTGTCGGTATTCAGCACGGCATGGCGCAAAGGCCCGATCACGGCTGGCGTGCGCGTCAACTACAAGTCGGGAACGGCATTGAACAACAGCGAGACGGATGAAGGGCGCTGGGGCGAGGCTGGTTGCCGCGCTGCGTTGAAAACCGACGACCTGCCATGCCGCGTAGGAAGCGATGTGCGTACCGATCTGAACTTCGCGTACACGGGCTTCAAAAAC
Organism: Janthinobacterium sp. GW822-FHT07A03; assembly: GCF_058798815.1. Taxonomy (NCBI): domain Bacteria; kingdom Pseudomonadati; phylum Pseudomonadota; class Betaproteobacteria; order Burkholderiales; family Oxalobacteraceae; genus Janthinobacterium; species Janthinobacterium sp. GW822-FHT07A03. The sequence continues at coordinate 445,253 of NZ_JBXAKW010000004.1, read as the reverse complement.
CTGCGTTTGCTGGCGAATATCAACAACGTCTTCGATGAACAGCGTCCAATCAACGTGCGTGACGGCTACGTGCTGCGTCCACGCACCCTGAAACTGGGTGCCGAGTACACGTTCTGATTAGACAGGCTGGACGGCGCCAACACGGGCTGTCCAGCTGATCTGGCGTGACGTAGCTGCTACGCCGCGTCACTGGCGCAGTGCGGGAAACCGCACTGCGTTTTTTTATTTACATCCCGCCCCACAAGGCGCCCAGGGTGGCCAGCGCCGTCAGGCCTGCCGTTTCCGTGCGCAGGATGCGCGGGCCCATGGACAGGCCGATGGCGCCGGCGGCCAGGGCCGCCTTTTCTTCCGCGTCCGAAAATCCGCCTTCCGGCCCCACCATCACGGTGATCGCCTGCGGCGGCTGGTGACGCGCCCAGTCGGCCAGCGACTGCTCCGCGCGCGGTGTCAAGATGATGCGTTTATGCAAATCTTGCTGGCTGCTCCAGCTATTGAAGTCTTGCAACGGCGCCAGCTGCGCCAGGCGGTTGCGTCCGCATTGTTCCGATGCGGAAACGATGATCGCTTGCCAATGCGCAAGTTTCTTCTCGGCCCGTTCGCTTGACAGGCGCACCACGCAGCGCTGCGCCGCCAGCGGCACGATGCCGGCCGCGCCCAGCTCGATGGCTTTTTCGATGATCCAGTCCATTTTCGACGCTTCCGGCAACGCCTGCGCCAGGGTCACGGCATACGGCAGTTCCGCCTCGCGCGCCACGTGCGCCTGGATTTGCGCCGTCACGCTGCGCTTGGCGACCGCCACCAGGCTCGCCTGCACTTCGCCGCCTTCGCCATTGAACAGGGTGATGACGTCGCCCGGCGCCAGGCGCACGACCTGGATATGGTGGGCGACAGCCTCCGGCAGGGAGACGGTGGCGCCGGCGACGAGCGGCTGGGGGCAGAAAAAACGCGGCATGCAAATCCTCAACGGGGGGTAAGTGGGGTGGAAAGACGTCAAAGTATAGCCATTTGGCGGGCCAGTACGCCGTAATTCTAATTTGCGGCCCCCCCAGTCTGGTAAAATAGTTGACTACAGAAAGCAGCCGGCTTCCCTGTCCGCGCTGTTGCAAACGAATCCCAAACTCGCGACTGACCCACACCATCATGACAACTACGCTCCCGACTACCAAAATGGCCAATGCGATCCGCGCACTGGCAATGGACGCTGTACAAAAGGCCAACTCCGGCCATCCAGGCATGCCGATGGGCATGGCCGAGATCGCAGTTGCCCTGTGGAGTGGTCACTATCGCCACAATCCCGCGAACCCGAAATGGCAGAACCGCGACCGTTTCCTGTTGTCCAACGGCCACGGCTCGATGCTGCACTACGCGCTGCTGCACCTGACGGGCTACGACCTGTCGATGGAGGACATCAAGGCCTTCCGCCAGATGCATTCGAAAACCCCGGGCCACCCGGAAGTCGATGTCACGCCCGGCGTGGAAACGACCACCGGCCCGCTGGGCCAGGGTATCGCCAACGCCGTCGGCATGGCCCTGTCGGAGCAATTGCTGGCCGCTGAATTCAACAAGCCAGGCTACGACATCGTCAACCACTACACCTACGCCTTCGTCGGCGATGGTTGCCTGATGGAAGGTATTTCGCACGAAGTGTGCGCGCTGGCCGGCACCCTGGGCCTGAATAAACTGATCGCCCTGTACGATGACAACGGCATTTCCATCGACGGCAAGGTCGAAGGCTGGTTCACGGACGATACCCCGGCCCGCTTCGAAGCATACGGCTGGAACGTCATCCGTGCCGTCGACGGCCATGACGTGGCCGCCGTCGCTGCCGCCATCGCCGCCGCCAAGACGGCCAGCAAGCCAACCTTGATCTGCTGCAAGACCATCATCGGCAAGGGTTCGCCGAACCTGCAAGGCGGCGACAAGGTCCACGGCGCCGCGCTGGGCGACAAGGAAATCGCTGCCGTGCGCGAATACATCGGCTGGGATGCCGCACCGTTCGAGATGCCGGCCGACGTGTACGCTGCCTGGGATGCCAAGAAACAGGGCGCCCTGCTGGAAGCGGACTGGAACGAGCGCTTCGCCGCCTACACCCGCGAATTCCCGCAGCAAGCCGCTGAACTGACCCGCCGCATGCAAGGCGAACTGCCACAGGCATTCGAAGCGGCCCTGAGCGCCGCCATCGCGTCCTGCGTCGAGAAAAAAGAAAACATCGCTACCCGCAAGGCCAGCCAGAACGCCATCCAGGCACTGGCTTCGTCGCTACCGGAATTCCTGGGCGGCTCGGCCGACCTGACCGGTTCGAACCTGACCAACTGGAAAGAGTGCGTAGCCGTGCGTTCGGGCCAGCCTGGCAACCACATCAACTATGGCGTGCGCGAATTCGGCATGAGCGCCATCATGAACGGCATCACTCTGCACGGCGGCTACATCCCGTTCGGCGCCACGTTCCTGACGTTCTCCGACTACAGCCGCAATGCGCTGCGCATGGCCGCCCTGATGAAGCTGCGTTCGATCTTCGTGTTTACCCACGATTCGATCGGCCTGGGCGAAGACGGCCCGACGCATCAATCGGTCGAGCACGTCTCGTCGATGCGCTTGATCCCGAACCTGGACAACTGGCGTCCGTGCGACACCGTCGAGTCGGCTGCCGCCTGGGGCGCCGCCGTGCGCCGCAAGGATGGCCCGTCGACCCTGATCTTCTCGCGCCAGAACCTGCCGTACCAGGAGCGTAGCGCCGAACAGATCGAGAACATCTTCCGCGGCGGCTATGTGCTGAACGACGTGGCCGACGCCAAGGCGATCCTGATCGCCACCGGTTCCGAAGTGGAACTGGCTGTCGCCGCCGCCAGCGCGCTGGCCTCGGAAGGCATCAACGTGCGCGTCGTGTCGATGCCGTCGACCGACGTGTATGACCGCCAGGACGCCGCCTACAAGGCCAGCGTGCTGACGAAGGGCGTGCCGCGCGTGGCCATCGAAGCGGGCGTGACCAGCTTCTGGTACAAATACGTGGGCCTGGAAGGCGCCGTGGTCGGTATCGACACGTTCGGCGAATCGGCGCCGGCTGGCGTGCTGTTCAAGCATTTCGGCTTCACGGTCGAGAACGTCGTAGCCAAGGTTAAAGCCGTTATCGCTGGCTAATATTGATTTTGAGCAGACCCCGGCAAGGTAGTGCCGGGGGGCTGTGCTGATACCTTTTTTTTTAATCAGGAGCAGAGTATGACGATCAAAGTTGCAATCAACGGCTACGGCCGCATCGGCCGTAATGTGTTGCGCGCTTTCTACGAAGGCGGCAAGAAACAGGATATCCAGATCGTTGCCATCAACGACCTGGGCGATGCCAAATCGAACGCCCACCTGACCCGCTACGACACCGCACACGGCAAGTTCCCGGGCACGGTCACCGTCGAAGGCGACAACATGATCGTCAATGGCGATCCGATCCGCGTGTTCGCACAGCGCAACCCGGCTGAAATCCCATGGGGCGAGCTGGGCGTGGACGTCGTGCTGGAGTGCACGGGCTTCTTCACCACCAAAGAGAAAGCTTCGGCTCACTTGAAGGGCGGCGCGAAAAAAGTCATCATTTCGGCACCAGGCGGCAAGGACGTCGATGCGACCGTCGTGTTCGGCGTGAACCACTCGGTACTGAAATCGACCGACACCGTCATCTCGAACGCTTCGTGCACCACCAACTGCCTGGCACCGCTGGTCAAGCCGCTGAACGACGCCATCGGCATCGAAACGGGCCTGATGACCACCGTGCACGCCTACACCAACGACCAGGTGCTGTCCGACGTGATGCATGAAGACCTGCGCCGCGCCCGTTCGGCCACCATGAGCATGATCCCGACCAAGACGGGCGCCGCTGCCGCCGTGGGCCTGGTGCTGCCTGAGCTGAATGGCAAGCTGGACGGCTTCGCCATCCGCGTGCCGACGATCAACGTGTCGCTGGTCGACCTGTCCTTCATCGCCAAGCGCGACACCACGGTGGAAGAAGTCAACGCGCTGATGAAAGCAGCGTCGGAAGGCGCCCTGGAAGGCATCCTGACGTACCAGACCGAACCGCTGGTCTCGATCGACTTCAACCACAACCCGGCTTCGTCGAACTTCGATTCGACCCTGACCAAGGTCTCGGGCCGCCTGGTGAAAGTATCGTCGTGGTACGACAACGAGTGGGGTTTCTCGAACCGCATGCTCGACACCACCGTTGCACTGATGTCGGCCAAGTAATTTTGTGACCGCATAAGAAAAAACGCCCTTCGGGGCGTTTTTTTTCATTCGTGAATTAGCGACGCCTAACAAAACCGTAGCGAGCGGCAGTGATTTGTGGCCGAGAAGCGCAACCGTACTTTAGTACGGTGAGCATCGCCGGCCGCAAAGCGCGACGCGCAGTAGGTTTTGTTAGGTGTACCTACAGGCGGCGCCGGTAAAAGCGCCACAAGACGCGCAGGTCGCGCAGCACGGGCACGCCCGACAGTAAAGTCAGCACGCCGGCGAGGATGATGGTGGCGGCGGGAAAGCCGATGTGCTTGAAGGCCAATGCGCCGCTGACGCCGCCGATGAAGAAGCAGCTGATCAGCAGGCTGTGCGTTCGCAGCTTGCCCCGGTTGACCTTCACCACGCGGTCCGGCAACTCCCTGCGGTTGTAATACGCCATCTTGCCCAGTTCGATGCCGATGTCGGTCGACAGCCCCGTCACGTGCGTGGTGCGGATGACGGCGCCTGAAATCTTGGTGATGATGGCGTTTTGCAAACCCATGACAAAGCACAGCAGCAGGATGGTGACGGGGCCCAGCACGTCGGGCATGGCCGCCAGGTAATTGCCCGCCAGGCCGAACAGCAGCAATAGCGCCGCCTCCAGCAGCAGGCTGGCGGCGAACTGGCTGTGCAGCCGGCGGCGCTTGCCCCAGTTCACCATGATGGCCGTGACGGCCGCGCCGCTGACAAAGGCCAGCCAGGCGCCCAGCGCGGCTAGCGCCACGGTCACGTTGCCCAGCGCCAGGTCATCCGCCATGCCCGAGACGATGCCCGTCATGTGCGAGGTATAGCCGCCGATGGCGAGAAAGCCGCCCGCATTCACGGCGCCGGCCACCAGCGCCAGCACGCAGCCCAGCTGCAGATTGGCTTGCGTATCGCGCGCCGATCCGCTCAGGCGGGACAGGTAATGGAGCGGCATGCCCGGCCCGGCCTCAGGCTGCGGCGCCGAAGATGGCTTGCCACAGGCGCATGACATTGTCCGCATGCACGCGCACCCGTTCCGGTTCCACCCGGGCCAGGTCTTGCCCCTGCAGGCGCAGCTGGTGCTGCAGCTTGCGCAGTGCGCGGTAGGCGTCGGCGACCAGGGCGGCCAGCTGGGCGTCGATCAGTCCCAGTTCGCCGCACAGGCGCAGCAGGGCGATATTGCCCGAATTGGCCGTCAGCTGCGGATATTGCGCCGCATGCTGCAGCACCAGGTATTGCACCATGAATTCGATGTCGATCATGCCGCCCGGATCTTGTTTCAGATCAAAACTGCCGGGACGGGGCGGATGCGCGTCGAGCATTTTCTTGCGCATGGCCACCACTTCGCCCTTGAGCGGGCCGTTTTCCGGCCTTTCCTTGCGCAAGATCGTGTCGCGGATGCGCTCGAAATGCTTGCCGATGCTGACGTCGCCGGCGCAGAAACGTGCGCGCGTGAGCGCCTGGTGTTCCCATACCCAGGCCGCGCTGCCCTGGTAGCGTTCGAACGCCTGCACGCTGGAAACCAGCATGCCCGAGGCGCCGTCGGGACGCAGGGCGATGTCGATGTCGAACAGGATGCCGGCCGAAGTGTGCGAGGTCATCCAGGTGATGAAACGCTGCGCTAGCTTGGCGTACAGGCCGGGCGCGTCCTGGTCGTCGTCATCGAACAGGAAGATGACGTCGAGGTCCGAGACATAGCCCAGTTCCTTGCCGCCCAGCTTGCCATACGCGATGACGGCGAATTTCGGCACCTCGCGGTGGCGTGCAGGCAAGGTTTGCCAGACGGCTTGCACGGTGGCCGCGACGATGATGTCGGCTAGCTGCGACAGGTAATCGGCCAGCTTTTCCACGCTCAGGTCGCCTGCCAGGTCTTGCGCCAGGCACTGGAACAGCTGCGCGTGGTGCATTTCGCGCAGGATATCCATCTGCCGCTCCGTGTCGCCGGGGGCATCGTCGAGCTGGCGCTGCAGGTCCAGCGCCAGCGCGGCCGGATCGGGCACCGTGTTGCGGATGCGCTCGTCTAACAGTTCATCGAGCAAAATCGGGTGCTGCGTGAGGAAGGTGGCGGCCCAGCCGCTGGCGCACACCATGCGCACCACGCGCTCGAGCGTATGCGGGTATTCCGTCAGCAGCGACAGATAGGCCGAGCGCCGCGCGATGGCTTCCAGGAAATCGAGCAGCCGGCCCAGGGTGGCCAGCTGGCTGGCGTTGCCGTTGGAAACGGAGCAATCGGTGATCAGGGGCAGGGCGGAATTGACGAGGGCCACCAGGCGCGTGCGGCTCGCCTCGGGCAGGGACTGCAGCCGGGGCGCCTGCCACGTGGCCAGCAAACGGCGCGCGCAGGCGGTGGGCTCATGAAAACCCAGGGCGGCAAAGCGCGCCTCGATGGCTTCCTGCTGGTCCGAGGCGGCGCAGTCGTTCGAGGTTTGCGGGTCGATGCCCGTGTCGGCCGGCGGCGTGCCGCTGCTCTTGTCGCTGAACATTTCGTCAAATTGACCGGCGACAAACACGCGGTGCGCTTCCAGCTGGGCCAGCAGGGTGGGCGTGTCGGGCAAGCCCATCATCTGCGCCACGGTGAGACGGTCGGCCTCGTTGGCGGGCAGGGTGTGGGTTTGCGCATCGTCAAGATACTGCAGCCGGTGTTCCAGGTTGCGCAAGAAAGTGTAGGAAGCGAGCAGTTGTTCCACGATGGCCGGTTCCAGCAAGCCCTTGTCTGCCACCGTGCGCAGGGTGGCGCGCGTGGAACGCTCGCGCAGTTCAGCGTCGCGCCCGCCGCGTATCAATTGAAACACTTGCGCGAGGAATTCGATTTCGCGGATGCCGCCGCGGCCCAGCTTGACGTTGTTGCTGCGGTCCGGGTGCAGCCGCTCCTGGCGGTTGACCTCGGCACGGATCTGGCCGTGCATGGTGCGGATGGCGTCGATGACGCCGAAATCGAGGTAGCGGCGAAAGACGAAGGGCCGCACGATGGCGTCAAGCGCGGCGATATCCTCGGGCTTGCCCGTCACGGCGCGCGCCTTGACCCAGGCGTAGCGCTCCCATTCGCGGCCCTGCACGATCAGGTATTGCTCCACCATGCCCAGGCTGGCGGCCAGCGGACCCGAATTGCCGTTCGGGCGCAAGGCCATGTCCACGCGGAACGTAAAACCGTCCTGCGTGATCTCGGCCAGGGCAGCGATCAGTTTCTTGCCCATGCGAATGAAAAACTCGTGATTCGACAGGCTGCGCTGGCCCGGCTGGGTTGCTTGCGTGTCGCCATCTTCCGGGTAGACAAAGATCAGGTCGATATCCGACGAGACGTTCAGTTCGCCGCCGCCCTGCTTGCCCATCGCCAGCACCATCAAGGCCTGTTCCTCGCCCGATTCCTCGCCCACGGGCATGCCGTGCAGGGCCACCATCTCGGCCATGATGGCGTCCACATGCGTGCGGATGGCGAAATCGGCAAACTCCGTCATGGCCGTGACGACTTCGTTCAAGTCCGCCTGGCCGCCAAGATCGCGCGCGATCAGGCCGCACACGAGCAGGTTGCGCAGGCGGCGCATGGCCCGCTCGGGCGGCAGCGGCGGCGTGGCGGCGTTCGCCTGCCCGGCCAGCGCGGCGGCAAAGTCGAGCCCGTCCAGCGGCGCGCGCACCAGTTGCGCTACCTGCGCGGCGCGCTCGGGGGCGGCGTCCAGCCAGCGCTGGTAGAAACGGGAGGCGGAAATCAAAGGCTGTGTGCTCATGGTATCGGTAAGGGTCTCGTGGATGCTGCGTGCATGTTCTTGTTTAACTTGGCTGCGAACGGCGGGGGATGCGGTAAAATTGTGCCGCTGGCGCTAAGCCGCCGGCAGTGCGTGCTCTTCCGAACGATGGTAAGGGAGGCTTTGCTCAGACGCAAGCGCAAGGATGCAGGCGCGCACCACGAATGCAGACGATTTTTGCCATTATTTGACGCCGGGCCAGTTTATTAGCTTATTGATGCAAAAACCGCCAGAAGCAAGCGTGACAGAACATGTGCCATTGGCTCTGCGCTGGCAGCGGCTGCGTGCCGCCTATCGCATGGCCAACCTGGCCACCCACCATGTGCTGGGTTTTACCATCAAACTGGTGCTGCTCGCGTATTTTGCCTTCGCCGTGCTGTTTCTGTTCCTGCGCTACGCGATCCTGCCGAATATCGATTATTACAAAGGCGATATCGAGCGGGCGGCCAGCCGCGCGCTGGGCAACCCTGTCAGCATCGCGCGTATTTATGCCTCCTGGCATGGCGTGCGGCCCAATCTCTTCCTCGGCGACGTGACCCTGCGCGACCAGGCGGGCCGCCAGGCGCTGAGCCTGCCGAGCATATCGGCCACCGTGTCGTGGTGGAGCGTGCTCGGTTCCGTGCGCTTCACTACCCTGGAAATCACGCGGCCCGACCTGGACGTGCGGCGCAGCAAGGATGGCAAGCTGTACGTGGCCGGGGTATTGATCGACAGCACGCAAGGCAGCGATAGCAAGGGCGCCGACTGGCTGCTGTCGCAGCATGACGTCATCATCCGCGACGGCAAGGTGCGCTGGACGGACGAAGCGCGCGGCACGCCGGAGCTGGCTTTGTCCCAGGTCAATCTGCTGCTGCGCAACCGCTGGCGCAGCCACCGGCTGGGCCTGCAGGCCACGCCGCCCGCCAGCCTGGCCGCCCCCATCGATGTGCGCGCTCACTTCACGCATCCGCCTTTCAGCACGCGCATTTCCGATGTGTCGATGTGGAAGGGCGAGCTGTACGCGGACCTGAAAAACGCCGACCTGGCCGCCTGGCGCCGCTACCTCGATTACCCGTTCGAGCTGAGCCAGGGCAAGGGCGCCCTGCGCGCCTGGCTGAGCCTGGATCACGCGCGCCTGGCCGGTTTCACGGCCGACGTGGGCTTGACGGATGTGCAGGCGCAGCTGGGCGAGCATATCGCGCCGCTCGACTTGCTGTCGGTCAGCGGACGCATTTCGGCCAAAGAAGAACTGTCGGCGCAGGTGCCTGACGGCAAGCCAACCTTTGGCGCGAATGGCCATCAGGTGGAATTGACGAATTTCGCGGTGGAAACCCGCGATGGCCTCAGCCTGCCGCCCACGACCTTGTCCGAACGCTTTGTCGCCGCCACGAAGCGCAAGCCGGCGCGCACGGAAATCACGGCCAAGTCGCTCGATTTGCAAACCCTGGCCGCGCTGGCCGACAAATTGCCGCTGGGCGAGCAGCAGCGCCAGCGCCTCGACGCCCTGGCGCCGCGCGGGCGTTTGCAGGATTTTTCAGCGCAATGGGAAGGCGAGATGGCCACGCCCGCCAGCTACCGTCTGCGCGGCAAACTCATCGACCTGGGCCTGAATGCGCAGCCGGCGCGCCTGGCCGTGGCGAAGACGGCGAGCAGTCCCGCGCAGGCGGCCGCGCCCGCCATTCCCGGCTTCGATAAGCTCACCGGCAGCATCGACGCCAGCGACAAGGGCGGCACCATTGCCATCGACGCGCAGGACCTGGTGCTGCAATTGCCCACCTACTTGAGCGAACCGGCCTTGCCGTTCGAACAATTCGCCATGCAGGCCCGTTGGACGTTTGAAGCGGCCAATATGCTGCAAGTCGAACTGGACAAGCTTGATTTCAATCAGCAAGGCTTGCGCGTCGCCCTGCAAGGCACGCACCGTCTGCCGCTTGACGGCAAGAACCTGGGCCAGGTCGACTTGACGGGGACGATCGACAATTTCCAGATCAACACCATCGGCCGCTATCTGCCGCTGCAAACGCCCGAGCACCTGCGCCACTGGCTGACGGGCGCGCTGGAAGGCGGCATGGCGCACGATGTCAGCCTGCGCCTGCGCGGCGAGCTCGAACATTTCCCCTTCAAGGCCGACACGCCCGCCCAGCGCAACCGGGGCGATTTCCGTATCGCCGGCAAGCTCGAGAATGGCACCCTGAACTATGCACCCGGCGAATTCGCGGAAAGCGGCCCGCTGGCGGGCAAGGCGCCCCTGTGGCCGCAGGCGGAAAAGATCAAGGGCAGCTTCGTGTTCGAGCGGGCGCGCATGGAAATTCGCGGCGACACGGCCACCACGGGCGGCGTGGCCTTGACGAATGTCAAAGCCGTGATCCCCGATCTGACCGTCTTCGACACCTTGCTTGATATCGACGGCAACGCGGCCGGCCCGATGCAGGAATTCCTCAAGTATGTGACGGCCAGCCCCGTGCTGGGCTGGATCGAGCATTTTACGGATGAAACGACGGCGACGGGCAACGCCAAACTGGCCCTCAAATTGCACTTGCCGATCGAGCGCATGCTCGAGTCGACCGTGCAGGGCAGCCTGCAGCTGGCGGGCAACGACGTGGTGCTGTTCCACGACATGCCGCCCGTGCTGGGCACGCAGGGCAAGATCGAATTCAACGAAAAGGGCGTCAACCTGAATGGCTTGAACGGCAGTTTGCTGGGCGGCCCGCTGGCCATTTCGGGCGGCACGCAGCCGGACAGTTCCATCCAGGTGAAACTGGCCGGCAACATGACCATCGACGGCTTGCGCAAGACGTATCCGGCGCCCGTGCTGCAGCGCCTGGCGAAACACTTGAACGGCGGCGCGCGCTACAGCGGCCTGATCACGGCGCGCGACCACCAGGTAGTGGTCAATGTCGAGTCGCCGCTGACGGGCCTGGGCCTGGATTTCCCCGCTCCCCTGAAAAAGCCGGCCGGCGACAGCCTGCCCGTGAAATTCACCCTGACGGGCAATGCGGCCAACGGGGCGGGCCTGCGCACGGACGATATCCGCATCGCGCTGGGCTCAGGCATCGCTGCCCGCTACCAGCGCCAGAAGCAGGGCAAGGACGCCTGGCGCCTGGTGCGCGGCGGCATTGGCGTGAACGTGCCGGCACCCGAGCCCGATAGCGGCATGATGCTCAACGTGAATATGAAAACCCTGGACGTGGACAGCTGGATCGCCGCCGGCAGCGAGATCGCCGGCAGCGCCACGGCGCCAGCCGATGCGGGCGGCAGCGCCGACTACGATGCGCCCGATATCGCGCAATACGTGGTGCCGGACATGATGGCGGCGCGGGCCAGCGAACTGATGCTGGGCGAGCGCAAGCTGGAAAACGTGGTGGTCGGCGCCACGCACCAGAAGGATGTGTGGCAAGCCAATATTGATGCAAAACAAGTGTCGGGCTATGTGACGTGGCTGGAAACGCCGTCCGGCCTGGGCAAGATGACGGCGCGCCTGTCGTCGCTGATCATTCCGGAGTCGGCCGCCAACGACGTGAAGAATTTGCTGGAGGGAAAAAGCGGCGCCCAGTCGATTCCCTCGCTCGATATTGTTGCCGAGCAATTTGAACTGTTCAACAAGAAGATCGGCCGGCTGGAGTTGCAGGCGTATAACACCATGGCGGCGGGCGGGCGCGAATGGCGCGTGGGCAAGCTGCAATTGTCGAACCCCGATGGGGCGCTGAGCGGCAGCGGCAAATGGGTCATCAAGGATGGGCAAAGCACGACCAGCCTGCGTTTCGGCCTCGATATCGTCGACGCGGGCAAGCTGCTCGACCGCTTCGGCTTTGCCGACACGGTGCGCCGCGGCAAGGGCCGCCTGAGCGGCGACATCGCCTGGAACGGCTTGCCGTATTCGCTCGATATTCCCACCCTGTCGGGGCAGATCGAAATGAATGTGGAGTCGGGCCAGTTCCTCAAGCAGGACCCGGGCGCGGCCAAGCTGTTGGGCGTGCTCAGCCTGCAAGCCTTGCCCCGCTTGCTGAAACTCGATTTCCACGACGTGTTTTCCGAAGGCCTGGCCTTCGACGGCATCACGGCCAACGCCAGCATCAAGCGCGGCGTGGTGACCACCGACAACCTCAAGATGCATGGCGTGGCGGCCACCGTGCTGATGGATGGCACGGCCGATATCGCCAATGAAACGACGAATCTGCATGTGGTGGTGATCCCGGAATTTAACCTGGGCACGGGGCCGCTCGTGTACGCGCTGGCCGTCAATCCCGTCATCGGCCTGGGCAGTTTCCTGGCGCAATTGTTCCTGCGCGCCCCCGTGATGAAGGCGCTCACCTACCATATGCAGATCGCCGGCCCGTGGAAATCGCCCGTCGTGACCAAGCTCGATGGTGGTAAATTGGAACCTGTCGCCGCTCCTGCCGCTGCCGCGGCGGCGCAGGAGCCTGTCGCTAAATAAATGCCGCACAGTAAGCTGGCAGTGCGCTTGAAGGTAGAGGTGAATGATGCATACAGTTGCAGCAATACAAATGATTTCCTCGCCGTCCGTGGAAGACAACCTGGCCACGGCGCGCCGCCTGGTGGCGCAGGCCGCCGCCGCTGGCGCGCAGCTGGTGGTGCTGCCCGAGTACTGGGCCATCATGGGCAAGCAGGAAACGGACAAGCTGGCCCATGCGGAGCAGCCCGGCAGCGGCCCCATCCAGGATGGCATGGCGCAGATGGCGCGCCGGCACGGCATCTGGCTGATCGGCGGCACCTTGCCCCTGATTTCCGGCCAGGAAGGCAAGGTCTTGAACACCACGCTGGTGTACGACCCGCAAGGCGAGCCGGCCGGCCGCTACGACAAGATCCACCTGTTCGGCTTTACGCGCGGCACCGAGTCGTACAACGAATCGCGCACCATCGTGCCCGGTGCGCAGGTGCGCTCGATCGAGACGCCGTTCGGCCGGGTCGGCCTGTCCATCTGCTACGACCTGCGTTTCCCCGAGCTGTACCGCGCCATGGGCGATTGCGCGCTGATCGTCGTGCCGGCCGCGTTTACCCACACGACGGGCAGCGCCCACTGGGAAGTGCTGCTGCGCGCGCGCGCCATCGAAAACCAGTGCTATGTGCTGGCCTCGGCGCAGGGCGGCCTGCATCCGAACGGCCGCCGCACCTGGGGCCACAGCATGCTGATCGACCCGTGGGGCGAAGTGAAAGCCGTGTTGCCCGAAGGCGAGGGCGTGGTCAGCGGCGAGATCGACCTGGTGTTTTTGGCGGGCGTGCGCGAGTCCTTGCCAGCCCTGGCGCACCGCACTATGTGAGGATACCTGACATAAGCTACTGCGCGTCGCGCTTTGCGGCCTGCGATGCTCACCGTGCTCAAGCACGGCTGCGCTTCTCGGCCACAAATCACTGCCGCTCGCTACGCTTCTGTCAGGTACTGAGAATGAGTTGAATATAATGAGCGAGTGCAAAGCTATGAAGCCATTTGAACCGAATCTGTCCAGCCTTGCCGTGGCGCGCGATATCCTGCTCACGCCGTTCGGCCTGGACGAAGACAAGCTGTTGAAAGCCCTGGGCACGATGTTTACGCACAAGGTCGACTATGCAGACCTGTATTTCCAGTCGACCAAGAGCGAAGGCTGGAGCCTGGAAGAGGGCATCGTCAAGACGGGCAGTTTTTCCATCGACCAGGGCGTGGGCGTGCGCGCCGTGTCCGGCGACAAGACGGCCTTTGCGTATTCCGACGACATTTCCGAGCGGGCCCTGCTGGAAGCGGCGGCGGCCACGCGCACCATCGCGCGCGCCGGCGCCGGCAGAGTCAAGATCGCGGGCCGGATGCAGCCGCAGGGCGGGCGCTCGCTGTACCTGCCCAACGATCCGCTCGCCTCGCTCGATGCCACGGCCAAGGTGCAGCTGCTCGAACGCGTGGAAAAGATGGCGCGGGCGAAAGACCCCAGAGTGGTGCAAGTGATGGCGGGCCTGGCCGGCGAGTACGACGTGGTCCTGGTGCTGCGCAGCGACGGCGTGCTGGCGGCCGATATCCGCCCGCTGGTGCGCGTGTCGCTGACCGTGATCGCGGAACAGAATGGCCGCCGCGAAACGGGCTCGGCCGGTGGCGGCGGGCGTTTCAGCTATGACTATTTCAGCGATGCCGTGCTGGAACAATACGCGACGGACGCCGTCAATTCGGCGCTGGTGAACCTGGAAGCGCGCCCGGCGCCCGCCGGCCCCATGACCATCGTGCTGGGACCTGGCTGGCCCGGCATCCTGCTGCATGAGGCGATCGGCCATGGCCTGGAAGGCGATTTCAACCGCAAGGGTTCGTCCGCGTTTTCGGGGTGCATCGGCGAGCGCGTGGCCGCCAAAGGCGTCACCGTGGTCGATGACGGCACCCTGGCTGGCCGGCGCGGTTCGCTCAATATCGACGATGAGGGCAACCCGACGCAGTGCACGACCCTGATCGAGGATGGCATCCTGAAGGGGTACATCCAGGACACGATGAATGCGCGCCTGATGAAGATGCCCGTGACGGGCAATGCGCGGCGCGAATCGTTCGCCCACTTGCCCATGCCGCGCATGACGAATACATATATGCTGGGCGGCGACAAGGACCCGGGCGAAATCCTCGCTTCCGTGAAAAACGGCTTGTTTGCCGTCAACTTCGGCGGCGGCCAGGTCGACATTACGAACGGCAAGTTCGTCTTTTCGGCCAGCGAAGCGTACATGATCGAAAACGGCAAGCTCAGCTACCCGGTGAAGGGCGCGACCCTGATCGGCAACGGCCCGGACGTGCTCAACCGCGTCTCCATGATCGGCAACGACATGCGCCTCGACTCGGGCGTGGGCGTGTGCGGCAAGGAAGGCCAAAGCGTGCCCGTGGGTGTGGGACAGCCGACCCTGCGCCTCGATGGCATCACGGTCGGCGGCACGGCCTAGGTGCTTGAACGGGCGTTGCAGGCACCGGCGGTTCCTGCAACGCCCGACACGTCCGGCATGTTGACGAATATCAGAACTTGTATTTCACCCCCGCACTGATGAAGCGTCCCGCCGCGCCCGCGTAGTCGAGCGGGTTGTAGCCGGTCGCGCCATAGGTCAGGGGATCGAGCGGGGCGATCTTGTCGAACAGGTTTTGCACCGTGGCAAACACTTCCAGCTTGGGCGTGGCCAGCCAGCGGGCCGTCAGGTCCACCGTGGTGAACGAGGCGATGCGGCAGCCGCGCGGCGCGTCCGTGCCGTCGGCGAAATGCGTGGCGCAGCCGTCGGGATCATTCTTGAACAGCACGTTGTCGAGCGGCGCGCGGTAGTTGACGTTGGCCGTGACCCGCCAGTTCTGGCGTTCCCAGGTGGCGCCCAGGTTGATGCGGTCGTCCGGCGTGCCCATGCAGTTTGATACATCGCAATTGCCATGCGTACCGGCAAAATCGCGCTGCGTGCCATCCTGTTCCGTGCGCAGCCATTTGTACAGATGCGTCCACTTCAAATCGAAGGTCAGGCTGCCGTAGCCGCTGTCCAGGTTGAAGCGCTGGCGGGCGTCGATATCGATGCCGCGCAC
This sequence comes from Janthinobacterium sp. GW822-FHT07A03, assembly GCF_058798815.1. Taxonomy (NCBI): domain Bacteria; kingdom Pseudomonadati; phylum Pseudomonadota; class Betaproteobacteria; order Burkholderiales; family Oxalobacteraceae; genus Janthinobacterium; species Janthinobacterium sp. GW822-FHT07A03. Next base: position 429,803 of record NZ_JBXAKW010000004.1, on the reverse strand, counting down.
CGTCGTTTGCGCCGAATTCACATAGTTGGCCAGCACCGCCGTGATGGCGCCGGGATCGCCGGGAATGCCCGTGGCCGTGGACGGGTCGCGCGCCACATGGCCTTCCGCGATGGCGGTGTCCGTTTGCTCCTGGTTGATTTCATTCTTGCGGCGGATTTGCCACAGGTCTACGGAAATGCTGCTGCGTGGCAGCGGGTCCCACACGGCGCCCACGGAATAGCTGCGCGAACGCTCTGGCGACAAATTCGGATTGGGCGAGGTGATGACGGCGATGGAAGCCGGGTCGCAAGCGGCCTCCACGCCCAGTGCACAGCGCAGCGGGTCGCTGGCGGTGGCAAACGCGGCCAGGCCGCCGACGCCGTTTTCCGCCGCGCTGGGCGCGCGGAAGCCCTTGGCGAAGGTGCCGCGCAGGGCCAGTTCGCGCACGGGCGTCCATTTCACGCCCACTTTCGGCGTGTAGGAATTGCCCACGTCCGTGAAATGGTCGGCGCGCAGGGCGCCTGACAGCTCCACGGTTTTCAGCACGGGTGCCAGCACCTCGGCATAGATGGCCGAGGCGTTGCGGCTGCCCTTGTAGGCGGAATAGCCGAGGCCAATGATATTGCCCCGTTCCGTGCCCGTGGTGGGCTTGAGTTCCGTCGATTCGTGGCGGAATTCCGCGCCCACGGCCACGCCCAGGCCGCCGCCGTCCAGCTTGGCCACCTCGCGGCTGGCCTTGAAGTCGATCTGCGCGATATGCGTCTTGGCATCGTTCGAGATGCGCGGCGACAGGGCTGCGTACAGCTCGGGCGAATTGAGGCCCGCGTTTTCCGCGATGCGCCACAGGCTGCCGGCCGGCAGGGCCGCATGCGCGGGGTTCAGGCTGGCCGCCGCCACGTTGGCGGCAGTCGGGTTGAGCAGGGCGAAGGCGACGTCGCGCTGCAGATAGCCGTTCAAGTCGTTCGATACCTTGCTTTGCGAGTACAGCACGGCGCTGTCGATATCCCAGCCCGCCACGCTACCCTTGATGCCGGCCACGAAGCGCGTGAAGGTGGAGTCGACTTCCGACAGGCGCGGCCCCACGTCGGCCGCCAGGTAGCGCAGCCGCGCCGCCGTGCCGAAATACGGGTTGTCCGGGTGGGCGGCACCGAGCGACACGCCCGCATTGCTGACGGGGCCGCCCGGGTAGCCGACCGAACCGCTGACCGTCGAGGGCGTGGTGGCCGAGTTCGATTCGCTGTGATACAGGTTCAATTCGGCATACGTTTGCAGCGCCGGCGTCAGTTGCCAGGCGGCGCGGCCGAAGAAATTGATGTTCTTTTGCCTGGGCTGGATCTGGCCGTATTGCTGCGCGGCATCGGTCAGGCAGCCGCCGCCCGGGTCGCCCTGCGGATGCGTGGTGAAGTTGCCGCAGGCGGCGCCGGGGAAGGTGCGCGTAAAACCCACGCCGGCCAGGTTGCCGCGGTTGTAGTAGTCGAGCGTATCGGGATTGCGCACATTGCCGTTGACGGCGCTGCCGGCCGCGTTGTTGGTGGTGATGGCGCCCGCGCCGCTGAGGGTTTCCTGCGCGCTGAAGCCCAGGTCGCGCAAGTCGCTGCGGCCGACGGCGCCCCGTCCGGCCCGGTCGCGGTTCCAGATGGCGGCCTTTTCGCTGTATTCGAGGTTCAGCAGCACGTTGTAGCGGTCGCTGTCGATGTCGCCGAAGCCGTGCGTGATGGCGGCGCGCGCATCGCGCCCGTCCCACTCCTTCGTCTTGCCGTAATTGCCCTTGATGGCCGTGCCCTGGTAATCGCGCCGCAGGATCACGTTGACCACGCCGGCGATGGCGTCCGAACCGTAGATGGCCGAGGCGCCATCCTTGAGGATTTCCACCCGTTCCACCGCTTCCAGGGGAATGATGTTCAGGTCGGCGAACACTTTCTGGCCATCGTCGGCCAGGCCATACGGCGCCACGCGGCGCCCGTTCAGCAGCACCAGGGTCGAGGCCGTGCCCAGGCCCCGCAGCGACACGCCGGAAGCGCCGGCGGCAAAGCCGTTGCCAAAGGTGGTGGGTACGGAGCCCTGGTTGTCGACGGCCAGGGTCTGCAGCAGTTCGGCCACGCTGGATTTGCCCGATTTCTCAATGTCGGCCGCGTTCAGGGTTTGCACGGCGGACGCTGTTTCCGCCTGCGCGCGGCGGATGTTCGAGCCGGTGATTTCCACGCGGGCAATGGGGGTGGCGTCTTGCGCCAGAACGGGTAGGCTCAGCAATGCACTGGCCAGCGCCAGGCCCAGTCTGGGTGGTGAAAAGGCGGCGGATTGCAAGGATGGTGTAGGGATCATGCGGTTCTCCGGAAAGGTCAGGCAGTCAAAGGTCGTCGATACGTCCTTGAGTTTTGTCCGTGCGTCGATGCCGGGACTAGACCTGGATCAAGGAGTGTCCTGCTTGTCGTCGATAGAATGGCTGGCGTGGCGTGATTGCCACGACGGGCACAGCGGTGGCGCCCCGTATGCTGAGTCACGGCGAGATTCACAGCGCGCAACTTTTTATGCTTTTTGACGTATTTTTCAGTGCAAAAGGGCGGCGACATGCGGCTTTGCCGACAAATATGCTTGCCAACCCGCGTAATTTAGGTTTATAGTCGTTCATCACTTACGGATGACTCGCATGTTCGCTCGCCACTTTTTTACCGCTTATTTTTACTTTAGCAATTCCAACCCAAAGGCGGTGGAGTAGCGGTCGGTTCACGTAGCAGCAAAAAACGAGATCCCAGCAAATTCTAAAAAACCGCCACTGATGGCGGTTTTTTTTTACCCAGATGTTTTACCCTTCCTTAAATTTTGGAGAAAATGATGCCCCGCACCGATGATTTGCGTATTCGCGAAATGAAGGAATTGACCCCGCCGTCCCACCTGATCCGCGAATTCGCCTGCTCGGAGCAAGCCGAACAGACCGCCGCCAGCGCCCGCATTGCCCTGCACCGTATCCTGCACGGCCAGGACGACCGCCTGATGGTGGTGATCGGGCCTTGCTCGATCCACGATACCAAGGCGGCGATGGAGTATGCGCGCCTGCTGGTCAAGGAGCGCGCGCGTTTCGCGGGCGAACTGGAAATCGTCATGCGCGTCTACTTCGAGAAGCCGCGCACCACGGTGGGCTGGAAGGGCTTGATCAACGACCCGTACATGGACAACAGCTTCCGCATCAACGACGGCTTGCGCATGGCGCGTGAACTGTTGCGCGATATCAATGAGCTGGGTTTGCCGGCCGGTACCGAGTTCCTCGACGTTATCAGCCCGCAATACATCGCCGACCTGATCAGCTGGGGCGCCATCGGCGCGCGCACGACGGAATCGCAGGTGCACCGCGAGCTGGCGTCGGGACTGTCGTGCCCGGTCGGTTTCAAGAATGGCACGGACGGCAATGTCAAAATCGCCGTGGAAGCCATCAAGGCCGCCTCGCAGCCGCACCATTTCCTTTCCGTCACGAAGGGCGGCCACTCGGCCATCGTCTCGACCAACGGCAACGAGGATTGCCACATCATCTTGCGCGGCGGCAAAACGCCGAACTACGACGCGGCCAGCGTGGACGAGGCCTGCAAGGCCATTGCGGCACAGGGCTTGGCGGCGCGTTTGATGATCGACGCCTCGCATGCGAACAGCTCGAAGAAACCGGAAAACCAGATCCCCGTGTGCGCCGACATCGCCAGCCAGGTGGCCGGCGGCGACAGCCGCATCGTCGGCGTGATGGTGGAATCGCACCTGGTGGCAGGGCGCCAGGATTTGATCCCGGGCAAGGAATTGATCTACGGCCAATCCGTCACGGACGGCTGCATCGACTGGAGCGCCAGCGTGGCCGTGCTGGAAAACCTGGCGGCGGCCGTCAAGCAGCGCCGCTTGCAGGGCGACGCGGAATAAGGTAGCGCGCAGCATGAAAAAAAGCCCGGAAAGCTGAGCTTTCCGGGCTTTTCAGTTTTCAGCTGGTATCAGTTGCGCAGCAGCTTAGAACTTGTACGTGGCGCGCACGTAGAAAGTACGGCCCAGCGGATCGGCGTAACGCGGATCGTAGCCGGACTGGAAGGTGCCGATCTGGTTACTGAACGGTGGATCTTCGTTCAGCAGGTTTTTCACGCCCACGGTGACTTCGGTGTTCTTGAAGCCCGAGTACGCGCCCGACAGCGACCATACCGAGTAAGCCTTGACGCTTTGCTCGAATTGCGGATCGACATAGTTCTGGTCGCGGTAGCCGCTCATGTACTTGTTCGACAGCGTGGCGTTCCATTTGTCCAGATTCCATTGCAGGGAGGCATTATGTCTCCAGCGGAATACCGGTGCATTGTCGCCATACACGCCCACGTTTTGCACGAATTCGCCGCCGCGTTCGTTCTGGTACTCATACTTCTGTACCCAGGTGCCGTCGAAGTTGAACGTGAAGTTGCCATACTGGCTGCGTGGCAATTTCCAGTTCAGGCCCAGGTCGATGCCCGAGGTGTGCATTTCGCCCAGGTTGCCCAGGGTGGCCAGCACGTAATCGAGCTTGCCGTCAGCGGTGTAGATGAAGTTGCTTTGATACTTGGCATAGTTGTCGAACAGGGTCTGTTCGGCCACGGTGCCGATCTTGTCGCGCAGCTTGATCTGGAAGTAATCGAGCGAGACGGTCAGCGATTTCGTTGGCTCGATGACGATACCGGCGCTGAAGGTCTTCGATTTTTCCGGGCCGACGTCCGGATTGCCGCCCGAACGGATGTATTGCTGCGCGCCGCAGGCCACGTTGCTGTTGGCGCCAGGAATCGGTACGCCGCCTGGGCACAGGCGTGGATCGTCGTACTTGTTGGCCGTGAAAGTCTTGGTTTGCGGGCCATGCAGGTCATACAGCGTTGGCGCGCGGAAACCTGTGTTATAGGAGCTGCGCAGCAGCACCTGGCTCGTTGGCTGCCAGCGTACGCCGACTTTCGGGTTGAAGCTGCCGCCGACGTCGTTGTAGTGGTCATAACGGGCTGCCAGCGACAGTTCCAGGTCTTTCACGACAGGAATGCTCAGTTCCGAGAAGATGGCGGAGATGTTGCGGCTGCCCGACTGGTTCTGCGCTTCGGCGTAGCCGGAGCTCGATGCCTGGCCGGCCAGGTCGCGGTTCACGTTGTATTCGGCCTTGTCGTTGCGGAATTCCGTACCGACGGCGAAACCGACTGCGCCAGCCGGCAGGTTGAACAGCTCACGGCTGATCTTCGCATCGACCGCGGTGCTGGTCATCTTCGCGCTCAGGTATTCGCCTTTCAGGACGGAATCCTTCAGGTACGCTTCGCCGGCGGCGCTTTGGTCGCCGAACGGGTTCAGGATGCCATTGCCGATGCCGTCGATGATGCGCTGGTCATTCAGGTAGCCGCCCGTGAAGGCGCTGGTGGCCTTGCTGACGGAGTAGCTCAGGCCGACGTTGTAGTCCCACGCGCCCAGGACGCCTTCGGAAGCCAGTACCAGGCGGTCCGAGGTGCTGGTGTCGAAGCCGCTGCGCTGGCCCGACGCCACTGGACGCCAGCTGATGTCCAGCGGCTCGCCCGACAGGCCTGCCACGGCTGGCACGCCGCCGCTGCCGCCCGGGTAGTACGGCGAGCTCGACGACATGAGGATGCCGATGTTCGACATCGGCGGCGGCGAGATGCGCGCTTCGTTGGTGCTGCGCGAGTGCAGGTATTCGATGGTGGCCAGGTGATCCTGGTTCAGCTTGAAGCTGGCCTTGCCCAGGAAGGATTCCTGCTGGGTTTTCGGAATGGCCTGGATGAATGGCGTGACATCCATGGCGCAGGTGCTCTTGCCCGAGGTATTCTTGTACAGGTTTTCACCTACGCAACCGCCGGCGAAGGCCGGGTTGCCGATCAGGCCATTGCCCGTATCGTAGAAGTTGGCCGGGAAGGTGGTGCCGCTCAGGTTATCCACGCCCTTGCTCGGGATGTAGCCGCTCTTCGAGAAGGAGCGGTCGGCCGTGCTCAGCGCCGCCTGGCGATGCACGTCGACAACGCCGAAGACGTTGAAGCCATCCTTGTTCAGGTCGCCATAGCCGCCGGACAGGTTCAGGCGCGACTCGTCGCCGCCGCCCGCTTTCTGTGGCTCGTAATGTTCGACCGTGACGGAACCGCCTTTGACGGAACGCTTGGTGATGAAGTTGATCACGCCGCCGATGGCGTCCGTGCCGTAGATCGCGGAGGCGCCGTCACGCAGCACTTCGACACGTTCCAGGGCAGAAATAGGGATGATGTTCAGGTCGACGGACGAACCGTTGAACGGGTGGCTGGCGATGCGGCGGCCGTTCAGCAGGACCAGGGTCTTGTCGCCGCCGATGCCGCGCAGGTCGGCGACGGATTGGCCGCCCGTGCCCGAACCGACGGATTGCGAGCTGCTTTGCGAGCTCTGATTCATGGAAATGGTGGACAGGACTTCCTGCGCCGTCGTCAAGCCTTGCTTGGCGAAATCGTCAGCCTTGATCGAGGTGATCGGCAGCGCTGTCTCCGATGCCAGGCGCTTGATGCTCGAACCCGTGACTTCCACGCGTTGCATGGCGCCATCTGTTGTTTCTTGTGCATATGCGGCGTGCATGCCCAGGGCCAAACTGCCAGCAAACATCAGGCGCAGCGACCGCGATATTACATTTTCTATCATCATCTGAAATTCCTTGTTATTGTGATAAAGGCGGCAATTATTTTGAAATAACTTGTTGCTTACTAACAATTTATTTGCCTTTTTACAAATCCACCAATGAAAATTCTGTAAATTTTCTGGGCCCTCATCAAAACATTCATGATTCAGATTGTCAATTTCGCGCGGACTTTTTGGACGAAATGCAACATATTGCTATTTTTTTTGCATTACTTCAGGAATAAAATATCGCCAACCCTTGTCAGGCGCACTCATGCGCGTAAAATAAAACGGCGCACAGCATCGCTGCTGGCGCCGTCTTTCGTGCTGCAGGCAAACGCCTGTCAGCGCTGCCCCGTTGATCCCTGTTTCAGCCCCTCGCCCTTAAAACGTATAGCTGCCGCGCAAGTACCAGGCGCGTCCGAGCGGGTCCGTGTAGCGCGGGTCGTAGCCTTTCTGGAACAAGGTGCCCTGGTTCGAGAACGGCGGTTCCTTGTCGAACAGGTTTTTCACGCCGGCCGTCAGCAGCAAGCCTTTCCACGCGTAGCTGCCCGACACGTTCAGCAGGCTGTACGACGGCACATCGTGGCGGAACTGCGGATCGACCTGGTTCTGGTCCGTGTAGCCGGACTTGAACGATTGCGACACGGTGGCGCCCCAGTTGCCCATGCGCCAGTTCAGGGCCGCCGTATGTTTCCAGCGGAACACAGGATTGTTGTCCGCGTAGCGGCCCACGTTGGCGATGAATTCGCCGCCGCGCTCGTTCTGGTAGTCATACTTGTGCGTCCACGTGCCATCGACCGACACGCTGAAATCGCCATACGCGCCACGGCCCAGGCGCGCATTCAGGCTGACGTCGATGCCGTCGGTTTTCACTTCGCCGAGGTTGTCGTTCAAGTCCAGGATGGCGTAGGGCGAACCGTCGGGATTGCGCAGGAACAAGGCCTTGTATTTTTCGTAGTTGCCGAAGATGGATTGCTCGGGCAAGGACGAAATCTTGTCCTTCAGGTGGATGTTCCAGTAATCGATGGCAAGCGTGACTTCCTTGACGGGTTCGAGCACGAGGCCGAAGGCGAAGGTGGTGGATTTCTCCGGTTTCAGCTTTTCATTGCCGCCTTGCAGCTTGAATTGTTGCAGGTCGCAATCGCGCAGGGGATTGGCGCCCGGTTGCGGCACGCCGCCCGGGCAGAGGATGGGGTCGTCGTAGGAATCGTTGGTATCGTTCTTCGACGGCGGCGCATTCTTTTCAAACAGGGTGGGCGCGCGGAAACCCGTGCTGGCCGAGCCGCGCAGCACCAGCGCGCTGCTGGCCTGGTAGCGCAGGGCCAGCTTCGGATTGGTGGTGCTGCCCACGTCGCTGTAATGGTCGAAGCGGGCGGCCAGCTGAACTTCCAGGTCCTTGATCAGCGGCAAGTTAACTTCGCCGAAGACGGCCTGGATCGTGCGCGAGCCGCTCTTCGACAGCGAGCCGGACAGGCCGGAACTGGTGGCCTGGCTGGCGATATCGCGGTTGACGTTGAAGTCGGCTTTTTCACGCCGCAGTTCGCCGCCCAGTGCGATCGCCAGCGGGCCGCCGGCCAGCTGCATCAGCTCGCGGCTGCCCTTGACGTCGAAGCCCGTGGTGGTGACCTTGGCATTCTGTACCTCGCCGCGCAGGGCGGTGCTGTCCAGGTAAGCCTTGCCGGCCGCATCCTGCATGCCGAACGGGTTCAGGATGCCATTGAGCACGCCAGCGGCAAAGCCCGCATCCTGCACATAGCCGCCCGTAAATTTCTCGGACGATTTGCTGATGGCGTGGCTCAGGCCCGTCTTGTAGTCCCAGCCGGCCAGCTCGCCTTCGAGGGCCAGCACCAGGCGGTCCGCCTTGCCGTCCGAATCGATCTGCCGCTGGCCCGCTTCCACGGGACGCCAGTTGACGCTCAGCGGCTGTCCCGACAAGCCTGGCTGGGCCGGCACGCCGCCTGCATTGCCCGGATAATATTTGCTGGTATTGGGCAAGATCAAGCCCGTTTGCGGCGGCGGCGCCGTGCGTGCCTTCACCTTGTTTTCCGAATGCAGGTATTCCAGCGTCGCCAGGTGGCCGCCGCCCAGCTTGAAGGCGCCCTTGCCGAAGAAGGCCACTTGCTCCTGCGCCGGCAAGTCGTCGATCTGCCGCGTGTAGTCCTGGCGGCAGGTGCCGTTGGCCGCCGCCACTGACAGGGGCGGGTTGCAGCCCGTGGCCGCGTAGGGATTGCCGGCCAGGCCCGCGCCGCCGTTGGCCGCCGCATCGAAGTAGTTGCCGGGGAAGGTGGTGCCGCTGGTCAGCGACAGGCCCCGCTCGGGAATGATGCCCGTCTTGGAAAAATCGCGGTCCTGCGAGGTGAGCACATTTTGCTTGTGGTAGTCGACCACGCCGAAGATATTGTAGCCGTCGGTGTCGAGCTTGCCGAAGCCCGTCGACAGATTGATGCGGTGCTCGCCGCCGCCCTTGTGTTCGGGTGCGATGACCTCGGCGGTGATATTCGTGACGTTGACGGAGCGCTTGGTGATGAAGTTGATGACGCCGCCGATGGCGTCCGTGCCATAGATGGCCGAGGCGCCGTCGCGCAGCACTTCGACGCGCTCCAGGGCGGCGATGGGGATGATGTTCAGGTCGACGCTGGCGCCGTCATACGGATGGTTGGCGATGCGCCGGCCGTTGAGCAGCACCAGGGTCTTGTCGCCGCCCAGGCCGCGCAAGTCGGCGCTGGCCTGGCCGCCCGTGGGCAAGCCGCTGGTATTGCCGCCGACAGCATTGCCGCTGCCCATGCTGGAGGAATTCGAGGGTATCTTGCTGAGCACTTCCTGGGCCGTCGTCAGGCCCTGTTTGGCGAAATCCTCGGCCTTGAAGATGGACAGCGGCGTGGCCGTTTCCGAGACGAGGCGCTTGATGGAGGAACCGGTGACTTCGACGCGCTGCATGGTGCTCGTATCGCTGACTTCTTGTGCCAGCGCCTGCTGGCTGAACAGGCTGGCGGCAAGGCCGCCGGCGCAGATCAAACGGATGGAACGGGACAAGCGTGTTTCTCTGATCATGTTCAAGACTCCTGGAAAAGCGGTTGGCTAAAAGGGCAAGAACGGCCGCGCTGGTTGGCGCACCGAGAATATTAAAAAGTATTTATATCTTTTCAACCGAGCCACTGTAATGATCCGCAAAAGTCCTTGTCAACATGGCAAACGGCTTTGTGTGCTTAAACAACGTAGTGCGTCATTGGTACTGATTTAAAACAAAGAAGGTGCATTTTGTGCCGCATTGCTGAGGAAAACGGCCGTGCCCGATGGGGGCTTCGGGTACGCAAAATAAAACGCCCGCTGCAGTGCAACGGGCGTTGGCGTGGCTGGCATGGCGATAGTGACTCACGCCTGCCGGATGCGCAGGCTGCGCGTGGCAGCCTGCGCCGGGCTTAGAAGAACTTGTAGCTGGCGCCCAGTTTGAAGTAGCGGCCGATGGCGCCGCTGGCGTCCATCGGATTGTAGCTCATGCCGCCGTAGGTCAGCGGGTCGAGCGGCGCGATCTTGTCGGTCACGTTGTTGATCGAAGCAAACAGTTGCAGCTGTTTGTTGACGTTCCAGCGGCTCGACAGGTCGAGCGTGGTGAACGAAGCGAGCTTGCAACCGTTCGGCGCCGCGGTGCCGTCGGCCAGCTTGGACGCGCATGGCTTGCCTTCAAACAAGATGTTCTTCATGTCCGAACGGTAGTTCAGCACGCCGCTGACGTTCCAGTTGCCCAGGTCCCACGAGCCGGTGAGATTGATCTTGTCCTTCGGCGTGCCGGCGCAGTTTGAGGTATCGCAATTGCCATGCGTGCCGGCGAACTGGTAGCGCACGGTGGCCGACTCGGCCCGCACCCACGAAGCGATGTGGGTCCAGGTCAGGCCGAACGTGGCGCGGCCGTAGTCGCCCAGGCGCACGCGCTGCTTGACGTCCAGGTCGATACCCTTGATCTCCGTGTAGCTGGAGTTGCGGTACGGCGCCTTGGTAATCAGCAAGGTGCCCGTGTTCGGCACCACCACGCCATTGATGGTCAGGTTGTTGTCGGCGCGCACGGCCGTCGGCAGGGCGGCCGCTTCGTTATACGGCAGCGGGTTGATCTCGTTTTCGCGCTTGATCTTCCAGGCATCGAGCGACAGGCTGGTATCGTTGAACGGATCCCACACGAGGCCCAGGGTGTAGCCCTTGGACTTTTCCGGCTTCAGGCTCGGATCGCCGATCTTGACGGCCGCCACCTGCAGTTCGCAATCGCTGGCATTGGCGCCCGGCAAACGGGTGCCGCCGGGGCAGCGCACGGGATCGCTCACGGTCGAGGTACCCGTCGATTGCGAATTGGCATTGCTTTCCGCCGGTCCTGGCGCGCGGAAGCCTTCCGAATACGTGCCGCGCACGGCGAAGGTCTTCAGCGGCGTCCACTTGGCGCCCAGTTTTGGCGTGGTCGACGAGAAACGGTCATATTTGTCGTAACGCAAGGCGCCCGACAATTCCACCGTCTTGATGACGGGTGCCAGCACTTCGAAGAACACGGCCGAGACCTTGCTGTCGCCCTTCGCCGCCACATAGCTGGAGTTGATGGAACCGTCCTGCGTGCCCGACAGCGAAGGATTGTCGAGCTTGTCGCGGCGGTGTTCCGCGCCCACGGCCAGGCCCATGGCGCCGCCCGGCAACTGCATCAGCTCGCGCGATGCCTTGAAGTCGATGATGTCGAGCTTGGTGGTGGAATCGGAGGTGGCGTTCGTCACCATCGCCGCGTACAGCGAGGCGGGATTCTTGTTTGCCTGCGCGCCGATGTAGTACGGGAAATACTTGCTGTTCGGATTGCCCAGCGCATCCTTGACGACGGCCATGTTCAGCATGTTGCTGTAATCGAGGTGCAGCTTCGATTCCGAATGCGTATAGCCGGCATCGTAGTCCCAGCCCATGGCGTTGCCCTTGACGCCCAGCACGATGCGGTTGAACTCGTTGTTGGCCTGGCGCGTGCTGGCGCCCACGTCGAAGGCCTGGTAGCGCACGCGCACCGGCACGCCATACGGATTTTGCGGATGGTTGGCGGCCAGCACGATGGTGGTGCCGGCGCCGGAACCGTAGTTGACGACGCCAGTCGGGCTGGTGGCATTCGGCGGGAAGGCGATGGTCGGCGTGATCGAGGGCGGGATCAGGGTGAAGGCCGTATCGCGCTTCGAGTAGCCCGCTTCCGCATACACCTGGGTATCGGCATTGACTTGCCAGGTGCCGCGCGTGTACAGGTTGATCGATTCGATCTTCGGCTGCATCGAGCGGAACTGGTCGTGGTGCCACAGGCAGCCGCCCTTCGGATCTTGCGGCGAGGAAACGGACAAGCTGGAGCAGCCGGGCAGGGACACATAGTTGTTGGTGACGGGGTCGCGGATCAGGCCCGTCGGCGCGGCATTCGCATCGTTGTTGCCATTGATGTAGCCGCCGGCGAACTGGGTGTTGATCGCATAGCCATACGGTCGCAGGTCGGCCTTGCCTATCCATTTGCGGCCGGCGCGGTCATTGTTCATCAGCATGTCCGATTTGCTGTACTCGGCATTGAGGACGAAGTTGAATTTATCCGTATCCAGGTTGCCCTTGCCGAAGGTCAGCGAGGCGCGGTGCTGCTTGGCGTCGCTGTCGCCGGAGATGCCCGTGTCGCCTTTCAGGGTCAGGCCTTCGAAGTCCTTGCGCAGGATGATGTTGACCACGCCGGCGATGGCGTCCGCGCCGTAGGTCGACGAGGCGCCGTCCTTGAGGATTTCGATGCGCTCGACGATCTGCATCGGCACCGTGGACAGGTCGGTAAAGCTCTTCTGGCCGTCATCGGCGCGCGCGAACGGCGCCATGCGGCGGCCATTCAGCAAGACGAGGGTCGAGGTGGCGCCCAGGCCGCGCAGCGAGATGGCCGTGGAACCGGCGGCAAAGCCGTTGCCGAAACCCGTCGGCAGGGAGCCCGCGCCATCGGCGGTCAGGGTTTGCAGGTATTCGGCGACGGTAGCCTTGCCCGATTTCATCAAGTCGTCGCGGGTGATGACCTGTACCGGCGATGCGGTCTCGGCCGTGGCCCGTTTGATGCTCGAACCTGTAATTTCCACACGTTGTACATTGGCGTCCTGCGCCATTGCCGGCACAGCCATCATGCCCAGGCTGACCGCTGCTACGCTGCCCGAAAAAATCAGGCGTACGGAGCGGGACATAACTGTTTCCATCATCATTCTCGAAACTCCGAAAAAAGCGAGGTTGGCGTTTTTAAGGCACAACGTCGCTAGTCTAAAAAAGATTGCTGCGTCGGCAATCGCTGTGGGTCAAGCGGCAAATTGTGAATTGCCGCCACTGATAAGACCATTTGCCATGAAACATTGTCAACGCGCACATGTAACCTTTCAGCATGGAAACAACAGTGTTTTTTATAATGTTTGGATGTTTTTATATTGGCAATTATTTTAATGTTGCGCTGCGTTATGCGTTTTCTGCCGCCTGATCGAAAACCCGCTCATTCATGGACGTAAGGGTTTCTACCAATGCGCTTTTGCGCGGCATCGTCCAGGCGATGTTGCGATGCGGAAAATTTCGCCGGTGGTGCGGGTGGGTGTTGCTGCGCACGCCAGAAGTGCCGCGGCTTTTCGCCCGGCATGCAAAATATGCGTTATCGTTACGCGTTTTCCAGCTCGTCAATTCATCGGCGCGGCTGGTGGCGAACAAGGCATAGATCTTGCGAGGATGGACTGGTTTTGGCGGTGGAATCCTGTATCCCAGGGGGAAGCCAGTACAAGCGCACCAATACGGTGCGACAGATAATCGAGATGAAGGGTATTACATGAAGTCACCATGGATGCGGCGCATGGCGCTGCTCGCCTGCCTGGCCACCCTGCCGCTGGCGGCCGTTGCCATTGACGCCGCTCCCGCAGCTGCGCCCGTGAAAACCTTGCGCTATATCTTGCCGGCCGCCGAGACGGGCTTCGATCCGGCCACCGCGCGCGACCTGTATTCGAACCACATCACGCAGGCTGTCTTCGACACCCTGTACACCTATGATTATCTGGCGCGCCCCGTCAAGGTGGTGCCGGGCGCGGCGGCCGCCATGCCGGAAGTGTCCGCCGATGGCAAGACCTACACCATCCGCCTGAAAAAAGGCATCCTGTACACGCCGGACGCCGCGTTCGGCGGCAAGCGCCGCGAACTGACGATGGCCGACTATGTGTATTCGTGGAAGCGTTTGTTCGACCCGCGCCTGGCGTCGCCGCACAGCTGGCTGTTCGAAGGCAAGGTGGTGGGCCTGGACGACCTGGCGAAGGACGCGGCCAAGTCGAACAAGCTCGATTACAGCAAGAAGGTGGCGGGACTGGAAATCCTCGACCCGTACACCCTGCGCATCTCGCTGACCAAGACCGATTTCAATTTCCCCATGATTCTCGCCTACGTGCCGACGGCCGCCGTGGCGCGCGAAGTGGTGGACAAATACGGCGACGTGAAGGGCGAAGTGGGTTCGAATCCCGTCGGCACCGGCTATTACACCCTGGGCGAATGGACGCGCGGCAACCGCATCGTCCTGAACCGCAACCCGCAGCACTTGCCGGAAACGTGGAATTTCATGGCCGGCGACGACCCGGACGACCAGCGCATCGTGCGCCAGATGCAGGGCAAGCGCATTCCCGCCATCGACCGCATCGAAATTTCCGTGATGATCGAAGACCAGTCGCGCTGGCTGTCGTTCCAGAGCGGCGGCACGGACGTGTTCTGGCTCGATGGCCCGCTGGCGCCGAAGGCATTGCTGAACGGCAAGCTGCGTCCCGAGCTGGCGGAGAAGGGCGTGCAACTGTCGCGCCTGCTGGATCCCGAGATCAGCTATTACTACTGGAATATGGAAGATCCGACCCTCGGCGGCTTCAGCAAGGAAAAGATCGCCCTGCGCCGCGCCATTGCCATGGCGCACAATATTGATGAAGAAATCCGCATCATCTGGAATGGCCAGGCCAAGCGCCTCGACTATCCGATACCGCCCGGTGTCGTCGGCTACGACCCGCACTATAAATCCCTGCTGCAATACGATCCCGTGCTGGCGAACAAGCTGCTCGATAAATTCGGCTACAAGAAGGGCGCCGATGGCTGGCGTACCTTGCCGGATGGCAAACCGCTCTTGATCCGCTACGCTTCGCGCAACGAAGCCAACGGCGTGCTGCAGGCGGAAATGTGGCGCAAGACGTACAACTCGCTGGGCATCCGCATGGAAAACGACCGCATGATCTTTTCCGATATCTTGAAGACGGAAAAGCAGTGCAAGATGCAGACGCGCACGGCGCCGTGGCTGGCCGACTATCCGGACGGCGACAACTTCATGCAGCTGTTCTATGGCCCGAACACGCACCAGAACAACAACGGCTGCTACCAGGACCCCGAGTACGACAAATGGTACGCGGCCAGCCAGGCCATGCCGGCCAGCCCCGAGCGCGACGAGCTGTTCCACAAGATGGCGCGCCGCCTGGAAGTCAATGCGGGCGCCCTGATCGGCTACGCGCGCTACCGCAACATGCTGGCGCAAAAGTCGGTGCTGGGCTACAAGAAGCACCCGATCCTGTTCCAGGAATGGGCGTACATGGATATCGACAGCACGGGCGCGCCAGCGGCGCCAGCCTCTGCGGCCTCGGCCAATAAATAAGCGACGCTTATAACAACAAGGAATCATTATGTTTGCTTATATCCTGCGCCGCTTGTGGCAGATGCTGCCCACCATGCTGGGCGTCGTCCTGCTGGTGTTTATATTGTTTAACTGGGTGGGCGGCGACCCCGCCTACATCCTGGCCGGCAAGATGTCGAGTGCGGAAAGCATCGCCAACATCCGCCGCCAGCTGGGCGTCGACCAGCCGTATTACGTGCAGCTGTGGATCTTCATCAAGCAGATCGTCACCTTTGATTTCGGTCAAAGCTGGGCGACCGGCGAGTCCGTGTCGCACATCATCACCTCGCGCCTGGGGCCGTCGATGATGGTGCTGATCCCGCTGACCGTGCTGGAAACCTTCTTCGGCGTGGCGCTGGCGCTGGCCATCGCGTTCGTGCGCGGTTCGCTGACGGACCGCATGGTGATGATCGCCTGCACGGTGGGCATGTCGATTTCCATCCTCGTCTACATCATCGTCTTCCAGTACGGCTTTGCCTACAAGCTGGGCCTGTTCCCCGTGCAGGGCTGGGGCGACAGCTTCTGGGAAAACCTGCTGCGCTATTCGACCCTGCCGATTCTGATCGGCCTGGCCGTGTCCATCGCGCCGACCCTGCGCCTGTTCCGCACCTTCGTGCTGGACGAGGCCAACCAGGATTACGTGCGCACGGCACGCGCCAAGGGCTTGAAGGAAGGCCGCATCATGTGGGTCCACGTGCTGCGCAATGCCGGCATTCCCATCATTACCTATGTGATGTCGAACTTGCCGGCCCTGCTGATCGGCGCTTTCCTGCTGGAACGTTTCTTCGGCATCCCCGGCATCGGGCGTGAAGTGATCCTGGCCGTCGAGCGCAGCGACTTTCCGGTGATCAAGGCGATCACCGTGTATGTTGCCGCCGCCACCATGCTCTTCAACCTGCTCACCGACCTGCTGTACCAGGCGGTCGATCCTCGCGTACAACTGAAGTAGAAAGAGACGATGTCGAAACCTCATACATCGCCCGGCCTGTGGGCCCTGGCGTGGCGCCGTTTGCGCGGCGACAAGATTGCAATGGTATCGCTGGCCGTGGTCGGCGCATTTTTCCTGCTGGTGCTGGCGTCCGCCAGCGGCCTGGTGGCGGCGAACTGGGAAGACGAAGTGGCCGTCAGCTATGCGCCGCCCACGTTTGTCGGTGCCGACAAGGATGTGGCCGGCGCCGCCGACGGCGCCATTCCCCTGGCCGACGAGCGCAGCGCGCCGACACCCGTCAACGTGCTCGACCCGCTGGCCGACGATATCGCGGAACTGCGCGCGCAGATGGGCAGCAATCCATCTGCCGGCGTGGAGATGTACGGCGTCACCGACCCGCTGGCCGACGACTTGACGGCCTTGCGCGCCGGCATGGGCAAGACGAAGAAGCTGATCGCGCACAAGGCGGCAACCTTGCCGTTCGGCGCCGACAAGTGGGGCCACGACATCCTGCAGAAAACCATCAAGGGCGGCGAGACGTCGATCGTCGTGGGCCTGGTGGCAGCCTTGCTGGCCGTGGTGCTGGGCACCCTGTTTGGCGCCGTGTCCGGCTACTTCGGCGGCATCGTCGATGACTTTTTTAATTGGTTCTACAGCATCTTCACGTCGATTCCGTCGATCCTGATGATCTTGACGGTGGCGGCCGTGCTGCAGCAGAAGGGCGTGCTGACCATCGTGCTGATCCTCGGTTTGACGGGCTGGACGGGGCCGTACCGGCTCATACGCGCCGAATACATCAAGCACAAGGCGCGCGAATACGTGATGGCGGCCGACGCCATCGGCGCTTCGCACTGGCGCAAGATGTTCTCGCACATCTTCCCGAACGTGAGTCACGTTGCTCTGGTGCAAATGTCGATCCTCGTGGTGGGCTTCATCAAGGCGGAAGTGATCCTGAGTTTCCTCGGCTTTGGCGTGCCGGTGGGCACCGTTTCGTGGGGCAGCATGCTCAACGAGGCACAAAATGAACTGATCCTGGGCAAATGGTGGCAGCTGACAGCGGCCGCCACGGCGATGGCCGTGCTGGTGACGGCGTTCTCGCTGTTTACCGATGCCTTGCGCGATGCGCTCGACCCCAAAGTGAAATAGGAGTTGCTCATGGACCAGAATAACCTGTTGGAAGTGCGCGACCTGCGCGTCACCTTCCGCCTGGACAAGAAGACCACGTTCGAGGCCGTCAAGGGCATCTCGTTCAACGTGCCGCGCAACAGCACCGTCGCCCTGGTGGGCGAGTCGGGCAGCGGCAAGTCCGTCAGCTCCCTGGCCGTGATGGGCTTGTTGCCGCCGGATAACACCATCATCGATCCCGCATCGAGCATCCATTTCGGCGGGCGCGATTTGCTGCAATTGTCGATCGCCGAGCGCCGTACCATGTGCGGCAAGGATATCTCGATGATCTTCCAGGAACCGATGTCGTCGCTCAACCCCGTGTTCACGGTCGGCTTCCAGATCGCCGAAGTGTTGCGCCAGCACATGGGCATGAACCGCAAGCAGGCGCGCGCGCGCACCCTGGCATTGCTCGAGGAAGTGGGCATACCCGATCCCGCCACCAAGATCGACGCCTACCCGAGCCAGATGTCGGGCGGCCAGCAGCAGCGCGTGATGATCGCCATGGCGATCGCCTGCGAACCGAAACTGCTGATCGCGGACGAACCGACGACGGCGCTGGACGTGACGATCCAGAAGCAGATCATGGACCTGATCGCGGCGCTGCAAAAGAAACACCAGATGTCCGTGCTGTTCATTACCCACGACCTGGGCCTGGTGGGAGAGATCGCCGACCAGGTGATCGTTATGCGCCACGGCGAAGTGCGCGAAACGGGGGAAGTGCGGCAAGTATTTGAATCCCCGCAAGACAGCTACACCAAGGCGTTGCTGCATTGCCGCCCCT
Organism: Janthinobacterium sp. GW822-FHT07A03; assembly: GCF_058798815.1. NCBI lineage: Bacteria > Pseudomonadati > Pseudomonadota > Betaproteobacteria > Burkholderiales > Oxalobacteraceae > Janthinobacterium > Janthinobacterium sp. GW822-FHT07A03. The sequence goes on along the minus strand of NZ_JBXAKW010000004.1, from coordinate 411,662 downwards.
CGCTGGACGAGCGCCCGTGGCGCCTGCCCGTCATTGCCGACTACATGGAGGGCAAGGCCGGACCCGGCGTCGAGGTGAAGCAGCGCACGCGCGGCTACACGCCGGGCGACGAACCGGTGCTGGTGGTGAATAATCTCAGTAAAAGTTTTTATACGCGCGAGGGCCTGTTCGGCAAGCGCGAATTCCAGGCCGTCAAGGATGTGTCGTTTACTTTGCCGCGCGGAAAAACCCTGGGCGTGGTGGGCGAATCCGGCTCCGGCAAGACGACGGTGGGCCTCACCCTGCTGCGCCTGCACCAGGCGACGGGCGGCACCGCCATGTTCCACGGCAAGGATCTGATTGCCATGCCGAACAAGGAGTATTTGCCCTATAAACGCCGCATCCAGATCATCTTCCAGAATCCGTACGCCTCCTTGAATCCCCGCTTCACGGTGGGGCAGATTTTGCTCGAACCCATGCGCATCCACAAGATCGGCGCGACCGACCAGGAACGCATCGCCAAGGCCTATTGGCTGCTCGACAAGGTGGGATTGCCGGAACAGGCTTTCCACCGCTATCCGCACGAGTTTTCCGGTGGCCAACGCCAGCGTATCGCCATTGCCCGCTGCCTGACCATGCAGCCGGAAATTCTGGTCTGCGACGAATCCGTGTCGGCGCTGGACGTCTCGGTGCAGGCGCAAGTGCTCAACCTGCTGCAGGATTTGCAGGATGAATTCGGATTGTCCTACATCTTCATCTCGCACGATTTGTCCGTCGTCAAATACATCGCCGACCAGGTGATGGTGATGCACAAGGGGCAGGTGGTGGAGCTGGCCGATTCGGACGAGCTGTACCGCAATCCCGTGCATCCGTACACGCGCACCCTATTGAGTGCGATACCGAAGGGCGTGCAAATCTAAACACGCTTTTACGGTAAGATAGCGCCCATGCCCAACCTCATTTATCTGCTCGAACATTACGGTGTCCTGATTGTCTTTGGCATCGTGCTGGTGGAGCAGCTCGGCCTGCCGATTCCCGCCTTTCCCATCCTCGTGGTGGCGGGGGCGCTGGCCGTCGACGGCGACATGAATGGGGCGCTGGTGCTGGCTGCCGCGCTGGGCGCCTGCCTGATCAGCGACTTCACGTGGTTCCGCGCGGGCCGGCATTTCGGCAAGCGCATCCTGCGCCTGCTGTGCCGCATCTCGCTGTCGCCCGATTACTGCGTCAGCCAGACGGAAGACAAATTCAAGCGCTGGGGCCCGAAAGCCCTGATCGTGTCCAAGTTCGTGCCGGGATTCAATACCGTGGCCGCGCCCATGTCGGGCGCGCTGGGCACGCCGCCGCGCCTGTTCTTCCTGTACGCGGGCCTGGGCGCCTTGCTGTGGAGCGGCACGGGCATCGTCGTCGGCGTGATCTTTCACGCCAGCGTGCAGCAGGTGCTCGACTTGCTCAGCACCATGGGCAGCACGGCCTTGCTGATGCTGGCCGCCTTGCTGGGCTTGTTCCTGCTGTACAAATTCCTCGAACGCCGGCGTTTCCGCCAGGCCTTGCAGATCGAGCGCATCGGCATCGATGAATTGCTGGAACTCATCGAGCAGGGCGAGGAGCCGCTGATGGTCGACGCGCGCAGCGCCACGGCGCAGGCGCTGGAACCGGCCGTGCCGGGCGCCTTGTTCTTCAATGGCAAGGAACCCGTGCCCGCCATGATCGCCATGGACAAGGACCGCCACATCATCGTGTATTGCAGCTGTCCCAACGACGTGACGGCCGCGCAAGTGGCCAAGCTGCTGCACCAGCACGGCTTTCACCGGGCCAAGCCCCTGCATGGCGGCCTCGATGCGTGGAATGCCGCCTACCGCTCGGACCAGCCGGCGCCCGCCAGCCTGCTGGGCGAAGGCTTGCCCTCCTGATTTGCGCATGCCGGCCGCATCGCCGGCGGGCAGTAAAACCGGTAGTAATAATACGAAAACACCTTCGCGGGGCGGCCAGGACGGCAGCGCCGCCCCAGCGCCGCACCATACAAGGCGGCTTTGCGCAAACTGCGGCATACTCTGTTTTCACGGTGACTCCTGCTGCTGTGCAGCATGCTTTTGGCGCGCCTGATGAGTGCGAGCACTTACTATAAATCATTGCTTTTGAGTAACTTTGGCCTTGCCTGTTGCATTTGGAGTGGAACTACCAATAAAGGCTTGTTTTGATGTACTTAAACTACAAACTTTGCTTGCCTCCGGGCGCATTCATCCTTTAAGCTTGGCGTCCCATGCGTCCCACTTCATCATTTAAAATCATGAGCGCTTCGTCTTCCCCTGTACTGCCGACTTCCGCCTTTGCCGATGGACCGCGCCTGCTGGCCGACGTGGGCGGCACGAATGCCCGTTTCGCCCTGGAAGTGGCCGCCGGCCACATCACCCTGGTGGAAGTGCTGCCCTGTGCCGACTACCCGAGCCTGTCCGCCGCCCTGCAAGCCTACCTGGCCTTGCCGCACGTCGCTGCCGCAGGCGGGCAAGCCGTGCGCCATGCCGTGATCGCCATTGCCAACCCCGTCGACGGCGACTTCCTCAGCATGACGAACCACCACTGGTCGTTCTCGATCCGCGCCATGCGCGAAGAGTGCGGCTTCACGACCCTGGACGTGGTCAACGATTTCACGGCCCTGGCGCGTTCCTTGCCGCAGCTGTCGAGCGAGCAAAAGCACCAGGTGGGCGCGGGTACGGCCCGACCGAACACGGCCATCGGCCTGATCGGCGCCGGCACGGGTCTGGGCGTGTCGGGCCTGATTCCGTCGCACGGCGGCTGGATCGCCCTGCAAAGCGAAGGTGGCCACGTCAGCTTTGCGCCGTTCAATGAAACCGAAGTGAGCATCCTGCAATTCGCCTGGCGCGAATACGAGCACGTCTCGGCCGAGCGCCTGATTTCCGGCGATGGCCTGGAACTGATCTACCGCGCCCTGGCCGACCGCGCCGGCGTGCCGGCGGAAGACTTGCCGGCGGCGGAAATCACGCGCCGCGCGCTGGCCGGCGAATCCCAGCTGTGCGACGACGTCATCGAAGCATTCTGCTGCATGCTGGGCACCGTGGCGGGCAACGTCGCCGTCACCCTGGGCGCGCTGGGCGGCATTTACATCGGCGGCGGCATCGTGCCGCGCCTGGGGGCGCGTTTCGACCGCTCCGGCTTCCGCGCCCGCTTCGAGCGCAAGGGCCGCTTCGCCAATTATGTGTCGCAAGTGCCGACCTTCGTCATCACGGCGCAATACCCAGCTTTCCTGGGCGCATCGGCCATTCTCTCGGAGAAACTCGCCTCCCAGTGATGCGGGCAGCGGGCGATGTGTCGTGCCAGGACCGGGTAAAACGTGTGTTTTGCCCGGTTTTGCGCTTTTCCGCTTTTTATCAGGTACAATTGGCATCGTTGGATGAAACGACGACTGTCGCTCTCCTGTCTGGCTGTTTCGTCGCCACGGGAAAAGCAGCTGCTCCGGAGTTCGTTTCATTGCTGGTTATTTAAGGCCAGCACCATGGATGGCAGGACTTTCACTGCATCCGCTTTAATCCCGCTTTGCGCGCATCGGCCAAGGCGTCGGAAAAACAGCCTCAACTAGTAACCCAGCATGGCGTCATCATCGATGTCTGCCACCTGTTACGTTGAAATGAACGTTTTTGATTTCTTTCTCTGCATACGAATTGCAACACACATCCGCACAGAATTGCTATGAATACAATTGAGGCTAAAAAAGTCCTCGAAACCGCGTTGCTGTGCGCTCGTGAATCGTTGACGATCCACAGCTTGAAGAAGCTGTTCGTCGATGCGGACGAGAACGGTCGCGTGCGCGGTGTCGGCGTCGGTGCCGACACGATCAAGCAGTTGCTGGAAGAGTTGCGGCAGGAGTGGGAAGGGCGCGGCATCGAGATCGTCAGTCTGGCTTCGGGCTGGCGCTTTCAAAGCCGCCCGGAAATGAAGATGTATCTCGATCGCATGACGCCCGAGCGGCCGCCCAAGTATTCGCGGGCGACCCTGGAAACCCTCGCCATCATCGCCTACCGCCAGCCGGTGACGCGCGGCGATATCGAGGAGATTCGCGGCGTTGCCGTCAATTCGCAGACGATCAAGATGCTGGAAGACCGTGGCTGGGTCGATGCCATCGGCTACCGCGACGTGGTGGGACGGCCGGCCTTGCTGGCCACCACCAAGCAGTTTTTGGATGACCTGGGTTTGCAATCGCTGTCCCAGCTGCCGCCTTTGCAGCAAATCAGCGAGATGCAGGGCAATGGGCTCGAAGCCCTGGAAGCGGCCCTGCAGGAAAATTTTGATAAAGCAACGAATGACGTTGCCCACCAGCTTGGTGCAGGTAGCAATACGGCTGTGACAGATGTAGATGTGACAGCAAGCCTTGATGCCGGCCCCGATGCTTCGCCCACGGACGAAGCCTACACTCACGACCCTGCGCCAGAACTAACGGTTGACGCTGCGCCAGGTCAGCACAGCCAAGAAACGAAGAATGAATAATCCGAACACACCCGAGACAGTAACCGCCAGCGACGAAGCCATCGTTGCCAAGCCCAAGCGCCGCACCAAGGCCCAGATCGAAGTCGATACGGCCGCTGCTGCCGTTGCTGCCGCCGCCGGCGATGCCGCCGCGGCCAAGCCGAAGCGCCGCACGAAAGCCGACGTGGCCGCCGATGCGCCCGTCGCCGCTGCCGATTCTGCTGTAGAAGCTGCGCCTGCCGTCAAGAAAACCCGCGCCAAGCCGGCCCTGAAGGCCGTGGCCGACGCCGCGGAAGCCGCAGCCGAGGCGGTTGCCGCCCCGGCGCCGCGTCCGCCGCGCGCCCGCGCCGCCGCCAAGGCCGCCGCCGCCGTCGCTGAAACGGCGCCGGAAGCCGTCGCCGACAAGCCGGCCGAAGCGCGCCCGACCCGCGGTCCGCGCCAGATGCGTGGCGTGCAGGCGGAACGCGCGCTGCGCCAGCCGCCGCGCGCCGAAGCGCCGCAGGGCGCCGAAGCCGTTGCAGCAGCGCCGGCCGCAGAGCAGGCTGCCGCGCCGGTCGCCGATGTGTTCGATGCCGAAGGCAACCTCGTTTCCGGTCCACGCCTGCCGCGCGGTCCGCGCAACGACGTGCCGGGCGCCGGCAAGAATGCGGGCAAGAGCCGCAAGAAGGGCAAGGGCCGCCAGGCTGCGCCTGGTAAACTCAGCGACGCTGATGCCGTCTTCTCGTTCGTTACTTCCGACGCGTTCGACAGCGAAGAAGGCGGCACGGGCCGCATGCAGAAAGTGGCCGTGCGCCGCGACCTGACGTCCGACGACGACGCGCCGAAGCTGCACAAGGTGCTGGCCGAAGCCGGTCTCGGTTCGCGCCGCGACATGGAAGACCTGATCATTTCGGGCCGCGTGTCCGTGAATGGCGAGCCGGCCCACATCGGCCAGCGCATCCTGCCGAGCGACCACGTGCGCATCAACGGCAAGTTGATCCAGCGCCGCGTCAGCAAGAAACCGCCACGCGTGTTGGTGTATCACAAGCCTGCCGGTGAAATCGTCAGCCATAATGACCCGGACGGCCGTCCATCTGTCTTCGACCGCCTGCCGACCATGAAAGCTGGCAAGTGGCTGGCCGTCGGCCGCCTCGACTTCAACACGGAAGGCTTGCTGCTGTTTACCACCTCCGGTGACCTGGCCAACCGCCTGATGCACCCGCGCTACGGCATCGACCGCGAGTACGCCGTGCGTACCCTGGGCGAGCTGGAAGAGGGCATGCGCCAGAAGCTGCTGGCCGGCGTCGAGCTGGAAGACGGTCTGGCGCAGTTCTCGAAGATCGCCGATGGCGGCGGCGAAGGCATCAACAAGTGGTACCGCGTGGTGATCGGCGAAGGCCGCAACCGCGAAGTGCGCCGCATGTTCGAAGCCATCGGCCTGACCGTGTCGCGCCTGATCCGTACCCGCTACGGCGCCATGACCCTGCCGAGCGGCCTGAAACGCGGCCGCTGGGAAGAGATGGATGAAAACACCGTGCGCGACCTGCTGGCCGCCTACGGCATCGAAAAGAAAATGCCGCCTTCGGGCGATCCCCGTGCCGCCGGCGCCGCCAAGGGCCGCGAAGCGCGCAAGGCCGGCCGCGATGACGAGCCAAATGGCAACCGTATCGATGTGAGCAACCGCAACGCCGATCCGTTCCCCGTCGCGCCGCGCCGTGGCCAGCCGCAAGGCCAGTTTGCCCGTCCGCAAGGCCAGGGCCGCCCAGGCGGCGCCGGCCGTCCAGGCGACGCGCGTGGTCCTGGCCGCGGCCAGCCGCAAGGTCCGTTCCAGGGCGGCCAGCCCCGCTCGTCGGCTTCGTTCGAAGGCGCGCCGCAAGGCCAGGGCCGTCCGCCGCGTGCGGCAGGCCAGGGTCAGGGCCGTCCGGGTGGCGAAGGCCGCGCACCGCAGCGCGGTCCGCGCCAGCCCGATCCGCTGCAAACGGCATTCGGCTTTGCTAATACGGGGCCGCGCCGCAATGCCGGCGGTGGTGCCGGTGGGCAAGCGCGTTCCGGTGGCCAGCCGCGTGGCGGCATGGATGGCATGCCGCGCCGCCGCAGCAAAGGTTAATCGGGAAGAGATTCTTCTTGCGCGCCCGCCCATCTGCGGCGGGTGCGCGCTCTTGTAACTGTTGTAAGCCGGGCCGCTCCGCGTGTGCGGCATTGCGGCGAAGTTAATAAGAGGTTATAATCTGCAGCCTAATAAAAGTTCTCCGCAGGGTTGTTTGGTGGGGAGTGCTTTCATCTGGTTGGGGAAATACAAGAAGATGGGCAGATGCCCATTTTTTTTTTGTTGAACCGTTTGTAATGGCGCCAACAAGGGGCCATATATGACTTGAATGCGTGTTTTTGCATGTTGTCGGCGCTCAATGCGGCGCTCGCATGCCGAAAACGGGCCTTATTTCTGGAGAATTTCTTGCAGCAGTTGGGATTAATTGAAAAGACGGTTACAGGTCTGGGCTATGAGCTCGTTGATGTCGAACGTGCCGAGCGCGGGCTGCTGCGCGTCTTTATTGATTTCAGCGCCGCCGATGCCGCTGAAAAAGGTCCGATCACGGTCGAAGACTGTGCCACGGTGAGTCACCAGTTATCGCATGTGTTGACGGTAGAGAACGTTCCTTACGAGCGTCTCGAGATTTCTTCCCCGGGTCTCGATCGTCCGGTGCGCAAGCTGGAAGACTTTGTCCGTTTCGCAGGCCAGGAAATCATCGTCAAGCTGATGGTGGCGATGCCGGGTACGAACAACCGGAAATCGTTCCAGGGGATCTTGCAAGAACCCGTGGGCGATAAATTGTCGTTGGAATTTGAAGGTAAGGATGGTCCGGCGATGTTGGAGTTTACGCTCGCGGATGTGGATAAGGCACGCTTGGTGCCGCAGGTGGTTTTTAAGGGACGCAAAGCATGAGCCGCGAAGTTTTATTATTGGTTGACGCGCTGGCGCGCGAAAAAAACGTCGATAAAGATGTCGTCTTCGGCGCCCTCGAATTCGCGTTGGCGCAAGCCACGAAGAAACGGTATGAGGGTGAAGTAGACATCCGCGTTTCGATCGACCGCGAAACGGGCGAATTCGAATCGTTCCGCCGCTGGCACGTGGTGCCCGATGAAGCGGGCCTGCAATTGCCGGATCAGGAGATCCTGCATTTCGAGGCAAAAGAACAGATTTCCGATATCGAAGTCGATGACCACATCGAAGAACCGATCGAATCCGTTGAATTCGGCCGCCGTTTCGCCCAGGATACCAAACAGGTGGTCCTGCAGCGCGTGCGTGACGCCGAGCGCGAACAGATCCTGGTCGACTTCCTGGAGCGCGGCGATTCGCTCGTCACCGGCACCATCAAGCGCATGGAACGTGGCGACGCCATCGTCGAATCGGGCAAGATCGAAGCACGTCTGCCACGCGACCAGATGATTCCGAAAGAGAATCTGCGTATCGGCGACCGTGTGCGTGCTTTCATCTTGCGCATCGACCGCAATATGCGCGGCCCGCAGGTGATCCTGTCGCGTACCGCGCCAGAATTCATTATGAAGCTGTTCGAGCTGGAAGTGCCGGAAATTGAACAAGGCATGCTGGAAATCAAATCCGCAGCCCGCGATGCCGGCGTGCGCGCCAAGATCGCCGTCTACACGGCCGACAAGCGCATCGACCCGATCGGTACTTGCGTCGGCATGCGCGGTTCGCGCGTGCAGGCCGTGACCGGCGAGCTGGGCGGCGAACGCGTCGACATCGTGCTGTGGTCGGAAGATCCGGCGCAGTTCGTCATCGGCGCCCTGGCGCCGGCGAACGTGTCGTCGATCATGGTCGATGAAGAAAAACACGCGATGGATGTCGTCGTGGACGAAGAAAACCTGGCAATCGCGATTGGCCGTTCCGGCCAGAACGTGCGCCTGGCCTCGGACCTGACCGGCTGGAAGATCAACATCATGACGGCCGAAGAATCGGCTGACAAAGCTGCCCAGGAAACGGCTGCCGTGCGCATCCTGTTCATGGAAAAGCTCGATGTCGACCAGGAAGTGGCCGATATTCTGGTGGAAGAAGGTTTCGCCAGTCTGGAAGAAATCGCTTACGTGCCAATTTCCGAAATGCTGGAAATCGAATCGTTTGACGAAGATACCGTCAATGAACTCCGTACCCGTGCGCGTGATGCGCTCGTGACCGAAGCGATTGCTTCGGAAGAGGGTCTGGAAGGCATGGACGAGGCGTTGGTGGGTCTGGAAGGCATGGACCGCATTACCGCCGGCAAGCTGGGTCTGGCTGGTATCAAGACCGTTGAAGCATTTGCAGCACTGGCATACGACGAATTTGGCGCAATCCTGGCCTTGTCTGCGGACCGTGCGCGTGAACTGATTACAAGTGAATTTAAAGATGTGACCGACGATGAGATGAAGTTGGTTGACTCGAAATACGACGATCGTGCCAAGGCGTTGCAAGCCAAGGCATGGAGTCTGGCCGAATCCGCAAAGGCTTAATTTGAGTATCTTTATCATCTCCGCGACACATAGAAAAGAGGACTGAATGGCGAGTAACAACGTAGCCCAATTTGCCACCGAACTGAAGATGCCTGCAGATTTGCTGCTGACGCAGCTGCGTTCTGCCGGCGTCGAGAAAAGTTCGACGTCAGATCCATTGTCGAAAGATGATAAGGACAAGCTTTTGGATCATCTGCGCCGCACACACGGCGCAGCGGCTGACACAGAAAAGAAAAAAATCACCGTGACCCGCAAGGAAACGACTGAGATCAAGCAAGCTGACGCCACCGGCAAATCGCGCACCATCCAGGTGGAAGTGCGCAAGAAACGCACTTTCGTCCAGCGTGACGAAGCTGCGCCGGTCGCAGCAGAGCCGGTCGCGCCTGCCGCACCGGTGATCGATCCCGCCGACGTGGCGCGCCGTGAAGAAGAAGCCCGTAAACAGGCTGAACTGATCGCCCGCCAGGAAGCCGATCTGCGCGAAAAGCAAGAACGTCTGGCCAAGCTCGACGCGGAAAAAGAAGCCCAGGCGAAAGCCACGCAACAGGCTGAACTTGCTGCGAAGAAAGAAGCTGAAGCGGAAGCGAAGAAAGCGGCTGCCAAAGCTGCTGCCGCGCCTGCCGCCAGCGCCGCTGCGCCTGTCGTTGACGACGCCGCCGCCGAAGCGAAAAAAGCCGCTGCCGCTGAAGAAGCGAAAAAGAAAGCCGCTGCCGCTGCTGTTGCCGCCAAGGAAGCCGCTGACAAAGCGGAAGCCACCGAGCGTGCACGCAAGGCCGTTGCCGACGAAGTCGCCCAGATCAAGGCCATGATGAACGCGCCACGCCGCGCCATCAAGGCACCGGAACCCGTACCGGTTCCCGTCAAGCCGAAGGCGCCGGAAGGCACCCTGCACAAGCCTGCTGACAAGAAACCTGGCGACAAGCCGGGCGACAAGAAGCCTGCTGTTGCAGACAAGAAATCCATCAAGTCGGCGAATGTGTCGTCCACCTGGTCCGATGACGCGAAAAAACGCGGCACCACCGGTGGTCCGAAGCCACGCGGCAATAGCGGCCCAGGCGGCCGTGACAGCTGGCGCGGTGGCGCGAAGGGCCGTCGCCCGACGCACCATGACGACCGTGAATCGAACTTCCAGGCGCCGACGGAAGCCGTCGTCAAGGACGTGCACGTACCGGAAACGATCACCGTGGCCGAACTGGCGCACAAAATGTCCGTCAAGGCATCCGAAGTCATCAAGCATTTGATGAAATTGGGCCAGATGTGCACGATCAACCAGGTGCTGGACCAGGAAACCGCCATGATTCTGGTGGAAGAAATGGGCCACAAGGCGTTCGCCGCCGAACTGGACGATCCGGAAGCGCTGCTGGCCGACGTGGGCGAACACGCACACTTCGAAACCAAGCCACGCGCACCGGTGGTCACCGTCATGGGTCACGTCGACCACGGCAAGACCTCGTTGCTCGATTACATTCGTCGCGCCAAGGTGGCATCCGGCGAAGCGGGCGGGATTACGCAGCATATCGGCGCTTATCACGTCGATACGCCACGCGGCATGATCACCTTCCTCGACACCCCGGGCCACGAAGCGTTTACCGCCATGCGTGCCCGTGGCGCCAAGGCAACCGACATCGTCATTCTGGTGGTTGCCGCCGACGATGGCGTGATGCCGCAAACGAAAGAAGCGATTGCCCATGCGAAAGCAGCCGGCGTACCGCTGGTGGTGGCGATCAACAAGGTCGACAAACCAGGCGGCAACGTTGACCGCGTGACGCAGGAACTGGTCGCCGAACAAGTCGTGCCGGAAGAATACGGTGGCGAATCGCCATTCGTGCCGGTATCGGCCAAAACGGGCCAGGGTATCGACGATCTGCTGGAGCAAGTGCTGTTGCAAGCCGAAGTGCTGGAACTGACGGCACCGGTCGATGCGCCAGCGCGCGGCCTGGTAGTCGAGGCGCGTCTGGACAAGGGCCGTGGTCCTGTCGCGACGATCCTGGTGCAGTCCGGTACCCTGAAGCGCGGCGACGTGATTCTGGCTGGCTCTTCGTATGGCCGTGTTCGCGCCATGCTGGACGAGAACGGCAAGTCCATCGCTGAAGCGGGTCCATCGATTCCGGTCGAAATCCAGGGTCTGACGGAAGTGCCGGTTGCCGGTGAAGAAGTCGTCGTCATGGCTGACGAGCGCAAGGCGCGTGAAATCGGTCTGTTCCGTCAAGGTAAGTTCCGCGACGTGAAACTGGCGAAACAGCAAGCTGCGAAACTGGAAAACATGTTCGACCAGATGGCCGAAGGCGAAGTGAAAAACTTGCCGTTGATCATCAAAACCGACGTGCAAGGTTCGCAAGAAGCGCTGGTCGGTTCGCTGCAGAAACTGTCGACCTCCGAAGTGCGCGTACAAGTGGTTCACGCGGCCGTCGGCGGCATCACGGAATCGGACGTCAACCTGGCAGTTGCCTCGAAAGCGGTCATCATCGGCTTTAACGCCCGTGCTGATGCCCAGGCACGCAAGCTGGCCGAGTCGAATGGCGTGGACATTCGCTACTACAACATCATTTACGATGCGATCGACGAGATCAAATCGGCGTTGTCGGGCATGTTGGCACCAGAGAAACGCGAAACCGTCATCGGCCAGGTCGAGATCCGCCAGGTTATCCTGGTCTCGAAGGTCGGCGCGATTGCCGGCTGTCTGGTCACCGATGGCGTGGTCAAGCGTGCTTCTTCCGTCCGCCTGTTGCGCAACAACATCGTGGTGTGGAGCGGCGAGATCGACTCCCTGAAGCGCTTCAAGGACGATGCGAAAGAAGTTCGCGCCGGTCTGGAGTGCGGCCTGTCGCTGAAGAACTACAACGACATTCAGGTTGGCGACACACTGGAAGTGTTCGAAGTCCAGGAAATCGCTCGTACCTTGTAATCACAGCAGTAATGGCGCGGACATATCTTTGTCCGCGCAAACACGTGGGGCGCATTGGTCAACGGGCAACCGTTTGACCCATGCGCCCTGCGGCACTTAGGACAGCATAAAATCATGGCTAAACATAGCAAAACCATGCCAGCGCGCGGCTTGCGCGTGGCCGACCAGATCCAGCGCGATCTGGCTGAAATCGTCGCCTACGAATTGAAAGACCCGCGCGTGGGCACGATGATCACCATCACCGAAGTGCAGATCACGCCCGATTACGCGCATGCCAAGGTGTTTTTCACGATGTTGAAAGACAGCAAGGAAGCCATCAAGAACACCACCGAAGGCCTGATGGCCGCGTCGGGCTTCATCCGTGGCTTGCTGGGCAAGCGCCTGCACATCCACACCCTGCCGATGTTGCATTTCGTGCACGACAGCTCGACCTCGCGCGGCATGGAAATGTCCTTGCTGATCGACAAGGCCAACGCCACGCGCGCGGCCGACGCCGAGCCGGACGCGAAACCTGAGACGGACGAGCAATAACAGTGGCCGGTCCGAAGAAACCACCGGGCATCAAGCGGGTGCGCGACCTGGTCGACGGCGTCTTGCTGCTCGATAAGCCCGTGGGCTGGTCCAGCAACGATGCTCTGATCAAGGCCAAGCGCGTCTTGAACGCGAAAAAAGCCGGCCATACGGGCACGCTGGATCCGTTCGCCACGGGCTTGCTGCCGCTGTGCTTTGGCGAGGCGACCAAGTTCTCGCAGGACTTGCTGGAAGCCGACAAGACCTACGAAACCCTGGTGCACCTGGGGCAGACGACGGATACGGGCGACACGGAAGGCGAAGTGCTGGAAACGCGCGACGTGAATGTGACGCCGGAGCAGATCGAAGCCGTGCTGGCGCAGTTCCGCGGACCGATCCTGCAGACGCCGCCCATGTACTCGGCCTTGAAAAGGGACGGCAAGCCCTTATATGAGTATGCAAGGGCAGGCATCACGCTGGAGCGCGAAGCGCGCCCGGTGACCATCCACAAGCTCGAGTTCCTCGGCTACGAAGCCCCGTTCCTGAAATTGTCCGTGATGTGCAGCAAGGGCACGTATATCCGCGTGCTGGGCGAAGACATCGGCCATGCCCTCGGTTGCGGCGGCCATCTGAACGCCTTGCGCCGCACGCAGGTGGGCAACCTGACGCTTGACGGCGTCGTCACCCTCGATGAGTTGACGGCGCATGCCGCGCCGCTGAGCCTGCTGGCGCCCGTCGATGCATTACTGTCGAGCTTTCCCGCCGTGCAGCTGACGGAAGAATTGGCCAAGCGTTTCCTGCATGGCCAGCGCATCGCGCTGAGCAAGGAAGACGTCATCGTACCGGCCGAGCCGGGCAGGGTGCGCGTGTATCACGACAGCAAGCTGCTGGGCACGGGCCAGTTGCAGGAATACAGCATTCTGGCCCCGGAGCGCCTGATTGCGACTGCGCATCAATAAGTCACAGCAACGTCATATTACCCAGCGACACTCTTCAAACAGTGTCGCTTTTTTAAACAATCCGTCCCCGACTGCGGGAGCCGCCAGCATTTTTAGATAGCGTTGCAACGCAACATGCTATACTACGCGGTTCCGGAAATAGATTAGCATTCGGGTATCTCGTACACCTTGTACGCACTCCGCAGTTTTTCAGTAACTACTACGACCATGTCAAATACAAAACGCGCAATTCGTAATATCGCCATTATCGCCCACGTTGACCACGGCAAAACCACGCTGGTGGATCAGCTGCTGCGCCAGTCCGGCACCTTCCGTGAAAACCAAGCGGTCGACACCCGAGTCATGGACTCGAACGACCTGGAAAAGGAGCGCGGCATTACGATTCTGTCGAAGAACTGCGCTGTTGAGTACGAAGGCACCCACATCAATATCGTCGACACCCCAGGCCACGCCGACTTCGGCGGCGAAGTGGAACGTGTTCTGTCGATGGTGGACTCGGTTCTGCTGCTGATCGATGCACAGGAAGGCCCGATGCCGCAAACCCGTTTCGTCACGCGCAAGGCGCTGGCACTGGGTCTGAAGCCTATCGTGATCGTCAACAAGATCGACCGTCCAGGCGCGCGCCCGGACTGGGCCATCAACCAGACGTTCGAACTGTTCGACAAGCTGGGCGCTACCGACGAACAACTGGACTTCCCTATCGTTTACGCTTCGGGCCTGAACGGCTATGCCGGCCTGACCGAAGACGTGCGCGGCGGCGACATGAAGCCGATGTTCGACGCCATCCTGGAACACGTTCCAGTACGCGACGACAATCCGGAAGGCCCGCTGCAAATGCAGATCACCTCGCTGGACTACTCGTCGTACGTCGGCAAGATCGGCATTGGCCGCGTCAACCGCGGTACCGTTAAAGTTGGTCAAGACGTGCTGGTCATCAATGGCCCAGGCGCCACGCCAATCAAAGGCCGCATCAACCAGGTGCTGAACTTCAAGGGCCTGGAGCGCGTGCTGGTGGACGAAGCTGTTGCCGGCGACATCTGCCTGATCAACGGTATCGACGAAATCGGCATCGGTTCGACCCTGTGCGCCGTGGACACGCCTGAAGCGCTGCCGATGCTGACCGTCGACGAGCCGACCCTGACCATGAACTTCATGGTCAACAACTCGCCACTGGCTGGCCGCGAAGGCAAGTTCGTTACCTCGCGTCAACTGCGTGACCGTCTGGAAAAAGAATTGAAAGCCAACGTTGCTCTGCGCGTAGCGCCGACCGACGACGACACGATCTTTGAAGTTTCGGGCCGCGGCGAGCTGCACCTGACGATCCTGATCGAAAACATGCGTCGCGAAGGCTTCGAGCTGGCCGTATCGCGTCCTCGCGTGGTGTTCAAGATGGTCGATGGCGTGCGCCACGAGCCGTTTGAAAACCTGTCGGTCGACGTGGAAGAAGCCAACCAGGGCGGCGTCATGGAAGAACTGGGCCGTCGTCGCGGCGACCTGCAAAACATGGAATCGGATGGCAAGGGCCGCGTGCGTCTCGAGTACCTGATCCCGGCGCGTGGCCTGATCGGCTTCCAGGGCGAATTCATGACCCTGACCCGCGGTACCGGCCTGATGAGTCACGTGTTCCATGAATACGCACCAGTCGACAACACCCGTGGCGAAATGGCTGGCCGTCGTAACGGCGTGCTGATCTCGCAAGACGACGGCGCTGCCGTTGCCTACGCTATCTGGAAACTGCAAGACCGCGGCCGCATGTTCGTGTCGCACAATGACCCGGTCTACGAAGGCATGGTCATCGGTATCCACTCGCGCGACAACGACCTGGTCGTCAACCCGATCAAGGGCAAGCAGCTGACCAACGTGCGTTCGTCGGGTACCGACGAAGCAGTGCGCCTGGTGCCGCCAATTCAGATGTCGCTGGAATACGCAGTCGAATTCATCGAGGACGACGAACTGGTGGAAATCACGCCTAAATCGATCCGTCTGCGCAAGCGCTTCCTGAAAGAGCACGAGCGTAAAAAAGCGTCGCGTGATTCGTAATCTGTTGTAGAGCATGGCCTGCGGGCCATGCGCTCCCGGCCCGCTGCGCCGCGTCACCGTTACTGGTGGTGCGCGCAGCGGGTTTGTCATTTGCAGTCCCTGTATTTTTTAGACACCATGACTTCCTCCTCTTTGCCTTCCCGCCGCCTCTCCGTCGCCCCCATGATGGACTGGACCGACCGCCATTGCCGCAAGTTCCACCGCGAAATCACGCGTCACACCTGGCTCTACACCGAGATGGTGACGACGGGCGCGCTCGTGTACGGCGACGTGGAGCGCCATCTGCGCTTCAACGAGGAAGAGCATCCGGTGGCGCTGCAGTTGGGCGGCAGCGATCCGACAGACCTGGCCACCAGCGCCAAGCTGGGCCAGCAGTGGGGCTATGACGAGGTCAACCTGAACTGCGGCTGCCCGTCCGAGCGCGTGCAGAAGGGCGCGTTTGGCGCCTGCCTGATGGCCGAGCCGCAACTGGTGGCCGACTGCGTGAAAGCCATGCGCGACGTGGTCGACATCGACGTCACGGTGAAACACCGCATCGGCATCGATGACAGCGAATCGTACGACTTCGTGCGCGATTTCGTCGGCACCGTGGCCGATGCCGGCTGCAAGACATTTATTGTGCATGCGCGTAACGCCATCCTGAAGGGCTTGAGTCCGAAGGAAAACCGCGAAGTGCCGCCCCTCAAGTATGACTATGCCTACCGTTTGAAGCGTGATTTTCCGCAATTCGAGTTCATTATCAATGGCGGCATCAAGACCCTGGACGAGATCGACCTGCATTTGCAGCACCTGGACGGCGTGATGCTGGGCCGCGAGGCGTACCACAACCCGTACGTGATGGCGCAGTTCGACCAGCGCTACTACGGCGACGACACGCCCGTGAAAACGCGCGAACAGGTGCTCGAAGCGATGATTCCGTACATCAGCGCGCAACTGGAGAAGGAAGCGGGGCGCTTGAAGTTGAACAGCGTCACGCGCCACATGCTGGGCCTGATGCAAAACCTGCCCGGCGCGCGCGGCTTCCGCCAGACCCTGTCCGATTCCAGGAAGCTGGCGTCGGGCGACCCGCGTTTGCTGCTGGAAGCGGCGGCGCGCCTGTCGCTGCCCGCGTAATGAGCGGCGGCTGCCACGCCCATGCGCAGCAGCTGCATGGCTACCTGCAAGCCGTCAGCGCCCTGAAGGATGATGGTAGCCTGTTTCTTTGCGAGTACCTGGGACCCGTCGCGCCGCAGGCATCGCTCGACGCGCTGTGCCGCGCGCTGCGGATTGCGCCGGCGGGCTTGTCCTTGCAGCCGCTCGAGAGCGTGGTGTGCAGCGGCATCGCCTGCACGCCGCGCCAGTGGCTGCTGGAACGGTTTCGTCCCATGAGCGAGGCGGACCGCCAGCCGCTCGATGCGCGTTTATATGACGGTTTCGAGCGCGAACTGGCCGAACTGCTGCACGGCGAGCCCCGCTGGTATCAACTGGTATTGTCCAGCCAGCGCAGCCTGGCCGGACAATTGGGCGCCATCTGGAGCGTCTTTGTCTTCGGCACAGAGTGCCACGCCTATGTGATGCATTGCAGCTGGGACAGCTGATTCAACTTGTCTATACCGCTGCCCCGGCGCAGTGGTATTGTCCGCACGACCCCTTCCTCTGAACACCTCTCCCCAAACGATGCAATATGGCTACGCCATGTGTTGTAAATGCGCTGTTTCGGCGCACGCCCGCACTGTCGTGGGGCGTTTCTAGGGGGCAAGAATCGGCGTTGTTGCCATTTCCCCGAAGAAAGTTAATCTGCCATTTATTCAGGTACTTATTGCTTGCTTTGAGGCAAAATTTACACCTATAATTGATTATAGACAAATATTTCTCATATGAATGTTTGATGTTGATCTCACATCAACGGTGTCAAAAATTCAGCGTGTGGAACAAGTTTGCATTCGCAGTCACTGGCTGTTTCAGGGCTGGTGAAGACCAGGAAGTACCCCAGGCTGCGTGCAGCCGGATACCGCCAGCATACCAATAGGTCAAGGCGGATACCGGTGTACCGCAGCCTTCGTCTTGTCGTGCCGGGCAAAAATCCTTATCAATAGTTTCATTTACGAAGAGCCGAAATGAATTTAGCAAAAATGAAGGTTGGTACCCGCCTGGGCCTGGGTTTCGCCCTGGTACTGGTTCTGCTGGTGGCCGTGACCGTCCTCGGCATCGCGCGCATGGCGCAAATCCAGGAACGTCTCGATCACGTGATCAATGTCAACAACGTCGTCACCCGCCTGGTGATCGATATGCGTGGCAACGTCAGCGACCGCATCACCTCGCTGCGCATCCTTACCCTGATGACCGACGCGAGCGATATGGAGCCGGAAATGGCGCGTATCAAGACGCAGACCAGCACCTATCAGGAAACGCAGAAAAAGCTCGAAGAGAAATTCGCCATCGAGTCGACTGCCGAAGAAAAGACCCTGCTCGCTTCGATCAAGGAATACGAAGCGGCCGCCATGCCGGCCATCGCCAAGGCATCCGCACTGTGGATGGCCAACGATGCGGAAGGCGCCACGCGCGTGATGATCAAGGAAATCCGCCCGGTACAGAAAAAATGGATGGAAGCGCTGGAACAGCTGGCCACCCTGGAAGACAAGCTCAATGAACAGATGCAATCGGATGCCCGCAAGGCTTTCGACAGCGCGCGTTTGTTCATGATCATCCTCGGCGTGCTGGCCGTGGCGATGGGCGTGGCGGCGGCACTGGTGATTACCCGCGGCCTGCTGAAACAGCTGGGCGGCGAGCCTGACTACACGGCATCGATCGCCGGCAGCATCGCCAATGGCGACCTGTCGATCGGCATCCACACCCAGCCATCGGACAATTCCAGCCTGCTGGCGGAAATGAAGGAAATGCGCAACAGCCTGGTGGGCATCGTCGGCCAGGTGCGCGTTGGCACGGAAACCATCGGCACGGCCTCGCGCGAGATTGCCGACGGCAATATCGACCTGTCGTCGCGTACGGAAATGCAGGCCAGTGCGCTGGAAAAAACCGCGTCGGCCATGGAAGAACTGACCTCGACCGTGAAACAGAATGCGGACAATGCACGCGAAGCCAACAAGCTGGCCGCCACGGCCTCGGATGTGGCCCTGAAAGGCGGCTCCGTCGTGTCGCAAGTGGTCGACACCATGAGCTCGATCAATGAATCGGCGAAGAAAATCGTCGACATCATCGGCGTGATCGACGGCATCGCCTTCCAGACGAATATTCTGGCGCTGAACGCGGCCGTGGAAGCGGCACGTGCCGGCGAGCAAGGCCGCGGCTTTGCCGTGGTGGCGTCGGAAGTGCGCAACCTGGCCCAGCGCTCCGCTGGCGCCGCGAAGGAAATCAAGATCCTCATCGACGATTCGGCCGAGAAGACGGAACGCGGCACGCGCCTGGTGGGCCAGGCTGGCGTGACGATGGGCGAAGTGGTCGACAGCGTGCGCCGCGTGACGGACATCATGAGCGAGATCGCCAGTGCCAGCCAGGAACAAAGCGCCGGCATCGAACAGGTCAACCTGTCGATCATCGAGATGGACGGCATGACGCAGCAAAATGCGGCCCTGGTGGAGCAGGCTGCCGCCGCGGCGCAAAGCTTGCAGGACCAGGCGGCCGAACTGGCCCATGTGGTCAGCATCTTCAAACTGGTCGAAGGCGAAGAGAAGCCGGCAGCGTATGTGCCGGCACTCGTGGCCGCCGCGCCAGTGGCCGTGCGCAAGCCGGCGCCGGCATTGCGCCCGGTCAAGTCGCTGACCCGCAAGGCCGAAGCGGCTGCTCCCGTGGCTGCTGCGGCGCCACGCAAGGCGGCAGCGGCCAGCAGCACCAGCAATGACGAGTGGGAAGAGTTTTAAGCGCGGTCAACAGCGCACAGGAAATTGTAATTACCGTATCTGATAATCATGGGGAAGCACATGTTTGAGAATAAGCGTTTGATGAGTGTTGCAGCAGCCTTGCTGGTGTCCGTTTCTTCCGCAGCCTTCGCTGCCGAGGTGCCGGCGTCGTTCGATGCCAAGAACTGCAAGGCCGACTATCCGAAAGCCTCGCTGATGAACGAAGAGCAGGGCACCGTGTCGATGTCCTTCCTGGTCAATGCCGATGGCAGTGTTGCCGATTCGAAAGTCGAGAAGAGCAGCGGCTTCAAGAACCTGGACAAGGCCGCCATCAAGGCCTTGTCCGCATGCAAGTTCAAGCCGGGCACCAAGGATGGTTCCCCTGCGCAAACCTGGACCAAGGTCGATTACGCCTGGAAGCTGGACTGATCCACGCATCGCCGGGAGCGCCGCTCCCGGCATGAGCGTATCCGCTACGGGCGGCGCCTGCGAGGGTGCCGCCCGTATTGTTATGTGCGCCAGCCAACGGCGCTGTCGCCCCCGATTCTGTTACCCTCGAAACATACCTTCGGGATCTCTCACCACAAGAGGCTTATCATGCAGCGCATCCTGACACTTCCCTCCCTGGCGGCCACCGGTTTGCTGCTTTCCGCCTGCGCATCGCTGGGCACGCCTGAGGGCTTGCAGGCGGGGCAAACCGTGGCAGTCGTCAACAGCTTGAGCTGGGACAATCCGCTGACGGGCAAGCGCGACGGCGTGCGCACCAGCTGGCCCATCAAGGATGGCAAGATTGCCCCTGAGTATTTTCCACTGGCGCAATTGAAGCAATGCGACGCGGGCGGCAAGACCTGCGCCTGGGGCGTGATGCGCGCGCAGCGCAGCGCACCGACGCTGAATTATGTGGACGGCGGCGTGGACCTGGCCGCGAGCGTATCGATCGACGTGGCGCGGCGCCAGGATGCGCGCCAGGGCGAGACGCAAACGGCGATGGCGATACCGCAGGACGTGGCGGCCCTGACGGGCAAGCAGCGCGTGCAACCCAGCTGGAAATTGAAGTATGGCAAGGTCGAGCAGGTCGAGCTCGATTACGGCGTGCGCTACCAGGTGTGCGTGCAGCGCTACGATGCGGCCGGCAAGGCCATCGATACCTGCGCGATTCCATTTATTTGAGGAAACATGCCGCGCGGGCCGCTTGTGGCGCCATTGCTACATTTCATGTTGCGGCGTGCGTCCGGGTGTAACAATCGGTAAAAGCACAGCAAAGCACGGCGTAATTTCTTATAGTACTTACTTGAGGTAGTACATATTAGGAGAATTGCGATGAAAACCCTGTTGGCAGTAATTTCGCTGGCCGCTCTGGGTGGCTGCGTCGTGGCGCCCCCCGGCCCCGCGTATTACGGTTCGCGCGCGCCGCAGGGGGCCTACAATCCCTACGAGTGGCATACGGTCTCGTCCGATCCGGTGCAGTCATCGCGCGTGGAATACACGAATGAACCCGTTTACGTGCAGCAGCCCGTGTATGTGCCGGCGCCCGTGTACGCGCCGCAACCGTATTATTACAATCCGCCCGTATCGATCGGGCTGGACTTCATGTTTGGCTTTGGGCGCTACGGTGGACACCGCGGCGGCTGGGGCGGGCATGGGCGTTACCACGGCCGCCGCTAGACGCCGGGCATAGACCATCTGGCGTGAGAAAGCGCGCCGTGCTTCGTGAGATGCGAAGCACGGCGCGCTTTCTCATTGGCGATGACGAGCAGCGCCGCACAGCGGCATCAGTGGAAATATACGGAACTCTGGTGCAGCACGTCCGCCGAGCACAGGATATACATCGCCGCCGCTGCCAGACCTATTTGCAAGGCGCCAAAGCTGATCGGGATGAGGCGGGACATGTCGTACTCCTGAGTGGTGTGAGGTGGGTTGTCAGGCTTTCATCATAGGTCGAATAAATGCTCTCGGGCATCGGATGAATGTCCGCCACGATGTAGGACAACACCTCGTCCCTGAGGCCCCGCCTCGCTCTCCGGCTGCTTACCGATTTTTCCAGCGCAGCACCGGCTCTTCCGGCGCCGTGTCCGGCACGTTCGAGATCGCCAGCCAGTGCGTCAGGCGTTCCGGATGCTTGAGACTGATGCCCATGCCATCGATGATGCCCACCTGTTCCAGCATGCGCGCGTCGATCTTCGCCTTCGACACCGTGGGCGCGCCCATGACCATGCGGTCATACGCCTTGCGCGCCTTGTGTTCCCACTTGTGCAGATTGCTTTCGTCGAAGCGGTTCGCTTCGAAGTACACGGTCAGGGTGCCGTCGAGGTTGCCGAAGCCGACAATGCCCGCGCCCTTGCGGATGGTGGTGGTGTTATCGATGTCAAATTCCGCCGTGGGCACGAAAATGCCGGCGCGGCCATCGATGTCGGGACGTCCCACGGGCGTTTCCTTGCCGTAGGAGCTGGTTTCGGTAATGGTTTTTTCTGCGGACATGGTGCGTGTGTGGTGGCCGTGCCGGGAGCGCAATCGGGCCCGGCAGCGCCAGTCATCCTGTTCAAAAAATGCGTGCTGATGATCAGGGCGGGGTAGGGGCCCTGGCGGAGCGATGCTTGGCATTGCTTGATACCCCGCTATTGTAGCGCCAATTTAATTCTTTTTGGCAACATTTAATGGGCTAATGCAACCGTTCCCCATGAAAAAAGCCGCCCGGCCAGGTGGCGGGGCGGCAGTTGCGCGGCGACTGTCCGGGCTCAGGCGGCTGTCTTGCGGCGTGCCATGAAACCCAGCAAGCCCAGGCCCAGCAGCAGCATGGCGTAGGTTTCCGGCTCCGGCACGGCAGCCATCACCGAGACGTTGTCCAAGTAGGAACCATAGGTCGGTGCGGAGACGGGGCCGATCGATTCGAAGCGCAGCAGGCTCGACGAGCCGAGCGCGGTCACGTTCTGGCTGTAGGTTTGCCACACGCCGCTCGTATTGCCGACCAGTGCCGTTGGCGTCAGCAGGGTCGAACCCCAGTAGACATTCATCAGGCTGTTCGCGCCGCCAGCCGTGTCGGGACGGCCCGAGTAGGCGAACGACAGCGCATAGGTGCTGCCGGCCGTGGTGGCGATGGCTTGCGATACGGAGGTCAGCCGGTCGGTATTGAGTTCCAGGTATTGCGTGCCGCTGGCGGCGACGGGATTGAATCCGCCCTGGCCGCCTTGCGTGGCGCCTTTCTGGATTTCAAAGGCCGAATTGCCGCCGGCCGAGGAAGTCCAGCCTGTCACGCTGCTGAGCGGGGCCCAGGCCGAGGCGATGACATTGTTTTCGAAACTGCCGTTGACCACCAGTTCGGTCGCGGCGTTGGCGGCGCCAGCGGTGACCAGGGTGGCCAGTGCGGCGATCTTCAGGAGGGTGGCTGGCGTTTTCATGGGTTCTCGTTTGGTTGGTTAAAAGATAATTTGATTTCCTAAATGACATTTAAAGAATATCACCAAAACTCACACGCAGAACAAGCGCTCGCTAAAAATATTTGCAATTGTGAAATCATTCATGTCCACATAGAAACTAATTTCCATGGTGAATGAATTGCTGTGAAGCTCCAAGGCGAACGCGAGCTTGAAGTTACTTGCGTCACGGTATTTTTGTGACATCGGGACGTAAAAAAACCTGCATCGTAACAACAACGATGCAGGCTTTTTTCAGGTGGCTGCCGTGCGCAGCGGCATATCGATTCGATAGGCACCCGCGCGCGCAGGCATCAGAACGCCAGGCGGCCCTGCAGGTAGACCATGCGCGGTGCGCCCACCAGCTTGCCCAAGTTGCCGTCCGAGGTGCGCGTGAAGTAGCGCTTGTCGGCGAGGTTGTTGACGCCGGCGACCAGTTCCAGGCCCTTCTGGCCCGGCACTGTCCATTTCACTTGCGTGTTCCAGGTACGGAAGCCGGGAATCACCCCCAGGCTGCCGGCCGCGTTTTCCGCCACGGTATTGGCTTCGTCGGCGAACTGGCGGCTCTGGTGGCTGCTCGACAAATCAATACCCCAGGCGCCCAGCTGATAGTGGGCGCCGACGGTATCCGTGGTGCGCGAATAGAAGGGCACGTCGTTGCCCGCGTTCGCGCCATCCTGCAGGGTCGCCTTGGTGTACGTGTAGGTGGCGTAGGCGTTCAAGCCGGCCAGCGGGCCCGACTTGTCGAAGCGGTAGTCGATGGCCGTTTCCAGGCCACGGTGGTGCGTGGCGCCCACGTTGTAGAAGACGACGTTCTCGCCGCTGCCGACAGACTGGATCTGGTTGTCGAACTTGATATTGAACAAGGTCGCTTCGGCCGACAGCTGGCCGCTCTTCCAGCGCGCTCCCAGCTCGGCTGTTTTTGCCAGTTCCGGTTGCAGCGGGTTCTTGCTCGACTGCGCATTGAGCTGCGTATTTTGCACGGCGCCAAACGAGCTGTTGTAGTTGCCGAACAGGGTCACGTTGTTATTGAGCAAGTAGGCCACGTTCAGCGAGGGCAGGGCCTTGTTGTTGAGCAACTCGATCTTCTGGTCGACCGGCAAGTGGTTGAAGCGTTCCGTCTTGATGTGCTCGTAGCGCACGCCCGGCGTGATGCGCCAGGCGTCGATGGCGATCTTGTCGTCGATATACACGGCCTGTGCATCGGTGGCATTGTCGGCAAAGCGCGTCGGCGCCTGCCGCACGCCGCTGGAGATGACCACGTTGTAGATGGCCTCGTCTGCCCGCTCGGCCAGGTAGCGGTAGCCGACGGTGACGTCCTGTGTGACCTTGCCGGTAATAAAGCGCTGCGTGTAGCGCGGCTCGATGGCCGTCGTTTCATAGTTGCGCGGCTGGTGGCCCAGGCCCGTGCGGCCGGCGTTGATCAAGGTGCTTTCGCGCGAGCTCTTGTTGTAATAGGCGCGCACCTCGAATTCCTGCGTGTCGGACAGGGCATTCAGGTAGCCGATGTCGAAGGCCTTGCGCTCGCCGCTCCAGAAATCGGTCGGGCGCGTGTTCTGGAACGGGTCCTGCTTGTATTGCGCGGCGGTCAGGCCGCCCGGCGTGCGCGACGTCACGTCGTAGTAGGACAGCTTGCCGTACACCTCGGCCGTCGGGCTCAGATCGTAGCGGAACTTCAGGGCGAAATCGTTGACCTTCTCATCGCTGCCGACGCGCCAGTCGCTGCCGCGGATGCCGGAATACAGCACCGCCAGGCCCAGGCCGCTGTCGAGCTGGGTGCCGGCAAACACGCTGGCCTGCGTGTTGTGGCCCACTTCGCTGTACGCGTTGTAGCGCACGCTGGCGTCGCCCGTGATGCCTTGTGTGGTGGGTACGCGGCGCGTCTTGAAATTGATGATGCCGCCCACGTTTTGCGGGCCGAAGCGCACGGCGCCGCCGCCGCGCACCACGTCGACCGTCTCGACATTGGCCAGGCTGACGGGCGCGAACGACAGCTGCGGCTGGCCGTAGGGCGCCACCGACATCGGAATGCCGTCGAGCAATACCGTGCTGCGCGGCGAATAGCGCCCGGTCAGTCCGCGCACGCCGATATTGAGCGAGATGGCGCTGCCGGCGCTGCCCGAGTTGTCGCTGATCTGCACGCCGGGAATGCGGCGCATCACGTCGCTCAGGCTGGTCGCGCCCGAGTTCTCGATGTCATCCTTCTGCACCACGGTGCGCGCGCCCGCGAAATTCTTCGTGCTGGCCGCCATGCTGGTGCCCAGCAGATTGCTGCTGACCTGGATCGATTCCAGGATGGGACCGGCATTCTCGGCGCTGTTGGCGTCCTGCGCCTGGGCGGCAAGCGGTGCGCCCAGGCAGGCGAGGGCGATGGCCAGCGCGCACGGGCGCAGCGAAAAGGGCAGTGTGACAGGTGTGGCAGCCATGCATGGATCTCCGTAATGACAATGGTTGCGCGGGCAATCGGGCGGCGCGACAACATCGTGGCGTGGATATCCGGCGCAAGGGGATAAGAATGATAATGATTCTCATTTTATCCGTCAATTGGGCAAACTGCGTAGGATAGGCTTTGCCCGGAGAAAAGCGGGAAGTGTTGCTGGCGCGGTACAGCGAAGCTTCTGGATTGCCGCATGGCACCATTGCTCGGGTGCGGCGGCATTCTGCGTGCTTCTTGTATACTGCCGCTTTTGCAGCCGTCAGACGTGAACGTACAATGAGCCAGACAACTGAAACGACACCAGGCAGTTCCTCCGTGGAACGCCGCCAGGGCGACCAGCCGGCAAGTGCTGCGCGCAAATTGAATCTGCTGGTGGTCGACGACAACCAGGAAGTGGGCGAATCGCTGGCCATGCTGCTCGAAGCGCTGGGCCACCACGCGGTGGTGGTGCGCAACTGGCAGATGGCCGTCGAGCAAGTCAAGCTGTGCGTGCCCGATGCCGTCTACCTCGACATCGAAATGCCCGGCATCAGCGGCATCGAAATCGGCCGCCGCCTGCACCACAATCCCGAGACGGCCAACGCCGTGCTGATCGCCGTCACGGGCCACAGCCTGCCCATGTACATGGACGACGCGCTGGCCGTGGGCTTCCGCCACTTCCTCGTCAAGCCCGTGCGCCTGGACGACCTGGCGACGACGGTGCAGTCGGTGCTGGCGGGGTAGGTTTTCCCTTGCCTTGGTGGATGAGGGGTCAAGTGTCCAGTGCTGCGGCGCGGAATTGCAAACCGAGTGCATGCGTCACCTTCAAAATGGTGTCGAAGCTCGGATTGCCTTCGCCGGACAGCGCCTTGTACAAACTTTCCCGTCCCAATCCCGTGTCTTTGGCAAGTTGCGTCATGCCACGCGCCTTGGCAATATTGCCAAGCGCTTTGGCGATGAAGGATGCGTCGTCGCCAGCTTCTTCCAGGCAGGCTTCAAAGTAGGCGACGATATCCTCTTCGGTTTTGAGGTGCTGCGCGCTATCCCACTTGTTAAGCTTTTGTGCCATCAGACCTCCTGGAGTGTTTGCGCGAGCTGCTGCGCCGTTTTGATATCTTTCGCTTGCGTTGATTTGTCGCCGCCAGCGAGAAGGATGATTATTTCCATGCCACGCTGGATGAAATAAACGCGGTAACCGGGACCACAATCAATTCGCATTTCCGAAACACCGCCACCGACAGGCTTGCAATCGCCGAAGTTGCCATCTTCGGCACGATCGATACGAGCCTGAATGCGGAAAAAAGCTTTCCGATCCTTCAGCTTGCTGAACCAGTCATCGAACGTGGCGGTGGTATGGATGCTTTTCACATATACCAGTGTATTCTTTGGGATACGGAAAATCAAGCGTATGCATCAAGTTTGACTGCCGCGCGCAGGCTGGCTTTGTTAGCTGATGCGTTTGCCTGATCTGTTGCTGAAGGGGGGGGGAGGGCTGATGTTGCCTCATGCATGTGCGCGGAAATGATAAAAGGGTTACAAGCCGAAGCATGTAACCCTTTTATCTACCGCTAATTCTGTGGGGTGGCTGATGGGGCTCGAACCCACGACAACAGGAATCACAATCCTGGACTCTACCAACTGAGCTACAGCCACCACTGTCTTACTTACCTGTTTAGCTGTTTTGCTGAACAGGTGCCGAATTATACAAAGAACTCGGCAAAGTGGCAAATCTAAATGCAGTCTTTTTTAAAGAATCGAAAGATTGCATGAAAACGCCTGTTTTCGCTCACACGGACAGGTGCGCGACGGGCGGCTGCAAGTCCAGCAGACCGGAGAAGGCTTGCGCCAGGGATTCGACCTTGGCCGTCGTGTAACCCTGCAGCTGGGGCGCATCGTTGCCGGTGCGGCGCAGGCTGGCAGCGTCGAGCAAGCGGGCCAGCTGGCGCGCCACGGCGTCGCCTGTGTCCACCAAGGTGATCGTTTCCTGCGTATGCGCGCGCACCGTGCGCACGATGGCGTCCTGCACGAAGGGGTAGTGCGTGCAGCCGAGCACCAGGGTGTCGACGCCTTGTTCCAGCATGGGGGCGATGTAGCGTTCCAGCATGGCGCTGGTGGCGTCCAGCGGGTCGTGGCCCAGTTCGCACTGCTCGATGCGGTCGGCCAGGCCGATGCAGGGCTGCAAGATGAACGTGGCGCCCGTGGCGGCGCTCACCTGCTCGCGCAGGGCCAGCAGTTTGTCGCCGCGCAAGGCGCGTTCCGTTGCCAGCACGGCGATCTTGCCGTTGCGGCTGATGCTGGCTGCCGGTTTCAGGCCCGGCTCGACGCCGACGATGGGCAGGTCCGGATAGCGCGCGCGCAGCGCCTTGATGGCGGCGATGGTGGCCGTGTTGCAGGCCACCACCAGTGCCTTGGCGCCTTGCTGCAATAGAAAGGCGGTGATCGCCAGCGAACGGTCGACCACCTGTTGTTCCGTCTTGTCGCCATACGGGGCGTAGGCGGAATCGGCAAAGTAAATCAAATCTTCCTGTGGCAGCTGCGCGCGGATATGGCGCAGCACCGACAGGCCGCCCACGCCGGAGTCAAAAATGCCGATGGGCGCGTCTGGGCGGGCAGTGCTTGCAATAGAAGTCATATAAAGCCGAAGAAGATAAAAAAACGCCGCGCTGGTGTTGCCGCGCGGCGTCTATGGTAGAGCTTGTTTAAGCAACCGTCACGGGAATCTTGCTGACGCTATTGAGTTGCTCGATCTTCGCCTGCCACTCTTTCGGGCCCGTGTTGTGCACCGACGTGCCCTTTGCATCCACGGCCACCGTCACCGGCATGTCGACCACGTCGAATTCGTAGATCGCTTCCATGCCCATGTCGGCAAAGCCCAGCACCTTGGCGTGCTTGATGGCTTTCGACACCAGGTAGGCGGCGCCGCCCACGGCCATCAGGTAAGCCGACTGATGCTTCTGGATCGATTCGATGGCGACCGGGCCGCGCTCGGCCTTGCCGATCATGGCGATCAGGCCCGTCTTTTCCAGCATCATGTCGGTGAACTTGTCCATGCGCGTGGCGGTCGTCGGACCGGCCGGGCCGACGGCTTCGTCGCGCACGGGGTCGACGGGACCCACGTAGTAGATCACGCGGTTCTTGAAATCGACCGGCAATTCTTCGCCCTTGGCCAGCATGTCCTGGATGCGCTTGTGCGCGGCGTCGCGGCCCGTCAGCATCTTGCCGTTCAACAGCAAGGTCTGGCCCGGCGTCCACGAAGCGACTTCTTCTTTCGTCAGGGTGTTCAGGTCGACGCGCTTGGATTTTTCCGTGTCCGGCGTCCAGTGCACTTCCGGCCACGACGACAGCGATGGCGGCGTCATGTAGGCAGGGCCGGAGCCGTCCAGCACGAAGTGGCCGTGGCGCGTGGCGGCGCAGTTCGGGATCATGGCGACAGGCTTCGACGCGGCGTGCGTCGGGTGCATCATGATCTTCACGTCGAGCACGGTCGTCAGGCCGCCCAGGCCTTGCGCGCCGATACCCAGCGAGTTGATCTTGTCGCACAGCTCGATACGCAATTCTTCCAGTTTATTCTGCGGACCGCGTTGTTTCAGCTCAAACATGTCGATGTCTTCCATCAACACTTCTTTTGCCATCAGCATGGCCTTTTCGGCCGTGCCGCCGATGCCGATGCCCAGCATGCCAGGCGGGCACCAGCCGGCGCCCATGGTCGGCACCGTCTTCATGACCCAGTCCACCAGCGAATCGGACGGGTTCATCATGATCATCTTCGATTTGTTTTCCGAGCCGCCGCCCTTGGCAGCCACTTTCACGTCGACGGTATTGCCTTCGACCAGTTCCATGTGCACCACGGCTGGCGTGTTGTCCTTGGTGTTCTTGCGGTCAAAATGCGGGTCGGCCACGATGGAGGCGCGCAGCTTGTTGTCGTCGAAGTTGTACGCGCGGCGCACGCCTTCGTTGACGGCGTCGGTGACCGTGCCGCTGAAGCCTTCGAAGCGCACGCCCATGCCGATTTTCAGGAAGACGTTGACGATACCCGTGTCCTGGCAGATAGGACGCTTGCCTTCCGCGCACATGCGCGAGTTGGTCAGGATTTGCGCGATCGCATCTTTTGCCGCCGGGCTTTGCTCGGCCGCGTAGGCGCGCGCCAGGTGCTCGATGTAATCAGCAGGGTGGTAGTAGCTAATGTACTGCAACGCTGCGGCGACGGATTCGATCAGGTCTTCTTGCTTTATGACAGTCATGGTGTTCTCGCGGTGGATAAGAAGGGTAAGACTTTTACTAATTAATAGTTACTGGTTGCGGCATCGAAAATGACAAAGCCCATGGCCGCCGCTGGCAGTCATGGGCTTCGGGTTTAATGCGGTCGTGCCTGGTTCTGGGTCACCGTCATGATGCGGTCGGTGTAGGCAATGGCCATGGCCGACAGGATGAAGACCATGTGGATCGCCGTTTGCGCGATGACCACATTCGGTTCCTTGGCATACGCGCTGGCGTTGATGAAGGTCTTCAGCAGGTGGATGGACGAGATGCCGATGATGGCCATCGCCAGCTTGGTCTTCAGCACGGACGCATTCACATGCGACAGCCATTCCGGCTGGTCCGGATGGTCGTCCAGGTGCATGCGCGAAACGAAGGTTTCGTAGCCGCCGATGATGACCATGATCAACAGGTTCGAGATCATGACCACATCGATCAAGCCCAGCACCACCAGCATGATGGTGGCTTCATTGAGCTTGACCGGTGGCGGCACGCCCGCCACGGTGACGGCGCTGATGACGTGCTGCAGGGCCGCGTCATTGCCGAACACGGCGCCGATCAGGTCCGACAGTTCCACCCAGAAATGAAATACGTACACGCATTGGGCAAGGATCAAACCCAGGTACAGCGGCAGCTGCAGCCAGCGCGACATGAAGATGAAGGCGGACAGGGGATGCAGTTTGCTATGTTTGGGTTTTTGTGAATGGTCGATCATCTGGAGTTTCCTGGGGGTAAATACCAATTTTTGGTATGCCCGACATTTTACACTTGCTGCTGATCACTGCGCATGCCCTCGATTTGGATTCTTGGCCTTGATGAAACGCAAAGCGAGCTCATCTAATTGACTTGTTATCAGTTTTTCCATCCAGAATGCTGGGCGGCGCACCCTTGACGCCCGTCGCCTGTGGCGATTATGGTTAGAATTGATAGGGGAAAACGCCGACTGTAAGGCGTCCGTAAGACAGCAGGAATATTGTGTTAGCAAACAATTACTACACTGGAGACTAGCATGGCCGCTATAGAGAACCAAGGGCAGGGCACTGAGCAGCAGGGACCGGAAGAGTCGCGCGTATTTGACCCGTCGGCAGCGTTTGCCGCACAGGCCACCATTTCCGGCATGGACGCCTACCGCGCCATGGTGAAAGAGGCGGAAACCGACTACGAAGGCTTCTGGGCCAAGCTGGCGCGCGAGAACCTGAGCTGGAAAAAGCCGTTCACCCGCACCCTGAACGAAGACAACGCCCCGTTCTACAAATGGTTCGAAGACGGCCAGCTGAACGTGTCGTACAACTGCCTGGACCGCAACATCGAAAATGGCCTGGGCGACAAGACGGCCATCATCTTCGAAGCGGACGACGGCACCGTTACCAAGGCAACATATAAAGAGCTGCACGAAAAAGTCTGCAAGTTCGCCAACGGCCTGAAATCCAAGGGCATCGCCAAGGGCGACCGCGTCATCATCTATATGTCGATGTCCGTCGAAGGCGTTGCTGCCATGCAAGCTTGCGCGCGCATCGGCGCTACGCACTCCGTCGTGTTCGGCGGCTTCTCGGCGAAATCCTTGCAGGAGCGCATCATCGACGCGGGTGCCGTGGCCGTCATCACGGGCGACGAGCAATTGCGCGGCGGCAAGAAGCTGCCATTGAAATCCATCGTCGACGAAGCGCTGGCACTGGGCGGCTGCGACTCCGTGAAAAACGTCATCGTGTATCAACGCACGGGCAGCGACCTGCCGATGGTGGCCGGCCGCGACACGTGGCTGCACGACCTGGTCGAAGGCCAGAGCGCGCAATGCGAACCGGAATGGGTCGATGCCGAGCATCCACTGTTTATCTTGTACACCTCCGGCTCGACGGGCACGCCGAAGGGCGTGCAGCATTCGAGCGGCGGCTACCTGCTGTGGGCCGCGCTGACGATGAAGTGGAGTTTCGACATCAAGCCGGACGACGTCTTCTGGTGCACGGCCGACATCGGCTGGGTGACGGGCCACAGCTACATCGCGTACGGCCCGATGGCCGTGGGCGCCACGCAAGTGGTGTTCGAAGGCATCCCGACCTACCCGAACGCGGGCCGTTTCTGGGAAACCATCAAGAAACACAAGGTCAGCATCTTCTACACGGCGCCTACCGCCATCCGATCGCTGATCAAGGCAGCCGACGTGGACCCGAAAGTGCATCCAAGCAACTACGACCTGAGCAGCCTGCGTTTGCTGGGCACGGTCGGCGAACCGATCAATCCAGAAGCGTGGATGTGGTACTACAAAAATATTGGCGGCGAGAAATGCCCGATCGTCGATACCTTCTGGCAAACGGAAACGGGCGGCCACATGATCACCCCGTTGCCGGGCGCCACGCCGATGGTCCCCGGTTCCTGCACCCTGCCATTGCCAGGCATCATGGCCGCCATCGTCGACGAAGCGGGTCAGGACGTGCCGAACGGCCAGGGCGGCATTTTGGTCGTAAAACGCCCATGGCCATCGATGATCCGCACGATCTGGAACAACCCGGAGCGTTTCAAGTCCAGCTATTTCCCGGAAGAGCTGGGCGGCAAGATGTACCTGGCAGGCGACGGTGCCATCCGCAACAAGGACACCGGCTACTTCACCATCACGGGCCGCATCGATGACGTCTTGAACGTATCAGGCCACCGCATGGGCACGATGGAAATCGAATCGGCCCTGGTGGCCAACCCGCTGGTGGCCGAAGCGGCCGTGGTGGGCCGTCCGGACGACACGACAGGCGAATCGATCTGCGCCTTCGTGGTGCTCAAGCAGGCGCGTCCGACAGGCGAGGAAGCCAAGAAGCTGGCCCTGGAGCTGCGCAACTGGGTCGGCAAGGAAATCGGCCCGATCGCGAAGCCGAAGGAAATCCGTTTCGGCGACAACCTGCCAAAAACCCGCTCCGGCAAAATCATGCGCCGCCTGCTGCGCGTGCTGGCCAAGGGCGAGACGATCACGCAAGACGTGTCGACCCTGGAAAACCCGGCGATTCTGGATCAGTTGAAGGAAGCGTCGTAATGAAAGGTAGGTTCCTACGGGGGCCGACCACGGCCTCTGTTGGGCTGCTGCTTGTCGTTGCCAGCTTTAACTTTTACCCCACGGTAAATAACTTTGGCAGTCCGTAGAATCTTTGCTATAATCTGCGGCTTCGCGACAAGCGAGAAATAGTACGCAATGCGAGCAAGTAGACGCATTGCCTGCAGGAGAGGTGGATGAGTGGTTGAAGTCGCACGCCTGGAAAGCGTGTATAGGTTCATAGCCTATCGGGGGTTCGAATCCCCCTCTCTCCGCCATAGACACAAAAGCAAAAGGCCACCTTCGGGTGGCCTTTTTGTTTTTGTGCCCGGCGGAGAGAAGCACGCCCCCTGCGGGGCGTGCGCGGGGGATTCGAAGGGTCGGGCCTATCGGCCCGGCCCTCTCCGAATCGGCCAACTGCTGCCGCTGTGCGGCAGCCCCGCGCGCCTGTGGCTCTAATTACATTTTCGACCAAGCAAGCTTCCACGGCCTAGTGTATCAGTCCATATCCAAATGGTAGACCTGCTCCCCTCGCAGTGCAATACGCCATAAATCGTACCTTAATAACAACTATAATTTAGGTATATAGGCATTTCATATGCGAATGTCTTCGTAGCATTCGTGTATGATCATGCTATGGATTAAATAGTACCTAATTTTCTGAAATTTTAATAAAATATGAGTTTAATCAGTCAACTTCCCTCTGGAGCGTTAGATATAATTGGTGATATTCATGGCGAATTTGATGCATTAGTAGATCTCATGAAATATCTCAAATATGACTGTAACGGAAATCATCCTGATAATAGAAAATTAGTCTTCATTGGAGATTTCTGCGATCGCGGTCCCGATAGCCCGGGGGTAATACGGTTAATAGAAAAACTTATTATTGGAGGGCATGCAGTCGCTATTCTTGGTAATCATGAAGTTAATTTATTGATGAATGAAAAAAAGGATGGGTCAGGTTGGTTTTTTGAAGAATATGCAGATAGAGATATTGAGAAATATTCTCCATTTAAGCGTGTTTCTGAGGATGAAAAACCATTGATTTTGAAATTTCTTTCATCTTTACCTATAGCGCTTGAACGGAATGATCTAAGAGTAATTCATGCTGCTTGGATAAAAGAGAAAATAGAAATTGCTCGAAAAAAGAATGTATCTTCTTTTAAAGAGTATTATAAAGAAAAAGAAATTTCCGGATATAGAAAGGCACAATATCTGCTTTCTTCTATGGTTGAGGAGATTGAGGAATACGCTGGAGATCTGAGTGATTTTTCAATAAAGCCTCCTTTTTTAAAAGCTCACGCCGAATATGAGGAGGTTCGACAATCTAGGAATCCCTTGAAAGCTCTTTTAAATGGAGTTGAGAAAAAAGGAATTTCCCCATTTTACTCCAATGGTAAATGGCGTTTTGTTGAGAGAGTGAAGTGGTGGGATGAATACCTAGAGGACACGCCAGTTATCGTTGGGCACTATTGGAGAAAATTTAGCGCGTTAAAAGAGAATAAAAATAAAAATGGTGATCCTGATTTTTTTGTAGATGTTGGTGGGAATTTTTGGCATGGAGCTAAAAATAATGTTTTTTGCATCGACTTTTCTGTTGGTGGACGCTGGGCAGAAAGAAAAGGAGAAGCTAAAATCGGTACTCGACTAGCCGCACTTCGTTGGCCGGAACGGACTCTTCAATTTGATGATGGTAGCATAGCAGCTACCACCAATTTCTGCAAAAAAACGATATCAAATGACTAAATATCGTTTAAAATCCTGTGGAACGGTTGAGTGATTCAACGCTTCAAAAATAAAATCAGCAATGAAATTTGCTTTTTTTTGTAAATCTTCTTTAATTTCATTAGTTAATTTATCAAAATCTTGAGTTTCCTTTATGTTCAAAAAATACTCATAATTATCTAAAAATATTGGAAAGCGATTAAGTAAATCTTGAGATTCGCTTAAATTATCGAGGCCAACCGCAAGCCGGTTCATTGGGACCATGGAAGATAATGCTTCAATTTTGTCTGCTGTTACTTCTGTCATCAATATTAACGGTAACGCGGTACCAAATACCGATAACAATCGACTAAACTTCAAATTGAAATTTTTCTTCTTCCACGATTTAGCATTGGATGCACGGGCCTTTTGTTCGTAATTTAAGCACAGTGTGCGCCAGTAGCGAAGTATGTCGTTTAATAGGAAAACGGGTCTAAAATTTCCTTGGCCATCTGCATCTCTTAGATAAAATTCTAGAATCGTTTTTTTGTGTTTATGGTACGCCTCCTCATTGCTTAGGAAGTTACTTTCTAAAAGCATTAACATTCGTGTCGTAAACCAATTTTCACTATCATCAACAGCTGATCCGATTTTATCTTGATTAGCTGGAATGTGAAATATTTTTAGAAATTCACCATCATTACTCAATTGTGGATATTCCAGCTCTTTATTAATCCGCAAAATTGATGAGAAGTATTCGATTTCCTGGAGCCTACTGACCTGCTCACCCATTGCTGTAACGAACACGTCTAAGTCTGAATTGTTTCCAGAGTCAAGTCGGCCAAGCGAACCGGCTGCAAAAACACATATCTCGTTTGAGATACCAAGAACTGGATCGGCTGCAAAGGCCTGTCGAGCTCTATCTAATTTGAGTTGAGCATTTTTTTTTCGTTTTTGGCTCGGCTCATGATTTTGAAGAATGTCAGTAAAACTCATAGTTTACGCCCTTTAGTTAGAGAAGATGGCACCGTGTCTTTTTGGATGTCTAGAGCGTGACTATAAGGTATCACCGCAAGAAAGATGCCAAGATCATATTTTGGTATATTTTCATCTACATGGCAAGTATTTTTATTATAGATGATATCATTGTGCCCAGTAGTGTGGTTGTTCCATAGTATGGGTGATGCAGGGCTTAAATCGTTTAAGGTATTGATGTTAATAAGATATGTGGATTAGGTTGGTTTGTTGGTTATTTTCAATCTAAATTCCATTTATTTTTCTTTGAAGTAAATATTGTGGCGAAATTGATTTTATTAAATATTGAAAATTAAATTAAATTAAATTAATTTTCCACTGATGTCATTTTTAATTTTATGTATTTATAAATTGGTTATCCGATCGTGGCTAAAGTCTCCGTATTATATATCGAGGATCCAATCGTCGGTCCTCATCTGGCATTGTTGCGCAACATTTGCGAGCCTCAGTCAAAGTCTCGACCTCATGTAACAGTTCGATTCTTTGATAAGCTTGCAGTCCCTGCTGGACATTTGAATACAGCTGTGGATCATATTGACTTATTGGCACCAGGTGCTTTTGGCTTGGCAGGAGATTCTATACAGGAAAATAGAACGATAATTATTAGATGCCAATCTGAAGATTTACTTGCCTTAGAACATAAACCTGACTTTCCAACAAGTGAGTTTCATATCACTATTTATAATGGAAATTCAGATGAGTTCGCTAGAAAATTATTTTCTATTTTGAAGAAATATTCATGGGCATTTAGAGTTGATTTGCCAAGAACGAAATTGAAAACAATAGAAGTTAAAGCTAGATTTGGGCGGAAAAAAAATACTATAAGTAAAAGAAAATATGACAATCAAGTTATTGATTTGTTTAAGTCAATTTCGGGATTGGATATCTCTGAGGATTTTTTATTTTCGTTGACTGAAAAACAGAGATTGATGTATGTTGCTAAGATTTGTAAAAATTTACACTCAATTTCTAGGAAGTTTGAGAAGGTAGAAGTTCCAAAAGAAGAGAGTATTGAGGGGTTTGATCGTTATGCAGAGGATAAGTATGATATACACCTTACACCACCTGAACTTGCACAAGAGATTACAAGTTATGCGTTGAAGTTACTTGGAGATACTTCAATTCATTTTGGTGATCCTGCCGTTGGTACTGGTGCTTTTTTCTCTGCCTTAATAAAGGTTGGCCGGCGTGAGGCAATTCATTCTGCAATAGGTATTGATATTAGTCCAAAACAGGTTGAGGCTGCTAAATGGCGTTGGAGAAGTAAGGATATGGAAGTTCTGGAGGGAGATTATCTTCATATGGATAAGCTTTCTCAAAGAAATTTAATTTTGGCAAATCCACCGTATCTGAGGCATCAAGGAATTTCGAAAGATTATAAAAATGAATTGCGCCAACGATCTTCTTTAGATATTGGCGTAAGGGTTAGTGCGCGATCTGGACAATATGTTTACTTTATTTTACTTAGTCATAAGTGGATGATGTCAGGTGCAATTGCGGCGTGGCTTATACCTTCAGAGTTTATGCAGACAGATTATGGAAAGGCTCTGAGGTATTACTTTTCAAAAAAGGTTAAATTGCTCAGAATTCATCAATTCGATACAATTAGCCCACAATTTGAAAATGCTGAAGTTCTTCCATGTGTTGTTTTTTTTAAAAATGAAATACCTGAAGAAAATCATAAAGTAATATTTTCATTTGGTGGTTCCCTTAGTTCGCCTACTCAAACTGAAAATGTGGGTGAAGATAGAATAAATCCAGAAGTAAAGTGGAATATTCAATCCAGAACTAAAGTCGATTACGATGAAAATTATGTGAGATTAGGTGATCTTTTTTCTGTTCGCCGCGGTATTGCAACTGGAGCAAACGGTTTTTTTGTGATGGAACGTGGAAAAGCATTAAAGTTAGGATTGCCGGATATAGCTTTAACTCCGTTATTGCCAAAAGCAATGAATTTACCTTCTGATGTTGTTGATCGTAAAAAAAACGGTTATCCAAATTTGGATCGAGAACTTTGTGTTATTAATTCATCAATGAGTGAGGAGGAAATAAGTTTAAAATATCCTGGCATGATGAAGTATTTGGAAAAAGGAAAAAAGGAAGGTGTTTTGGATGGCTATTTAGTTAGCCGACGGACGCCATGGTATAAGCAAGAAAGTCGAGATCCTGCTCTATTTTTGTGTACTTATATGGGAAGGGCACATGGAGATAAACCGGCAATTCGCTTTATTTTGAATAAGTCAGATGCAATTGCTACTAATACTTATTTACTTCTATATCCAAATCAGAATTTTATGAGGTTAATTGAAAGTCGTCCATCTATTGTAGATGAAATTTTTAAAATTCTTAAGGCATCCACTTGGGTAGCTGTAGGGGAGCATTCTAGGCAGCATGCCGGTGGTCTATCAAAAATAGAACCTAGAGAGTTATTGGAGGTTTGGTTGGGACCTCTACCCAAAGAATTGTTAGACGTAGCAAGTAAACGATTGTTTTAATTTTGGTTATTGTATCCTGGGGATCTATTTTAACTATGAGTTTAAGGCCAGTACAAGAACGGATTGTTTTCCGTTCGTAGTAATAATGCCGGTGTTTTTTCGTAATGAGGGCCGTTATGAGGGCTGGGGTCAAGGGCCGGGGGCAGGTCCGCCATTTGGACACGGGCTGATACATTAAGCACTGCAGAAGCTGGCTCAGTTAGGACAACGAACGCATGTCCTCGGTGCGCATTCGTGATTCTTATCAAGTCGTCGTCTGAGCAATCTTCTACAGCATCCAACGCATCATGCATCAGTCCGTGTCCAAATAGCGGACCTGACCCTGACACCCATGCGCCCCCTTGCGGGGCATGCGCGGGGGATTCGACGGGTCGGGCCTACCGGCCCTCTCCGAATCCACTGACTGCTGCCGCTGCGCGGCAGCCCCGCGCCCCTCCGGCGCGCGTTCGTGGCTCTAATCATGTTTTCGACTGAGCACGCTTTTACGGCGACCAATGCATCAGGCCGTGTCCATATGGCGGACCCGACACCCCGCTTTGTGATTTCATTCTGTTGCGCCCAACTTCCGCCACAGTAATCCGCAAAGTCGCCCTAACCAGCCAATACCGCCGAAACAATCGACCTGCGCAGCACCGTCCTCCCGGCATCGATGCCACGCTGTGAAAACGACGGCGGCAACGCGACATCATCCGTCGCAGTGTTGTCTGGCGCAGCCGTTTCCTTTACCAGCATGTTGGCGCTATTCTCGACCTCGAAGTACTCGTCCCAATGCACTGGAACTTGATGGGAGCGGCCATCTCCGCCTCTCACCGAGACGTACTGGGTTCGCGCGACGCTGCGGAAGCCGCTGGCCGTTACCTGCACTTTCTGCGAGCCGTCGGCCTCCTGTTGCATGGAGGTCTTCAGGATACTTCGCGTGACGCACTCGGGATGCTTGAACATCGCCTCGCCGTGGTAATTGGCAATCGCTTCATGCTCCCAGAAACAGGGTTTGTGCGAATACGTGTCTTGATAGATGTCAGAGTGCGGGCGATGCTGTTGGTACAAGGGGATGGCAAGCAGCGGGGCGATCCCAAAGTAGAACGACTTGAAGAAATCGTTGTGATAGGCGTTGAAAAACAGGCGCGCCTGGGCAAGTTCGTAGGCAAAGAATTTCTCCGGGGCGCCGCTGATATCGGTCGCGCGCATATGTCCCGACTCCAGCACGTTGATCATGCGGGTTTTTTCGAATACGAATGTGTCGCCAAAACCTGTCTGACTATCCTTGAGCAGCTTGAGCATTTCCTGTTGCGCCAACGGCGTGAACAATAGCCGGAACTGTACTTCATGGTTGCGGTCCGTGGCATCGAACAAGGCGTCGAATTCGCGGTTGGCCATCACCGTAAAAGTACTCCCCTCGTCGACATCGCGCGACTTTTCTTCCAGTTTCTTGATGGCGCGATTCTTCCGCCATTTGTCGAAGAAGCCGTCCTCCAGACTGGAGAGTTTTGACGGGTGACGGCTGAACACGAGATCCGGCGCCGCTTCGTTGCCGTAGACGATAAACGTCTGGTTTTCGTACTCGGGCATCGGACGTTCGATCGATGCCCGCAAAGTTTCGTGGCGGGTTCTGGTTTCCGTTTTGCCTTGCGAATTGCGGTACTGTTCCGTCCAGCTGATAGCCAGCGAGCCATGGTATGTCTTGCTGCCCATCGAGTGTGACAAGGTGCGCGCAAGAATGAACGGGTTGCCGTTCAGTACGCCGCTGTGCGAGAACACGATCGAGTGGTCGTCACCAAGATTGCCATACCAGCCAAAGCTGGTGCGCAGCTCTTCCATGCGGCCGTTGCTGAAATACGGGTCGAATGCGATGCGAGGCACTGTCTGTTGCATCAGCTTCGCCACGATATCCCAGTCGTACAGGCGGTTCAGCGGCACCATCTGGCCCCAGGCCACGGCACGCTTTTCGTCGCAGGCTTCCTGCAGCCGCTTTAATTGCGCGTCGGAATCGTTGATGATGCGGTTGAGCGTATGAATCGCGACGGCAAGCGCAATCGCTGGAACCGTGAGCCATGGCCATGCGTAATGGGTGTAGATATAGAGTGCCGCCAGTAGCGTGGCCACGATGCTGGCGCCGCGCAGGATACGCCACCATTTGTTGCTGGAACCGGCGCCCGCAGCCTGCTTTTCGAGCACGCGTAGTTCCTGCACCGTCGCGATGTTGGCGTTCTCGTCCACGCCGGACTGACGCACGAGGTCTTCGAAAAAGTCCGATGTATTGCTGGTGTGAGCATTTTTGAAATGGAGAGAATACTGCTCCAATGGTTCATGGACGTCGTTGATCAAAAGAAGACGCTCCGGGCGGCGGCCTTGGTTTCAGCGGAGGCGGTGAAAGGAATGCGCGTGGTATAACCTTGCCGCGCCGCAACGATTTGCTTGGTCGGCCAGGCAAAGACGTCCTGGTTCCACATGCCGACGGTATCGTTATACAGCGTGCGCGCGGCGGTCACTTCCTTTTGCAGATAACTGTTCTGGCGCATGGCATCGGCGATGACGGCTTGTGCCTTCAGATCCGGGTAGGCTTCGCATGCCAGGCTGATGCGGGAAAAAATCCCGTCGATTTTCTGGGATGCCTGATTGCGTTCGGCATCGGCGTTGTGTCCGCTCCGGTAAGCCGCTACCGACTTCATCACGTCTTTGTCGAGGTCGATCGCTTTTGCGACCAGGCCAACCACGTTGTTCAGGACGACGACGCGCTGTTCCAGATAATTGTCTATCTGTGAAGCATCGGCCTGGATTTTCTGCTGCAGCTTGCGCAGATACGCCAGGGCGGAAATCTTCATGAACAGGAAGACCAGGCCTGGCAGGGCCCCCAGCACCAGGAGTGCCAAGCTGTACGTTTGCGGCAACGCACCGGTCAGCAGCGCCAAGCCGCCGATCAGCGGAAGGACCGCCCACAGGGCGATTTCAAATATAAGCGACCCGGTGCCGACTTGGACGGAAATTTGCTTGCTGATGACGTTGATGTCGCGCCCTTGCTCATTTATCGGGCCAGTTACTTCGTCCAAATCATTTGCCATGCTTGAAAATCCTTTGTATTGAGTGTTTCTGATTGAGCGACTCTCGCTCGGTTGCAAAATATGTCGCTTCAGCTTTTGACGTGCGGGAGCAAAATGTCGGTGGATTGTGTAAGTTTCCCAAAATTAATTTTTTTGCCATCATATCTTGAAGGATGAGAGCCAATCAAGGGCGGTCAAGCCGATATTTCATGTTAAATTTCGGGAAAATCCTGGATACTTTCCGGGTCGGCCAGTTTTCAGTCAAGCGCTTGCATCAGTCCGGCAGCAGGGAGGCGGGGCATTGGATAACGGATACCCGCTGCCAGCCGGTCGCAGCGTCCCAATACATTCCTTCCGGGCAGGCAAGCAATCCCCCGATTTCCACCGAATCTTCGGCTGCGCCAGACCAGACTTTGCGGAGAAATAAATGATCAAGAATTTTTTTTAAGGCTTGGCCATCGTCAAATAGAGGAAATGCAGGAACTGGCTGCAATACAGCGACGGCGTGCATGGTGATACTTCTGCCATTCGGATACAACCTTAGCTTTTTATCTAACGCGTTACCTAACAATATCTGCTTAATCTTGTTTCTTGCCCCGTTATTTAGATGCCGTTTCTGCATAAAGCTGTGTCACTTTGAATGACGAGCCTGTCTCAGAGCTTATTGACCCATCACACGAAGTAACCGACTCCCTGCCTCAAATCTTGCTGCTCCTCAAAGCCCGCACAGTTTCCCGCATGTATCGTAAGCCTCTCCCACCACCCCCGGAGAGTCCCGTGCCCTATGCCTACACCAAAGTCGACGCCCTGGAAAAACCGCCATGGTCGACAACCACCAATGCGTCGCGCTGGTCCGCCATTACGCAGGCGCCCCAGCCACCCTGGCCTGGAAGCAGGGGGAGGCAGTGCTGGGAAATCGTTTGCTGCGCAAAGGCACGGCCATTGCGACATTCGTCAATGGCAAGTATGCGAATCATCAACAAGGCAATCACGCGGCCCTGTATATGGGACAGCCTGTGCGAGTTCACCTACAGGAAAGGCCGCAAGGCCGGGCAGAACGAGATCGATATCGATTGCCGGTAAGTGAATTGGTATCAGCGGTATTGCTGGGTGAATCGCAGGCCGCTGCAATCAGTGCCTGTAGCTGTGCATGTCGGCTTACGCGTTCCGCTAAGCCGACCTACGCAACTGCCGCCCGCCAGCGGCCCAGACGCAAAAAAGCCCGCCGAAGCGGGCCTTGTCACTCTACAGTCAAGCCAAAAGCTCAGAACTGGTTCATGGTGTTGTCTTTACCGGCCGCCTTGAGCGCCGCTTCGCCGCTGAAGTAATCCTTGTGATCGTCGCCGATGTCCGAGCCGGACATGTTTTGATGTTTCACGCAGGCGATGCCCTGGCGGATTTCCTTGCGCTGCACGCCGGCCACGTAGCCCAGCATGCCCTGGTCACCGAAGTATTCCTTGGCCAGATTGTCGGTCGACAAGGCTGCCGTGTGGTAGGTCGGCAGGGTGATCAGGTGGTGGAAGATGCCCGCTTCGCGGGCCGAGTCGGCCTGGAAGGTGCGGATCTTCTCGTCGGCGGCGATCGCCAGTTCCGTCTGGTCGTATTCCACGCTCATCAGCTGGGCGCGTTCGTAGGCGGACACGTCCTTGCCTGCCGCTTTCATCGCATCGAAGATTTGCTGGCGGAAGTTCAGGGTCCAGTTGAACGACGGGCTGTTGTTGTACACCAGCTTGGCGTTCGGGATGACCTTGCGGATTTCGCTGACCATACCGCCGATTTGCGCGATATGCGGTTTTTCCGTTTCGATCCACAGCAGGTCGGCGCCGTTTTGCAGCGAGGTGATGCAATCGAGCACGCAACGCTCTTCGCCGGAACCGGCGCGGAACTGGAACAGGTTGCTTGGCAGGCGTTTTGGACGCAGCAGCTTGCCTTCGCGCTTGATGATGACGTCGCCATTGCCCAGCGCGTCGGCCGACACTTCTTCGCAGTCGAGGAAGGAATTGTATTGGTCGCCCAGGTCGCCTGGTTCATTGGTGACGGCGATCTGCTTGGTCAGGCCGGCGCCCAGGGAGTCCGTGCGGGCGACGATGATGCCGTCGTCCACGCCCAGTTCCAGGAAGGCGTAGCGGATGGCGCGGATCTTCGCCAGGAAGTCTTCGTGCGGCACCGTGACTTTACCGTCCTGGTGGCCGCATTGTTTCTCGTCGGACACCTGGTTTTCGATCTGGATGCAGCAGGCGCCCGCTTCGATGAACTGTTTCGCCAGCAGGTACGTTGCTTCGGCATTGCCGAAACCGGCGTCGATGTCGGCGATGATGGGCACGACGTGGGTCACGTGGCCGTCGATCTTGGCCTGGATGGCTTGCTTTTCAGCACCTTGGGCCGCGTCCAGCTGGCGGAACAGGCCGCCCAGTTCGCGGGCATCGGCCTGGCGCAGGAAGGTGTACAGTTCCTTGATCAGCGCCGAGACGGCGGTCTTTTCATGCATCGATTGGTCTGGCAGCGGGCCGAACTCGGAGCGCAGGGCGGCGACCATCCAGCCGGACAGGTAGAGGTAGCGGCGGTCGGTGCTGTTGAAGTGTTTCTTGATCGAGATCATCTTCTGTTGACCGATGAAGCCATGCCAGCAGCCGAGCGACTGGGTGTATTTCGATGGGTCTGCATCGTAGGCAGCCATGTCGTTGCGCATGATCTTCGCCGTGTACTTGGCGATGTCCAGGCCGGTCTTGAACTTGTTCTGGGCGCGCATGCGGGCGGCGGACTCGGGATTGATGGCGTTCCAGGCGCTGCCTTGTTGGTCTTTCAAACCAGCAACAGCCTTGATGTCGTCTTGATATTGGGACATGTGAATCTCCTAAAAAGAAAAGCTATGTTTGAGAAAATCGCCGAGTGCGCCACAACGTCTTGTCGAAGCAAACTGCATGACTAAATAGTAGGCCGATTCGCGCCGATCTTCAAGTCTTATATAAGACATATAACTTAAATTAAGTCTTTGTTTTTCAATGGCTTAATTATGGTTTTTCAGGATATGAAATGAATTTTCAAAAAGTGAGAGGATTTATTGATGAGTCTGCTGTTCGGAATTCCGCGATGTGAAACGTCTTTTCAGAATTTGGTGCAGCGCGGCAAATCGGGGCGAAAAAAAACCACCCGAAGGTGGCTGTGGCTTGTTTATGCCTGTTTGCAATGTGGAAAGGGCACTGCGCCATTGCTTTTCAGTGCAAGTGTCGCGTGCCAGCTACAGCTTAGCGGACAAGCTGCCGTCCTGGCGCAGGAGCAGGGCGGGACAGCGCATCGAGCACCTGCGCCGTCGTCACCACTTGCGCATACTCGCCGTGCAAATTGGCCAGCGCCATCGCATGCACCTCGTCCGCCGTT
This sequence comes from Janthinobacterium sp. GW822-FHT07A03, assembly GCF_058798815.1. NCBI lineage: Bacteria > Pseudomonadati > Pseudomonadota > Betaproteobacteria > Burkholderiales > Oxalobacteraceae > Janthinobacterium > Janthinobacterium sp. GW822-FHT07A03. The sequence continues at coordinate 367,723 of NZ_JBXAKW010000004.1, read as the reverse complement.
CTTGGCGTGCCCGCATAATCGACTTGAGCAAACGCAAAACACGCATCGGCGACCACCTGCGTGGCAAAGCCCAGATTACCCGCCGTGCGCGCGCTCGATTCCACGGAATTGTTGGTGCTGACGCCCACTATGACCAGCTTGCTGATGCTGCGCACGCGCAGCCAGCGTTCCAGTCCCGAGTGGATGAAGGCATCTGGCACATTTTTCTCCACGACATGCTCTTCCGGTAACGGCGCCAGCGCTGTCTGGAATTCCACGCCGGACTGGCCGGGCCAGAAGGGCGAGCCTGGCGTTCTGGAAATGTGGCGCACATGCACGACGGTGGCGTCCGCTGCGCGCCAGGCTTGCAGCAAGGTGGCGATCTGGCGTTCCGCGGCGGGATTGTTGCGGCTTCCGGCGGCAGGGCTGGCCATGCCTTGTTGCATGTCGATGATGATCAGTGCGGGACGGTGGGCATGCATGTCTGTAGCCTGGAAATGATGGCAGGCGCACCTGGCGCCTGCCTGGGGAAATAGTGTTGCGGTGATTGCCGCAGGGCGCGAATCTAGCGTCCCACCGTCTGCCGCTGATCCTTGATGAACAGCGCCGTCAGCATGCCCACCACGCACACGCCGATCACGTAATAGGCGGGGCCCAGCACATTGTTCTTCAGCATCAGGGTCACGACCACGGGCGTCAGGCCGCCGAAAATCGCGTACGACAAGTTGTAGGAAAACGACAGTCCCGAGAAGCGCACCTGCGCCGGGAACGCCTGCACCAGCACGTAGGGCACGGCGCCGACGACGCCGACGAACAGGCCCGTCATCGCGTACAGGGGCAGCAGCAGGTCGGGGCGGGTGCCGACGGTCGTGTAGAAGATATAGGTACTGATGGCCAGCAGCACGGAGCCGGTGAAGATCACGCGCTTGCCGCCCAGGCGGTCGGCCAGCATGCCGGCGATGATGCAGCCGAAGGCTAGGCACAGGGTCGCCACGGTATTGGCCACCAGCGTGGTGCGCGGCGCGATGTGGTGGATCTTTTGCAGCAGGGCAGGCGTCATCAGGATGACGACGACGATGCCGGCCGACAGCATCCACGTCAGCAGCATCGACACGACGACGGCGCCGCGGTGGCTGCGCAGCACGGATTTCAGGGGCATTTCCGTCGCCAGCGCCTTGCGCTGCTGCATTTCCGCAAAGACGGGGGTTTCATGCAGCCAGCGGCGCAGATACATGGCGCCGAAGCCGAAGATGCCGCCCAGCAAGAACGGATAGCGCCAGGCGCCGTCGGCGATTTCTGCCGGCGTGTAGACGGTGTTGAGGCCCGTCGCGACGAGCGAGCCGAGCAGGATGCCCACCGTCAGGCCGGCCGTCAGCACGCCGCAGGCAAAGCCCGTGAAACGGCTCGGTACGTGTTCGGAGACAAACACCCAGGCGCCCGGTACTTCGCCGCCCACGGCCGCGCCCTGGAAGATGCGCATCAAGAGCAGCAGCAGCGGGGCGGCCAGGCCGATGCTGGCGTAGGTGGGCAGCAGGCCGATCAGCAGGGTCGGCACGGCCATCATCAGGATGGAGAGGGTAAACATGCGCTTGCGGCCCAGCAAGTCGCCGAAGTGGGCCATGACGATGCCGCCCAGCGGACGCACGACGTAGCCGGCGGCAAAGATGCCGAAGGTTTGCAGCAAGCGCAGCCAGTCCGGCATTTCCGGCGGGAAGAACAATTGCCCGATGGCGTTGGCAAAGAAGACGAAGATGATGAAATCGTAGAATTCCAGCGCGCCGCCGAGGGCGGCCAGCGACAGGGTCTTGTAGTCTTGCTGGGTGAGGGGACGGCTTGCGGCGTGGATGGCGGCGGTGTTGGATGTAGGCATGTGTCTCGTTCTTGTGTGTTATCGGAGATTGCCAGATCTAGCATACGCATTTCCGCCGCGCGAGTAAACGCGGCGCGTACGGGGATCAGCCTCAGCTGTGCTTAATACAACGCCGCTATCATCCGCGTTGACTTCATTGGAAAGGACACAGTATGCACATCATGATCGTGGGCGCCAGCCGGGGCCTGGGACGCGCGCTGGTGGACGGTTTGCTCGCTGACGGGCATGCCGTCATCGGCGTATCGCGCCAGCAACCCGCCGACTTGCCTGCCGGCCCAGGTACACGGCTGCAATGGATCGCGGCGGACCTGGCCGTACCCGCGGAGGCCGTCGAACGCATCGCCCGCGAAGCGCCCGCCGCGCTGGACGCGGTGATCTACAACCTGGGCATATGGGAAGAAAAGGCCTTCAGCGATGACTACGCCTTCCTCGGTGATGCGGACGACACCATCGTCGACATGGTCAATACCAACATCACGTCGACCATTTTGCTGCTCAAGCGTCTGGTGCCGCGCTTACTCAACAGCAACAAGCCGCAACTGATCCTCACGGGCTCGACGTCCGGCCTGCGCCAGAGCGGCCGCCCGGAAGTGACGTTCAGCGCCTCGAAATTCGCCCTGAACGGCATCGCCGATGCCTTGCGCGAAGGATTCCGCGCACAGGGGCTGGCCGTGACGGCGCTGCAGCTCGGTTATCTGAATACCTACGATGGCTTGTCCGTGCCGCTGGCGGACGCCGCCGCGCGGGGCGAAGGCGAGCTGATCCCCGTGCATGACGTCGTTGCCGTCGTGCGCACGCTGCTGAACCTGTCGAATGCCTCGTTCGTGCGCGAACTGGTGCTGCCGGCGCTGCACGACGAGCGTTTTTAACCCCTAGGCGTCTGCGCCATAGACTTCGCTCCAGCCGAGACGCTCTTCCAGCCACTCATCCGCTTCGGACGAGTCCATGTGCAGCAGCAGCGCGCCCAGCCGCAGCTGGCCCTTGGCCAGGGCCAGCACGGCGAACACGGATTCGAGCATGACGGGGTCCAGCTGGCCCTGCAGGTCGCGCGCGGCGATGGCGGGCAGCTGCGCCCAGGCCGCCTGGTAGCTGGCGGCCAGCCAGTCCGGCAGCGGCGGATTATGCTTGCGGTGGCGTTCCAGCTCGATCAGGGCGATGAGCGCATAGAAATCTTCCTCGCGCGATGGTGCGTTGCCCAGCAGGTGGACGAGCTGGGGCACGGCCGCATACGAGGCGACGCCCACGTCGCCCTGGTGGTGCAGCTCTTCCCACAGCTCATGCCAGACGTCTTCGCCTGCCTGCATGGCCTTGAGCGCCCCGGCCACGTCATAGGGCGTGCGGTAGCCGCCTTCCAGGGTGGGCCAGATGGGATCGTCGAGTGATAACAGCATGGGTTTCCTTGATGATTGGGGAACGCTCGCCTGAGCAAACGCGCACTATACAAGCACTAAGCAAGCACCCGGCGCACGCAGCGTGCGTAGCCGTCAAATTCGCGCGCGTTCTGATAGGCGACGCCCGTATCAAAATCCTTGCACCAGGCTTCGCCCCCGATGTCGCCCGGCTCGCTTGACCAGTGCCAGTTCGGCCGGAACGCCTCTTTCAAGGTCGCATACAGCAAGGTCTGCTCGCGCCGATCCGGCAAGCTGTGGCCCAGGCTGGCGGCCCAGTTGGATGCGGCTTGCCAGGAATGGTTCTCCAGCTCGCACTCGTCCGGCAGCAGCACCAGGTGGTAATCGGGCGCGCCATCCGTACCGAGGATCAGGCCGGCGTAGCGTTCGCCCTGCTGCAGGGGGACGGGCGCGGCGGCCGAGGCCGGCAATTCGGCCCGGCGCACGGCGCAGGCGCGGCCGGAATAAGTCTTGCGATAGTTGTACTGGGTGCCGTTGTCGAAATCGTGGCTCCAGGCCATGCGGGGCAGGATGGCGTCCGCTTCCGACGACCAGTACCACGCATCCGGGAAAGCGTGGCCCAGGTTGGCGTGGAGCAAGGCCAGCTCGCTGCGCGTCGGCAGGCAGGCGCCGCGCGCCGCGGCCCAGTCCAGCGCGGCTTGCCAGGGCAGGGCATCAGCCTCGCCGGGCAGCAGGAATAGCTGGTAGCCGGCGGCACCGTCCTGGCCAGGCATCACGCCCGCGTAGCGCTCGCCGGCAGCGGCGCCCTGGTCGTTATGCCTGGCGTGCATAGGCAAACATATGTTGTACGTACTCGGCCTTGCCGAGCGGCACGCCGTTATGGCGCAGGATGTTGTACGCCGTCACCAGGTGAAAATAGAATTGCGGCGTGGCCCAGTTGAGCGCGTATTCCAGGCCCGTCATGTCGAAGCTCAAGCCACCGGCCAGGGTGATCGACACTTGCTGCTGGGCACTGTCGTCGATTGCGCTGCGGTCCGCGGCGGCCAGCAAGTCCAGCGTGTGCGCGATCAGCGCCTTGGCTTCCGGCATGCTGGCGGGCGTGGCGAGCCGGGGCAGCGCCTGCCGCGTCAGCCGGCACACGGCTTCCTGCGCCTGCGTGCACGTGAATTCCACCTGCCGCGCCAGGGTGTGCATGTCGGGCGCCAGGCGCGCATCGAGCAGGTTTTGCGGATCGAAACCCAGCGCCTGGGCGCGTTCTTCGCCTTTAGTTAACAGCGTCGTCAGGGAGCGCAGCATCTGTGCAAAGCAGGGGATGGTGATGGCGTAGACCGACATGGATATTCCTCAAGTAGTTATATGAACAGGGGGAAAGGCAGGCGGCCCTTACGGATGTCCCAGCACGCCCGGGCAATGCTCGAACCAGCCATCGTCTTCTTCCGTGGCAATAAATGCCGCGATCAGCGCTTGCTGCGCGGGCGGCGCGGCGGCCAGCAGGGTGTTGAAGCAGGTGATGGCCGAGGCGTTGGGCGTGCCGGCGCCGTTGGCGATACCGACGAGAAAGTCACCCGCCCAGTCGGGCAGGGTGGCGATCAGGCGCGGCAGTTCGTGCAGCAGGGCGGTGCAATACGCCGTCTCGCCGAAACGCCAGGCGGCGCGGTTGGCCGTCTGGTAGGCGCCGTAATCGTGCTCGGCCTGTACGGATTGCACAATCGCCAGCGCGTAGTGCGCGCCTTCCGTGCCCGTCAGCGCATCGAGCATGGCGCAGTAGCGCTGGAAGCGCCGCTGGGCTTCATCGGGCGGCGTGGTGCGGTCGTTATCCTGAACGATATTGCCCACAATTAAGAGTTCGGTTTTCCAGAGTTCGAAGGCTGTCGGCATGGCTGTGGCTGGCGAGAGTGGCGTCGGCCATGATTATGCCCGGCCATTGGTGTTTCAGCGTGCTGATTGAACATGCTACAGTCCGCCTTTGCCGCCAGCCTGGCGCGGCTTTGCCTGGATCATGATTGATGCCCACCTGGACTTCCCCGCCCCAACTCGTCGCCCTGGCCGCCTTGTATGCGCAAGCGCAAGCCCAGCCGGATGCCTACAGCGACGCGGCCTTCCTCGATGCCGTCAAGGCTGCCCACTGGCCCACCAACTGCTGGAGTTACGTGGAAGCATCGTTCGCCATCATCGCCCCAGCCTGCCTGCTGCGTCCGCATCTGACCGCCGGGCTGATCGCCCTGCCCATCGACGCCATGATCGCCGGCGGCCTGGAGGATGTGGAGCAAGTCATCGCGATCGGCCGGGCCTGCGCCACGCGCGACGCGCCGTATGTGGAGGTGAGCGAGGACGGCAAGCGCTGGCTGACACAGGTGTGGCCGGGCCTGGGGGAGGTGGTCGAGACCGTGTTTCAGGCCAGGCTGCAGGCGGCGCTGGCCGATGATGATGAATAAGCGATGAAGAAGCGATCAACAAACGCTGACGCTTGACGCCGAAAGTCCGTTTACGTTAGGGTATACGTAACTACTTACATATATCCTTTCAACATGTCTTCCAATTTGCAAACCTATGGCTCGCTGATGCTGGCCAGCCGCCTGCGCCGTCTTTCCGATCAATTGTATGCGGGCGTCGATACCAGTTATCTGGCGGCCGGCGTCGAGCTGACGTCGCGTTGTTTCCCCTTGTTATTGCTGCTGCGCGACAATGGTCCCACGTCTATCACGGTCCTGGCCGCGCAGATAGGGCAGACGCATCCGGTGGTGGTGCAGCTGGGACGCAAGCTGCTCGACGCTGGCGTGGTGGCGGAGCTGCCGGACGCCAAGGATGAGCGCCGCCGGCTGCTGGCGCTGTCCGACGCCGGGCAAGCCTTGCTGCGCAGCATGGCGCCCCTGTGGGATGACGTGCGCGCCGCCGTTGACGCCGTGTTCGAACAGGGTACGCCGCAGCTGATGGCCAGTTTGGACCGGGCCGAAGCGCGCTTGCAGGCGCAGGGTTTCGGCGAGACGATCGCCGCCTGCCGGCGCCAGCGCGAGCGGGCGGCCGTGGAGATCATCGCGTACGACGCCCAGTACGCGGCCGACTTCAAGCGCCTGAATATCGCCTGGCTGGAACGCTACTTTTATGTCGAGGCGCTCGACGACAAGGTGCTGTCCGATCCGCAACGCTCGATCCTCGACGATGGCGGGCAGATTTTCCTGGCGCGCCTGGACGGCAAGATCGTCGGCACGTGTGCCCTGATCCGTGCCGGAGAGGCCAGCATCGAACTGTCGAAGATGGCCGTCACGCCCGAATGCCAGGGCCTGGGCATTGCGCGCCGGCTGATCGAACGGGCTTTCGACGCCTTCGAGGCCAGCGGCGCGCAACTGCTGTTCCTGGAGTCAAACAGCAAGCTGGCGCCCGCCATCCGCCTGTATGAAAGCAGCGGTTTTACGCACGTGGCGCGGCCCGCCGGCGACGCGCATTACCAGCGCGCCGACGTCTACATGGAGTGGCAGGGCAGGTAGCACACGCCAGAACGCCACGCGGCGCTCCCCATCGGCCGTCTCCCGCGTTACAATACGTGCTCCCATAACGGAACCGTGGTTCCACTATCGAGAGACGCCGACGCCGCATGCCTTCCTTCCCGATGCCCTTTCCGCAGATGATCGTTCCACCCGAGCCCACCCAGGCGCGCAGCAAGCAGGCGTTCGAGCGCCTGCTGCTGGTGGGTGAACAGTTGCTGGCGGAAAACCGTTTCGATGAAATCGGCGTGGCCGACCTGGCCAAACTGGCGGAAACCTCGGTGGGCACGTTTTACCGTTTATTGGGCGACAAGGACACCCTGAGCCGCTTGCTGCTGCAGCGCTTTTTTTCCGACATGGTGGAAAAAGTCGAAACCCTGACGGAGCTGCGCCAGTGGGAAGGGCGCAGCCTGGAAGAGTTCATCCGCGCCATGGTGGCCATGTTCGTGGCCGTCAACCTGGGCCGGCGCGGCGTGCTGCGCGCCCTGATCACGCGCGCGTCGCAGGATGCGCAATTTCGCGACAGGGTGCACCAGATCAATCATCTGATCTCGCAACGCACGGTTGCCGTGCTGGCCAGCAAGTCCTCCAGCATCCGCCACCCGAACCCCACGCAGGCGATGATGGTCGTGCCGCCCGTGTTGCTGGGCATCCTGAACCAGCATACCTTGACGGGTTCACTATCCTTTTTATCGGGCGCGGCGCTCGAGGATGAGCTGGTGCGTGTTGCTTTAAATTACCTGACTTGAGATATTTCGCGATTTAACTTGAAATCGGAATTCGGATTCCGTATTATGTTTTCCAACAGCAGGAAAACATATTCCTGCACCTGAACACAAAGCATGTTCAACAGCAAGGAGACAGAATGCGGCGTCACACGACATCCGATGTTCCATTGCATTACCTCGACCTGGGCAGGGAGCAGGGCGAGCCCGCGCAGTCAGAGCCTATTTTCCTGTTGCACGGCCTCGGTTCCTGCGCCGAGGACTGGCGCCCGCAAATCGATGCCCTCGGCAGCAGCTACCGCCTGATCGTGCCCGACATGCGCGGTCATGGCGCCAGTCCCGCGCCACACGGCGACTGGCAGATAGGCGACTTCGCCAACGACCTTTTCAATTTGATGGACCAGCTCGACGTGCCGCGCGCACACATCGTCGGCTTTTCCCTGGGCGGCATGGTGGGCCTGGAAATGGCCAACCGCGCCCCTGGCCGGGTGGCCAGTTTGTGCCTGATCAACTCGCAACCGTTCCAGGGCCGCAAGCCCGCGTCCTTGCTGTTTGCCTACTGGCTGCGGCGCACCGTGATCGCCACCTTCGGCCTGAAAGCCATGGGCAAGATCATCGGCAAGAAACTGTTTCCCGATCCGCCACAGCAGCCTTTGGTCGAGCGCTTCGCCACGCAGATGGCGGGCATGGACAAGCGCGCCTACCTGGCCGCGCTGGACGCCATCTTTCACTGGGATATCGACATCCATTTCCAGGCCCTGGCCATGCCCGTCTTTATCATGGCGGCCGATCAGGATTACACGCCCGTCGCCAGCAAGCGGGCCTTTGCCGCACAGTTTCAGCAGTGCGAGATCGAGATCATCGCGAACTCGCGCCATGCCACGCCCCTGGACCAGGCGCAGCGTGTGAATACCTTGTTGCAGTCCTTCCTCGCCACACATTCAAAATAAACAGGCCACTCGCCGCACGGGCAGGGTCCGGGAAACAGTCATCGCAGGGCAGGTGCTCGCTTCACGCGCGCGGGTACCGTGACGTCTTGCGATTCTGCAAACCGGCCGTCTTCCCTGGTGGTAAGCAAGCCTGACATTGGAGACGCTATGAAACTTGCTTTGAAATTAATGCCCGCCGCCCTCGCCGTTGCCGGCGCGTTTGCCACCCAGGCCCAGGCGCAGGAGGCCAGTCCGGCTACTGCTGTCAGCGCCCAGGAAGCCAGCGAAGCCAGCGACGCAAAAGAACGCATGGAAACTGTTACCGTTTCTGCCCGCCGCCGCGAAGAACGGCTGCAGGACGTGCCGCTGGCCGTCACGGCGTTTTCCGCCAAGGCCCTGGAGCGGGCGAATATCCAGAACCTGGCCGACTTGCAGGAGCGCGTGCCGAACCTGACCGTGTACGCCTCGCGCGGCACGAATACCACCCTGACCGCGTTTATCCGCGGCGTGGGCCAGGCCGACCCCGTCTGGGGCGTGGACCCGGGCGTGGGCATTTATTTTGACGACGTCTACATGGCCCGTCCGCAAGGCGCCTTGCTCGACGTATTCGACGTGCAGCGCATCGAAGTGCTGCGCGGCCCGCAAGGCACCTTGTACGGCAAGAACACCATCGGCGGCGCCATCAAGTACATTTCGCGCCCCCTGGCGAAGGAAAACGGTGCCTCGGCGGAAGTGGGCCTCGGTAATTACAACCAGCGCAACTTCAAGGCCGCCTTCAACCTGGCCAACGAGAGCGGCACCTGGCGCGCGCGCCTGGCCGCTGCCAAGCTGGACCGCGACGGTTTCGGCCGCAACACGTTTAACGGCGAACAGGTCAGCGACCAGGACAGCACGGCCGCGCGCCTGTCCGTCGGCTATTTTCCGCAGGACATACCGCTCACCGTCGTGCTGAGCCTGGACGCCACGGACGACAAATCGGGCGTGCGCGGTTTCCAGCGCATGGGCGTGAGCGCCTTCGACCCGTTCAAGCGTCCCGCCAGCACCAGCGCCTACGATATCCAGAGCGGCATGCCGGGCAACAACTTTACGCATAACCGGGGCGGCTCGCTGGTGGCCAACTACACCTTGTCGAACGACTGGTCCGTGAAAGTGATCGGCGCCAAGCGGCGCAGCACGTCCGAGCAAACCATCGACTTCGACGGCTTGCCGCAACCGATTGCCGACGTCTTCGGCGATTCGCGCGACGAACAGAAAAGCCTGGAATTGCAGGCGTCATACAGCGGCGACTATGGCGCCGGCGTGATCGGCCTGTACCGCTTCGAAGGCACGGCCGGCGGCGGCATCTACAACAACTTCCTGGGGCGCCAGTTCACGGCCGCCGTCAGCACGGTGGAGACGGACAGCACGGCGCTGTACACGGACTGGACCTGGCCGTTGGGCAAGGTGTGGAGCATCAATGCGGGCTTGCGCCACACGCGCGAGGAAAAGCGCGCCATCGTGCTCAACCGCGCTTTTGCCGATGTGGGCTTTACGCGGCCCATCCAGACGGCGGCCGACTTCGACAAGTCCTTGTCGGTGAGCAATACCTCGCCGAAAATTTCCGTGCGCTATGAAGCGTCGAAGACGACGAATTTCTACAGCAACCTGTCGCGCGGCTTCAAGTCCGGCGGCTACAACGTGCGCGCCAACAACCTGGTGGTGCCCGATTCCGCGCGGCCCTACAAGGATGAAAAACTCGACGCGCTGGAAGTGGGCATGAAGTATGCGGCGCCGGACGACACCTTCGACGCCAACGTGGCCCTGTTCTACAACCGCTACAAGGATATTCAATTGTCCGTCTTCACCAGCTATGTGCAGCCGGGCGGCGTGCCAGGCTTCTATGGCGACTTCACGAATGCGGGCAAGGGGACCGTCAAGGGTGCGGAGTTCGAGTTTTCGTGGCGGCCCAACCGTCAGTGGGAAGTCAACGGTTTCCTCGCCTTGCTCGATGCCAACTATGACGAGTTCATGAGCGGCGGCAAGAACATTGCGGATACGCAAAAGTTCAGCAATACGCCAGCCCGGCAAGTGGGCCTGAATGTGACGCGCACGGACCGCGACGTGTTCGGCGGCGCCTTGCGCAGCATGCTCGGCTATGGCTACCGCAGCAAGGTGTATCCGACGACGGACTTGAGCGAAACCCTGGCGCAGGGCGGCTACAGCATCTGGACGGCCGGCGTCGTGTGGGAAGCGCCGAAGAACTGGACCTTCAGCTTGCATGGCAGCAACCTGGGGAATAAGCGCTACCGCACGGATGGCTACAACATTCCGGCCGTGTTTATCCTCGACGGTTTCTATGGTCCGCCGCGCCAGATCATCGCCAAGGCTGGCTACAAATTTTAAGGGGTAGTAGAAGTGCCGGCTTGACGGGCGTCAAGCCGGGTCGTTGTCGCTGTTTTCGTCGTGAATAATAATCAGGAGACTGGCATGGCAAATCTGCATCAGCAACTGCGTCACTTGTTATCTGCACTCATCGCCGCCTGCGGCTTGCTGGCCGCGCTGCCGGCTTCCGCCGGGCAGTGGGACTTCGGCCTGTACGCGAGCCTGTGGGGTTCGCGCGAATACCAGGTCTGGCTACCGAGCAATTACAATCCGAACACGCCGCTGCCCGTGGTGCTGATGCTGCACGGCTGCGGTTCGGAACCGAACAGCATGGCCGCCGTCAGCCGCTACAACCAGCTGGCCGACAGCGAAAACTTCATCGTCGTCTACCCGCGCCAGAACGTTACGGCCAACCCCATGCGTTGCTGGAATTTCATGTTGCCCTTGAACCAGGAGCGGGGCACGGGCGAGCCGGCCGTGCTGATGGGCATCTTGAACAAGGTCAAGAATAACTACGCGGTGCAGGACAGCCGCGTGTACGTGACGGGCATCTCGGCCGGCGGCGCCATGGCGTCCATCATGGCCGCCTGCTACTCCGACGTGTTCGCCGCCGTGATGGTGCATTCGGGCGGCATGTACAAGGGCGCTACCGGCATGGTCACGGCGGCCGACTCGCTGTTCAACGGCAGCTCGTTCGACCCGAAAGTGCGGGGCAAGGATGCCTGGCGCTGCTCCGGTTCGCCGCGCCGGCTGATGCCGACGATGGTGTTTCACGGCACTTCGGACATCGTCGTCAACCCCGTCAACGGCGAACAAACCATCGAGCAATTCCTGCAGACCAGCGATTACGGCGACGATGGTCTCGACAATGACAGCGTGCGCTACCGTGCCGACAGCATCGTGCGCCAGACGGTGCCGTACGGCCGCAGCTATTCCATCGACACCTACCTGCACAACGGCGCCGTCATCGCGCAAAAGTACACGGTCGAGGGCATGAACCACGCGTGGAGCGGCGGTCCTCCCGGCTGGCCATTCAGCGACGAGCTGGGCCCGGACGCCACCGCGATCAGCTGGAATTTCTTCAAGAATTACCAGCGCTGATGCAGTAAGGCAATTTACAGCTTGTACAATGGGGCGCAGCGATTGCGCCCCATTTTTATGCCCGTGAAAGATCCCATGCCTGCTTGCCGCCTGCTGTCCTGCTTTGCCGCCGTACTGCTGTCCGCTTGCGCCAGCACCGTCCCGTCCGCGCCATCGGCGGCCGACCTGCAAGCGTTCGAGCGTGCCGCCCAGCAAGACAGCATGCGCAGCGAGTGCGACTGGAACGTGCGTTATGCGCCCGTCGCGCCCAAGGACGCCAGCGTGGCGCAATTGCAGGCCATCGCCACGGCGCGCCTGGCGGCCCTGCAGCTGGCGCCCGCCTGGACCCTGGCCATGCCCGGCAGCGAGGCGCACGCTTTCACGGACTCGGCGCAAGACCGTGCCGGGCTGCAATTGCTGCTCAGCATCGTCCTGCCGGCCATGGAGCGCTACCCGGCCGGCGTCTTCGCGCGCACGGGCTTGCGCCACGTCGTGCTGGTGAAGGATTTGAGCGTGGACGGCCAGCGCCGCCTGGCCATGCCGGCGCCGGAAATCGACAGCGTCGTCTACGCCGACAACCTGCTGGCCGCCCTGTGTCCGTCCGGCATGGAGTTGCGCGTGCACCACGAGTATTACCACTTCATCGAATACCGGCTGTTCGACGATTTCTATTACCGCGACCCCGCCTGGCTGGCCCTGAACCCGCCTGGCACGGCCTACGGCCAGGGCGGCGCCACGGCCTACGGCAAGGGTTTCCAGAACCTGGGCCACCCGCAGCCCGGGCTGGTGAGCCTGTACGCCGCCTACGGCCCCGAGGAAGACAAGGCGGAGGTGTTCGGCTGGATGATGGCGCCCGCGTATGCGTTGCGGCTGGAACAGTGGACGGCGTTTGATCCCGCCTTGCTGGCGAAGCGGCAATTGTTGATGAATGTATTGAGCAGCAAGACAGATTCTTACTAAATATCAACTCTGTTTCGCCTTTGCCACCAGGCGCACGTCCTGACGGCCGTCCGCCTGGCATTTCCTGGTAACTATATAATCGGCGCTTGGGCGATACCCGCCCCTGAATGTCGATTGAAGGAATGCCATGCCAGGATATTTCGTGCGCCCATTGGCGCTGTGTGTAATGTCGGCCGCGTGCCTCTCTGCCAGTGCCGCCGAGGCGGTGGCGGTGGATGCGCAGCAGCGCGCGTCCTTGCTGGATTTTTATGCGCAGCAATATCCGGGTGAACCGGCCACGCGCACCGTGTTCGAGAGCGTGCCCGTGGTCGGTAGCCGCGGCCGCGAAGTGGTGGGCAGCGTGGAAACGCCGCCGTATCGCGGTCATGGCGCGCTGTGCCGCACGCAGCGCACCAAATTCGTGTTGCACGGCGAGGGCAGGCAGGCCCGCTGGCAAGAGGCGGGCATGGAGTATTACGCCTGGCTCGACCGTGGCACTTGCCGCGCGGTGGCCGAACCCGTGCGCATGCTGCAACGGATTCCCGATGTGGAACTGGAAGGCGTGTTGCTGTACCAGAAGCCTCTGCTGGAGCGGGCGCGATTATTGATGGCGGGTAACACGGCCTGCGCCCCATCGCGCGCGCTCAAGTTTACGCTGGCGGCCGTCGACGTAGGCGCCGCCGCCCCGCGTGCCGAAGAGCGCTATGCGCTGGTGTTCAAGAGCGACCGCGACAGCTATGCCCGCGTCTGGCTGCGCAAGAGTGGCGCCCAGTATGACGCCTGGAATGTGACTTGCCCGCCAGTGCTGTAAGCTGCGCTCCCTCGATTTATTTTTTTGACTGTTGCAACCATGAACGAAAATTCCACTTCCGCCCGCAGCTGGGGCACCATCGTCACGCATAGCGACGAGATGGCCATCATCTACCGCTATGTCGACACCTTCCATGACGACTGGGACCTGTCGTCGCAGCCGGACCGCATCATCATCGCCTGGCGTTATGAGGACGAGACGGGCATGCCCGCGCCGAACGAGCGCGAGCATATGGAAGAGCTGGAAGCGGCGCTGGCGCCCGTGGTGGAAGAAGACGGCTTCGCCACCCTGGCGCTCGTGTCGACGGGCGAAAACTTGCGCGAATGGATTTATTACACGCAGTCGGGCGAAGAATTCTTCAATCGCCTGAACACGGCGCTGGCGCCGCGCCCGAAATTTCCGATTGAAATCCGCAGCGCGGCCGACCCCGCCTGGTCCACGTACGCGGGTTTCATGGCCGCACTGCCCCCAACGACCTTATAAACCCTGCTGCGCGTCGTGATCTGCCGCCTGCGATGCTCACTGTGCTAAAGCACAGTTCCGCTCTCGACGACAGCTCCCTTCCGCTCGCGACGGTTTTATCAGGGTTGGATCTAATTAGGCCAACGCGGCCGTCACGATGCGCGTGGCGGCCGTGATGATGTCCTGATTCGTGTCCGCGTTTTTCTGTTCGCGCGTGTAGTACACGGCGATGAGCAGCGGCGCGCCGCTGGGCGGGTAGGCCACGCCGATGTCGTTGACGCTGCCGTAGGCGCCCGAGCCCGTTTTATCCGCTACCTGCCAGCCGGCCGGCACGCCGGCGCGGATGCGCTTGTCGCCCGTCGTGTTGCCGCGCATCCAGGCGTCCAGCTGCTGGCGCTGCGGCGCCGGGAAACTATTTCCCAACAACAATTGTTGCAAGCTGTGCGCCATCGACGCGGGGCTGGCCGTGTCGCGCACTTCGCCGGGGATGGCGCTGTTGAGTTCCGTTTCCCAGCGTTCCAGCTGGAATACCGTATTGCCGATGCTGCGCGCAAATGCCGTCACGGCTTGCGGCCCGCCTAATATTGTCATCAAGAAATTGGCCGCGCTATTGTCGCTGTACTGCAAGGTGGCGGCGCACAGGTCGGCCACGCGCATGCCGTCGGCCAGATGCTTTTCCGTGATGGGCGAATAGGTGACCAGTTCCTTTTTCTCGTAACGCACGTGCTGGTCCAGCAAGCCCGGCTGGCTGACGCTGCGGGCCAGCACGGCGCCCGCCAGCATGGCCTTGAAGGTGCTGGCCAGGGGAAAGCGTTCGTCGGCGCGGTAGGCAACGCGCAGTTCGCTGCCCTGGCGCCAGGCGGCAACGCCGAGGCGTCCGCCGGCGGCCTGTTCCAGCGCGGCCAGCTGCGTGTGGGCGCTGGTGATGCTGGTGGCGGGCGCGGCAAACAGCAGTGGTGCCGGGCACAGCAGGGTGACGCCAGCGGCCAGCAGGAGGGTGCGGCGGATGTGGTTCGGGGAGTCAGTCATGGTCTGTAGGTATTTTCGGAGTAGAAAGGGTAGCCAGCAGTTCGCCGATAGCGAGCAGGTTGGCCGGTTTGGTCAGGTGGTGGTCGAAACCGGCCGCGCTCGATTGACTGCGGTCGTTTTCGGCGCCCCAGCCCGTCAATGCGACGAGCACGACGTTGGCGCCGGCCGGTATCCGGCGCAGCGCGCGCGCCACTTCGTAGCCGTTCATGCCGGGCAGGCCGATGTCGAGGAAGATGACGTCAGGCAAGAATTGCGGCGCCACGGCCAGCGCCTGCGCGCCATCGTGAGCCACTTGCGTGGCATGGCCCATCATGTCGAGCACGGCCGCCAGGGTATCGGCCGCATCGACGTTGTCGTCGACCACCAGCACGCGGAAATGGCGGGCGCTGGCGGCGGGCGCGGGCGCGTCCGGTGCGGCGGGGGCCTTGGCTTCCTCTTTCAGCAGCGGCAGGCGCACGGTAAATGTGCTGCCCAGGCCGGCGCCGGGACTGGCTGCCGTGGCGCTGCCGCCATGCAACTCGGCCAGGCGCCGCACCAGCGACAGGCCGATGCCCAGGCCGCCCTGGGCGCGGCCCATGTTCTGGCACACCTGGGTAAACATGTCGAAGACGGTGGCGATCGATTCGGCGGGAATGCCCACGCCGCTGTCCTTGACCTCGATCAAGGCCTCATTGCCATCGCGTACCGCGCGCAAGCTGATGTGGCCGCCGGCGGGCGTGTACTTGGCGGCGTTGTTGAGCAAATTGCCCAGCACTTGCGCCAGCCGCGTGGGGTCGGCCTCGAGCGGCAGCGGCTCTTCAGCGAGTTGCACCTGCAACTGGTGGCGGCTCGCTTCGATCAGCGGCATGCTCGTTTCCACGGCGCTGGCGATGATGGTTTTCAAGTCCGCGCGTTCGAGCTTGAGTTCGATCTGCCCCCGCGTGATGCGCGCCACGTCCAGCAAGTCGTTGACCAGGTGCACCATCTGATTGACTTGCCGCTCCATCACGTCGCGCACGCGCGCCACGGTGGCGGGCTTGTCGGCGGCCAGGCGCATGATTTGCAAGCCGTTGCGGATCGGCGCGAGCGGGTTGCGCAGTTCGTGCGCCAGGGTGGCCAGGAATTCCGTCTTGCGCCGGTCCATCTCGGACAGGTTGTCGGCCAGCTGGCGCAATTGCTGTTCCGAGCGCTTGCGCTCGCTGATGTCGCTGAACAGCACCGTCAGCAGGCGGCTGCCGGGGCCGCCCAGGCGCGCGGCGAAGACTTCGAACCAGCGCTCCATGGCCACGGCTTCGTTTTCGTAGCGCACGGGTTCGCCCGTCTTGACGACCTGGTCGTACAGGTCGAACCAGTGCTGGTCGTGGTCGGGCACGAAGCTGCGGATGGTCTTGCCGATGGCATTGTCGAGGCCCGACTGCTTGACGAAGGCGGCGTTGCCTTCCAGGTAGCGGAAGTCCACAGGGCGGCCTTGCTCGTCGTACAGCATTTCGATGACGCAAAAGGCCTGGTCCATCAGCTCGATCAGGGTGCGGTAGCGTTCCTCGCTGCGCCGCAGCGCATCTTCCACCTGTTTCTGGCGGGTAATGTCGAGCAGCACGCCTGGAAATTGCAAGGGCGTGCCATCGGGTGCATATTCGGCGCGGCCCCGCGCGATGACCGAGCGGTACTGGCCATCGCCGGCAGCGACGCGGTAGCTGGCCTCGAATGGCGTGTGGGCGTGCACGGCCTGGGCAATCTGCGCGCTGACTTGCTCGCGGTCATCTGGATGGATGATGTCCAGGTAGCGCGCCAGCGGCGCCGCCGTGGGCGCATCGGCATTGACGGGGAACAAGCGCGCCATATTGCTGTCGGCCGTCACGCGGTCGGCAACGATGTCCCAGTTCCAGGTGGCCACTTCGCCGGCCGCCAGGGTCAGACGCAGGGTTTCCTCGTTCTGCTTGCTGGCCGTCAGGTCGAGCGAGATGCCGGACAGGGCGATCACATTGCCGGCCCCGTCGCTGGCGCAGGTGCCGCGCATGTGCGCCCAGTGCAGCGAACTGTCGGGCCAGCGCACGCGGATGTCGACCTCGAAATCGCTGGCGCTGGCGATGGCCGCGTGCACCACCGTCTGCCAGTGCTGCAGGTCGCCTTCGAGCATGGCGCCTGTCAGCTGCGCGTAATCGATGTGGCTGGCTGGCGGCAGGCCCAGATTGGCCTTGAAGGCGTCGGAGCAAGCCATGCTGCCGCTGCCCAGGTCGATTTCCCACGTGCCCATGCGGCCGCCCTGCATGGCCAGGCGCAGCCGCTGTTCCGTCTGCCGTTGCTGCGTCACGTCGCAATGCGAGCCCAGCCATTCAACGATGCTGCCGTCGGGCGCCAGCACGGGCAGCATGCGCACGATCACATTGCGGTAGCTGCCGCTGACGTGGCGCAGCCGGTATTCCGCCTCGAACACGCTCGTCAGATGCGACGGCATGACGTAAGGCAAGTTGCGGTCGTCCGGATGCAGGGCATTGAGCCAGCCGCGGCCCAGCAATTCGGCTTCCGTCTGGCCCGTGAATGCGCGCCAGGACGGCTGGTCGGCATCGAACTGGCCGAAGGTTTTCGTGCTCCAGACGATGTCGCAATGGGCGCCCAGCAGCATGTGCGCGGCCTGCGCGGCGGCGGGAGAGGAAGTGATGTCGTGGCTGTGCTGGCTCGGTTCTGGCATGGATAAGGTCGGCAATGGTGCGGCGCGCCGCCGCTGCACTGGGATGGGGCAGCGCGGCAAGGGCAAGTACGGCGATATTACAGTCAAATACCGGCCCGGGCCTGTCTTGCAGGCAGCATTTCGCCGCCTCGCCGCAATGGCGGCGCCAGGGCCGGAAAATGGGCAAAACAGCAAGCCCCTGAGCGTATTGTGGCTGAATAACCACTAGTCAGGCTTTTATGTTGGTGAATAAATATTTTACATAACAATATTCTTGCAGCGCATAAGCCGCTTGAATTAAATTGGCGCCTTACTTAAAAGTTGGTGTTCATCAGACATCCCAGAGATGCGGCCGGAACCGCTGTCAAGTTGAGTGACAGCCAGGACAGAGCCAGTGACGCCGAGAGCGGGGGAACATCCGCTCGCGCTGCTGCACCATGACGGTGCAAACGATCGTCCAGCGCCGTATATAACCCGGAGACAGGTTGCAAGAAAGACAGATTTCGCAATTCTTTTTTTAAACTTCTGGGAAACCACATGATCAAGATGTCCAAGATGCACAAGCGTTTGTGCGCCAAAAGCGCTGCTATGCTGGCACTGTCCGCTGCCTTGCCTATCGGCTCGGCTTATGCTGATGAAGTCGCTGCTGATACGACCCCTGCCGCCAGCCAGCTGGAAACCGTGACCGTGACGGCACAGCGCCGCAAGGAAAATATCCGCGACGTGCCCGTTTCCGTGTCGCTGCTGCGCGACGAGAAGCTCGACGTGCTCGTGTCCAGCGGCCAGGATATCCGCGTGCTGGCCGGCAAAGTGCCGAGCCTGAACGTGGAATCGTCGAATGGCCGCACCTTCCCCCGCTTCTACATCCGGGGCTACGGCAATACCGACTTCAACATCTTCGCATCGCAACCTGTTTCCCTGATTTACGACGATGTCGTGCAAGAAAATCCCATCCTCAAGGGTTATCCGATTTTCGACGTGGCTGGCGTGGAAGTGCTGCGCGGCCCGCAAGGTACCTTGTTCGGTCGCAATACGCCGGCCGGCGTGGTCAAGTTCGAATCCGTCAAGCCGAAGCTGGACAAGGTTGAAGGCTATTACAACGTTTCCGCCGCCACGCACAACACGACCAACTTCGACGGCGCCGTCAACGTGCCGCTGAGCAAAGAATGGGCGCTGCGCTTCTCGACCCTGCGCCAGCACCGCGACGATTACGTCGACAATACGTTTACGGGCCAGAAAGATGCGCTGGACGGCTACAACGAACACGCGGAACGCGTGCAATTGCTGTACGCACCGAACACCACGTTCAACGCCCTGTTCAATGTGCACCAGCGCAACACCACGGGCAGCGCGCGCGTCTTCTACGCCAACATGATCAAGCAGGGCACGAACGACATCGTCGACGGTTTCGACCCGAACAAGTCGTTCACGAATGCGCCGAATTTCCAGCACCTGCGCACCAACGGCGCCAGCGCCCGCCTGAGCTGGGACCTGGACGGCGTCAAGTTGTATTCGATCACCGGCTTTGAACAGGTCGGCAGTTACGTGTCGCATGGCGACATCGATGGCGGCACGCCGACGGGCCCCGGCTTCATTCCTTTCCAGGTCGAAACGGCCGGCGGCATCACCAGCGTGAAACAATACTCGCAGGAGTTCCGCGCCGAATCGAAAAATGCCGGTCCCCTGAACTGGCAGGCAGGCGTGTACTACTTCAACGAAGATGCCAACGGTTTCACCGACAACTTCGATAGCAACACGCACGTGCTGACCACGCACCTGGCCAGCCGCCAGAAGAACTCGGCCTGGGCCACGTTCGGTTCCGTCAACTACGCCGTCAACGACGACTTCATGCTGCGCGCCGGTTTGCGCTACACCAAGGACAAGAAGGATTTCAACACGGTGGAAGCGACCAACATCGTGCAGGTCAATCCGACCAGCGCCGATGTCAGCAAAGCCAAGGTCAACTGGGACTTGAGCGGCACCTATAAATACAACAAGGACGTGAACTTCTACGCGCGTGTCGCCACCGGTTTCCGCGCGCCAAGTATCGCCCCGGCCAGCACCAGCGTGCCTGTTACCGTGGCCGATGCGGAAACCATCACTTCGTACGAAGCGGGCATCAAGGCCGATTTGTTCAACCGCCGCGCCCGCGTCGCGTTCAGCGTGTATGACTACCAGGTGAAAAACCAGCAGCTGACGGTGGTGGGCGGCACGTCGAACATCACGCGCCTGATCAATGCCGCCAAGACGAACGGCCGCGGCGCCGAGCTGGAACTGGAAGGTTTTGTCACGCCGAGCCTGAAGATGTCCCTGGGCGGCAGCTACAACTTCACGGAAATCAAGGACCCGAGCCTGTCGATCGCTACCTGCGCGCAAACGCGTTGCACCGTGACCGATCCGCTGACCACGGGCAACCGTGCCATCATCGACGGCAATCCATTGCCGCAAGCGCCGAAGTGGACGATCACCGCCACGGGCCGCTATTCGATCCCGATGGAAAACGGCGAATTCTTCGTCTTCACGGACTGGGCTTACCGCAGCAAGATCAACTTCTTCCTGTATGAGGCAACCGAGTTCACCGGCAAGCCGATGGTCGAAGGCGGCTTGCGCGTGGGTTACACCTGGGATGCCGGCAAGTATGAAGTGGCCGCGTTTGGCCGCAACATCACCGACACCCAGCGTATCACGGGCGCCATCGACTTCAACAACCGCACGGGCTTCATCAATGAGCCACGTCAATTTGGTGTGCAATTCAAAGGCAACTTCTAAGAACACATAAGCAAACCTGCTGCGCGTCGTGAGTTGCGGCCTGCGATGCTCACTGTGCTAAAGCACAGCTGCGCTTCTCGGCCGCAACTCACTGCCGCTCGCTACGGTTTTCTTAAATGTTCGGTTCCAGGCGCCGGCCATGTGCTGGCGCCTGCATTGCTACCCGCCCGGCTCGTGCCGTGGCGGGTTTTTTTATGCGTGCCCGGGAAGGCGCGCCAGCCGCTGCGCCCAGGCGGGCACGGCTTGCCGCCAGAAATCTTCCACGTCGTCGGCGCGCACGTCGAGGCCGAGGAAGCGGGCCGCCGGCAGCAGTGCCGATGCCAGCAGTTCGGCCGCATCGGTGCCCGTATCGAAGGCGAGGGCGCCCGTCTGTTTCGACAGTTTCTCGCCGTTGTCATTGACGACGACGGGCACGTGCAAAAAGCCGGGATGGGGCAAGCCCAGCACATCCTGCAGATACAGCTGGCGCGGCGTAGAGTCGAGCAAGTCCGCCCCGCGCACCACCTGCGTGATGCCCTGCGCGCCATCGTCGACCACCACGGCCAGCTGATACGCCCAAAAGCCGTCGCCGCGCAGCACGATGAAGTCGCCCACCTCGCTGGCCAGGTCCTGTTGCTGCGGACCAGCCCAGCGGTCGGCAAAGCCGTACACGGCTTGCGGCCCCTGCGGCACGCGCAGCCGCCAGGCCCGCGCCGCCTTGCCCGGCGCCAGGCCATGGCGGCAGGTGCCCGGATACACGGCGGCGCCCCCCTTGGGCGCGCCCGCCTGCAGCACCGAATCCTGAATCTCCTTGCGCGAACAGCCGCACGCATACACGAGGCCAGCATCCTGCAACTGTTTCAGCGCCGCCTCGTACAGCGGCAGCCGCCGGCTCTGCCACGTCGCCTCGCCATCCCAGTGCATGCCGCAGCGCCGCAGGCTGGCCAGGATACCGAGGTCGGCACCCTCGACATTGCGGTCATAGTCCAGGTCTTCGATGCGCAGCAGCCACGTTCCATGATGCACCTTGGCATCGAGATAGCTGGCCATGGCGGCAACGAGCGAGCCCATGTGCAGAGGGCCGGAGGGGGAGGGGGCGAAGCGGCCGATGTAGGGGGCGGCGGGGGGGACAATATTCATTCGTGCTGGCAAACGTGACTACAAGGTAGTCTGCGCTTGTGTAGTTGGTACAGATGAGAACAAGTATCGGGGAGGGCGCGAGGCCTGTCAAATCGTGTGGGGTGGCAGGTGATGCCACGCACCTGCAATGTGATCCTGTCTTGCGACATGCACGGGGTGGACGTGATTGGATCGTAGCGTGAGGTGTTCGAGCGACCGGGTGAGCGGTATGTTGGATGATTCGCAAGCCCTTCTTCCACGGTCGCGCTCTCCGCCAGATGGAAAGCTTCATGCTGGCATCAGGCGCGACGGTGGGTGTTGATGCGGGACAATGATTCTTAGAAATGGTACTCCGCGCGTATCATCGGCGTCTTCGCCGTCTGGCCCACGTTGCCCGTGGTGGCGGGCGAGTTGCCGAACTTGTTCTTCCAGTACTGGTATTCCAGGCCCACGCGGAAGGTGTTCTTGGCGCTGCCCAAGGCCGCGCCCACGTCGTACATCACTTGCATGTCGATATTCGTTTCCACCGCCGTGTCGCGCCCCACTTCATCCTTGCCTTTCGAGTCGATGAGGTTGAAGAAACCTTCGAACGAGAACAGCGGCGACAAGGGGATGGCCCAGGCGCCCGTCAGCATGGCGTGGGTTTTATACGTGTAGCGGCCCGTCACTTGCGAGATGGGCGGGAAGGCGCCGCTGGGGGCATTGCTTTCGCGCAGCAACAGCAGGCTGGTGTTGAAGAAGCCGGGCACGTCCCACATCAGCGTGGGGCCGGCCACCAGCATGCGCTTGCGCGAGTTGTAGCCGACGTCATTTTTCGTATTGACGTCGAAGCCCAGGGTCACGCCGACGCCGCGCACGGGGCCGAACTTGATGTCGCTGCCGCGCACCTTGCCGATGTCGATGGTGTTGCGGTACACCAGGTACGCCTCCTGGGCGCCGGACGTCTTGCCGAGCGCGCCGGGGTCCTTGCTGTCGGAGATCAGGAAGTCCAGGTTGACGAAGTTGCTGCCGTATTTGTAGCCGCTGGCGTGCGTGATGGCAAAGATATTCTTCTTGATGTCGTCCGGATTGAACGGCTCGCGGTAATCATTGCCGGCGCGCCAGCTCAGCGCGGTATCGCTCCATTCGGCAGCCTGGGCGGTCGCGCCCACGCCCAGAGTGGTAGTGAGGCAGAGCAACAGACACGGTATGGTTTTTGGCACTTTCGGCTCCTGATGGCGATGTTGGAAAACGGGAACTGGGAATGGCTGGGCGCACGGGGGAGCCCACTGGCGCGCATGTCGCGCTGCGATGGGGCATTGCGCGCCGTTCAATCCATGATGCGAGAAGTGCCGCGCTGGGCGATATGTCTTATCTGCATACTTACTATCAGTTCTTGCATATAATCATCGCACCTTCTCGCCCTTGCGGGGCAAGGCGGCCGCTGTAAAGCTGATAATTTTTTTCAAAATTGTATACAGGTGTTGTTTTTTTGTGGAAATAGAAATGCGTGCCGCCACGCCATCCCCCAAGCGCTGCGGATGCCGATACGATAGAGACAACAGCTTGATTTTTTCCACCGGCGACTAGGCCGGCGACCCCGCAGCGAGGCACGAAAAAAACAATGACGGCACGCCTGGAATTACTCGATATCAGCAAGCGCTATCCGGCCGTGGTGGCCAATGACGGCATCCATCTCACCGTCGCGCCCGGACAAATTCACGCCGTGCTCGGCGAGAACGGCGCCGGCAAATCGACCTTGATGAAAATCATCTACGGCGCCGTGCAGCCCGACGGCGGCCGCATCCTGTGGAATGGCCGCGAGGTCGGGATCGCCAACCCGTCGGCCGCGCGCGCGCTCGGCATCGCCATGGTGTTTCAGCACTTTTCCCTGTTCGATACCTTGACGGTCACGGAAAACATCGCCCTCGGTTTGCCCGCCGGTACCAACATGGCGGAGCTGGCCCAGCGCATCGAAGCGACGGCGCGCCAGTACGGCCTGGACCTGGAACCGCAGCGCCACGTGCACACGCTTTCCGTGGGCGAATGCCAGCGCGTGGAAATCGTGCGCGCCCTGCTGGCCAAGCCGCAACTGCTGATCCTCGATGAGCCGACGTCCGTGCTGACGCCGGGCGCCGTGGAAAAACTGTTCGCTACCCTGCGCCAGCTGGCGGCCGAAGGCTGCAGCATCCTCTACATCAGCCACAAGCTCGACGAGATCCGCGCCCTGTGCCACACGTGCACGGTGGTGCGCGCCGGCAAGAACGTGGGCGTGTGCGACCCCTCGCAAGAGTCGGCGGCCAGCCTGTCGCGCATGATGATCGGCGCCGAGCCGCCCGCCGTCACGCGCGTGGCGCGCACGCCCGGCGCGGCCATGTTGAGCGTGCGCAATCTGCATTTGCCGAAGAGCCACCCGTTCGCCACGCAATTGATCGATATCAATTTCGACGTGCGCGCGGGCGAGATCGTCGGCATCGCGGGCGTGTCCGGCAATGGCCAGCAGGAATTGCTGGCCGCCCTGTCGGGCGAGGACATGCGCGCGGCCCCCGCCAGCATCGTGCTGAACGGCACGCCTGCCGGGCGCCTGCCGCCGGGCCGCCGGCGCGCCCTCGGTTTCGGCTTCGTGCCGGAAGAACGGCTGGGGCGGGGCGCCGTGCCCGACATGGGGCTGGCCGACAACGTGCTATTGAGCTTGCAGACCCCCGCCACCATCCGCCACGGCTTTCTGCGCCGTGGCGCGATCGCGCAGCGGGCGGCCGCCATCATCGCCCGCTTCCAGGTGAAGGCGGGCGGGCCGCAGGCGCTGGCGCGCAGCCTGTCTGGAGGCAACTTGCAGAAATACATAGTCGGACGCGAAGTCATGCGCGAACCCACGGTGCTGGTGGTGGCGCAGCCGACCTGGGGCGTGGACGTGGGCGCGGCCGCGCAAATCCGCGCCGAATTGCTGGCGCTGCGCGACGCGGGCTGTGCCTTGCTCATCGTGTCGGAAGAACTCGATGAATTGTTCGAGATCAGCGACCGCCTGCTGGTGATGGCGAAAGGAAAGATTTCACCATCGCTGGACGTGGGCGAGGCCAGCGTGACGCTCGTGGGGCAATGGATGAGCGGGCTGTGGCCGCAGGAGGCAGCTCATGGCTAAGTTCGCCTTGCGGGTGGAAAAGCGTCAGGTGTACCCTAAGGGGACGGCCCATGGCTAAGTTCGCCTTGCGCCTGGAAGCCCGTCCGTCCCCGTCGCGGCTGATGTCGTGGCTGTCGCCCGTGCTGGCCGTGCTGCTGACCGTGCTGTGCGGCGCTTTGCTGTTTATGGCGCTGGGCCATGACCCGCTGGCGGGACTGGCCGTCTTCTTCGTGGAACCCTTGCGCGACGCGCATGGCTGGTCCGAACTGGGCCTCAAGGTGGCACCGCTGCTCCTGATTGCCGTCGGCCTGGCCATCTGCTTTCGCGCCAACATCTATAACATCGGCGCGGAAGGGCAGCTGACCCTGGGCGCCATCTGCGGCGGCGCGGCCGCCTTGTACCTGGACGATGGCGTGGGAGGCGCGGCCATCATCGGCGTTTCCTTGCTGGCCGGCATGGCGGGCGGCATGGCGTGGGCGGGACTGGTGGCGTGGTTGCGCGACCGCTACAACGCCAGCGAAATCCTCGTCTCGCTGATGCTGGTGTACATCGCGCAATTGCTGCTCAGCTATCTCGTGTACGGCGTGCTGCGCGACCCGGAAGGGTTCAATTTTCCCCAGTCGAAATTGCTGTCGGACGGCTTGCTGTTGCCGATGGTGATCAGCGACACGCGCTTGCACGTAGGCATCGTGTTTGCCTTGCTGGCCTCGCTGGGCGGCTGGCTGTATTTATCCAGAAGCATTGCGGGTTTCCGCCTGCGCGTGGGCGGCATGGCGCCCGCCGCCGCCCGCTATGCAGGTTTTTCTTCGCGCAAGACCTTGTGGTCGTCGTTGCTGATCTGCGGCGCCCTGTCGGGCCTGGCGGGCGCCTGCGAAGTGCTGGGGCCGATGGGGCAGCTGACTCCCACCGTCTCGCCCGGCTATGGCTTTGCCGCCATCATCGTCGCCTTCGTGGGGCGGCTGCATCCGGTCGGCGTGATTTTTTCCAGCTTCGTCATGGCCCTGTTCTATATCGGTGGCGAACTGGCGCAATCGCGCCTCGGCTTGCCCAGCGCCATCACGGGCGTGTTCCAGGGCATCCTGCTGTTTGCCTTGCTCGCTTGCGATGTGTTGATCCAATACAAACTGCGCTGGAGGAAACATGGATAACCTGGCCCTGACGATCGCCCCCTTGATCGCCGCCAGCATCAACGCGGGCACGCCGCTGATGCTCGCCGCGCTGGGGTTGCTCGTCAATGAAAAGGCGGGCGTGGTGAACCTGGGCGCGGAAGGCATGATGCTGGTCTCGGCCATCACGGGCTTTGCCGTGGCCGTCAACACGGGCAGCCCCACCCTGGGCTTTCTGGCTGGGGCGGGCGCCAGCATGGTGCTGTCCGGCTTCTTTGCCTGGCTGACCGTGTGGCTGGGCACGAACCAGTACGCGACGGGCTTGGCTTTATCGCTGTTCGGCGCCGGTGCCTCCACGTATATCGGCTTGAAGTATGTGGGCAACAGTCTGCACAATGGCCGCTTCGGCATCCCTTTATTGGAAGACATTCCCGTGCTGGGGCCGGCCCTGTTCCGCCAGCATCCGATGGTGTATCTGTCGCTCTTGCTGTGCGTGGCGATCGCCTGGTTCTTGTACCGCACGCGGGCAGGATTGGTGCTGCGCGCCGTGGGCGAGTCGCCAGCGTCCGCGCATGCGCTCGGTTACCCCGTGCGGCGCATCCGCCTGGCGGCCGTGCTGTTCGGCGGCGCCTGCTGCGGCCTGGCCGGCGCGTTTCTGTCGCTCGTGTACACGCCGCTGTGGGTCGAGGGCATGGTGGCGGGACGCGGCTGGATCGCGCTGGCGCTGACGACCTTTGCCACCTGGCGCCCGGCGCGCGTGGTGGGCGGCGCCTACCTGTTTGGCGGCATCACGATTCTGACCTTCCACGCGCAGGCGCTGGGCGTGCCCATCGCTTCGCAGCTGCTGTCGATGCTGCCGTATGTGGCGGCCATCGTCGTGCTCGTGCTCATTTCCAGCAATGCCAATTACATCAAGCTCAACATGCCCGCTTCGCTGGGGAAAAATTTCAATCCCGGAAATTAATCACTCACCACAAGGAAAACCATGTCCAAGAAACTATTGTGCGCCGCCGTTTGCAGTGTTGCGCTGATGTCCGCCATGCCTGCCATGGCCGCCGCGCCCGCCACCGTTCCGCTGAACGTCGGCTTCGTGTATATCAGCCCCATCGGCGACGCGGGCTGGACCACCCAGCACGACCAGGCGCGCAAGGAAATGGAAAAGGCGCTGGGCAACAAGATCAGCACCAGGTTCGTGGAAAACGTGCCGGAAAGCGCCGATGCGGAACGGGTGATCCGCGACCTGGCGCAAACGGGCAGCAAGCTGGTCATCACGACTTCGTTCGGCTACATGAATCCCACCTTGAAAGTGGCGAAGCAATTTCCTAATGTGAAGTTCATTCATTTGACCGGTTACAAGACGGCCGTCAACGTGGCCAACACGAATGCGCGTTTCTACGAAGGCCGCTACCTGGCCGGCGTGCTGGCAGGCAAGATGAGCAAGACCCACGTGGCCGGCTACGTGGCGGCGTTTCCCATCCCGGAAGTGTTGCAGGGCGTTAACGCCTTCACGCGCGGCATGCGCAGCGTCGATCCGAAGGCGGAAGTCAAAGTGGTGTGGGTGAACAGCTGGTTCGACCCGGGCAAGGAACGCGACGCGGCCATCACCCTGATCGGCCAGGGCGCCGACGTGGTCACCCATCATACGGACTCGACGGCCGTGGTGCAGGCGGCGGAAGAGAAGGGCAAGTATGCGATCGCCTACCACTCGGACATGAAAAAATACGGGCCGAAGGCGCAGCTGGCCGCCGTCACCCACCATTGGGGCGAGTACTACACGAAGCAGGCGCAGGCCGTGCTGGACGGCACGTGGAAGTCCAGCAGCACCTGGGGCGGTATCAAGGATGGCATGGTCAAGCTGGAAGGCATCAACGCGGCCGTGCCCGCCGATGTGAAACAGTTTGTATTGGCGCGCGAGAAAGACTTGGTTGCTGGCAAGCTCAATCCTTTCAGCGCGCCGATCAAGGATAACGATGGCAAGGTGCGCCTGGAGAAAGGCGTGCTGGACGATGCGGCGCTGACGAAGATGGATTATTTTGTCGAAGGCGTGGCAGGAAAAGTTTCCGGAAAGTAATAGGGCTGCGTATAAACTTGCTGTAATATTGCCGGAAACGGGAGCCAGGCCGGGGATACATGCGCGTTCCCGGCCCACCCACACAGCAGAGCCTAATAGGCCCGTACCGGAGATTGACCCATGGACAGACTGGAAGTATTCAAGATTATCGCGCTGCAAGCGAGCAAGGGCGAGCTGACGTTCCCCGCCAACGTCAAGGCCACCTTGAAGCTGCAGGAAGCGCTGGACGACCCCGATTGCCATATCGAAGCTGCCGCCCGCATGGTCATGGCCGAGCCGCTGCTGTCGGCGCGGGTCGTGGCATTGGCCAACTCGGCCGCCTACAACCGTTCCGGCAATGAAATCGCCAATGTGCGCGCGGCCGTTTCGCGCCTGGGCTTTGCCACCTTGAAATCGATGGTGGCGTCCGTCATCGTGCGCCAGCTGGGCAGCCAGATCACCGACCCGCAATTGCGCGCCAAGGCGGCCAAGCTGTGGGAACACACGGCCCATGTGGCCGCGCTGAGCCAGGTGATCGCCCGGAAAGTCACGCACGTGGACGTGGAAACGGCCATGTTTGCCGCCATCGTGCACGAAGTGGGCGGCTTTTATCTGCTGTCGCGCGCCGAGGAATATCCGGGCTTGCTCGACGACAATACCGAAGACTGGATCGAATACGGCGAAAAACTGATCGGCCGCGGCGTGCTGCGCCAGCTGCAAGTGCCGGACATGGTCTTGCAGGCCGTGGAAGGCATGTGGCACGGCGGCAGCACGTTCCCGCCCCGCACCCTGGGCGCGACCTTGGTGCTGGCCAACGATCTGTCGCCCGTCGGCTCGCCGCTGCACCCGCCGGAAAGCGCCGCGCGGCGCCAGGCGGCGGCGAAGATCGATTTTGGCATCGGCGGCAGCACCCTGCACACGATACTCGAGGAATCGGCCGAAGAGATCGAATCGCTGGCGGCCGCCTTGCTGGTGTAAATTACCCTTCGATGCAATCCCCGCCCTTGCCGCGGGGATTTTTTTCGTCCGCATTTTGCCGCGCCTGCCCCATGGCATACAATCGCCGGCTCGGCCATCCGCCGGACTGAATGTTTCCTCTTATCCAAAGGATCTTATGCAGAAGCTGTTTTCTTCCCTGGCCGTCACGGCGCTCGCTTCCAGCCTGGCGCTGGCGTTTTCCGCCCAAGCCGCCACCAGTTTGCCCGTGGTGCAGGAAGCGCCCCTGCGCGCCCACCTGGCCTTCCTGTCCAACGACTTATTGGAAGGCCGGGGCACGGGCCAGCGCGGCGCCGACCTGACGGTGGCCTACCTGGAAACCCAGGCGCAGATGGCGGGCCTGAAACCTGTGCGCGGCAACAGCTACCGCCAGAGCGTGCAGATCGCCGGCGTGAAGTCGCTGCCGGCCGAGAGCAGCCTGCAGGCGGTGGCGGGCGGCAAGGCCGTGCCGCTGGCGTTCGGCCCGGACTGGGTCTGGGCCACGGGCGACTCCGTTGCCGCGCACACATTCGACGCGCCGCTCGTGTTCGTCGGCTACGGCATCACGGCGCCGGAAGAGGGCTGGAACGATTTCAAGGGTGCCGATGTCAAAAACAAGATCGTCGTCATGATGGTCAACGACCCGCAGCCGACTGCGCTTGATCCGAACCGCTTCGCCGGCAAGGCGCTGACCTATTACGGCCGCTGGACGTATAAATTCGAGGAAGCCAAGCGCCAGGGCGCTGCGGGCGTGTTGCTGATCCACACGAAGCCATCGGCCTCGTACGACTGGAGCGTGGTGCAGAACAGCTGGAGCGGCAGCGAACGTTTCCAGTTGGCCGACCGCACGGCCGGCACGCCCCTGCAGGGCTGGATCGCGGAAGACGCGGCGCGCCGCCTGTTTGCGGCGGGCGGACAGGACCTGGACGCCTTGCGCGCCAAGGCGGAAAGCAAGGATTTCCAGGCCGTCGCCTTGAACGCCAAGCTGTCGGGCGAGATGAAGTCCATCGTGCGCAAGGTGGAGCAATTCAATATCGCCGGCATGGTGCCGGGCACCGACCCGACATTGAAAGATGAAGCCGTTATCTACAGTGGCCACTGGGACCACCTGGGCAAGCAAGGCGACTCTGGAGACACGATCTACAACGGCGCCGTCGACAACGCCTCGGGCACGGCCGGCTTGCTGGCCATGGCGCAGGAAGCCGTGAAAAAGCCTGCGAAGCGCACGCAGATCTTCCTGTGGGTGGCGGCCGAGGAACAGGGGCTATTGGGCAGCGCCGCCTACGCGGCCGATCCGCTGTGGCCGCTGGACAAGACGGCCGCAGCGCTGAACCTGGACAGCCTGAACTTCGTGGGCGCCACGCATGACATCGGCGCGCAGGGCAGCGAGCGCACGGAGCTGGGGGCCATGGCGGCGGCAACCGCCAAAGCCATGGGCATGCACATTGCGGCAGCGCGTCCCGACCTGGCCGGCGGCTATTTCCGCAGCGACCATTTCAGCTTTGCCAAGGCGGGCGTGCCCGCGTTTTCCATCAATGGCGGACGCGAGTACATCAAGGACGTGGCCGCGTCGAAAGCCAAGGCGGCCGCCTACGGCCCCCGCTACCATCAGGTCACCGATGAGTACGACGCCAGCTGGGACTTGTCCGGCATGACGCAGCAGGCGCAGTTCACCCTGAACCTGGGTCTAGCCGTGGCCAACGCCGCGAAGATGCCGGCCTGGAAGGCGGGCGATGCGTTTGGCAAGGCGCGCGCGCAGGCGAAATAAGGACGTAAAAAAACCGCTCGGCTGAGCGGTTTTTTTTTCGCGCTGGTTCAGGTGGCGCTTGCCCGTTCCAGCCTGCGCTGTGTATGCCGGTACTTGCTCCACACCAGCAGCATCAGCAGCGGCATGGCGCCGCCGACCACGCACAGGGCGGGCCAGCCGCCGGCGGCAAAGCTGGCGCTGGCCAGCGCGGAGCCTGCCGAGGCGCCGATGAAGCCGCCCGCGATGAAGACGGTGGTGACCCGCGCCCGCGCATGCGGCGCCAGTTTATAGATGATGGACTGGTGCGTGACTTGCAAACCCATCACGCCCATGTCCAGCAGGACGATGCCGATCAACAGCAGCACCAGCGAATGGGCGCCGAAGCCGATCAGGGCCCAGCCCGCGATCGAGGCGACGGCCAGCAGCCAGGTCGCCTGGCGCGCATAGCCGCGGTCGGCCATGCGGCCCGCCGTGTTGGCGGCAAAGGCGCCCGTGGCGCCCGCCAGGCCGAACAGGCCGATCTGCATTTCCGAATAGTGATACGGCGCGCCGCTGAGCAAGAAGGTCAGGCCCGTCCAGAACACGCTGAAGGTGCCCAGGCCCAGGCCCGAGAACAGGGCGCGCTGGCGCAGCAAGGGTTCCTGGCGGATGATGTCGGCCAGGGAAGCCATCAGCTTGCCGTATTGCAGCTTGCCCCGCGGCGCTTCGTTGGGCAGGATGCGGCGCAGCATGACGAGCAGGGCGGCCACGACGATGGCGGCCAGCACGTAGACGGTGCGCCAGCCGCCGCTGATCTGCGACACGGTGCCGGACACGGTACGCGCCAGCAAGATGCCTAATAATAAACCCGTCATGACGGTACCCACCATGCGGCCCCGGCTGTGGTCGGGCGCATACGAAGCCACCATGGCCGTGACGACCATCAATGCGCTGGCCGTGATCCCCATCAAGACGCTGGCGATGGCAAAGACGATAATATTCTGACTGGTAGCGGCCAGCAGCAGGGCGCCGATCTTGGCGATCAGCATCCACGTCAGCAACTGGCGGCGGTTCAGTACGTCGCTGAGGGGCACCAGGAAGACGATGCCCAGCACGTAGCCGATCTGCGTGGCTGTCACCAGGTAGCCCGCTTGCGGCACGCTCACGCCAAACGAGGCGGCCAGCATGGATGTGAGCGGCTGCACGTAGTACAGGCTGGCGACGAGCACGCCGGCGGCCAGGGCGAACAACAGGATACGGGTGGAGCTCAGCAGGGTGCTGGCGTCGACGGACGATGGTGCAGATTTCATACGGTACAACTTTCTTGGAATGATGCTTTTGGATGAGCATGATAGCGGGGCTGCGCATTTCTTGCCGGGCAGGGCCGATTTTGCGGCGGGACGGCGGGCAACGCAGCAGGCAAAACAGCAGGCAAAACAGCAGGCAAAACAGCAGGCAAAACAGCAGGCAAAACAGCAGGCAAAACAGCAGGCAAAAAAATCCCGGCGATCGTTGCCGACGGCCGGGAAAAGGGTATTTGGGGAAATACCGGGGGAGACAGTGAAGTTACTGCGCGCGCGCCAGCTCCGCATGCACCTGTGCCGTGATTTCATACGAGCGCAGGCGGTGCTGGTGCTCGAAGATCTGCGAGGTGATCATCAATTCGTCGGCGCCCGTCTCGGCGATGAAGGCGGCCATCTTTGCCTTCACCGTGTCCGGTGCGCCGATGGCCGTGCACGACAGGACGGAATCGAGCATGGCGCGTTCCTGCGGACCCAGCTGTTCCAGGTAGCCGGGCACGGGCGGTTGCAGACGCGATGGGCGGCCCGTGCGCAGGTTCACGAACGCCTGCTGCATCGACGTGGCGCGCAGGTGCGCTTCGGCATCCGTGTCGGCGGCGAACACATTAAAGCCCAGCATCACGTACGGTTGCGCCAACTGCTTCGACGGCTTGAAGTGTTCGCGGTAATAGGCCACGGCTTGCATCATCATCTGCGGCGCGAAGTGCGAGGCGAACGCATACGGCAAGCCCAGGTGGGCGGCCAGCTGGGCGCCGAACAGGCTGGAACCGAGTATCCACACGGGCACTTTCGCACCCTTGCCGGGCACGGCCAGCACGCGCTGGCGCGGCTCGTCGGACATGTAGTCGATCAATTCCAGCACGTCCTGCGGAAACTGCTCCGCGTCGGACTGCAGGTCGCGGCGCAGGGCGCGCGCCGTCGTCTGGTCGGAGCCGGGCGCGCGGCCCAGGCCCAGGTCGATGCGGCCCGGGTGCAGCGCTTCCAGGGTGCCGAACTGTTCCGCGATGACGAGCGGCGAGTGGTTCGGCAGCATGACGCCGCCCGCGCCCACGCGGATGGTGTTCGTGCCGGCCGCCACATGGGCGATCACGACGGCCGTGGCGGCGCTGGCGATGCCGGGCATGCCGTGATGTTCGGCTAGCCAGTAGCGGTTGTAGCCCCAGCGTTCGCCGTGCTGCGCCAGGTCGAGCGTGTTCTTGAACGACTGGCTGGCATCGCTGCCTTCGGCGATGGGCGCGAGGTCGAGTATGGAAAATGGAATCATGGTAGCGATATCGGGACGTGGTGGAAAATCACAATGGACGATTTGTCTATCCCCTGACGCTGGCAGGGTCACCCATGACGGCGTGGCGGGGAAGACAGGCTGGGCACATGATAATGCGAATCGGGAATTTGCGTACTGATCGGTAAAAAACTCATGTTGATTGGAAATTGGCGCGGGCGATGCTAGAGTGGGCCTCCCCACTTCACGCGCCCCGCCATGTTCAAGAAACCCCTGCTGTTGTCCCTGCTTGGTCTGCTGCTGCAGCCTTCCGTTCACGCCACTCCCGTCAGCCCGCAGGCACAGGAGACGGCCCGCTATGCGCTGGCCACCTATCCCGAACCGCTGATCGCCAGCCTGGCAAAGATGGTCAGTTTCAACACGGTGGCCGACCCGGCCGTGCCGTTTGCCGACAATCCCCAGCACACGGGTTTTAAACGCTACCTGGCGGCCGAGGCGCAGCGCCTGGGTTTCGATTTCCACGATCATGGCCA
The DNA here is from genome assembly GCF_058798815.1 of Janthinobacterium sp. GW822-FHT07A03. Lineage (NCBI taxonomy): Bacteria > Pseudomonadati > Pseudomonadota > Betaproteobacteria > Burkholderiales > Oxalobacteraceae > Janthinobacterium > Janthinobacterium sp. GW822-FHT07A03. Next base: position 334,183 of record NZ_JBXAKW010000004.1, on the reverse strand, counting down.
CGTGCTGGTCATCGGCATGGGCAAGGGCAGCGAGCGGGTGGGCGTGATCACGCACGGCGACGTGCAGCCCGTCAATCCCGCCAAGTGGGTCCGCTCGCCATTCGAGCTGGACCGCACCAGCGAACCGGGCAAACTGCTGGGACGGGGCACGGAAGACGACAAGGGCCCCATCGCCACGGCCCTGTACGCGATGAAAGCCATCCAGGACAAACAGGTGCCGCTGAGCAAGCGCATCGAGCTGTACGTGTACATGGCCGAGGAATCGGACTGGGAGCCGCTGAAACAATTCCTCAAGACCCACACGCCGCCGCAGGTGAACATCACCATCGATGCGGAATATCCGGTGGTGACGGCCGAGAAAGGCTACGGCTCCATCAAGCTGACCTTGCCGCCGCGCACGGCACTGCCGGCCGACCGCGGCGCCGTGCTGAAGAGCCTGACGGGCGGCTTTTTCGGCAGCCAGATTCCGGAAGACGCCGCCGCCGTCATCGAACGCGCGCCGGCCGCGCTGGAAGCGGCCATCCGCGCCCGCGCGCAGCAGCAGAAGGGCATGCGCTACAGCTACGCGCGCGAGGGCGGCACCTTGACGGTGACGGCGCTGGGCGTGTCGGCCCACTCGTCGAAGCCGGAAGATGGCGTCAACGCCATCAGCATGCTGGCCGACGCCCTGGCCGTGCAGCCATGGCAGGGCACGCAGGCGGCCGACATGCTGTCGTTCCTGAATGAACTGGTGGGTACCGGCATTTACGGCGAACGCTTCGGCCAGATCGCCTACCGCGACGGTTTCATGGGCCCGATGACGGTGGCGCCTACCGTGCTCAAGCAGCAAGGCGGCGAGCTGGAACTGAATATCAACTTGCGCCGTCCGCAAGGCAAGACGGCGGCCGTGCTGCAGCAGCAGGTGACGGCCGCCTTCGATGGCTGGAAGGCGCGGCGCCAGGTGCCGGCTGCGCTGCAGGTGCAGATCGGCGAGCCGTGGCTGCAGACGGACGCGCCGCAGATTCCCACCTTGCTGTCCGTTTTCGAGCACTACATGGGCATGGCGCATCCGCAACCGGTCGCCATCGGCGGCGGCACCAATTCGCGCCTGTTCCCGAACGCCGTCAGCTTCGGCCCGGCCATGCCGCACACGGTGTACACGGGGCATTCCGAGCACGAGTTCATCACGGAAAAACAGTTGCTGCTGAACTTGCAGATGTACACGGCCGTGCTGATCGAACTGGCGAAATAGGCGCTTGCAAAAATAGAGGGAAGTCATAGACTGCAAGCCGGAGACCAGTCCGGGCGCCGAACTTTTTATGCGCGTGCTGGTCTTACGTTTCCATGTAGGAAGGGAGCAGCTATGCATGAACAACAGGACGCCCGGCTGGCGCCAGGCAGGGCAGGCGGGGCGGTGCCGCGCCGGACGCCGCACGAGGAGCGGTCATGAACTGGCCGCTGGAACTGGAAGTGGCGCACAAGCTGGCGCAGATACGGGGCTGGCTGGAACAGGAGCGTGCCGGCGCCGTGCGCCTGCGGGGCGTGGACTGGTTTGCGTGGGCCACGGCGGGCGCGTCGAACAGCCATTGCCATACGGCCGAGTGCGGTTGCGCGGAAGTGCTGGTGACGCGCGACGCGGCCTACATCCTGACGGACGAAGCCGAAGCCATGCGCATGCGCGAAGAGGAAGTGCGCGGGCCATGGACGTGGCAGGTGTCGCCCTGGATGCAGCCGCAGCTGTATGAATTGCGCGAACATTTCGTGCAGCATGCGGCCGGCGGCTTGCCTGTTTTGTCCGACCGGCCGGGCTTGCACGAACGCAGCCTGCCCGTGGCCCTGCGCGAAGAGCGGCTGGTGCTGCTGGAATCGGAGCAGCAGCGTTACCGGCTGGTGGGGCAGCAGGCTGCCGGCGCGGCCGCCGATGCGCTGCGCCAGGCCCGCCCCGACTGGAGCGAGCTGGAGCTGGCTGCCGCGTGCGTGCGCGCGCTGTCGCTGCGGGGCTTGCAAGCCGTGCACGTGCTGGTCAGCGGCGAAGACCGCCAGCGGCGGTACCGGCGCGCGCCGCCAGCCCAGGTGATGCTGGGTACGCAAGCCGTGCTGGCCCTGTGCGCGCGGCGCTTCGGCCTGTGCGCTAGCCTCAGCCGTCAACGGCGCTTCGGCCCGGCGCAGCGCCGCGCCGATGGCGTGGCCGTGGCCATGGACGACGCCGATGCTGCCATGCTGGCGCTGGAAGCGGTGGCGCTCGACGCGTGTGAAACGGGGCATGCGCTGAGCATGGTGTATCACGCGCTCGACAGTGCCTACGCCTATGCGGGCCAGCCCGACACGGTGCGCACCAGCCGGCAGGGCGGCATCCATGGCTACCTGGCGCCCGAAGTGGCGGCCGGCGCGCACACGGAAATCATCCTCAAGCGGGGCATGGCGCTGGCCTTCCACCCCAGCCTGCCCGGCAGCACGGTGGAAGACACGTTTTTGCTCGACGGCAGCCAATTGCACAACCTCACGCATGACCCGGCCTGGCCTTCGGCCGTGGTGCAGGGGCGCAGCCGGCCGCTGACCCTGGCGCTGGCCTGAGGCGGCTTGATGCGGCCAGGGGTGGAAGACTTCGGCAAGTGTCGGCCAGCCCCGGCGCATGTCAATAGCGCTGCATTACGCCTTTTTGCACGCTGACCCGGTCGCCGATCTGGAAGGCGGGCTGGGTATTTTGCACAAAGGTGCGCGTAGTGCCGTCGTCCAGGCGCAAGGTGACGCGGTACAGCATATTGCCCGCCGCCCCCGAGGTGCTGCCGGCGGTGCCAGATGTGCCCGCCTGCATGTCGGCACTGCCTTGATCCATGCTGCGCGGCACGGTTTCTATCGATTGCACCGTGGCCGAGCTGATGTTCATGCTGGACTGGGCCGCCGTATCGCTGCTCATGCCGGTATCGGTGGCGGTGCTGGCCGTGCTGCTGGCCGGCATGCTGGTTTGCGGCGTCGTGCCGGCCGGTGCAGCATAGGTTTCGCCGCTATTGCTACGTGCCAGGCCGGTATTCTCCGTGGAATGGCAGGCCGCCAGCAAGGCGCATGTCAGGCCGGTCAGCAGCAGGGTTGTTTTCGATCTCATCTTGGTCTCCTCATGGTCGCACACTCAGGATCGGTACCCGCAGTGATTGCGGATAGCAGCGATTGCTGCATGTAAGAGCATGGCGGAACCAGGATGTTCGGCGGCCGGCATTGCCGATTGAGATAGATCAAGCGGCTAATTGCCGTGCTTGGTATAAAAGATGCTGGTAATTATTCTTTCGTGCGCCCGCACGTTTCCTCACTGTTGAATAGGGAGAAAAAATGTCATCTGGCCCTACCGCAAAACTGATCGATGAGCTGGTGCTGGCCGTCGGCGGCACCGCGCACGATGCCCGTGCGCGCCATGTACTGGCCCAGGCCTTGCATGGCTTGGTGCGCCTGGCGCGCTCGGAACAGTTGCTGGACATGCAGCGCGATGCGGCACGCGCCATGGGCGCCGGCAGCCGGCGCGAAACGCGCGCCCTGATGCGGCGCCTGGGCACGCGCAGCGCGCGCAGCCAGGGCCAGTTACGGCTGGAATTGCTGGACAGCGAAGCGGACCGCGCCTGACGGGCGCCGCCGCGTCAGGCTTCGGGCAGCGGCGCACCCTTGCCGAGGGCGGCGGCGACCATTTTCGGCCAGAGGAAAGACAGTGGCAGGCAGACCGCCGCGGCCGCCGTGATATCGACCACCCAGTCGCTGACGGCGCCATGGCGGTAAGGCAGGAAGCTCTGGATGAACTCGTCCAGCGCGCCCATGGCCGCCACCATCAGCACCGACAGCAGCGCCCGGCGAGCCATGCCGCCGCCCGTGCCGCTGAACAGGATCAGGGCCAGTACGCCATAGCCGAAGGAGTGCAGCACGCCGCCCGACGCATATTGGCCCACGTCGGCGCGCACGCCGGGGATGTCGCCGATCAGAATCACCAGCACATACAACACCAGGGCCGTGCGGTAGCGCAGGCGTTCATAGCGGTCGGCAAAACAAAGTTCGGGCAAGGGTACAGGCATGATGCGTCAGGATGGGTGGAAAGGCAGTCACAATATCATGTGCGTGGCGGGGCACCGTGTTTTTGCGCAAGAGCTCGCCGGACAGGAAAAAAAAAGGCCCGCGGGGGCGCGGGCCAAAAACCCAAATGAAATGGGTCAAGAGTTGAGAGTTGCTTGGTGCTCACCATGTCGCGCGCCTTGCCGGCGCCCGCCACGGTCATGAAAGGGGAGTGGTGTGCCATCGCGGCACACCTGTCTGTAGTCAGGCATATCGGTTGCCTGTACAGCAGATGAAGCAAGTATAGGGGCCGAAGATGACGGGCTGATGACACGCCGCAACATTTTTTTGCGGCAGGCGGAATGAGCGGGAAGATTGCGGGAAATGGCAAGAATGGCCATGTTTCAGCCGCGATGGCAAAAAAAAAGCCCGCTGGTGAAAGCGGGCTTAAAACTATTTTCTTGGAGGAGAATAGTGGAGACAGGTGCATTATGCTGCGTCGCACGATATGTGTCTAATGATCTTTTTAGATATGCATTATTCTTTTTTTATATAACTCGCCTGTTTTACTCTTTCACGGCCACCGTGTAGTTGAGCGCCATGCGTCCGCCATCGACATAGATGGTCTGGCCCGTCATGTAGGTGGCGTCGTCGCTGGCCAGGAAGGCGGCGATGCCGGCCACTTCTTCCGGCTCGCCGCAGCGGCCCAGCGGCGTGCGCGACAGAATCGTGTGGCGCGCCTGCGGGCTCGACAGCACCGCCTGCTTGGCCAGTTCCGTCAGGATGGTGCCCGGCCCGATGCCGTTGACGCGCACGCCGTGCGGCGCCAGGTTCAGGGCCATGACCTTGGTCAGCTGGTTGATGGCGCCTTTCGATACCACATACGGCACCTGGTTCGGGATCGCCAGCTCCGCATTCACGCTGGACATATTGATGATGCAGCCGCTGTTGCGCTTGACCATCTCGCGCGCCACGGCCTGGCCGCACAGAAACATCGATTTCAGGTTGATGCGCATGACCCGGTCGAAATCGTCTTCGCACACGTCGAGGAAATCGGCCGCATGCGTGACGCCCGCATTGTTGACGAGGATATCGATGTGGCCGAACTGCGCCAGCGTTTCCTTCAGCATGGCGTCCACGTCCGCCTTCTGGCTGACGTCGGCGCAAAAGAAGCGCGCCTGCGGGCCGAGGGAGGCGGCCGCCTGCGCGCCTTCTTCCTTGATGTCGACCAGCATCACCTGCGCCCCTTCGGCGATCAGGCGGGTGGCGCAGGCCAGGCCGATGCCCTGGGTGGCGCCCGTGACGATGGCGGTTTTATCGATCAGTTTCATGCGGTCTCCTTGGCGGGTGGGGGGCGCGCCGCCAAGCTGCGGGGCCATGGCGGATTTTAATCCCTGAACGCCATCAGAGGAGGATGGGTTCGTTCGGCAACTGGTTGCCGCGCGTCCCATTGGCGGGGAAGTGGCTTTGCAGCAAGGTATTCAGCTGTTGCAAGGCATCGAGCGTGCTGTCGTGGTAATTGCCATCCTTGAACCCTTTGGTCATGGTGCGGCACACGGCTTGCCACTGCTCCGGCGTCACGCGCCGGCCCACGTTGCGGTCGGCCACGATATCGACCTGGTGTTCGGCCAGGTTGATATAGATCAGCACGCCAACGTTGTCTTCCGTATCCCACACGCCATACTGGGCGAACAGTTCGCGCGCCCGTTCGCGGTTGCTCACGCCCTGGTAAGCCATGCCCGGCGTCAGGGCCGCTTCGACGATCAGGCGCACTTCCGCCTGGTGCATCGCTTCGCCGTCGGCAATCGCCGTTTCGATGGCTTTCAGGGTGCGTTCGGGAAACGCCTGGCGCGCCGTCGCGGGCGTGCCCCGCAAATGCTTTAAAGCGCGTCCGCAGCGTTGTCCGAATGTCAGTTGTTTCGTCATTACCAATCTCCCGAGGCGCCGCCGCCGTCAAAACCGCCGCCGCCGCCGCCGAAACCACCGCCGCCACCGCCAAATCCGCCGCTGCCGAAGCCTCCTCCGCCCCCGCGGTTGTTCAGCGCCTGGTTCAAGATGCTGCCCAGCACGACGCCCGTGGCGCCGCTGGACCAGTTGCTGCCGCGCTGCAGGCGGTTGGGCCCGCCGCGCGAGCGGAACACGGTCAGCACGACGAGAAAGCCGAAGAACAGCAGCGGCAGCCAGAAGGTCAGGCCGCCCGCTTCCACGGTCGCCGGCGCCTTCTGCTGTGCCGGCGCGGGGAATTGCTCCTGGTTCAGCAGGGTGGCAATCGACCCCACGCCGGCCACCAGGCCGCCGTAATAGTCGTTTTGCTTGAAATGGGGGGCGATCACGTCTTGCAGGATGCGTTTCGATTGCGCATCCGTCAGCACGCCTTGCACGCCACGGCCCGCTTCGATGCGCAAACGGCGCAAGGACGAGGGATTGTCCTTCGCCACCATCAGCAGCACGCCGTCATCGACGCCCTTGCGGCCCAGCTTCCAGGCATCCGTCACGCGGATGCTGTATTGCTCGATGGCTTCCGGTTCCGTGCTCTTGACCAGCAGCACGGCGATCTGGCTGCCCGTCTTGGCTTCGTAGTCGGCCAGCACGCCTTCCAGCGCCGCTTTTTGCTTGTCATCGAGCATGCCGGCGTTGTCCGTCACGCGCGCCGCCAGCGGCGGCACGGGCTGCAAGCCCTGCGCGCTGGCGGGCAAGGCTGTCCACAGCAGCAGCGCCGTCGCCAGCGCCGCCAGATAAGACCAGGCTTTCATCTTATTTGCCGAAGTTGACGGTCGGCGCGGTCGAAATGGCTTTTTCGTTTTCCACCGTGAACGACGGCTTGACCTTGTAGCCGAAGATCATCGCCGTCAGGTTGTTCGGGAAGCTGCGCGCATGCACGTTGTAATCTTGCACGGCGGTAATGTAACGCTGGCGCGCCACGGTGATGCGGTTTTCCGTGCCTTCCAGCTGCGACTGCAGGTCACGGAAGCTGGTGTCGGCTTTCAGGTCAGGATATTTCTCGGACACCACCATCAGGCGCGACAGGGCCGACGACAGTTGCCCCTGCACTTGCTGGAATTTTTCGAAGGCGGCCGGGTCGTTCAGCACTTCGGGCGTGATCTGGAAACTGGTGGCGGCGGCGCGCGCCTTGGTCACCGCTTCCAGCGTTTCGCGCTCGTGCGTGGCATAGCCCTTGACGGTATTCACCAGGTTGGGGATCAGGTCGGCGCGGCGCTGGTACTGGTTGACCACTTCGCCCCAGGCGGCCTTGGTGGCTTCGTCCTTGCTCTGGAAGTCGTTGTAGCCGCAGCCCGTCAGGATGCCGGCCAGGACGGTGACGCTCAGCGCCAGGCGCAGCCATTTGGTGAATTGATTGGTGATTTGCATGATGGGTTCCGTGCTGAGTAAGGGAGGTGAGGCAAATATACCTGAAACGGCCCGCCATGTCGGTTTAATAAGCGCCTGCCGCCGCCTCAGGCTGCCTTGACAGGTCCGCGCCGCGTTACAATACGGGGTTTGCAACTGAATAGAGAAGGTGTGCCGTGAATTTCATCAATAAATTATCCGCCGCATGGACGGCCAATAATTCCCTGCTGTGCGTGGGCCTGGACCCCGACCTGGCGAAACTGCCGGCCGAGCTGCGCGATTTGCCTGATGGAATCACCACCTTTTGCACGCGCATCATCGATGCCACGGCCGACCTGGCCTGCGCCTTCAAGCCGCAGATCGCTTATTTCGGCGCACTGGGCGCGGAAAAGCAGCTGGAAGACATCTGCCGCTACGTGCGCGAAAACTATCCGCACATCCCCCTGATCCTCGACGCGAAACGGGGCGACATCGGCGCGACAGCCACGCAATACGCGCGCGAAGCGTTCGAACGCTACGGCGCCGACGCCGTCACCGTGAACCCCTACATGGGCGAGGATTCGCTCGACCCCTACCTGGCGTGGAAAGACCGCGGCGTGATCATCCTGTGCCGCACCTCGAACCCGGGCGGCTCGGACCTGCAATTCCTCGACACGGACGGCGTGCCCCTGTACCAGCGCGTGGCGCGCCTGGTGGCCGAGAAATGGAACAAGAATGGCCAGTGCGCGCTCGTCGTCGGCGCCACCTTCCCTGAAGAACTGGCGCAAGTGCGCGCCATCGTGGGCGACATGCCGCTGCTGGTTCCCGGTATCGGCGCCCAGGGCGGAGATATTGCCGCCACCGTCGGCGCGGGCCAGACGGCCAACGGCATGGGCATGATGATCAGCTCTTCGCGCGCCATCATCTACGCCACGCCGCAAGCGGGCGAAGACTTCGCCGACGCGGCGCGCCGCGTGGCGATCGAGACGCGCGATGCGATCAATCAACACCGTGCAGCGTAGGTCGGATTAGCGGCGACGCCGCGTAATCCGACAACACCAGTAACGTCAACAATGTTGTCGGATTACGCGGGGCCTTGCCCCGCTAATCCGACCTACCCAGCCTGGTCCTTCAGTCGCGCATGGGCGCCACCATCTCCGCATAGTCGTACAGCTCGCCCAATATCTCTTCCCCACGCTCATCGACCGATTCCGACAGCACGTCGATTTCCGTAAACAGCATCTCGATGGTGCGGGCGCCGCCGTCGCCGTCGAACAATCGGGCGGCGCGGTGCTGTTCCCAGCGCAGGCTTTCCGCTTCGCTCAGGGTTTGCGGGAAATTGCGGGCGCGGTAGCGGAAAAGCAATTCCTGCAGGCGTTCGTCGGCAAACGAGGGGCGGGCCGTGGCCAGTTTGGCTGGCGTGTCGCGGCGCAAGGATTCGAGCAGGCGGCGGTCGTCGTTGCTGACGAAACCATTGTACAAATCCTCATCCACGTCCAGCGCGGTGTTCGCGCCCGGACGCTGGAACACTTCGGCCCAGACGGCATCCATGTTCGGCGCCGCGGCGGCCAGCTGGGCGTTGACCTTCGCCGCATCCACGTCGATGCCCCATTGCGCGGCCATGGCAGGCGACAGGGTCTTTAAATTGCCCACCAGCATGGGCGACTTGTTCAAATGAACGCTTTTCACGGGCAGGCGCGTCATGCCTTCCGGCATGGCATCCTTGCGCGTAAATAAACGCGTGCGGATGGTGTCGGCGTCCAGTTCGAACAGTTCGCGCGGGTCGTAGGCGCAATCCCAGACGAGGATCTCGTTTTTATTGCTCGGGTGCGTGGCCAGCGGCCAGACGACGCCCAGGCAACCCCGTTCGGCGGGGAACATGCCGGACACGTGCAGGAAAGGCTGGCGCTCGCCGGCGGCCAGGTGCATGCCCATTTCGCTGGCGACCCTGTCCTTCTTGTGCAGGGCCAGGCAGAATTCGAACAGTTTCGGCTGCTTCTGCTTGATCAGGCGGGCCAGGGCGATGGTGGCGCGCACGTCCGATAGCGCATCATGCGCCGCTTCGTGGACGAGGCCATTGGCCTTGCTCAAATGTTCCAGTCTAAAGCTGGTCTGGCCATCGTCGCGCTTCGGCCATTGAATGCCTTCCGGGCGCAGCGCGTGCGTCATGCGCACCACGTCGAGGATGTCCCAGCGGCCGCAATGGTTCTTCCATTCGCGCGCATACGGGTCGATCAGGTTGCGCCAGAACAGGAAACGCGTGACTTCATCGTCGAAACGGATGGTGTTGTAGCCCACGCCGATGGTGCCCGGTTCCGAAAAGGCCGCTTCGATGGTGGCGGCGAACTGGTGTTCGGGCACGCCCAGCTGCAGGCACTGCTGCGGCGTGATGCCCGTGATCAGGCACGATTGCGGATCGGGCAGGAAATCATTGGCAGGCTGGCAATACAGCATGATCGGTTCGCCGATTTCGTTGAGGTCGGCATCCGTGCGGATGGCGGCGAACTGGGCCGGGCGGTCGCGGCGCGGCTGGGCGCCAAAGGTTTCGTAGTCGTGCCAAAGAAAGGTCTGGTTAGTCATTGATGGTCGTTACTTGCTTGATTGTTATCTTAATTGTCCGGGCCGCTTCAGTTTTCTGAAAACCTGCCGATACTACACGAGAGGATGGTCATCATCGCGTTTCCCGCATGGTGGCATACATTGCCCGTTCAAGGAGGTCTATCGTGTCAATTCCCATCGCCGCAAGCGGCAATTCCACCCCTTCCGTGACTTCCGTCAGTACGGGTGTTGCCGGCAAGGACGATAAAGTCCAGCATGGCGTCAACGCTGAAATGAGCGTGAATGACCGCAGCAAGCTGCAATTGAACGCGTCCATCATGCAGGCGTCGCTGAACGTGTCCATCGGTTCCGAGAACGAGCCGCTGGCGCTGCTGTACAAGACGGCCATCACCAACATCAATGAAGCGCTGAAGGGCCAGTACGGCGACGATGCGATCCAGAACGCGGCGTCGCAGGACAACAGCGCCGAAGCGACGGCGAGCCGCATCGTCTCGCTGTCGACGGGTTTTTTCGACGCCTACAAGAAGCAGAACCCCGGCATGGACGACGATACGGCCCTGACCAAGTTCATGGACACCATCAGCGGCGGCATGGAGAAGGGCTTCAAGGAAGCGCGCGACATCCTGGGCGGCTTGAAAGTGCTGAACGGCGATATCGCCGGCAATATCGACAAGACGTATGAGCTGGTGCAGAAGGGCTACGCGGATTTCATCGCCGCGCACAGCAGCAAGAAGGATGACGCTGCCAAGCCGGCCGACAGCAAGGCTGCCTGATCATTATTACGCCGGAAGCGCCTGAGAATATCAGGTGCTTACGCGGTTGCGCCCGCCTGCCTTGGCGCGGTACAGCGCCGCATCCGCAGTGGCGATCAGCGCTTCGTCGTCCTGTTCCGCCGCCAGGCTGGCCACGCCGAAGGAACCCGTGATGTGCGGCAGCGCGCTGCGCATGTCGGCGAAGATAACGGCGAGCTGCATGCGCTCGCACAAGCGCTCGGCTACCCGCAAGGCCACGTTTTCGCTGGTATCGGGCAAGATCACCATCATTTCCTCGCCACCATAGCGCACGGCAAAATCCGTCGGCCGCAGGGCCGCGCCCAGCACTTGCGCGGCGATGCGCAGCGCCTGGTCGCCCGCCTGGTGGCCGTGGGTGTCGTTGAAACGCTTGAAATGGTCGAGGTCTATCATCACCAGCGACAGCGGCGAGCCGCTGGCGTGGGCAGTGATGATCATGTTCGGCAGCAAGTCGGTGAGCCAGGCGCGGTTGTACAGGCCAGTCAGGCTGTCGACCATCGACAGCTGGCGGTAGAATTCGCCCAGTTTCTGCCGCCGGCGCAGCAGGGCATTGGCGGCGCGGATGCGGAAGGACAGCAAGCGCAGCAGGTTGCGCGCCAGGCCGTTCGATTGCTCGATCAATTCCCAGACGACGGCCGCGTCGATCACCAGCAAGTCGGTTTCTTCCAGGGCGGAAATGGCGGCCAGGTTGCTTGCTTCATCGAGCACCGATTGTTCGCCCACGCTTTCGCCGGGCAAGACCTTGCTGACGGTGCCGTCATCCATGCCCGTGTGGGTGTCGGCGGCCACGGCCAGCGAACCGCGCAGGACGATGTACAGGCTGGTGCCTTGTGTGTCGGCAATGGCTTCGCCCGCTTCGAGGCGCATGACGGGGCAGGGTGCCAGCATGGCGGCCGTCTGGCTATCCGCCCCATCGCGAAATAGCTGTAAATCGCCGATGTTGCAGCCTGAAGCGCCAAAGTTGCCGATCTGTTCCACAATCACACTTTCAAAAAGCCGGCGCGCGCGAGCAGAGGGCCGGTAGCTTCATGATAGCGTAAAGCGGCCTTTGCTGTAACGGCAAAGCCTTGCCTGATGTCACTTACTGTGAGAAATACGACAATTATTTCATTGTCGTGTTAGTAAGCTGAAATGATGGTGGTTTTACTATGCTTGTTGCCGCAGACGAAAGGCGGCCCGGATGTGCAAAGGCAGCCTTGAACGGCTGCCTCAGTCTCTGGAAATCTTGCGGGGTGGGAATTACTCGGCGGTTTCTTCCGCTTCGGCCGTATCGATCACGGCATTCTTGCCGGTGGCATGGCGCTTGCTGTCTTGCAGGCGGCCCAGTGCGCTATCGATGGCGCGTTTCAGTTTGTCGGTGGCGCCGGCAACGGATTGATGCACGGTGGCGTTCTGTTCGGTCACGGCAATCGGTTGATAGCCAGCAACGCGTGCTTCCATGACGCAGCGGATATCGTCGGCGCCGCCTTTCGGGCCATTCGTGTCGCTGATGTGGACTTCGATGCGGGTCAGGTTGTCGCGGAAGCGGCTCAGTGCGCTTTCAAGTACGGATTGCACATGTTCGTTCAGTCCAGCGGTGTTGGCGATGGTGCTGTCGGTATGAATATTGATTTGCATATGCTTACTCCTGTCAATTCAAAAAAAACCCATCTCAGGCGTGCTGCGGCCTGGTTGCTGCCTCATGCACATGACCTCTGTGCATGGAACTTATCTTACTCCTCTTTCCAGTATTTCAAGAGGGTGCGCACGATTAAGATGAGCTTAACCCTACACCCAGGTCAAGTTTCCTCGCAGAATCTTTTCAAGCCGGCGTCAGCTTTATCCATTGATCAGGCCTGCGGCGATATTGATCGACAGCCCCAGCACGACCAGGTTGAAGAAAAAGCTCAGCACGGATTGCCCCAGCACGATCTGCCGCATCAGCCGCGTCTGCACGCACACGTCCGACGTTTGCACGGCCACGGCGATGGTGAAGGCGAAGTACAGGAAATCCCAGTAATCGGGATTCTGCTCGTCGTCGGGAAATTTCAGGGGGCGCAGCGCGGGGTCGGCCTGGTAGTACAGGTGGGCATAATGAAAGCAGAACAGGGTGCCGACGAGGAACCAGGAGCCGACCAGTGTCAGGATGGTCAAGCCGTAATGCAGCGCGCGCTCGTCGGGCGCCATGTCCTTCATCGAGGACAGCTGCGAGACGATGGCCACCAGGCTCATCACGGATGCGACGGACAGGGCCGACAGCACCGTGGCCGCCCGCTCATCCTGGCGCGCCGCCATGGCCTTGACCTTGTGATGGTTGGCACGCATCATCATCCAGGCCATCGTCGCCAGGTAGAACCAGACGGCCACGTTCCACGCCGTCAGCAGACGCGTCATCTGTTGCCAGGATGCGGGCAGCAGCAGGCCGGCCGCCACGCCGATGGCCGTGGCCATGCTCAGGTGGGGGCGGCTGCGGATGAAGCTGTGCAAGGGAAGCGTGATTTTCATGGTGCAAGTTCGTCAGTGGGAATAGCGCATCTTAGCCCTTAAGTGCCGGCTCCGGTGGCCGTCCTGCGGCCGCTTCCTTCTCGTGGTGGGGGAAACGGTCCATGCGCGACAGCACGGGGAACAGCACGGCCCACACGCCCGTCACGGCCAGGGTGGCGGCGCCGCCGAAGAGCACGGCGCGCACGAGGCCGAACCAGCCGGCCGTCAGGCCCGATTCGAATTCGCCCAGCTCGTTCGAGGCGCCGATGAAGACGGCATTCACGGCGCTGACCCGGCCGCGGATCTCGTCCGGCGTCTCGAACTGCACCAGCAGGTGGCGGATGTAGACGCTGACCATGTCGCCGGCGCCCATCAGGAACAGTGCCGCCAGTGCCAGCGGGAAATAACTGGTGCTGCCCAGCACCAGGGTGCCCAGGCCGAACACGGCCACGCCGCCGAACATCCAGGCGCCCACCCGGCGCGTGATGGGGAAGATGGCCAGAATGATCGAGCACAGGGCGGCGCCCGCGCCCGGCGCCGTGCGCAGCAGGCCCAGGCCGCCGGGGCCGATATGCAGCACGTCATGCGCGAGCGCCGGCAGCAGGGCCGTGGCGCCGCCGAACAGCACGGCAAACAGGTCGAGCGAAATGGCGCCCAGCACGATGGGTTTCGACCAGACGAAACGCAAGCCTTCGAGCAGGGTGTGCCAGCTGACGGGTTCGCGTTTCACCACTTGCGGCGCCGGCGTGGTGGCGCGCATCAGCAGCACGGACAGCACCAGCAAGGCCGACGAGATCAGATACACGACCTTGGGGCCGAAGTAATACAGCAAGCCGCCCAGGGTAGGCCCGAGGATGATGGCCACGTGCGAGCTTGAGGAACTGAGCGCCACGGCGCGGCTGAAGTGCTGCGTGGGCACCATGTTGACCAGCACGGCTTGCGTGGCCGGCATCATGAAGGCGCGCGCGCTGCCGAACAGCACCAGCACGGCAAACACGGGCCAGACGATGGAAATATTGCTTAAGGTGAACGCCAGCAGGGCCAGTGCGCAGGCCAGCTGCGCCGCCAGGCACCAAGCGATGATGTTGCGGCGGTTGTAGCGGTCGGCCACGTGGCCGGCCGGCAAAATCAAGACGAGGAAGGGCGCGAACTGCGCCAGGCCGATCAAGCCCAGGTCGAACAGGCTGCCCGTGATCTGGTACACCTGCCAGCCGATGGCCACGCTTTGCATCTGCACGGCCACGGTGCCCAGCACGCGGGCGGTAAGATAAAAGGCGAAATTGCGGTGACGCAGGATACTGAAGCCGTTGCCGGCAGAGGCGAGAGACATGAAATTTCCAGGAAACAGCGGGGTGGAGCGGCAGCGGATGCCGCAGCAGCAGCGCCCCGCTGTCTGGAAGGTGATGCTTACTTGGCCAGATCCGCTTCGCTGGTGAAGGCGTCCGCGTAGAACTCGTCGGCTGGCAGCTGGCACTGCTGCACGAAATCGCGGTGGGCCGCATCGACCATCACGGGCGCGCCGCAGGCATACACCTGATACGCGGACATGTCCGGCAAGTCGGCGATGACGGCCTGGTGCACAAAGCCCGTGCGGCCGCTCCAGGCGTCTTCCGGCAAGGCTTCCGAGACGACGGGCACGTAGGTGAAGTGCGGCAAGTCGGCGGCCCACTGGCGGCACAGCGCATCCATGTACAGGTCGTGCGGACGGCGGCCGCCCCAGTACAGGGTGACCGGGCGCGTGGAGCGCTCGCTGATCATGTGCTCGACGATGGCTTTCAAGGGGGCAAAGCCAGTACCCGAGGCCAGCAGCACGACGGGCTTGTCGGAATCTTCGCGCAGGAAGAAGGTGCCCATCGGGCCTTCGAAGCGCAGGATGTCGCGCTCTTTCATGCTGCCGAACACCTGGTCGGTAAACAGGCCGCCCGGCAGGTGGCGGATGTGCAGGGTCACGGGACCGCCGTCGGCGGGCGCGCTGGCCATGCTGTAGCTGCGGCGTTTGTTGTCGCGCAACAAGATTTCGATATACTGTCCGGCGCGGTAGTTGAGGCGCTCGCTGGCTGGCAACTGCAGGGTCAGCACGACGACGTCGGGCGCGACTTTTTCAATCGTGGTCACGCGCGACGGCATTTTCTTGATCGGGTAGTCGCTGCTGCCCGCCACTTCGCGCGCTTCGATGACGAGGTCGGCGTCCGTGGTGGCGCAGCAGAACAGGGAAAAGCCGGCCGCTTCCTCTTCCGGCGTCAGGGCGCGCTGCTGGTGCGCCTTGTGCTGGACGGTGCCGGCAAGCACTTTGCCCTTGCAGGAACCGCAGGCGCCATTTTTACAGCCATACGGCAAGCCCACGCCGGCGCGTATTGCCGCCGCCAGCACGGTTTCGTCCGCTTCGCAGCTGAACTGGTGGCCGCTGGGCTGAACAGTAACTTGAAAAGTCATACAATCCTTGAGATGAAAAATATGTTAATGCACTCTTTGCGCAAGCCCTCAGGCTTGCCGCGCCTGCTGATCCTGGGCTGCGGCGACGTCGGCATGCGCCTGCTGCCCCTGCTGCGCGCGCGTTTTCGCGTCTTTGCCGTCACCAGCCAGCCGGCGCGCTGCGCGCAGCTGCGGGCGGCCGGCGCCGTGCCCATCGTGGCCAACCTCGACGACCGCGCCAGCCTGAAACGGCTGGCGGGACTGGCGACGATGGTGGTGCACCTGGCGCCGCCCCTGTCGTCGGGCTTGCTGGACCGGCGCACGCGCAATCTGGCCGCCATTTTACCCGAGCATGCACGCATGGTGTATGTGAGCACCAGCGGCGTGTATGGCGATTGCGGCGGCGCCTGGGCCGATGAAACGCGGCCTGTGGCGCCGGCGAACGCGCGCGCGAAGCGGCGCGTCGACGCCGAGCAGGTCTTGCGGGGCTGGGGCGCGCGCCGCGGCGCCACCGTGGCCATCCTGCGCGTGCCCGGCATCTACGCGGAAGACCGCCTGCCCCTGAAACGTTTGCGCGAAGGCACGCCGGCCCTGGCCGCGGGCGACGACGTGTACACCAACCATATCCATGCCGATGACCTGGCGCGCATCATCGAACGGGCCTTGTGGCGGGGCAAGCCGGGGCGCGTGTATCACGCCAGCGATGACAGCGAACTCAAAATGGCCGAGTATTTCGATGCCGTGGCCGACGCCTTCGGCCTGCCGCGCCCGCCGCGCCTGCCCCGTGCCCAGCTGCAGCAAGTGGTCACGCCGATGCTGCTGTCGTTCATGTCCGAATCGCGCCGCCTGCACAATACGCGCATCAAGCGCGAGCTGGGCGTGCGCCTGCGCTACGCGCGCGTGGCCGATGCCTTGCAGGCGCTGGCAGCCGGCGGGGCCCGCATCGGGTAAAATGGCCGGCTATCTGCGCACTTTGCTGGGCCGGCGCGCAGCGCGCCGTTCCGGCGTTGCGCTATTCACTTAAGGACTACAGCATGAGCACCCTCACTTACGAAGCATACTTGGACGAGGTCACCACCGTCCTGACGGAATTGTACGACCTCGACGACGCCGCCGCCATCAAGCTGGTCGTGGCGGCGCAGGATGCCGAATTTTTTGTTCCGCACGATGCGCATGAGGAAATGCGTACCGTGGAACAAGCCAAGAAAGATGCGGTCACCCTGTTCGAGCGCAAGCAGAACCGCCAGCAGACGCAGGAAAAACAGCAACAGCGCGTGCGCCAGCAAAAGAAATAAGAACGGCCGCCAGGCCGTGGGGCAGCGTGGGCTTCGGCGCAACACCGTGGCCTTGCCATTTGATGCGGCGCAAACGCGTCAGGGCGCGCTGGCGATATCGTGAGCAATGTCGTCACGCGTTTCAGCTATTTGTGGCGGGCTCTACAATTAGTGCGACGCTGTTTCCCGCCAGCAGGAGCGAGCCATGCGAGCTACGAATCACCCCAGCAAGGAACAGGTGCGCGCCTATATGCGCCGCCGCGAACATGCGCGGCAACCGCCGCCGCCGCCCGATGAAATCCGCCGGCAGCTGGCCTGGTGCCGCGTGGATGCCGTGCCGGGCACTTGCCTGCTGGTCACTCCGGCCGGCGTGGCCGCGCAAGGCTGGCATTTATCGACGGAAATCGCCCGCCTGGGCACGCTCATGGCGATTGCCTGGTTGATGCGCAGCGGCGTTCCTCATTGTAAAAATTGATGACTTGCAGCAAATTTTTCCGATTTGGGTTATCCTCTAGCACATTCCAAGTGCGTCAATTCTCTTCAATTATCACAATTTTGCTTTAAGTTACGCAAAAATCAACAATAGCGTGTATTATATTGTTTGCGGCGTAAAAGCCGCATAAGTGATGGCGCTTTTTAGTGTGTTTACCCTGAATTATTGCAAAAGAGACATTCGGTTTCTTTTTGCACTAATACAACAAGTACGGATTTTTGATCATGTCTCTCAAACAAATTACCTCTTTGCCTACCTACAACCCGAATCGCGTCCTCGATGCGATCATCGACAAGCTGCAGCTGAAAAACGATGCCGCCTTGTCGCGAGCTCTGGAAGTGGCGCCACCTGTTATCAGCAAGATTCGTCACAACACCTTGCCGATCGGCGCCACGATCCTCATCCGCATGCATGAAATCAGCGATTTCAGCATTCGTGAACTGCGCGAGTTGATGGCTGCCTAAGAGCGCCTGACAGACGGCAAACTGAGAGGTGCCGTCTGGGTAAGTCAGGCTTGCCGCGTGCGGCAGCCACATCTGTTTTCCGCTTTTCTATTGCGGGTCGAGGTTCAGTACCGGACGATCGACATAGAAGCGCCCCAATTCCAGGCCGGTCGTGGACGACTTGACCACCGCAGCGGCCAGTGTGGCAGGCGCGCTGGAAAATGCGGTGCTGGCAGCGCCCGTCGCGCGGCCCGAATATGCCGTCGCCTGCACGGCCGCACTGGAAAACGCCGTCTGGACGGCCCGGCCCGAGTAGGCGGTGGCCTGTACCGCGGCACTGGAAAATGCTGTTTGTACCGCACGTCCCGAGTACGCAGCTTGTACCGCCCGTCCCGAATACGCCGCCTGCACGGCGCGCCCCGAATACGCCGTTTCCGCGCGGATATAATCTTCCCCGAACGTTTGCTCATACAGCTGCTTCATGCGCTCGCCCACGCGATGGTGCGCCGCTTCGTCGTCTTCGCCGCGCAGGCCGATGTACGGGAAGTGATGCAGGAAGTAGCCGAACACCAGTTCGCAGTCGGCCGCATATTTCAGGGTGTCGAGGATATGGTAGTGCCAGAAGGTATCGACGTCCATCAGCGGTGCCGTTTCTTCTTCCGGAAACTGTTTCATCAGGATCAGGAAGCGGCGGTATTCGAATTCCACCGCATTCGCCTTTTCCAGGCTCCATCCTTCGCCGGACTCCCGGTGCATCAGCTTGACCTTGATCGCGTCCAAATTCAAATCGGCAATTGCCTTGAAACTGTCGTTCGTATCCATGAATGTCCTTTGGTAAAGAGCGTTGTGGGAAATACGGTGAAACAAGGGAAAGCGGTGGGTGTGTACTCCTGGCAAGTAGTCGAGGAATGCCTGGCCCATGGCGGGCGGGCGCTGAGTTGTTCTACATCAATATTGCATCTAATTACGAAATACGCAAGCTGAGCTTGCTTCATGCGGGGCGCGCCGCTCAGGCGCTGGCCCGGTTGTCTTCCTGATAAGGAAACGCGGTGGCGTCCGCGCTCAGCGGTACGCTGACGTGCACGCTCATGCCGGCACCGGGGCTGCTTTCGATGTAGAAAGTGCCGCCGAGCAACTTGATACGTTCTTCGATGCCCACCAGGCCAAACGAGCCCAGCTTGTTGCGCCCGTCGATGGCCGCGCCCACGCCGTTGTCGCTGACGCTCATCGACACCGTATCGCGGCACTTTTCCAGCTTGACCTGCACGCGGCTGGCATTGGCATGCTGGGAAATATTGCTGAGCGACTCTTGCAGGATGCGGAACAGGGCCGTCGCGCACTGGTCGCTGAGGCAAATGTCGTCATGGCTTTCGCTCACTTCGCAGGCGATGCCCGTGCGCTGGCGAAATTGCGCCACCTGCCATTCGACGGCCGCATTCACGCCCAGGTCCAGCACGGTAGGGCGCAAGTCGTTGATGATCTGCCGCACGCTCTTGATGGTGGCGTCGATCTGCTCCAGGGTCGAGCGGGCGCGGGCGTTCAGGCGCGGGTGGCGGCGCTGCGTGCGCGAGGCCAGCATGTCGGCGTCGATGCGCAGCACCAGCAGGTTCTGCCCCAGGTCGTCGTGGATTTCGCGCGCGATGCGCTTGCGCTCTTCTTCCTTGATCTGGTCGGCGTGGGCCGCCAGGCGGCGCAGTTTCTGGTGCGACAGCTGCAGGCGGATCTGGCTGGCGCGCAATTCCTCCGTCATGCCCGTCGCCATCTGGATGGCGCGCCGGCGCGACGACGCCAGCGTGTGGAACAGCACGTACAGCAGCATGGTGCTGGCAAAGCCAATCAGCAGGGCCAGCCATGGCAAAAAGGCATCGAAGCGCGTGTACAGGTCGCTCTTGCGCACGCTGAACAGCGCTTGCCAGACGCGGCCATTGTGTTCGATCAGCATCGTGCTGCTCAGGTAGCGGCCCGAACTGCCGGGCAGCCACCATGGCGCATGCATGCCCGCCGTCGTGCTGTCGAAGATGGGGCGCATGTCGTGCGGCAAGTCCAGTGCTTCGCGCGCCTGCGGGCCGATATCGAACAGCGTTAGGCGCACGTTACGTACCGGCATGTCGGCCAGCGCGCTGCGCATCATCGTCACCAGGTCGTAGCCGATGCCGACGGAACCCTGGTACGCCGCGCGCCTTTGCTCCACCGTATCGACCGGCATGCCGAAGCGGTACACGGGCAGGCGCATGGCCATGCCCGTCAGCTGCGGCCGGCCCTCCAGCGGCACGGGCACGCCGGAATTGCTGATCTGCCCGGAATCGCGCGACTGCGCCAGCGCTTCGGCGATCAGGGGGCGCTCGGCGATGTCATGGCCATACTTTTCCGGGGCGCTGGCAATAGGCTCGATGTACACCAGCACGGAATATTGCGCGCGCGGGGCGGGCGGATGGATGGCAAATGCCGGATAGCCATCGCGCCCGGGCGGATAGTCGCGCTGCATGGCCGCTTCGAAGGCGCTGCGCTGCGCATCGTCGAGTTCCTGGCTGTAATTGAGATTCATCACGCCCGGATAGTTCTGTTGCAGGGCGATGTTTGCCACGTAGTGGTGGAATTGCTCGCGGCTCACGTGTTCGTTGGCGCGGAACAGGCTGGCCGTGCCGCGCAGCAGGTTGGCATATGACTTGACGCGCGATTCGATGTTTTTCCGGGTATTGCGGGCCAGATTGTCGAACAGCTCGCTGGCATCGTTTTCGATCGACAGCGAGGCCGCCATGTAGAACAGCAGGCCCACCATCATTGACATCACAAAGCCGAGCAGCCAGAGCGGTCTTTTTTCAGCAGATAAGGGGTGTTCGCCGGCAGTAGAAGACATCGCCATCCACATCAGGAAGAGGAATCGGGTGCCGCCTCGGTGGCGGTGGCTAGACTGAGTTGTACAAGCACTATCGATATTGCAAATTGCTCAATAGCTGCCTAATATACAAAATTATCGTGAATATAGTCAACAGGCAATATTTCTCTCTGAAACGAAAAAAAACCGCCGCAGCGGTTTTTTCGTGGGTGATCCGGCGCCTTACTTGGCAGGCTGCCAGCTGTCTTTCAGGGTGACGATGCGGTTGAAGGCGGGCTTGCCAGGCTGGCTGTCGACCCGGTCGGCCGCGAAGTAGCCGTGGCGCTCGAACTGGAAGCGCTGTTCCGGCTGGGCCAGTTCCGCGCCCGGTTCCAGCCACGCCTGCACCACTTCCTTGGCCAGCGGGTTCAAGGCCAGCTTGAAGTCCTTGCCGCCCGCGTCCGGCTGCGGGTCCGTAAACAGGCGGTCGTACAGGCGTACTTCGGCGGGAATCGCCGTCGGTGCGCTGACCCAGTGCATATTGCCCTTGACCTTGTAGTTGGCGCTGCCTTCCGTGCCCGACTTGCTGTCCGGGAAATAGTTGCAATGCACGGCGCTCACTTTGCCGTCCGCATCCTTGTCAAAGCCCGTGCACTCGATCACGTAGCCGTAGCGCAGGCGCACACGGCTGCCCGGCTTGTCGTCGATCGGCGGATACAAACGGAAATAGCCCTTGTTCGGCACTTCCATGAAATCATCTTCCTCGATCCACAGCTCGCGCGAGATGGGGAAGGTGCGCAAGCCCCGTTCCGGGAAGTGCGGATGCACGGGCGCCGTGCACTCGACGCTTTCGCCTTCGGGGAAGTTGTCGATAATCAATTTCAAGGGGCGCAGCACGGCCACCGTGCGCGGCGCCTTCGGGTCCAGGTCTTCGCGCAGGCAACCTTCGAGCACGCTGTAGTCGATCCAGCCGTCCGATTTCGTCACGCCCGTGCGTTCGCACATCAATTGAATCGCTTCCGGCGTGTAGCCGCGGCGGCGCATGCCCACCAGGGTCGGCATGCGGGGGTCGTCCCAGCCGTCGACGATCTGTTCTTCCACCAGCTGGCGCAGCTTGCGCTTGCTGGTGACGATGTAGGTCAGGTTCAGGCGCGAGAACTCGAACTGGTGCGGCACCGGTTGCTGGAAGAAGCCGCCGGCGGCCAGGGTTTTCAGCAGCCAGTCGTAGAACGGGCGGTGGTCCTGGAATTCCAGGGTGCAGATCGAATGCGTGATGTTTTCCAGCGCGTCCGAGATCGGGTGCGTGTAGTCGTACATCGGATAGATGCACCAGGCGTCGCCCGTGCGGTGGTGGTGCGCGTGGCGAATGCGGTAGATGGCCGGGTCGCGCAAGTTCATGTTCGGCGAACTCATCGCATCTTCGCTCATCTTCGCGCGCAAGATGTGCTCGCCATCCTTGAACTGGCCCGCTTTCATGGCGCGGAACAGGGCCAGCGATTCGTCGCGCGGACGGTCGCGGAAAGGCGAATTCTTGCCGGCCTGGCCGAAATTGCCCCGGTTGGCGGCCATGTCTTCGGCGCTCTGGCTGTCTACGTAGGCAAAGCCGGCCGTGATCAGGTACTCGGCCATCGCGTACAGCTGGTCAAAATAATCGCTCGCGTAGTGCAGGTGGCTCTGGCCATCGGCAGTCTTCGGCTCCCAGTCAAAGCCCAGCCATTTCACGCTGTCCATGATGGTGTCGACGTATTCCTGCTCTTCCTTGGCCGGATTGGTGTCGTCGAAGCGCAGGTTGCACTGGCCGGCGTAATCGCGCGCCAGGCCGAAGTTGACGCAGATCGACTTGGCATGGCCCACGTGCAGGTAGCCGTTCGGTTCCGGCGGGAAACGCGTGATCACCTGGGGCAGGCCGGGACGCACGTGGGCGCCGGCAGCCAGGTCGGCTTCGATGATGTTACGCAAGAAATTGGGCGCCAGCGCTGGCGCGGCGGTATTCGGTTTATCGTTGCTCATTGATCAATGCGGAAGAGTGACAGTAAAAAGCATTTTACCGTACCGCAAGCGCTTTATAAGCACGTATTTGGCCCCATTTCCCAGCATGCAAGCGACGCCGGCGCCGTTCTATAGGATAATTCGCCTTTAATTAGCAAACAAAACGTGACCCCGGAGCCATTTATGGAAAATTTGTATAACGTCCTCGGTGTCGCGCCCAATGCCAGCGACGATGAAATCAAGAAGGTTTACCGTTCGCTGGCCATGCGCTTCCACCCCGACCGCAACCAGGCCCCCGGCGCCGAGGCGCGCTTCAAGAGCGTCACCAAGGCGTATGAAATCCTGGCCGACCCGGCCAAGCGCGCCGAATACGACCAGAGCGTGAACCACCGCATCATCATCGATCCGGAAGCGGAAGCCTATGCCCTGTGGTGCGGCGTGTTCCGCCTCCACGGCACGGTACTGCCGGCCGACTAAGCACGCTGGCGGCTGTTCGGTACAGTCCGGATGATTTGAAAAACAACAACAACGGCGCTTTTAATGTAACAGCGCCGCGCATCACATTGGAAAGCACAGCATGAGAAGAGTACACCCTGAATTCGCGTACCAGTCGCGCGAGCTGGAAGGCCAGATCGAAGGCATCCTCGGCGACCCGCCGAACCGCAAGAACTACAAGAGCATGGTCGACGCGCTGGTCGGCGAGTACGCCAGCGGCGGCGGCATCGAGGACGTGAACATGCTGGCCTTCGCGCTGGTCGATCACATCACCTTCAGCGACCCGAAAGGCTTGCTGGCGGAAAGCGAAGACTACGAGTTCGGCGACCCGGCCCGCGTGTTTTCCATGGCCGCCTGCGCCGCGCCGGAAGCGGCGAAGATGTACGCCGCCATCGAAGAGAGCTTCCCCGACCTGGCGCGCCAGGCCATCATCACGGCCTTCCTGCACAAGAATCCGCGCCTGTGGGACGACGACGACCAGTCGCTCGACCAGCTGGCCGCCAATGACGACGGCGACGACGAGCACGATGAAGACGAAGCCACCGACGATTTCGCCCAGATGTTTGACCAGGATGGAGATGACCATGGCCGATAACAAGGATGAACAAAAAAGCAACCTGCCTGCGCTGACGAAGCAGGTCACGGAATTGGTGCTGTCCGGTTCGCTGGGCCACGCCGAGCAGGCGTTTGCGGACGCGGCCGACCAGTACGGTGATCTTGCCGTGGTGGAAGTGCTGAGCGCCATCCCGCCGCAAGTGACGGCCCTGCACCTGGCCGGTTTCGACGGCGGCAAGATGTCGCTGGCGACCCTGCTGGTGCCGCCGAAAGCCTGGGCCGACAGCCTGGCCTTCATCGCCGCCACCTGGAGCGACGACCAGATCGAGGACGATCCGGAGCGCATCGCCGAATCGCTGTTCGCACACATCCACGGCGTGGTGTTTTCCACCGACGACGCCGAGCGCCGCCGCGAGCTGCTGCTGGAAGCATCCGCCACCGACTGGGGCGCCACGGCGTTCGCCATTTTGTTCTCGATGGCGCCGAAGGAAATCCTCGAAGTGGCGGGCGAAATCGTCATCAAGGGACCGTACGTGACGGGCGTGACGTCGTCCGACAACGACGTCGTGCCGCTGGCCATTGAGCTGGCGCAAGCGAATGAAGACGGCTGGGACCGTTCGCTGTTCGAACTGTTCCCCGACTTCCGCCACAGCGCCGACCTGGCCGACGCGGAATACTCGGACGACCCGGACGAAGAACCGACCATGTTGCAGCGCAGTACCAAGGAATTGCTGTACCGCCTGCGCAAGCAAGTGCCGAGCACGCGCAGCGCGCCGCGTTCCAGCACGCGCCGCAGCCTGGGCACGGGCATCTTCTCGTAATGAAAGCAGGGATCGACTAATGCTGCCAGCAATTGTTGTAGAGAATCTTCCGCGCCTCGTGCGCGCCATCAAGCTGCTGCCGGGCGACCCGCGCGAAGACGCGGCGCTGAACCTGGCCGATGAATTGACGGGCATCACGGCCATGGTGGCCGAGAAGTTCACGAATGAACGCACGGCCGACGGCATCCAGAAAGCGCTGTTCCTGACGGTGGGCGGCGTCTCGCTGGGCCTGGAGCAGGCCGTCACGCATGAGGGCGACCAGGCCGCCCTCGATTTCCTCGTCGAGCACGGCGCCGAGCACGCGTTCCAGGTGGGCTTTCGCCTGATCAAGGACCTGTCGCAGCTGCCGGAAGACGCCCTCGTGGGCGAATACGACCAGGACCCCGTCTACCTTGCGCGCCGTTTGCGCGAACTGTTCATCGACATTTGCCAGGCCGACCCGAACCAGAACTGGGCCGGCTATGAAAAGTATGCGTTGCAGTTGCAACAGCGCAAGGAAGTGCAAGCCGTCGTGCGCCTGGCCAGCTGGCTGCGCCGCCACCACGACAACGGCCCCGTCAGCGACAGCGACTTGAATGCCGAGGGCGTCATCGCCCTGGCCATCATCTTCGCCATCGAAGGCGGCGGGCGCATCGTTGCGCGCACGGGGCAAAAGGAGTTTGAACGCTTCGTGCGTTCCGTGCGCAAGAACAAGCCCGACTTCGAGGAAGGCTGGGCCGCCCTGGCGGCCAAGGTGCCCGTGCAGCACCACCCGGTGTTGCTCGACCGCATCGCGTCCTACCGCCGCAGCTGCACCGTGGTGCAGAAAATCCTCACGCGGGCCAGCATGAAGAGCCTGTTTGAGGACCTGGAGAATTACGCCGGTTCCGAGCTGGACGCCGACTACTCGTAAAGCAGTGCACGTAGGCCGGCGCCTGCCGGCCTACGCTCCCCCTTCCATGGCCGCTTCCTCGGCCAGCTTGACGAATGCCGCCACCAGCGGCGACGTCTCTTCTTCCCGTTGTGCAAGTAATAAACTGGTCGTCGCCTGCGGGTCGGCGATGGGGCGGTAGCACACGCCATCCATGCGGATGCGGTCGAACGAGGCGGGCAGCACCGAAATGCCGCAGCCGGCCGCCACCAGGCCGATGATGGTCGACGCCTCGCCCGCTTCCTGCGTGACCTGGGGCACGAAGCCGGCCGCCTTGCACAGGCGGAAGATCTGCGGATAAATCCCCGTGCCCGCATCCTTGGGATACATGACAAAGCCTTCGCCCGCCATGTCGGCAATGGCGATGCTGTCCTTGGCCGCCAGCGCGTGGGCGACGGGCAGCACGAGGAACAGCGGGTCCTGGCGCAATTCGGTGAGGCGGATGTCGTCCGGGTACGTCGTTTCCGGCGGGCGCACGAAACCCAGGTCCATCGTCCTGCCCGAGATCGCTACCAGCTGGTGCAATGTCGCCATTTCATGCAGGGTCAAGGTGACGTGCGGAAATTGCTGGCGGTAGCGGTTGATGACGGTGGCGAAGTAGGGTGTGAACGGCGTGGAAAAGGTAAAACCGATGCGCAATTCGCCCGCCTCGCCCCGCTGTGCCCGGCGTGCCGTGATGGCCGCCTGTTCCGACAGGGCCAGGATGCGCCGCGCATCGTCGAGGAAGAGTGCGCCTGCCTGCGTCAGCCGCACGGAGCGCTTGTTGCGTTCGAACAACTGCGCACCCAGTTCCCCCTCCAGCGCCTGGATTTGCTGGCTCAGCGGCGGCTGGCCGATGTGCAGGCGTTCGGCCGCGCGCGTGAAGTGCAGCTCTTCGGCAACGGCGACAAAGTAACGCAGGTGGCGCAGTTCCATATAAGTAATATTTTAAAAGTATGAGTTGGGCCTTGAATATATATTGGACGATATGAGTTGGCAATCCTAAGATGAAGACTCGCTTCCTTTCCGAAACACGGCCATGTCTGATTCATCGCTTGCCTTTGCCCCCGCCACCTCGTCTGCCATCCCGGTTTCTCCCGCCGCACCCGCGCCCCGCACGGCCATCGCCAAGGGCACGGCCGAATTCAAGCGCAGCAACCGCGCCCTGTTCTTCGGCGGCTTTTCCACCTTCAGCTTGCTGTATTGCATCCAGCCCCTGTTCCCGCTGCTGTCGCAGCAGTTTCATCTGACGCCCGCGCAAAGCAGCTGGTCGCTGTCCGTGTCGAGCGGCTTGCTGGCCATCTCCCTGGTGCTGCTGAGCGCCGTCTCGGACCGGGTGGGGCGCAAGCCGCTGATGGTGGCGTCGATGTTTTCCGCCGCAATATTGACGATCTTGTCCGCCTTCGCGCAGGATTACGCGCAACTGCTGGCCATCCGCGCCGCGCTGGGCATTGCCTTGGGCGGCATGCCGGCCGTGGCCATGGCTTACCTGGGCGAGGAAATCGAGGGGCCGTCGCTGGGACTGTCGATGGGCTTATATATTGCAGGCAGCGCGTTTGGCGGCATGTCGGGACGGCTGGTGGCGTCCATGCTCAGCGATTTCCTCTCATGGCGCTGGGCCCTGGGCGTGCTGGGCGTGGCCGGCGTGCTGGCGGCGGCGGAATTCTGGCGCAGCCTGCCCGCGTCGAAGAATTTCGTGCCCAGCACCAAAGGCTGGAATGCCTTGCCGCATGCCGTCAAGCAGCATTTTTCCGACCGGGGCTTGCCGTGGCTGTTCTGTCTGGCGTTCGTGCTGATGGGCTGTTTCGTCAGCCTGTATAACTACATCGGCTACCGCCTGCTGGCCGCGCCGTTCAGCTTGCGCCAGAGTACGGTCGGCTTGCTGGCGTTCCTGTACCTGATCGGCATCTTCAGCTCCGTCTGGGCGGGCCGCCTGGTGGACCGGTTGGGACGGCGGGGCGTGCTGTGGATCATGCTGTCGGTGATGCTCAGTGGCATTGTATTGACCCTGTTCGATTCGCTGCCGCTGATCGTCATCGGCATGGCGCTGGCCACGTTCGGCTTCTTTGCCTCGCATTCGATCGCCAGCAGCTGGGTCAGCCGCCGCGCCCGCGCGCCGCAGGCGCTGGCCTCGGCCTTCTATCTGCTGTTCTATTATTTGGGATCAAGCCTGATCGGTTCCGCCTCGGGCATGATGTGGGGCTTCGACGGCTGGACGGGCGTCATCATCATGCTGGGCCTGTGCCTGGGCGGCGGCGTGCTGATCGCCTTGCGCCTGCGCCATCTGCAGCCGCTGGGGGCGCGCGAAGCGGTGGGCTGAGCCCGGTTATTTGGGGCAGTTGCCGATCATCGTTTCCCCCTGCTTGCCCGCGCGCGTGGTCACGCACAAGGTGCCCAGCGCGCTGGTGATTTTATACGTGCGGCTGCCCCTGGCTTCATTCGCGCCCACTTCCTCGATCTTTGACGCCTCGTACCATTTCGGCGGCACGGCCGCGTAGGCTTCGGCAAAGCCTTGCTGCATGCGCTTGAAGCCCGTGTCGTCGAGTTTTTGTTCTCCCCGCTGCGGGAATTCCTTGCGCAAATCCTTGTCGATCTTGCCCACGTCGCGTTTGGCTTGCGCCAGGATGTCGGCGGCGCTGGGCGCTGGCGGCGCCGTGATCGCTTCCGGCGTTGCCGGTGCTGGCGCCGGCTCGGTAGCGGGCGGGGGCAGGGGGCGGCTGACTGGCGCCGGTATGGTTCGGCGCGGCACACGTTCAGCGGCCGGTTTTGCGCTGGGCAACGCTACGGGCTTGGGTGGCGCAGGGGCCGTGTAGCGCAGCCAGGCGATGGCCGGGCCCTGCGGCAAGTGCTCGTCAGCGGCAAGGCGGGGGCGCGACTGCAGCACGACATAGGCCAGCCCCGCGTGCAGCAGGACGATCAGCAGCAGACCGGGAGCGCGGCGGGGCAGGGGTGGCAGCGAGTTCATGGAGGGCGTGGTGGTTCAGGTACGCCAATGTATCTGAAGGATTTGATAATTATCTAGAATGTCACAAGCGCTTACAAAAAAGTGCCTCATGGAAATTTCAATGCCCTGGCCGCTGGCCGGGAACCCTGGGCCGGCCTGGCGATCCAACTCCAGATACCATGGGAGGACAGATCATGATGCAGGTAAAGGAAGTGGCACGGCGCTTTGGCGCCATCGAACACGCGATCGGCCAGGCGGCCCAGCTGTGCGGCAAGCAGCAGGGCATGCCGATGGACTTGAAGGATTGCATCAACCAGCTGGACCAGCAAAAGAGCGCCGTGCGGCAAGCCATCGACACGCACGACGATGCGCGCATCCGCCAGGCCGTCGACCAGATGGAATCGCTGGGCGACCGCGCCAAGCGGGCGTGCGGCACGGCGACCAGCGTGACGCCGGAAATGAAGAGCGCCGTGCTCAAGGTCCACGATGAATTATCGGACTTGAAGCACCAGCTGCACTAGCTACATCTGCCGGAACAGATGGGCATACAAGGGGCTGACGCGCAGCTGCGCCGGATGCTGGCGCAGGGTCAGTGACAGCTTGCCCGCCTCGTCGCGCACGGCCGTGGCGATGGCGCTGGCATTGACGATGGTGCCCCGGTGGATTTGCCAGAACTGTTGCGGGTCCAGCTGGGGCAGGAGTTCCTTCAGGCTCGTGCGTATCAGCGCTTCGCTGTCTTGGCACACGACGTTGATGTATTTGTCCAGCGCCTCGAAATACACGACGTCGGCCAGCGCGATCATGCGCACGCTGTTGCCGACGGCCGCCCGTATCATCTGCAGGCGCGGGGCGGGCGGCAGCATGGCTTGCAGCTGGCTCAGCAGACGGGCCATGTTGTCGTCGCCGGCGGACGCGGTGACGGCCGCCGTCACGGGCACCGCCGTGGCCGCCGTTGGCGTTGCTGTCCCGCTGGCGCCGGCGCTGTCGCGCAGGCGCTGCTGCAAGCGTTCCACCGTCTTGCCCAGGCGCGCATCGTTGACGGGTTTTAAGACGTAGTCGGCGGCCGCGTGCTCGAAGGCGGCCAGCGCGTATTCGTCGTAGGCCGTGACGAACACGATATGGGGGAAGGCGACGCCGTCCGGCCACTGTTCCGCCAGTTCCTCGGCCGCTTCCAGGCCCGTCTTGCCCGGCATCTTGATGTCGAGAAATAGTATGTCGGGCTGCAGCGCCAGGCCTTGCTGCAAGGCTTCCACGCCATTGGCGCAGGTGGCAACGATGTCGAGTTCCGGCCAGAGCCGGCGCAGGGCATGCGCGAGGGCGGCGGCGAGTATGGGTTCGTCTTCGGCGATCAGGGCGCGCGGGAGGGGGCTGGTCATGGCGTGGGGCTCGCGGTGGTGGAGTGAATCGGTAATTGAAGGCGGGCGACGACGCCTGCCGGTGTGTTGGCGGCCAGCACCAGGCTGGCGGCTTCGCCATGCATGCCGTGCAGGCGTTCGCGGATATTCGCCACGCCCAGCTGCGTGCCCTTGGTCTGGCCCGGATGGTCGAGGCCCAGGCCATCGTCGGCAACCGTCAGGATCAGCATGCCGCCGTCGGTGGACGCCTGCACGTGGATATGGCCGCCTTCGATCTTCGGCTCCAGACCGTGCTGGATGGCGTTTTCCACCAGCGGCTGCAGCAGCATGGGCGGCACCTTGATATCGCGCAAGGCCTCGGGCAAGTCCAGCGCAAAGGTCAGGCGCGCACCCATGCGTATCGACATCAGGCCCAGGTAGGCTTGCATCAGGGAAAACTCCTGCGCGAGGGTGGTGGACCCGGCACGGGAGGAGCTCAAAGTGGCGCGCAGGTACTGGATCAGCTGATCGAGCAGCAGCTGGGCGCGGTCCGGATCAAAGCTGATCAGGCCCTGCAGGTTGGCCAGGGTGTTGAACAGCATGTGCGGTTCGATCTGCGCCTGCAGCAATTGCAGCTGCGCCTGCATGGCCTGGCGCGCCACGGATTCGGCGCGGGCCTTTTCCTCGGCGGCCACCATTTGCAGGCGGGCAATCTTTTCGCGGCTGGAGAAGAACAGCACGGCGCCGCCCGTGGCCAGCAGGGTAAACACCAGCGTGCCCATCATCTGCGTGGGCAACAGCTTGTCGAAGCCGCCCACGTCCACGCCCGTCAGCCAGCCGAACAGGACCAGGCCCAGCATTTGCGCCACCGGCACGGAAATCAGGATGATGAGCATGAAGGGCAGGAATCTGGGCCGCTGGTCTGCGCCCCACAGCGTCAGGCGCATGCCGTCGATCAGCAGGAAGGCGATGGTGCCGATGCACATCGAGGCGACCAGGTTTTGTCCGAAATGGCTGCCCGGATTGAGGATGAAGGTAATGGCCAGCGCGCAGATCACGTTCAGCGCCAGCGCATAGCGCGCATCGTGCAGCATGCGGTAGTAGGGCGAACGGCGCTTGGCAGCTGGCGCGCCGGCGGAGGGGACGTGGGGTTTCATATAGTTGTCTGCTGGTAACGATGAGGCATTGTGTGCCAGCGCAGGCACGGGCGCAACAGGACTGCGACGAAACGGTCCGGGCGCGCCGCCATTCGCAGCGGCGCGTCGCCAAACGGGGCCGCTTTACTTTTCACGATGGGCGCGGGATAGTATGGCAAGACAGTCTTTGCTATAAAGGAAACCTCATGTGGCCCTATCCACGCACCCTGGCGCACCGCGGCGGCGGTACCCTGGCGCCTGAAAACACCCTGGCCGCCCTGCGCTGCGGCCTGGCCTACGGCTACCGCGCCGTGGAATTCGACGTCATGCTGGCATCCGACGGCGTGCCCGTCGTCGTGCATGACCCGGAACTGGGGCGCACGGTGGCCGGCAGCGGCCCCATCAACGATTACACGGCCGCGCAGCTGGGGGCCATGGAGGCGGGCGCCTGGTTCGGTCCGCAGTTTGCGGGCGAGGGCGTGCCCACGTTCGAGGCCGTGGTGGACTATTGCAAGGCGCAGCGCATCTGGATGAATATCGAGATCAAGCCGGCGCCCGGCTTCGACGTGCCTACGGGCAAGATCGTGGCGCGGGCCACGCGCGATTATTTCGCGAAGGAAATTGCTGCAGGAGAATTATTGCCGCTGCTCTCGTCGTTCAGCATCGCCGCCCTGGAAGCGGCGCGCCAGGCGGCGCCGGAACTGGCGCGCGGCTGGCTGGTCGAACAGATACCGGACGACTGGGCGCGCACGGCGAAGGAACTGGATGTGGTGGCGCTCCATTGCGACCACCAGCAACTGACGCGGGAACTGGCGCGAGAGGTAAAGGAGGCGGGATACGGGCTGTTCTGCTATACCGTCAACACGCCCGAACGGGCCAGCGAGCTGCTGGCCTGGGGCGTGGACGGCTTTTGCACGGATCGGATCGACCTGATCAAGCCGTCCTGAGGATTAAAACGTGACGCGCATTCCCACAGTCAAGTTGCGCCCCGTCAAAGGTGCCGCATTCTTGATGAAGGAAGTATGGCTGTACGCCAGTTCATTCGTCAGGTTGTTTGCCTTGATGTAGAACTGGGCCGGTGTCGTGCCGATGCGCGTGTCGTAGTTGGCGGACAGGTTCAGCATGTTGTAGCCCGGGGTTGCCGTTTCGAACGCGGCCACCTTGTCCTGCTTACCCACGCGGTAGAACTCGGCCACGCCGCTCCACGCCTGCCAGTTGGCATCGAATTTCACGCCAAAACGCTGGGCGGGGATGCGCGGCAGGTTATTGTTGCCATCCGCGCCGCCGTCGGCCAGCTTGGCCCGCACGTAGTCGCCGAACACGCTGGCGCCGAACATGGGGTTCAATTGCTGGCGCACTTGCCCTTCCACGCCCGTGAACGTGGCGTCGCGCTGGGCGTACTGGATCAGCTGGAAGCCTTCATGGCTGTCCAGCGTGCTGCCGAAGATGTAGTTATCGACCTTGTTGCGGTAGGCACTGGCCGAGAAGGTCGTGGCGCCCGCATATTTGCGCAAGGTCAAGTCGATATTGTTCGACGTTTCCTTGCCCAGGTTTTGATTGCCCAGCTCATACGTGGCCGTGGCCATGTGCACGCCGTGCGCATACAGTTCCTCGGCGCTGGGCAGGCGGTGCGTGCGGGAAATGGTCGAACCGAGCGAGTACTGGGGCGCGAATTTCCACACGGCGCCCAGCGAGACCGACGTGCCCTTGGCGCTGCGGTCTTGCAGGGTGGCGCTGTCCACCGTGATGTCTTGCCACTCGTGGCGCAAGCCCGCTTCGAAGCGCCATTGGTCCAGCTTGTATTCTTCCACCAGGAAGGCCGCGTGTTTCTTCGTTACCGTCGGCGCCACGTACGCT
The DNA here is from genome assembly GCF_058798815.1 of Janthinobacterium sp. GW822-FHT07A03. Classification (NCBI taxonomy): domain Bacteria; kingdom Pseudomonadati; phylum Pseudomonadota; class Betaproteobacteria; order Burkholderiales; family Oxalobacteraceae; genus Janthinobacterium; species Janthinobacterium sp. GW822-FHT07A03. The sequence goes on along the minus strand of NZ_JBXAKW010000004.1, from coordinate 301,578 downwards.
TCCTCGCCCAGGGCGGAGAAGTCGCGCTTCGACGTTTGCAGGCCGACAACGCCGCGCCAGCCGAAGACGGGATGGTGTTCCATTTCCAGGCGCGCGTCGTGGCCCTTGTTTTTAAATGTGGTGGCGATTTCCGTGCCTTCGATTTCATCGTGCTTGTAATCGGTGAACGACGCGCGCAGGCGCAGCTTGGCGAAGCCGGGCACGGGGTCGCGCAATTCGCCGCGCACATCCCAGCGCTCGCTCTTCAGCTTCACGTACGGCACGCTGCCGTGCTCGTGGTCATGCTCGTCTTCACCGCCATGGTCGTGACCGTCGTGGCCGCCGCAATGCAGGTGGGTACCGTGCGGGTGGCAGCTTTCGAATTCGTGGTTGTGGCCAGGCAAGCCGTATTCCGCATGCTGGCTGGTGAAGGCCAGCCCCAGGAAGCCCCGTTGACCCACCCACGACACGCCCACGCTGCCCGTGTCCGTCTTGTTGTAGCTGCCGGCCACTTTGGAACCGCCTTCCCAGCCGCTGCCGACCTTGTATTCCTTCGCATCGCGCTTCACGCCTTCCGCGTGGAAGGCGATGTTGCCGGAGCCGCCAGTCACTTCAAAGGCGCCCGCCTTGTCGCGCGCGGCCGAGTTGGCGCGCACTTCCGCGCTGCCTTCGAAGCCTTTGGCCGGTACGCGCGTGGGGATTTTCTTGTCGATCACATTGACGACACCGCCGACGGCGCCGCCGCCGTAGGCCAGCGCGGACGGGCCGCGCAGCACTTCAATCTGTTCCGACAGCATCGGTTCAGCCGCGACGGCATGGTCGGGGCTGATGGTCGAGGCGTCCTGCACTTCGGCGCCGTCGGACAGGATCTTTACACGGGGGCCATCCATGCCGCGGATGATGGGGCGGCTGGCGCCGGCGCCGAAATGGCTGGAGGTGATGCCGGGCTGGCCCGCCAGGGTTTCGCCCAGGGTCGCTTCGCGGGCGCGCACCAGTTCCTCGCCTTCCAGCACGGTCACGGGGGTGCTCATGTCGTCGCTGCCCAGGGCCAGTGCGCTGGCCGAGACGGTGACGGCAGGCATGGTGGCTGCCTGTTGCGCCAGGGCGCCGGCAGGGGCGGCAAAGGCCAGCATGATGGCCAGGGCGAGGGGAGTGGGTTGGTGAGGACGGACGGACATGGGCAAGAATTCCTTATGAGCTATCGGTGTTGGCAGGGTTGGGGCAGTGCATGAACAGGAAATAGCCTGCCCTAAGATGATAATGATAACCCATTATCATTACTGTGTGACAGTTTTTCCGGGCGGTAGATGCAGGCGGATGGTGTATTCTGTCGGCTATGGAACGCACAACACGTCAAAAAACCGCTATTCAAGCCGCCATCGAGTCGGCCCAGCGCCCCCTGTCGGCGCAGGAAATCCTCGAACAGGCCAGCTTGCAGGTGACGCAGCTGGGCATCGCCACCGTTTACCGCAACTTGAAATCCCTGGTGCTGGAAGAAAAGGTACACGTGGTGACCTTGCCGGGCGAAAACCCGCGCTATGAGTCGAACACGGCCGCCAATCACCACCACCACCATTTCCAGTGCACCACGTGCCAGCGCGTATTCGACGTGCATGATTGCCCGGGCGACTTGAAGCGCATGGCGCCGCAGGGTTTTGTTGTCGAACGCCACGAACTGACCCTGTACGGCCGCTGCGCCGACTGCAATGCCGCCGCCGGCGCCGTCCCTGCCGTTGCGGCGGGCGCCGCGGCCAAGGTCGCACCTGTCCCGCACGCCTGCGCCAGCGGCCACGACCCGGCCTGAACGGGCTGGGCTGCATCCGTGGGCAGGCTTGCAACAATGCCGCCCGCCCGGCGTCAATTCCCGTAGCCATATCACGTATAATCTTCCCTTTAAAGCTGCCGCCACTCTTTGCCAAAAAAACATGAAATCATCTGAAATCCGCGACAAGTTCCTCAAATTTTTCGAGTCCAAGGGCCATTCCATCGTCCGTTCCAGCTCCCTGGTGCCAGGCAACGATCCGACCTTGCTGTTGACGAACAGCGGCATGGTGCAGTTCAAGGATGTGTTTACGGGCACGGACAGCCGTCCGTACACGCGTGCCACCTCCGTGCAGCGCTGCGTGCGCGCCGGCGGCAAGCACAACGACCTGGAAAACGTCGGCTACACGGCGCGCCACCATACCTTCTTTGAAATGCTGGGCAACTTCAGCTTCGGCGACTATTTCAAGCGCGACGCGATCCAGTACGCGTGGGAACTGCTGACCAAGGTGTACGGCTTGCCTGCTGACAAGCTGACCGTCACCGTGTACATCGAAGATGACGAAGCGTACGACATCTGGGCCAAGGAAATCGGCGTGCCTGTCGAGCGCATCATCCGCATCGGCGACAACAAGGGTTCGCGCTACGCTTCGGACAATTTCTGGCAGATGGCTGACACGGGCCCATGCGGTCCGTGCACGGAAATCTTCTACGACCACGGCGCCGACATTCCTGGCGGCCCGCCGGGCTCGCCTGACGAAGACGGCGACCGCTTCATTGAAATCTGGAACCTCGTGTTCATGCAGTTCAACCGCGACGAAGCGGGCGTCATGCACAAGCTGCCGAAGCCTTGCGTGGACACGGGCATGGGCATGGAGCGCCTGGCCGCCGTGCTGCAGCACGTGCATTCGAACTATGAAATCGACCTGTTCCAGCATTTGATCCGCGCCGCCGCGCGCGAAACGGGCGCCACGGACCTGGAAAACAAGTCGCTGCGCGTGATCGCCGACCACATCCGCGCCGCCGCCTTCATGATCGTCGACGGCATCATTCCGGGCAGCGAAGGCCGCGCGTATGTGTTGCGCCGCATCATCCGCCGCGCCCTGCGCCATGGCCACAAGCTGGGCCAGACGAAACCGTTCTTCTACAAGCTGGTGGCCGATCTGGCCATCGAGATGGGCGGCGCCTATCCGGAGCTGGAAGAAGTCAAGGACAACGTCGCCAGCATGCTGAAGGCCGAGGAAGAGCGTTTCGGCGAAACGCTGGAAACGGGCATGAAAGTGCTGGAAGCGCAGCTGGCCAAGGATGCCACGGGCATCGACGGCGCCACCGCTTTTACCTTGTACGAAACCTACGGCTTCCCGCCGGACCTGACGGCCGACATCTGCCGCGAACGCAACATCAGTTTTGACCAGGCCGGCTACGACGCGGCCCTGAAGGAAAGCCAGGAACTGTCGCGCAAGGGCGGCAAGACGCACAAGGACAGCAAGGTCGAGTACACGGGCGAGAAAAACAAATTCGTCGGCTACGACCAGTTGACGTTCAGCAGCAAGGTCGTCGCGCTGTACGCGGCCGGCACGCCGGTGCAGGAATTGAAGGCGGGCCAGGACGGTATCGTCGTGCTCGACACCACGCCGTTCTACGCGGAATCGGGCGGCCAGGTGGGCGACCAGGGCGTGATCGCCTCGGGCGCCGGCAGCTTTGCCGTCAGCGATACCTTGAAAATCCAGGCTGACGTATTCGGCCACCATGGCGTGCTGGAATCGGGCGTGCTGAAGGTGGGCGACGCCGTCTCGGCGCAAGTCGACACGGCCAAGCGCGCGCGCACGATCCGCAACCACTCGGCCACGCACCTGATGCACAAGGCCTTGCGCGAAGTGCTGGGCAGCCACGTGGCGCAAAAGGGTTCGCTGGTCGACCCGGACAAGACCCGTTTCGACTTCAGCCACAATGCGCCGATGACGGCGGAGCAGATCGCCGCCGTGGAAACGATTGTCAACAAGGAAATCCTGGAAAACCGCGCCACGCAAGCCCATTTGATGTCGTTTGACGATGCCGTCAAGCATGGCGCGATGGCCCTGTTCGGCGAGAAATACGGCGACGAAGTGCGCGTGCTCGACATCGGCAGCTCGAAAGAGCTGTGCGGCGGCGTCCACGTGCAGCGCACGGGCGATATCGGCCTGTTCAAGATCATCGGCGAAAGCGGCGTAGCCGCCGGCATCCGCCGCGTGGAAGCGGTGACGGGCGAGGGCGCGCTGGCGCTGGTGCAGACCATCAACCGCCGTCTCGTCGAAGCGGCCAACGCCCTGAAGGCGCAGCCGGAAGAATTGACGGCCCGCATCGGCCAGGTGCAGGACCACGTGAAGGCGCTGGAGAAGGAACTGGCCGCGCTGAAATCGAAACTCGCGTCGGGCCAGGGCGATGAGCTGGTCACGCAAGCCGTCGATGTCAATGGCATCAAGGTGCTGGCGGCCGTGCTGGACGGCGCCGACGTGGCCCGCCTGCGCGAAACCATGGACAAGCTGAAGGACAAGCTGAAGACGGCCGCCATCGTGCTGGCCAGCGTGGCCGACGGCAAGGTCAGCCTGATCGCCGGCGTGACGGCGGACGCGACTGGCAAGGTCAAGGCGGGCGAGCTGGTGAACTTCGTTGCACAGCAAGTGGGCGGAAAAGGCGGCGGACGCCCCGATATGGCGCAAGCGGGCGGCACCGATCCGAGCGGCCTGGCGAACGCCCTGGCCGGCGTGCCAGCCTGGGTCGGCGAACGCGCAAAATAAGGCGTAAGCTAGAAGGCATGCGGGGTTTTCGCCCCACAGCCCCTTGAAAACGGCCCGCAGACACGGTTTGCGGGCCGTTTTGCCGTGTGGAATCTCGTTGTGACACCACAACAGCCGATGAACTATTTTGGTGCAGCGCGTCAATGCCCCTGATTTAGAGTAGTATGTCGAAAATCAGTACAACAAAACAATGGTGGGATATTGATGATGAGCGACACACTACTTGATACCGAGATTATGGAATTTCACAAAGAACTCGACGCGCGCGGCTTGAATTGCCCGTTGCCGATTCTGAAGGCGAAAAAGGCTTTGTCAGAGCTGCAGAGCGGGGAAGTGCTGCGCATCATGGCAACCGATCCCGGTTCCGTGCGCGACTTCCAGGCTTTCGCCAAGCAAACGGGCAATGCCCTGCTGTCGCACGTGCAGACGGGCACCGAATTCGTCTTCCTGATGCAACGCAAATAATTCTGCCAGCCGGGGCCGCCGTGGCGCGGCCTGCTTGACCGCTTGCCGTGTGCGTCATTTTCATGCCCTTTTGCTGCCCTGCAGCGTAGCGGCAGACTCCCCTGAAATCCTCGAAGCTGCACAGTTTAGATGGATTGCTCTAACAAAAAATCGCACGATCGTGCTTAAATTCGGTTCAGGATTCAAATTTCTCTTATAATCGAACGCACAATCAGCACTTGATCCGTCATTTTTATAATTTCCCAAAGGCATAGCTATGAAAGTCTTGGTACCCGTCAAACGCGTGGTCGACTATAACGTCAAAGTCCGCGTCAAGAGTGACGGCACTGGCGTCGATACCGCCAACGTCAAAATGTCGATGAACCCTTTCGATGAGATCGCGCTGGAAGAAGCGATGCGCCTGAAAGAAGCTGGCAAGGTCACTGAAGTGGTCGCCATCTCCTGCGGCGTGACGCAGTGCCAGGAAACCCTGCGCACGGCCATGGCCATCGGCGCCGACCGCGGCATCCTGGTGGAAACGACGACCGAACTGGAACCGCTGGCCGTCGCCAAGCTGGTCAAGTCCCTGGCCGAGAAAGAGCAGCCGCAACTGATCATCCTGGGCAAGCAGGCGATCGATGACGACAGCAACCAGACGGGCCAGATGCTCGCTGCCCTGCTGGGTTGGCCGCAAGCCACGTTCGCTTCGAAAGTCGTGCTGGAAGACGGCAAAGTCACCGTCACGCGCGAAGTCGACGGCGGCCTGGAAACCCTGGCATTGACCTTGCCAGCGATCATCACCACCGATTTGCGTTTGAACGAGCCACGCTATGTGACCTTGCCGAACATCATGAAGGCAAAGAAAAAGCCGCTCGAGACCGTCAAGCCGGAAGATCTGGGCGTCGACGTTGCGCCACGCCTGAAGACCCTGAAAGTCGTCGAGCCAGCCAAGCGCTCGGCCGGCATCAAGGTACCGGACGTCGCCACCCTGGTCGCCAAGCTGCGTACCGAAGCCAAAGTCATCTAAGCGCGGCCTCGCCGTTTATCCAGAACAATTACAGGACACATCATGGTCGCATTAGTTATTGCTGAACACGACAACGCTACCTTAAAGGGCAGCACCCACCACACCGTGACCGCGGCTGCCCAGTGCGGCGGCGACGTGCACGTGCTCGTCGCAGGTTCGAACGCCTCGGCTGCCGCCGCTGCCGCCGCGCAAATCGCCGGCGTGACGAAAGTCATCGTGGCCGACGCGCCATACTTTGCCGACGGCCTGGCCGAAAACGTGGCCGAGCAAGTGCTGGCCATCGCCGGCAACTACAGCCACATCCTGGCGCCAGCCACCGCCTACGGCAAGAACATCCTGCCGCGCGTGGCCGCCAAGCTTGACGTAGCGCAAATCTCGGAAATCACCAAGGTCGACTCGCCTGACACCTTCGAGCGCCCGATCTACGCCGGTAACGCCATTGCCACCGTGCAATCTGGCGACAAGGTCAAGGTCATCACCGTGCGCACCACCGGTTTCGACGCCGCTGCCGCCACCGGCGGTTCGGCTGCCACGGAAACCGTCGCTGCCGTTGCCGACAATGGCAAATCGGCCTTCGTGGGCCGCGAACTGGCCAAGTCCGACCGTCCTGAACTGACCGCCGCGAAAATCATCGTGTCGGGCGGCCGTGGCATGGGTTCGGCCGAGAACTTCCACATCCTGGAACCGCTGGCCGACAAGCTGGGCGCCGCCATGGGTGCTTCGCGCGCCGCCGTCGACGCCGGCTTCGTGCCGAACGACTGGCAAGTGGGCCAGACGGGCAAGATCGTCGCGCCATCGCTGTACATCGCCGTCGGCATCTCGGGCGCGATCCAGCATCTGGCCGGCATGAAAGACTCGAAGACCATCGTCGCCATCAACAAGGATCCGGAAGCACCGATCTTTGCCGTGGCCGACTACGGCATCGTGGGCGATCTGTTCGAGATCGTGCCGCAACTGGTCAAAGAACTGGGTTAAGTCGCACCCCTTCCGGTTTTGTTACTGACAAAGCCACGCCGGCCCGCCCCACACGGCGAGCCGCGCGTGGCTTTTTTCTTGGAGAAAAGAAGATGAGCTATCAAGCCCCGCTGAAAGACATGTTGTTCGTGATGAACGAACTGGCCGGCCTGGCCGAAATCCATACCTTGCCTGGCTGCGAAGACGCCACGCCCGACACGGCCGAAGCCGTGCTGGAAGAAAACGCCAAGTTCTGCGGCGGCGTGGTGGCCCCCTTGAACGGCCCCAGCGACAAGGAGCCGAGCTTCTGGCACGACGGTCAGGTGACCACCTCGAAAGGCTTCAAGGAAGCGTTCAAGGCGTATGGCGAAGCGGGCTGGCAGGGCGTGCAGCATCCGACGCAGTTCGGCGGCCAGGGCTTGCCCAAGCTGCTGGCCACGCCCTGCATCGAAATGCTCAATTCGGCCAGCATCTCCTTCGCTTTGGTCGCTCTGCTGTCGGATGGCGCCATCGAAGCGCTGCTGACGGCCGGCAGCGACGAACAGAAGGCCACGTATCTGGAAAACCTGGTGTCGGGCAAGTGGACGGGCACCATGAATCTGACGGAGCCGCAGGCGGGGTCCGACCTGGCCGCCGTGCGCACGCGCGCCGTGCCGCAGGGCGACGGCACCTATAAAGTGTTCGGCACGAAGATTTTCATCACGTACGGCGAACACGACATGGCGGAAAACATCGTCCACCTGGTGCTGGCCCGCACGCCGGACGCACCGGCCGGTGTGAAAGGCATTTCGCTGTTCATCGTGCCGAAATTCCTCGTCAACGCGGATGGCAGCCTCGGTGAGCGCAATGACGCGCACTGTGTTTCCATCGAGCACAAGCTGGGCATCAAGGCCAGCCCCACGGCCGTGCTGCAGTTCGGCGACCATGGCGGCGCCATCGGCACCCTGGTGGGCGAGGAAAACCGCGGTCTCGAATACATGTTCATCATGATGAACGCGGCCCGCTTCGGCGTGGGCTTGCAAGGCATCGGCCTGGCCGAGCGCGCCTACCAGCAGGCCGTGGCGTTCGCCAAGGACCGCGTGCAGTCGCGCGACCTGGCAGGCTCGCCTGGTCCGGTCTCCATCATCCACCACCCGGACGTGCGCCGCATGCTGATGTCCATGCGCTCGCAGACGGAAGCGGCGCGCGCGCTGGCCTACGTGGGCGCGGCCATCAGCGACGTGGCGCACCACCATCCGGACGCCGACGTGCGGGCGGAAAGCCTGGCGACGTATGAATACCTGGTGCCCGTGATCAAGGGCTGGGCCACGGAAATGTCGCAGGACGTCACGCGCGACGGCGTGCAGGTGCATGGCGGCATGGGTTTCATTGAGGAAACAGGTGCTGCCCAGCATTACCGCGATGCCAAGATCCTGACGATCTACGAAGGCACGACGGCCATCCAGGCGAACGACCTCGTGGGCCGCAAGACGGTGCGCGACGGCGGCGCCGTGGCGAAAGCCATCATCGCCCAGGTGCGCGCCACGGAAGCCCAGCTGGGCGAGCTCTCCGGCGCCGACTTCCAGGCCATGCAGCGCCACCTGGCCGAAGGCAGCGCCGCGCTGGAAGCGGTCGTGGAATATGTGGTGGCGAACATGAAGACGGACATCAAGGCCGTGTTCGCGGGCAGCGTGCCGTATCTGAAACTGGCCGGCATCGTGCTGGGCGGCTGGCAAATGGCCCGCGCGGCCATCGTGGCGCAGCAAAAGCTGGGCGAGGGCAGCGGCGACGCTTCGTTCTACAAGGCAAAAATCGCCACGGCGCGCTTCTTTGCCGACCACATCCTGTCGCAGGCACCCGGCTTGCGCGCCACCATCATCGACGGCAGCGCGGGCGTGATGGCCTTGTCGGAAGAGCAGTTTTAAGTTGACGCGGGGCCGGCGGGAGCCGGCTGCATGCAAAAAAAGCGCTGGAGACTGATCTCCAGCGCTTTTTTATTTCTGTCAAGAATGCTTGGGAAAGCGTTCAGGGCAAGGCGCCTTGTCGTCGTCCGCCATTAGTACGGCAATGTCGGCCAAACTCGGCAACGCCGCCACGGGCGCTTTCCCTGCATTCTTAACGGCGGGCGATGCCGTTGCCCGAGTTGCGCACCAGATCGCCAGCGGCCAGGCCAGGATCCTGGTCAAACGCGAAATCGGCCTTGGCGCCCGTTTCGTATTGCACGGTAACGGTCCAGGTCTTGGCATTCTTCATGTGGCCTTCGACTTGCTTGCCTGCGTAGGCGCCGCCGGCGGCGCCGGCCAGGGTGGCCAGGTCCTTGCCGCGTCCGCCACCGACCTGGCGGCCCAGCAGGGCGCCGGCCACGCCGCCGCCGATCATGCCCAGCGCGCCGCCTTCGCCCGCTTTTTCAGCGACGTTGACTGCCAGCACCTTGCCGCAATCGGCGCAAATCTGATGCTGTGGCTGCTTGGAAGGCTGGCTGGCGTAGGAATTGCCCGCTTTTTGCGCGGCCTTGGCGTTGATGATGGCCTGGTCGTATTCGCCCTTGGCGTCGCGCAGGCATTGCATGCGGGCTTTCGAGCTGCTTTCTTCTGCGCACAATTTCTTGTCGTCCGCATAGCGCGTGTTGGCTTGCTTCGTATCGTAGGCGTACTGGGCCTTCGGCGACAGGTTCTGCGCGAAGGCGGAGGTGCTGAACAGGGCCGTGATGGCGACTGCGAGGATGAGTGGGCGACGAATCATGATCTTCTCCTGGGGTGTGTTGAATGTGCCGGTAATGTTGGCATTGTGAATGCAGTATAGAGGAAAATCATGATTGCTTACCAACACTTACATGTGCGTGCGGGGCGCGGGAACTGATGCAATTTCCATGCGGAAATTAACCGTAGGCGCCGCCCGTATACAGCAGGTCGAACAGGCGTGCCATGGTGGCAATCAGCACGCCTGCGCCTAGCATCAAGGTAGCGACCAGCACCACGGCCAGGGGCCAGCCCGTGTCCGACAGGCGACCGGAGGCGGCATTGTAGCGGGCGTCCCACTTGTCGTCCGGCATCAAGCCCAGCACCAGCGCTTCCAGGAAGCCGCCCAGGGCGGACAGGGTCAGCGGCAATATCTGGTAAAACCAGTCCGCCTCGGGAAACAGCTGGTGCAGCAGCGCGCTGGCGGGCAGGGCGGCCAGGTGTAGCCAGCCCCAGCGGTCTTTGGCGCCATGCAGGTAGAAACGGTGCGCGCCCAGCGTGCCCAGCAAAAAGGCCAGCAAGGTGGTGAATGCCTTGTTCTTGTGCGACTGTTGCAAAATGGTAGCGGTGGTCATGGGACTCCAGAGTTGCTCATCAGTAAAGATTGCCAGTATCGGCCATTGCCTCGCTCAACGATAGCACTTTCCTGTGGCGTTTATGCAATGATTTCGCGTGAGTTCAAGCCATGGCCGGCACGATAGGCGCAGACGCCTATTGCGTCTTCGGTCATGACTGGTCATAATGTTTGATTAGCCCAAATTACACGCCCGTCATCATAACGCTTGCTGCCTGGCGGTAAAGCGCGCTATAATTTGCGGCTTTTTCCGCCTCAGCACACTTTTTGGAAATATTATGGTCGTTATTCGTTTAGCTCGTGGAGGCGCCAAGAAGCGCCCGTTCTTCAACATCGTCGCTACTGATTCGCGCAATCGCCGCGATGGTCGCTTCATTGAGCGTATCGGTTTTTACAACCCGATGGCGCAAGGTGGCGAAGTTCCACTGCGTATCACCGCAGACCGTCTGGCCTACTGGCAAGGCGTTGGCGCACAATTGTCGCCAACCGTTGCTCGCCTGGTAGCCAGCAACAACAAAGCAGCAGCTTAATTAGATCACTGGTTTGACGGTCAAGACTGCATCCGGGGTGAAAGTCCCCGATGACCTGGTACAGGTAGGCTATGTCTCCGGTGCTTATGGCATTGCTGGCGGGGTCAGGATCACTCCTTTCTCCGACGATGCGGATGCATTATTAAGCGTCAAAACCTGGTGGTTTGATAAACCGACCTTGCATGATGTTCAAGTCAGGCAAGCGAAGTTACACGGCGGCGACGTCGTGGCCCAGCTGGTGGGTGTGGTCGGGCGGGATGCCGCAGAAGCGCTGAAAGGCGTCTCTGTGCAAATTCCGCGTAGCCATTTCCCGACGCTGTCGGCCGATGAATTCTATTGGTCCGATCTGATCGGACTGACAGTCGAGAATTTGCAAGGCGAGTGCCTCGGCACAGTGCACGACATGATGAGCAATGGTCCGCAGTCGATCTTGCGCGTTACGCCCGTCGCCACTGCCGATGAGACCGTTGAAAAGGCGCCTGAGCGCCTGATCCCGTTTGTTGGCCAGTTTGTCATTAACGTTGACAAGGCTGCCAGCAAGATCACGGTCGACTGGGGCCTCGATTATTAAACCGCCTGCGCATAACTTTGCGCCGGGCAATATTTTCAGGATGGCGAGCGATGCAATTTGATGTCGTGACCCTGTTCCCGGAAATGTTTGCCGCGCTGACGCAGTCGGGTGTGACCCGGCGCGCCTTCGAGCAGGGGAAATGTGGCTTGTCCTTGTGGAATCCCCGTGATTTCACGACCGACAATCACCGTACCGTGGATGACCGCCCGTATGGCGGCGGCCCCGGCATGGTGATGATGGCCCGTCCCCTCGAAGCGACAATTAATGCCGCGAAGCAACGCCAGACCGAACTGGGACTGGCGGCGCCCCGCGTGGTGTTCATGTCGCCGCAAGGCCGTCCGCTGACGCACGAGCGCGTCACGCAGCTGAAAGCCGAACCTGGTTTGGTGATCCTGTGCGGCCGCTATGAAGCCGTGGACCAGCGTTTGCTGGACCGTTGCGTCGACGAGGAAATCAGCGTCGGCGATTTCGTTTTGTCTGGCGGCGAGTTGCCTGCCATGGCGCTGATGGATGCGGTGATCCGCCTGTTGCCCGGTGTCCTGAACACGGAGGCATCGGCCATCGAGGACAGCTTCGTCAATGGCTTGCTCGATTCGCCGCACTACACGCGGCCGGAAACATACGAAGGCATGGCCGTGCCGCCCGTCTTGATGGGTGGCAATCATGCCGAGATCGTCAAGTGGCGCCGCCAGCGCATGCTGGAAGCGACCGCGACAAAGCGGCCTGACCTGCTGGTCAGTGCACGCGCCGCCGGCTTGCTCAGCAAGACCGACGAAAAATTCTTGGCCAGCCTGTAAGCCGTCTCCGGACGGCCGGCAGGGTGGCCAGTAGTGCCGGGCATGTTGCCCAAATTGGTAATACCCATCCTCTACCGGGCGGATACTTGCTATCCACAGTGCGCCGGCATGATGGTTTTCGGAGTTATAAAAATGGACTTGATTCAACAATTAGAGCAGGAAGAAATTGCTCGTCTGGGTAAAACCATTCCTGAATTCGCACCAGGCGATACCGTTATCGTCAGCGTCAACGTAGTCGAAGGTACGCGCAAGCGCGCCCAGGCTTACGAAGGCGTCGTTATCTCCCGTCGTAACCGTGGCCTGAACTCGAACTTCATCGTTCGCAAGATCTCGTCCGGCGAAGGCGTTGAGCGTACGTTCCAACTGTACTCGCCGCTGATCGCTTCGATCGAAGTGAAACGCCGTGGTGATGTTCGCCGCGCCAAGCTGTACTATCTGCGTGAGCGTTCGGGTAAATCGGCGCGTATCAAAGAAAAATTGCCAAATCGCCGCGTTGTGGCGAAAGCAAGCGCGTAATATCAGCGTCTGCGTTGGGAAAAGGGTGCCTCTCGGCGCCCTTTTTTTATTCTGTATTGCTAATGGGACAAGCTGCCATGGCCACCATCGCATTTGATCCAAAACAACTCACCATCGATTCGATCGCCGGCGAGGCGGCTCTGGACGCCGTGCGCCTGACGCCGGACTGGCTGCGCCGGCGCCTGGCCGAACAGCCCGACTGGCAGCCCGAGATTACCCAGGATTTCCTCTCCGCCCGCGCCGTGCCCGTGCGCGCCGCCGTGCTCATTCCCCTGGTGCAACGTCCGCAGGGCTTGACCATCCTGCTGACCATGCGCACCGACCACCTGAGCAGCCATGCGGGCCAGGTCAGTTTTCCCGGCGGGCGCAGCGAACCGTTCGATGGCTCGCCCGTGGCCACGGCCCTGCGCGAAACGGAAGAAGAAGTGGGCCTGGCGCGCGAACACATCGAAGTGCTGGGCTGCCTGCCCGACTACCTGACGGGCACCGGCTACCAGGTCACGCCCGTGGTGGGCCTGGTGACGCCGCCGTTCGAACTGCGCGCCGACCCGTCCGAAGTGGCTGAAATCTTCGAAGTGCCGCTGGCCTTCCTCATGGATGGCCTCAACCATCAGCGCCTGTCGGTGGAATTGCCCGGCGGACGGCGCTCGTTCTACGCCATGCCGTACGAACGCTTCTACATCTGGGGCGCCACGGCCGGCATGCTGCGCAATCTGTTTCACCTGCTGCGCGCGTAAAATGGCGCCGCGCACGTAATAAGTTTGATTCCAGCACTGCACTGCGCTATCGTAGCGGGCATTGCGGTATTGCTGAAAAAGACAAAAAGGACGTTTGATGACATTTCTCTCCATACTTTGCGCATTGCTGATCGAGCAGCTCAAACCTTTGCGCGCGGACAATCCGATCTACGCCGAAATCAAGAGCCTGGCGATGCGCATGGAGACCTGGTTCAATGCCGGCCACGCCAGCCATGGCCGCATGGGCTGGTTCCTCATGATCGGCGCGCTGATGGTGCCGACGGCGGGCGTGTACTGGATCTTGCTCCACTACCAGCTGACCCTGCTGGCCTTTGCCTGGAACGTCCTCATCGTCTACCTGACCCTGGGCTTTCGCCATTACAGCCATTACTTCACCTCGATCCAGCTGGCCCTGAGCGCCGGCGACGAAGCGACGGCCCGCACCTTGCTGGCCGACTGGACCAAGCTCGACACGGTGGGCATGGAAGCGAGCGAAATCGCCCGCATCGCCGTGGAAAAAGCCCTCGTCACCACGCACCGCAACGTGTTTGGCGTGTTTTTCTGGTTCCTGATGCCGCTGGGCCCTGCCTGCGCCGTGATGTACCGCGTGGCCGAATACCTGGCGCGCGCCTGGAACGAGCCCGAGCACATGCGCAATGAAGCATTCGGCCAGTTCGCCGCGCGCGCCTTTTACTGGATCGACTGGATCCCCGTGCGCCTGACGGCCGTGGCGTTTGCCGTGGTCGGCAATTTCGAGGACGCTATCTACGCCTGGCGCAATTTCGCCCAGCGCTGGCAGGACGAGGCCATCGGCATCATCCTGACGGCTGGCGGCGGCGCCATGGGCGTACGCCTGGGCACGCCAGCGGAAACGGCCGCGCGCGTACTGGTCACGCCGGACATGGCCGTCGACGACAGCGACAGCGAAAGCGATATCCTGCCAGGCGAAGAGCCGGGCGCGCGCGCCTTGCAGAGCACGGTGGGCCTCGTGTGGCGCGCCTTGCTGCTGTGGATGCTGTTGCTGCTGTTGATGTCGGGCGCCGTTTTCCTCGGCTGAAGCGGGCGCACACGCGCCATCCATGCGCCTTGCGCGCGGAACAAGGTTAAAATAGGGGCTGGCGCGTTACGCGTGCCGGCCCCTGTTTGCATCGTCAGGGCAGATCGAGGTAGAACCCAAGTCTTCTATAAGATATAATACTGGCTTACCGCAGCAAACGTAGTTGACTACCAGCCCGGCTTACCCGCCGGGGCCATTCACGCAATCCAGTCCCGACAAGCCACATGGCCGAGTTATCTCAAAAAACAGGGGAACTCTCAGACGAGTTCTTCATCCTTGGTCTCACCAGCAATGGCAAGCAATTCCGACCCAGCGATTGGGCCGAGCGCCTTTGCGGAGTGATGTCCTGTTTCAATCCCGACGGCGGCGGGCGCAATGCGCACCTCCAGTATTCGCCCTACGTGCGCCCGACCGTCGTCAATGGCGTCAAGTCGGTGGTGGTCAACACCAAGCTGCGCGAGATCGAGCCGATGGCGTTTCACTTCGTGCGCGAATTTGCCAAGGATAACGATCTGCAGATCGTCGAAGCCTGCTTCCTGCCGCCCCCCGAAGAAAAGTAAGACCGTTTCAATTGATTTGCCTCAAACCCGCCACGGCGGGCTGGCGTAGCGTGGGCACTCTGCCTCAAACGGAGTGGCGACATGCGCATCGGCGATATCTGCACCCTGCATACCATCCATTGTCAGCGTGACACCAGCGTGCAAGACGCGGCGCTGCTGATGCGCCAGCACCACGTGGGCGACCTGATCGTGGCGGAACAGCCGAATGGCGAGCGCGTCCCCATCGGCATCCTCACTGACCGCGACATCGTCATTTCCGTCATCGCCTTGGGTCTCGACCCCGCCAGCCTGCTGGTGGGCGACATCATGAGCGCGCAACTGCTCACCGCCAGCGAAGACGAAGACGTCTACGACATCATCGAACGCATGCGCGTCAATGGCATCCGGCGCTTGCCCGTGGTCAATAGCCTGGGGGCGCTTTCCGGCGTCGTCAGCATCGACGACCTGCTGGCCTTCCTGGCCCAGGAAATGGCCGAGCTGGCGCGCATCAGCAGCGGCCAGCTGGTGCATGAAAAGCGCACGCGCAAATAGGAAGCGCTTGCCGGTTATTGCGCAATTCCGGTCAAGCCACGGCTTGCTGAAAATGCTACAGTCGCTGCTCGTTCAACGGGAAGCGCGCATGCACTATCTGGCCAAGGCACTCTGGTATATCGAATCGCATTTTGCGGACGATCTCTCGCTCGGCGACATCGCCCAGGTGGGCGGCGCCTCGCCCTGCCATATGACGCGCGCGTTCGGCCTGGCCACGGGCCACTCCGTGATGCGCTATGTGCGGGCGCGCCGGCTCAGTGTCGCGGCGCACGCGCTGGCGCAGGGCGCGCAAGACATCCTCGCCGTTGCCCTGGAAGCGGGCTACAGCTCCCATGAAGCCTTTACGCGGGCCTTCCGCGACCAGTTCCATGTTACGCCGGAAACGGTACGGGCCCAGCGCCACGTCGCCAACCTGGCGCTGGTGGAAGCCATCAAAATGGATGTGGCGCCGGGCGTGCCTTTGGCGCCGCCCCGTTTCGAGCAGGGCCCCGCCTTGCTGCTGGCGGGCCTCGTCGAACGGTATTGCGCGGAAACGTCTGCCGGCATCCCCGCCCTGTGGCAGCGCTTCCTGCCCCATGCGGCGCCCGGCCAGGTGCTGTATGGCGTGTGCTGCAACAATGACGACGCGGGCAATTTCGACTACCTGTGCGCCATGCCGGTGGCCGACTTTTCCCGGGCGCCCGAGGGCTGGATGCGGCTGCGCATCGCGCCGCGCCGTTATGCCGTGTTTCATCACCGCGGGCATATTTCCACCATCCGCGCCACCTGGCATGCCGTGTGGAACGAGTGGCTGCCGCAGTCCGGTCTGGAAGCGGCCGACGCGCCCGACTTTGAACGCTACGACCGGCAATTCGATCCCGTCAGCGGTAGTGGCGGCGTGGAAATCTGGCTCCCCTTGAAAGCATGAGCATGCTCCATACCTTGTCTGCGCCGGCTGCCGGCAGTACTGCGCTGCGCCGGCGCCTGTCGCAAATCGCCGCCGCTCTGGCGGCGGGCCTGCCCCTGTACTGGGTGCTGGGACCGCAGCCGCTGGGCCCGCTGGCCTGGTGCGCGCCGTTGCCCGTGCTGTGGCTGGCCCTGCGCGCGTCGCGCCGCGATGCGGCCTGGATGACCTTCCTGGCTGCCGTGCTGGGCCTGTCATCCAACTTCAGTTATTTTCGCCTGCTCATGCCCTTGCCGGCCGTGCTGGCCGTGATCGTCGTCAAGGCACTGTTGTGGCTGCTGGTGGTGCTGGCCACGCGGCGCCTCGTGCTGCGCTACCGGGCGGGGTGGACGGTGCTGGCGTATCCCGTGCTGTGGGTGGCCCTCGATACCCTGATGGCGGCCTTGCTGCCCGATGGTAACTGGGGCAGCCTTGCGTATTCGCAAGCGGACAATGTTGCCATATTGCAGGTGGCGGCCCTGGCCGGCGTGCCTGGCCTGCTGTTTCTGCTGTGCCTGGTGCCGTCCGCGCTGGCCTTGCTGCTGGCCGGCGGGCGCGCGTATGCGCCAGCGGCGGGCGCGGCCGTGTTGCTGCTGGCGGCCGCGTTCGCCGCTGGCGCCTGGCGCGTGCAGGGCGCACCGGCAGCAAGCGGGCCACTGGCGGGACTGGTGGCCATCGACGACTTCATCGGCCCGGCCACGCCGCCGGCACGCGCGCAAGCTATCTGGGACCAGTACGCGCGCCACGTCGAACAGCTGGCGGGGCAGGGCGCCAGGTTGGTGCTGCTGCCGGAAAAGATAGCCGTGCTGGCGCCCGCGCAGGCGGATGCCGTGCGGCAGCGCTTCCAGGCGCTGGCGCGCGGCACTGGCATGTGGATCGTTCTCGGCGTCGGCGTGCAGGACCTTGCCGGCCGGCGCAACCTGGCCTGGCTGTTTTCCCCCGATGGCGCCGCGCCCGTCAGCTATCAGAAACATCACCTGGCGCCGCCCGAGCGCGAGTTTCTTGCGGGCAGCGCGTATGCCGTGCAGCCGGTGGCGGGTCTGGCCATGGGCCTGGCCATCTGCAAGGACATGCATTTCGCGCCCCTGGGACAGGCGTATGGCGCGGCCGGGGCGCAGGCGATGCTGGTGCCGGCCTGGGCTTTCCAGCTGGACGGCTGGATGGGGGCGCGCATGACGGTGGTGCGGGGCGTGGAAAACGGCTATGCCGTGCTGCGCGCGGCGCGCGAAGGGGTACTGACGGTCAGCGACGCGTATGGCCGCGTGCTGGCGGAGCGTTCCAGCAGCGCCATGCCGGGCAGCACCTTGCTGGCGCCGTTGCCGGCACACCCGCCCGTCGCCACCTGGGCGGGCTGGCTGGGGCCGCTGTTCGGCTGGCTGTGCGTGGCGCTGAGCGTGGTTCTGCTGTGCGCAGGACGCCGCGCCGCACCCGCTGCCTGACGGGAAATGTCAGGTTTTGCTGCAATGCGCAAAACCGTATTGCGCAGCCTTCCAAAATATTGTTCGTAGGCGGCCACATAATCGCCGCCGATTAATTCACCATTGCGGTGCATATATAGGCGGCGCTGCCGGTATATATATTGCACTGCAATAAGTGGTTTTATCTGGTATTGGTGAAATGGGGCGATTGGTATTAATTGGTACTTAATTCAGCCACGAAGTCATACATATCGCCGCGGAAGTAGGAGCGGCAAAATTCCACGGCGCGGCCATCGCGCAAAAAGCCCAGCCTTTCCACCGACAAGCCCGCGTCGCCTTCCTCCGCCTGCAGCAGGCTGGCCTGCTCCCCCGTCAGCAACAAGGCGCTCAGCCGCTGCAAGGCACGCACGGGCCGGTTGCCTGCCTGTTCCAGCGCGTCGTACATCGATACGTCGACGGCGTCGAGCGCCGGCAGGCAACTGGCGACGATGGTCGCGTATTCCAGGCACATCGGTACCTCGTCCGCATAGCGGATGCGGTGGAAGCGGTACACGGGCGCACCCGGCGACAGCCGCAGGCGCAAGGCTTCTTCCGGCGTGACGGTGCCTTCTGCGCGCTTGAGCCACACGCTGCGCGGCGTGCGGCCGCGCGCCCGCATGTCCTCCGAAAACGAGGTCAGCTTGGCGAAATTCTTCTCGATGCGCGTATTGATGAAATTGCCCGAGCCGGGGCGGCGCACCAGCAAGCCTTCGTTGACGAGGCCATCGATGGCCTTGCGCACGGTGATGCGCGAGACGGCCAGGTCGCTGGCCAGCTGGCGCTCGGCGGGCAGGGCTTCGTCGGGGCCGAGGATGCGCTTGTCGATCGCTTCGCGCAGCGCGCGCTGCAGTTGCTGGTACAGGGGCAGGCTACTCGTCTGCCCCAGGCCTTGCATGATGTGAGCCAGGGTTGTCATACGCTGAGGGTCTCCGTTACGGCGCGTTGCAGACGCGCTCTGTATCTGTTTTGTGTCGCTGGATAATACCAAAAAAGACCGTTGTAAAACCAATTTGAATTATCAGGCCGGCAATTTATGCCTGTCCGCGCTGGTATTTAGCCCGGTCATACGGGCTACAGATTGATTCAGGTGAAGTGGTCTGTGTGATTCAAACAACGTTATAAAAAAAAAGTTGCAACTGGTAGTATTCTGGTATTGGATAGTAGTATATTGGCGTTGAATTGGTTTTGTAAGTGGTTGTGCCGAAGGGTCTGCAGCATGCCGCGAGAGTGGGCGGGCTGGAAAGAAGACCTACGTTAAAAATGAAAAGGTTCCAATCCTGGAGCTTAAATCAAGGGGGAGTACATGAAACGCAATTTGACACCTGCAGCTGCCGTCGTGAAATCCGGTTCGCGTAGCCGTACGCCGATCGCTACGGCCGTTGCCGTGATGGTCGCCGGTCTGGCTTTTTCGGCGCAGGCGCAGGAAGCACCCGCCGACGACGTGGCCACCGTGGTGACGGTGACCGGCGTGCGTGCCTCGCTGGAAAAATCGCTGAAGCAAAAACGTAATGCGGATTCCGTGGTGGAAGTGGTAACGGCCGAAGATATCGGCAAGATGCCGGACCGTAACGTGGCTGACGCGATCCAGCGCCTGCCAGGTGTGAATACCCAATCGTCGGCCGGTGGCGAAGGCGGCTTCGGCGAAAACGACCGCGTCAGCCTGCGCGGCACCAGCCCCAGCTTCCAGCAAACCCTGTTCAACGGCCATGCCATCAGCACGGGTGACTGGTTTGTCTTGAATCAATTTGGCGGCAACGTCGGCCGCAGCAGCAGCTTCTCCCTGTTGCCATCGGAGTTGGTGAGCTCCGTGGTCGTGCACAAGAGCGCCACGGCGGACCTGCCTGAAGGCGGCGTCTCGGGCGTGATCGACGTGATTACCCGCCGTCCGCTGGAATTCAAGAACCAGATCACGGCCGAAGGCTCGATCCAGGCTTTCCATAATGACCTGGCCGGCAAGACGGACCCGCAGTTCTCCGGCCTGGTGAACTGGAAGAATGACACGAATACCCTGGGCATCATGGTGCAGGGTTTCTCGCAAAAATCGACCGTGCGCCGCGATGGCCAGGAAATCCTCGGCTACACGCCGATCTCCGCTACCAGCAATGCGGCCTTGGCCCATCCTGAACTGGCCGGCGTAAAAGTGCCGACCTTTATCGGCGCCAGCCTGTTCGAGCAAAAGAAAACCCGCGAAGGCGGCGCATTCGACATCGAATTCAAGCCCAGCAAGGACCTGACCCTGGACGTGAACGGCTTCTATTCGCAACTGAAGGCACCGCATCAAAACACCAACTGGCTGGCTGCACCGGCCAACTCGGTGAACAGTACCAACGATAAAGGTGTCTCGACCGGTCAGGTGCCGACCAACTACACGGTCAAGAACGGCACGCTGACAGGCGCTACCTTCGCAAAAAACTCTGGTGAAGTCGACAATATCTACCGTCCTGATGCCGGCGGCGAATCGTACTACCTCGATTTCAACTTCAAATACCGCGCCACCAAGGACCTGACCCTGACCGGCAAGCTGGGCAAGACCCATGGCGTCGGCTATGACCGCGACGATGTGTACTACCAGAACAACGTCGATGGCGGCATGGTGTATCAATTGAACGGCATGAGCCCGGCCAGTGTTTCCTATCCGGGCGGCACCACCACCAAGCCAGGCTCGACGGCATGGGCCGGCGGTGGCGAATCGCGTTCCGTCGACCAGGAAAAATATGCCCAGATCGACGCGGAGCTGCGCCTGTCGTCGGGTATCTGGGATTCCGTCAAGTTCGGTGGCCGTTTGACCGATCACAAGCGCGATGCCGAGCATCCGTTCGAAACCCGTCCGGGCGACCTGGGCTTCTCCAATCCGGGCCCCGTGTGGAATGGCACGATGTACCCGAGCGACTTCGCCAACAACCTGGGCGGCAACCTGTCGAGCAACTACTTCAAGTACGACGGTTCGGCACTGGGCGCGTGGGGCGCGGCACCGGGCAACCGCCTGTTCGACTACGTGCGTCGCCATAACTGGACCGACGAATTCAAGCTGAAGGAAAAAACCTCGGCAATCTATGCCATGGCCAACCTGACGGGCGACAACTGGAGCGGCAACTTCGGCCTGCGCGCCGTTCACACCAAGCAGTCGACCCTGGTGAACCAGGCCGGCGGCCCGATCACTGGTTCCGACTGGGGTGCGTACTCGCAGCATCTGTATGAGCGCAGCTACAACGATTTCTTGCCTAGCGCCAACATCAAGTTCGATGTGCGCAACGACCTGGTGGTGCGCGCCGCCGTGGCCCGCACCATCGCCCGTCCCGACTACAGCGCGCTCGGTGGTTCGGTATCGCTGAACGACGATGCATTGAGCGGCAGCGGCGGCAACGTCAACCTCAATCCGGTGAAGTCGGATAACGCCGAAGTCAGCGCCGAATGGTATTTCGCACCGAAGTCGGCCTTCTCGGTGGGCCTGTTCTACATGGACCTGAAATCGGTCGTGTCGAACGGTACCGTCAACGCTACCTACTTCAACAGCAAGCGCAATGCCAACGCCGTGTACCAGATCACGTCGCCATTCAATACCAGCGGCAAGAACAAGGGCGCTGAGTTCAGCTATCAGCAACCGCTGTTCGGCGACTTCGGCATCTTGGCCAACTACACCTATGCCGATGGCAAGCTGGACAACGGTGACGAGCTGGTCAACGCATCGCGCAGCACGTACAACCTGACGGCCTTCTATGAAGCCAATGCCCTCAGCGCACGCCTGGCCTACAACTACCGTTCGTCCTACAAGGCGGGCGTGGATCGTGGCGCCAGCCAGCACGTCGAAGGCGCGGGCGGCCTGGCCGGTTCGCTCAACTACAAGATCAACGAACACTTCACGGTCACGTTCGATGCGCTTAACCTGACGAACACGACCATCAAGATGTACGCTGAAAACCGCGATCAGCCGCGCGCTTTCTACAGCAATGGCCGTACCTTCTACCTGGGCCTGCGCGCCAAGCTGTAAGCAAGACGATCTGGCCTGATGCGCATGCGTCTGGCCGGGTCTTCCTCGGTCTTTTCAAGGCAAGTTCCTGTTCCAGGGGCTTGCCTTTTTTTTCGGCGCTCGCGCCGGTATCAGTCCCTTTCTGCTGCACCCCGTCGTTTGCCGTCTGTACTCATTCATAAAAACCGTCCCGCCAGCGTGGCGGGCATCGATAACGAGGAGTCTATGAACAGCCGTTTGCATCCCGTATTACACCCCATCGCCACCGCAGCCGCTTTGTTGTCCATCAATATCGGCGCCCAGGCGCAGCAAGCCCCCCTGCAGGAGGTGGTCGTGACCGGTATCCGCGCCTCGCTGGAGCAGTCGCTGAGCCAGAAGCGCAACAGCGATTCCGTGATCGACGTCGTCAGCGCGGAAGACATCGGCAAGTTGCCCGACAAGAATGTGGCCGATGCCGTGCAGCGTGTGCCTGGCGCCAACATTTCCTCGTCGGCCGGCGGCGAGGGCGGCTTCTCGGAAAATGACCGTGTGAGTATCCGTGGCACCAGCCCCAGCCTGACGCAAACGCTGATCAACGGCCACGCCGTGGGCACGGGCGACTGGTTTGTCACGGACCAGGTGGGCACCGTGGGGCGCAGCGTCAGCTTTGCCTTGCTGCCGTCGGAAATCGTCAGCCGCGTCACCGTGCAAAAGAGCGCGCAGGCGGACCTGGTGGAAGGGGGCGTGGCCGGCTCCATCAATATCGAGACGCGCAAGCCCCTCAGTTTCAAGCAGCCGTTCACGGCCGAGCTGGCCGTACAGGCCATCTACGCGGACTTGCCGGGCAAGACCGATCCGCAGATGAATGCCCTGTTTAACTGGAAGAACGAAGCGAAGACCATGGGCGTGCTGTTCCAGGTGTTTTCCGAGAAGCGCCACGAACGCCGCGACGGGCAGGAATTCTTCGGCTATGGCGCCATCGACGCCAACAGCCCGGCCGCGCAAAAGCATCCGGAACTGGCCGGCGTGCTGGCGCCGCTGGGGATCAACTCGGCCTTGTTCGAACAGGTACGCAAGCGCCAGGGCGGCAGCCTCGACCTGCAATTCAAGCCGACGTCTGATTTGATGCTGGACGTCAACGGCTTCTATTCCAAGCTGGACGCGGCCAATTACAACCGCAGCTTTTATAACCAGCCCGGCGCCAACCTGAATGCCGTCGACAATGACGGCAAGCATGTGGGCGTGATTCCCAGCGCGTTTACGGTCAAGAACAATACCCTGGTGGCGGCCGATTTTCCCGCGTCGCAGTTTCCTGCCGCCAATGCCACCACGCCCTACAACGGCCAGCTGTATCCGGCCCTGGTGGACCAGATCTACCGCCCCGGCTCGAACTCGTCGACCGCCTACATCGACTTCAACGGCAGCTACCGCGCCAGCGAGCGCCTGCGCATCACGGGCAGCCTCGGCTACACGCGCGGCATAGGCGAAACACCCGTCGACCTCGGCTATGAGGCGGGCTTGACGGGCGTGGGCGTGTCGTACCAGCTGAACGGCCTGTCGCCGGCCAGGCTGAATTTCCCCGGTCTCGACATTTCCAGGTTATCGAATGCGGTAACGGCATCGGCCTGGGGTTCCCACGTGGAAACCCTGGACACGGAAAAATACGGCCAGGCCGATGGCGAGCTGAGCATGGATTATGGCGTGCTGGAATCGCTGAAGTTCGGCGCGCGCTACGCGGAACACCACCGCAATGTGTCGTGGCCGGAAAACCGCAGCTGCGCCGTGTGCGACGGCACGACGAATGCGCCCCTGCCGAAGTGGAATGGCGGCACCTACCCGGGCGACTATGGCAAGGGCCTGGGCGGCAATGCGCAGGGACGCTACTGGCAGCTCGATCCGGCCGACCTGGTGGCATGGGCCAACAAGTACGACAATACGGGCGGCCCGAATTCGCGCAACTGGCCGGCCGAGCTGGATGTGAAGGAAAAGGATAGCGCAGCCTACCTCATGGCCAACCTGGCAGGCAACAAGTGGCGCGGCAACGTGGGCGTGCGCGTGGTGCGCACGCAGCAGACGACGGTGACGAACGTGCCGGGCGGCGAGAACCCGATTGGCCAGGAAAACATCTTTGGCACCTACACGCCCACCGTCGTCAAGCACAGCTACACGGATGTGCTGCCGAGCGCAAACATCAAGTTTGACGTGAGCAAGGACCTGGTGGCCCGCGCGGCAGTGGCGAAAACCATGGCGCGCGCCGACTACAGCGCCCTGGTGGGCGCCGTCAACCTGAACGACCAGTTGCTGACCGGAACGGGCGGCAATCCGGACCTGAAACCGATACGCTCGACCAACTACGACGCCACCCTGGAATGGTATTTCGCGCCGAAAGCCATGCTCTCGGTGGGGGCCTTCTATATGGACATGAAATCGTACGTGACGTTTGGTACGGCGCCCGTGACCTACTACAATAATACCTTCAAGAAATTCAACACCTATGTGATCCAGTCGCCGACGAATATCGGCGCCAGGAACAAGGGTGTAGAACTCAGTTACCAGCAGGGCTTGTGGGGCGGTTTCGGCGTGGTGGGCAATTACACCTATACGAACGGCAAGGCCGACGATGGCGCCGCCGTGGTGGGCAGCTCGCGCGGCACCTACAACCTGGAAGGCTATTACGAGGATGAGCGCCTGAGCGCACGCCTGGCCTATACCTACCGCTCCAGCTTCCTGGCCGGCCTGTTCAGCAGCTCGCCCCAGTATGTGCATGGCGTGGGCAACCTGGCCGCTTCGCTCAACTACAAGATCGACGAGCGCTATTCGCTGACCTTCGATGTGCTGAACCTGAATAATCCGGTGCTCAAGTATTACGGCGCCAACCAGGACCAGCCGACGGCCCTGTATTCGAACGGCCGCCAGTTTTACTTTGGCCTGCGCGCCAAGCTGTAGTTTTTTTTACCGGCTTTCCGCCACAAGCGGGGAGCTGGTTTTTATCTTTTGGAATTGTTTGACCATGACTATTGCTTCTCAACGCTACCTCGCCCTCGACGTGCTGCGCGGCCTGACCGTCGCCCTGATGATCGTCGTCAATACCCCTGGCGACTGGGGTAGCGTGTATGCGCCTTTCCTGCATGCCGAATGGCATGGATTTACCCTCACGGACCTGGTCTTTCCCAGCTTTCTGTTTGTCGTCGGCAATGCCCTGGCGTTTGCGCTGGGCAAGTATGAGCACCTGGGGCATGGCGCCGTGCTGGCCAGGCTGTGCAAGCGCAGCGCGCTGATCTTCTTGCTCGGCTTCCTGCTGTACTGGTTTCCCTTCTTCAAGATCGACGACGCGGGCCAGTTCGCCTGGTCGCCCCTGTCGCACACGCGCATTCCCGGCGTGCTGCAGCGCATTGCCGTGTGCTACCTGGCCGCCGCCCTGATCCTGCATTACTGGAAGACGCGCGGCGCGCTGGTCTTCAGTGCCTGCGCCTTGCTCGGCTACTGGGCCATCCTGGCATGCTTTGGCGACTACAGCCTGCACGGCAATGCGCCGGCCAAGCTCGATCTGTTCCTGCTGGGCGACAGCCATTTGTACCACGGCGAAGGCATTGCCTTCGACCCGGAAGGCGTGCTCGGCACCTTGCCGGCCATCGTCAACGTGATTGCCGGCTATCTGGCGGGCAGCTTCGTGCGCCAGGCAGCGCCGGCGCAGCTGCGCTCCAGCCTGGCTCAACTGGCCGTGGCCGGCGTCATCTGCGTGGCCGTGGCCCTGTGCTGGAATGAAGTGTTTCCGATCAATAAGAAGCTGTGGACCAGCTCTTACGTGATGCTGGGCATCGGCCTGGATTTGCTGCTGCTGGCGTTGTTGATGTTCATCATTGACGTGCGTCAAATGACGGGCTGGACCTACTTCTTTGAAGTCTTCGGCAAGAATACCCTGTTCATCTACCTGGTGTCGGAAGTGCTGGTGATCATCGCGTTTACCGTGCGCATCGGCGGCGGCAACCTGTACCAGTGGCTGTACCAGCACTGGTTTACGGGCTGGGCGCCGGCGCGCGTGGGCTCGCTGCTGTTTGCCGTCAGCTTCATGCTGCTGTGCTGGCTGATCGCCTACGGCATGGACAAGCGCAAGATCTATATCAAGGTCTAGAACTTCAGCTTCAGACCGTACCGGGTTGCCAGCGCGGTCAACAGCAGCATCAGGCCGGTGACGGCGGCGGCATTCCACAGGCCGGCCGTGCCGCCCGTGGCCAGATACGGCCACCAGAAGCGCGGCAGGTGCAGCACGGCCGCCAGCTGCTGCCACAGGTCGGGCACGATGTAGGCGAACAGGGCATTGGTACCGGCCGGCAAGAGCACCACGGCCCAGGCGCGCCAGCGCCACACGTCGATGACGATGTAAAACGCCAGAAACAGGGCCAGGATGAGGGCGCTGCACACGAGTGTGTAGGATTCCGTCGCCGCGATCTTGTTGATGTGGTGATACGGCCGCAGCAGCAGGCCGGCAGCGAACAGGCCCAGCGCGAACCATGCCATGAAGCGGATGCGCTGCCCATGGTTCAGGGCGGCGCCGCGCAGGAACAGCTGGCCCACCAGGGTGCCGGCCAGTACATTGGCCGCCGTCGACCCGAGTACTTGCGGCACGTTGACGAAGGCGTTGATGCTTGCCGGCAGGAAATCCAGGCTGCCCGCCGTGCCGCCCATGTACAGCACGAGCAGCAGGGAAAACATGCCCATCAGGGCCGTGCCGCTGCCCCGGCACGCCAGGTACAGCAGGCTGCACAGCAGGTAGGACCAGCCTATCATGCCGAGGATGCCCCACCAGGACGGCTGCAGCCAGGTGCTGGAAAATTCGCTGTTCAGCTCTCCGCGGAACGTCGCCAGCAGGAACAGCATCAGCGCGCCGCCCGCGGCCAGCTCCAGCTTGCCCGCGCCCTGGCGCCACAGCAGGATCATGGCCACGTAAAACAGCAGGAAATACAGGGCGTGCGGCAGCGGCGCCGCCTGCGCATCGTAGCGGTAGGCGTTGGCCAGCACCACGCCGGCCAGCATCAGGCTGGCGGAGCGCCACAGCAGGCGTCCCAGCAGGGCGGGCGTGACGTGGCCGCAATGGCGCTGCAAGGCCAGCGGTATGGCCATGCCCACCATGAACAGGAAGCCGGGAAAGACCAGGTCGGGCAGGGTGATGCCGTCGGCGCGGGGCCCCGCGTGTTCGAGCCACCAGGCGATGCCGGGCATGCCGGCCAGATAGTTGACCCAGATCATGACGACGATCACGCAGCCGCGGAAGGCATCCAGGCTGGTCAATCGTTCAGGTACAGGTGCGGAGGCGGTGGCTGGCGGCATGGGGGAGTGAAAAAGGTCGAAAAAAAAGCAGCCCCGGCGTGAGCCGGGAACTGCCTTGCGCATGCTGGCGGGAACAGGAATTACTGTGCCGCTGCTGCCGGTGCCGCCGCTGCCGTGGCAGGACGGTTCAGCCACAGGATCCAGTAGCGGGCCAGGTCGCCCACGCCGTCGCCGCCCTTGACGGTTTCCAGGACCTTGATGGCGTCATCTTTCTTGCCAGCCATGGCGTAGGAATAACCGAGGCGCAGCTTGGCGTCTTCAGGACGCTTCAAGCCGCCCTTGGCGATGCCTTTCTGGATCAGGTCGATACCTTTGTCGAACTGGTCCATCGTCACGAAGGCGTAGCCGAGGTTGATCAAGCCCGTGCCATCCTTGCTCTTCATGGCCGACGCTTCGCCGCTGGCGATGTTCTTCGCATCGTCGGCGGCCGCCTTGTTGGCCTGGTCGCGCAGTTTCTTGTGCTTGGCGGCATTTGCGCCCGTGCCCAGCACGCCTTTGGCAAAGCCGGCGTCCAGCACTTTTTTCGCTTCCGTCGGGAAGGCGTTCTGCAAGGCAATTTCAGCCATGTCGCTGTAGTCTTGCGGCGGCATGGTGCCCACGGCCTTGAATTGCAGGCGCAGCACGTCGAGCGCGAAGCGGTCGGAATAGCCGGCCTTGCCTTGCGTGCGGCTCAGCAAATCGCTCCAGTAGTCATCCGACGGGTAGTAGCGCACCAGGTTTTCCATGGCGATCAGGTAGGTGGCCGGGTCCTTGCTTTTCGAACCCGTGTTGGCCAGCAATTGCAGTTCTTCGATGGTCGGCGTCTTGCCCGCTTGCTGCTTGGCCGTCAGGTCGGCCATCAGTTCCTGTTTCGCGCGCGCGAAATCATTGCTGAAGTAGTAGGCGCGGATGATGTACTGGCGCACGCCCGCGACGTCACCTGTTTCCGTCTGGTAACGGGTGAACCATTTGATGGCGTTCGGATAATCCTTGGCGTTGTAGTGGTAGTTGGCCAGCGCCTGGATGAAGTCGCCCTGGGCCTTCTTGTCCAGCTTGCCCGATTCGATGACCGCTTCCAGCGCCGTCATGGCCATCGGCGCATTGTTGGTGGTCGACGCCAGCGCCACGCGCAGGCGGTTCAGCACGAACAATTCGTAGGGCGTCAGGGCGGGAATGGCGGCGGTCTGGTCGATGCGGCTTTGCACGTCGGCGTAGTTTTTCGCATCCATCGAGGCCTTCACGGCGGCCGGATCGAGCAGTTTGAACACTTCAGGACGCACCGAGTCGGCCGGGGCGGCCGCGGGCGCACCGGCGGCTGCGGCCGGCTTGGCATCCTGCGCGTGCGACAGGGCAGGCAGGACGTTCAGGCCGATGGCGGCCAGGAGCAGGCTAAGGCGTGCAAGACGGAATTGGGACATGGTCAATCCTTCAATCAATAACAAAAATACGCTCCGGTACTGGTTGCCGCAACAGCGTGTGGCGGCATTTGCCGGGGGCAGGGAATCTTAAAAAACACGTATTCTGCCATCCTGACCGCACAAGTCAAAGGGCGGCAGCATGGTAAACAACGGCTATTGTCACATAAACGGCTGGGCTGGAGCGCCAAACGTGCGCGCCAGGGCTTGCCCTTTGGCATCGAACAGCAGGCAGCGCTGCGGCGGCAGATGCAGGCGCATGGCGTCGCCTGCCTGGCGCAAGCCAGCCTCGGCCGGCAGCTTGACGGCCAGCATCTCGGTCACGCCCGGCATGCTGGCGTAGACGATGGCCACGTCGCCCAGGTATTCGACGTGGCTGACGGCCGCGTCGACGACGTTGTTGTTCGCCGTCGCCCCGTCCTGCAGGCTGACGTGCTCGGCCCGCACGCCCAGGGTCAGCCGGTCGCCCGGCGCCACGCTCTCGCCGTGCGCTTCGACGTCGATCACGGCGCCGCCGGGCAGGCGCACGGCCACCGAGCCGGGGCCGCAGGCGACGGCGTCGCAAGCGATGAAGTTCATCTTCGGCGCACCGAGGAAGCCGGCCACGAACAGGTTGCCGGGATTGTTGTACAGCGCGTGCGGACTGCCCACCTGCTCGATGCGCCCGCCGTTGAAGACGACGATGCGCTCGCCCAGGGTCATCGCTTCGACCTGGTCGTGCGTGACGTAGATCATGGTGGTCTTCAATTCCTGGTGCAGGCGCGAGATTTCCACGCGCATCTGCACGCGCAGCGAGGCGTCGAGGTTCGACAGCGGTTCGTCGAACAGGAACACCTTGGGTTTGCGCACGATGGCGCGGCCGATGGCCACGCGCTGGCGCTGGCCGCCCGACAGGTCCTTCGGTTTGCGCTTGAGCAAAGGCGTAATCTGCAGGATCTCGGCCGCGCGCTCGACGGCGGCGCGCACCTCGGCCTTTTTATGTCCGGCCAGGCTGAGGGCGAAAGCCATGTTTTCGTACACCGTCATGTGCGGATACAGGGCGTAGCTCTGGAAGACCATGGCCAGGCCCCGCTCGGCCGGCGCGATATCGTTGGCCAGCTGGCCGCCGATATGCAGTTCGCCGTCCGTGATGTCTTCCAGCCCGGCGATCATGCGCAGCAGGGTTGATTTACCGCAACCGGACGGTCCCACGAAGACGACGAATTCACCGTCGCGGATATCGAGGTCGATGCCGTGGATGACGGGGTGCTTGTCGTCGTACAGCTTGACGATATTCTTTAAAACGATGTGTGCCATGGGTTGTGCGATTCCTAGCTGGCGCTGGCCGGCGCGGACGTGGCGCCGGCGTCAGAAGGGTCGGAGGTATCCTTCGGGCCGATGCGCATGAAGCGCGACAGGATCAATACGGGCACGGCCGACACCAGCACCCACAGGAAAAAGGTCTTGTAGCCGAGCGCCGTCTGGATGTCGCCGCTGATCATCTTGAACAGCACGAAGCCCAGCTGCATCACGCCGGTGGCGAACGCATAGTGGGCCGTCTGGTACTTGCCGACAGAAACGACCTGCATCATGAACAGGATCAGGCCGACGAAGCCGAAGCCATAGCCGAACATCTCCACGCTGAGCGCGGCCGTGATCAGGGTCAAATCGGTCGGCATGCTGTGGCTCAGGTAGTAGAACACCAGGTTCGGCAAGTTCATGGCCAGGATCAGGAAGAACATGGCGCGCTTCAGGCCCAGCCACGACGTGAAGTAGCCGCCGCCTATGCTGCCCAGCAAAAAGGCCACGGTGCCGGCCGTGCCGTACACGGCGCCCACTTCCGTCGTCGACAGGCCCAGGCCGCCCAGTTCGCGCGCTTCGCGCAGGAACAGCGGGCCGATGGTCTGCACTTGCGCCTCGCCCGCGCGGAACAGGATGATGAAGGCGATCATGCCCCAGATGCCGGGCTTTTTCAGGAAGTCCGCCAGCACGTTCCACAGCGTGCGGCTGATGCCGGCCACGCTCTTGTCGGCCACGGCCGCGTTGCGCACCTGCGGCAGCGCCCACAGGTGGTAGGCGGCCAGCGACAGCATCATGGCGCCGATGATCAGGAAGATGACCGACCAGGCGGGCTGGATGCCGATTTTCTTCTCCAGGTAGCCGGCCAGGATCACCAGGCCGCCCAGCGAGATGAATTTGCCCGCGTTGAAGAAGGCGCCTTGCCAGCCCGCGTATGCCGCCTGCTGCTTGTCCGACAGGCTGGCGATATACAGGCCGTCGCAGACGATGTCGTGCGTGGACGAGGCCAGCGCGGCGACGAACAGCACGGCGATGCAGGCGGCAAACCACAGCGGCGTCTGCAGCGCCAGCGCGATCAGGCCCAGGCTCAGGCCGCCGAGGAACTGGAACAGCACCACCATGCTCTTCTTGCTCGACGCCAGCTCCAGGAAGGGGCTCCACAGCGACTTGAAGACCCAGGCAAAGCCGATCAGGCCCGTCCAGCGGGCGATCTGGTCGTTCGGCACGCCCATGCTCTTGAACATCAGGCCGGCCACCAGGGCCACGGCGTAGAACGGCAAGCCCTGGGCGAAGTACAAGGTGGGCACCCAGGTGATCGGGCTGCGTGTGTTGGTGCTGATGCGCTTGTCGTGCATGGAGGCTTCCTTATCGAGAGACGTTTTCATTTGACTGCGCCGTCCATGCCGCGCATGAAGAAGCGTTGGGTAAACAGGAAGGCGAGCAGGGTCGGCACGATGGTGATCAGGGTGCCGGCGGCGATCACGCGCGTGCTGCTGCCGAAGGTGCCGCGCAAATACAGCACGCCCACCGACAGGGGGAATTCATCGGGCTTGCTCATGACGATGGAGGGCCAGATGTATTCATTCCACGATTCGACGGCCGTCAGGATGCCGACGGTGGCCAGCCATGGCGTAATCAGGGGCAGCATGATGCGGCTGAAGATGACCCATTCGGAGGCGCCATCGACGCGCGCCGCGTCGATCAGGTCTTGCGGCACTTCCTCGAACGCCTGCTTGAGCAGCAAGATGGCCACGGCCGTCACCACGTTGGGCAGGATCACGCCCGTGTAGGTGTCGACCAGGCTCATTTGCGTGATGGTGATGAAGTTGACGAGGAAATTCACCTCCGACGGCAGCACCAGGGTGGCCAGGATCAGGCCGAACACCAGTTTGCGGCCACGGAATTTCAGGCGCGCCAGCGGATACGCGGCCAGTGAACACAGCAGCAGTTTCCAGAACACGGTAAATACGGCGATCAGCACGGAGTTCTTGAAGAACGACCAGATGGGAATCGCATTGAACACTTCGATGAAGTTCTCGAACGACGGCGCCTTCGGCCAGAAGGTGGGCGGGAAGGCGAAGATATTGCCTTGCGTGGAAATGGCCGTCACCAGCGTCCACCAGAACGGGAAGACGCAGACGACGGCGATCGCGCACAGCACGGCATAGTGGCCGGCATATTGGCCGATGCGCTGCAAGCGGGTCTTGAATGGGCGGGAACGCAGTTTCATGGTCATCGGTGCTTGGGTTTGAGGTAGCGCAGGCACAGCAGGGCGATACCGATGCAAAATAGGGACACGACGAAGCTGGCGGCCAGCGCGCGCGGCAGCTTCAAGTGTTTGAGGCCCTGGTCATACGCGTAATACAGCGCCGTGAAGGTGGAATTCATCGGGCCGCCCTGGGTCAGCACGTCGACTTCCTGGTACGCCTTCAGGGCCGCCAGCACGGACAGGATGGAGCACAGCATGATGGTCGGGCGCAGCATCGGCACGGTGATCTTCCAGAAGCGCTGCCAGCGGTTGGCGCCATCGAGCATGGCCGCTTCCTGCATGTCCGACGGGATCGACTGCAGGGCCGCCAGGTACATCACCATGTACCAGCCCAGGCCGCGCCACAAGGTGACGAACATCACGGCAAACAGGGCCAGGCTGTCGTTCGTCAGCCAGCCCACGGGCGCGTTCACCAGCTTTAGCGTCATCATCACGTAATTGAGCGCACCCTGTTCGTGGAACATGAAGCCCCACATGATGCCGACGACGGACACGGTGGTTACCACAGGCACGTAGAAGGCGGCGCGGAACAAACGGATGCCGGGCAGGCGGTTGTTCACCAGCACGGCGAGAGTGATGGCGCCCACCTGCACGAAGGGCACCATCAGCAGGAACATCAGCGAATTCTTCAGGCCCGAGACGAACATCTCGTTGTTGAAGATGTAGCGGAAGTTATCGAGGCCGACGAAGCGCGTCTCGCGTATCAGGCTGTAGTCGGTGAAGGCCAGCACGGAGCCGTAGCCGACGGGCCAGAAGGAAAAGGCGGCCAGCAGCAGCAGGGCCGGGGCGAGGAACAGCCAGGCTTGCAGGGTGTGGCGGTGGGCGAGTTTCATGGTGTCCTTGTTGGCCTTAATGGCGCGGCAGGGTGGCCAGCTTGCGGTTCCAGATGGCGACGGCCTGGTCCAGCGCCTGCTTGACGTCCTGCTTGCCCGTCACGCCCGCCTCGACGGCTTTCACCAGCGAGCGGCGCAGTTCGTCGTAGTCGTCGATGCCGGCCACGTACAGCGTGCGCGAGTGGCCCATCGACAGGGCGCCGGCGGCCACGGCCTTTTCGGCCGCGCCCGCATTTTTCGGCGTGGACAGGAAGAACGGATCGGCCGCGGCCTTCACGGTGGTGGGGAAGACGCTGGCCTGGCGCGCGAACGCCAGCTGGTTTTCGTCGTTCGTCAGGAAGCGTGCGAACTTGCCCACCGAAGGCAGCTGGCGCGCCGGCACGCCTTTCGGGATGGCGAAGTGCACCAGCCAGCCGCCATCGGCGATGCCGGTGGGGCCCAGCGGCGCGGGCGCCACGTCGGTGATGGCGTAGATGTCCTTCGCGTCGCCGCGGATGCGCTGCATGGCCGTGGGGGGCGCCAGCAGCATGCCCAGGCGGCCGCCCTTGTAGGCGTCGATGACGGCGGGGAAATTGTCTTCGGCGAACAGGCTTTCCTTCAGCAGGCCGCCGACCTTGTAGGTGTCGGCCAGTTTCTGCACCAGCGCCACGTGCTGCGGCGAATTGAAGACGGCGCGGTTGTCCGTGATGACGGACAGGCCCTGCTGCATGAACAGGCCATCGATTTTCGAGAGGGCCGGGGCGATGCCGGCCTTGCCCGTGCGTTGCGCGATCTGGCGCGCGAACGCCAGCTGCTCATCGAGGCTGGCGGGGCCGCGCGTGAGCCCGGCCTGCCTGAAAATGGCGGTATTGAAGGCGATCACCGCGACATTGCTGTACATGGGAAACCCGTAGGTGCGGCCCTTGAAGCGCAGGTCGTCCAGGGCGCTGGGAATGTAGCTGGCGCGCGCTGGCGCGATCAGGCCGTCGACTTGTGTGAGCAAGCCGTCGCGCGCAAATTCGTCGGCCCAGGGCACGTTCAGGCTGACCAGCGCGGGCGGCGTGCCGGCCACGATGCGCGTGACCAGCTTGGTCTGGATGACGTCCCACGGGAAGTCGATCCATTCGATCTTGACGTCGGGATTCTGCGCCTCATAGCGCGCCACCACCGCATTGAAATACGGCGTGAACTTGGGCTTCATGCTGAAGGTCCAGAATTCGATTTTCTCGGCAGCCCATGCCTGTGGCGCGAGCAGGCCCGCGCAGGCAAACACTGCCAACAGTCTCTTGATCGTCATTTTTATCCTGGAGCGTGGCGCTCCAATGTCCATGAGTCCGCGGCGCGGGTACATGCCCTTGCCGTCGCTTATATTCGGGTCCTGCGGACGGCAGCTTCGTCCCGTGCCGGGGGCGCAGCTGCCGCCTACTGCTTAAATACTGCCTAGTTGGTCTTCGTGACCTTGCTCAGGTGGCGCGGCGCGTCCGGGTCCATGCCGCGCGCGGCCGACAGTTTTGCCGCCATCACGTAGAAGGACTGGATGGCGACGATCGGATCGAGGTCCGGCGTGGCCGCCACGGGCAGGGTCAGGTCGCGTTCGGCCACGTCGGCGGGGGCCGCCAGCAAGACCTTGGCGCCGCGGCCGCGCATTTCCGTGGCCAGCTGCAGCAGGCCGGCCTGGGTCGGGCCGCGCGTGGCGAAAATCAGCAGCGGGTAGCCGTCTTCGATCAGTGCCATGGGGCCGTGCTTGATTTCGGCGCCGCTGAAGGCTTCCGCCTGCAGGGCCGAGGTTTCCTTGAATTTCAGGGCCGACTCCAGCGCCACGGGGAAGCTGATGCCGCGGCCCACGACCATGATGTTGCGCGCCGGCGCCAGCACGTCGATGGCGGGCGACCAGTCGACGCGGGTCGCTTCGAGCAGCGCCTCCGGCAGTGCCTCCAGGCCTCCCAGCAGCTCGGGATCGTTCTGCCACTGGGCCACCATGCGCGCGCCGGCGACCAGGCTGGTGATGAAGCTCTTGGTGGCGGCGACGCTTTGTTCCTTGCCGGCGCGCAGGGGCATGGCCCATTCGGCGGCGTGCGCCAGCGGCGAATCGATGTCATTGACGAGGGCCACGGTGGTGGCGCCGCCGTCGCGGAAGTAGCGGATCGGTTCGACCACGTCCGGGCTCTGGCCCGATTGCGAGATCGAGATGGCCAAGGTATCGCGCGTCACCAGCGGCGACTTGTTCAGCGTGACCAGCGACATCGGCAAGGATGCCACGACGCGGCCCAGGCGCGCCATGATCAGGTAGGCGACGTAGTTGCAGGCGTGGTCCGAGCTGCCGCGCGCGATGGTCAGTGCCGTGGAGAACGAGGTGCTCCTCAATTTGCGGCCCAGTTCCGCGTAGCGTTCCGTGTCGCTGGCCAGTTGCAGGGCGACGCATTCGGCGGCGGAAACGGCTTCTTTAAGCATCATTGAGGTCACAGATTTCTCCTTCTATATAGACAGCTTTGAGTTTGAGATCGCGATCGAGTACTACCAGATCGGCGTAAGTGCCGGGGGCCAGCCGGCCGCGTTCTTCCAGGCCCAGGTAATCGGCGGCATTGGTCGACACGCGCTTGGACGCGTCGGCCAGGTCCAGTCCCAGTCCCACCAGGTTGCGCAGCGCCTGGTCCAGGGTCAGGGTGCTGCCCGCCAGGGTGCCGTCGGGCAGGCGCACGCCGCCCATGCATTTCTGCACGGCGTGGCGGCCCAGCATGTATTCGCCGTCCGGCATGCCGGTGGCGGCCGTCGAATCGGTGACGCAGTACAGGCGCGGGATGGCGCGCAGGGCCACCTTGATGGCGCCCGGATGCACGTGCAGCAGGTCGGGGATCAGTTCCGCGTATTCGGCGTGCGCCAGGGCGGCGCCGACCATGCCCGGTTCGCGGTGATGCAGGCCGCTCATGGCGTTGAACAGATGCGTGAAACCCATGGCGCCGTGTTCCAGCGCGGCCACGCCGTCTTCATAGGAGCCCAGCGTGTGGCCGATCTGCACGCGCACGCCGGCGTCGGCCAGGGCGCGCACCAGTTCCAGGTGGCCGGCGATTTCCGGCGCCACGGTGATGACGCGCAGCCTGGCCAGGGTTTGCAGGCGTTCGATTTCGGCCAAGGTGGCGGCGCGAGCGTAGTTCGGCTGCGCTCCGAGCTTGCCGGAATTGATGTACGGGCCTTCCAGGTGGGCGCCCAGCACGCGCGCCGTGTTCGGGCGGCGGTGGTTGGCGGCGATGCCGATGGCCGTCAAGGCCATGTCGATGTCTTCCGGCGGTGCCGTCATGGTGGTGGCCAAGAGGCTGGTGGTGCCGTGGCGCGCATGGATGGCCGCGATAGTGTAGACGGCTTCGCCGCCTTCCATGATGTCCTTGCCGGCGCCGCCATGCACGTGCAGGTCGATAAAGCCGGGCAAGATATAGTCGTCGCTGTTGCCCGACGGGTGGAGGGAATCGCCCGTGATGCTGTCGACTCTTTCGCCGAAGGCGATGGCGCCGTGGATCCAGCCGCCGGGGGTAAGGATATTGCCTTTGATAGTGCTGCTCATCTGCGCGACTCCGCTACGAATTCATAATAATCACTGCGGCAATACGAGTGGGTCAGTTCCACCGCTGCGCCGTTGTCGAGATAACTGACACGGGTGATGTGCAGCATGGCTTCACCCGTCTTGATATTGGCCAGCTTGGCCTGTTCCGCCGTGGCGTTGACGGCGCGGATATGCTGCAGCGCGCGCATCGGGATGGTGCCGCGCGACTCCAGGTAGCCGTACAGCGAATCGGTCACCTGCTGCGGGTCCGGCATGTACAGCGCGGGGATGGTGGTCGTCTCGATCGCCATCACCACTTCGTCGGCCGTGCGCAGGCGGCGCAGGCGCGCCACCGGCATGTGCGGCGACAGGCCCAGCGACAGCAGTTCCAGCGGCGCGGCTGCGCCGATGTCGCGCTGCAGCCAGCGCGAACCGGCCGTGAAGCCCCGCTGGCGCAATTCTTCCGAAAAGCTCGTCAGGCGCGACAGCGGCTGCTCCAGCTTGGGCGTGATGTAGGTGCCCGAGCCGCGCTTGCGCGTCAGCATGCCCCGGTCGCACAGCATGTCGATGGCCTTGCGCGCCGTGACGCGCGAGATTTCCAGGATGTCCGACAGCACGCGCTCGGAAGGCAAGGCCTGGTTGGCGCGCCAGTCGCCGCTGGCGATGCCGTCCGACAACATGTTCGCCAGCTGCATGTAGAGCGGCGTGTCGCTGGCGGGATTGGGTTTGAAGGCGGACAGTTTGGCCAGCATGGTCATTGCTCCTGCAAATGCTTGCGTATCAGGCGCAGGCCGCCTGCGGCCGAGTCGCCCTGTGCCGGCACGACCAGTTTCAGCAGTTCCGCCGGCAGGTAGGCGGACAAGGGCGCCGCCAGGCCGCCGCACAGGGCCACGGGCAAGGTGCCGGCCGGGTCGAGCGCCCTGGCGATGAGGGCGATCTGCTGGCCCGCGTCGACCAGGATGCTGCGCGCCACGGCATTGCTGGCCGCGTGTTCAAGCACCAGCCGTGCCAGTTGCGCGAAGGTAGTCTGGCTGGCGGCGGCCAGCCACACCTGCATGGCGTCGCGCTGGCCGCCGCAGGCGTCGATGACGGCCGTGGCGAAGGCGCTGCCGGGCACGCGGCCGTCGACCACCTGCTGCACGTGGTTGATGGCGCGCATGCCGATCCAGGCGCCACCGGCTTCGTCGCCGGAGGGGAAGCCCCAGCCGCCCACTTCATGGCGGCTGCCGTCCGCGTGCAGCACTTCGCCCACGCTGCCCGTGCCGATGGCAACGATGGCGCCCGGCTGGCCCGCATGCGCGCCCAGCAGGGTGGTCAGGGCATCCGATTCGAGTGCGACGGCGGCATAGCCGGGATTGTGTTCGACGAAGCTGGCGGCCCACTGCTTGTTGTGCACGCCGGCCAGGCCCAGGCCGATGGCCATGCGCTGCAAGGAGGGCTGTTCCAGGCCGGCCGTGCGGAAGGCCAGAGTGACGGCATGCGCTACGGACGTCCACGCCCGTTCGATGCCCAGTCCCAGGCCGGATGGGCCGCTTTGTCCCTGTGCCAGTTCCTGGCCATCGAGGCGCGCCAGGCGTACGCGGGTACCGCTGCCCCCGCCGTCGACGCCGATTATGTATTCGATCATGTTATGCAGTCCCGCGTTTGGTTGAGTGCGCCTGTCTCGTTTCTTTTATTTGTCGGGCGGCGAAAAAGCTGAAGGCACTATATTGTTGCCCCGATGGCTTGTCAACAGGTATTTAAGTGGTATTAATAAATGCGTTGCGCGGAGTCGCGCCATGCCCGATGGTGTGATTGCAAGTATTTGTTAATAAAGGAGTTTTTGTCGATACTGAATGGTATTGAAATTGGCCTTGTTTAATGCCAATTTTTTCCAACTGGTCTGTTGTTGGCCGTGCGGTATTGCTTGTATGCATGCTTGGCAAGGGACGCCATGAAGAGTAAAGTCCGCCTTTTACACCTGAGTTGGAAGAGCATGATGAACGACAAGGCAGCAAAGAGCGAGTACTGGGACGACTGGCAGCAAGAGGCGCTGGCCGCCGGTGTGTCGGCGCCGCTGGCCGCGCTGGGCATGGAAATGATGCGCACGCACCGCAAGAACCGCTGGCCGAAGGATTTCCTGGGCCGCGAAAGCGATGGCCCGGTCATGATCGAAATGTGCCTGGAAGACGAAGCGGAAACGGAATTGTTCTTTATCGAGAACCTGTATCCCTACGATGCGGCGCTGATCGAAAAGACGCGCCGCCGTCTGTGCCTGCACTGATCCGGCACTGACGCGCGACTGGAGCGGCCGCCTTGCGCGGCCGTTTTCACGTCAGGCACTGAATTTTTCGCTGCTGGCGCGCACGCGCATGCGCAGGCTCAGCAGTACGATGGCGACCAGCAGCAGCGACGGCGTGCTCGGTTCATACGGTGCCGGCGCGCGCGGGCTGGCCTCCGGCGACTGGAAGCTGGCCAGGCGCATGGCCAGGGCGGCGGGCGCCGCCTGGTAGGCGGCCAGCTGGATCGGCGGCGTGCCGGCCGCATGCGTGTTGCCAGCGGCCCAGAGCGACAGGGCCGCGCACAGCAAGATCATCTTTCTCATCATGTTCTGTATTTCTGCCGAGGGCTGTAAGTCGATCACACATGGCCCCGCCGTATGCCGGCCCATGTCCTGTCCCCAGTTTGTATGCTTTCCGGCCTTGCTCATGCTGCGCCGAAATAATATCTTTTTATAAAGTTCGTGTATTAAAACATAATAAAATGAAAATGCAAACGTCTTTTTGCAAATAAGCGCATGCGCTGACCGTGCTTGCCAGCCGGGATCTATTGCATGGGGGAAATGACGTGGCATTTTCATGGGGGAGTGTCATAATGGCCCAGGCATTTCCGCCCAGGCATGGAGTAGATGATGAGCAAGGCACAGGACAGCAAGAAGGAAGCCAAGAAAGAACCGGCCAAGACCATGAAGGAAAAGAAGGAAGCCAAGAAGGTCAAGAAAGAAGAGCGCAAGCGCTGATCATGCGCGTGCGCCGTTCATTGACGCGCCCGTGGCGTGCGCCGGCCCTGCTGGCGGCGTTCGCCCTGCTGGCCGTTGGCGTGCCCGTGTCCGGCGTGCTGGCGCAGCAAAAGCCGCCGCCGTCCACGTTCGGCCAGGTGGTGGGCAATGCCGTGCTGTGCATCGACCAGATCGACAACAAGGCCTTTTATGCCTATCTGCTGACGGCTTTCGGCCCCGCCTACAAGCATGAAGGGGGCGCCTACTGGTTCCGCACGGACGCCACCTTGTGGGGCGCGCCGATTACCGACGTGATCGTCAGCGACGATACCAGCCCCCTCGTCTTCATGGGCGTGGTGGCGGACGCGACTCCGGAAAAGCTGGAGCCGGCCATCCGCGGCGCCTCGGGCCTGCGTTTCAACAAACTCGACAATTCCGCCTTTCCTGTCCGTGGTTCCGTGCCTGGCAGTAAAATCGTCTACTTCCGTAGCAAGGCGAAAGTGTATTGCGCCAAATACAAGCCGCTGCCGCCCGCCCGCACCCGCTGAGGGTCTCGGCTTGCCGCCGCGCATTTTGATCGTTTCATCCGCAGGGTCTCCATGTACACGCATTATTTCCAGCTCAAGCAATCGCCGTTTTCGATCGCCCCCGATCCGCGCTACCTGTTCATGAGCGAACGCCACCGCGAAGCGCTGGCGCACCTGCTGTATGGCGTGGGCAGCGGCGGCGGCTTCGTCCTGCTGACGGGAGAAATCGGCGCCGGCAAGACCACCGTGTGCCGCTGCTTCATGGAGCAGATTCCGGAAAATTGCCAGTTGGCCTATATCTTCAATCCGAAATTGTCCGTCGAGGAATTGCTGCTGTCGATCTGCGAGGAATTCCGCATCGCCCTGGCGCCCGGCGTGGCCAGCGTGAAAGGCTATGTCGACGCCATCAATGCGCACTTGCTGGCCAGCCATGCGCAGGGCAAGAATAATGTGCTGATCATTGATGAAGCGCAAAACCTGTCCGCCGCCGTGCTGGAGCAGCTGCGTCTGCTGACCAACCTGGAGACGAGCGAGCGCAAGTTGCTGCAGATTATCCTCATCGGCCAGCCGGAATTGCGCGCCATGCTGGCGCGGCCCGAACTGGAGCAGCTGGCGCAGCGCGTGATCGCCCGGTATCACCTCGGTTCGCTGACGGCGGACGAGACGGCCAGCTATATCCGCCACCGCCTGGCCGTGGCGGGCAGCACGGCGCAGGCGCCGTTCGCGCCGCGCCTGATGGCGTCCATCCATGCCTTGAGTAAAGGCGTGCCGCGCCGCATCAACCTGCTGTGCGACCGCGCGCTGCTGGGCGCCTACGTGGAAAACCAGCCGCAGGTGACGCGCCAGATACTGCGCCGTGCCGCCGAGGAAGTGTTTGCGGAAGAGGGCAAGCCGGTTGCCGGACGTGGCCTGCGCTGGCCGCACGTGGCCGCTGGCGTGCTGGCCGGTGCGCTGGTCACGGCTGCGCTGGCCTGGCATTTCATGCCGCATGCGCCTGCCACTGTGGCCGTGGCGAAAGCACCCGCCGTGGTGGCGCCGCCGGCGCCCGCTGCGGCACCTGTTCCTGCGCCCGCGCCCGTCAGCGTGCCGGACCGCAACGCCGTGCTGCGCCAGCTGGCCGCCCTGTGGGGCGAGCAGTTGCCGGCAGGCGATGCTTGCCAGGCGGGCGCCCGCACGGGCCTGCGCTGCCTGCACAGCCGGGGCGGCATCGCCGAGCTGCGCGTGCTGGACCGTCCCGCCATGCTGGCCGTGCGCGATGCGGGTGGCACGGAACAGCTGGCGCTGCTGACGCGTCTGCAGGAGGATACGGCCACTTTGATGCTCGACGGCCAACAGCAAAGCTTGCCGCTGGCCCAGCTGGCGCAGCGCAGCGATGGCAGTTTCACGACCTTCTGGCGCGCCCCGCGCAGCTGGCGCGACGAAGTGCCGCTGGGCGCGCGCGGCGCCGACGTGGACTGGCTGGCGCAGCGGCTGGCGCAACAGCGGGGCTTGCCGGCGCCGGCCGCCAATCTGCCGCTCGATGCCGAGATGCAAAGCCAGCTGCGCGCCTTCCAGCAAAGCCAGAACCTGCGGGCCGATGGCCTGGCGGGCCCGAAAACGTATATACGCCTGATGCAGCTGGGTGACAACGCGGAGCCGAGCCTGAGCAGCGCAGCTCCTGCCGTGGCAGCGCCCGCTGCGACGGCGATGGTGGCGGGGAAATAAGATGTCCTACATACTTGAAGCACTGAAAAAATCGCAGGCCGAGCGCCAACTGGGCGAGTTGCCCTCGATTCACGCACCGCAAGTGCAGCTGCACGATGGCGCGGCGTCCGGCGCGGCGCGGCGCGCGCCCGTCTGGCTGGCACTGGGCGGCGTGACGCTGGCGGTGGCTGCCGCGTTGCTGCTGTGGCAGCCCTGGCAGGCAGCGGCCACGGCGCCTGCGCCTGCGCTTGCACCTGCCGTGCTGGCCCAGGCTGTGCCGGCGCCGATGCCGGCAGTCGTCCCGCCGGCAGTCCCGGCACCCGCGCCCGCGCCTGCGCCGGCCCCCGTCACGCAAGTCACGCCCGTGCCGCCGGCGGCCACGGCCGCGCCCGTGCACCATGCCAGGCCCGTGGCGGAACCGAAGCAGGAAACACCCGGCCAGGCCGCGCCGCCGCCCGTTGCGGCCCCGGCCCCGGCCCCGGCTTCGGCGCCGGCCGTGCCTGCGCCCACGCCGGCGGGCGAGGAAAGCGTGCCCGGCATGCGCGACTTGCCCGAGCCGATACAGCGGCAAATCCCGCCCATCGCCATCGGCGGCTATATCTACTCGAAGAATCCGGCCGATCGTCTATTGTTGATCGACAAGGTCTTGCGTCACGAAGGCGAGGAGCTGGCGCCCGGCCTGGTGCTGGAAAAGCTGCAGCCGAAGGCGGCCATCTTCAGTTTCAAGGGCTACCGCTACCGCGTGCCGTATTGAGTTGTTGTGCATCAAGGCCGGGCCGCCATAGCTGAACCATACTGGCCTGGCCTGGTCGAACCAGGGTCGCTGCGCCCGTGTGCGCGGCCGGGGAGGTCCCATGATTGCTGCTGCCGGTGAGGGTGTGCTTGATGCGGATGCGCCGGGAAACCTGGCGCGCATCGACCACATCGTCGTGCTGATGATGGAAAACCGCTCGTTCGACCACATGCTCGGCTACCTGAGCCTGGAAGGTGGGCGCGCCGACATCGACGGCTTGCAGGCCGGCCATGCCAACGTGCATGCGGGCGTGCGCTATCCCGTGCACCATTTGCGGCGCACGGCCTTCGGCCCGCAGCAAGACCCCTCGCATACGGGCCTGTCGGTGGCGCAGCAATTGCAAAACAACAATGGCGGCTTTGTCGATGACTATGCGCAAACGCATCCGGGCGACCCCGACATCGATCTGGTGATGGGTTACTATAATGCGGCCGACTTGCCCATGTACGATTTCCTGGCGCAGCAGTTCTGCGTCTGCGACCGCTGCTACAGTTCCGTGCCGGGCGCCACCTGGCCCAACCGCCTGTATGCGGTCAGCGGCAAGGCGGCCGGCAGCAAGGACAGCAAGCGCGTGCCCCTGTATGCCAATAAATCCTTCGTGCGCCACCTGGACCGTGCCCAGGTCGGCTGGAAATTTTATTCCGCCTGGAAACCCTGGAGCCTGGCCCTGACGGATGACCATTACCGCTCGTCCGAGCTGTACGAACCGTTCGGCTCCAGCGCGCGCCGCTATGGCTTCATCGGCGACGCGCTGGCGGGCACCTTGCCCCCGGTCAGCTGGATCGATCCGCATTTCTTTGAAAACGACGACCACCCGCCGGCCGACATCCGCGCCGGCCAGGCGCTGGTGGCGCAGGTCTACCAGGCCCTGTCGCGCGGTCCCGCCTGGGCGCGCACCTTGCTGATCCTCAGCTATGACGAGCACGGCGGCTTTTTCGACCATGTACCGCCGCCTGCCGCCGTCGACGACGACCCCGCGTTTCGCCGGTACGGCGTGCGCGTGCCCATGCTGCTGGTGTCGCCGCTGATCGCGCCGGGCAGCGTCAGCCACGAGGTAGTCGACCACACGTCGATCATCAAGACCATCCTGCAGCGCTTTTGCCGGGCCGCCGATGGCAGCTTGCCCCAGATGGGCGCGCGCGTGGCGGCCGCCAGCGGCCTGGGCGCCGTGCTGACCCTGGCGCAGGCCCGCGCGGCGCCCGTCGTGCCCGCTACGGTGCCGGCGCAGCGGGCCGCCTGGGAAACGGATGGGCGGGCGCAGGATTTCGCCCCGCTGGCGCCCGCCAGCTCGCCTGATGGCGGGCTGGCCGCCGCTGCCGCCGTCCCCTTCCAGTCCGATGCCGAGGCGGGCACGATCGCCGCGCACCGGCAATTGGCGCGCACGGCCAGGAATGCGCAGGCGGTGAATGATAAAAAAGCGGGCAAAACAGCGGGCAAAATGGCGGGCAAGACGGCGGGACGGCGCCCGCGGCAGGGCGGCAAGCCGGCGCCGGCCAGTGCTGGGAATGGCGGAAAATCCGGCGGCGCTTGACCTGGGTGATGCCCTGGGCAATGCATGCCGCTGGCGCCGGTGGGGCTGCGTATAATCATTCCTTCTCAATCAAGGAGTGACCATGCACGATGCGATGCCCGCCCACCCGGTACTGGGTGTGATCGGCCGTTCCGGTAGCGGCAAGACGACCCTGCTGGAATTTGTGGTGAAGGAACTGGCGGCGCGCGGCTTGCGCGTCAACCTGGTCAAGCACAGCCACCATGACCTGGCGCT
Source organism: Janthinobacterium sp. GW822-FHT07A03 (assembly GCF_058798815.1). NCBI lineage: Bacteria > Pseudomonadati > Pseudomonadota > Betaproteobacteria > Burkholderiales > Oxalobacteraceae > Janthinobacterium > Janthinobacterium sp. GW822-FHT07A03. Next base: position 257,360 of record NZ_JBXAKW010000004.1, on the reverse strand, counting down.
GGAGCCGCCGCAAAAGGACAGCGCCCGCCTGCGCCAGGCGGGGGCGGCGGAAGTGCTGGTGGCGTCGCCATACCGTTTTGCCATCGTGCATGAGCTGCGCGGCGCGCCCGAACCGAGCCTGGCGCAGCAATTGGCCCGCATGGGGCCGGCAGACCTGACCCTGGTGGAGGGCTTCAAGACGGACCCCATCCCCAAGCTGGAAGTGTTCCGCCCGGAAGTGGGGCAGGCGCCTTTGTATCCGCATGACCCGCACGTGATCGCCGTCGCCTCCGACAGCCCTGCGCCGGCCGGCCTGCGCGAGGGCGTGCAATGGCTGGACTTGAATGCGCGCGAACACGTGCTGGCCTGGCTGCTGCTGCAGTTGGAAAATAAGCTGGAAAAATAAGTTAAAGGTTTGCCGGCGGCATCCGTTAACAAGGGTAGACCCTCATTGGAGAAACGTATGGACGTCGGAAGCATTGCTCAACTGTCAACCACGATGGCGGAGACAGGCACGCGGCAAGCCGTCGGCTTGACTGTCCTGAAAAAAGCCCAGGATATCCAAAGCTCGACTGCCACTGCCTTGCTGGCTGCGCTGCCACCGGTACAGTCGGCGCCGAGTTTGCCGGCTCACCTCGGTAACCGCATCAACACGACAGCCTGAGTGCAGTCCCGCGGCGCCAGCCTGGCGCCTGCACTATTTACGCCCACACCACCGTCATCGACGGTGGCGAGTGGGCGTTTTTGTCTGCTGCCTTCCGCCTTCCTCCTGCCTTCCTCCCCGCCCCAGTAAAGTTAATTAATTTACCATAGTTCGCCATGGCACGGCCGATTCAGTAAAATGACGCCCATCACCTCGCGTTGCCCATCGTGCAGCCTGGGGCGTGCCGTCAGGACTTACCGATTACTTTGACCCATGCAAGAGGATTCTCCATGAACAAACGTCAAGCTCTCATCGCCGCCGCCCTCGCGGGCCTTTGCGCCGGCGCCGCCGTCAATGCGGCCGCGCACGACGGTCCCGCCCCCGGCGACAAGGAAAAATGCTACGGCGTGGCCAAGGCGGGGCAGAACGATTGCGCTTCGTCCGATGGAGCGCATTCCTGCGCGGGCCAGGCAGAGGCAGACAACCTGCCCACGGAATGGACGTATGTTGCCAAGGGCACGTGCGAACAGGCGGGCGGCTCCGTCAAGGCCGGCAAGGCTGCCAAGCCGGCCACGCAGCCGTAAGCGTTCGCCGCCTGCCCATGCCGCCGCCCATCCAGGCGCTTGCCGGCGTCGGCTTGCGCGCCGCGCACTACCGCGACTTCCTCGAACGCCGGCCCGCCGTGGGCTGGCTGGAAGTGCATACCGAAAATTATCTGCAGCCTTCGGGCTGGGACTGGCACGTGCTGCAGACCTTGCGCCAGGATTACCCCGTCAGCCTGCATGGCGTGGGACTGGGCCTGGGTTCTGTGCAGGGCTTTTCCGAGGCCCATTTGCAGCGCGTGCGTGCCGTGGTCGAGCGTATCGAGCCGGCCCTCGTGTCGGAGCACTTGTGCTGGGGCGCCGTGGCGCAGCAGCAACTCAATGATTTGTTGCCGCTGGCCTTGAATGGCGCCGCCCTGGATTTGCTGTGCGCCAGAGTGGGGAGGGTGCAGGATGTGCTGAAAAGGCCGATCTTGCTGGAGAATGTCGCCACTTACCTGCGTTTTGCCGACGATGCCATGAGCGAGGCGCAATTCCTGGCGGAACTGGCACGGCGCAGCGGTTGCGGGCTGCTGCTCGATATCAATAATCTGTATGTGAACCAGTGCAACCACGGCGAAGATGCCTTGGCGGCCATGCAGTCCATCGCGCCGGGCAGCGTGGGCGAACTGCACCTGGGCGGCCATCTGCTGACGCCGCATGCCGTGATCGATCACCATGGCGCCGCCGTGGCCGATCCCGTCTGGGATTTGTATGCAGTCGCCTTGCAGCGCTTTGGCGCCATTCCCACCCTGGTCGAATGGGACACGGATGTGCCGCCGCTCGATATCCTGCTGGGCGAGGCGAGCAAGGCGCAAGCCATGCTGGCGCGCCATGCGCCGCAAACGCCATGGCAGGAGGCGGCGCTGCCGACCCCGCCGCCACCCGCAGCGCCAGACGCGCTGGCGGCAAGCCAGCAAGCGTTTGTCACGGCCCTGCTCGATATGGTGGCAGTCCTGCCGGCGTTCGCGGGAGCGGCGGTGCCGCAGCGTTTTGCACTGTACCGCGGCAATCTGGGCGCCACCTGGCGCCGCACGCTGGCGCACGCCTATCCCGTCGTGCTGGCGCTGGTGGGCGAGGATTTCTTTGGCGGCCTGGCGCGTGCGTATGGCCGGAAGATGCCATCCGATAGCGCCGATTTGAACCAGTTTGGCGCCCGTTTCGCCGATTTTCTCGCTGCGTTCCCGCCAGTGGATGAGTTGCCTTACCTGCCGGACATGGCGCGCCTGGAATGGGCCGTGCACCTGGCCCATTACGCGGCCGACGGACAGGGCCTGGCGCCCGAGTCGCTGGCCGCCCTGCACCCCGATCAGCTGGAAGCGCGTCGTTTTACCCTGCATCCCGCTTGCGCCTTGCTGGCGTCGCGCTGGCAGGTGGCGGCACTGTGGCAGGCGCATCAAGAGGGGGAAGGAGCGGGGGAAGGGCAGCGGGTGTTTTCGCAGGATATGCAGGTGGCCAGCTGGGCACTGGTATGCCGGACGGGCTGGAAGGCGCAGGTGCTGGTGCTGGATGCGGCCGCGCATGCGGCGTTGGCGCTATTGCAGCAAGGGCAGACCTTCGGCGCCGCGCTCGATGTGGCGTTCGAACTGGTCCCGGCATTCGACCTGGCCGCGCACTTGCGCCAGTGGCTGGCGCATGCGGTGCTGGCGGCGTAGCTATTTACTCGAAGGCCCGCAGTACGCGTGCTTCGCCCGTCTGGTCGCGGTACAGCGCGTTGGCGGCCAGGGTGGCGTCCATCATGCGCGTGACTTGCTCTTCTTCAAAACGGGCCAGTTCGGCGGTGGCCGCGACGAGGGCCAGCTGCAGCCTGGCGCGCGCGCTCTGGTAAAGGCTGCTGGTGTATTTGTCTGTGTTACGCAGCAATTCTTCCGCGTTTTCTATTACCTGGCGCAAGTCGCCGATCAGGCGTTCCTGGCTGCGCGTACCTTGTTCGGGATGGTGGTCCATGGCGCTTCCCTTCTGCAATCGATATTTATCTGACAATAGCGACGTCTTGCAGCTTGATCCAGGCAGCCGGGCTGGCAGGCATGCTGGCTGGACGCATGGGGCCGCTTTCGCGCCCCATGCCGGGGTCAGACAGGAGCGACGACCGTGATACGGATATCGCCCACGCTGACGACCTGGCCGGCGCGGATCTTGGCGGTCTTGCGCAATTCCTTCTTGCCATCGACCTTCACCACGCCGCTATCGACCATGACCTTGCCTGCGCCACCGCTGTCGCACAGGCCGACCAGCTTCAGCAGCTGGTTCAGCTCGACGAACTCGGATGTTAAATCAAAGCTTACTTTTTGCATTGTATCCCTTATTGCAACGATGTGTTTTCAACACTGAATGACGGTGTCAACTAAGGTCATAGTTTACATGAAGCCTGGGGCAATGCAGGCTGAGCCTTAACTTTTGTTGGGCTGCGTCATCTCCAGTGGCACGATCCATGCGCTGAATTGCTCTTCCGTCACAAAGCCCAGGGCCAGCGCCGCTTCCTTCAGGGTCGTGCCTTCGTGCTGGGCCTGCTTGGCGATTTGCGCCGCCTTGTCGTAGCCGATGTGCGGCGCCAGCGCCGTGACCAGCATCAAGGAGCGTTCCATCAGTTCGGCGATGCGACCACGGTTCGGCGCGATGCCGTGCGCGCAATGCTCGTCGAAGCTGCGCATGCCGTCGCCGAGCAGGCGCGCGCTTTGCAGGAAGTTGTGTGCAATCAAGGGCTTGAAGACGTTCAGCTCGAAATTGCCCGAGGCGCCGCCCACCGTGATGGCCACGTCGTTGCCGAACACCTGGCAGCAGAGCATGGTCAGCGCTTCGCACTGGGTGGGATTGACCTTGCCCGGCATGATGGAGCTGCCCGGCTCGTTTTCGGGGATGGTGATTTCGCCGAGGCCGGAACGGGGGCCGGACGCCATCCAGCGCACGTCGTTGGCGATTTTCATCAGGGCCGTGGCCAGGGTTTTCAAGGCGCCATGGGCGGCCACCAGCGCGTCGTGGGCGGCCAGCGCGGCAAACTTGTTGCTGGCCGTTTCGAATGGCTGGCCCGTCAGGCGCGCCAGTTCCGCCGCAATGCGACCGCCAAATTCCACGTGGGCATTCAAGCCCGTGCCGACAGCCGTGCCGCCGGCGGCCAGCTGCAGCAGCGGCGGCAACGAGGCGGTAATGATGTGCTCGGCGAAGTCCAGCTGCGCCACGTAGCCGGAAAATTCCTGGCCCAGGGTCAGCGGGGTCGCGTCCTGCAAATGGGTGCGGCCGATCTTGACGATGTCGGCAAATTCCGTGGCTTTCGCATCCAGGGTGGCGCGCAGCTGGCGCAGCGGCGGCAAGACCGTGTTGGCGACGGCCAGCGCGGCCGCCACATGGATTGCGGTGGGAAAGATGTCGTTCGAGGACTGGCCCAGGTTGACGTCGTCGTTCGGGTGCAGCAGGCGCTCGGCGCCCCGCAAGCCGCCGATCAGCTCGGAACCGCGGTTGGCCAGCACTTCGTTCATGTTCATATTGCTTTGCGTGCCGGACCCCGTCTGCCAGACGGCCAGCGGGAATTCTGCGTCATGCTTGCCGGCCAGCACTTCGTCGGCCGCCTGCGTGATGGCGATGGCTTTCTTGCCATCCAGTAATCCCAGGTCCAGGTTGACGTGGGCGGCCGCGCGCTTGACGGTGGCCAGGGCGGCGATCAGTTCGGGCGGCATCTTTTCCGTGGAGATATGGAAGTGCTCGAGCGAGCGCTGCGTTTGCGCTCCCCAAAGCCGGTCGGCGGGTACGTCGATCGGGCCAAAACTGTCGCGTTCGATTCTGCTGCTCATGGCATCCCTTTCATCGATGGAGGTGGATCGAGTGTACTCCAGACGTCAAAAAGGCACAGGATGATGCTGTATTGCATCATTTTTGCCCTGACCCATCTATATTTTTGGGATTTCCTGCCGTTAAAGACGGGCGAGTCCCCATTATTTATCCTGTTATCAAAGCGATCAGTCCATGCAGAGCAGCATCCTTCCCCGTTGGTCCCTGATCGCGTGCGTCGCCGCCAGCCTGGCCTTGCCGCCCGTCATGGCGGCCGAACTGGGCGAGATGGCGGTGCTGTCGCACATGGGCCAGCCCCTGCTGGCCGAGCTCGAACTGACGGCGCTGGCGCCCGATGAGGCTAACGGCGTGGCCGTGCGCCTGGCCTCGCCCGATGTGTACCGGGGCGGCGGCATCGGCATGGACCCGGCGCTGCAAACCTTGACGATCAGTCCGTTTGAGCGCGGTGGACGCCACTATGTGCGCGTGGCCACGCGGCAAGCGATTCAGGCGGGCCATGTGCACCTGTATTTATTGCTGGGCAATGGCAATGGCGCCATCGTGCGCCTGGGCACCTTGTGGCTGACGCCGGCGCCGCCCGCCGCCGTTGCCATCAGTGTGCCAGCCAGGCCAGCCGTTCCGGCGCCCGCGCCTGTCTCCACGCCTGCGCCGTTGCCGCGCGCCGTACCCGTCGCGTCGCCCGACGCCGCCGCGCTGGCGGCCCGCGCGCGGGCCGAGGGCCTCGTGCGTCCGGCGCGCGTGTTCGTGCCGCCGCCCGCTGCCCCCAAACTGACCGCCCCGGCGCTGCCGCGCCGTGCCACGGCGCCCGTGGCCGCCTGTACGCCTCAGGCGGATACGGGGCAGGCGGCAGCGTGCCTGGCGCTGGACGAGAAAAATACGGCCCTGAATGAAAAGCTCGGTGAGCTGGAAGGCAAGATCGGCGTCTTGCAACAGGCGCTGGCCCTGCCTGCGGCCGCGGCCGCCGTGCCGCCCGTCGCCGCGCCAGCCGTGGCGGAAGCGCCCCATGGCAAACCCAAGCCCCTGCACGCGGCGCCTGCCGCCGAGAAGGAAAAGAAATCGGCCAGCAACGGCTTGTTGTGGCTCGGTATCGGCACTTTGCTCTTCCTGCTGCTGACGGCGCTCATCGTGTACATCGTGCGCAAGCGCAGGCAAGCGGCGGGGCCGGGTGCGCCGTCGAAATACTGGGTTCTGCTGCGCAAGCCGTTCGGCCGCAGGAAGAAGGATGTGCCCGTGTTGACGGAAGCGGTGGAGGAGGAAGCGGCCGCGCCGGAAGCAGAGCCGTTCTCGCGTTAATGCTGTTGCAAGGCCGCTCTACAATTTGATATAAAAAAAGATATTGAAAAAATACATGGAAACGCTTGCCAATCACGTTGCCTATTTTTTAAAGATGGTGATATGATTAATTCAGTGGACTTGCTCTACGACAAAACAGCCCCAGCCTGGCGCAGTCACCAACGATAGTGTGGCGCGGCAAACCAGGTGTAGCGTTGCATAAACGCCTGGGTCTGGAAGCGGTTTGCGATGCCGACGATGTGCTCGCGAACGCCGGATGCAACCGGCAGCGAGGCGACGCCAGGAGATACCTGGGGCTCGCCTTCCACATTCCCCTCCTTGTTTTTCGCGCGCCGCAGACGCCGCGCTCCCGGCAAGGCGGCAGACGTAAAAAAAGCACCCGCGGGTGCTTTTGTCGTTTCTGGCGCGGCTAGCTTCTTACATGCGGGCGCGCGAACCTGGCATGGCGTTCGACAGCTGCGTCATCCACGGTTCCGTGATGGCGCGGATTTCGCGGTCATTGGCCAGGATTTGCTTGAGCAAGTCGATCTTGCGCAGGCGCGAGGCGCCGGCCAGGGCAGGCACCTTGCCCGCCATGGTTGCGCTGGCGGCGCTGGCGCACTGGTTTTCCAGGGTGTCCAAGTTGTCCCAGTCGCTCGAACGTGCGGCCACGACCATTTTATTGGTCATTCCTGCAATATTTTCATACATCGAAAGAACGTCGTTGGAGGTCATGAGCACACCCGTAACTAGTGAATGGATTACCGCTTGTCTAGATTAACGGCGGCTCCAACGGGAACTTGAGGGTGTTTTTGAAAAAAAAGTGAAAATAATTGGGACGTTTGCTGGCTGGCCGCCGGAATCGTCCGCAAACCCCCCATGGATGCCGGGGTGGCGCTGCCGGCAGCGGCGGATTTATTTGACGAGTTCTTCCAGTCCGGCACTCAGTTCGGCCGGCGGCGGCATCCTGTCGACCAGCACGGACGGCGGCAAACCGAGCGCTTCGGCCACCTCGTTGGGGTAGCAGGCGATGATTTCTTCATTGCTCAAGGCATTTTCCTCGATGCGCGCGCGCCAGGCGGCCAGGTGGATGATGGCGGCCAGGCGGTTCAACGGCGCCTTGGCCAGCGGATCGGGAAAGGCGGCGATGGCCTCGGCAAAGGCGGGCGGAAACTTCCAGCGGCGCGCCAGTTCGGCGCCCACCTGCGCAAAATCGTAGCCCAGCGATACCCGTTCCGCATCGAGCCGGCGCGCGTCGAGCGGCGGGGCAATCTTGTCGAGCTGCATGGCTTGCTCGGGCATGGCGGCATGGATCACCAGTTGTCCGATCGCATGCATCATGCCGATGGTGAAGGCCAGGTCCTGGTTGTCGCCCGTCTGCCTGGCGATCCAGCGGGCGGATACGGCGCTGTGCAGGCTGTAGCGCCAGAACTGCGGCAAATTCAGTCCCGGCACGGCCTTGAAACCGCTGACCAGGCCGGAACTGATGACGAGGGTGCGCACGGTAACAAAACCGAGCATCAGCACGGCGTCTTCCACCGTGCCGATGCTGCGCGAGACGTGGTAATAGGCCGAGTTGGCCAGCCGCAGCAGCTTGGCGCTCAAGGCCGGGTCCGCTCCCAGTTGGCGCGCGATGTCTTCGGTGGCGATGGCGGGGTTGTCGAAACTGCGCACCAGTTCATCGACGATCTTCGGGGCGGCAGGCAGGGCGTGGGGATGCTGGAACAGCGCTTCCAGTTGCATGGCAATCTCCTTGGCGTTCGCGCGGTACGGCGTGCAGTCGTGCAACTATATGCTGATTTTTTTGTCCGCATGCAAAAAAGTTCCGGGACGGTTTTTTGCCCAAAAAGGCAGGGTTTTCAGGGTATGATTTTGGCTATTACATCGAAAGGATCGCCATGCACGGTTTGCGTTTTTCCTGGTCCCGGACGCCAGTCCAGGCTGCCATTATCCTCGCCCTGGCCGGCGTCTCGCTGACCGGTTTGCCTGTCCAGGCGCATGGCCAGCAAGCGGCCGCCAGCGCCGGCGTTCCCGCTGCCGCGAAGGCCTTGCCCGGCGACGATTTCTACGATTACGTGAATGGCGACTGGCTGCGCAGCACGGAGATTCCTGCCGACCGCAGCAGCTGGGGCTCGTTCGCCATCCTAGCCAACGCCACCAACGAGCGCATCATTGGCCTCGTCGAAGGCCTGGCGGCGGCGCCACAGGCGGATGCGGGCGCGCGCCAGGTCAGCGATTTTTACCGGTCCTGGATGGATGAAGCGGCTATCGAAGCGAAAGGCTGGGCGCCGATCAAGCCCCTATTGACAAAGATCAATGGCATACGCGACCAGGCAGGGCTGGCCCGCGCGCTGGGCGAGAGCTTGCGCGCCGACGTCGATCCGCTCAACTCCACCAATTTTTATACGGAGAACCTGTTCGGCCTGTGGGTGGCGCAAGACTTGAACGACACCACGCGCAATGTGGCCTATCTGCTGCAGGGCGGACTGGGCTTGCCCGACCGCGCGTTCTACCAGAGCGACAGCGCGCGCATGCAGGGCTTGCGCGCGGGCTACCAGGCGCATATCGCAGCCATGCTCAAGCAGGCCGGCTACCGCGATGCGCCGGCCCGCGCCGCGCGCGTGTTTGCGCTGGAGCAACAAATTGCCGCGAGTCACGCCAGCCGCGAGGATTCGGCCGATGTTGCCAAGGGCAACAACGCCTGGCGCGCCGCCGACTTCGCCAGCAAGGCGCCGGGACTCGACTGGAAAGCCTTCTTCCAGGCGGCAGGGCTGGGCCAGCAGACGGATTTCATCGTCTGGCATCCGACGGCCATGACGGGCAGCGCCGCGCTGGTGGCGAGCGTGCCGCTGGCCACTTGGAAGGATTTCCTTGCCTTCCACGCGATCAACCATTTCAGCACCATCTTGCCGAAGGCGGCCGCCGACCAGCGCTTCGCCTTCTATGGCAGCGTCCTGAGCGGCACGCCGCAGCAGTCGCTGCGCAGCAAGCGGGCGCTGGCCGCGACGAATGCGGCCCTCAGCGACGCCGTCGGCAAGCTGTACGTGGAACGCTATTTCCCGCCGGAATCGAAAGCCCGCGTGCAAGACATGGTGACGAATATCGTCGCCGCCTTCTCGCGCCGCATCGACAAGCTGGACTGGATGGCGCCGGCCACCAAGGCGCAGGCGCAGGAAAAGCTCAAGACCCTGTACGTGGGCGTGGGCTACCCCGAGCGCTGGGAAAACTATGCGGGCTTGCGCGTGGTGCGCGGCGATGCACTGGGCAATGTGCAGCGGGCGGAACAGTTTCATTACCGGCATGAGCTGGCCAAGCTGGGCCAGTCGCCCGACCGCAAGGCCTGGGCCATGCCGGCGCAACTGGTCAACGCCGTCAATTTGCCGCTGCAAAATGCACTGAACTTTCCCGCCGCCATCCTGCAGCCGCCATTCTTCGACCCGCAAGCATCCGATGCGGCCAACTATGGCGGCATCGGCGCCACCATCGGCCACGAGATCAGCCACAGTTTTGACGACCAGGGCGCGCAGTTCGACGCCCAGGGCAAGCTGCGCGACTGGTGGACGCCGGCCGACCTGGCGCATTTCCAGTCGGCATCCAAGCAATTGGTGGCGCAGTTCGCGGCCTACAAACCGTTCCCGGACCTGGTCGTGAATGGCCAGCTGACCCTGAGCGAAAACCTGGCCGACCTGGCCGGCGTGGCGGCCGCGCATGACGCGTTTGCGCTATCGCAACAGGGCAAGCCGGCGCAGGCGGACGCGGACCGCGATTTCTTCACCGGCTACGGCGTCAGCTGGCGCAGCAAGGCGCGCGAAGCGGCGGCGCGCCAGCAAATCCTCACGGATGGCCATGCGCCCGCGCAATACCGCGCCGCCACCGTGCGCAACCTCGACGCCTGGTATCCGGCCTTCGACGTCCAGCCGGGGCAGCAGCTGTACCTGGCGCCGGAACAGCGCGTGCGCGTCTGGTAGTCATTGACGGTGCCGGACGCGCAGCGCGCCGGCACCGTAAAATGGCGTGATTACAGATTGGAGCGCCATGAAGCCGACCCCGCCGCAAGATCCCATCCACGCCATCACCGGGCGTACCCTGGCCCATTACGACGCCAGTGCCGAGCAGTTTTTCGAAGGCACGCGCGACCACGACGTCAGCCAGAACATCGCTGCGCTGCTGAACGCCATCGGCCAGCCGGCGCCGCTGGCCATCCTCGACCTGGGCTGCGGCCCCGGCCGCGACCTGAAGGCGTTCACGGCCCTGGGCCACCACGCGACGGGCGTCGATGGCTGCCCCCGTTTCGTCGAGATGGCGCGCGCCTACAGCGGCTGCACCGTATGGCAGCAGGATTTCGTCGACCTCGACTTGCCGGCTGCGCATTTCGACGGCGTGTTCGCGAATGCCGTGCTGTTCCACGTGCCCAGCGCCGCCTTGCCCGGTGTGCTGCGGGCTTTGTACGCGTGCCTGAAACCGGGCGGCGTGCTGTTCAGCTCGAACCCGCGCGGGCAGAACCAGGAAGGCTGGAATGGCGCGCGCTACGGCAGCTACCATGACGAAGCGAGCTGGGCCGCGTACGTGCAGGCGGCCGGTTTCAGCCTGGTCGAACAGTACTACCGTCCGCCGGGCTTGCCGCGCGAACAGCAGCCGTGGCTGGCCACCGTCTGGCGCAAGGATTTGACGGCCTGATCGACGATGTTGGCACTGTGTTAGGAACCGTACAGAGCCTTTGATCCCCACTGCGTACTATGGACACATCGACACGCAACAAGCAGCGTGTGAGCCGCAGTACCGGCCCTTGTCGGGCTGGACAACAGATGTACCAACTACAGTGAGGATCCATCATGAACAAAGATCAAGTCGAAGGTAAACTGAAGGAAGTCGGCGGTAAAATCCAGGAAGCCGCTGGCAAAGTCGTCGGCAGCGAAGAACAGCAAGCCAAGGGCCTGGCAAACCAGGTCGAAGGCAAAGTGCAGAAGAAAGTTGGCGATGTGAAAGAGGCGGTGGAAACTGTCACGCGCAAGCCATAATTTCTGCTCCAGTATAAAAAAACCGCCGCCTGTCGCAAGACAGGCGGCGGTTTTTTATTTGATGCAGCGCAAGCTTACTGTGCCGGCTTCATCAGGTTCTGCTTGAAGAACAGCTCGATTTTCTTGTACACGTGGCGCTGGCCCGCGCGCGACGAGATGCCGTGCTTGGCGCCCGGATACGTCATCAGGTCGAACTGCACGCCGCGGTTGACCAGCGCGTCGATCAGGCGCGTGCTGTTGCTGAACAAGACGTTGTCGTCGGCCATGCCGTGCACCAGCAGCAGCGGCGACTTCAGGCCGTCGAGGTGGGCGAACACGGTGCTGGCCTTGTAGCCATCCACGTTTTCCTTCGGCATGCCGAGGAATTGCTCCGTGTAATGGGTGTCGTACAGCGACCAGTCGGTGACGGGCGCAACCGACACGCCCATGGCGATCTTGTCGGACGCTGCCGACAGCAAACGCAGGGTCATGAAGCCGCCGTAGCTCCAGCCGAACACGCCGATGCGTTTAGGATCGACGAAGCTTTGCTTGCCCAGCCAGTCGATGCCCACCAGCTGGTCCGCCACTTCGGCCGCGCCCAGGTTGTGATAGATGGCGTCCGTGAAGGCGCGCTCGCGGCGCGACGAGCCCCGGTTATCGAGGCGGAAGACGACAAAACCCTGCTGCGCCATGTACTGGTCGAAGTTGTTGCCCCAGCGGCGGGCCACGTGCTGCGAGTGCGGGCCGCCGTACGTCGACAGGTAGACGGGATAGCGCTTGCCCGCGTCGAAGTTCGACGGCTTGACGATCGAATAGTGCAGGGTCTGGCCATCGTTGGCCTTCAGGGTGCCGTACTGCGTCGGCAGGTGGTCGGCCTTGTACTTGAAGTACGGGTGGCTGGCGTTGAGCGCATTTTCTTCCAGCCAGCCCACCATGGCGCCGTCCGGGCGGCGGATGCTCACTTGCGGCGGCGTGGCCGGGTCGGAATACGTGTCGACGAAGACTTCGCCATTGCGCGAGAACGTCGTGTCGTGCCAGCCATCGGCCTTGGTGACGCGCTGCGGCTTGTCGGCCGTGCTGCCGTCCAGCGCCAGGGCGTAGGTCTGCTTGTCGATCACGGCGTCGCGGTTCGACGACACGAACACTTTACCCGTCTTCTGGTTCACGGCCAGCACGCTGTCGATGCCCCATGCGCCGGAAGTGACCGGGTGCAGCAGCTTGCCGCTCATGTCGTACAGGTACAGATGGTTGCGGCCCGTGCGCTCGGACGACCACAGGAAGGTGCCGTTCGACAGGAAGCGCAGGTCGTCATGGATGCTGACCCAGGTTGTCGATGTTTCCGTCAGCAGGGTGCGCTGCGCCAAAGAACCGGCGTCGACGGCGACCAGGTCCAGCGTCTTCTGGTCGCGCGACTGGCGCTGGTAGACCAGCGATTTGCTGTCCGCGCTCCAGTCGGCGCGCACCAGGTAGATGTCCGGGTTCGTGCCCAGGTCCACCTGGCGCTGCGCGCCCGTTTCCGGCGAGACGATCAGCAGCTGCACCAGCACGTTCGGGTCGCCCGCGGCAGGGTAGCGCTGTTCCACGACGTCGGTGCGGTCGGCGAAGATTTCAAAGCGGCGCGCCACGGGCACGGGTGCTTCGTCATAGCGTTTGTAGGCGATGGCGGAATCGTCGGGCGCCCAGTAGTAGCCGGTGCGCTGGCCCATTTCTTCCTGCGCCACGAATTCGGCTTCGCCGTTGCGGATCGTGCCCTTGCCATCGGTGGTGAGCTGGCGTTCCTTGTCCGTCTTGAGATCGATCACATAGATGTTTTGATCGCGCACAAACGACACGTAGCGGCCCTTTGGCGAGATTTTCGGATCGAGCACATTGCCCTTGGCGACCAGGCGCGCCTTGTCCGGGTGGGCCGCGTCGACCAGGTACAGATTGCCGGCCAGCGGCACCAGCAGCTGCTTGCCGTCCGGCGACCAGCTGTAGCTGAGAATGCCGTTCAGGCTGGCCGTGCGCTCGCGTTCGCGGCGCGCCTGCTCTTCGGGCGAAATCGTTTCATTCGGCACCAGTGCCTTGGAGTCGACCAGGCGGTGCGTGCTCTTGTCCTTCAGCTTGAATTCCCACAGGTCGAGCTGGAACTGGTTGTCGGCGCGGCCGCGCAGGAAGGTGACGCGTTCGCCGTCGGGCGAGACCTTCAGGTTGCGTACGCCGGGGCCGGCCAGCGCCGGATCGGCGTGGATGCGTTCCAGGGTCAGCTTTTCAGCCGATGCGGGAACGCTGGCCATCGCGGCCAGAAAACAAAGAATAAAACGCATGGATGTCTCGGTAGTTGGAAGAAGAAGGGCACTGCATGTACAGGCGAGCTTGAGCGTTGCCTAAGCGTAAGACGATACCAGAGCGTGCCTGTTTATGCGATAGCGCCAGCCACGGAATAAACCGTTGCTGGCCGTATTTCCTTCGTCAAAAATGTCCAGCAGCCGCCCATTCCATGGCGCTTTGCCCCGTTCAGGCCAATATCGTGCCTTCGATCACGGTCAGGCATGCGCCGCCTATCCAGGCGTGGCCAGCGCGGAAACTGACGGACACGCGGCCGTCGCGCTGCAGGCAGGTGCCCTGGCGCACCGTGTAGTCGGCGCCCGCCAGCAGCTGCGCGATGCAGGCGTTGGCGCTGCCCGTGACGGGGTCTTCCACCAGCGCGCCGTGTTCGCTGAGCAGCGCGCGCACTTCGTAGTCGGCCGGCCCGCCGGCGTCGTGCGGGCCATACAGCGCCAGGCCGTCGGCGCCGGCGGCGGCCAGCAATGGCGTCAGCGCGGCGATGTCGGCGCGCACGGCCAGGCAGGCGGCGGCGCTGGCCAGCGGCACGCACAGCCAGCGGATGCCCATGTCGGCGACGGTGGCGCCAGCGGCCAGTTCTCCGCCCAGCGCCGTTTGCAGCAGCGGCAGCAGCGCCGGGGCCAGCGTGCGCGTGCTGCAGGGCGGCGCCTGGAACGCCAGCACGCCGCCGGCGCCGCGTTCTATCTGTACCAGGCCGACGCCGCATTCCTGCACGATGCGCGCCCCCTTGGGCTGCATGCCCGCATCGAGCAGGGCGTGCGCCGTGCCCAGGGTCGGGTGGCCGGCGAACGGGAATTCCATCTCGGGGGAAAAGATCCGCACGCGGTAATCGGCTGCCGGGTCGCGCGGCGTCAGCACGAAGGTGGTTTCCGACAGGCCCGTCCAGCGCGCGATGGCCTGCATCTGCGCGGCGTCGAGGCCATTCGCGTCCAGCACCACGGCCAGCGGATTGCCCGAGAAGGGAACCGTGCTAAAGACGTCGACTTGCCTGAAGGGGCGTTGTTGCGGCATGGGGTGCTCCTTGTCTCAGGCTGCGCGCAGGCGCTGCAGCGACAGGCGGTTCAGATACCAGGTCAGCAGCACGGCGGCCACCGTCAAGCCCGTGACCAGGCCGATCCAGAAGCCGGCGGCCGCCATCGGTTCGGCCGGCGACCAGATGAAGCCTTGCGGCGCCAGGCCCAGCACATAGCCGATCGGCAGCGAGAAGCCCCAGAAGGCCAGCAGCTGGATCAGCATCGGCTGGCGCGTCACCTTGTAGCCGCGGATGGCGCAGGAAGTGGCCACCTGCGTCGCGTCGGACAGCTGGAACAGGGCGGCGAACAGCAGCAGCTGCGCGCACAGTTCCTGCACCTGCGGGTCGGACGTGTAGGCTTGCGCGATCTGGTGGCGGAAGATGGTGATGACGGCGGCCGAGACGATGGCCGCCGTCAGCGACATGGCCACGCCCACCCACGAAATGAAGCGCGCGCGGCGCAGATTGGCTTCGCCCACGGCATGGCCCACGCGCGTGACCAGCGCGATGCCGAAGGTGAGCGGCACCATGAAGACGACGGACGAGAAATTGAGGGCGATCTGGTGCGCCGAGACCTGGATCACGCCGAAGCGCGCCACCAGCAGGCTGATGACGCCAAACGCGCTCACTTCGGCAAAATACGTGACGCCGATGGGCAGGCCCAGGCGCAGCATGGGGCCGATCGACGACAGCTGCGGCCATTCCCAGTGCGTGAACGGATACGTGGCGTGATAGGCGGGCGCGATCCGGATCCACGCCAGCATGGCCAGCAGCATCATCCACACGCAGCAGGTGGTGGCCACGGCGCAGCCCACGCCGCCCAGTTTCGGCATGCCCCAGTGGCCGTAGATCAGCAGGTAGTTGACGAAAATATTCAGCGCCAGCGCGGCCAGCGCGATCACCATCACGGGCTTGGTCTGGTTGATGCTGGTGCTGTAGCCGTACAGCGCGCGGTAGGCGGCGAACGGCGGCAGCGCGCAGCTGATGATGTGCACGAACAGCTTGGCCTTGGACGCCACGGCGGGTTCCAGCATCAGGTGGTCGAATACCAGCGCCGCCATGTTCGTCAGCAGGCAAGCGACCAGACCGACGAGCAGCGCCTTCCACAGCGACTGGCGCACGATGTGCGGCACCCGGTCGTGGCGCGCGGCGCCGATTTCATGCGCCACCAGGGTATTGATCGCCATCATGATGCCGCTCACCGTAACCAGTACGATGGACCAGATGGCCGCACCCAGCGACACGGCCGCCAGTTCCTCGGGATTCGTATGCCCCGTCATCGCCACGTCGGCCGCGCCCATGCCGACGGTGGCCAGCTGGCCGATCAGGATGGGCCAGGCCAGCTTCCACAGCGAGGACACTTCAGTACGGATGGCGGGCAGGGTGAACGAGGTAGTGTGTGGCATGGTCTGCAAGCTTGACTAAACACAAGATTCTACCGGCATTCGCCGTGCTTGTCCGCCGCGGCGCCCCGGGGGCCGGCCCGGCACGGTAATCATTTGTTACAGCTAAGTGGGCCAGTCGCGGATAGACTGCGCGCTCTATTTGGCAAAATGACCAAATAGTCACACCGCAATATCCTGACTATGGAGCAAGACCATGCTGAAACACACCCTGAACTGCGCCCTGTTGCTGGGCGCCGCCATGACGGCTGAACTGGCCGGCGCCGGCGAACTGACCCTGTATTCGCGCGACGATTATCACGGCCGCTCGCAAACCGTGCGCGAGGCCGTCGCCGACCTTGAAGACCTGCGTTTCAACGACACGACGCAAAGCATCCGCGTGCGCTCGGGCCGCTGGGAAGCGTGCGAGGACGCCGATTTCCGCGGCGCCTGCTTCCTGCTCGAGACGGGCGAGTACCCGTCGCTGGACGGCCAGGCCAACAAGATCACGTCGCTGCGCGAAGTGCGCGGCGGCTGGGACGGCCATCGGGGCCGCGACCGTGACGGTGACCGCGACCGGGGACGCGACTGGGACGACCGCCGTGACCGCGAGCGCGGCCATTTGCCGGGGCGCTCGCTGGGCGGCGAGCTGACCTTCTATACGCGCGACGATTTCGCCGGCCGCAGCTTGAGCGTGAGCAATGCTTCGGCCGATTTGCGCGAGCGCGACTTCAACGACACGGTGCAAAGCGTGCGCGTGCGCTCCGGCTATTGGGAAGTGTGCGAAGACGTGGGCTTCCGTGGCCGCTGCCGCACCTTGGCGCCGGGCGAGTACGCGAGCCTGGAACGCATGAGCAACCGCATCTCGTCGGTGCGCGAAGTGCGCTGACGCGGGGCAGGTAGTAGCCAAGTGGCAATAACAGGCCCGCGCAGGGCCTGTTATTGCTTTTGGTAACAATTTATTGTGCTTTTCCCATACTTTGTTACACCGTTTTTTCTGTGGATGGCTACACTGACATCAGTTGTCATGTCGATCACTTGCTTTTGCCGCCACCGGAGACCGTCCCATGAATCGCCCGTTCGCCTTTGCTCTGCTGTGTGCCAGTTCGCTGTTTGTCCACCTCGCGGCGCAGGCCGGCGAGATCCGCCTGTACACCGATGACAATTTCAAGGGCAGGGTGGTGGTCTTGCGCGATACGACGGATGACTTGTCGCGCGTCAATTTCAATGACACCGTGTCGAGCATCCAGGTCGATTCGGGCAGCTGGGAAGTGTGCACGCATGCCGATTTCAAGGGCGATTGCAAGACCCTGGAACGGGGCGACTACCGCTCGATGCCGGGCATGAACGATAAAATCTCGTCTGTGCGGGAAACCGGCACCGGGCAGGGCAGCGGCAGCGGCGGTGGACGCCGCGCGGCGCTGGAGCTGTTCGCCGACAGCGGCCAGCGCGGCGCGTCGGCCGGCGTGAACTCGGACCGCGACGACCTGGTCGACATCAGCTTCAACGACCGCGCCAGCAGCGCGCGCGTCGAGTACGGCTACTGGCAGCTGTGCAGCGATTCCAACTACCGTGGCAGCTGCCGCGTGTTCGGGCCTGGCCGCCATGATGATCTGGGCAGCCTGAACGGGCGCGTGTCGTCGGCGCGCCTGGTCGATCCGCGCGAGGAGAACCGTCCGCAAAATGACGAAGGCCTGGTGGTGCTGTATGGCCGCGCGTTCCTGAAGGGGCCCGGGCTGCAGGTGAACCGCGACGTCAGCGACCTGGTGCGCCTGAACTTCAACGACCAGGCCGCATCCCTCGCCATCAACGAAGGCACCTGGGAAGTCTGCACGGACTCGCAGTTCAACGGCAGCTGCGAGCGCATGGGGCCGGGCAAGTATGAAGTGCTGAACACGACGTTTGACAAGCGTATTTCCTCGCTGCGCCGCCTGTACTGAACGCGTGATCGGACCTTCCGCGTGGCCTTGTATTTGTTACACTAACATCCTGGCGTTTTGGCCAGGCAAATCATCACCAAAGAATGAAGAATGGAGTTAATCATGACGGGCCCTTTCAAACACACGCTGGCATGCGCGGCCACCTTGCTGCTCTCGCTGGGGGCCCATGCGGCCGCCCATGCGGGCGATATCACCCTGTTCGAGGACGTGGATCTGCGTGGCCGCGCGGTGAACCTGCGCGAAACGACGGACGACCTGTCGCGCATGGGCTTTAACGACAAGGTGTCGAGCATCCTGGTGCGTTCGGGTACGTGGGATGTGTGTACCGATGCCGGTTTCCGCGGCAATTGCCGCACCCTGGGACCGGGCGAATACCGCTCGCTGCCGGGCATGAATGACGCCATCAGTTCGGTGCGCGAGTCGGGACGCGGCGATGGCAACAATCCGGGACGCCCGGGACGCGATCCCGACCGGGGCCATGGCGGCTATGGCCGTGGCGGCTCGCTGGAAGTGTATTCGGGTGCCGGCCAGAATGGCGGCTCGGCGCGCCTGAACCGCGACACGGACGATTTCGTCAGTATCGGCTTCAACGACCGCACCACCAGCATCGTCGTTTATAACGGCTACTGGCAGCTGTGCAGCGATTCGAACTACAACGGCGTGTGCCGCATCTTCGGCCCTGGCCGCCATGACGACCTGGGACGCGGCCTCGATGGACGGGTCTCGTCGGCGCGCATGGTCGACGAACGCGAAGCGCGCCGCCAGCAGCAGTACGATAATCAGTACCAGCGGCCGCAGTACGACCAGCCGCAATATCCGCAATACCAGCAGCCGCAGTACCAGCAGCGCGGCGCCGTCCTGCTGTTCCCCGAAGCGGGCATGCGCGGCGAGCCGCTGGCGCTGGACCGCAATGCGGAAGACCTGGTGCGCTACAACTTCAACGACCGCGCCTCGTCCATCGTCGTCAACGAGGGCCAGTGGGAAGTGTGCAGCGATTCGAATTTCCATGGCCGCTGCGAAGTGATCGGGCCGGGCGAATATGGCCGCCTGAACAGCATGGAAAACCAGATTTCCTCGCTGCGCCGCGTGCGCTGATCCCGTCCTGACGTCGTGCTGACAGGCCGCCTGCCGGGTTGATCCCTCCAGGCGGTTTTTACATTCGCTGCCGTGCGCTGACATTTGCTTTCCCTTTGTTACACTCGCCGCCTGCCGCCTGGTCTACACTGGCGAAAATGTCATCAGTATTGGAGTTGTCATGGTTCGATCTTTCCGGCCCGCGCTGTTGTGCGCCGCCACCTTCCTTGCCCCCCTCGCCGCATCGGCGGGCGAAATCACGCTGTTCGAGGACGCCGGTTTCCGCGGCCGCCCCGTCACCCTGCGCTCCGACACGGGCGACCTGTCGCGCATGGGCTTTAACGACAAGACCTCGAGCATCATCGTGCGCTCGGGTACCTGGGAAGTGTGCAAGGACGCCAATTACCGGGGCAACTGCCGCGTGCTGCAGCCTGGCCGCTACGACACCATGCCAGGCATGAACGATGCCGTTTCCTCCGTGCGCGAAGTGGGCCGCCCGGGCCATGGCGGCGGCGACCACCGGCCTTACCCGCCGCGTCCGGAACGTCCTCATCCCGGCTATCCCGGCCATGGCGGCGGCCATCGTCCCGACATGAATGGCGCCGTGCTGCTGTTCCCCGATGCCGGCATGCGCGGCCGGCCCGTGCGCCTGGACCGCGAGGTGCACGACTTGAGCCGCTATGGCTTCAACGACCGCGCCGAATCGGTCGTCGTCAATTACGGCCGCTGGGAATTCTGCGTCGATGCCAACTTCCGTGGCCGCTGCGTGGTGATGGGGCCAGGCAGCTACGGCCGCCTGCACGGTGGCCTCGACCGCCGCATTTCTTCCGTGCGCCGCGTGCGCTAGGCGTTTTTCGCTGCCGCTTTCACCGCCCGCGCGCCCTGTGCCCCGTGGGCGGTGTTGTATCGTGCACACGCTGTCCACGGCCCAATTCGTGTACTCTTCCCACAGGCAGTTCAACCATGGGGAGCAGGCACGGTGGAATACAAGGACTACTACAAGGAGCTTGGCGTCGAGAAGACGGCGACCGAGGCCGAGATCAAGAAGGCGTACCGCAAGCTGGTACGCAAATACCATCCCGACGTGAGCAAGGAGCCGGACGCCGACAAGCGCACCAAGGCCCTCAACGAGGCCTACGGCGTGCTGGGCGACGCGGAAAAGCGCGCCGCCTACGATGAACTGGGGCGTAACCAGGGCGCGCAGGGCCAGCCCTTCCGGCCGCCGCCGGACTGGGGTTCGGGCTACGAATCGTCTGGCGCCGACGACAGCGACTTCTTTGCCGACCTGTTCGCCCACGTGGGCGGGCGCCGCCGCGCCGGCGGCAGTTTCCAGATGCAGGGCGAAGACAGTCACGCCGCCATCACCATCGACCTGCAGGACAGCTACCAGGGCGCCAGGCGCCACATCGTCATGCGCGTGCCCGAAGCGGATGCGCAAGGCCACGTGGTGACGCGCGAGCGCACCCTGGAAGTGACGATACCGAAAGGCGTCACGGAAGGGCAGCAGCTGCGCATGAAGGGGCAGGGCAATCCCGGCAGCGGTGGCGCGCCCGCCGGCGACTTGTACCTGGAAATCCGCTTCCGGCCAGACGCGCGCTACAAGGTGGAAGGGCGCGACGTGTTCGAGACGGTGCCCGTCACGCCGTGGGAAGCGGCGCTCGGCGGCGAAATCGATGTGCCTACGCCATCGGGCACGGTGTCCGTCACCGTGCCGCCCAATTCGCAGACGGGGCGCAAGCTGCGCCTGAAGGGGCGCGGTATTCCCGCCGCCCAGCCGGGCGATCTGTATCTGCTGCTGGAAGTGGTGCTGCCGCCGGCGAACGACGACAAGGCGCGCGAACTGTATGCAACCATGGCGCGCGAGATGGCTTTCAATCCACGCCAGAAGCTGGGAGGGTAAATCATGACAAACAAGGTAATTGGCGAACTGCTCGAAGATCGTGCCCTGAGCCTGGAGGAACTGGCGCGCGCCTGCGCCGTGGAACCGGATTGGGTGGTGCAGCATGTGCAGACGGGCGTGCTGCTGCAAGGCGGCCCGCCGGCGGGCCAGCTGACGGCCTGGCGCTTCACCAGTCTGGACCTGGTGCGCGCGCGCCGCCTGCACGAAATCGAATCCGTGTTCGACGCGAACGCGGAACTGGCCGCGCTGGTGGTCGATCTATCGGAAGAAGTGGCGCGCCTGCGCCGCCGCCTGCACGTGCTGGGCGTCGAGTAGCTTTTATTCGGGCTCGCCGTGGCGTGCCACGGTGAGCCTGGCAATATAAAACTGCCCGTCGACGACGACCCGGTGCGGGATGCCGGCCACGTCGAAGCCGGGGCCGCCGTCTTCCATCCATTCCTGCGCCAGCGAGTCGAACTGCTGCGGCGTCATGCGCAGCATCTGCGCCGTGATGACGAAGCGCGCGCCTGGTTTTTGCTTGTTGACGAAGTCGTCGATGCCGGCCATGGTGTTTCCTTTTGATACTGATCAATGTATGCGCGCATGATACCCGTCCGCGCGCGCATCTAGAAGACTTGTTCCAGCAGCGGCAGCTGCTCCGCAAAGCGCTCCGTCAGCCACTTGCCCGCCTGGCCCGGCGGCGTGTCGGCGCGCTGGATCAGGTAAATCGGGTAATTCTCGCCATTGTCGACGGCCAGCGGCAGGTGCACCAGCCGTCCCTCCGTCAAATCCTCGCGCACCATCGCTTCGGGCATATTGCCCCAGCCCAGGCCCGCGCGCAGCAGCGCGTGCTTGGAGCCCAGGTCGCCCAGGCGCCAGTTGCGCAATCCCAGCACGCCGAAATCCTGGCCTTCCGTCAGCACGCTGCGGTCGCTGAGCACCAGCTGCACGTGTTCGCGCGCCACGCCGGAGGCAATCGGGCCGGCCAGCTGCGCCAGCGCGTGGCTGGGCGCGGCCACGGGAATCAGGCGCACGTGGCCGACGGCCAGGCGCTCGAAGACGCTGGCCGTGGCCGTCATCCAGCCGCCGAGGCCGATGTGGCAGCTGCCATCCATCACCAGCTGCGCCACGGCGCCCATGGCTTCGATGCGCAGGCGCAGGGCGACGGTGGGGAACTGCGCCTGGAACGCCTCAAGCACGCGCACCAGCACGCAGGTGGGGAACATCACGTCGACCACCACCGATACTTCCGCCTCCAGCCCGCCGGCCAGCGCCTTGGCGCGCGCACGCATGCCGTCGACCTTCAGGGCCACGGCGCGCGCGTCGGCCAGCAGGGCCTTGCCCGCGTCCGTCAGCGTGGGCTTGCGCTTGCCGCGGTCGAGCAGCACCACATTCAGTTGTTCTTCCAGGTTGGCGATGGTGTAGCTGATCACCGACTGTGTGCGGTGCAGCTGGCGCGCCGCGTGGGCGAAACCGCCCGCGTCGATGACGGCGACGAACACGCGCAACTGATCGAGCGAAGGCTGGCCCGGTTCTCTCATGATGATTCCCTATCTAAAAATTCGATGCTAACCATTTATATTTACATGGTTTTCTCGATGGTAGACCCGAACTATGCTGTATGCAAGGGCTGCGATGCGGCCATTCCCGTCACCCGTTTTCCCAGGAGCACTTCATGAGCAAGGTCTTGTACATCAATAGCAGCGTGCGCAACAGCGGTTCCCTGTCGCGTCAATTGTCCGGCGAATTCGTCGCAAAACTGGCCGCGCAAGGCGCCAGCGTGGTCGAGCGCGACCTGTCCGCGCAACCGGTGCCGCACCTGACGGAAGAGGTGATGGGCGCCTTCTTCACGCCGGCCGACCAGCGCAGCGCGCAGGCGGCAGCGGCGGTGCAGTTGTCCGATACCCTGGTCGATGAATTGCTGGCGGCCGACGTGCTGGTGCTGGCCGCGCCCATGTACAACTTTTCCGTGCCGTCGACCCTGAAGGCGTGGATCGACCACGTGGCGCGCGCGGGCCGCACTTTCCAGTACACGGCGACAGGCCCCGTCGGCCTGGCCACGGGCAAGAAAGCATATATTTTTACGGCCAGCGGTGGCGTCTACAGCGAAGGCCCGGGCGCCGCGTATGACTACCTGAGCACCTATCTGCGTACGGCGCTGGGCTTCATCGGCATCACCGAGATCGAGTTCGTGCAAGCGGAAGGCGTGGCCATGGGCGAGGATGCCGTCGCCAGTGCGATCGCCAAGGGCCGCGCGTCGATCGAGGCCCTGGCTGCCTGAGTTTGCCGCTACTAGTTCCAAAGAGGGATTGCCAATCTGCCATGGTTGACATAAGCTTGCCGGCGGCACGCCCCGTGCCAGGCCGGCGAGCCGTTCGCCATGAAAGTCCCTCATGCACAAGTTGGCAAGCGCAGTACTGTTCGGATGTTCCCTGCTTTCAGCAGGCATTGCGCTGGCGCAAACTGCGCCCGCTGCACCGCCTGCGCCGCCCCATGTGGGCCGCCATGCCTCCTCGCCCGAGGATATCCGCGCCATCGAAAAGGTGGTCGCCGACTTCCAGGCGGCCCTGATCGCCAAGGATGTCAAACTGCTGTCGTCGCTGATGTTGCACACCAACATCCTGTTCGCCTCGCCGGCCGACGACGGTTTCATCAAGAAAATGCGCGATACGACGGACGTCCACTTCGACGGCGTCGGGGCGGCCGGCTATGTCGGTTTCGCCAACTTCATCAAGCGCGAACCGCAGCGCACGGAAGAAAAATTCTACAACGTCAAGATCACCCAGGACCGCCATGTGGCGTGGGTCAACTTCGACTACGAATTCCTCGTCGGCGGCAAATTGTCGAACTATGGCGTGGAAGCCTGGCAGATGGTCAAGCGCGACGGCGCATGGAAAATCCTCAGCGTCGTCTGGTCCATGCATCCCGCGTCCGAGGCGGGAAAATAGCCGCCCGCCTTGCCGCCTCAGTCGCGCGGCAGCGCGCGGATTTCCACCGTGCCCCCCGCGTTCAGTACGGGGTTTCCTATCAACAATTTTTTTGCATCGTCTATACTTTCAGCTTGCACACGTAGATAGCCTGACAAGTGTGGCGTGACCGGTCTGGCCTGGCCTGAGCGGTGCACGCAGATGCCGGGCCCGATGGAGCTGCCGCCGCAGAAGCGGCCGCTGGCCCTGAGCATGGCGAAGTAGTCTTCCCAGGCGGACGTGGCGACGTCCATCGGTGTTTCCGTGTCGTCATGCATGAAGATGATGTAGTCATTCATCCTTTTTCTCCTGTGCCGCGTGATAAAAAGAGAGCTGAATCAAGTATCCCAAGCAATCGCGAGCGCATGGTTTTACCCCCACCGCGTCAGTCCGTAGAGACAAGCTGTCCGGCCATGTCATTTTTGGAGCGAACATCGTGCCGATAAAGTATGTTGATTTTTATGAGGTGAATTACACGGCAGAGCGCTTGCGGGGCTGCAAGCTATGGGGCGCGTACGTCGCCATCTATGCCCCTTCGCCCAACCCCATGCACCGGGTGAACCTGGTGAAAAAGCGCCGGGTGTCGGCCGACCACCAGTTTACAACGGAAGCGGACGCCATGGCGGAAGCGGGCGAGGTGGCCGTCAAGCTGGTCGAGCGGCGCCGGCGCCGTTATGTCTTCCACCCCTGACCTGGCTTGTTCCGACGCAAGTTATTGCGAATGAGCACGGTCCTGGCGCCGGCGGGCTAGGCGCGCCAGCGAAGTTGCCCGTATTATGCAAGATATCGTCACGCCAGAGGACCGCCATGAAACGCCAGCTGCACCTGCTCGTCATCGACCCGCAAAACGATTTTTGCGATTTACCTCCCGCCTGGCTGCCGCCAGATGCGGCGCCGGCGCTGGCCGTGCCCGGCGCCCACGCCGACATGCTGCGCGTGGCGCAGCTGATCCGCGAAGGGGGCGGCGGCTTGACGCAGATCAGCGTGACGCTCGACGCCCACCACCGCTACGATATCGCCCACCCCGCCTTCTGGCGCACGGGCGATGGCGGTCCCGTCGCCCCGTTCACGCAGATCGGCGCGCAGCAGGTGCGCGACCGCCTGTTCCTGCCCGCCGCCAGCGGCGCCTTGCCGCGCGCGCTGGCTTACCTCGATGCCTTGCAGCAAGCGGGGCGCTACCAGCTGATGGTATGGCCCGTGCATTGCGAGATCGGTAGCTGGGGCCAGAATATCCACGCGGCCGTGCGCGCCGCCTACAACGCCTGGGAAGTGGCCAAGCTGCAGGTGGTGGCCAAGCTGAGCAAGGGTTCGAATCCGTGGACCGAGCATTATTCGGCCGTCATGGCGGAAGTGCCCGATGCGCAGGATGCAGCCACGCAGCTGAACCGTGCTTTCCTCGACACCCTGCTGCCGGCGCAGCAGATTTATGTCGCCGGCGAAGCGGGCAGCCACTGCGTCAAAGCCAGTACCGAGCACATCGCCGATTACCTGCAAGCGCAGCAAAGCAAGGCGGCCCTGTCGCGTCTGGTCTTGCTGACCGACTGCATGAGCCCCGTCACGGGCTTTGAAGCGCAGCAGCGCGAGTTTCTTGCTGCCATGCAAGAGCGCGGGGTACGTCTGGCCACGTCTGCCGACATCGTTCCCGAGCTGCTGGCCAATGCGGCTGCCTGAGCCACTGTTAATCGTGCCCTGCTGAAATGCTTGCGGTGGCGTACTATTCTGGCTTCAGGAAGTTGGAGAAAACACACATGACCCCGATAGTGCGCAGTTTGCTGGAAACCGATCTGTATAAATTTACAATGTGGCAAGCATTGCTGCACGGTCATCCGAATACCCATACCGAATACGAATTTGTCTGCCGGAATAAAACGGCGTTCCCCCTGGCCGAACTGAAGGGCGAGCTGGAAGAACAGCTCGACCACCTGTGCTCGATGTCGTTCGCCGACGACGAGCTGGCCTATTTGCGCACCTTGCGCTTCATGAAGAGCGATTTCGTCGACTTTTTGACGGTGTTCCGCTTCCAGCGCAAGTTCATCGAGGTCAGCACGGACGGCGATACCCTGCTGGTGCACGCGGCCGGGCCGCAGGTGCATGTGATGGGCTTCGAGATTTTCGTGCTGTACATCATCAACGAACTGTATTTCCGCCGTTTCGACCTCGATGCGGCCATGCGCGAAGGGCGTCACCGCCTGGGCTTGAAAGTGGCGGCCGTCAAGGAATTCGGCAAGTTGCCACGGCGCAAGCATCCATTTGAATTTTCCGACTTCGGCGTGCGCCGGCGTTTTTCCGGTGCCTGGCACGACGAGGTGGTGCAACGGCTGGCGCGCGAAGTGCCCGAGTATTTCAAGGGCACGTCGAATGTCTACCTGGCGAAAAAGCTCGGTATCGTGCCGATCGGCACCATGGCGCATGAATACATGCAGTCGTTCCAGTCGTTCGGCGTGCGTCTGCGCGACTTTCAAAAGGCGGCACTGGAAGACTGGGTGCAGGAATACCGTGGCGACCTGGGCATCGCCCTGACGGACGTGGTCGGCATGGATGCCTTCCTGGCCGACTTCGACCTGTATTTCGCCAAGCTGTTCGACGGCTTGCGCCACGATTCGGGCGACCCCGTCGAGTGGGGCGAGAAGGCGCTGGCCCACTACGCGGCCCTGCGCATCGACGCCAACACCAAGCGCCTCGTGTTTTCCGACGGCCTGGACCTGGACAAGGCGTTTGCCCTGTACCAGCACTTCGCCGACCGCATCATGACGGGTTTCGGCATCGGCACCAATCTCACCAACGACGTCGGTTTGACGCCGCTCAACATCGTCATGAAACTGGTGCGCTGCAATGGCCAGTCCGTGGCGAAATTGTCGGATTCGCCGGGCAAGACCCTATGCAAGGATGAAACCTTCCTCGCGTATCTGCGGCAAGTGTTCCATCACCCTGCGGCATGACGGCGGCATGACGGCGGCAGGGCAGGCGCTGCCCGCTTAAAAACCCGTCAGCACGGTGTTCATGTGTTCGACCTGCGGCGGAGCGGCGAAGAATTCGCCCACCAGGCCGCGCCAGGCCTGGAAGTCGTCGCTGCCGCGGAAATGCACGGTATGGTCTTCCAGGGTCGTCCAGCCCACGACGAGGCGGTAGGCGTCGCCGTTTTCGATCGAGCGCTCCAGGCGCATCGATTCACAGCCGCGCGCGCGCCGGAACAGGGGCACGGCTTGCGTCACGGCCGCTTCGAAGGCTTCGTGCGTGGCCGATTTGATCTGGATATGGGCAATTTCATAAATCATGGCAAGTTCCACTGTGGAATGAAGGAACGCTGATCTTGCCATAATTTCGCCGCGCGGGGGAGGCGTCAGCCTGCCAGCGCCTGTTTGCCTGCACCTGCGCCCGCGCGCTGGCTGCCCGCGTGGCTGGCCGTGCGCTGTTCGATATCGCAGCCATTGCAGGCCTGCACGATGGCGTGCGCCCGTTCCCGTTCCTGGGAAGTGCCGATGGCGACGACGAGGCGGAACATGCCGCGCCACGCCGCCTTGCCCTGCACGGGAACGGCCTCGTCGTCGACGGTGTCGAGCTGCACGGCGTGCGCGGAAAACCCATCGCCCAGCAGGGCGCTGCGGGCCTGCTGGGCATCGGCAAGATGGTCGAAGATACGGATCAGGGCAGGCGCAGGGTTGGCAAGGGGGCTGGAGGAGGTGCTCATGGCCAGGCTTTCAAGAGGGTCGTCTGTATTTGACCTGTGAGCCTTGAAATAATTCTGCCTCAGCCTCCAAATGCCTGCATTCAGTGGCAAAAGTTTGATAAATATCCAGTATGGCTGCCAAGTCGCGCTAAGATACGCCTTGCGGTGCGTCCGGCAGGCAGGGATGCGGGATCAATCTTTCATAGGAGAACTAAATGGCAGCGAAGAAAATTCTGTTTTTGACCGGCGATTTTGCAGAAGATTATGAAACGATGGTGCCGTTCCAGGCCCTGCTGATGCTGGGCCATACCGTGCATGCCGTCTGCCCCGGCAAGAAGAGCGGCGAGACGATCAAGACGGCCATCCACGATTTCGAGGGCGACCAGACCTACACGGAAAAGCCGGGCCACCTGTTCACCCTCAACGCCAGCTTCGACGAGATCGACCCGGCCCACTATGACGCCGTGATGATCGCCGGCGGCCGCGCACCCGAATATCTGCGCCTGAACGAGAAAGTCATCGCCGCCGTGCGCCATTTCG
The DNA here is from genome assembly GCF_058798815.1 of Janthinobacterium sp. GW822-FHT07A03. NCBI lineage: Bacteria > Pseudomonadati > Pseudomonadota > Betaproteobacteria > Burkholderiales > Oxalobacteraceae > Janthinobacterium > Janthinobacterium sp. GW822-FHT07A03. The sequence continues at coordinate 229,320 of NZ_JBXAKW010000004.1, read as the reverse complement.
CCGAAGCGGGCAAGCCCGTCGCGGCCGTCTGCCATGGCGCGCAATTGCTGGCCGCCGCCGACGTCATCCGCGGCAAGCGCATTTCCGCCTATCCCGCTTGCGCGCCGGAAGTGAAATTGGCGGGCGGCACGTATGCGGACATCGCCGTCACGGACGCCGTCACCGATGGCCAGTTCGTCACGGCGCCCGCCTGGCCTGCGCATCCGGCCTGGCTGGCGCAGTTCGTCAAGCTGCTGGGTACCGAGATCCATTTGTAACCTTTACCAGCCCGGCAGGCCGCAGCGTTTGCCGGGCGTACCACTTTTCAGATTCGAGTTCTTCATGCATGCGCCGCGCAGTCAACCTTCCCGCAAACAACTTCCAGCGTCGCGCTGGCGCCAGCGCCGCCTGGCGCAAGCCGCATCGGGCCTGAGCGCCGCGCAGGAACGCCAACTGGCCACCCTGCATGAGATTTCCACCTTGCTGGCGGGCCAGCACGCCATCGATGCCCTGTGCCGCGGCTTTCTGCGCCACGTGATGCAGTTCGCGCAGGCCGAAGGCGGCACCGTGCGCATCCTTGATCCGCAACAAGACACCGTGCACATCATCGTGCATGAAGGCATTTCCGACGCCATGGTGGAAGAGGAACACTGCATCCGCAACAACGATTGCCTGTGCGGCGCGGCCGTGGCGCAGGGCGTGATCCAGATCCGCGATTTCCGCCAGGTCGATGCGCTGCAGCGCTACCGTTGCCAGGACGAAGGTTTCATTGCCATCGCCGTCTTTCCCATCCTCGCGCGCGAGCAGGTGGTGGGCAGTTTTTCGCTGCACTTTGCGCGCCCGCAAGCCGTGCATGCGCAGCAGCAGGGCTGGCTGGAGACACTGGGCCAGAGCCTGGGCATCGCCATCGAAAACCAGCGCCTGATTGCGCGCGAAAAGGAATTCGCCGTAGCGCGCGAACGCAGCCTGCTGGCCGAGGGCTTGCACGACAGTATCGCGCAAAGCCTCAACTTCATCAGCCTGCAAGTGCAGATGCTCGACGATTCCGTGCGCCGGGGCCAGCTCGACGAAGCGGCCGAAGTGTTGCCACTGATGCGCATGGGCGTCGAACAGAGCTACCAGGACGTGCGCGAATTGCTGGTCAATTTCCGCACGCGCTGGCATGGCAGCGACCTGGAAAGCAAACTCAGCGAAGTGCTGGCCAAGTTCGAGCTGCAGACGGGCGTCGCCGGCACGCTGGACATGAGCGGCAATGGCGCGCCGCTGGCGCCCGAGCAGCAGTTGCAGATCCTGTTCATCGTGCAGGAAGCGCTGTCGAATATCCGCAAGCATGCGCAAGCGAGCAACGTGGCGCTGCGCGTGGAAAACGGGCGCGATTTTGCGCTGCAGGTGCGCGACGATGGCGAAGGCTTTGCCGCCAACTTGCGCGACAAGAAAACGGAATTGCAGATCGGCTTGCGTATCATGCAGGAACGGGCAGAGCGGCTCGGTGCGCAATTTGCCATCGACAGCACGCCCGGCGGCGGCACGACGATCTCGCTGGCCTTGCCGGCGGCGCGGCGCCAGGCCGCGTAACAGATGATTCCGAACTTATTCCCGCTATTTATCAGGCAACAAACATAGTGAACGCACCAATCAAAATCCTGCTGGTCGACGACCACACCCTGCTGCGCAGCGGCGTCAAGCTGCTGCTGCAGCGCAATCCTCAATTCCAGGTGGTGGGCGAGGCATCGAACGGGCTCGACGGCGTGCGCCTGACGGCCGAACTGCAGCCCGACGTGGTGCTGATGGACTTGAACATGCCCGGCGTATCCGGCGTCGAGGCGCTGCAGCTGATCTTGCAGGACATGCCGCAGATGGTGGTGCTGATGCTGACCGTGTCGGAAAACGCGGCCGACCTGGGCGCGGCCCTGCGCGCGGGCGCACGCGGCTACTTGTTGAAAAATATAGAAGCCGAGCAGCTGGGGCAGGCCATTTGCCGTGCCGCCGCCGGCGAATCGGTGATTGCCGACGCCATGACGGCCAAGCTCGTGTCGCAGTTCCGCGCCGGTCAGAACGCCCCGCAGGAAGACTATGACAAACTGACGCCGCGCGAACGCGAAGCCATGGCGTGCCTGGCGCAAGGGCTGAGCAACAAGGAAATCGCGCGCCAGCTGGACGTGGCCGAAAGCACGGTGAAAATCCACGTGCAAAACATCCTCAAAAAGCTTAAGCTCAGCAGCCGCGTGCAGATCGCCGTGTATGCCGTCGAGCGCGAACTCGGTAAATAAAGATCAAGCAAAGCATAAATACAGTGCCAAAAAACCACAAGGAATGCGCGATTGTTTGATCTGCATGGCGTTCCGGCCTAGACAACCCTAGTTCCTTTGACGTATGGCCTTGACCGTGCCTGCGCATTACACTCTTAGTCATTCGCTAATCTAATAAGAGAGTGTCATGCATAAGGTCAACGTCGATGGCTTGCTATCGAGCCAGGCTCTGTTCCGCCATATTTCCCCTTCGCAATTAGAGCAATTGCGCCAGGATGTCGTGCGTGTCGAAGTGGAAAAAGGCAAAGTGTTGTTCCGCAAGGGCGAAGTGGCGGAAGGCGCCTACGTGGTGGTCTTCGGCCTCGTCAAGCTGAGCGTGTTTTCCATGGAAGGGACGGACAAGGTCCTGGAGCTGATCCGTCCGGGCCAGAGCTTCGGCGAAGCCATGATTTTCCTTGATGAACCGTACCCGTTCTGCGCCGAAGCGCTCGAGCACTGCCTGCTGCTGCGCATCCCGCCGCACGCGCTGCTGCGCCTGCTGGACCAGTCGCCCCGCATCGCGCGCCAGATGATGAACAGCCTGTCGCACCACCTGATGGGTTTCATTCGCAACGTGGAACGCTGCTCCGTGCAGAACGCCACCCAGCGCGTGGTCGAGTATCTGTTGCAGGCATCGGACCAGCAGCGCTCGAACGAGGTCAAGCTGGACCTGAAGAAAAGCCTGTTGGCATCGTTCCTGAACCTGGCGCCCGCCACCCTGTCGCGCGTGCTGCACCAGCTGACGGACTTGCATTTGATTAAAGTCAGCGGTTCGCTGATCCAGATCCAGTCCGATGCCTTGAAAACCTACCGTCATGGTTCCGCCACCACGGCCATGCTGAACTAAGCTTTTTCAGCCGGCAAGGTCAGCCGCCAGAACAGCAGGGCGAGCAAGCTGACCGCCGCGCCCAGCGCGCATACCCCATGCCAGCCCGCCAGCGCATACACGCTGGTGGCGGCAATCGCCCCGAGTCCGCTTCCCACCGCATAAAACAGCATGTAGCACGCCACCAGGCGGCTGTGCGCGTCGCTGTCCTGCTTGAAAATCAGGCTCTGGTTCGTCACGTGGATGGCCTGGCCTGCCAGGTCCAGCGCGATGATGCCGACGACCAGGGGCCACAGGGCAGCACCGGCAAAGCTGAGCGGCAGCCATGCGGCCAGCAGCAACAGCAGGGCCGCGCCCGTCGTCCACTGCGCGCGTCCGCCGTCGGCCAGCGCCCCGGCCCGCGCGGCACCCAGCGCGCCGATCACGCCCACTAACCCGAAAGCGCCGATGGCCGCATGGCTATAGCCTTGCGCCGTCAGGGGCAGCACCAGGGCGCTCCAGAAGATATTGAACACGGCAAACATCAGCAGGGCCAAGGTGCCGCGCACGCGCAGCACCTTGTTGTGCATCAACATCTCCGCCATCGAGGCGAGCAGGGCGCCGTAAGCCAGCCGTTGACTGGTCGGTTGCGCCGGCGGCAGCTTGCGCCACAGCAGCAACAGCAGGGCGCAGGCGATGGCCGCGGAAACAAAATACACGGCGCGCCAGTCGGCGAGATCGGCCACCACGCCGGACAGGGTGCGCGCCAGCAGCAAGCCGATCACCACGCCGCCCTGCGCCATGCCAACGACCCTGCCCCGCTCATGGCTGGCCGCCGCGCTGGCCGCGTAGGCGATCAAGCCCTGCGTCATGGCCGTGCCCAGCAAGCCCACCAGCAGCATGCCGCCCAGCAAGGCGGCCGTGGAACGGGCACAGCCCAGCGCCGCCAGCGAGACGGCCAGCATGCCCAGCTGGAACAGGGTCAGCCGGCGCCGGTTCAGCATGTCGCCCAGGGGCACGAGCAGCAGCAGGGCCAGCGCGCAGCCGAGTTGCGTGGCCGTGATGACCATGCCGCTGGCGGCCTCCGTCATGCCGAATTCCTGCGCCAGGGTGGCGAGCAAAGGCTGGGCGTAATACACATTGGCCACGCTGAGGCCGGCCGCGCAGGCAAACAGCCAGACAAGGGAGGGGGCAAGCGTTGCCAGGGGAAGGGGAGGGGTCGTGTCGCGCATGGATGCCTATGTGGTTTCAAATTAAAACCAGTTGGAGTCTACGCCGAGAAGTTTTAAAATGCAACCACTCAATCAAGGAGACATCCGTGGCCAAGCGCAAGAGCCTGAAAACTGACCCCTGTCCCGTGGCGCGCGCGCTCGACGTGATCGGCGAGCGCTGGTCGCTCTTGATCGTGCGCGACGCCTTCGACGGCATGCGGCGGTTTGGCGAATTCCAGAAAAGCCTGGGCGTGGCGAAGAACATCCTGGCCGACCGCCTGCACACGCTGGTGGAAGAGGACATTTTTACGGTCGCGCCCGCCTCGGACGGAACGGCCTACCAGGAATACGTGCTGACGGCCAAGGGGCTGGCGCTGTTTCCCGTCGTCGTCGGCTTGCGCCAGTGGAGCGAGGCGCAATTGTTCGCAGCTGGCGAGGCGCATTCCACCTTGCTGCAGCGCGGGTCAGGCTTGCCCGTGCGCAGGCTGGACGTGCTGGCCGAGGATGGCCGCGTCCTGCAGGCGGGCGATACCATCGTGCAGAAGGTGGAGGCGCCATGAGCCGCACGGTGGCCGTCATCGGCGGCGGCATCACGGGCGTCACCACGGCTTACGCGCTGGCGAAACGGGGCGTCGCTGTCACGCTGGTCGAGCGCCACCGCTATGCCGCCATGGAAACGTCGTATGCGAATGGCGGGCAATTGTCGGCCTCGCACGCGGAAGTGTGGAACCACAAGGCGACGATATGGAACGCCTTGAAATGGATGGCGCGGCGCGATGCGCCGCTGCTGCTCAATCCGACTCCCGGCTGGCACAAGCTGAGCTGGTTTGCGGAGTTTCTCGCCGCCATGCCGGATTACGAGCGCAACACCATCGCCACGGCGCGCATGGCGATTGCCGCGCGCGCACACCTGTTTGCGTGGGCCGAGCAAGAAAACATTGATTTTGATCATCGCCGCGCCGGCATCCTGCATGTGTATCGTGACCAGCGCGGCTTCGAGCGGGCGGCCGGCGTGTCGCGCCTGCTGGCGCAGGGCGGACTGGAGCGGCGCGCCGTCACGCTTGCGGAAATGCGCGCCATCGAGCCGGCCCTGCAGGGCGACTTTTACGGCGGCTATTACACGGACAGCGATTCCACGGGCGACATCCACAAATTCACCAGCGGCCTGGCCGATGCCTGCGTGCGCCTGGGCGTGGCCTGCCGCTATGGCGCACAGGTCACCGCGCTGGCGCGCGAGCACGGCAAGGTGCGTGTCTCCATGGGCGAGGACAGCGCCGTGTTCGATGCCGTCGTCATCTGCGCGGGCACGGCCAGCCGCGCCATGGCGGCAATGCTGGGCGACCATGTGAATGTGTATCCCGTGAAAGGCTATTCGATTACCGTGCAGCTCGATGACGCCGCCAGCCAGGCGGCCGCGCCTCAGGTCAGCCTGCTCGACGATGCCACCAAGCTGGTCAGCAGCCGCCTGGGCGAGGACCGGCTCAGGGTGGCGGGCACGGCGGAATTCAATGGCGTCAATCACGACATCCGCGCCGACCGCATCCGTCCGCTATTGGAATGGGTCGAGCAGTGCTTTCCCGGCGTGAGTACGCGCAAGGTCGTGCCGTGGGCCGGTTTGCGGCCCATGCTGCCGGCCATGCTGCCGAAAGTGGGGCCCGGCAAGGCACCGGGCGTGTACTACAACACGGGCCACGGCCACCTGGGCTGGACCCTGGCGGCCGCGACGGCGGAGATGGCGGCAGAGGCGCTGCTTAATTCTTCGGCAGCAAATCGCTGAGCGCGGCGCGGCCCTTGACGGTGAGGAAGGGGCCGACCTTGCTGTAAGGCAGTAAAAAATCGTTTTCGCAGCCGCTGCCGTTCGCGTCTTCCCAGAACGACACGCCTTCGGGTTTCAATGACAGATGGAAGCGGCCGCGGCCATCGTAATCCGTGCCCTTGCACTCGGCGTCGATCTTGACATCCTTGAAGAGGGCCTGGCGCAGGCGGTCCGGCAGTTCGGCCTTGTCGTCGCCATCGCTGGCGCTGGCGCCAAACCAGTTCCACACGTCCGTTTCCTGGCCCGTCTTCACGTCCCAGGTGCGGAAGCGGATGGAAATGCCGCTGGCGCCATAGCCGGCCGGCCAGCGGTAGAATTTGATCGTCACCCAGCGCGGCGACCAGTAAGTCGGCTCCGCATACACTTCGTCTTCCGTCGTGAAACCGTTGCGGCCCAGGTATTCGCGGCGCGTGGCATAAAAGTCTTCCAGGTCTTTCTTGTCCTTGGCCAGTACGGCGCGCAGCTGCGCGTTGATTTTCGCCACACCATCGCCGGGCGCCATCAGTTCCACGGTGATGGTGTCGCCCACTTGCAGGTTGCGGTATTGCTTGCCTTCGAAGGTCATGGGCTTGCTGACCTTGGTGCCGGGAAAGTCTTCCAGCGCCAGGTTGTAGGCATCGCTGGCGCAGGACGGATGGTCGCGGTCGCCCGCCGCTTCCAGCAAGGTCAAGGCCAGGGGCAGGGTCTTGCCGCTTTTCGGCTCGGTCCACGTGCCGGTGAGCTTGCCGCCCTGCGGCGCGTTGAGGCGCCACGTGCCCGTGGTGTCGCCCTTGGCGTCGGATTCGCTCCAGTTGCTCTTGCCGTTCGCCATGGACAGCATGATGGGCGTCTTGTAGCGCGTGTAGTAATAATTGCCGCTGCGGTCAGACCCTTGCGTGGGGCTGGGCTGGTTGAAGCAGGCGACGATATTGGCCTTGCCCAGGGTGCCCTGCCACACGCCTTGCACGGGCGGCTCGGCCGCCATGGCGGCATTCAGGGCGGGCAGGGTCAGACATATAAGCAAAAAGCGGCGCATCGGATTTTCCTGTGACTGGCGATGGCCGATTCTACATGGCCACCGCCTGAAAATGCCGCACACCAACTTTTACGCTTGTCTTTCCTGCGCCACCACGGCCATCGCCGCGCCCAGGTATTGCAGCATGGCGGCGTCGACGAAGCTGCCTTCCATCAGACGCGGTTCCTGCTGGTGCGCCTGGCGGAATTTCAGCTGCGTGGCCGGGGCCGTGCCCGCATACGAGCGGAACAGGTCCAGCCACTGCCGTGCCAGTTGCAGCACGGCCGGGTCGGTGGGCGGCGTGCGCGCATCGATGGCGGCGCGTACGGCGGCGATCAGGGCTGGCCACTCGCCCGAACGCCTGCCGTAGTTGGCGAGTAAATACGCATATTCCTGTTCATCGAGGAAAGGTCGATATAGCGCAATGCGCGAAGCGTTGAAGGCGGCGATGATGAACTGCATCAGCTCCGCATCGATGCTGGTGGTGGCCTGCATCGATGGCTCCTGCTCGTGCATGTCGTTCAGGCGCGCGAACAGGCCAGGGTGGGCGCCCGTGTCGCGCACCAGCTTGACCATCCATTCCGTGGCCAGCGCCTGCGCCTGCGCATCGTCGGGGCCGGCGCCCGCGTCCCTGGCGGCGCGTACTCTCGCCACCAGGGCCTTCCATTCCTGTTCCACGGCGCTATCTGTCAGCAGCGGCATCTGCTGCAATTCCTCGGGACTAAAATATTTGTCGTACATGGTCATCAACTCCATTGTGGTGAGCCACTCGGCCAGTTCCGGTGCCTGTCCTTGCGCCAGTTGCGCCTGCAAGCTGCGCAGGCGTTCGCGCAGGGTGGAGGCTTGCGCGATCTGGTGCTCCAGCATGGCGATCTGCTGCGCCACGATGGCGCTCAAGGGCAGATCCGGGCCGGCGAGTGCGTTGGCGATATCGGCCAGCGACAGCCCAAACTTGCGCAGCGCCATGATCCGGTGCAGCCGGTCCATGTCGCCGTGCTGGTACAGGCGGTAGCCAGCTTGCGTGCGCGCCGAAGGCGAGAGCAGACCGATGCTGTCGTAGTGGTGCAGGGTGCGGATGGTCAGGCCCGTGAGCCTGGCCAGTTCACCGATTTTCAACAGCATCGTCTTCTCCTTGTCTTCAGTACGTACCATCACGATGGTGCCTGACGCTACGTCAGGGGCAAGCAGGAATGTAGCAGAAGACCCGAAAAAACCCGCAAAAGAATCCGTTGACCTTCATTTTTTTGTACGGTATATTTATAAAACCGAATGACGACAGCAGCTAAAGAATGGGGTTCGGGCCAGGCGGCATGACGGCATGATCGTTGTGCGGCGCAGCAAGACGCGCCACTGGCAGGGCTGGAAAGACAATCCGCGCAGACGGATTTTTTTCACAGTTAGTTTGTACGTTAAATATAATATGCCGCCGGCAAGATCCGGACGGCGAGAGAGACGACCATGATGAAAAGCATCGTTTGCGATACGCCCGGCAGTTTGCGCATGGAGCAGCGCCCCGTGCCCGTACCCGCCGAGGGCGAAGTGCTGCTGCGCATACGCCGCGTCGGCATCTGCGGCACCGACATGCATATCTTCCGCGGCACCCAGCCTTTCCTCAGCTATCCGCGCGTGATGGGGCATGAATTGTCCGGCCATATCCACAGCGCGCCGGCCGGCTCGCGCCTGGCCGTGGGCGACCAGGTCTACGTGATGCCCTACCTGTCCTGCGGTACTTGCGTGGCCTGCCGCCAGGGCAAGACCAACTGCTGCACCCGCATCGAAGTGCTGGGCGTGCACCGCGACGGCGGCATGACCGAATACCTGGCGCTGCCCGAGCGCTTCGTCTTCAAGACGGAAGGCATCTCGCTCGACGACGCGGCCATGATCGAATTTCTCGCCATCGGCGCGCATGCCGTCAAGCGCGGCGCGGTCGATGCGGCCAGGCGCGTGCTGGTGGTGGGCGCCGGCCCGATCGGCATGGCCGTGATGTTGTTCGCAGCGTTGAAAGGCGCCGACGTGACGGTGCTCGACGGCCGCGCCGACCGCCTGCAGTTCTGCCGCGACACGCTGGGCATCGCCCGCACGGTGCAGCTGGGCGAGGGCGACAAGGAGCTGCTGTCGGACGCCACGGGCGGCGAATTCTTCGACGTGGTGTTTGACGCCACCGGCAATATCGCCGCCATGGAGCGGGGCCTGGACTTCGTCGCCCATGGCGGTTCCTATGTGCTGGTATCGATCGTGCGCGACCGCCTGTCGTTCTCCGACCCTGAATTCCACAAGCGCGAAACGACCTTGCTGGGCAGCCGCAATGCCACCGTCGATGATTTCGAGGAGGTGGTGGCGGCCATGAAGGCGGGGAAAGTACCCACCGCGCTGCTCAATACCCACCGCACCACGCTCGACGAATTTACCAGCGTGCTTGATCGCTGGATGCAGCCCGAGGCGGGCGTCATCAAGGCCATCGTCGAGGTCTGAGATGGCGCATTCGAACCATAATCCCATCCTGCAGTTCGGCACCAGCCGCTTCCTGCAGGCGCACGCCGACCTGTTCGTCAGCGAAGCGGCCAGCCTCGGCGATATCACCATCGTGCAAACGACCGGCAGCGCGCAGGGCGCGGCCCGCGTGGCGGCGTTTCGCCGCGGCGGCGGCTACCCCGTGCGCATCCGCGGCTGGCAGGACGGCGCGCAAGTCGATGAAGAGCGCCGTGCCCACGCCGTCACGCAAGCGTGGCAAGCGGGCAGCGACTGGCGGCAGGTGCGCGATGCGGCCGTGGCCGCGCGCGTGATCTTGTCGAATACGGGCGACACGGGCTACCAGCTGGACGAATCCGATCACGCCGGCATGCTCGACGGCGCGGCCGTTCCTGCCAGCTTTCCCGCCAAGCTGCTGGTGCTGCTGCACGGGCGCTTCCTGGCCGGCGCCGCGCCCATCTCGATTTTTCCGTGCGAACTGGTGGCCGACAACGGTCATGTACTGCACCAGGTGATCGTGACATTGGCGCGGCAGTGGCGCTGCGATGCCGCGTTCATCGGCTACCTGGAAACGGGCTGCCTGTGGATCAATTCCCTCGTCGACCGCATCGTTTCCGAGCCGATCGAACCGGTAGGCGCCGTGGCCGAGCCCTATGCGCTGTGGGCCATCGAAGCGCAGGAAGGCATGCTGCTGCCGTGCCGCCACCCGCAACTGGTGGTCACAAATAGCCTGCGTGAGTATGAACAGCGCAAGCTGTTCTTGCTGAACCTGGGTCACACCTATCTGGCGCAGCTGTGGATGGAGCGGGGCAGCCCGGCCGGCATGACGGTGCGCGAGGCGATGGACGATGGCGCCATGCGCGCCGCGCTGGAAGCCCTGTGGCAGGAGGAAGTGCTGCCCGTGTTTGCCGCCATGGGAGAACAGCACGGCGACGCCGCGCTGGCCTATGTGGCGCAGGTCAGGGAACGCTTTTGCAATCCCTTCCTCGCGCACCGCCTGGCCGACATCGCCCAGCACCACGCCGGCAAGATCGAGCGCCGCATGGCGCCCGTGGCGGCCCTGGCGCGGCAGTTCTGTCCCGCCCTGGTGCAGCCGCGCCTGCGCGCCATGCTGGTGCCGGGAGCGCAGCCATGAAGGCCTCCGCCACCGCAGTTGTTTCTTTTTCGGCATGCCGATCCAATCCGATATCGACTAAAATGGCCCACTCATCCACTTTCCCTTTCGCTGGCATAGCGCGTTCATTCATCCATGTCCAAACCCGCCACCGTCTTCAAGCGCAGTACCAATCTGCTGTTGCAATTTCTCGCCGAGAATGTCGCAGTGGGCGAGATGCTGCCGACGGAGCAGTTCCTGACCACCATCTGCCAGGGCAGCCGCACGGCGGTCCGCAGCGCGATCGCCTACCTGTCGACGCGGCGGCTGATCGCCAGCCCGGCGGACCGGCGCCTGCTGCGCAAACCCATACCGGGCGACTACTTCGATATCTCCGAATTGCAGTCGGGGGCCGAGCGTATCCAGCAAGTGCTGATGGAACGCGTGTACCAGCGCGACATGCCGCCCGGCGCGGAATTTTCGGAAGCGGAACTGGCGCGCGAGGCGGGCGCCAGTACCGTCAGCGTGCGCGAATTTCTGATCGGCTTTTCGCGCTTCGGCCTGATCGAAAAGAAGCCGCGCGGCGGCTGGCGCCTGTGCGCGTTCGACCGCTCGTTCGCCACCGAACTGGCGGACATGCGGCGCATGTTCGAGATGGCGGCCGTGGAGCAGTTTGCGCACCTGCCGCATGGCGACCCGGCGTATGCGGAACTGGCGCGGCTGATCAAACAGCACGAGAAGCTGGCGGCCAGGATCGATACTCGCCACAACGCCTTTCCGGCGCTGGACCGCGAGTTCCACACCTTTTTGATCGGCCTCTTGAACAACCGCTTCGCGCAGGGCTTCTACGACATCGTCTCGTTTGTCTTCCACTATCACTACCAGTGGGACAAGGGCGAGGAAAAGGGCCGCAACCAGTACGCGGTGCAGGAGCACCTGGCGATCCTGCATGCGCTGGCGGAGCACGACATACCGAAGGCGCTCGAGTGCATGCGCTCGCACCTCGACTCCTCGCGCCGCACCATGCTGTCATCGATAGGCACGCGCGAAAAACTGAGCCAGCCAGGCGCCTAGCCGTTCTTGCCGGGGAGGGTGCGCCATGAGCCTCGCTTCCCGGCCTGCCAGCCTGCTCCTGATGTCGCCCGAGGATAACTGCCTGATCGCCAGGACAGCATTGGCCAGCGGCGACGTCGTCGCCATCGATGGACTGCCCGTCACCCTGGCGCAAGACATCCAGATCGGCCACAAGGTGGCGCGCCGCGCGCTGGCCGTGGGCGACAAGGTGCTGCGCTACGGCGCCCTGATCGGCAGCATCACGGCTCCCGTCGCCATCGGCGAGCATATTCACACGCACAACCTGGCAAGCGACTACATCCCCACGTTTACCCTGGGCCAGGACGGCCACCATTTCCTGCACAAGGACGACCAAGCATGAACGCTCCCGTAACGACACCCGCCCTGTCGGGCTACCTGCGCGCCGATGGCCGCAAGGGCATCCGCAATATCGTGGTGGTGGCCTATATGGTCGAATGCGCGCACCATGTGGCGCGCCTGATGGTCAATGCCTTTCCCGGCCAGCCCGTGCACCTGATCGGCTTTACGGGCTGCTTCCCCAACGAATACGCGGACCAGGTGATGCGCCGCCTGCTGACGCACCCGAACGTGGGCGCCGTGCTGCTGGTCTCCCTGGGCTGCGAAGGCTTCAACAAATATGGCCTCTCCAGCGCCGTGGCCGACAGCGACCGCCCCGTGCACACGATCACCATCCAGGAAAACAGCGGCACGCGCCCCAGCGTGAGCAGCGGCGTCGAATGGATAGGCTGGGCTTTGGAACACCTGGCGCGGCAGGAGCGCGTGCCGATGGGGATCGATGAACTGGTCGTCGCCACCATCTGCGGCGGCTCCGACAGCACCAGCGGCATCAGTGCCAACCCGGCCGTCGGCGTCGCCTTCGACACGCTGATCGCGGCCGGCAGCCCCTGCATCTTCGAGGAGACGGGCGAACTGGTGGGCTGCGAATACCACATGCAGCGGCGCGCCGTCAGCCCGGACCTGGGCAACGCCATCGTCGAAACCGTGGCCAAGGCCGCGCGCTACTACACCATCATGGGTCATGGCAGCTTCTCGCCGGGGAACGCCGATGGCGGTCTGACCACGCAGGAAGAAAAGTCGCTGGGCGCCTACGCCAAGAGCGGGTCCTCGCCCATCGTCGGCATTCTGAAACCGGGCGACCAGCCGGCCGGCGGCGGCCTGTACCTGCTCGACGTGGTACCGGACGGCGAGCCGCGCTTCGGTTTCCCGAACGTGTCGGACAACGCGGAAATCGTCGAACTCATTTCCTGCGGCGCCCACATCACCTTGTTCACTACCGGACGCGGCTCCGTGGTGGGCTCGGCGATTTCTCCCGTCATCAAGGTGTGCGCCAATCCGCAAACCTTCGAGCGCCTGGCCGACGATATGGATATCAACGCCGGCAAGATCCTCACGGGCGCAGCCACGCTGGAAGAGGTGGGCGCCGAGATCGTCACCGCCGTGCTGAACGTGGCCAACGGAGAACTGAGCCGCTCGGAAGACCTGGGCCACCAGGAATTCGTGCTGACCTATAAACAATTCGCCGCGGTGGGGCCAGGCTGCTTCCCCTTGCGTGCTGCTTGAGGGCCGGGCTCATGGATGTCACACAATTGCGTACCTTGCCGCGTGGCGGCCTGTCGCTGCCCTGCATCGGCATGGGCTGCGCACCGCTCGGCGGTTTGTACCAGCCCGTCAGCGACGCGCAGGCGCGCGCCACCCTCGATGGCGCCTGGGACGCCGGCGTGCGCTTCTTCGACACGGCGCCATTCTATGGCTATACCCAGTCCGAGCACCGCCTCGGCGCGGCGCTGCGCGAGCGGCCCCGCGATCATGTTGTCGTCAGTACCAAGGTGGGACGGCTGATGCGGCCCGACGCCTGCGTGCGTCCCGGCGACGACGGCTTTGCCGCGCCGCTGCCGTTCCGTCCCCATTACGACTACACGTATGACGGCGTGCTGCGTTCGCACGACGACAGCCTGCAGCGGCTGGGGCTCGAGCGCATCGATATCCTGTTCGTGCACGATATCGGCAAGGCCACGCATGGCGAACGCGAGCAGCAATACTGGCGCCAGCTGACGACCGGCGGCGGCTTTCGCGCGCTGGACCAGCTGCGCGCCAGCGGCCAGGTGAAGGCCGTGGGCCTCGGCGTCAACGAATCCGAGATCGTGCTGCGGGCGATGGCGGAATTCGACCTCGATTGCACCCTGCTGGCAGGCCGCTATACCTTGCTGGAACAGGCTTCGCTGTCGCCATTGCTGGACCTGTGCGTGGAACGCGGCAACGCCATCGTGATCGGCGGCCCGTTCAACTCGGGCGTGCTGGCCGGGAACGGCAAATTCAATTATGCCGACGCGCCGGAGGCCATACTCCAGCGCGTGGCGCAGCTCGACGCCATCTGCCGCGCATTCAATGTGCCGCTGCAGGCCGCCGCCCTGCAGTTTCCGCTCGCCCATCCGGCCGTCGTTTCCTGCATCCCGGGCGGCCAGGACCTGGCGCAGCTGCGGCAAAACCTCGACTGGTTCGCCACACCCTTGCCGGATGCCTTGTGGACGGCCTTGCAGGAAGCTGGCCTGATCGATGCGCGCGCGCCGGTGCCCAAGGGAGCCGCATGATGCGCATCGACGCCCACCAGCACTTCTGGCAGCTGGCCGCGCGTGCCGGCAGCTGGCCGCCGCCATCCCTGGCCGCCATCCACCGAGATTTTGCTCCCGCCGATCTGGCGCCCCTGCTGGCCGAACATGGCATCGCTGGAACGGTGCTGGTGCAGTCGCTGCCGTCCTCCGCCGATACCGATTACCTGCTGGCGCTAGCGGAAAAGACCAGCTTTATCCGTGCCGTCGTGGGCTGGACCGACTTGTTGGCCAAAGACGCACCGGCGGCGATTGCCCGCCTGGCGTCGCACGGCAAGCTCAAAGGCCTGCGCCCGATGCTGCAGGACCTCGACGACGATGCATGGATCGCCAATCCCGCGCTGGCGCCAGCCTTGGCCTCCATGGCGGCACACGGCTTGCGCTTTGACGCGCTGGTGCTGCCGCGCCACTTGCCCGCGCTGCTGCAATGCGCGCGCGATTATCCGCTGCTTTCCATCGTGATCGACCATGCGGCCAAACCGCCGATCGCCGATGCTGCCTTCGGTACCTGGCGCGAAGATATGGCGCAGCTGGCCGCGCTGCCGAACGTGCATTGCAAGCTGTCCGGGCTGGTGACGGAAGCGCGGCCCGGCTGGAACGTGGATGATTTGCGGCCGTATGTGGCGCATGTGCTGGAAGTCTTTGGTATCCAGCGCGTGATCTGGGGCAGCGACTGGCCGGTAGTCGACCTGGCGGGCGGCTATGGCGCCTGGCTGGCGGCCAGCGAAACCTTGCTGGCGCACCTGGGGCAGCAGGACCGGAACGATATTTTCGGCCTCAATGCGCTGCGCTTTTACGGCATCAAACAGGGCACGTCATGAAAAGAATGGGCATGGTCATCGGCATCGCGCCGGAGCGCATCGCTGAATACAAAAACCTGCATGCCGCAGTCTGGCCGCAGGTGCAGGAACGGCTGGCGCAAGCGCATGTCGGCAATTATTCGATCTTTTTGCGCGAGCCGGAAAACCTGCTGTTTGGCTACTGGGAGTACCACGGCGAGGATTTTGACGCGGACATGGCGGCCATCGCCGCCGACCCGGAAACGCAGCGCTGGTGGACCTTTTGCGCCCCGTGTCAGCAGCCGCTGGCCTCGCGAGCCGAGGGCGAGCACTGGGCGATGATGGAACACGTATTTCATATGGCTTAGGCCCAAAACAAGGAGACAACATGACCGCCAGACTACAAGGAAAAATCGCCCTGCTCACCGCCGCCGGCCAGGGCATCGGCCGGGCCACGGCCGAAGCGTTCGTGCGCGAAGGCGCCACCGTGATCGCCACCGATATCAACCAGGCGCAGCTCGACGCGCTGAAGGAAGCGACGGGCTGCGCCATCCGCCTGCTCGACGTGACCGATGGCGCGGCGATCACTGCGCTGGCCGACGAGATCGGCCCCGTCGATATCCTGTTCAATTGCGCCGGCTTCGTCGATGGCGGCACCATTCTCGATTGCGACGATGCGGCCTGGGACCGTTCCTTCGACATCAATGCCCGCTCCATGTACCGGCTGATGCGCGCCGTGCTGCCCGGCATGCTGGCCAGGGGCGGCGGTTCCATCGTCAATATGTCGTCGGTGGCGTCGAGCGTGAAGGGGGCGCCGAACCGCTTTATCTATGGCACCTCGAAGGCGGCCGTGGTGGGCATGACCAAGTCGGTGGCCGCCGATTTCGTCACGCGCGGCATCCGCTGCAATGCGATCTGTCCCGGCACCATCGAGTCGCCGTCGCTGAAGGAACGCATTGCCGCCCAGGCGGCAGCGACGGGCGTGAGCGTCGATGAAGTGCAAGCCGCTTTCGTGGCCCGCCAGCCGATGGGACGAGTGGGCAGGGCAGAGGAAATCGCCGCCCTGGCCGTGTATCTGGCCTCCGACGAATCCGCCTTTACCACCGGCATGGTGCACGTCATCGATGGCGGCTGGTCAAATTAATCACTACAACGAGAGAACCACATGAAACTGATGCGTTATGGCGCCAAGGGCGCTGAAAAACCTGCCTTGATCGATGCTGACGGCGCCGTACGCGACCTGTCCGGCGTGCTGCCCGATATTACGGCTGCGACCCTGGGCAAGGATGGCCTGGCGACCCTGGCCGCCATCGACATCGCCAGCCTGCCGGTGGTGGCCAACCCCGGCCGCATCGCGCCGCCGTGGCAGGGCGTGGGCAAGTTTTTGTGCGTGGGCCTGAACTATGCCGACCATGCGGCCGAATCGGGCATGGCCGTGCCGTTTGAGCCGGTGCTGTTCATGAAGGCCACCAGCGCCATCATCGGCGCCAACGACGCCGTCGTGCTGCCGCAGGATTCGCACAAAAGCGACTGGGAAGTGGAGCTGGGCGTGGTGATCGGCACCACCGCGCGCTATGTGAGCGAAGCGGAGGCGCTGTCGCACGTGGCCGGCTACTGCGTGGTGAACGATTTGTCGGAACGCGAATACCAATTGGAGCGCGGCGGCCAGTGGGACAAGGGCAAGGGATGCGATACCTTCGGCCCGATCGGCCCCTGGCTGGTCACAAGCGACGAAGTGGTGGACCCGCAAAACCTGGGCCTGTGGCTGGAAGTGAACGGCAAGCGCGTCCAGGACGGCAATACCAAAACGATGGTCTTCGGCGTGGCGAACCTGGTCAGCTACATCAGCCGCTTCATGACCTTGTATCCGGGCGACATCATCAGCACCGGCACGCCACCGGGCGTGGGCATGGGGCAGAAGCCGTCAGCCGTGTATTTGAAACCGGGCGACACCATGCGCCTGGGGATCGAAGGCCTCGGCGAACAGCGGCAGACCGTGCATGCGTGGAATCCGCAGCTGATCGACAGTTAATACGGCAGCAGACCGGCGTGCCGCCAAGGTGCTCAGACATCGGCGCGCCGGCCTATGGCAGTGGAGTGGAGGAGACACACCATGAATCAATCCGAAGAGATACTGGCCTTGAACAAGGTCAGCAAGCGCTTTCCTGGCGTGCTGGCCCTGGACAACGTCAGTTTCAGCCTGCGCAAGGGCGAGGCCCATGCGCTGTGCGGCGAAAATGGCGCCGGCAAGTCCACACTGATGAAGGTGATGAGCGGCGTGTACCAGGCCGACGAGGGGGAACTGGTCTACAAGGGCAAGGTGTGCAGCTTTGCCAGCAGCGTGGATGCGGAGGCGGCCGGCATCGCCATCATCCACCAGGAACTGAACCTGATCCCGCATTTGAGCGTGGCGGAGAATATTTTCCTCGCACGCGAACCGGTGCGCGGTATCTTCATCGACCGCAAGAAGATGCGCGCTGACGCGCAGGCGCTGCTGGACCGCTTGAAACTGCGCATCGACCCGCGCCAGCTGGTGAAGAATCTGTCCTGCGCCCAGCAGCAGATGGTGGAAATCGCCAAGGCGCTGTCGCTCAATACGGAAGTGCTGATCATGGACGAGCCCACGTCGTCGCTGACGGAAAGCGAGACGGGCCAGCTGTTCGACATCATCAATGAACTCAAGCGCAACGGCGTGAGCGTGGTCTACATCTCGCACCGGCTCGAAGAAATGCAGCACATCATCGACAGGGTGACGGTGCTGCGCGACGGAAAATTCGTCTGCACCGACGATTTTGCCAGCACCACCCTGGACGCCATCGTGGCCAGGATGGTGGGCCGCACCCTCGATGAAAAATTTCCCGACCGCGTCTCGACGCCGACGGCTGAAGTACTGCTGCGCGTGAGCGATTTGCACCGCAAGGATGTCTTCGGCCCGCTGAGCTTTGATTTGCGGCGCGGCGAGATACTCGGCTTTTCCGGCCTGATGGGTGCCGGGCGCACGGAAGTGGCGCGCGCCATCTTCGGCGCCGACCCGCTCACCAGCGGCGCCATCCACCTGGGCGACGTGGCGGTGACGATCGCCAGTCCCATCGACGCCATCGGACACGGCATCGCCTACCTGTCGGAAGACCGCAAGAGCCACGGCCTGGCGATCCGCATGTCGGTGGCGGCCAACCTGACCCTGACGAATGTATCGGCGCTGGCCAACCGTTTCGGCTTCATCGATTTTGCCAGGGAAGAGGCTGTGGCGCAGCAGTACATCGCGGCGCTGGGCATCAAGACGCCGACCTCGAAACAGGTCGCGCGCAACCTCTCGGGCGGCAATCAGCAAAAGATCGTCATCAGCAAATGGCTGTACCGCGAATCGAAAATCATCTTCTTCGACGAACCCACGCGCGGCATCGACGTGGGGGCCAAGTTCGCCATCTACCAGCTGCTCGACAAGCTCGCGTCGGAAGGCATCGGCGTGGTGCTCATCACGTCCGAGCTGCCCGAGATCATGGGCATGACGGACCGCGTGGCCGTGTTCCATGAAGGGCGCATCAGCGGCATCGTCAATACGCGCGAGTCGTCACAGGAAGAGATCATGCAGCTGGCGTCGGGTCGCGTCGTCGCTCCCACCCCTGGCCAGGCGGCAGTCCATTAAAACAGAAAGCTTAAAAAAAATGAACAAAGAACTGATCCAAAAATTCGCCGCGCTGGGCAGCCTGTCGCTGTTGCTGCTGGTGTTTTCCCTGACCAGCAACGCCTTTTTCTCCGTCAGCAACGGCATGAGCGTGGCCTTGCAAGTGACGTCGATCGCCTACCTGGGCATAGCCGCCACCTGCGTCATCATCACGGGCGGCATCGACCTCAGTTCCGGCTCCGTGCTGGCGCTGGCCGGCGTGGCCGCCGCGCTGCTGGTGAAAAGCGGCGTGCCCGTGCCGGTCGCCATGCTGGGCGGCGTCGTGGTGGGCGCCATGTGCGGCGCCGTCAACGGCTTTTGCATCACGCAGCTGAAACTGCCGCCCTTCATCGCCACCCTGGGCATGATGCTGATCGCGCGTGGCCTGGCGCTGCAGGTGACGGGCGCGCGCGCCATTTCCGGTCTGGGCGAGTCGTTCGGCGAACTGGGCAACGGCGTGCTGTGGCGCATCGAGCGAGACACGGGCGGCACCTTTCCCGAAGTCGTGTTTCCTGGCATTCCGTATCCGGTGGTGCTGATGGTGGTGATCGCCGTGGCCGTCTCCATCATGCTCAGCCGCACCACCTTCGGCCGGCATATCTATGCCGTCGGCTCGAATGCGGAAGCGGCGCGCCTGTCGGGCGTGAAGGTGGGCCGCGTGACCCTGCTGGTGTACACCTTGTCCGGCGCCTTGTCGGGCCTGACGGGCTGCGTGCTGATGTCGCGCCTGGTGACGGCGCAGCCGAACGAGGGCGTGATGTACGAACTCGATGCCATCGCCAGCGCCGTGATCGGCGGTGCCTCGCTGATCGGCGGCATCGGCACCATTTCCGGCACCGTCATCGGCTCCTTCGTCATCGGCATCCTGCGCAACGGCTTGAACATGAACGGGGTATCGAGCTTTATCCAGCAAATCATTATCGGACTGGTCATCCTGCTGACCGTCTGGATCGATCAGAAGCGCAACCGCGCCTGAAGCAGTAGCTGAAAGTAGTCACATCCATAAATCTATAATTACATGAGGACGACAATGAAAACCTTCAAAGCCTTCAACACCACCTTGCTCGGTCTGTTGACCGCAGCCTCTGCCCTGAGCGCCAGCGCTGCCTTCGCCGCCCCGGGCGAGATCGCCGTGATCGTCAAGACGACCAATTCCAACTACTGGCAAAACGTCAGGAAGGGCGCCACGGCCAGCGCCGCCGATGCCAAGGGCTACAGCCTGACCTTTCAGGGGCCGGCCTCGGAATCGGCCATCGCCGATCAGGTCAGCATGGTGGAAAACGCCGTCACGCGCAAGGTGGCCGGCATCGTGCTGGCCGCGTCGGACCCGGACGCGCTGGTGCCGGCCCTGAAGAAGGCGTGGGAGGCGAAGATTCCCGTGGTGCTGATCGATTCGCTGGTGGCCGACAGCGGCAAGCGCTATTACCAGTCCTTCCTGTCGACCGACAATGAAGCGGCCGGCGAGCAAAGCGCCAAGGCCCTCATTTCGCAGGTCGGCAAGACGGGCAAGATCGCCGTGATGTCGTACGTGGCCGGCGCCGGTTCGGAAACGGGCAGGGTGGGCGGCTTCAAGCGTTATATCGAAAAGAACTCGCAGCTGCAGATCGTCGGCACGTATTACTCGCAGTCGCAGATGGCCACGGCATTGAACCAGACGACCGACGTGCTGGCCTCGAATCCGGACTTGAAGGGCATCTTCGGGGCCAACGAGCCGACGGCTGTGGGCATGGGCCGCGCCATCGCGCAGGCTGGCAAGGCCGGCAAGGTGATCGCCGTGGGCTTCGACGGCAATGAAGACCTGAAAAACTTCGTCAAGGACGGCACCCTGTATGCGACCGCCGTGCAGGGTTCGTACTCGATGGGCGCGCTGGGCGTGAAAACCCTGGTCAGCCTGATCGAAGGCAAGAAGGTCGCACCGTTCGTCAATACGGGCGTGGTGATCGTCACCAAGGCCAATGTCGATCTGCCGGAAGCGAAGAACGTTTTATATTGAACGTCAACCGATCGTCAGGCGCTGCTTCAATTCCTTGAGCAGCGTACCGGTCCTGGCGGTCAGCTGGCGTGCCAGCGGCCAGGCCAGCGAGAGCGGCAAGCCTGGCGTGGCGCAGGCCGGCAGCACTTCGACGATGGCGCCGCTGGCCAAGTGCTCGTGCACCAGCCAGGTCGCCTGCTGCGCGATGCCCAGGCCGGCCAGCACGGCGGCCGTCTGCGCCTCGGCGTCCCCCACCGTCAGACGCGGACGCACCGCGCGCCGTTCCACCCCGTCCTCGCCTGCAAACAGCCACGGCGCCGCCGTGCCGTCTCCCCGGCCATAGGCGATGCAGTCGTGGCCATCGAGGTCCATAATGGCGGCCAGCGTGCCGCGCCGCGCCAGGTAGGCGGGCGCCGCGCAAAAGATCAGGCGCTCTTCGCCCAGCTGCATCTGTCCCAGCGTGGGCGGCCAGTTGCCCGGCGCGCCGATGCGCACGGCGATATCGATGCGCTCTTCGAACAGGTCGGCAAAGCGGTCGCTGAAGGCGATCGACGGCTGCAACTGCGGATATTTTTCGCACAGATCGATCAGCGCCGGCATTACGCGCATGCGGCCGTATGACGCGGGCACGCCGATGCGCACCTTGCCTGCCAGTTCGCCTTCCTGCTCGGCCAGCACGTTTTCCGCATCGACCAGTTCCTGCAGCACGCGCTTGCAGGTGGCGTAATAGGCATGCCCCGCGCTGCTCAACTGCAAACGCCGCGTGCTGCGTTCGAACAGGATCACGCCCAAGCGCGCTTCCAGGCGCGCCACGCTCTTGCTCACGGCCGAGCTGCTCAGGTGCAGTCTTTCGGCCGCCCGGGTGAAACTGCCGGCGTCGGCGGTGGCAAGAAACGGCGCGATGCCTTTCAAGTGGTCGGACATGATTGCGGAATATTTTTCATGAATAAGGTGAAATACTATCGCGGATAGGAATTCCTGTCCGCTATATCATGGTTTTTTACACAGGCATTGGAGTATTCATGAAGAAGCACGCATTGATTATCGGCGCCAGCGGCGTTATCGGCAGCAAGCTGGCCACGCACTTGCTGGCGCAGGGCTGGCAGGTGACGGGCGTCTCGCGAGGCCGCACGCCAGTCCCCGCCGGTTGCGCATGCTTGCCGCTCGATGCGACGGATGGCGCGGCAGTTCACGCCGCGCTGGCGGGCCTGGACGCCAGCCACGTCTTTTTCACGGCCTGGGCGCGCCAGGCCAACGAACAGGAAAACATCCGCGTCAATGGCGCCATGGTCGCCAATGTGCTGGCCGCGCTGGGACCGAACGGCCACTTGCGCCATGCGGCGCTGGTCACGGGCCTCAAGCACTATCTGGGGCCGTTCGACGCGTATGGACAGGGAGCCGTGCCCGTCACGCCGTTTCGCGAAGAGCAGGGCCGGCAAGCTGTCGAGAATTTTTACTATGCACAGGAAGACCGGCTGTTCGACGCGGCCGCGCAATACGGTTTTACGTGGAGCGTGCACCGTCCGCACACCATCATCGGCTACGCGCTGGGCAATGCCATGAACATGGGCCTGACCTTGGCCGTGTATGCGAATCTGTGCAAGGCCAGCGGCGCGCCATTCGTCTTTCCCGGTTCGCCCGCGCAGTGGCACGGCTTGTCCGACATGACGGACGCGGGCCAGATCGCGCGCCACCTGGCATGGGCGGCTGACAGCCCCGCCGCGCGCAACGAAGACTTCAATATCGTCAATGGCGACGTGTTCCGCTGGAAGTGGCTGTGGCCGCGCCTTGCCGCCTACTTCGGCGTGGCAGCGGCGGATTTGCCGGAGACGATGGCGCCACTGGCTGGCCGCATGCAGGACGCGCCCGCCCAATGGCGCGCCATCGCGCAGCAGCATGGGCTGGCGGAGCCCGATATCGGCCGCCTCGCCTCCTGGTGGCATACGGATGCCGACCTGGGACGGCCGATGGAAGTCATGACGGACATGGGCAAGAGCCGCAATGCGGGCTTTCTTGATTACCAGGATACGCAGGATGCCTTCATCAATCTGTTCGAGAAGTTGAAGGCAGAACGCATCATTCCGCGCTGACGTTGCCGGTCGCGGCAGGCGGAGCGGGCGGCGCTGCCGCCGCTGCCGTCGCCACATTTTGCTTGTGCTGCTGCGCCCGCTGCCACTCGAGGCCCGGGCGGTCGACGCGGAACTGCAGCAGACGTCCCTGCACCACTTCCGTCACGTACGCCGTGCGGCCATCGGGGCCGCCAAAGGTGATGTTACTGGGTTTGGCACCGGGCACGCTGATCTCGCGCAAGATGCGGCCCTGCGGCGACAATTTGACGACGCTGCCCTTGCCGTAGCGCGTCACGTAAAGGTTGCCGTCGACGTCCACGCGCATGCCGTCCATGCCGAAATCGTCGAACTTGATCAGCAATCGCTTGCCGCTCAGGCTGCCGTCCGCGGCGATGTCATACATCCAGATATTGCGCTGCACGCTTTCATTTACATACAAAATCTTACCGTCGGGACTCACTTCGATGCCGTTGGCCGTGCCCATGGTGTCGAGCGCCAGTGTCACCGTGCCATCTTGCGCGATGCGCCACACGCGGCCCGTGTTTTCCTTCCAGTTCGGGTCGCTCGCATACAGCACGTCGTCGGCCGTGATGGCGATGTCATTCGGCTGCGTCATGCGCGGCTCGCGCGCATGGATGGACAATGCGCGCGTGGCCGGATCGACCAGGTAGATCGTGTGTTCCATGTAGTCGGCCAGGTACATCTGCCCCCGGCTGCCGAAGCGGATACCGTTGGCGATGCTGGTACCGGGCAGGGTCAGGTAGACCTCGCCAAGGCCGCCGGGGCTGACCTTGCCGATGGTTTGCTGGCGCGCAAAGTTGACGGCATAGATATTGCCATCCGCATCGACGGCGGGCCCTTCGATGCCCTTGGTGAAGGAATGCGGGGCGGTCAGGGTGGTGGCGAGGAACAGCGTTTCGTGCGCGGGCGGGCTGGCGCAGGCGGACAGGCTGGCCAGCGCGGCGGCCAGCACGGCGGCGCGCAGCGGCGGCAGGACGGTTCGGAAATCGGGCATCAAGGTTCTCTGTAGGGCAAAGGTGGCGTATGTTACCCGACGCGCGCCAGGCGGGGCGCCAGTCTATGCCGCCACGACGACGAGGTCGGGGAAGTCGTCCTGCCAGCCTTCCCACTCGTCTTGCAGATGCGCGTGCATGCCGGCCCGGTCTTGCGCCAGATCAAACGCGTCCGCGCTGGCCAGCAAAAAATGGGCAATGGCGCGCAAGGTGGCCGGGTCGGCCTGGATGGTCACGTCGGAACAGGGCAGGGGCCGCTCGGCGGCGGCGTCCTGCAGATAGCAGTGCAGCGATAAATGTGTGCTCATGGGTGTCGGTGGTTGATGTAGGCGCCCAGCATGGCGTGTGCGTTCAGTGCGGCGCGGGCCGCTTCCAGTTCCCCGGGCTGCAGGTACCAGAAGATCCAGCCGGCATGGTCTTCACAGCGACCATGGGCTTGCATCGCAGCGCGCAGCGCTTGCCGGCGCCCGGGCGGCAGCGCATCCAGCCTGGCTGGCGTGAAACCGTTGATGGGATAGACATCGCGCAGGTGCGCATCTTGCAACCCGCGCCGCTTGACGGCGGCCCAGTTATTGGCGGGGCAAGGCGTGCCAAAGGTCATCGGATGGGCCTCATCGATCTGCCGGTAGCCGAGTGCGTAGCCGGTGCCATAGCCCTGCGTTTCAGCGTAGCAGTACACGTATTCGCAATGCTCAAACAGGCCGGGTATGGCCCGCGCACCGTCGAACAGCGGCGCCAGCGCAAGCTTGCTGGCGCGGATGGACAGAACCAGCTCCGAGCCCGATGAATACATCGCCTGCGCGTCGCAGTTGACGGCCTCGTCAGCTTCGTCGGGCGGCACGATGCGCGGCGAAAGCAGCCCGATGCCGTCGGTCTCTGGCGCGAACAGCATCTTCTCGTAATTTCGCTGTGAGAACTTGACGATCTTGCCGCGCTTGTTGCCGTAGCGCTCGACGGATTCGCCGATGTGCTCGAACCAGGTGAACAACTGCGCGCTGGCCGTGGCGGGAATAAAGGGGCTATTTTTCTTGAATTCGCCTACGAGGAAGTGATATTGGTCCATATGTCGTTATTAGGGATGGGCAACGCGCATGATGCCATGCGCGGGATCACACGGCTAGCGTGCGCACCGTAGCGATGGCACCGGACGGGCGCGATAGAAAAAGATGCACGGCAGGACGGCGCAACGGCCGGCTTGAGGCGTATGATGGAAATACGGATGTGGTTGCCGCAAGGCAGTGCGACCGGCACGGGCTTGCCGTGCCGAATTGACGTCCTGGCGGATTTTTTCGTGGTTTCGGCAGCAATAACAACGAGGAGACATCATGGACAAACCCGAATTCATCCTGGCCGCCAAGGCCATGGAAACCCTTGAGATGTATCAAACGTTTTATGGCAACTCCGGTGAATACCAGGCGCACCAGCAGGAAGTCTTGAAACTGCTGCGCCACAAGGGCGCTTCCCTGCTGGTGTCCGAACATGGCCCGGCGAAGTTTTTATTGGCGTTTGCCGATGCGCTGGAAGTGGCGGGCTTGCCGGGCGAGTATGTGCCGTTGAGTCGAAGATAGGAGGGCTGCAGCGCCATGTGCCTGGCCTTGGTTCTACCAAAGTCAGGCAGAATTCAGGCTAGCAGATCGCTCCATACATCCCTTTTCCCGTACGCAAATCGAGTCCGAAATAGCATGCGTATGCTGCTCCTTTTGTATGAGAGCAGGTAATGTCCCCCCTGCGCCGCTCCCGGTAGTCTGCCGAGGAGCTGCATGCCTGCTCCTGTTTCACGTCGGGCCCGATCTTGGTAAATAGTTCCCGTGCCAATTCCCTTTTGACCATGATTGCCACTTTCCGGTCGTTTCGCGTGGGCGGCAGCATTTCGGACAAGGTTCCTCCATAGATCTGATAGTCACCCCGCAAGGGCCGTGGTTCGCCAGTCCATGCCGGCGGCTTGTCCGCGGCTTGGGACGGCGAGAATAGAGCGAGCGCCATGGTGCAGCATGCAAGCCGAGTATTCAGCCTCCGGTGCCTGGGGCAGGATGAAAAAGCCACGCTTGTCCCTGGGCTGTACTTCGAGCATGCTCGACTCCGCTATACGCAACGCTGGGGGAACTAGTATTGTTTCGCATTCCGCTCCATACAGGATTGCGCTACCGCAAACAATTGCGGGCTGGAACAGGATTCGCGCCACCATGGCGGAGAGAACACCTTGCCCGGCAAGTGTCGTCGTGACTTTTTTATATCTTTCGTGACGATGTGTGAGTATGTCGCTGCCTATTTCGTGCACACTTTGCCGGATATCAAACCGGGAGTGTATCCATGACCAGGTCACGCAGCTTGCCGCCACGATTGCTGGGAGCTGGCTTCCGGGGATTCTCCTTGCTGCCGTTGGCGATCTCATTTGTCGTGCTGGTGTGCCTGTCGCTGCTGGCGATCCAGTTATGGATGACCTTGCGTGCACGCGAGGTGCAACTGAATGAAGCGGCCCGTGAAAGCGCCAACCTGGCGCAATCTGTTGCCCAGCATGCTTATGACACCATCAAGGAGGCCGATACGGTGCTGGTCGGCCTGGTGGAGCGGGTGGAGGCGGACGGTGTCTCCGACCTTGAACTGGCCCGTATCCATAAATTGCTGGTCACCCGCGTAGCCGAGCTGCCGCAGCTGCACGGCATCTTCGTCTATGCCAGGGATGGCAGCTGGCTCGTGAACTCTCAGAAAACGTTGTTGAGCAATCTGAATAATTCCGATCGAGATTATTTCAACTACCATCGAACGCATGATGATCGGGGGCCCTATGTCGGACCTCCCGTGCGCAGCAAATCGACGGGGGACTGGATTGTGACCGTATCGCGGCGTATCAATTTGCCTGACGGCAGCTTCGGCGGCGTGGCGCTGGCGACCATCGATATGCATTATTTCAGGCTGTTTTATGAACGTTTTTCGATAGGAAAGAAAGGCGCCATTTTCATCGCGAATGGAAAAGGCATTCTTTTATTGCGCAGGCCGTTCGATGAAAGTTTGCTGGGGCGCGATCTTTCGCAGTTTCCCTTATTTCATGATTATTTGCCCAAAAGTCCCGTTGGCACTGCCGTGTTCAGGTCGCGGGTCGATGGCGTGATGCGTATCAACAGCTATCGAAGAGTCGAAGAATACCCGCTGGTGGTCTCTGCCGCATTGTCACAGGATGAAGTCCTCGCTGCTTGGCGCCTCGATACGGTGATGCAAAACGCCGTGGGCGGGGTGCTGGTACTGCTGATCGCGTTTATCGGATACCGCGTGGTGCGGCTGATCGATTTGCGGGTAAAAAGCGAGGCGGGACTGGTCGAGGCGCGCAACGAGCTGGAATTGATCAATGAAACCCTGGCCCGCCTTGCCAGTCAGGATGGGTTGACGGGGCTCGCGAACCGGCGCCACTTTGACCAGTCGCTGCTTGCAGAGTTCAGCCGTGCGCAGCGTGAAAATAGTTCACTTGGGCTGGTGTTGATCGATGTCGACTTCTTTAAACAATATAACGACATCTATGGTCATGTGGCCGGCGACGAATGCCTGAGAAAACTCGGCAAAGTGGTGGCCTACAGCATGCGCAGGCCGGGCGACCTTGCGGCGCGCTATGGCGGCGAGGAAATGGTCATTTTATTGCCGGGGACGGATCTGCCGGGCGCATTGGCGGTGGCGGAAGGCGTCCGCCAGGCTGTGCAATCGCTGGGAATCGAGCATCGGGGCAATTCTCTCGGCGTGGTGACGGCCAGCGTTGGTGTGGCGGCGTTTATGCCGACGCACCTGGAAAACCAGGCGGTTGAGCTGGTTGAGCTCGCGGATAAGGCGCTGTACAAGGCCAAGGCATCGGGGAGAAACCGGGTCTGCCATGCATCTGCTTGCGACAGTGCCGAGCAGGCTGCGACTGCTTTTGCGTTTCGATAGCCGTTGTTGAAGGCCGATGGCGCTGCGTCGGGTCTGTCCTGCGCTGCGCGTGCGCTAGCCTTGTCCATGTACAATCGGCAACATACGGATCGACGTATCCGCCTCTTCATTGCGGAGTACGCCCGAAGGTGACACAAACATTGCAAACCTGGCTGCTGGCCTGGCGGGAAGCCTTCACCTGCGTCTGCCTGGGTCTGCGCGATGCCCGCCATGCGGGGCTGGTGTCCGTCACCGGTTTGCTGGGACTGGGCGTGATGCATGGCGTCGGGACACTCGCCAACGGGCCATCCACTGCGCGCCGCTATGCCGCTTGGCAAGCGCCGGCCGGCCTGGATGCGTGCGCCGCGCGCCCAGCCTGGCGGCGCAAGCCGTTGCTGCTGCTTTCCCTGCTGCTTTCCCTGTTGATCCCCGTGTGGGCCATGTGCGCGCTGATCGCGTACTTGCTGGCCTGGAATGTGCAGATGATCTACGGCGTGGCGGCCGAAGATGTGCTTGGCGCGGAACGGCAAGCGACATTGCGCCGCGAACAGCGTCAGGCGATTGTTGCCCTGGGCCTGCTGCTGTGCTTGCTGATGCTGGTGCCGGTCCTGAATTTATTGTTGCCAGCCTTGCTGTGCACCAGCGTGTGCCACTTGCAGCACCGTGGCTGGCGCGCAACGGACACATCAATCAACCTGGAGTGAACAAGGAGTAAGCATGAGTGAACAAGCAAGTCGCGGCGCGCTGGAGCGCGCCATTGAAATCGCCGCCGCCATCCATGCCGGCCAGACGGACAAGGGCGGCGCGCCCTACATTTTGCACCCTTTGCGCGTGATGCTGCGCGTCGCCCCCGGCGCCCAGCAGATCGTCGCCGTGCTGCATGACGTGGTGGAAGACAGCGATGGCAAAGTCACCTTCGACGACCTGGCGCGCGAAGGATTTTCCCAGGAAGTCATCGACGGCGTGCGCGCCGTGACCAAGATCGAGGGGGAGTCGTATGAAGCGTTCATCGCCCGCGCGGCCTTGAACCCGGTCGGCAAGGCAGTCAAGTTGGCTGATCTGGCTGAGAATAGCGACTTGTCGCGGATAGGGGATCCGACGCAAAAAGATCTGGAGAGGATAGAGAAATACCGGAGGGCCATCGGGTATTTGCGGGGGGATGTTTTTTGATTTCAAGGTGGCGCGGTGCATCTTTGCGCTGGCTCAACGTCATCGCTTCAACTAGCGACAACTCCCGCATATATTCACTGTAACGCATGGATGTTTGATCCTTCGCAATGCCCAGAAATGCATAGCGGAAAAAATTATCGAGTGAGCATGTTTCTTTGCGAACGGGCGGGGACTCTTTGGCAAAATGCATACAATCAACCCGCAACGGCAGCTGTCGGCTGCGGATTCAATCGACCACCTTTTTAAACTGAGCATGTTGGAGATACCGAAGCTAATAGAGTCCGTCTTTCGAGAGGCCGGCTGGAAGGGGCCGAAGAGGCTAGCCCCGCCAGGCAAGACGTCAGCGTCTGCCTATGCCATCGCCAATCAAATAGTTGATGAGTTCGGAGGGTTGACTGTAGGCACATGTGGTTTAGGAACAGAAATGGCATCGAGCGACGTGCGCTTTTACGAGCAGCTTCGTTGTGGTCTGTTTCAAGCTTGGGCAGAACAAATTGGTGAGGTTGTCGCATTTGCATCAGCCCACCATGAGCACATGATCTTGTCAGTCGGTACTGACGGGACCTATTATGTATTTACCGATCCTGACGGTCAGTTATACCAAGGCCCGCAGGATTTCGGAGAGCTGATGCGTCGTTTGCTTTGGGGCTATTCGTACGGTCCCACAATTTCAAAAGACGCATACCAGTTCTAAGTCAGCATCCGCCTTGGGGCGGAAGCGGGCGGAGCCGATTAGCGCTCTGAATCGCCGCCAGTAGCGTAAGACCGCGATTTTCAGCGTGGGAATTTATACCGTACCAGCAGCGTAGGTCCTTTGCCGCCGGTTGGCGTCAGCAGTATCTCGTCACCCGGCTGCATTTCCTCATACATTACCGTGCAACAGGTCGGCATCGAATGGCCGCGCGCGGGATAAACGCCAACGTCGGTGTGCAGGTTCGCAGCGCGGACGTCCACGCTGGTCTCGCCGGCCTTTCCTGCTTCTTGCAGCAGCTTGCGCAGTGCGGTGACGAAGTCCCCTTTGCTGAGTCTGGCAGGTGCTTGGGTTGCTTGCGGGCGAGCGGTTGCGTCGTTTTTCATGCAGTTTCTTTCAGTGAATATGTTCCCGCCACTATATCATTGGCCTCTGATCGGGCGAGGGTCAGGTCCGGCATTTGCATACAGCCTGAGCAGCTAAGGTTGTCGTTAGGAAAAACCGCCTGCGGCGCAAAAGCTAGTCAGACGAATCGGAGGGGATTGCGCTTGCAAGCGCAATCCGGTTTTGCGGCGTCGAGCTGCGCTCGCCGAAGGCCTCGCAAAAACCCCCGCGCCCGTACCGGACGCGGATTCGACGCCCGCATTCTGCATGCATGGAATAAATAAAAAGGGCCTCCCCGCCAAAACGGGGAAGCCCTTTTATTTATTCAGTGGTGGAGACGGCGGGAATCGAACCCGCGTCCGCAAGCACTCTACAGACAGTTCTACATACTTAGCACTATCATTTAATTTAACTCAGCCAGCACGGATGTGCACGTTATGGGCAAGCGAGTTACCTATTATTTAGTCGGACGCTAAGTAACCCAGCATACGACGAGTCCCTGTAAATGACTCTAGAGCTTTTGACGGCCCACCCCAGGGACGAGGTGTTCTAGAGCTAACAGCGATTAAGCTGCCAGTGCGTACGAGTTATCGTTTGCAGTTAAGTTTTTTCAGGTTGTATTTACGAGGTAGCCCGCCCTCGGTATGCCCTGCGCTGCTTTGCAACCCACGTCGAAACCAGGTCGTCCCCACAGAACCTTCATTGTAGCGCAATCTTCACACTCTTGCATGATGCATTCGCCTGTTTGCGCGCCAGATCAAGCGGACGCTGATTTATGCCGCCAGTTGCCGTGCCTGCGCCGCCTTCACCACCGCGCTGACCAGTTCGAGCAACGCTTGCGGCGTGTCCAGCAGGTGGTCGGCATTCCAATGCTGCGGTTCGACGGGGCCGCAGTAGCCCCAGGCGCAGGCGACCGTGCGCATGCCGGCGGCGCGGCCGGCCTGGATGTCGCGCAGGTCGTCGCCCACGTACCAGCAGTCTTGCGGCGCCAGGTCCAGGCGCCGCGCCGCTTCCAGCAGGGGGGCGGGGTGCGGTTTCGGGTGCGGCATGGTGTCGCCCGAGATCACGCAGCCGGCGCCACCCAAGCCGATCTGGCCGACCAGCGGGTCGGTGAAGCGGGCGGCCTTGTTGGTGACCACGCCCCAGGCCAGGCCCAGCGCTTGCAAGCCGTCGAGCATGGCGGGGATACCGTCAAATAAACGGCTTTCCACGGCCAGGGCCGCTTCGTAATTGTTCAGGAAGCCGTCTTTCAGGGCTTCGTAGCCGCTTTCGCCCGGGGCAATGCCATACGACGCGCCGATCATGCCGCGCGCGCCGGCCGAGGCGGTGGGGCGCAGGATGTCATACGGGGTCGGCGCCAGGCCGGCGCGCGCGCGCAGCAGGTTGATGGCCGCTGCCAGGTCGGGCGCGGTGTCGGCCAGGGTGCCGTCGAGGTCGAACAGGATGGCGCGCGGGGCTGGCAGATGGTCAGTGATCATGGCGGGCAAATTGTGTCAAGTGGGAATGAAAAATGGCGGCCGCAGCCGCCTTGTATTGTGCGTGATGGTTACAGCGGCCGGGTGCAGGCCACCAGGTAATTGACGCTGGTATCGCTATTAAGTGAGTAAATCTTGGTCAGCGGATTGTAGCCCATGCCGCGCATGCTGTTGACGTCCAGGCCGGCGCTGCGCACGTATTGCGACAGTTCGGCCGGGGTGATGAATTTGTCATAGTCGTGCGTGCCTTTCGGCAACAGGCGCAGCAGGTATTCGGCGCCCAGGATGGCAAACAGGTACGCTTTCGGGTTGCGGTTCAGGGTCGACAGGAAGACGTGGCCGCCCGGTTTCACCAGCGTGGCGCAAGCCTTGACGATGGCGGCGGGGTCCGGCACGTGCTCGAGCATTTCCATGCACGTCACGACGTCGTACTGGCCCGGCTCTTCCTCGGCCATGGCTTCGGCGGCAATCAGCTTGTAGCGTACCTTGGCGCCCGACTCCAGGCTGTGCAGGTCGGCCACTTTCAAGGCCTTGTCGGACAGGTCGATGCCCGTCACGTCGGCGCCCTTGCGGGCCATCGATTCGGCCAGGATGCCGCCGCCGCAGCCGATGTCGATCACGCGCTTGCCGGCCAGCGGCACTTTCGCGTTGATCCATTCCAGGCGCAGGGGGTTAATTTCGTGCAGGGGACGAAACTCGGAAGTGGGGTCCCACCAGCGGTGGGCCAGCTCACTGAATTTTTGGATTTCGAGAGGGTCGGCGTTCATAGGTCGAATAATAGCGGCAATTTTACAATTGGGCAGCCACGGACGAAAAAAAACCCCGCCGTAGCGGGGTTTTTCATGCTGTTCTTGACTTGCGCGATGACTTGCGGCAAGTCCAGAGGTTCAGCTATTACTTGTTGCGGGTACCAACAACTTCGATTTCCACGCGACGGTTTTTCGCACGGCCTTCGGCAGTTTTGTTATCAGCAACAGGTTGTTTCTCGCCTTTGCCTTCGGTGTACACGCGGTTGCTTTCAACGCCTTTGGTGACCAGGTAGGCTTTGACAGCATCAGCACGACGTACCGACAGTTTTTGGTTGTAAGCATCGGTGCCGACGGAGTCGGTGTGACCCACAGCGATGATGACTTCCAGGTTGATGCCGCCCAGTTGTGCGGACAGCTCGTCCAGCTTGGCTTTGCCTTCTGGCTTCAGCGTAGCTTTGTCGAAATCGAAGAAGGCATCAGCAGCGAAGCTGACTTTTTCCGAGGTAGGAGCAACGACGACTGGTACTGGCGCAACAACGACTGGTGCCGGTGCTGGTACGACTGGCGCTGGAGGAGCTACGCATTTGCCGTCTTGCAGGGTTTCTGGCTCTACGCACAGTGGCACGTCGCAACCTGGCACTGCGTCAGCAGGTGTCCAGTAGCCGGTACGCCAGCACAGGCCGAATGGGTCACGCACGATTACGCCGCGGGCATCTTGCACGTAAGCGCTTTTTGGGCTTGGTGCTTTGATGTCAGTGGTAACTGGCGCGAATGGTGGGGAGGTTGGGGTTTGGGCCGAAGCCGAGCCAGCAATCACTGCGGATGCAGCGAAAAACAGCGTTACAAATTTATTCATTCTTTTTTCCTTTCGGGGGGTGATATCCGCAGAACAACACTGCGCTACTGGTGCTACGTGCCAAGATTTTATCATGTAGACCATATGCGCTCGTTTCAGATTGCGAAACTAGCAATTAACTTCCCAGTCATTTTGCCACACGCATCAGGGGCACACGACCGTGGTTAAATCAAAGCTTGCCCGATTTTAGACCGTGCGTTGTTTTTGCGCAACGAAAATGCCCATTTGTAACGCACCTGTAACAATTGATCGCTTTTTTTGCCTCTTTTAAGGGCAGGTGTCTTGAACTGATATTGCCATTGTGCATTATCGACAGGTCAACATGCACGGCCCCGGTGCAAACTGCCAATCTTGTTGGTATGGCCAATTTGTACAGGTAGCTGGGCGCGCATGCTAAAATCGTGCGCTTGACTGTTAAGAGTGTCGGGCAAATGCCCACGGCGGCACTGCATGGCCAGCACCTACCCTTGCGGTATCCGTACTGGCCGCGCCGCCAGCCCGCCGATTTGTTCTGGCACTCTGCGACATGGAAGTTGGGCCACGCCAGCAGCGCGCGGCGCGGCGTCCACGACGACAGCCACCCAGGATATGCAGTATTGCGTCATACATTGCGTAACAGATAAGTTAACCACAGCCTGAGATCAGTCGAACCGCCAATGGATCAATTCGCAAAAGAAACAATTCCTATTTCCCTCGAAGAAGAGATGCGCAAGAGCTACCTCGATTACGCCATGAGCGTGATCGTCGGTCGTGCCTTGCCCGATGCGCGCGATGGCTTGAAGCCAGTGCACCGCCGCGTCTTGTTCGCGATGCATGAAATGAATAACGTGTGGAACCGCCCTTACGTCAAGTGCGCCCGCGTGGTCGGCGAAACCATGGGTAAATACCATCCCCACGGCGATGCCTCGATCTACGACACGCTGGTGCGCATGGCGCAAGATTTTTCGCTGCGCTACATGCTCGTCGATGGCCAGGGCAACTTCGGTTCCGTCGACGGCGACGGCGCCGCGGCGATGCGTTACACCGAGTGCCGCCTGGACAAGATCGCCAGCGAGCTGCTGGCCGATATCGACAAGGATACCGTCGACTTCCAGCCCAACTACGATGGCAAGGAAAAGGAGCCGACGGTCTTGCCGACGCGTATCCCGAACCTGCTGATCAATGGCTCGTCCGGTATCGCCGTCGGCATGGCGACGAACATTCCGCCACACAACATCACCGAAGTCATCGACGGCGCGCTGCACGTGCTGCGCAACCCCGAGTGCACGATCGATGAATTGATCGAGCTGATCCCGGCGCCGGACTTCCCGACGGCCGGCATCATCTATGGCGTGTCCGGCGTGCGCGACGGTTACCGCACGGGCCGCGGCCGCGTCGTCATGCGCGCCAAGACCCATTTCGAGGAATACGGCAAGGATGGCGGCCGCATCGCCATCATCGTCGACGAGCTGCCATTCCAGGTCAACAAGAAATCCTTGCTGGAACGCATCGCTGAAAACGTGCGCGACAAGAAGCTCGACGGCATTTCCGACATCCGCGACGAATCCGACAAGTCGGGCATGCGCGTGGTGATCGAGCTGAAACGGGGCGAAGTGCCGGAAGTGGTGCTGAACAACCTGTACAAGCAGACCCAGTTGCAGGACACCTTCGGCATGAACATGGTGGCCCTGGTCGATGGTCAGCCGAAGCTGCTGAACCTCAAGCAGATGCTGCAATGCTTCCTGTCGCACCGCCGCGAAGTGGTCACGCGCCGCACCGTGTTCGAACTGCGCAAGGCGCGCGAACGCGGTCACGTGCTCGAAGGCCTGGCGGTCGCACTGGCCAACATCGATGACTTCATCGCCATCATCAAGGCCGCGCCGACGCCGCCGATCGCCAAGGTCGAGCTGATGGCCAAGGCCTGGGATTCGTCCGTCGTGCGCGAAATGCTGGCCCGTACGGGCGACGGCACGACGCCGGGCGGCGTGGATGCCTACCGTCCGGAAAACCTGCCGAAGCACTACGGCATGCAGACGGATGGCCTGTACAAGCTGTCGGACGACCAGGCGCAGGAAATCTTGCAGATGCGTCTGCAGCGCCTGACCGGTCTGGAGCAGGACAAGATCGTCAACGAGTACAAGGACGTGATGGAACATATCGCCGACTTGCTCGACATCCTGGCCAAGCCGGAACGCGTTACCGTCATCATCACCGATGAAATGACGGCGGCGAAGAACGAATACGGCGCCGGCAACAAGGACGTGCGTCGCTCGCAGATTGAGCTGAATGCCACTGACCTGGAAACGGAAGACCTGATCACGCCGCAAGACATGGTCGTGACCCTGTCGCACACCGGCTACATGAAGGCCCAGCCGATCACCGAATACCGCGCGCAGAAGCGCGGCGGTCGCGGCAAGCAGGCCATGGCGACGAAAGAGGAAGACTGGATCGACCAGCTGTTCATCGCCAACACGCACGACTACATCCTGTGCTTCTCGGATCGTGGCCGCATGTACTGGCTGAAGGTATGGGAAGTGCCGCAAGGCTCGCGCAATTCGCGCGGTAAGCCGATCGTCAACATGTTCCCGCTGCAGGACAACGAAAAGATCACCGTGATCCTGCCGCTGTCGGGCGAGAACCGCACGTTCCCGGAAGACCATTACGTCTTCATGTCGACCAGCCTGGGCACCGTCAAGAAGACGCCGCTGAAGGACTTCAGCAATCCACGCAAGGCCGGCATCATCGCGGTCGACCTGGACGACGGCGACTTCCTGATCGGCGCGGCGCTGACCGATGGCCAGCACGACGTGATGCTGTTCTCCGATTCGGGCAAGGCAGTGCGCTTCGACGAAAACGACGTGCGTCCGATGGGCCGCACGGCGCGTGGCGTGCGCGGCATGAACCTGGAAGAGGGCCAGCACGTGATCGCGCTGCTGGTGGCCGAGAACGAGCAGCAGTCGGTGCTGACGGCCACGGAAAACGGCTACGGCAAGCGTACGCCGATCACTGAGTACACGCGCCATGGCCGTGGCACGAAAGGCATGATCGCCATCCAGACCAGCGAGCGCAACGGTAAAGTGGTTGCCGCGACCCTGGTCGATACCAGCGATGAAATCATGCTGATCACTACCGGTGGCGTATTGATCCGCACCCGCGTGTCGGAAATCCGCGAGATGGGCCGCGCGACGCAGGGCGTGACCCTGATCGCCGTGGAAGACGGCACCAAGCTGTCCGGCCTGCAGCGCGTGGTGGAAACGGATATCGACGAAGTCGAGCTGACGACGGAGGCGGATGCCGCGCCTGCGCCGGCAGCGGCTGAACCAGCCGATCCTGTCGACCCGGCCCAGCCGGAGTAAGATGATTGGGGCTCTTTCGGGAGCCCCAATTGCTGTTGGCGTGCCGGTTACGGCGCCAGCCAGCATGTCCCAAGTTGTTCCCCGCTTTTATAAAGTCCCGCATGCCATGAGAAAAATCGTCGCCACCTTCTTCGCTGCATTTTCGCTGGCCTTTCTCGCGACCCTGCCGGCCCTGGCCCAGAGCACGCAAGCCACGCCCGCGCGCCAGGCGGCGCCCAGCCCCGCCATGAAAGTGGCCGTGCGGCGCATGCTCGACGCGATGCAGTTCCCGCAACTGACGCGCAGCATCTTCGACCAGATGCTGCAATCGGTGCCGGCCATGATCCGCCAGTCGGCCCTGCAGCAAATCAGCAGCAACCCGAACCTGGACGAGCAGCGCAAGGCGCGCGCGCTGGCCAATGCCGAAGAAGAGATTCCCCTCGCCGTCGCCACCCTGACGCAGGTGCTGGCCGATCCGACCCTGATCGATGAGCTGGGCGCCGAAATGGTGCCCCTGTACGCGCGTTTTTACACGGTGCCGGAAGTCGAGCAGCTGACGGCCTTCTACAAGACGCCGCTGGGACGCAAGATGCTGGCCACCATGCCGCAACTGTCTGCCGAGTCGATGGCCATCAGCCAGCGCGTGCTGATCCCCCGCGTGAATGCCGTGCTCGACCAGGTCATACGGACGG
Organism: Janthinobacterium sp. GW822-FHT07A03; assembly: GCF_058798815.1. Lineage (NCBI taxonomy): Bacteria > Pseudomonadati > Pseudomonadota > Betaproteobacteria > Burkholderiales > Oxalobacteraceae > Janthinobacterium > Janthinobacterium sp. GW822-FHT07A03. The sequence goes on along the minus strand of NZ_JBXAKW010000004.1, from coordinate 192,245 downwards.
CCACGCAGTCGCCCCAATAATTCTCATTTTCGCCAAGGACTGTATCGTGACCCATCAAGCCTTAAGCCCTATTTACAACTTCTCCGCCGGCCCCGCCGTCCTGCCCAAGGAAGTGCTGGCGCAAGCGGCCGCCGAGATGCAGGACTGGCATGGCAGCGGCATGTCGGTGATGGAAATGAGCCACCGTGGTCCCGAATTCATTTCCATCTACAAGCAGGCAGTGGCCGATCTGCGACAACTGCTGGCCGTGCCCGAGAACTATAAAATCCTGTTCCTGCAGGGCGGCGGCCTGGGCGAGAACGCCATCATCCCCATGAACCTGGTGGGCCTGGCCGCGCAGCAGCCGGCCACCATCGACTTCGTGCATACGGGCTCGTGGTCGGGCAAGTCGATCCAGGAAGCGGCCAAGTATGCCAGCGTGAACGTGGCCGCGTCGTCCAAGGCTGCCCATTTCACGGGCGTGCCGCCCGTCGCAGAATGGAGGCTGACGCCAGGCGCCGCCTATCTGCATATCTGCACCAATGAAACCATCGACGGCGTGGAATTCCAGCAGGCGCCAAGCGTGCCGGCAGGCACCACCATCGTGGCTGACACGTCGTCGCACATTTTGTCGCGTGTCATTGATGTATCGCAATATGGCGTCATTTTTGGCGGCGCACAGAAAAATATCGGCCCGGCCGGCCTGACCCTGGTCATCGTGCGCGAAGACTTGCTGGGCAAGGCGCTGCCGATCTGCCCGTCGGCTTTCGACTGGACCATCGTGGCCGAACATGAGTCGATGTACAACACGCCGCCCACCTACGGCATCTATATCGCCGGCCTGGTTTTCCAGTGGCTGAAACGGCAAGGTGGCATTGCAGCCATGGAACAGCGTAATATTGAGAAAGCGGCGCTGCTGTACGCGGCGCTCGATGCGGACGACTTCTACCAGAACCGGGTCGACCCCGCATACCGCTCGCGCATGACCATCCCGTTCTATCTGCGCGATGAAAGTCTGAACGACGCATTCCTGGCCGGCGCCAAGCAGCGCGGCCTGCTGCAACTGAAGGGCCACAAGTCCGTCGGCGGCATGCGTGCATCGATCTATAACGCGATGCCGATCGAGGGCGTGCAAGCCCTGGTCACCTATTTGAACGAGTTTGCCGGACGCTGAGTCGCTTAAGCGATCGCGCCGGCCCGCCGCCGGCGCAGGCCGCGCGGCAATGATTGAAGTACAGCTGACGAAACAAACCAACCATGACCGATAAATTGAAACCGCTGCGTGAACAGATCGATGCCATCGACGCGCAAATCCTCGAACTGCTGAACCGCCGCGCGCAAATCGCCCAGCAGGTGGGCCACGTGAAGGCCGAGACGCAGGCGCCCGTGTTCCGCCCCGAGCGCGAGGCGCAGGTGCTGCGCGGCGTGGCTGAGCGCAATCCCGGGCCCATGGGCGACCGCGAAGTGCAGACCATCTTCCGCGAAATCATGTCGTCCTGCCGCTCGCTGGAGAAACGCGTCACCGTGGCCTACCTTGGCCCGGCCGGCACTTTCAGCGAACAGGCCGTGTACCAGCAGTTCGGCAGCGCCGTCGAAGGCTTGCCGTGCGCGTCCATCGATGAAGTGTTCCGTTCCGCCGAGGCGGGAACGGCGGACTTTGGCGTCGTGCCGATCGAGAATTCCTCGGAAGGCGCCGTCAACCGCACCCTGGACATGATGCTGCAGACGAGCCTTATCATCAGCGGGGAGGTGGCGATTGCCGTGCACCACAGCCTGATGACGAAGAGCGGCAACATGGATGGCGTCACGGCCATCTGCGCCCATTCGCAGGCGCTGGCGCAGTGCCAGGTCTGGCTGAACCAGAACTACCCGCACATCGAGCGCCGCGCCGTGGCCTCGAACGCCGAGGCGGCGCGCATGGCGGGCGAAGACGGCACGGTGGCCGCGATTGCCAGCGAACTGGCGGGCGCGCAGTACAAGCTGGGCGTGGTCAAGGGCCACATCCAGGACGACCCGCACAACCGCACGCGCTTTGCCGTCGTGGGCACCCTGCAGACGGCGCCGTCGGGCAAGGACCAGACCTCGCTGGTGCTGGCCGTGCCGAACAAGGCGGGCGCCGTGTACCAGTTGCTGGCGCCCCTGGCCAAGCACGGCGTGTCGATGACGCGCTTCGAGTCGCGCCCGGCGCGCATGGGCAGCTGGGAGTATTATTTCTACGTCGACGTGGAGGGCCACGTGCATGACGCGGCCGTCGCCCAGGCACTGGCCGAACTGCAAGGCAACGCGGCGTTTTTCAAGGTGCTGGGGTCGTATCCGGTCAGTCTCTGACGCCGACGGTGGTGTCGGATTACGGCCTGCGGCCTGATCCGACCTACAATAAGCTGTAGCTTGGGTCAGCGCAGCGTAACCCAACAACAGCCACCAGCCTAATCATTCACCAACTTTTAAAGAACACCATGTCTAAAAATATCGGTCCAGAATACGTCCGCGCCATCGCCCCTTACCAGAGCGGCAAACCGATCGCGGAAGTCGCGCGCGAATTCGGCCTCGACGAGGCAGCCATCGTCAAGCTGGCATCGAATGAAAACCCGTACGGCATGCCGGAATCTGCGAAGCAGGCGATGATTGCCGCCATCGATGACCTGGGCCGCTACCCGGACGCCAACGGCTTCGACTTGAAAGCCGTGCTGTCGAAGCGCTACGACGTGCCTGCCGACTGGATCACCCTGGGCAATGGCAGCAACGACATCCTGGAAATCGCCGCGCACGCGTTTGTCGAGCACGGCCAGTCCGTCGTCTACTCGCAGTATTCGTTCGCCGTGTATGCGCTGGCCACGCAAGGCCTGGGCGCGCGCCACATCGTCGTGCCGGCGCAAGCCTACGGCCATGACCTCGACGCCATGGCGGCAGCGATTGCCGACGACACGCGTCTGGTGTTCATCGCCAATCCGAACAACCCGACCGGCACCTTCCTGTCGGCGGCGCAGCTCGAAGCATTCCTGCAAAAAGTGCCTGCGCATGTCGTCGTCGTGCTGGACGAGGCCTACAACGAATTCCTGTCGGCCGACGACCAGTACGAGTCGACGGCGTGGGTGCGTCAGTATCCGAACCTGGTGGTCTCGCGCACCTTGTCGAAGGCGTATGGCCTGGCCGGCCTGCGCATCGGCTTCGCCATAGCCCAGCCGGTGCTGACGGACCTGATGAACCGCATCCGCCAGCCGTTCAACGTCAATTCGCTGGCGCAGGCCGCCGCGATTGCCGCCTTGAACGACAAGGCCTTCCTCGAGCAAAGCGCGCGCAACAACGCGGCCGGCTACCAGCAGTTTACGGAAGCGTTTACGCAACTGGGCCTGGAATACGTGCCGTCGCACGGCAATTTCGTGCTGGTGAAGGTGGGCGACGATGATGAAGCTGGCGCGAGAGTCAACCTGGCATTGCTCAAACAGGGCGTGATCGTGCGTCCCGTCGGCAGCTACGGCTTGCCGCAATGGCTGCGCATTTCCATCGGCCTGCCGCAGGAAAACGCCATCTTCATCGCCGCGCTGACGAAAGCGCTGGCCTGACGATATGACGACGCCTGCACTGAAAAAAATCGTCATCTTCGGCGTAGGCCTGATCGGCGGCTCGTTCGCGCGTGCGTTAAAGCACGCGGGGGCGGTCGCCACGGTGGTCGGCATGGGCCGCTCGCCGGCCTCGATGGCGCGCGCTTTGGAGCTGAGCATCATCGACGAGATCGGCGGCGGCATGGCTGCTGCCTTGCTTGGCGCCGACCTGGTGCTGCTGGCCACGCCCGTGGCGCAGACGGGCGCCATCCTGGCATCCATTGCACCGCACCTGCAGCCGGGCACCGTCGTGACCGACGCAGGCAGCACGAAAAGCGACGTGGTGGCGGCCGCGCGCGCAGCATTGGGCAGCAAGGTGGCGCAATTCGTGCCCGGGCACCCGATTGCGGGACGCGAGACGAATGGCCCCGACGCGGCCATCATTGATTTATATCAAGGCAAGAAGGTGGTGCTCACGCCGCTGGCGGAAAATAGCGCCGCCGATGTGGAACGGGTGGCGGCCGCCTGGCGCGCCTGCGGCGCCATCTTGCACACCTTGAGCCCCGAAGAACACGACAAGGTGTTTGCCGCCGTCAGCCATCTGCCGCATTTGCTGGCTTTTGCGCTGGTCGACGACATCGCCAACAAACCGCACGCGGGCCTGCTGTTCCAATACGCGGCCAGCGGCTTTCGCGACTTTACGCGCATCGCCGGCTCATCGCCGGAAATGTGGCGCGACATCAGCCTGGCCAACCAGCCGGCGCTGCTGCATGAACTGGACGCCTACCTGGCGCAGTTGACGACCTTGCGCGCCCACCTGGCCGCGAACGACGGCGCCGCCATCGAGGGCGTGTATGCGAACGCCCAGCACGCGCGGCAGCAATGGATCGAGGCGATCGAAACGGCGGAAATGCCGGCCGCGCCCACACGATAAATACTCAAGGATTCCAGCATGACCCAGACCAAGCACTACCCCCACCATATCGATTTGAAGCCGGTGATGCACGCCGAAGGCACGGTGCGCTTGCCCGGCTCCAAAAGCATTTCCAACCGCGTGCTGCTGCTGGCCGCGCTGGCCAAGGGCACGACGAAAATCATCGACTTGCTCGCCTCCGACGACACCTTCGTCATGCTGACGGCATTGACGTCGCTGGGCGTCAAATGGACGCAGGATGAATTGACGGGCGACCCGGCCACGGCCCACCAGGTGCACCACGTGGAAGGCTGCGGCGGCGTGTTTCCGCACCACGAGGCGGACCTGTTCATGGGCAATGCCGGCACGGCGATCCGCCCGCTGACGGCGGCGCTGGCCGTGATCGGCGGCGACTACACGCTGCATGGCGTGTCGCGCATGCACGAGCGCCCCATCGGCGACCTGGTCGACGCGCTGAACGCCGTCGGCACGCAGATCGAGTACACGGGCGAGCAGGGCTTCCCGCCGCTGCGCATCCGCCGCGGCCACATCCACGCGCAGCGCATCGCCGTGCGCGGCAACGTGTCGAGCCAGTTCCTGACGGCCCTGCTGATGGTGGCGCCGCTGATGGCACGCGACCATGCGGTGACCATCGATGTGACGGGCGAGCTCATTTCGAAGCCGTATATCGAGATCACCCTGAACCTGATGCGCCGTTTCGGCGTGACGGTCGAGCATGACGGCTGGCAGTCGTTCACCGTGCAACCGGGTCAGCAGTACCAGAGCCCGGGCACCATCCACGTCGAGGGCGACGCCTCGTCGGCGTCCTATTTCCTGGCGGCCGGCGCCATCGGCGGCGGTCCCGTGCGCGTGGAAGGCGTGGGGCGCGACAGCATCCAGGGCGACGTGCGCTTCGTCGAAGCCTTGCAGCAGATGGGCGCGACCATCACCATGGGCGAGAACTGGATCGAGGCCCGCTCGAACGGCGTGCTGAAAGCCGTCGACATGGACTTTAACCATATTCCCGACGCAGCCATGACGATCGCCGTGGCGGCCCTGTACGCGGACGGCACCTCGACCTTGCGCAATATCGCCAGCTGGCGGGTGAAGGAAACGGACCGCCTGGCCGCCATGGCGACGGAATTGCGCAAGCTGGGTGCGGAAGTGGAAGAGGGCGCAGACTACCTGCGCGTGACGCCGCCAGCCGAAATTCAGGCAGCGACCATCGACACGTATGACGACCACCGCATGGCCATGTGCTTCTCGCTCGCCTCGCTGGACGGCGCCGCCCGCCGCGGCAACGAGATGCGCATCAACGACCCGAAATGCGTGGCCAAGACCTTCCCCGAATATTTCGCCGCATTTGCGGGGATTGCCAAAGACACATTAATTTAATTGATAAATAATATAATGCCGACCTCCAACATCCCAGTCATCGCCATCGACGGCCCCACCGCTTCCGGCAAGGGCACGGTGGCGCACCGCGTGGCCGACAAGCTGGGTTTTCATTACCTGGACTCGGGCGCGCTGTACCGGCTGACGGCCCTGACGGCGCTGCGCCGCGGCACGGACTTGCGCGACGAGCACGCGCTGGCCAAGCTGGCTGAACACTTGCCTTGCCACTTTGCCAATGGCGAGATCCTGCTGGCGCAGGAAAACGTCACCGAGCACATCCGTGCCGAGGAAGTCGGCAACACGGCGTCGAAAATTGCCGTGTTGCCAACGGTGCGCCAGGCTCTGATCAGCTTGCAGCTGGGTTTTCGCAAGACGCCTGGCCTGGTGGCCGATGGGCGCGACATGGGCACGGTGATCTTCCCGCATGCCCAATTGAAGGTGTTCCTCACGGCCAGTGTCGAGGCGCGCGCGCAACGGCGCTACAAGCAATTGATAGACAAGGGTTTTTCTGCTAATATGGAAGACCTTCTGATGGATTTGCAGGCGCGGGACGAACGTGATACTCACCGTGCGATTGCGCCGCTGGTCCCCGCGGAAGGGGCGCATGTCCTCGATACGTCGGAAATGACGGCAGATGTTGCCGTTGAAACCGTGTTGAAATGGTATGCAGCTGCAGCAAAATAGCGTGTTGTTGTGCTATGTGGTGCCCGTTGACGGCTCCTGGCCTGTCCGGGTGTGTCAAAAACCTAACCCAGTTTAAGTCGCATCGTGCGATCTCTGCTGGATAACCTGTGTGAACCCTATGTCTACTGTTACAACTAACGAATCTACCGGTATGGAAAGTTTTGCTGCGCTCTTCGAGGAATCGTTGTCGCGTCAAGATATGCGCTCCGGCGAAGTTATTTCCGCTGAAGTCGTGCGCCTCGACCACAATTTCGTGATCGTGAACGCCGGCCTCAAATCCGAAGCATTCATCCCTGTCGAAGAATTCAAGAACGACCACGGCGAACTGGAAGTCAAAGTTGGTGACTTCGTTTCCGTGGCGATCGAATCGCTGGAAAACGGTTTCGGCGATACCATCCTGTCGCGCGATAAAGCCAAGCGTCTGGCTTCGTGGCTGGCTCTGGAAAAAGCGATGGAATCGGGCGAAATCGTCGTCGGTACCGTCAATGGTAAAGTCAAAGGCGGTCTGACCGTGTTGACCAACGGCATCCGCGCATTCCTGCCGGGCTCGCTGGTTGATACCCGTCCTGTCAAAGACACCACCCCATTCGAAGGCAAAACCCTCGAATTCAAAGTGATCAAGCTGGATCGCAAGCGTAACAACGTGGTTCTGTCCCGCCGCGCCGTCATCGAAGCTTCGATGGGCGAAGAGCGTCAGAAACTGATGGAAACGCTGAAAGAAGGCACGGTCGTGACCGGCGTCGTCAAAAATATCACCGACTACGGCGCGTTCGTGGATCTGGGCGGTATCGATGGCCTGCTGCACATCACCGACCTGGCATGGCGCCGTGTACGTCACCCGTCGGAAGTTCTGACGGTTGGCCAGGAAATCACCGCCAAAGTCCTGAAGTACGATCAAGAGAAAAACCGTGTTTCGCTGGGCGTGAAACAACTGGGCGACGATCCTTGGACCGGTCTGTCCCGTCGTTACCCACAAAGCACCCGTCTGTTCGGTAAAGTAACGAACCTGACCGACTACGGCGCGTTCGTTGAAGTGGAACAGGGTATCGAAGGTCTGGTACACGTTTCCGAAATGGACTGGACGAACAAAAACGTTGCTCCTAACAAAGTCGTCCAACTGGGCGACGAAGTAGAAGTGATGGTTCTGGAAATCGACGAAGAGCGTCGTCGTATTTCGCTGGGCATGAAACAGTGCAAAGCCAATCCATGGGACGACTTCGGTGTTACCCATAAGAAAGGTGACAAAGTCCGCGGCGCGATCAAATCGATCACCGACTTCGGCGTGTTCATCGGCCTGGCCGGCAACATCGACGGTCTGGTGCACCTGTCCGACCTGTCCTGGACCGAAACCGGCGAAGAAGCCGTGCGTCGCTTCAAGAAAGGTGACGAACTGGAAGCCATCGTTCTGGCCATCGACGTTGAGCGCGAGCGCGTTTCCCTGGGCGTCAAGCAACTGGAAGGTGACCCATTCAACAACTTCGCAGCCATGAACGACAAAGGCTCGCTGGTAACCGGCACCGTTAAATCGGTTGAGCCTAAAGGCGCCGTGATCCAACTGTCCGAAGAAGTCGAAGGCTACCTGCGCGCTTCCGAAATCTCACGCGACCGCGTTGAAGATGCTGGTACGCACCTGAAAGTTGGCGACACCGTCGAAGCGATGGTGTTGAACATCGACCGCAAAGCCCGTGGTATCCAACTGTCGATCAAAGCGAAAGACAACGTTGAAACCCAGGAAGCAATGCAGAAGATGGCAGCTACCGACAACAACGCAGCTTCGGGCACCACCAGCCTGGGCGCCTTGTTGAAAGCTAAGTTCGATAACAAGAACTAAGACTTCGCGGATACTGGCAGATGACAAAGTCCGAGCTGATCAACCGCCTCGCTGAGCGTTATTCTCAGCTGGTGGCGAAAGATGCGGAGTATGCCGTCAAGACCATTCTCGATGCGATGACCAACGCCCTGGCGACTGGTCAGCGTATCGAGATCCGCGGTTTTGGCAGTTTTGCCCTGAACAGCAGGCCCCCGCGCATTGGCCGCAACCCGAAGTCCGGCGACAAGGTGATGGTTCCTGAAAAACGGGTACCCCACTTCAAACCGGGCAAACAGTTGCGCGAGCGGGTGGACGCGATGGTCGGGCAACCGATTATCGAGGATTAATCGTCTGCTGGAAGGCGGAAAATAAAGAGCGGCGTCCTTGGATGCCGCTTTTTTTTGTTAATATGCTGAGAATACCTGACATAAGCTACTGCGCGTCGCGCTTTGCGGCCTGCGATGCTCACCGTACTTCAGTACGGTTGCGCTTCTCGGCCACAAATCACTGACGCTCGCTACGCTTCTGCCAGGCATTCCGAGGTTGTGCCATACGGCATTTTTTGTACTTTCTGGGCGTATCGATGAAAATCATCTCCACCATCGTTGGCTGTGTTCTTTTCGTCCTGTTCTTCAGTTTTGCGCTGAAGAATGCGCAGGTTGTCGACCTGCATGTTTTCCTCAATTATGAAATTCGCGGCCCCCTGGTCCTGATGCTGCTGGGCTTTTTTGTCGCCGGCGCCAGCCTGGGCGTATTGGCGCTGACGCCGACCGTGTTCCGTCACCGCCGCGAAGCGACCAAGCAAAAAACCACCATTGCCGCGCTGCAGACCGTTGGCGTGCCCAGCAATGTCCAGCCGCAACCGGACAGCGTGAGCGCGCAATAAGCGGCGCCGTCGCTCCTATCTCTCTTACTCGAATAAAAACAATCGCATGGATTTTGAACTCTGGTGGCTCTTGGGTATCCCGGTGTTTTTCGCGCTGGGCTGGATTGCCGCGCGTGTTGACATTCATCAACTGGTGTCCGAATCGCGCAGTCTGCCGCGCAATTACTTCAAGGGCTTGAATTTCCTGCTCAATGAACAGCACGACAAGGCCATCGACGCCTTCATCGAAGTCGTCAAGCTGGACCCGGAATCGGCCGATATGCACTTTGCGCTGGGCAACCTGTTCCGCCGCCGCGGCGAAACGGAGCGCGCCATCCGCGTGCACCAGAACTTGCTGGCCCGTCCGGACTTGCCGCTGGAACAGCAGGGCCATGCCGCCTACGAGCTGGGCATGGACTACCTGAAGGCGGGCTTGCTGGACCGCGCCGAAGAAACCTTCAACAGCCTGGTCGACACGCAATATGCGGCCCAGGCGCGCCGCGCGCTGCTGGAAATCTACCAGCGCGAAAAGGAATGGCCGCGCGCCATCGAAGCGGCCGTGGGCTTGCAGGAATCGGGCGCCGGCGCGCGCCAGAAGGAAATCGCCCAGTTCTATTGCGAACTGGCGCATGACGCGCTCGTGCACATGAAGCCGGACGACGCCATGCCGCTGCTGGAAAAAGCCCTGCAGACGGACCGCAAGAGCGTGCGCGCCACCATCCTGACGGGCGACGTGCTGCTGGCGCGCGGCGACGTGGAAGGCGCGCTGACCACCTGGCGCCGCGTGGAGCAGCAAAGCGTGCCGCACGTGGCCCTGGTGGCGCAGCGCCTGATGGATGGCTACACCAAGGTGGGCCGTGCACAGGAAGGCGTCAACCTGCTGCGTTCCTACCTGGAAGAGGCGTCGTCGATCGACCTGATCGAAGTCGTCTTCAAGGCCGTCATCGAGCTCGACGGCGTGGAAGCGGCGAAGCAGCTGGTCAGCGCCGAGCTGCGCCGCACGCCGACCCTGCTGGGCCTGGATAAACTGCTGGAAGCGCGCATGATGGACGCCCCGGCCGCCATCTGGTCGGAGCTGTCGATGGTGAAAAACCTCGTGCACGGCTACACGCAGAAGCTGGCCCGCTACCAGTGCAGCCACTGCGGCTTCAAGGCGCGCCAGTTCTATTGGCACTGCCCTGGCTGCAACAAGTGGGAAACCTACCCGCCGCGCCGCACAGAAGAGCTCAACGTCATGAATTAACCCGACACGCCACCTTGCCCCAGTGCAACGTGGCGTGTACTTGTTTGCAGCATCCATATTTAGAAATACGGCACAACCATGAAAATCACCATTATCGGCACAGGCTATGTGGGCCTCGTGACCGGCGCCTGCCTGGCGGAACTGGGCAACGACGTCTTTTGCCTCGACCTGGACGCACAGAAGGTAGCCTTGCTCAACAGCGGCGGCATCCCCATCCATGAACCGGGCCTGGAAGAGGTCGTGGCGCGTAACCGCGCCGCCGGGCGCATGACCTTTTCCACCGACGTCGAGGCCGCCGCCGCGCACGGCGCGATGCAATTCATCGCCGTCGGCACGCCGCCCGATGAAGACGGCTCGGCCGACCTGCAATACGTGCTGGCCGCCGCGCGCGGCATCGGCAAGTACATGACGGACTTCAAGGTCATCGTCGACAAGTCCACCGTGCCGGTCGGCACGGCCGAAAAAGTGCGCGCCGCCATCCAGGGCGAACTCGACGCGCGCGGCGTGGCCGCCACGTTCTCGGTGGCGTCGAACCCGGAATTCCTCAAGGAAGGCGCGGCCGTCGAAGACTTCATGCGCCCGGACCGCATCGTCATCGGCGTCGATGCTACGCCGGAAGGCGAGCGCGCGCGCGAATTGCTGAAAAGCCTGTACGCGCCGTTCAACCGCAACCACGAACGCACCCACTGGATGGATGTGCGTTCGGCCGAATTCACGAAGTATGCGGCGAATGCCATGCTGGCCACGCGTATTTCCTTCATGAATGAACTGGCAAACCTGGCCGACAAGGTGGGCGTCGACATCGAAGCCGTGCGCCACGGCATCGGTTCCGACCCGCGCATCGGCCACAGCTTCCTGTACGCCGGTTGCGGCTATGGCGGGTCCTGCTTCCCGAAAGACGTGCAGGCGCTCGAGCGCACGGCACGCGGCTACGGCCAGGAATTGCTGATCCTGCGCGCCGTCGAAGCCGTCAACGACCAGCAGAAGCAGGTGCTGGGACGCAAAGTGGTCACTCGCTTCGGCGAAGATCTGACGGGCCGGCATTTCGCCGTGTGGGGACTGGCCTTCAAGCCGAATACGGACGACATGCGCGAAGCGTCGGCCCGCGTGCTGCTGGCCGACTTGCTGGTGCGCGGCGCCACCGTGGCCGTGTACGATCCCGTCGCCATGGCCGAGGCGCGCCGCGTGCTGCAGCTGGACTTGACGCCGGAGCAATTGGCGAAGGTACGCTTTGCCGACAGTCCGAAGGATGCGCTGACGGACGCCGATGCGCTGGTCATCGTGACCGAATGGAAAGCCTTCCGCAGCCCCGACTTCGAGCAGGTCAAGGCGCGCCTGAAGCAGGCCGTGATCTTTGACGGGCGCAACCTGTTCGAGCCGGCCGTCATGGCCGAGAATGGCATCGAATACCACGGGATCGGTCGCTCGATCCTGACGCGCGCATGAGCGCCCAGGAGGTGGTCGCCTTGACGGCGCCGGCCGCGCTGGCCCAGGTACGTCTGCTGGTGGTGGGCGATGTGATGCTGGACCGCTACTGGTTCGGTGATGTCAGCCGTATTTCGCCGGAAGCGCCCGTGCCCATCGTGCGCATCGAGAAGCGCGAAGAGCGCCTGGGCGGCGCGGCCAACGTGGCGCGCAATGCGGCCGCGCTGGGAGCGAAGACGAGCTTGCTGGGCGTGGTCGGCGACGACGAGGCCGGCAGCCAGGTCGAGCGCCTGCTTGAAGGCGGCGGCATCCACAGCTATCTGCAGCGTGACGCGGCCATTTCCACCATCATCAAGCTGCGCGTGATCGGCCGCCAGCAGCAGATGCTGCGCATCGACTTCGAGGATGCGCCCAGCGATACGGTGCTGCGCGACAAGCTGGCGCAGTTTAATGCCCTCTTGCCGCACTACGACGTGGTGATCCTGTCGGACTACGCCAAGGGCAGCCTGGTGAACGTGGCCGAGATGATCAAGGCGGCGAGAAAGGCCGGCAAGATCGTCATGGTCGACCCGAAAGGCGACGATTTCAGCCGCTATACGGGGGCGTCAGTGCTCACTCCGAACAAGTCGGAACTGCGCCGCGTGATCGGCAACTGGAGCACGGAAGAGCAGCTCACGGAGCGCGCGCAGCAGATGCGCGCGCAGCTGGGCCTGGACGCCTTGCTGCTGACCCGTTCCGAGGAAGGCATGAGCTTGTACACGGCCGACGAGGTGCTGCACATGCCCACCGATGCGCGCGAAGTGTTCGACGTCTCGGGCGCCGGCGACACGGTGATCGCCACCATGGCGGCCATGCTGGGCGCCGGGATGGGCCTGGGCGACGCCGTGCGCACGGCCAACCGGGCCGGCGGCATCGTCGTCGGCAAGCTGGGCACGGCCACCGTCACCCGCGACGAGCTGTTCCCGCAGTAATTATGCTGTCTCGCCTGCGCCAGAGCGTTTGATCTGGCGCAGGTTTTCCCATCCTTCCGCTGTCCTGTCTTGTCAACCGTATCACGTCCCAGCCGTTAAAGCCGTTAAGGCGCTGCTCTTCCCTTGCGTTCGAGTCATCTTGAAACCACACCACGGAGAGATACCCATGTTCAAAAAAATACTGCTGGCCATCGCCACCTTGATCGCGACGATGGGCTTTGCCTTTGCCCAGGTCGATGTCAACAAGGCGGACCAGGCGGCACTCGACAGCGTCAAGGGCATCGGCCCTGTCACGTCGAAAGCCATCATCGATGAGCGTGCCAAGGGCGGCGCCTTCAAGGATTGGGCCGATTTCGAAACCCGCGTGAAGGGCATCGGTCCGAAAAGTTCCGTGAAGCTGTCGGAAGCGGGCTTGCAAGTGAATGGCCAGGCCAAGTCCGGTGCGCCCGCGGCGCCCGCTCCGGCGGCGAAAGCTGCCCCGGCAAAAAAGGAAGCTGCTGTGAAGGAAGTTGCAGCGAAAGAAGCCGCACCGAAGCCAGCTGCTGCGACCGACACCGCTGCGGCGCCAGCCAAGACCGCCGCTGAAACGAAGAAAGAAGCTGCTGCCGCTAAGAAAGAAGCCAAGGCTGCCGCCGCTGCCGCCAAGAAAGAAGCCGCCGCCGCCAAGGCAGTGCCCGCTGCAGCCGATGGCGCCGCGCCAGTGAAGACGGCCGCCGAAGCGAAGAAGGAAGCTGCCGCTGCCAAGAAAGAAGCGAAGGCTGCTGCCGCTGCCGCGAAGAAAGAAGCGAAACTGGCTGCCGCCGAGGCGAAGAAGGCAGAAGCCGAGAAAAAGTAAGCGTGTTGCTGTAAGGCGTGTTGCGTGGTGGTGCCGCGCAGCACGAAAAGAAAACCCCGCGTGGTACCGGCCGCGCGGGGTTTTTTTATGCGCCTACAGCTGCGACTCGATCGGCAGCCAGCGCATCACGGACACCAGCAGGCGGCGCCAGATGCCTGACTCCGGATCGTGCGTCCACACTTTGGCTGGCTGTTCGGTGGCGTCGGACCAGCGCAGGGCGCCGTTGTCAAGGAATACACGGTAGCTGGTGTCGCTCGCCGTCGAGTGCAGGAACAGGGCGCGCATGTCGGCCGCCAGCGCGGCATCGTCGAACAGCACGCCCATCTCCGTGTTCAGCTGGGCCGAGCGGGGATCGAGGTTGAAAGAGCCGACGAAGCCCCGCTGGCCATCGACCACCACGGCCTTGGTATGCAGGCTGGCGCGGCTCGAACCCATCAGGCTGATGCGCTTGCGATGCTGGGTCTTCAATTCATACAGGTCGACGCCGCCATCGAGCAGCAGCTGGCGGTAGCGCGCATAGCCCGCATGCACGAGGGCCACGTCGGTGGCGGCCAGCGAGTTGGTCAGCACCTTGACCTGGACGCCTGCCGCGACCTTGTCGCCCAGCGTCTGCGTCAGCGCCGCGCCGGGCACGAAATAGGGCGAGGTCAGCAGCGCTTCTTCGCGCGCCTCGGTCAGCAGGGGCAGCAAGCTGTGCATGAGCCAGTGCTCGCTGCGCTGCAAACTGGCCACGGGCGCGGCTTTTTCCGGCGGGTCCGACAGCACCTGCACCTGTGCACTCCAGTGCAGGCGCAACCGGCCATCGAGGTGGGCTTGCAGCTGGCCCGCATCGGTCAGCTGCCGCAGGTAGGGCGAAGCGCCCACTTCGCCCGTCAGGGTGTCGAGACGGGCGCGCACCGCCTGCAATTCCGGCGCGCCCGCGTTCTTGCCAGCGTGCAAGGCGCCGATGGGGAGGACGGCTCGGCTGTTCCAGAAGCGGTCGAAGATGTCGCTCGTCTGCTGCACGGCGGGGCCCACCAGCAGCAGGTCGGCATCCTGGAAATTGACTTGCTCGGCGGCATCAAAATATTCATCGCCGATATTGCGCCCGCCGACGAGGGCGACCCTGCCGTCGACGATCCAGGCCTTGTTGTGCATGCGCCGGTTCAGGCTGACGGCGCGCAAGGCCATTTCCACGGCGCGCAACCAGATGCCGTCGCGGTTGCGGCCCGGATTGAAGATGCGCACGTCGATCAGCGGATGGCTGTCGAGCGCGAGGATGGCGGCGTCCTGGCCGCGCGCATTGATATCGTCGAGCAACACGCGTACGCGCACGCCGCGGTCGGCCGCGCGCAGCAGTTCGCGTACCAGCAGGCGTCCCGTGACGTCGTTATGCCAGATGTAATACTGCAGGTCGATGCTGCGGCCCGCTTCGCGCGCGCTCAGGGCGCGCAGGGCGAACGCTTCCAGATTGTCGTCGATCAAGGCCGTACCGCTCTGGTCCGGACGTTGCGCCAGCTGCGGCGCCAGTACGCGGTCGAGCAGGGTGGCATCCATCGTCACGGGCAAGGCCATTCCCGGCGCGCCCAGCGACCGTTCGGCGAAGCGCCCGTAGCTGTATAGGGCGGCGATGCTGAGCACGGCAAACAAGGTGGCCAGCAACAACAGTTTGACGAGCATGCGGCGCACCGTCAGCGGACCACGCGCGTGCTGCGGCGTGCGGGTGGAAGGGTGGTCTGGCGCATGCTGGTAGCTTTCGTGAGCGGGACGGGAAGTGGCCGATTGTAGCAGTTTCTACAATGCACGATTTTCGACCTGGAACATCCTTGCTTGCCGTCAAAAATGCGAGAATGATCACTTGTTAATGATCAGGAGACGGCGGCATGGTACGGATTTTGACGGGAATGACGGCAGTCATGCTGTCGGCTAGTGTGGCGGCGGCACCTGGCGCCGAACCGGTGCAGCAGATACGGCAAGTGGTGGCCGACATCTCGCCGCAGCGCATCGAGGCGCACGTGCGCAAGCTGGTCGGTTTCCAGACGCGCCACACCATGTCCGATACCGTGTCCGACACGCGCGGCATCGGCGCGGCCCGGCGCTGGATCAAGGCGGAACTGGAGCGCTGCGGTGCGCAGGTGGGCGGACGGCTGCAGGTAGCGTTCGACAGCCATATCGCGCCCGTGTCGAAACGCATTGCGCGGCCGACGGAAATCGTCAACGTGGTGGCGACCCTGCCCGGCAGCCAGCCGCAGTCGGCCGGCCGCATATATGTCGTCAGCGGCCATTACGATTCGCGCGCCACCGACGTGATGGATGCGCAGGGCGATGCGCCCGGCGCCAACGATGACGCGTCCGGCACGGCGGCCGTGATAGAGATGGCTTGCGCGATGGCGCGCTATCAGTTCGACGCCACGCTCGTCTTCATGGCCGTGGCGGCCGAGGAACAGGGGCTATTGGGTTCCGGCCACTGGGCGCAGCAGGCGAAGTTAAATAAACTCAACATCGCCGGCATGCTCAATAACGACATCATCGGCAGTTCGCGCGCCGACGACGGCAGCGTCGATGGCGGCCAGGTACGCCTGTTTGCCGAGGGTATCCCGGCCGTGAAGGAGATGAGCGACGGCGTGCGCGCCCTGGTGGCGACGGGCGGCGAAAACGATTCCATCTCGCGCCAGCTGGCGCGCCATGTGAAACAGGTGGGCGAGCGCTACGTGCCCGGTTTCAAGGTCAACGTCATCCAGCGCGCCGACCGCTACCTGCGCGGCGGCGATCACATGCCGTTTCTGGCGCAAGGCTACGCGGCGCTGCGTTTTACGGAACCGCACGAGAATTTTGCTCACCAGCACCAGGATGTGCGCGTGGAAAATGGCCTGCAGTATGGCGACCTGCCGCAATTCGTCGATTACGACTACGTGGCGAAAGTGGCGCGCGTGAATGCGGCGGCGCTCGCTTCGCTGGCCCTGGCGCCGGCGGCGCCCGCCGGCGTACAGGTCCGCACGGCCCAGCTGGAAAACGCAACCACGCTGTTGTGGCAGCCGAATACGGAGCCGGACCTGGCCGGCTACCGTATCGTCTGGCGCGCCACGACGGCGGACCAGTGGCAGGGCGCGCAAGACGTGGGCAATGTCACCGAGGCCAAGGTAAAGTTGTCGAAAGATAACTATTTCTTTGGCGTCCAAGCCATCGATCGCGACGGCAATGTCAGTGTGGCAACATACCCCATGCCGTTGCGCTGATCAGGAACCGACTGGCAGGCGCGCAAGAAAGCCGTGAATCTGGGAAACGACCGCCGCGCCTTCGCCCACGGCGGCAGCGACGCGCTTGGTGGAGCCGGCCCGCACGTCGCCGATGGCGAACACGCCCGGCACGCTCGTTTCCAGCGCGGCCCGCTCGGGCAGGTTGGGTGGCGGATAGGGTAAGTGCGCGGCGTGGCCGTGGGCGCGGCATTCGGCGCGCGTGACGTCGAAGCCCGTGCGGATGAAACCCTGTTCGTCGACGGCCACGGCGCAGTCGTGCAGCCAGTCCGTGTTCGGATCGGCGCCGACAAACAGGAATACGCGGCGCACGGCGCAATCGCACTCCTTGCCCGTCTGGTTGTTGCGCCAGCGCACCTCCGTCAAGCCATCGTCATCGCCTTCGAGGGCGATGATTTCCGTGTGCGTGTGCAAGGTGATGTTGGGCGTGGCGGCGATGCGCTCGATCAGGTAGCTCGACATGCTGGCCGCCAGGCCCTCGCCGCGGATCACCATGTGGACCTTTGCGGCGTGGCCGGAGAGAAACACGGCGGCCTGGCCGGCCGAATTGCCGCCGCCGACCAGGACGATCTCTTCCTGCCGGCACAGCTTGGCTTCGATGGGCGAGGCCCAGTAATACACGCCCCGTCCTTCATATGTTTTCAGATTGGCCAGCGAGGGGCGGCGGTAGCGCGCGCCGCACGACAGCACCACCGTGCGGGCGCGCACCTGCGTGCCGTCGCACAGTTTGACGCGCAGGGGCCAGCTGTCGCACAACAGATTGGCGGCGCTGGCCGGGGTGGCGATCTCGACGCCGAACTTTTGCGCCTGCACATAGGCGCGCCCTGCCAGCGCGCGGCCGGAAATGCCGGTAGGAAAGCCCAGGTAATTTTCGATGCGCGCGCTGGCGCCTGCCTGGCCGCCGTACGCGCGCTGCTCGAGCGCCAGGACCGATAAGCCTTCCGAGGCCGCATACACGGCCGTGGCCAGGCCTGCCGGACCGGCGCCCACCACCAGCACGTCGAAAATCTTGTCGCCGGACAAATCGGGCAGCATGCCCAGGCAGCGGCCCAGTTCCGCATTGCCGGGATTTTTCATGATCTTGCCGTCCGGACAGACCACCAGCGGCCAATCCTGCGGCGTGGGCTGGTAGCGCCCGGCCAGCGCGGCGGCCGCCGCATCGTTGGCCGGGTCGAGCACCGTGTGCGGATGGCCATTGCTCGATAAAAAGCTTTGCAGGTGGAACAGATTGCCATTGCCGCGCGGGCCCACCAGCACGGGGCCGCCCGAATTCGATTCGATCAGCGCCACGCGGCGCAGGATCAGGGCGCGCACGATGCGTTCGCCCATCTCCGCCTCGGCCACGATCAGCGCGCGCAGGGATTCCGAGCTGATGTCGAGCAATTCCACCTCGCCCACGGCGCTGCCGTTGACGAGGGTGGGGCGGCCGGACAATTGCGCCACCTCGGCAATGAAGTGGCCGACGCCCACTTCGCGCAGCACGGACGCCTGCCCCAGCACCTCGTGGCGCTTGATGCTGACCCGCCCGGACAGTATCACCAGCATGCCGAAGCTGCTGCTGCCCGCCTCGAACAGCGTCTCGCCATCGGCAAAGCGATGCCGGGTGCCATAGCGCTGCAAGCGCTGCAGCTCGAGCGCATTGAAGACGGGCGAGATCTGGTGGCTGCGGCCCTGCAAGTCGAGTGTGGCGAACTGGACGGGATCGTCCTGCGTCGTTTCGGGAATGAATTCGGGTGTGCTGCTGGCCATGGCGAGTCCGTTCGGAGGCTGAATAAGCAAATAACAAAAATAACTAACAGTGACGAGTCTAGCGCATGTGGCGCGCGCCCGCCGCAATACCCCTGGCGCACGCCCGGAAATGGCCGGGCGGCAGGCACCATGCGGCCAGTGGCGGCGCAGCCGCCCGCGCACGCGGGCCCGGATGCCGCCGCCGATCAGCGATACGCCGTCCAGCATCTCATATTAGAATGGGTCTTTGTTGAAATTACTCAAACAGACACGATGGCTTACAAGACACTTGAAGATACGATAGGCAATACCCCGCTGGTGCAGCTGACGCGCTTGCCGGGTGCCGATGCGCTTGCGCGCAACAACGTCATCCTGGGCAAGCTGGAAGGCAACAATCCGGCCGGCTCCGTGAAGGACCGCGCGGCCATGTCCATGCTCAAGCGCGCTGAAGAGCGTGGCGTCATCAAGCCGGGCGATACCCTGATCGAGGCGACCAGCGGCAATACGGGCATCGCGCTGGCCATGGCTGCCGCCTTGCGCGGCTACAAGATGCTGTTGTTGATGCCCGACAACCTGAGCGTGGAGCGCCGCCAGAGCATGGCCGCCTACGGCGCCGACATTTTATTGACGCCGAAGACGGGCGGCATGGAATATGCGCGCGACCTGGCCGAGCAGATGCAGAAGGATGGCCGCGGCGTCATCCTCGACCAGTTCGCCAACGAAGACAATTCGCGCGCGCACTATGAAAGCACGGGACCGGAAATCTGGCGCGATACCAATGGCCAGGTCACGCACTTCGTCAGCGCCATGGGCACGACGGGCACCATCATGGGCGTGTCGCGTTACCTGAAAGAACAGAATCCCGCCATCCAGATCATCGGCGCCCAGCCCGAGGAAGGTTCGCAGATTCCCGGCATCCGCAAGTGGCCGGAAGCCTATCTGCCGAAAATCTACGACAAGTCGCGCGTCGACCAGGTGGAATACGTGAGCCAGGGCGTGGCCGAGCGCATGGCGCGCAGCCTGGCGGCGGAAGAGGGCTTGTTCTGCGGCATCTCGGCCGCCGGCGCGTGCGAAATCGCGCTGCGCATCTCGCAAACGGTGGAAAACGCGACCATCGTGTTCGTCGTCTGCGACCGCGGCGACCGGTACCTGTCTACAGGCGTGTTTCCTGCTTGATAGAGGACGCCCAACCAAACCTACTGCGCGGCGCGCTTTGCGGCCTGCGATGCTCACCGGCTCGGCGCCCCCGTGCAGAGCACGGTTGCGCTTCTTAGCCACAAATCACTGCCGCTCGCTACGGTTTTGTTGGGCATCGATGCAGCTTGGAAAATACGGTGGTAAGGCGGAAATATATTATGGCCAGAACGGCCTGAGAACTGCTGGAAATACCCCCTCCCCATGGCGGGGAGGGAAAACCTGCGAAATTGGCAGGATCAGCCTTGTGGCGTTTCGCCTTCTTTTGGCTTGAATTGCTTGTCGCTGATGCGGAATTTGTTACGACGGTCACCCATCAGGTAACGCAGGTCGCGGATGCTCAGGTCGCTGACTTCGTGCATGCGGATCAACAGCGATGCGCCGACCGGCAGGCGGTGGTGGCGGATTTTGCTGATGACCGGTGGCGCCACTTCCAGCGCGCGGGACAGGGCTGCGTCGTTTTTCAGGCGCAGGTTTTCGATCAGGGTATCGAGCAGTCTGTTTGGGTTGTACTGGAGCAGATCGTCGGAGTCCGAATCGCTGTTCATATCAATGCCGACTTGGTTTGTCATGATGTTGTTGTTCCTTCTGTAGTTGCACTGCAAAGTAAAAAACACTCGGAGCTCGCTCTTGCTGCGTTCATGTTCATTCTTTACTAAAAGGAACGAATTCACACACGGTACGATCCGGGAGACAGTTTTTCATGATATATACACAATTGTACAACAGGATTCAATTTCAAGCTGGAAAGCCCGATAATCTTGCTTTGTACAGAATCGGCGTTGTCTAGTTGCAACACCTATTTATTCTTTATTATGCTCTATGATAGAACAAAAATTGTACTTTGACAAAAGTTAAGTATAAAACCATTACTGCTTCCCGTGCCGCACAAAGGCTGGCGAGCGAGGCTGGCACATGTTATCGGCCCTACCATAGACGTGTTTGCTGGCCGCTTCAACATCCCTTACGCTTTCTTACAAGTAATATTATAACTTTACACTGACTTTCGGTTAGCGTGCGCGCACTTGACTGATGGCCTTGCCCAGGTCGATGACTGACATGGCATAAAAATAACTTCTGTTGTACTGAGTTATAGCAAAGAAGTTATTGGTTGCCAAGTGATACTCAGTTGCTTCTGAACCATTTTGCAAGTCAATCAGGCCGAACAACATGTTCTGAGGCGTGGACGGGGCGGCACTCACGCCGGCCTCCTGCAATTCCGCCAGCCGGTACTTGGCCTGCAAGCCCTGGCCGATGAACTTTTCCCACGTGCGGCTGGCCGAGACGGTGACTGGATACGTGCTGATGGCCGGGTCGTCGCGGCGCCAGCCATGTTCGACGAGGAAATGCGCGACGCTGCCGATGGCGTCGGCCGTGGAATTGCGCAAGTCGATGTGACTATCGCCATCGAAGTCCACTGCATATTTCATGATGCTGCTGGGCATGAATTGCGGCAAGCCGATGGCGCCCGCATACGAGCCGAGCAGGGTCAATGGATCGATGCCATCCTTGCGCGCGTACAGCAGCGCGTTTTCCAGTTCCCCTTTGAAAAATTCCATGCGCGCGGCGCGGTTCGGGCTTTCCGGATAGGAAAACGCCAGGGTGGTCAGCGCGTCGACCACGCGGAAACGGCCCGTATTGCGTCCGTACACGGTTTCCACGCCGATGATGCCGACGATGATCTCGGCCGGCACGCCATATTCGCGTTCGGCGCGCGCCAGCGCTTCCGCATTCTCTTCCCAGAATTTCACGCCCGCATTGATACGCACCGGTTCGATGAAGCGGGCGCTGTACGCTTGCCAGTTCTTCGGCTTGCCGGGCGGGGCCGGCTTCATCAGCTGCACGGTCGACTCGACATAGCGCACCTTGCCGATCAGGGTATCGAGTTCGGCGCGGTCAAAGCCATGCTTGACGGACATTTCATCGAGGAAGGCGCGGACCTCTTTCCAGTTGGCATAGTCGACGAATTCGCCTTCGAAGTCGAATTTTGCCGGTGCTTTTTTGGCTGCCGCCTTGGCGGGCGGGGCCTTGGCTGCGCGCACGGCACGGGCGCGGTCGGCGGCGGAAATATTGCTGTTTTCGCCAGCGTGCGCGGTGGACAGGCACAGGGGAAGGGAGAGGAGCAGGGACAGGGCGGAGGTTTTGATCGGTAACAAGGAGCGTCTCATCGGCATTGGGTTAACAGGCGGCGCAAGCTGCGCCGCGCGCGGAATTGTTCGTCTGGGTTGGCATTACCATACTTCATCGCGGCATAGATTGCCAGATACTCTGCGATGGCGGCGTGCGCCTTTTGTGTGGCCTGGCCCGCGGCCAACCTGGCAGCATAACCGTGCGGGCCTTCATGCGGCGCACGGCTGTAGCCGCGCCGCGCCTGCTGGCGGCAAAACTGCGCGTACAGGCGGTCGAGCGGATCGCCTTGCCGCGCCTGCCGCCACCAGACCAGTGCGCCGCCCCCGGCGGACAGCAGGGCCAGCACGGCGCAAGCGAGTGCCAGCTTGTTCGCTGGCAAGTTTCTCAAGCCATCGAGCATGGCGCGCTGGCGCTGCGGCGTGGTGTCGAGCACCCAGCTGCTCCAGGCGTGCTCGGCCTGCTGCCATTGCTGGCGCCAGGCGGCAAGCGCCCCGCGCGCGCCGCCGTCGAGGCCGGCCAAGGCGCGCCATGCCGTCAGCGGCGACGGGGGCGGCGGCAGGGCGGCATCGAGGTTGCGCTCCGTGCGCAGGGGCGCGACGGCGCCGGTGGGATCGATGCGCACCCAGCCCCGGCCCGCCAGCCACACTTCGCTCCAGGCATGGGCGTCGGACTGGCGCACGCTCAGGCTGTTGTCCGTACCGTTGCGCTGGCCGCCCTGGTAACCGGTCACGACGCGCGCGGGGATGCCCATTGCGCGCATCAGCACGACAAAGCTGCCCGCGTAATGTTCGCAAAAGCCCGCCTGCGTGCCAAACAGGAAGTCGTCGACGCCATGCTTGCCCAGCAGCGGCGGCTGCAGGGTGTAGCGGAAGGGTGCGCGGCGGAAGTGATCGAGCACGGCGGCGACGGCATCGGCGGGCGCCAGCGCGTGCGCGCCGCTGCCGCGCAGGGCGCGGGCCCAGGCCACGCTGCGCGGATTGCTGCCAGGGGGCAAGGCCAGCCATGGCTGTTGCTGGGCCAAAGACAGCTTGGCCTGCAGCCGGTAACGCGGCTGGGAACTGACGCGGTAACGCACGGTCGAAGTAATGGGCTGGATGGTCAGCACTTCCAGCGCGGACGAGACGACATACGGGTTGCCGGGCAAGCGTTCGATGCTGCGCGGCACGTCAAGCGCGAAGATGCGCCGCTGGCCGCTCGCCTGCAAGGTCACTTCATATTGGCTGGGCTGGCCTTCCAGCGCGATGTCGATGCGGCTGTCGCCGGCAGGCGCGCGCCCTTTCGCACCCCGGCGCGTCCAGGTGGCGCCGTCGAAGTCGCCCAGCACCACGCCGCGCCAATACAGCTGCTCTTGCGGCGGGAGCGGCGTGCTGAAACGGGCCGTGAAGACGGGGTCGCTTGACAGGGCCAGCGAGGCGATGGCACCCGGCTGCATGCTGTCGGACAAGCCCGTGCGCGCCTGCGCGTCTTCTGGCGCGGCGCCCCACAGGGGGCCGTCGACGCGCGGCACGGCAAGAAACATCACGGCCGACAGGGGGACGGCCAGCGCCAGCATGCGTCCCAGCAAATTTAACCGTTGCGCCAGGCGTGGCTGCACGGCGCCGTACTGGGCCGACAGCAGGGCGGCCAGCAGGACGATGACGGTGGCCAGCATCCACGCGGCGCTGAGGATGCCTTGCGCATGAAAGAAGTTCGCCAGCAGGAGGAAAAAACTGAGGAAGACAAAGACGAAGATATCGCGCCGGCCATGCATTTCCAGCGATTTCAAGGCGAGCAGCAAGGCCAGCAGGGCTACGCCGGGATCGCGTCCCAGCACGGTGCCATAGCTGGCGTACACGCCGGCGATGCCGAGCAGGGCCAGCGGCGCGAGCATTGCCAGCGGCGGCTGGCGCCGGCCCCGCACGGTGATTACGGCGCGCCACAGCAGCAGGGCGGCGCTTGCCGTCGACAGCCACGGGGGCAGGTGCAGCGCGTGCGGCGCCAGCACCATGGCGGCAGCCAGCAACAGCAGCACAATGTCCGCCTTGTCGCGTGGCAAGTTGGTCAGCCATTGCCTCATGCCATGGCCTCATGCTGTGGCAAGCCGTGCAGGGCCAGCGCGCGCAAACAGGCGTCGCGCTGGCTGGTGCCCAGGGCCGGCGCCAGCGTCAGTTGGCCCAGGCGCAAGCCGTACGGCAAGCCCGTGCGTTCCGCCTGCAGCACCCAGGCGGCCAGGCGCGACAGGCGCGCTTCCGGCGCCAGCGCGTGCAGGGCGGCTTCGTCGAGCATGAGGTTGCCATGCGCTGTGCGCTTTGGGGCGTCGGCGCCAGGCTGGAATTGCTTGCTGAATACATGCTCGCCGTCATGGCGGGCGATCTGGCGCCAGGCCAGGCGGTGCAAAGGGTCGCCGGGCTGGTAGGCGCGCACGCCGGCCAGTTCCGGGGCGCAGCCGGGCGAGTCTGGCTGCCGTGCCTGTTTTGCCTGTCGCAACGTGCCGGCAGGCAAGGGCAGCGGCGGCGCGTGGTGCTCGGGCTGCGGATACACGAGCACGCGGGCCTCGGGCTGCCAATGGCACCAGGCAACAAACAGGCCCAGCGGAAAACTGCCCGACAGGCGCACGGGAGGAGCAGCGAGCCATCCGCGTTGCCGCGCCGCCACGACGATGCTGACGGCCGTTTCGCCGTGGGCGGCGATGTCGGCCAGGCTGGGCGCTCCCGGCGAATCGCTTGCGGCCAGGTGGATTGCATGGCGCGGGCGCGTACTGCGGTTGATCAGGCGCAAGGTGAACGAGGCGTGGCTGCCCGCGAACACGGGGCTGCCCGGCGCGGCGGCCAAGGCCAGGCCCGCCAGGTTGCGGCTTGTAAACAGCATGTCGGCGATGGCGCAGGCGGCGGCGAAATACGTGAGCGCATAACCGAGGCCCAGGCGGTAATTGACGGCGGCGATCCACAGCGCCAGCAGCAGCGCGGCAAACGCCAGGCCCGCGCGCGAAGGGCGGATGTGCACGCGCTGCGCGCCCAGCCAGGGGCGCGCCGGCAGCCAAGAGATATTGCGCCAGCGCATGCCGGTCAGACGGGAATGCTCAAGAGCATGTGCTGCAGCAGCGCGCGGCTATCCGTGGATCCTTGCGCCGCATGCAGGCGGTGGGCGCAGACGGGCAGCAGCACGGCTTGCACATCGTCGGGCGTGACGTGGTCGCGTCCGGCCAGGGCGGCCCAGGCGCGCGCCGCCTGCAGCAGGGCCAATGCGGCGCGCGGGCTGAGGCCATCGGCAAACACGCCCGGCGCGCGGGTGGCATGCACGAGGGCCAGCACGTAGTCGACCACGGCGGCCGAGGCGTGGATGGCGCGCAGGCCCGCTTGCGCCTGCAGCAATTCTTCCGCGTTCATGACGGCCGGCAAGGTTTGCAGCATGGCGCGGCGGTCGGCGCCCAGCAGCAGCGCCCGTTCCGCGGCCGCATCGGGGTAGCCCAGGGTCACGCACATGAGAAAGCGGTCGAGCTGCGATTCGGGCAGGGGGAAGGTGCCCAGCTGGTGCGCGCAGTTCTGCGTGGCGATGACGAAAAACGGCTGCGGCAGCGCATGCGTGACGCCGTCGAGCGTCACTTGCCGCTCTTCCATCGCTTCGAGCAGGCCCGATTGCGTCTTTGGCGTGGCGCGGTTGATTTCGTCGGCCAGCAGCACCTGGGTGAACAGGGGGCCGGGATGAAAGAGGAAGCTGCCGCTGCCCCGGTCATACACGCTCATGCCGGCTACGTCGGCGGGCAACAGGTCGCTGGTGAATTGCTGTCGCTTCCATTGCAGGCCCAGCGAGATGGCCAGCGCATGGGCCAGGGTTGTCTTGCCCACGCCGGGCACGTCTTCGATCAGCAGGTGGCCGCCGGCCAGCACGCAGGCGAGGGTCTGGCGGATCTGCAAGTGTTTGCCGACGAGAACTTCGCCGATCTGCTGTGCGGCCTGGTGTATTTTCGAAAACATGCTATTTCTATCACAGTAAGTCGGATTATTTAATTTACAATCGCTTTGGCCAGGTCAAACCGTGCCGCCCGCCCGTTGCGCGCTCGTGGTAGATTAGAGAGGCAGCAAGGACGGCAAGGGCGGCACAGACCAGCCAGTGATTTTATGCGAGAACGCGCAGGGCGGACAGGAATGCCATGCAGTGTTCCCGGAGAATGGATAGAGACAGAGGTAACCAGTACAGCGCATGAGCACAGCCATTTATACCCATCCCGATTGCCAGCGCCATGAAATGGGCGACTGGCACCCTGAATCGCCGGCCCGCTTGCAGGCCATCAATGATCAATTGATCCTCGCGCACATCAGCGACCTGGTCGAGCACCGCGACGGCGTGCGCGCGCAATTGTCCGATATCGAGCGCAACCACAGCGCCACGGCCATCGGCCTGGTGCGCGACAATGTGCCGCCCGAGGGCGACTACTATCCGCTCGACGGCGACACCCTGCTCAATGCGCACAGCTACGAGGCGGCGCTGGCTGCCGCTGGTTCGGCCGTGGCCGCCACGGACGCCGTCATCGATGGCGAGATCAGCAACGCTTTCTGCGCGATCCGTCCGCCCGGCCACCATGCGCGGCCCAGCGAACCCATGGGTTTTTGCCTGTTCAACAATATCGCCATCGCCGCCAAGCATGCGCTCGACGTGCGGGGCCTCGAGCGCGTCGCCATCGTCGACTTTGACGTACATCATGGCAATGGCACGGCCGAGTCCGTAGCGCACGATCCGCGCATCCTGATGGTGAGCTTTTTCCAGCACCCGTTCTATCCGTACAGCGATGTCGAGTCCTACACGGACACGCGCGTCAACGTGCCCGTGCCCGCCCGCTCGAAGGGCGATGCCGTGCGCCAGCTGGTGCTCGACCACTGGCTGCCGGCGCTGCACCGGCAGCAGCCGCAGATGATTTTCATTTCCGCCGGTTTCGACGCCCACCGCGAAGACGACGTGGGCGGCATGGGCCTGGTGGAGGCCGACTACACGTGGATGACGCAGCAGATGATGGCCGTGGCCAGTCTGTACGGCAAGGGCCGCATCGTCAGCTGCCTGGAAGGGGGCTACAACCTGTCATCGCTGGGCCGCAGCGTGGCGGCGCACGTGAAGGCGCTGGCGGAACTGTAACGGCGCAGTTTTCACTACAGCAAGGTGGGACGGCTGCCGGAATTCGTGTGGCGGTGGGTCTGGTAGTCGAGCGCATCGCCGGCCATGAAGCGGCGCCAGGCTTGCGTGTAGACGAGCGATGATTTCTCCGCATCGAAGCTGTCGAGCTGCAGCATGTCGCGGTGGTGCTTGATTTCATTGACCAATTGGTCATACAGCATTTGCAAGCCATAACTGTCCGCGCTCTGGCGTTTCAATCGCTCTTCCAGCTGCGCCACTTGCCCCTGCAATTGCCGGCATTCCCTCTTCCAGTCATTGCGCGGCGGGCGCTTGGGCGCCATGCCAGTGTGTTCCATCATCATATCTACCTATCCCCATCGCGTATCTCCCTGCACCTGGCGGAGCCAGCCTGGAAATAATTGCTTTTCATTTAAGAGGCGATATTAGAGCACATTTTTTTATTACTCTCAGTAAATATAAAAATCCTTGTGGAAATACTTGACCTGGCTTCCCGGGCGCGCCTTACTGGTGCTGCGCTGCCTTCAACGGTGCCGCAGGGGCGGCTCCGGCCATTTTTTCATCGTCGGCGTAAGTCAGGGTCAGCAGGGTATTGTCGTCCCAGTTCGCGTCATGCAGCGGCGGCACGTAGCGCTGGCGGTCGTCCGTGATGCGGATGTCCAGCGTGCGCTCGCCCGAGCGTGCTTGCACGGCAAGCAGCTTGCGGAACACGGGAAACGGCACGTGGATCAGCGACGAGTGGCACGGCCCGCCCGCCAGGCGGAACAGGTTGCGCCGCACAAACGGCAGATCATCCTGCTCGACGGCCCAGCGGATTTCGCATTCCAGGCGCAGGTCGCCCAGGCGGCGCACATTCTGGGGCAGGCCCGGCGTGTGGATGTCGGCGCGCCAGCGCAGGGTGTCGCGCTTCTTGTTGCTGACCAGGTCGGCATTCGCATCGTAGGCGGTCTTGTCGCGCGTCAAGGTGAAGCCGCCGTCCGCGGCCAGCGGCACGGGGATGGACAGGTTGTCGGCCGACAAATGCAGGGTTACGCCATCGAGCCTGGCCTTCGGCGTGGCGGGGATCAGCATGAAGCGCAGCGGCGCACCGGGCGCCAGGCGCTGGTAGTCGGCGTACGCGTCGAGTCCCTTGAGCATGGTGCGGTAGGGGCGCAGGTCGGGATCGCGCGTGCCTTGCACATCGACAATCTGCTGCATTTCCTGGTTCACTGCGTCGCCTGGCCCCACCGGCTGTTCCTGGGCCATGGCGGGCAGCAGGCAGGCGCAAAGGGGGGCGAGGAGGAGGAAACGGGGAAGATGCATGGAAGGCGTGCCAGGTTGTGCTTGCAATGGGGAAACCGGCCAGGCTGGACGGACTGCGGATATTATCATTCGTGTAACTGCTAAATTATCACCAATTGTCTCGTTCGCGTCGCACGGCTGGCGCTGGCGGCGGAAAATGGGACGTCGCGGCGGCAACCACGTAAAATAGCGGATTGACCGAACGATTTTGAAAGCAAGAGCATGGCGATACAATGGTACCCAGGACACATGAACGCGGCCCGCAAGAAAGCGGCCGAGACCATGGAAAACACCGATCTGGTGATTGAAGTGGTGGACGCGCGCCTGCCGGCAGCCAGCTGCAATCCCATGGTGGACGAGCTGCGCCTGTTCCGCCAGCGCCCTTGCCTGAAAATCCTCAACAAGACCGACCTGGCCGACCCTGCCGCGACAGCCGCCTGGGTGGCGTACTTCAATGCCCAGGAAGGCGTGACCGCATATGCGATGACGACCAAGAAGCCGGGCGACGTGGCGCGCATTCCGGACCTGGCGAAATCGCTGGCGCCGCACCGCGGCGTGCCGACCAAGCCGCTGCGCATCATGATCATGGGCATTCCCAACGTGGGCAAGTCGACCCTGATGAACGCGCTGCTGAAAAAACGCGTGGCCAAGGTGGGCGACGAGCCGGCCGTGACGAAAATGCAGCAAAAGCTGTACTTGGACAAGAACACCATCCTCGTCGACACGCCCGGCATGCTGTGGCCGAAGATCGCCATCCCCAGCGACGGCCTGATGCTGGCGGCCAGCCACGCGATCGGCTCGAACGCGCTGATCGAAGAGGAAGTGGCCGTCTTCCTGGCCGAGGAATTGCTCAAGCGCTATCCGGACTTGCTGGCGGCCCGCTACGGCACCAAGGTCGGTGAAGTCGACGCCATCGGCGTGGTCGAGGGCATCGCCGCCAAGCGCGGCTTCCGCATCAAGGGCGGCGACTACGATTTCGAGAAAGCGTCGCACACCCTGCTGCTCGACTACCGCAGCGGCATCCTGGGCCGCATCTCGCTGGAAACGCCGGACACGCGCGCGGCCCTGATGGCCCAGCACGCGGCCGAGATGGCGGAAAAAGCGGCGAAAGCGGCGGAAATTGCCGCCGAAAAGGCGAAGAATGCGGCGCGGGGCAAGCGCGGCACCTGATTCAAGTTATGCCCTCCATGCAAAAAGCGCCGCGACATCACTGTCGCGGCGCTTTTTTATGCGCTGGCGGATTATCCGAATCTGAAACTGGTCACCGCCAGCGCCCCAAAGAAATCCTCCTCGTTGTACACGACCTGCGCCGCTTCCTGCTCGGCCGCGCCGAGCGCCACCATCAGCGGCAGCAGATGGTCTTCCTGCGGGTGGGCCTGGCGCGCGCCCGGGGCCCGGTCCCAGGCCAGCAACTGTTGCAGCCGCTGCTGTGGCGGCAAGGCCATCGTCTGGCGCAGCCAGGCGTCGAACTGGTGCGAGGCGACGGCGCCCGCCTGGCCGAACTGGCGCAGGTTATGGTAACTCAGGCCGCTGCCCAGTATCAGCACGCCTTGACGGCGCAGGCCGGCCAGCGCGCGGCCCACCTCGACGTGCGTCAGCGGATCGTAGCCGTGTTTCAGCGACAGCTGCACCAGCGGCACGTCCGCTTTGGGGTAGATGGGGAACAGGGCGCTGAAGGTGCCGTGGTCGAAGCCGCGCTCGTGGTCGAGGCGCGCCGGGTGGCCGGCCGCATCGAGCAACTGTTTGACCTGTGCCGCCAGTTCCGGCGCGCCCGGCGCCGGGTACTGGATTTGATAGGTGTGCGGCGGAAAACCCGAATAATCGTAGATCATGCCCGGCTTGGGGCTGGCCGAGACGAGAAACTGCGGCCCTTCCCAGTGCGCCGTCACGACCAGCACGGCTTTCGGGCGCGCGCCGATCTGGCGCGGGATATCCTGCAACGATGCTTCGAGCACGTCGTAGCGGCCGCCGAACTGGTCTTTCATGAATGGCCACGGGCCGCCGCCGTGCGACAGGAAGTAAGTAGGGAATGTGTGCTCTTGCATGGCGGCTCCTGGTGGGAATGGCTGATGATGGAATGATGATAGTCATGCGCGGTCAGTTGATCAAGATCGCAATTATTGATATATCATTTCCATTTTGTTGATGATTGGGCAGTCATGGATACCTTGCGCAGCATGCGCGTGTTTCGCGCCGTGGTGGAACTGGACAGCTTCGTACGCGCCAGCGAGCGCCTCGATCTGTCGCCGGCCATGGTCAGCAAGCACGTGATGCACCTGGAACGCCACCTGGGCGCGCGCCTGCTGAACCGCAGCAGCCGCCACCTGAGCCTGACGGAAATCGGCAAGGTGTATTTTGAACAGTGCCGCGACATGCTCGACAACCTCGACGAGGTGGAAGCGACCGTGGGCCGCACGACGGTGGTGCCGCGCGGCATGCTGCGCCTGAGCGCCCCCGTCTGGTTCGCCAATGCCATCTTTACGTGCACCCTGGTGGCTTACCGCGAGCGCTTCCCGGAAGTCACGTTCGACATCGATTTGAGCGGCAGGGTGGTCAACCTGGTGGAAGAGGGGTTCGACCTGGCCCTGCGCGTGAGCCAGGCGCCGTCGCCGGCCCTGATCGCGCGGCCCATCGGCAGCATCGCCTTTCACCTGGTGGCCGCGCCCGCCTACCTGGCGCGCGCTGGCCAGCCGCACACGCCGCAAGACCTGGCGCAGCACGCCATGATCAGCTATTCCTTGTTGTCAAACGGTAATGAATTGACGTTCGACGGGGCGCAGGGACGCGAGACGGTAAAGTTTACGCCCGTGCTGCAATGCAATAACGAAAGCCTGCTGCACGCGGCCGCGCTCGACGGCATGGGCATCGCCCTGCTGCCGTCGTGGCAAACGGATGCGGACCTGGCGGCGGGGCGGCTGGTGCGCCTCTTCGACGATTTCAAGCTGGCGGGCGGCAAGGTGTACGCCGTCTACACGAGCCGCCGCTACCTGTCGTCGAAAGTGCGCACCTTCATCGACTTCCTGGCTGATGAAGGGCGTCTGGGGGCCTGATTAGGCGATTGAACGCTTGACGCCGATCAAGGCGAACAGGCGCGCGCTGCGCATCCACGCCAGCACCAGCGCCGCCAGCTGCGTCGCCAGCAAGCCGGCCGCGATGGCCAGCGGACCCGGGCCGGCCAGGTTCAGCCGTGCCACGCCCAGCAGCGCATACAGCGCCAGTCCCAGCAAGGTGATGGCGAGGTAGATGGCCAGGCAGGCCAGCGGACGCCGGCGCAGCATGCCGAGACCGCGCCACCAGGCCTTGACGGCCGAGGTGCGGCGCCGGTCGACGGCCAGCGCCGCGCGGCCCGCGTCGAGCGTGGCGCAGGCCAGCAGGAACAGCACGCCCGCGAGCAGCAAGGCCAGGTGGCGGGCCAGGTCGGCGTCGGCTTCCAGGATGGCTGTCGCCGCGTGCCTGTCGGCCAGTTTCAGCGCGCCGGCGCCGATTGCCAGCGCCACGCCCAGCGGCACGATGCTCCACAACAGCATGCGCAGCATGCGGCCGTATTCGCTGAAGGCACCCGTCAGCAGGGCACCGAAACCCGGTGGCGCGGGGGCGCGCGCGGCCGTCACCACCAGGCCGCTCAGCAGCGGCGACAGCAGCAGGGTCAGGGCGATGGCGGCGATGGCGGCCTGGCTGATGGCGGCCCCATTGCGGCTGGCATTGGCGGCCAGGTCGGCCACCGTCATCAGGTCGAGCTGCTGTGCCAGCGCCGCCGCATGGATGGCCTGATCGAGGCTGGCGCCCAAGGTGCGCCAGAGGGGAATGACGGCAATGATGGCGGGGATCAGCAGCAGGCCCGCCCACAGCAGCAGCAAGCGCCATTGCAGGGCGGCGCGGCTGGCGCGCGTGGTCAGGGTCAGGCCGCTGGCCCATGGCGTGGAAGTGGCGCTCATACGATGGCGATCAGGGAAAGGAGGTATTGGAAGGCGGCGGCGATATCGAGGCTCCAGCGCCGCGCGGCGGACGTATCGGCTTTCAGGGTGCGGCTGTCATCGAGCTTGTTGACGTCGAGGTAGTGCACGCGGTCGGGGTCGAGTTCGGCCGAGACGGCCTTCACGGGCTTGCTCCAGGTGTAGCGCTGCCACAGCTGCCCGTTGTCCCACACCACGCGTTCGGAACTGCCGTCGGCGAACTTCACCAGCAGCACCTGCGGCACGGGCGCGCCGCGGCGGCGCAGCACCACGCTGGTGAGATAGGGATAGGGCCCGGTGCCGGGCTTGGCGTCCGGGTGCGCCTTCTCCCACGCCGCGCGCACCTTGTCCTCTTCTTTTTCCAGCGCCTCGGGCGTGTGTTCCACGCGCTTGCCGTTCACCAGCGCCAGGCCGGCCAGCGGCGTCTGCTCTTCGCTGGTGAAGCTGCCGATGCGGTCGTCGATATTCGCGCTGGCATGGACTTGCTGCGCGAAGACCTGTTCCACGATGCGCCGCTGGCCCGTCGCTTCGGCCAGCGCTTCGCGCAGGTCGGCCACGCTGGGGTGGCGGAATTTCCATTGTTCGTAATAGGCCTTGAAGCCCCGTTCCATGGCTTCGCTGCCGATGCGCGCTTCCAGGTCGCGCAGGGTGACGGCCGTGCGGCTGTACACGGCCCCCACGCCCTGCAGGCGGTTCCAGGCATTCTGACCCAGCGGGTCGGCCGCGTCCTGGCGCGGCGCGGCCATGCGCTCGGCCTCGAAGACCTTGAAGGCGGGAGCGAAGCCCAGGCGCTTGAGCAGGGGCGTGGTGGCGTGGATGTCCTGGCCGCGCGCGCGCAGCATGCGCTGGTCCCAGTACTCGTTCAAGCCTTCGTCGAGGATGGGTTCCTCGAATTCGTTCGAGGCCAGGATGCCGTAGAAATAGCCGTGGCCGAATTCGTGGATGGTGACGAAGTCGAGGCCGAATCCGGCGATGGTCTTCGGCTGCAGGCTGGCGAAGCTCGAGGCGGTGATGAAGGTCGGGTATTCCATGCCGCCCGCTTCGGCCGCATTAAACGGCGGGATCACCACCGTCAGGGTCTTGTACGGATACGGGCCCAGGGTGCGCGAGAAATACGTGAGCGAGTCCTTGGCCGCCTGCAGCGCGGGCGCCGCATTCGATGCGTACTCGGGCGGGTACAGCACCCGGATGGCCACGGGCGGGCTGCCAGGGGCGCTCCAGCTGCCCGTCAATGGCGCTGCGCTGCGCTTGTCGGCCGTCCAGGCGAAATCGTGCACGTCGCCCTGCACGTAGTGATGCGTGAGCATGCCGTCCTTTTCCTGCGGCGCGCCCTGCAGTTCGCCCGTGGCGCCCACCGTGTACTCCTTGGGCACGGTCAGCTTCACGTCGTAGTGGCCGAAGTCGGCATAGAACTCCGAATTCAGGTGGAATTCATGCGCGTTCCAGCGCGGCGCGGTGGCGCCCCGTTCGCCGGGCAGTTCCAGCACGGCGATCTTCGGGAACCACTGGCCCACCAGGTGGAAGCTGCCGAAATAGCCGGTGCGCGCGATGACGCGCGGCAGCTGGTCGAAGAAGCGGATGTCGAGCGTCGTCTCGGCGCCCGGCGCGACGGCCTGCGGCAAGTCGACGCGCACCACGGTGCGGTCGGTGGCCGGGCCGTTGTCGGGCTGGACGAAATGCCAGGGCGCCGTGGCGCCGTTCTGCGTCATGCTGCGCAGTTCCATGTAGCCCCACTCGCCGTCGCGCGTGCCGACGCCCGAGCGGAAGCCCGTATCGAGCTTGCGCTTCTCGGTAAAGAAGGTCGAATGCTCGCCTTCGAACGCATTCAGGTACAGGTGCAGGTACACGCTGCTGACGGCTTGCGCGCTGCGGTTGCGCCAGCGCAGTTTCTGCCGGCCGTCTATCGTGTGCTTGACGGGATCGAGCGTCGCTTCGATCTGGTAGTCGACCACGCGGTCCGACAGGGTCGCTTGCGCGCCCGTACGCGCGCCGCCCCAGGCGTTGCTGGCGCTGGGCGTGGCGACGGCGGCCGCGTGCGGCGACGCCAGGGCGATGCCGTCGGCGGACGGCGCCGGCGGCACGGCCGCGCTGGCCGGCTTGCCCTGGTCAGGCTGGGCGAACAGGTCGGCCTGCAGGGCCAGGCCGGCCAGCAGCAGGGCAGTGATGGCAAGGGCTTTGAGCTTGCCCGGGAGGGGGGCAATGCGGCGGCGCTGTATGCTACGACTTTCCATGCGTGACTCCCACAGTGGCTTGTTGATTTTCAAATGCGGCCGGCTGCGCCCAGGATCGCCGGACGCTCGTTAATATACCCGTAAAAATTACAAATAAGCAATGAATTATGCTGGCAGCCCCGCGCGCTGTTGCGGCGCCGCGCGCCGTGCGTATAATGATTCGCTTTTGCCATCCCTCCGTCCCCTTACCGTGCGTCCGCGCCCCACTAGCGCACCCAGCTATCCGCCATGATGCCTGCCCCTTCCGCCCTGACCATCGCTACGCGCACCTTGCTGTTGTGCGCTCTGGCCATGCCGGCGTGCGCGCAGGAGCTGGCGCCGCCGCCCGTGCCGCAGGCCGGCGTCACGCACGGCGACTTGTCCGCCGAACTGGCGCACGGCGGCCAGCACAGCGTGCGCGCCGCCCTGTCGCGCGACCAGGACGGCATGTCGCTCGATATGGCCATCGACGGCCTGCGCAATGGCAATTACCGCGATGGCAGCGTGTTTCACCAGCGCGGCTTCAACGGCGGCGCGGAATGGAAGCTGCGCCAGGGCCGCTTCGGCTTCAGCGCCGACCAGCTGAAGCAGGACACCCGCTATCCCGCGCCCGAGGCGCCGTTCCTGTCCTTGCTGGCGGCCCGTCCGGAAGACCTGTACCGCTATGAGGTGCGGCGCGCCAGCGCCTTCGTGCAGCGCTATGTGGGCAGTTTCGAGCTGGGCGTGGAATTGTCGCAGCGGGAAAAGCGCGCCACGGCCCACTATGCGGGCGAGGATGGCAGCAGCGAGTCGAGCTACAGCAGCCGCCGCCGGCAACTGGCGCCCCGCGTGCGCCATTACGGCAAGGTGGGCGGCGTGGGCACGGATACGGAAGTGGGCCTGGACCTGATGCAGTGGCAGCGGCGCTCGGGCCGCGCGGGCGATGCGCAGCGCCGCCAGTACTCGCGCGCGCTGCTGCTGCGCGAAGAGCTGGCCTTCGGCGGCGCATATGCGCCGCGCCTGCTGCTGGGGCTGCGGCATGAACAGTTCCAGCTCGACCCGGCCGACATGCCCGCCGGGGGCAGCGACTGGGAAAACCAGAATGCCTGGGACTTGCAGGGCAGCCTGCAGCTGCGCCCGCAGCTGAGCGTGTACGCCAGGGCCGCGCGCAGCTACCGCATCGATGACGATGGCTATACCCGCGCCGGCTACCGCCCCCTGGCGGGACAGCTGCGGCGCGAAACGGAGGTGGGCGCCACCTACGGCGACGCGGCGCGCAGCGCTTCCGTGCGCGTGTTCAGCGAGCGCCTGAGCAACCAGATCGTCTTCGACCAGAGCCTGGGCCAGCTGGGCTTTGCGGGCAACCTCGATCCCTCGCGCCGTGCCGGCATCGCCATCGAGGCCAGCATGGCGCTGGCGCGCGACTGGCGCCTCGACGCCCAGGTGCGCCAGGTGCATGCGCGCTATGACGATTACGCCTACGACGGCCCGGACATCGCCCTCGTGCCCAAGACCCTGGCCAGCCTGCGCCTGTACTGGACGGGGCAGGGCGGCGCCAGTGCCGACGTGGGCGTGCAATGGCTGCGCGCCTTGCGCTACGGCCCCGATTTCGCCGGCAGCTGCCTGGCGCAAGTGCCCGCGTTCGCCACCGTGGACGGGCGCTATGTGCGCAAGCTGGGCGCGTGGGAGCTGGAACTGGCCGGCAGCAACCTGGCCAACCGCCGCCATTACGGCGATGCGCCGGGCTGCCGCTCCAGCATTTACCTCAACGATGCGCGCCAGCTGCGCGTGTCGGCGCGCTACCATTTCTGAGGCAGCGGCGCGGCGGCGCTTAAAAGTGGCTTAATCGGGCGCAAACGGGGCGTGTAAAAGCGCTTTTTTTCCGGCCGGGCCTCATCGCCCGGCGCAAAAAGTGGTAATCTCGCCCCGTTCACGACCACTTATGATGAAGGATTATTATGCGTTTTCTGCGTTTCTTGCGTCCCCTGCTTGCCGCCGTCACCCTGGTGGCGGCCACCGGCGGCGCCATGGCGGCCGATACCGGCTTTACCACGCTCCCGACGCCAGTGCGCACGGACACGGGCAAGAAGGTGGAAGTGGTCGAGTACTTCATGTACTCCTGCCCGCATTGCTATGCGCTCGATCCGCTGATGCACGACTGGGTCAAGAAGCAGGGCGACAAGATCGCCTTCCGCCGCATCCACCTGGCCTTCTCCGGCCCGAAAGACCCGCAGGCACACGCCTATGCCACGCTCGAAGCGATGGGCCAGCTGGACCAGTTCCACGACAAGATCTTCCGCGCCATCCACGTCGAGCGCAACCGCCTGAACCGCGATGACGCCATTCTCGACCTGCTGGTGAAGAACGGCATCGACAAGGCCAAATACCTGGACATGTTCAACTCCTTCGGCGTGCAGACCAAGCTGAAACGCAATGAACAATTGATCGCCGCCAGCAAGATCGACAGCGCGCCGACCATCGTCATCGACGGCCGCTTCGTGACGTCGCCGGCGCAGTTGTCGCGTCCGGGCCAGTCCGAGCCGCAGACCCAGGCGGCGACCCTGCGCGTGATGGATGAACTGGTGGCGCGCGTCCTGAAAGAGCGCGCTCCCGCGCCAGCGAAGAAGTAACACTGGAGAACACCATGAAACAGCTGCCCTGGACCCTGTGCGTGCTGGCCGTCGCCCTTGTGGCGTGGTTGTCGATTGCCATCGTCAACGTGGAAAACCAGCGCAATGCGCTGGCCAGCAAGGCTTGCGTGGACCCCGCGTTCAAGAACGAGGTCGATGCGAAATGCCTGGCGTCCGTGCAGACGCGCGAACACTGGTGGCAGCACCTGACTTATGCCATGACGCACTTCAGGTCATAGAACGCCGGATAAAATCTACTGCGCGTCGCGCTTTGCGGCCGGCGATGCTCACCGGCTCGGCGCCCCCGTACAAAGTACGGTTGCGCTTCTCGGCCACAAATCACTGCCGCTCGCTACGATTTTCTCCGGCGTCGTGACGATGAGGGATGGATCGGCAAACTGCCCGCTTTGTGCGGGCTTTTTTACGTCTGCACCTTGCGGGTATCATGAGACCACAACCATCGAGGAGGGGTAATGAAGGAAGTGATCCTGATTACGGGCAGCAGCCGCGGCATCGGTGCGGCGACGGCGCTGCTGGCGGCGCGCCAGGGCTATGCCGTCTGCGTCAACTATGTGCGCGATGCGCAGGCGGCCGGGGAACTGTGCGCGCGTATCGTGGCCGAGGGCGGCGAGGCCATCGCCGTGCAGGCCGACGTCAGCGATGAGGCGGACGTGGCGCGTTTGTTCGATGAAGTCGATGCGCGCCTGGGCACGCTCACGGCGCTGGTCAACAATGTGGGCGTGCTGGAGCAGAAATGCCGGCTGGCCGACATTTCCGTGCAGCGCCTCGAACGCGTGCTGCGCACCAACGTGATCAGTTACTTTTTGTGTTGCCAGCAGGCCGTGCGGCGCATGTCGACGGCGAACGGCGGGCAGGGCGGGCGTATCGTGAATGTTTCGTCGGTGGCCGCGCGCATCGGCTCCCCGGGCGAATACATCGATTACGCCGCTTCCAAGGGCGCCGTCGATACCCTCACCTTGGGCCTGGCGAAGGAAGTGGCGGCCGAAGGCATCCGCGTCAACGGCGTGCGGCCCGGCATCATCTACACGGACATCCATGCCTCGGGCGGCGAACCGGGCAGGGTGGCGCGCCTGGCATCGGGCGTGCCCATGCAGCGGGGCGGCCAGCCGGAAGAAATCGCCGACGCCATCCTGTACCTGCTGGGGACGGGGGCCAGCTATGTAACGGGCAGCATCCTCGACGTGGCCGGCGGGCGCTGATTTTCAGGGCATTTTCAACTTATTTTCAATCCTGGCAAGCAATTGCTTCAAGCGCGGGGTCAATTATCAAGCAGGGCAAGCGAGCCCAGAATGGCGGTGTGCCATGTGCACGCCGATCAACTCACCTGGAATGACCATGTCCGCTTCTGCCTCTGTTCTTGCTCCCGCCATCCTGGCACTGTCCCTGCTGGCCGCCGCGCCAGCCCATGCCGCCATCAATCTGCCTATGCCCGCCCATTTGTCCGGCGCGAAAGCCGACGCCACGGTGGCGCTGGCCGCGCGCCGCTATGCCGCGTTCTGGGAAAGCGGCGACCCGGCCCTGGCGCGCCTGGCGCTGGCCGACGATTTTACGGACCGCACCCTGCCCTCAGGCCGCCCGCAGGGACTGGCCGGCCCGCTGCAGGCGTCGCAGGTGTTCCACGCGGCCGTGCCGGACTTGAAGGTGGTCATCGAGGACATGCTGGTGGCGGGCGACCGGGTCACCCTGCGCCTGCATTTCACGGGCCGTTTCACGGGCGTCTTCCCCACGCCGCAGGGGCCCTTGCAGGGGCAGGGGCAAGCCATCGATTTCCATGCGTTTGATTTATATCAGGTCAATGCGCAGGGGCGCATCAGCGACAACTGGCACCTGGAAGACAACCTGACCCTGCTGCGCCAGCTGGGCGTGCTGGCGCAGTAAGGGCGGCCGTCAGGTTTGCAGCGCGGCGAACTGCTGCTGCAGGAAGTCGGCCAGCAGGGCGACGCGCGGCGGCTGGAAGCGGCTGCGCCGGTACAGCAGATTCAGGGGGACGTTGTCGGCAAAATAATCGTCGAGCACCGTCTGCAGGCGCCCCGCGCGCAGGTCGTCGCCGATGTCGAGCAGGGATTTGTAGGCATAGCCATGGCCGGCCACGGCCCAGCGGCGGATGATTTCGCCGTCGTTGCTGTGCCAGGCGCCTTGCAGGCGCAGGCTGTGGCGCTTGCCGTCTGCGCGGTAGCGCCATTCCTGCGGCGCGCCGTCGCCGGCCGTGAGCACGAGCGTGGGCAGCTGTGCCAAGTCGCGCGGCGCGGCCGGCACGCCGACCCTGGCGGCCAGCGCGGGCGCCACGCAGACCACGCGCCGTCCCGGGTGCAGCAGGCGCGCCACCATCTCGCTGTCGGGCAGCTCGCCGTAGCGGATGGCCAGGTCGATATCGTCCTGCACCAGGTTGGCCGTGATGTCCGTCAGGGTCAGCGCATGGCGCAGCTGCGGGTGCAGCGCGGCGAAGCGGTCGAGCATGGGCAGCAGCAGCTGGCGGCCGATGTCGGACGGCGCCGAGATCCGCACCATGCCGCGCACGGCGCCGCCGCCCCCGTGCAAGCCGTCTTCCGCCTGCGCCAGCAAGTCCAGCGCCTGTTCGCTGTACTGGCGGTAGTGCAAACCCTCTTCCGTCAGGCGCAGCTGGCGCGTGGTGCGCTCGAACAGGGTGGCGCCCAGCGCCGTTTCCAGGCGCGCGATGGCGGCGCTGGCGGCGGCCGGCGACAGGCCGTGCTTGCGGCCGGCGGCGGAAAAGCTGCCCAGCACCGCGGCGTCGAGGAACAGGGCGATTTCCGCCAGGCGTCCGGCGCCGCCGCGCATCATGATCATGCCGGGTGCGCCGCCGCAGGCTTGGGCGCCGGTGCCGACTGAGGCGTGATCACCACGGTGCAGGTGGTGCCCGCCACCAGCAATTGCCCCTTCGGCTGCTCGTCGATGTGGATGCGCACGGGCACGCGCTGCGCCAGGCGCACCCAGTTGAAGGTGGGATTGACGTCGGCCAGCAGTTCGCGGCCCGTGGCGGCGTCGCGGTCGGTGATGCCGCGCGCGATGCTCTCGATATGGCCATGCAGGGTGCCGCCGCTCATCAGGTTCATTTCCGCCTTGTCGTCCTGCGCCAGCATGCCCAGCTTGGTCTCTTCGAAGTAGCCGACGACGTAGTACGAGGCGCTGTCGATGACGGCCAGCTTGGCCGCGCCGACGGCGGCAAAATCGCCCTTGTGCACGTTCAGGTTCGTCACGTAGCCGCTGACGGGGGCGCGCACGGTGGTGCGTTCCAGGTTCAGTTGCGCCAGCGCGCGGGCGGCCACGGCGGCCTGCACTTGCGACGAGGCCGATGTGGCGGCGTAGGCGGCGCTTTCGCGGCTTTCCGTCGAGATGATGCTGGCGTCCAGATTGGCGCGGCGCTGCGCTTCCTTGCCGCGGCGGCCCATTTCCGTTTTTTGCGTGGCCAGCACTGCGTCGGCCTGCGCCAGCGCGCTGGCATAGCGTTCCTTGTCGACGACGAACAGGATATCGCCCTTCTGCACCACCTGGTTGTCGCGCACCAGCACCTCCGTGACGGTGCCGGCCACGTCGGCGCTGATGTTGACGATGTCGGCCTTGATGCGCCCGTCGCGCGTCCACGGCGACTCCATGTAGCGGTCCCAGACGGTCTTGCCTATCCATAGGGCTGCGGCCAAGAGCAGCAGGGTGATTGCATAGCGGGTCAGTTTGCTTACCATGTCGGCAGCCTTTCCTTGATCAGGTTGAACAGTTTTTTTTATTTGTAAAGCGATAGAGCCAGTGCACCGAAGATGGCGATGAAGATGCACAGCCGCGCCAGCGACGGGTGCCACACCATGCGGTACACGCCCAGCCAGCCCAGCACGCGGTCGAGCAGGGTTTGCAGGCCGATGCTGAGGATGAACAGGGGCAGCAGGGTAGGAATCAGAATTCCGAACAGGGCGAATTCACGCGGCATGGTGGTCTCCGGCGCCAGGCGCCATGTGGTCGAGTAATGAGGTGTAGATCGAATGCAGGTCGGCCAAGGCCGTCTGCAGGCGCGCGCTGCGTTCGGCTGTCGCATCGGCTTGCGTCTGGGCCGCGCGCACCACGGCGCCCGCCTGCAGGGTGGCGTCCAGCGCCGCCTGCAGTTGCGCATCGCCGCGCGTGCGCAGCCAGGCGGCGATGCCGTCCACGCACTGCTGCAGCGCATGGCGCGTGGCGCCCGGGCGGGCGGTCGCGATCAGTTCGCGCAACTCGATCACGGAGTGGCCGATTTCCAGCAGGGTCAGGGCCTGGCGCACGACGGCGCGCGTGGCCTCGCCCGGCGCCGGTCCGGCCGCTGCATTGAGCTGGCTGAGCAGGTCGCGCACGCGGTTGTCGAAGCGGTGCTTGACCCGGCGCGCCGGCGCCGTGCACGCCTGCAGCGCTTCGCGCCAGAGGGCCGGGCCGATATGGTCCTTGTGGCCCATCGTGTGCTCGGGCAGCAGCACGGCGAACACGAGGGCGGCCAGCATCAGGCCTACGATCAGCGCCATGCCCGTGTTCAAAAAGGCCGCGCCGTCGACGTGCATCAGATTCGTCGGCGCCATCTGCGTGATGAAGGTCGACACGCCCAGGCCCACGCCCAGCTTGGCGGGATTCGTCATCAGGTACAGGCCGACGGCGAGGAACGGTGCAAAACTCAGTACCAGCATGGGGAAGCCGTCGCCGTGCACCAGCACGAAATACACGCAGACGAGCGACAGGGGCATGGCGATCAGGAAGCCCGCCAGCACTTGCCGGATCATCATGATGGGGCGCGGCGAGGACGAGGCCAGCGCGCAGAACACGGCCGCCATCAGCATCGCCGTGCTGGCGTAGGGCCAGGCGAGGAAGTAGGCGCCCAGCGCCAGCAGGGCCAGGCTGATGCCGGCGCGCGCGCCGCTGGCGAGCACCAGCGCGGGCGGCGTCTTCGGCGCATATGCCTGCGGCGTGCTCACCTCGAGCGGCGTGTCGTGCACGAGGCTGAAATACACTTCGTGAAAGCGGCTCATGTCGCGCGCGAAGCGCTCGAGCAGCTCGCACACGGTGTCGAAGTCGATGCGCTGCGCATGCATGATGGCCGCGCTGTCGATCTCCGCGCGTGCCTGCGCCAGTGCCGTCTGCAGGTGGCGCTGCATGGTGTCGAGCGAGTCTTGCGAAGGCGTCGCCTGCAGCGCCTCGGCGACGATGGCGTACAGGGGCGCGCAGGCCTGCATGACTTGTGTCTCGCCATCGCGCTGCAGGCGGTCGAACAGGCGGTGAAAGGTATAGAAGGTGGTCAGCGCCGTCATGAAGGTGGCGTTGAAGGCGTGCAGCTTGCGGTTCTGCGCACGCACGTGGCTCACCTTGCTGGTGACTTCGAACAGCGCGGCCGAGCGGCCCAGTTCCAGCGCCGCCACGTCGGCGGCAAACTGCAGATGCGTCAGTTCCACCTGGGCCGGCGTGAGCTTTTGCTGCAGCACGTCATGGCAAAAGGTGAGGAATTTGCCGTAGCGGGCCTGCACCGTGCGCATCACCTGCGTGCCCTGGTGGCGCGGCAGCAGCACGCTGGAGACTGCCGCCGAGCAGATGATGCCCAGGCCGACTTCGGCCACGCGCGTGACGGCCAGCGCGAACACCTGCATCGGCTGTTCGATGGCGGGCAGCACGATCATGCAGGCCGTGTAGCCGGCCAGCACGTACACGTACGACTGGGCGTTGCGGTGCAGGGCCGAGCCGCTCGTGCACAGGCCCACCCACAGGGCCAGGCCGGCGAACAGCAGCACGGGCTGCTGCGGGAACAGGCCGATCAGGGTCAGCGCGGCCGTGCATCCGAGCAGGGTGCCGCACAGACGGTAAAAGCTTTTTTCCAGCACCATGCCGCTGCTGGGCAGGGCCAGGATGATGGTGGTGGTCATCGCCGTGCTGGGCGAGTCGAGGCCCAGGCGGTAGGCCAGCCACAGGGCGCAGAACGATGCGATGAGGTTCTTGCCGACGTAGATCCAGCGTTCGCCTTCCGTCGCGCGCCAGTCCTGCAGCGCCAGCGCCAGCCAGTGGGCCGCCCGGGTCAGGGGGCCATATGTGGGTTTTGTTGCTGTGGCTGGCGTCATCGATAGGCTATCAGTTCTGGTTGTTGAGATTATTGAGGTTGCGCAACTGGCGCATGTACAGCTTGTCGAGCACTTGCAGCTCTTCTTCCGTGAACCCTTCGTACAGGGCCGAGGTTTCCTGGTACACGTCGGGCAGCGCCGTTTCGATCAGCGCGCGGCCCTTGTCGGTCAGCGAAATCATCACGGAGCGGCGGTCGCCGGGGCGCGTGCCGCGGTGGATCAGGCCACGCGTTTCCAGGTCGTTGCACACGCGCGTCAGGTTGGCCGGCTTTTCATGGCACGCCATGCCCAGGGTGCAGGCGTTCGAGGTTTCGTCGTCCGTGCCGTACAGCACGGCCAGTACCATGTAGCTGGCATCGACCAGGTCGTGCTTTTTCAGCGCGGCATTGGTCAGGTCCTTCATGCCTTTTTGAATGTGGTACGTCATGCGCAACAGGCGCATCAGTTCCATGGGGAAGCCTGGCATGCGCGTGCGGATGTTTTGCAGCCGCTTGGAGGTGGCGTCAAAAGCGGTCATGTCATATTCCTTCATGTGTGAATAAAGCTCCGATTGTATCTTGTTGGGCTATGGCAACGCGAGCCTAGATGCCGCCTCCCAATGCATTCATCAAGGAAACGTACAGATCGAGCTCGCGCGCTCCATTCTGCGCCTGCTGTTGTTCTTCCGCCAGCAGCGCCACTTGCGTGTTGAGCATG
Source organism: Janthinobacterium sp. GW822-FHT07A03 (assembly GCF_058798815.1). NCBI lineage: Bacteria > Pseudomonadati > Pseudomonadota > Betaproteobacteria > Burkholderiales > Oxalobacteraceae > Janthinobacterium > Janthinobacterium sp. GW822-FHT07A03. The sequence goes on along the minus strand of NZ_JBXAKW010000004.1, from coordinate 148,354 downwards.
TTGATGGCGTCGCTCATGCCCGCCTTGTACGCTTTTTCCGCCAGGTCGCGCGCGCGCTGCGCCGTGGCCAGCGCCTGCACGGTTAGCTGGTGCTGCTTTTCCAGCGATTGTGCCTTGGTGACGGCGTTGGCCACGTCCGACATGGCGTTGATGACGGTGGCGTTGTATTGCTCCACGGCACCGTCGTACACGGCCGTCTGGCTGCCCAGCTGGGCGCGCAGGCGGGCGCCGGCAAAGATGGGCAGGCTGAGTGCGGGAGAGGCGCCGCGGATCTCAGAGTTGGCGTCGAGAAAGTGGCTGAAGCCGAAGGCCTGGAAGCCGGCAAAGGCCACCAGGTTGACGTTCGGGTAGAACTCGGCCTTGGCCGCGTCGATGCGCTGCGCTGCCGCTTCCACTCTCCAGCGCTGGGCGGCGATGTCGGGACGGCGGCCGATCAGGTCGGCCGGCAGGGCGGCGGGAATGGCCAGCGGCTGGTCCAGGCGCAGCACGGGGCGCGTGAGCGCCGCGCCGGCGCCCGGGCCCTTGCCCGCCAGCGCGGCCAGCTGGTTGCGCAGCAGGGCCAGCGATTCGGCCGACTGCTCCAGCTGGCGGCGTCCCGCGGGCAAGGTGGTTTCGATTTGCGCCACGTCAACATCGGTGCCGATGCCGGCCGCCTTGCGCTGGCGCGTGATGTCGAGGATGCGGGCGCGCTGCGCCAGGCTGCGTTCGATCACGTCCTGCAGCTGGAATTCATACGACAGCTGGATGTAGGTGCGCACCAGCGCCGTTTCCAGGGCCAGGCGGGCCATCTGCGATTCGGCCGACGCCATCTGCACGTCGCCCAGCGCGGCGGACAGGGCGGCGCGATTGCGGCCCCACAGGTCCAGGTCGTACGAGGCCGTGACGGTGGCCTGGTTGCGCCAGGCATAGTTGCCGGCCAGCGGCGCGGGCGTGCTGCCGTGCTGCGAATACAGTTCGCGGTTGATGGAGACGTTCGCGTCCGCCTGCGGGCGGGTCTTGTCTTCCGCCGCACCGGCCAGCGCCTCGGCCTGGCGCACGCGCGCCTGGGCGCCGCGCAGGGTGGGGCTGTCGGCCAGCGCCTGCTCCATCAGGTGGTTCAATTGCGGGTCGTGCAAGTCTTGCCACCATTGCGTGCGCGGCCATTGTATGGCGGCGCTGGCGGCGGCATCCATGGCCTGGCTGGCCTGCAATTTATTGGCGTCGAGCATGGCCGATTGCGGCGCGATATGGCCCATGTCGGCGCAAGCGCTCAAGGCAAGGATCAGGCTGGCGGCAAGCAGACGGCGGTGCAGGGACATGCAGGAACTCCGGGAGAGATATGTTGGGGGTGCTGCGGGGAAATCACAGCTCGCCGCGGGGAGCTTCGGGAGTGGCCCGAGTGCTGCGCCGCAACTGAGTTGTTACTGACTGAAACCGGCTGACTGGTTTCTTATTGCACGACGTGCTTGGCCGTTTGCGCGACATCAAAGTCCGCTTCCGTTTGCGGGATCAGGCCAGCCTTGCGGGCGGCGTAGAACTCGGCCATGACTTGTTCGCGCGTCACCTTGCTGGCGGCGGTGGCCGGCGTTTTCGGGTAGTCGACTTCGCTGGTGGCGATTTCGCCGGCGTTGCGGGCACGGATGTATTCGGCCGTGACGTCAGCGCGCGTGAGTTGCTGGCTGGCAGCGGCAGGCGCGGCGCTTTGGGCGAAAGCCGAAGTGGCGGTGGTGATGGCAAACAATGCTGCGATGAGTGATTTGGCTTGCATGATAAGACTCCAAAATGTGCATGATGGCTGGGTGGATGGGCCGGATCGCCACGTACCGGTCGGTTCGGCGGCGCCGCGCTGGTGGGCGCCGTGCCGCCGATGAAGCAGTTTCTGGATGAGAAGATGCTTACTTGAATTAACTATAGCAATGAATAGTACATTTGTGAAGTAATTTTTGAAAATATTTGTGCGTCGCCGCATTTTCCCCTTGGAAAAGGTCGTGCAGGCGTGCGCCGCTGGCCGGGCCAGGGGAGTAAGCTGGTTTTTTTGTTAACGGGAGTCAGCCATGAGCAGCAGCACACTCGATCCGGACAATTTGCCCGTCACGCCCGACCGCGTCCTGGGTAGCGGCCATGGCAAGGGCGCGCTCGGTCCCAGCGACAGTTCCGACAGCGGCAGCGACATGCAGGGCGTGCCTGGCCAGGACGCGGAAGCGTTGGAGAACGACAGCGATGCGGCCGGCACGGGCGAACGGGCCGGCGTGGAACCGCGCAATACGGCGCCCGATGGCGGCGACATCGACGTCGATCATGTGGAAAGCCTGGCGCCCGTGCTGCCGGCAGAGGGGGACGATGGCGAGCCCGGCGCTCCCCAGGCGCCAGCGCCGCGACCCTGATGCCGGCGTCCGGCCGCAAATTGCCGCCGCTCTGGCGCCATCAGCGTAAAATGAGGGCAAGGCGGCGTGCGCGCCGCCATGGCCAGCCGGCCGGCACAGGATAGGATGTCAGAGGATGCAAACGCAGATGTCGGAAGAGAAAGAAAAAGACTTGATGTCGATGTACCGCGAGACGCGGCCACGCGAGTTTTTTGGCGAAAAAAGTAACACCAATCACCTGGCCTGGAGTGCGCTGGTGATCTTGCTGGCGCTGGCGTTCTGGCTCGTCGTGGCCCTGGCCGCGGCGGAAAACCAGCGTTATGCCCTGGAAACGAAGGTGTGCCAGGATCGCGTGTTTCCCACGGAAATCGACATGTCTTGCCTGAAACAGGCCAAGTCGCGCGATCACTGGTGGCAGCATGTGGGCCATGCGCTGGTGAGGATGGGCGCCTGAGCCGGGCGTGAGCTGGCGGTGGTGTGAGCCGCCGCAGTGACAGGGGAACGGGGCGACAGGTAAATGGGGCAGTAGTGCGACAGTGCGGGAGGCGCCATGCCACGCGATCACTCGCGCGAGCAGCCGCAATGGCTGCTGGCGCGCCACAGTGCCTTGACGGCGCGCCAGTTGCTGCGCGCCTATGGCTTGCTATGCCTGTTTTCCCTGACGATTGCCGCCGCCTTTGCGCTGCGCGGCCTCTGGTACATTCCCGTCTTTTCGTTCGCCGAACTGGGCCTGGTGGCCGTCGCCCTGCTGCATTACCTGCGCCATGCGCGCGACTATGAGCACATCGCCCTGCGCGATGGCGAACTGATCATCGAACAGGTCAGCGCCGGCCACTGCCGGCGCCACCACTTTTCGCCATGGCGCACGCGCGTCGAAGTGCCGTGCTGGCCGCGCCAGTTGATACGCATCAAGGATATCGGCCGTGGCGGCGTGCAGGTGGACGTGGGCGTCTTCGCCACGCCCGAACGGCGCCGGCAGGTGGCGCAGGAACTATGCGCGCTGCTGCCAACGCCCCTGTCGCCGCCAGCGCTGCCCTGAACGCCTTACACGGCCCGCGACGGGCCTTCCCACAGATTGATATGGCCTTCGCGTGCCTGCACGTCGATGGCGGCCAGCTCGTCGGCCGTGAACGACAATTGCTGCAGCGCTGCCACGTTTTCGCGGATTTGCGCGCTGCTGCTCGCGCCGATCAGGGTCGAGGTGACGCGCGGATCGCGCAGCACCCAGGCCAGCGCCATCTGCGCCAGGGTCTGGCCCCGCTGCGCGGCGATCTGGTTCAGCGCGCGCACGCGGGCCAGGTTTTCCGCGCTCAGGTGCTGTTGCAGCAGCGAGCCGCCGCCGGGGCGGTTGACGCGCGCATCCTGCGGCACGCCGTCCAGGTATTTGTCGCTGAGCAATCCCTGCGCCAGCGCCGTGAACGTGATGCAACCCATGCCTTCTTGCTGCAAGGTATCGAGCAAGCCGTCTTCCTCGATCCAGCGGTTGAGCATATTGTAGGCAGGCTGGTGGATCAGGCACGGCACTTTCCACTCCTTCAGCAGGGCGGCCGCCTCGGCCGTCTTTTGCGGCGAATACGACGACAGGCCCACGTACAGCGCCTTGCCCTGCTGCACAGCGGTGGCCAGCGCGCCCATGGTTTCTTCCAGCGGCGTGTCGGCGTCGTAGCGGTGCGAGTAAAAGATGTCGACGTAATCGAGGCCCAGGCGCTGCAAGCTCTGGTCCAGGCTGGCCAGCACGTATTTGCGCGAACCGCCGCCCTGGCCATACGGACCCGGCCACATGTCCCAGCCTGCCTTGGTGGAAATGATCAGTTCATCGCGGTACGGTAAAAAATCGTCGCGCAGCAGCTTGCCGAAATTGCTTTCTGCGCTGCCATACGGCGGGCCGTAGTTATTCGCCAGGTCGAAATGCGTGATGCCCAGGTCGAAGGCCGTACGCAGCATGTCGCGCTGCGAAGCCAAATTGTTGCTGTCGCCAAAGTTGTGCCACAGTCCCAGGGACAGCAGCGGCAGTTTCAGCCCGCTGCGCCCGCACGTGCGGTATTGCATGCTGTCGTAGCGGTTCTCGGCGGCATGGTAGGTCATGGCATCTCCTTGTAAATGAATCGCCTATTTTCGCGCAAAATCAAGGTGTGCGTGCGTGATCCTTGCGCGCGGCCGGACGCGCCTTACAATGGGCGTTGAGGAATCTCGCAAGGAGCGGTCATGGAAATCGAATTGAAATTGCTGCTGGCGCCGGAGGACGCGTCCCGCCTGCGCGCCCACCCGCTGCTGGCGCAGACTGCGCAAGCAGAGGTGCAGCTGCTGCAGATGCACGATATCTATGTCGATACGCCCGATTTGCAGTTGTGCCGCCACCATGCGGGCTTGCGCGTGCGCCAGGTGGACGGGCACTGGGTACAGACCCTGAAGGCGGGCGGCACCGTCAACGGCGGCTTGCACAGCCGCCACGAATGGGAGGGCGACGTGCCGGGGCCGCAGCCGGATCTCGCCGCGCTCGATTCGGCCATCGGCCGCAAGCAGCCCGTCCGCGCGCTGCTGCGCCAGGACGCCGTCCGCGACGCCTTGCAGCCCGTGTTTACCACGCGCATCGAGCGCACCGTCTGGCAGTTGCGCACGCCGCAGGGCGACCAGATCGAATGCGTGCTGGACCAGGGTGTCATTGAAAGCGGCGCGGACGGGGCCGCGCGCAGCGTGCCCGTCAGCGAGGTCGAACTGGAATTGAAGCAGGGGCAAGCGGCCAGCCTGTTCGACGTGGCGCTGGCCCTGCTGCAGGACGTGCCGCTGCAGCTGGGCCACATGAGCAAGGCGGAACGCGGTTACCGGCTGGCGGCGTCGCAGCCTCTGCGGGCCGTCAAGGCGCAACCGCTGGCGCTGGACGCGGCGATGTCGGTGGAGCAAGTGTTCCTGGCCATCGTCAACAATTGCCTGGAACAGGTCAGCGGCAACCAGGATGGCGTGGCGGCGGGCGAGGATGTGGAAAGCGTGCACCAGATGCGCGTGGGACTGCGCCGTTTGCGCTCTGCGCTGGGCATGTTCAAGACCTTGCTGGCCTTGCCTGACGCCTTGAAGGCCGAACTCGACTGGCTGGGCGGCGCGCTGGGCGAGGCGCGCGACTGGGATGTGTTGGCTGGCAATACTCTGGCGCAGCTCGATGGCGAGGCGCAGGCCGATGCGGCGGCGCTGGCCGAGGCGGCGCACGCGCAGGCGCGGCTCAAGCACGTACAAGCCGCCCAGGCCGTCACCTCGGCGCGCTACACGGCCTGCATGCTGGGCTTGCAGCGCTGGCTGCAGGCGCGCGCCTGGCGCGACGGTTGCTCCATGCGCCAATTGCGGCGCCTGGACGCGCGCGTGTTCCCGTTCGCCCGCGCTACCCTGCGCAAGGACCAGCGCCGCCTGATGAAGCGCGGCAAGCGCCTGCTGCATGCCACGCCGCAGCAGCGCCATCAAGTGCGCATCGCGGCCAAGAAGACGCGCTATGCGACGGAATTCTTTGCCTCGCTGTTTGCCGCGCGCGCCGTGAAACCGTATGTGGGGCGGCTGTCGGCGCTGCAGGATGAACTGGGCTGGCTCAACGATGTGCAGGTGGCCGACCGGCTGCTGCAGCAATTGCCCGATGCCCAGGCTGACGTGCCCGCCCAGGACGGCTTGCGGCTGCACGCGGCCTTCATCCGTGGCTACTTGGCGGCGCGCGCGCAGGCGCAGGGCGCCGATGGCCGCATGCACAAGGCCTGGCGGCGCTTCAAGGCGGCCCGCTTGCCGGCCTGAGCCTAAGTCTGAGCCTGAGCCTGAGCCAGCGGCATGGCCAGACCAAATCAGGCTAGGCCAGCGGACGTTGCAACTGGCGCTCGAGGATGGCCAGCGGCGACTTGTGCGGCGCGGCCATGGCGGGCACGGGCAGCAGCCAGGTTTGTTCCAGCGCATGCTGTCCCCGCAGGGCCGCGTGCGATACGGCGTCGCTGAAGACGATCCACGTCTGGCCCGGCGCGAATGCGTGGGTGTGCTGCTCCACCCGCGCCTGGTAATCGAGATCGGCCTTCATGGCGTCGTGCAGCTGCAGCATGTAGTGATCGTAGGCCGTGCGCCGCGACTTTGTGATGCGCAGCCATTGCAGCAGCGCCGCCAGCACGGGCTGCGGACGCTTCGCGACGGGTAGAAAACGCTGCGCCACCTGCTCGAATGGCGGGCCCAGTTTCCACACGCGGGGCGCGTCGCGCGGATGGATGTTGGTGAAGACGCGCAGGATGCGCCGGCCCTGCGTGGGCGAGGCGGGAAAGCTGTCGACATGCAGGCGCGTATCGTCCTTGCGCCAGGAGGTGATGCGCCCGGCGATTTCCACCGGGCGAAAGCTGCCCTTGCCTTGCTGCAGATGGGGAGCATAGCCGGGCAGCAAGCCGGCCAGCAAGCGCTGCGTGTGCCGCGCGTAGCGCCGCATCAGCGCGGCCAGCAGGGCCGCATCGCAGGCATCGCCCTGGCCGCGCACGCCGCGCGCCGGTTCCCAGCTGATGTTCTTTGTGCTGCTGGCGCTACCCACAGCGCCGTCGAGCAGCGCATGCTCTTCCTGTTGCAGGGTGAAACCCAGGCGGGGCAGCAGCACGACCTGCCCATCTTCGAGCGCCTGCAGCGCCACCGCCTGCTGCGCGGCGCTGCCGCTGGCGTCCCAGTCGTGCAGGGGAATGTCGATGAGTTTGCTCATGGCAAAAACGGGGAAGACATCGGAGCGGCCAGTATGGGCGCTTGCCGCCCGCTTCCGTTTGCGCTGGCGCAGAGTTACATCACAGTTTGCTGTTCTGGCAGCCGGCGCTGACGCATTCGCGCACGCGGTCCTGCAGGAATTGCGCGCGCTCGATGGTGGTCTTGGTGGCGCAGTCGAGGTTGACATAGAAGCCCGACGATTCGCGTTTGGAGCAGGTGTCGTTGCGGTTGGCTATCCACGCCAGCTGGCCTGATTTCAGTTTTTGTTTGCCGCCGGCATCGAGCTTGGCGGCGAGTGTCTTGTAGCTGGCGTTGAGTTCCTTGTCAGCTTCCTGGTACACCTTGTTGAGGCAATACAGGCCGTCGAAGTCATTGCGCGGCGTGTCGCAGGCGGAATTGGCGAAGGCGGAGCCGGAGGCAAGGACGAGCAGGGCAAGCATGAATTTTTTCATTGTTTTCTTTCAGCAAGTAGGAGAGGGCAGGGCGCATGGAGGAACGAAGCTCTTGCGCATCTTATAACACTCCTGCTGTGGCACCGGTTCGGTTGACGGGAGGCAGCGAGCATGCGCTTTCCGTAGGGACATAAAAAAAGCCCGCGCTCGCAAGCACAGGCTTTTTTTCAAGACGGGTTACTGCGGCGCAGGCCGCGGGCGCGTCCGTTTTACGTTGTCAGGAACCGCTTACGCGAAGTTCTTGGCAACGAAGTCCCAGTTGACCAGGCCCCAGAACGTTTCCACGTACTTGGCGCGCAGGTTGCGGTAGTCGATGTAGTAGGCGTGTTCCCAGACGTCGCAGGTCAGCAGCGGCTTGTCGCCGGTGGTCAGCGGGCAGCCGGCGTTCGAGGTGTTGACGATGTCGACGGAACCGTCGGCTTTTTGCACCAGCCAGGTCCAGCCCGAACCGAAGTTGCCCACGCACGATTTGGTGAATTCTTCCTTGAACTTGTCGAACGACGACCATTTGGCGTTGATCGCGTCAGCCACGGCACCCGTAGGTGCGCCGCCGCCGGCCGGCTTCATGCCGTTCCAGTAGAAGGTGTGGTTCCATACTTGCGCCGCATTGTTGAAGATGCCGCCCGACGATTTCTTGATGATGTCTTCCAGCGACAGGTTCTCGAACTCGGTACCCTTGATCAGGTTGTTCAAGTTGGTGACATACGCCTGGTGATGCTTGGCATAGTGGTATTCCAGGGTTTCTTTCGAAATATGCGGCGCCAGAGCGTCCATTTCATACGGCAGTGGTGGCAGAGTATGTTCCATGTGATGTCCCTTTGTGGTGAGTATTCGGAGTCTACCGGCCTGCGGCCGGAGGGTTGAGCCAAGCTTGCTTGAAGCAGGCATTCTTGCTGAACGAGCCACTATTGTAAAGCGGATGCGCCATTGCTGCAGATTCCGGCACGCGTTGCGGATGCCGCTGGCGTAGTGATTCTCGTTCAGCCTGAATCGGGTGCCGTGTTCCCCGCCGCGGGCGCTATCTGATGCGCCGCGTGGTTTCCCTGACAATCAGTTCCAGCGGTGGAATGGCTGCCTGCACGGCTTCGCCATTGATCAGGCCCAGCAGCGCTTCGGTGGCGATGCGGCCGATGTCGTACAGGGGCTGGTGGATGGTCGTCAGGGGCGGCGTCGTGTAGGACGAGCCGGGCAAGTCATCGAAGCCCACCAGCGAAATATCGTCGGGCACGCGGATGCCCTTGCGGTACAGGCACAGGCGCACGCCATAGGCGGACAGGTCATTCGCGGCAAAGACGGCGCTGAATTGCTGCTGCGTATCAAACAAGTGGTTCATGGCCAGCATCCCGCTGGCCTCGTGGAAATCGCCCTCCACCATCAGTTTCGGGTCGATGGCGATATCCGCTTCGCGCAGCGCGCGCTGGTAGCCCGTCAGGCGCTCGGCCGCATCCGTGTTGTTGGCGGGGCCGGCGACAAACGCGATGCGCCGGTGGCCCAGTTCGATCAAGTGGCGCACGGCCAGGTAGGCGCCGTATTCGTTGTCGAGCTTGAAGCCGATGGCGCTTTTCGTGGCCAGCAGGCGGCCCGTCGAGACGATGGGCCGCTGCTGCGAGAAATCGAGCACGCTCTCGTCCGAGATGCGCCCCGACAGCAGGATGATGCCGTCGACCTTTCTCGCCAGCAGCAAACGGATGCGGTCCGCCTCTTCCTGCGCATTCCAGTGCCCGCTGACGATGACGGACGCATAGCCCGTGTCCTTCAGCCCGTCGTCCACGCCGCGCAGGCTTTCGTCGAAGAAGGGGCTGGAAATATCCTGCACCACGATGCCGATGGTCATCGAGCGCCCCTTTTTCAGCCCCTGCGCCATCTGGTTCGGTGCGAATTTCATGTGCGCGATGGCCGCCAGCACGGCGTCGCGCTTGTCGTCGGACACCCTGGCCGTGCCGTTCAGGATGCGCGACACGGTGCTGGGCGACACGCCGGCCTGGCGGGCGACGTCGAGCAGGGTGGAAGGGGGAGCAGCGTGGGCGCTATCGTTCAAGGCGGTTCCTGGATATCAAGATGGCTGGTCGTCAGTGCTCTGAAAACCTTTTCATCGAAAGATTACCATAAATGGCCGCGGGGGCTGTAGGTCGGGGTAGGTCGGGTTAGCCCGCAGGGCGTAACCCGACATATTGTTGGCCGTGCACGTCGGATTACGCGTTGAAACGCCTCGGCGGCCCCGCTAATCCGACCCACGCTTGAAAACGTTTTCACAAAAAACAACGGCGGCTCAAATGACGAATTTTTGCGCTTTTTCATAGGAGAACACGCGCCACGGCGTGCAGCTTGCCACACCACCGTCAATAAAAATGACAACTTTTTCGGTTGACTTGATTTTCTTTGCGGTGTTAAATGGACACATGTTGTGAAAACGTTTTCAAGATAGAAGACGCTCAATAATCGGAGATGAAATAATGAAGTCAAGCATCCTTGGCGCCGCCCCCCTGGCCGCGCTGACCCTGGCCGCCAGCGTGGCCGCCGCGCCCGCCGCCGTCCCCGCGGTCGCGTCGCCTGTGCCGGCGCTGGCCCCCGCTACGATCACCGTCGCTTCGTTTCCCGACCTGGACCGCGCCGTCAAGACGGCCTTGCCCCTGTGGGAAAAGCTGTACCCGCAAGTGAAGGTCAAGCTGGTCAGCCTGCAGATCGACGACCACCATAACTCGATGACGACGGCACTGGCGGCCGGCGCGCGCCTGCCCGACGTAATGGCCATCGATTTCCGCTATGTCGGCAGCTTCGCCGAATCGAAGGGCATGGAAGACTTGCTGCAGCCGCCATACGGGGCAGGGCAGTACCGCGCCCAGTTCGTGCCGTTCACCTTCGTGCAGGCCACCAGTTCGCGCGGCACGCTGGGCGCCATGCCGGCCGACCTGGGACCGGGTACTTTGTTCTACCGCAAGGACCTGATGGACAAGGCGGGCATCAAGGAAGCCGACTTGACGGCTTCATGGGAGTCCTACATCGCCGCCGGCAAGAAGCTCAAGGCCGCCACCGGCACCTATCTGCTGGCCGGCGCCAGCGACCTGGCCGACATCGTTATCCGCGCCAATCTGAAGGATGGCGAAGGCATTTACTTTGGCGACAAGGGGCAGGTGCTGGTCGACTCGTCCCGCTTCGTCAAGGCCTTCGAGCTGGCCAAGGCGGCCAGGATCGCTGGCATCGACGCGCGCGCCGTGGCCTGGACGGGCGAGTGGGCCGAAGGTTTTAAACGCGACAAGGTGGCCAGCCAGATGATGGGTTCCTGGCTCAGCGGCCACCTGGCGAAATGGCTGGCGCCCGATTCGAAGGGCCAGTGGCGCGCGGCCAACCTGCCGGCCGGTGCGCTGGCGTCGTACGGCGGCTCCTTCTACGGCATCCCGAAAAAGGCGGCGAATAAAACCCAGGCCTGGGAATTCATCAAGTTCATGACCGTCAACAAGGATATCCAGCTGCACTCGCTGAAAGAGATCGGCGCCTTCCCGGCCCTGAAAGCGGCATATGCGGACCCGATGATGGACGAGCCGCAAGCGTACTTCGGCGGCCAGAAGACGCGCCTGCTGGCACGCGACACGGCGGCGAAGATTCCCGTCATCCGCGTCGACAAGTTCGACGCCGTGGCGCGCGACATCGTCAATATGGAACTGGAAAGCGTGCTGGCGCAAAACAAGGATATCAAGACGGCGCTGGCCGACGCCAAGGCCCTGATCACCCACCGCGCGCGGCGCTAGGAAGCAGCATGACTCTTGATATTGATCAAACGGGGAGCCGGCCATGAGCGTACCTTCCGCATCGCTGGCGCAAGGCGCGCCCGTCTCGGCGCGGCCGGCACGAAAGCGCTTCAACATGAAAAAATGGGCGCCGTATATTTTCATCAGCCCCTTCTTCATCCTGTTCGCCGTCTTCAGCCTGTTCCCGCTGCTGTTTTCCATCTATTTGTCGTTCAACCAGTGGGAAGCGGCCAGCGGCGTGGAAGCCATGCAGTGGGTGGGCCTGGACAACTACAAATATGCCTTGAGCGACCCGTGGTTTTTGCGCTCGCTGGGCAATACCGCCTGGCTGGCGCTGGCCTCGGGCGTGCCGCAGCACCTGGTGGCCATTCCGCTGGCAGCGTTCATCCACAACAGCTTCAAGCGCTCGCGCAACCTGGTGATCGGCATTTACTTTTTACCATTCATCACCTCCAGCGTGGCCATCGCCATGGTCTTCAACACCCTGTTCTCGCGCGACTATGGCCAGATCAATGTGCTGCTCCAATGGTGCGCCAGCCTGCCGCTGGTGGGAAGCCTGTTCCCGTCGGAGTCCATCGACTGGCTGGGCAGCTCGCTGTTCATCAAGCCGGCCGTCGCCTTCGTGATTTTCTGGCGCTACCTGGGCTGGAACCTGGTGCTGTACCTGTCCGCGCTGCAGGTGATACCGAAGGATCTATACGAGGCGGCCACCATCGACGGCGCCTCGACACGCCAGCAATTCTGGTACATCACCCTGCCGCAGCTGCGCCCCATGATCTACCTGGCCGTGACCCTCACCATCATGGGCAACCTGCAGCTGTTCGAGGAGCCGTTTGTGCTGGTGGCCGAATCGAGCGGCGTGAGCCAGTCGGTGATGACGACGGCCATCTTCGTCTACAAGACGGCGTTTTCCTCGGGCGACTTCGGCACGGCGTCGGCCATTTCCTGGCTGCTGTTCCTCATCATCGCCAGCACCACCTGGGTCAACAACCGCATCTTCGGCCGCAATGAACGTCAAGAACGCAAGGAGGCACGATGAAAACCACGCGCTGGACGGCCTATGCCATGGTGGCCATCGGCGCCCTGATCATGGTCGCGCCGTTCTACTTCATGTTCGTCTTCGCCACGCACACGAGCGCCGAGATCTACAGCCTGCCGCCGCCGCGCTGGTTCGGCACGGCCCTGCTGAACAACCTGGAACTGCTGCAGGAGCGCCTGCCGTTCTGGCGCAATATCGGCATCAGCCTGTACGTGGCGCTGATGACGACGGCGCTGACCCTGTTCTTTTGCTCGCTGGGCGGCTATGCGTTCGCCACGTACGAATTTCGCTTCAAGCGGCCCCTGTTCACCCTGGTGATGGCGTCGATGATCATCCCGTCGTTCATGAACATGATTCCCACCTTCATGCTGATGGATTTCCTCGGATGGCTGGACCAGCCGCGCGCCCTGTACGTGCCGGGAGCGGCCGGCGCGCTGGGGATTTTCCTGATGCGCCAGTACATCGGCACGGCCATCCCGAAGGACCTGATCGAGGCGGCGCGCATCGACGGCTGCGGCGAATTCGCCATCTACTGGAGAGTCGTGCTGCCGCTGATCGGCCCCGCCATGGGCACCCTGGGCCTGATCACCTTCATCAACTCGTGGAACAATTTCATCACGCCGCTGGTGGTCATGCGCTCGGTCGAGAACTACACGATCCCGCTGGCCCTGCGCAGCATGCAGGCGCCGAACAACACGGAGTGGGGCGCGCTGATGACGGGCGCCGCCATCGCCGTGCTGCCGCTGCTGCTGATGTTTTTTGTCGCCTCCAAGCGTTTAATTGAAGGCTTGACCCAGGGCGCCGTCAAAGGCTGATCCACACATTTATCTCAACCCCTCACACTGACATGACCACCATGCATAACGACGACATCGACACCAACTTCCCCGCCACGTTCACCTGGGGCGTGGCCACCAGCGCCTACCAGATCGAGGGCGCCGCCGCCATCGACGGCCGCGGCCCGTCCATCTGGGATACCTTCAGCCACACGGACGGCAAGATCATCGACGGCAGCAATGGCGACGTGGCTTGCGACCACTATCACCGCTACGCCGGGGACGTGGAGCTGATCGCCAGCCTGGGCGTAAACGCCTACCGCTTTTCCATGTCCTGGTCGCGCGTGCAGCCGACGGGTTCGGGCGCCTGGAACGAGGCCGGCTTTGATTTTTACTCCCGCCTGCTCGACGCGCTGGCCGCCAAGGGCCTCGACGCGCATCTGACCCTGTACCACTGGGACTTGCCGCAAGCCTTGCAGGACGAGGGCGGCTGGCTCAATCGCGCCACCTGCTATCACTTCGCCGCCTATGCGGCCGAGGTGGCGCGCCGCTTCGGCCACAGGGTCGCCAGCATCGCCACCCATAACGAGCCGTGGTGCACGGCCGTGTTGGGCCACGGCACGGGCCAGTTCGCGCCCGGCATGGCCGACCCGGCCGCCGCCGTGCAAGTGTCGCACCACCTGCTGCTGTCGCACGGCCTGGCCATGCAGGCGATGCGCACGGTGAACGCGCCCGCGAAACTGGGCATCGTGCTCAATCAATGGACGGCCACGCCGGCCACCGACAGCGCCCAGGACCGCGAACTGGCCGAACTCGAATATGCGCGCTCGGTGCAGTGGTATATGGACGCCATCTTCAAGGGCCGCTACCCGGCGCTGGCCCTGAAACACGCCGACGCTTCTGCTTTGGCCATCTTTGAAAACGATTTCATAGATATCAAACAGCCTATCGATTTCCTCGGCGTGAACTACTACACGCGCGCTTACATGAGCGCCGAGACGCCGCCGCGCAAGCCCGAATGCAAGCTCGGTGTCAACGACATGGGCTGGGAAACCTATCCGCAAGGTTTGACGGAACTGCTCGTGGGCCTGCACCGTGAATACCGGCTGCCGCCCGTCTACATCACGGAAAACGGCATGGCCGTGGCCGACAAGCCTGTCGGCGGCAAGATCCATGACGCGGCGCGCATCGAGTATGTGCGGCTGCACCTGGACGCCTTGCGCGCCGTGATCGCGCAGGGCATCGACGTGCGCGGGTATTTCTACTGGAGCCTGATGGACAACTTCGAGTGGAACTCCGGCTACGCCAAGCGCTTCGGCATGCTGTACGTCGACTACGCCACGCAGCAGCGCAGCTTCAAGGACAGCGCCCTGTGGTACCGCGACTTCATCGCCGCGCAGCGCGCGTCCCACGCTGCCGCCCTGGCCGGGGAGCACTGACATGGCCGCCATTTCCCTGCGCGGCATCCGCAAGACCTACGGCGACGGCCCGGAAATCGTCAAGGGCCTGGACCTCGATATCCATGACGGCGAATTCATGGTCTTCGTGGGACCGTCCGGTTGCGGTAAATCAACCCTGCTGCGCATGATCGCGGGACTGGAAGACATCAGCGCGGGCCAGTTGCGCATCGGCGACCTGCTGGCCAACGACGTGGCGCCGGCCGAGCGGGGCATCGCCATGGTCTTCCAGAGCTACGCCCTGTATCCGCACATGACGGCGCGCGACAACATGGGCTTTGCCCTCAAATTGGCCGGCAAGGGGGACGCCGAGGTGCGCGCCGCCGTCGGCAAGGTGGCCGAGATTTTGCAGATCACGCACCTGCTCGACCGCAAACCCAAGGCCTTGTCCGGCGGCGAGCGCCAGCGTGTGGCCATCGGCCGCTCCATCGTGCGCCAGCCCAAGGTGTTTTTATTTGACGAGCCGCTGTCGAACCTCGACGCCTCGCTGCGCGTGCAGACGCGCATCGAGCTGGCCAAGCTGCACCAGGAACTGGGCACGACGATGATCTACGTCACCCACGACCAGGTCGAGGCCATGACCCTGGGTGACAGGGTCGCCGTTTTCCACGGCGGCCATCTGGAGCAGGTGGGGGCGCCGTTGGCCCTGTACCGCCATCCGGCCAGCCAGTTCGTGGCCGGTTTCATCGGCGCCTTGCGCATGAACTTTTTGCCGTGCGCCGCCGTCCCGGCCCTGGCCAGCCAGCTTGGGGGCGAGGCGGGCATGCAGGTCGGCATACGTCCCGAACACCTGCGCCTGGTGCCGCGCAATGAAGGCTACGGGGCCACGGTCACCCTGATCGAGCAGCTGGGCGATGCGCAGATCATCCACGCGACGCTTGAAGATAGCCCGCATGCGGTGGCCATCAAGCTGCACGGCGAGGCGCGCCACGCGCTGGCGCAGGGCAGCGCCATCGGCTTCGCGCCGGAAGAAGGCCATGCCTTTCTGTTCGACACGGCCGGGCGCGCCGTGGCCACCCATTGACCCCGCACGGAGGCGACATGACTTCAGATTGATACCCAAAAAATGTGCAGCAGTAGCCAAAGAGCTATGTGATCATCATTCAACCAGCGGTACAGGAGACAACAACAATGCAACAGCTCAAACGCAATACCATCGCCCTCAGCCTGGCGCATGCGACCTTCGCCCAGTTCATCCTGCTGGGCAGTGGCGCCGCCATGGCCCAGCAGGCTGCAGCCACGGACGCGGCAAAACCAGCAGCCGAACAGATGGACCGCATCGTCGTCACGGCCACGCGCCGCAATACCTTCGTGCAGGAGACGCCGCTGGCCGTCACCGCCTTCAACCAGGACACCCTGCAAAACAACCAGGTCAAGGATCTGGCGTCGCTGGCCACGATGGTGCCCAGTCTCGTCGTCGAGCAGCATGGCGACTCGGGCGGCGTGCACGTCTACATGCGCGGCGTCGGTTCGGCCAACCACACGGAGCTGGGCGACCCGGCCGTCGCCTTCTATGTCGACGGCGTGTATTCGCCGCGTCCCCAGGGCGCCACGGCGCTGATGTACGACCTGTCCCATGTCGAGGTGGCGCGCGGACCGCAGGGCACGCTGAACGGCCGCAATTCGACGGCCGGCGCCGTCAACCTCGTCTCCGCCGCGCCGAGCACGGCCAAGTTCATGGGCTCGGCCGGCATCACCGTGGGCGACTACCGCCACCTGCAGACGCAAGGCATGCTCAATATCCCGCTCTCCGACGACGTGGCGCTGCGCATCGCCGCCATCAAGGATAGCCATGACGGCACGGTGGACTTCCGCCGCGGCTCGAACGTCATGCCGGGCACGGCCAAGTATGGCGCCGGCGACCAGATGGGCGTGCGCGCCTCGCTGCTGTGGAAGTTCACGCCGCAGCTGCGCGGCACCTTCATCGCCGACTACTTCCTCGACCAGGGCGCCGGCAACGTTTACCTGGCGGCCGAACCCAAGCCGGGCGAGAAGCTGCGCTCGGCCCTGATCGACACGCCGGGCACGCTGGACCAGTCGATTTTGACCTACAAGGGCAAGCTCAATTACAAGCCGACGGATGCGCTGGACTTCACGTACCTGGGCAGCTGGAGCCGCTACAAGCGCCAGAACAGCAATGATGCCGATGCGGGCCTGTTCCCCGGCTTCAAGTCGGAAAACCGCACCGACTGGGCGCAGTTCGACAGCTATTCGCACGAGCTGCAGGCGCGTTCGGACGACGATGCGCCGTTCCAGTGGGTGGCCGGCCTGTTTCTGTTCAATGAAAAGAACAAGGTGCGCTTCGATATCGACCGCAGCCAGATTTCGCAGGCGGCCGTGCAGCAGGATATCGCCAACGGCGCCGTGATTTTCGTGCAGCCCACCGTGGGCCAGTATGCCTCGTCCATGTCCTTCATCCAGGGCGACCGCCAGCTCAAATCGAAAGCCGTGTTCGGCCAGGTCAGCCAGCAGCTGACGGACCAGATCAAGCTGACGGCCGGCGCGCGCTACACGAAAGACCATAAATTCGACATCGGCGGCCAGAACTGGGCTTGCCCGAACTGGCCCGCGAACACGCCGCTGGGCACCACCGTGCTGACCGCCGACCAGCTGCGCCAGCTGGTTACGCCGGGCACGGGCCTGGCCAACACGCACAATATCGGCCCCGGCGGCGCCATCACGGCGGCCGCCTGCGGCAATACGCCGGGCGACAATACGGCCGACCTGAAATACGGCCAGGCCACCTGGCTGGGCCGCATCGAATACAAGCTGCGCCCGGACATTCTGCTGTTCGGCTCCGTGACGACGGGCTTCCACTCGCCGGCCATCGGCGACGGCGGCGCCACCACCAAGCCGGAAAAGCTGACCAGCTATGAAATCGGCTTCAAGTCGGACTTGCTGAACCGCGAACTGACATTGAACCTCGATGCCTTCCTGATGAAGTACAAGGACAAGCTCGAATCGCAGGTGGTCAACAGCGTGCTGGCCAACTTCAACGCGGCCGGCGCCACCGTCAAGGGCCTGGAAGCGGAATGGGTGTGGCGGCCAACGAAGGTCGACCGCCTGACGGGCAACGCCACCTGGCTCAAAGCCGTGTATGACGACTTCATGTCGTGCGACGTCGATGCGGCGCGCGCGAATGGCCAGTCCTGCGGCTCGACGGCGCCACTGGTGAACGTGGGCGGCAGCACCATGAAGCATGCGCCGAAGTTTTCCACGACCGTCCAGTACGAGCATGATTTCACGGTCGCCGGCGGCCAGCTGACGCCGCGCGCTTCGGTGCACTATGAAACCATGTCGTACGTGGGCGCGGGTGCGTTCAACGGCGACGTGCCGGGCCATGCGGGCGTCAAGCGCCAAGAAGCCTACACGACCCTGGACCTGAGCCTGCGCTTCCAGCCGGCGAACAAGGCGTACACGGTGGAAGCGTTCGTGCAGAACGCCACTGACAAGGCGGTCAAGCTGGACGTCAATGAAATCTGCACGGACGTGGGCATGCCGTGCCAGCCGACGCAGCAGATCTACGGCGCCTTCTACAACGCGCCGCGCACGTTTGGCGCGCGCGTGTCGATGAAGTTTTAAATGGGGTAGTGTGAAAGAGCAGTTGCAGTCGCAGTCCACTCAGTAGGGGAAGGTGTTGGGCCGGGGAGCTTCCCCGGCCTTTTTTATGCCAGCGCTTATTCCAGAGTCGCCTGCACGCTGGCGATGCCGATTTGCGCGCTGCCTTCGGCCAGGCGCACGTTGACGTTCTGGCGCGCCTGCAGCTGCGCCGGCGAGCGCACGATGGCGCCTTTTTCGTCGCGCAGGATGGCATAGCCGCGTTCCAGGGTGCGCTGCGGATTCAACAGTTCCAGCTGCGCCGCCAGGCCGTCGAGGCGGTGGCGCCGCTGGCTGAGCAGCTGCGCCATGGCCGCGCCGCCGCGCCGCTGCGCTTCCAGCAGGCGGGCGCGCGGCGCCGTGACGTCGGGCCGCAAGGCGGCCCAGCGGCTGCGCAGGCGTTCCAGTGCATATTGCGACTGGTTCACGGGCGCGCGCGCCGCATGCGTCATGGCCGTGGACAGGGCCAGCAGCTGCAGGCGCTGCTGCTGCAGCTGCGCTTTCGGGTTGAGCAGGCGGCGGCTGTGGCGGTCCAGGGTCTGCGCCGCGTCGTCCAGGCTGCGGCGCATGGCGCGGCGCAGGTCGGCCGCATCGGCGCGCAGCGAAGCCATCCAGTCGGCGCGCGGCGTGGCCGCCAGTTCGGCAGCTGCCGTCGGCGTGGCCGCGCGCAGGTCGGCCGCGAAGTCGGCGATGGTGAAATCCGTCTCGTGGCCCACGCCGCTGATCACGGGCATGGAACAATCGGCGATCGCATGCGCCACGGCTTCATCGTTGAACGACCATAAATCCTCGATGCTGCCGCCGCCACGGCACACCAGCAGCACGTCGCACTCGGCCCTGGCTGATGCCGTGCGGATCGCGTGCGCGATTTTTTCCGGCGCCTGCTGGCCCTGCACGGGCGTGGGATACAGGATGATGGACACGTGCGGCGCGCGGCGCTTGAGCGCGATCAGCACGTCGCGCAGGGCCGCCGCCTGCGGGCTGGTGACGATGCCGATGCTGCGCGCGAACATGGGGATGGCGCGCTTGCGTTCCTGGTCGAACAGGCCTTGCGCGGCCAGCTTTTCCTTCAGACGCTGGAACGCTTCGTACAGGGCGCCCACGCCGGCGCGGCGGATGGCTTCCACGTTGATCTGGTAATCGCCGCGCGCGCCGTACAGGGTGACGAGGGCGCGCACTTCGACCTTGTCGCCTTCGCGCGGCGTAAAGCCGGCGTACTGGGCGCGGCCGCGGAACATCACGGCGCGCACCTGGGCGCCATCGTCCTTCAAGGTGAAATACCAGTGGCCGGAAGCGGCGCGCGTGAAGTTGGAAATCTCGCCGGCGATCCAGGTCAGGGGAAACGAGCGCTCGAGCAGGCGCGCGACGGCCTGGTTCAGGGCGCTGACGGTCAGCACGGGCGGGGCGGCAAAGCCGCTGTCAGTCGGGGTGTCTGTCATCATAAAGCTGGGAGCGGGAAGGGAACTGTCCACATATTATCGGCGAGGTCATGCTTATGTCATATATCGTGCAAAACAACAAGATCTATTTCTAAGTAATTGATTTCATGAAGAATTCCCGTATGCCTGATTTGCGTGCACAGGGAAAAAATCCTTTAATATCAAGCACATCAGTGCAGCCCCTGCCACTTACGCACAAAGTTATCCACAGAAAGTGTGCGGAACTTTTTGCCTTGGACAAACGTGGCCGTGCAGACCTCTTTATACCAATAAAAGTGCCTTGCTACATTTTTGCGCACGGAAATAAAGTGCATAGGAATCAAGCGCTTAGTATGCCATGCATGGCCTTGCGCACAATCTTATCCACAAAAAATGTGCAGAACTCTCGCGCAGCGCCGGATTTATCCACCGGAATGTCCATGGCATGGCTTGCCTGAATTTTGCGCAGCATGAAAATATCCTTATAGATCAAGGATCTAGCGTTCGAGCGTGCGCCTTGCTCACAATCTTATCCACAGAATATGTGCAAAACCGCATAAACCGTTTCGTCTTTTCTCCGGGTTTTCCACGACGCGAGCAGGCGCTTGTGCTGCCTTATTTTTCAGCATTGAAAAAAACTCCTTTAAAATCAATGCTCTTGCATGGAGTCAATCGGCTTGCTCACAATCTTATCCACACTTTATGTGTGGAACTGCCCTCGCCATGGAAAACTGCCTTTTTGCAGTGAAATCTGACGCTGAAAAGCGTGCTTTCCAGTCCTTGCTACATTTTTATGCACTGCAATAAAAACGATATAAATCAATGTACTTAGCGCTTATCTTTGCGCTTGCGCACAATCTTGTCCACAGATTGTGTGCAGAACTTTGAGGGTCCATCTGCCGCCGATTGCGCATGGTCTGCCACTTTTTTACTCATTGAATTAATTTCATTTTAAATCAATGACTTAATTGAATTCCACGGCTTTGCGCACAATCTTGTCCACAGTAAATGTGCAGAACTCTCCAAGTATTAATTTATTGACATTGACTACTGCCGATAAGCTGCTATGCCTGTATTTTGCGCAGCACGATAATTTCCATGTGAATCAAGGACTTGCATGCTGGACTTCATGCTTGCTCACAATCTTATCCACACAAAGTGTGCAAAACTGTGCGCTGGAGTACCGGCCCGCCGCGCGGTGTGGATAAGGGCAGATGCAGGCGCCACTTGCCGCCGGCGCGGCAACGCGCTACATTGCGCCATTCCTGCGCGGACGTATCATCGGTCTTCGGCGCTCGGTACAATACAGGCTGTCCGGGCGGTCATCGCCTTCCCTTTACCAGGAGTTTCTTTTGCTCGCTATATTTCAAGCCGCTGGCTGGCCCATCTGGCTGTTGTTGATCGCTTCCATCGTCGCCCTGGCCCTGATCATCGAGCGCCTGCTGTATTTGCGACGCGCCAAGATCCTGCCCCGCAAGCTGTTCGATGAAGTAGTGCAGGTATATCGCAGCGGCAAGATCACGCCGGACACGGTGGCCAAGCTGGAAGACAATTCGCCGCTGGGCGTGGTGCTGGCCGCCGCCTTGCGCAATGTCGACGCGCCGCGCGAAGTGATGAAGGAATCGATCGAGGAGGCCGGCAGCGGCGTGGCCCACACGCTGGAACGTTTCCTGACGACCCTGGGCACCATCGCCACCCTGGCCCCGCTGATGGGGCTGTTTGGCACGGTGGTGGGCATGATCGAAATCTTCGGCTCGCAAAACGCCAGCGGCTCGAATCCCGCCCAGCTGGCCCACGGTATCTCGGTCGCCCTGTACAACACGGGCTTTGGCCTGGCCATCGCCATGCCGACCCTGGTCTTCTACCGCCATTTCCGCGCCCTCGTCGACAGCTTCGTCATTGACATGGAGCAGCAAGCGGTCAAGTTCGTCGACATCGTCCACAGTGGCCGCAAATGAACTTCCGCAAAGGCAAGGGGCGTGAAGACCCCGAAATCAACCTGATCCCGTTCATCGACGTGCTGCTGGTGATCCTGATCTTCCTGATGGTCAGCACCACCTACAGCAAGTTTACGGAGCTGCAGATCACCTTGCCGACGGCCGACGCCGAGCAGGCCAAGGACAAGCCGCAGCAGATCGACGTTACCGTTGATGCCAAGGGTAATTACACGGTCAACCGCGAACCCGTCTCGTTCCGCGACGTGGCCGGCCTGGCCGAGGCCCTGCAGAACGCGGCGAAAGCAGCCAATGGCGGCAAGGCGCCCGCGCAGACGCCCGTGGTGGTGGTCAACGCCGACCAGTTCGCCATGCACCAGATGGTCATCCACGTGATGGAAGCGGCGCGCCTGGCCGGCTATGAAAAGCTGACGTTCGCGGCGCAGGCGGGCGGCAGCAAGTAGGTCGGCTTAGCCGGAACGGCGTAAGCCGACACAAGCCGCAGCCGAGCATGTCGGATTACGCTGCGCCTGGCGGCGCGGCTAATCCGACCTACACCATTTTTACGTCTTCCTTCATGCCCACATCCTCCCCCGCCAAGCTTGAAACCACATTCACCCGCGCATGGCTGACGCGCGGTCCGCTGGCGTGCGCGCTGTGGCCCGTCTCCCTGCTGTTTGGCGCCCTGAGCGCCATCCGGCGCGGCCTGTATCGCGCCAACATCATCAAATCCGAGCGCCTGCCCGTGCCTGTCGTCGTCGTCGGCAATATTTTTATCGGCGGCACGGGCAAGACGCCGCTGACGATCTGGCTGGTGCAAGCCTTGCGCGACGCGGGCATGCGCCCGGGCGTGATTTCGCGCGGCCATGGCAGCGCCGACCGGCTGCCGCGCGCCGTCACCGCCACTTCCACGCCGCAGCAGGTGGGCGATGAGCCGCTGCTGATCTTCCAGCGCGGCGGCTGCCCCGTGATGGTGGGGCGCGACCGCGCGCAAGCGGGCAGGGCGCTGCTGGCGGCGCATCCGGACGTCGACGTGCTGGTGACGGACGATGGCTTGCAGCATTACGCCTTGCGGCGCGACGTGGAAATCGTGCTGTTCGACGGCCGCGGCGCGGGCAATGGCTGGCTGCTGCCGGCCGGCCCGCTGCGCGAATCGCCGCGCCGCCGGCGCGATGTGACGGTGATCAATGCGCCCGAGCTGGCGCCGGCGCTGGTGGACAAGGTCGCGCCCAAGGGCGGCCTGGTGGTGCAGATGCGGCTCGATGGCGGGGTCGCTGAGCGCTTGACGGAGCGCAGCGAGCGCATGGCGCTTGAAACCTTGGCGGCCAGCGGCCAGCGCATCGTGGCGGCGGCCGGCATCGGCAACCCCCGGCGTTTCTTTGCCATGCTGCGCGGGGCCGGATTGGACTTCACGGAACTGCCCTTGCCCGATCATCACGACTTTCTCGACCAGCCATTTGCCGCCCTCGACACGGATGTGATCTTGATCACCGAGAAGGATGCAGTAAAATGTGCGCAAATTGAATATCTCAAAGATGACCCGAGACTGTGGGTCGTCCCCGTCAGTGCGCGCATCGATAGCGTGCTGGCCCAACAAATTGTGGAGAAATGTCGTGGACGCTCGACTGCTTGATATCCTGGTCTGCCCTGTTTGCAAGGGTCCGCTTGAACACGATAAGAAGGCGCAGGAACTGATTTGCCGCGCCGACCGCCTTGCCTATCCTATCCGCGATGGCATCCCCATCATGTGGGCGGACGAAGCGCGCACCCTGCAAGACGCAGTGGAATAACGATGGCGTTCATCGTCATCATCCCGGCCCGCCTGGCTTCGACGCGCCTGCCGGGCAAGCCGCTGGCCGACCTGGGCGGCAAGCCCATGGTGGTGCGCGTGGCCGAGCAAGCGCTGCTCTCGGGCGCCGCGCGCGTCATCGTCGCCACCGACCATGACTCCATCCGCGATGCCTGCGCGGCGCATGGCGTGGAAGTGTGCATGACGCGCAGCGACCATCCGTCGGGCACGGACCGCATCGCCGAAGTGGCGCGCACGCTCGCTTTGCCGCCGGACGCCGTCGTCGTCAATCTGCAGGGCGACGAACCGCTGATCGATCCGGCCCTGCTGGCCGCCTGCGCGGCGCAGATCAGCGCCGCCGTCCCCATGGCCACGTGCGCCCATCCGCTGCACGACGTGGCCGACGCCTTCAATCCGAATGTCGTCAAGGTGGTGCTGGACAAGGCAAACCGCGCCTTGTATTTTTCGCGCGCCACCATCCCCTGGCACCGCGACGGCTTCGCCCAGTCCCGCGAAAACCTGCCGCAAGGCTACGTGCCGCTGCGCCATATCGGCCTGTATGCGTACAGCAATGCATTTTTGCAAACGTATCCCACGCTCTCCGCTTCGCCTCTGGAAGCGATCGAGGCGCTGGAGCAGCTGCGCGTGCTGTGGCACGGCTATGCCATCGCCGTGCATGTCACGGACTCGGCCCCGGCCGCGGGCGTGGACACGCCGGAAGATCTGGAGCGCGTGCAGGCGCACTATCGCCACGCCACCTGAGAAAACGTCCAGGGCTGCGTTGCCCCGCCTTGCCGTACATTCGTACTGTCAGCGGCGGGGCGCCTTGCCTTGAACGTTTTTCAGGCGCCGTGCGCGCGCGAGAAAAACTTTATGCGGGGCCTGCCACAAAAAACCACATTTTGAAACACCTGCTTCGCTAATTGCTGGCTTTGATCAATCAGGGCATAGCAATTCGACAGCAAACTGGCGTTCCGGGGATTTTTTGTGGTAAGTTTCGTAGGGAAAGATAGCCATAGCAACATCATCTAAAAATAATTACACATACCACCATCCAAAATCTGTTTTTTAGGAACTTTTCAATGCGTCTGATACTTTTAGGAGCACCCGGTGCCGGCAAGGGCACCCAAGCTAACTTCATCAAAGAAAAATACAACATTCCACAAATCTCCACGGGCGACATGCTGCGCGCGGCGATCAAGGAAGGCACCGAACTGGGCCTGGCAGCGAAAAAGGTCATGGATGCGGGCGGCCTCGTGTCGGACGACATCATGATCGGCCTGGTCAAGAACCGCCTGCAGGAAGCCGATTGCGCCAATGGCTACCTGTTCGACGGCTTCCCGCGCACCATCGCGCAAGCGGACGCCATGAAGGATGCCGGCATCAATGTCGACTACGTGCTGGAAATCGACGTGCCTGACGCGTCCATCATCGAGCGCATGGACGGCCGCCGCAGCCACCCGGGTTCGGGCCGCGTCTACCACGTCAAATTCAATCCGCCCAAGGTCGACGGCATCGACGACATCACGGGCGAGCCGCTGATCCAGCGCGACGACGACAAGGCGGAAACGGTCAAGAAGCGCCTGGATGTGTACCACAACCAGACCAAGGTCTTGCTCGGTTACTACAATGACTGGGCCAAATCCGGCCTGCCAGGCGCGCCGAAATACCGCCGCATCGCCGGCGTCGGTCCGGTCGAGCAAATCCGCGACAGCGCATTTGCCGCCCTGGCGGAATAAGCAGTATTGAAAAGCGGACCTGAGTGTCCGCTTTTTTTGTGTCCGCGCTTCAGGCGGGCGCCGTATCGTTTTCGTAGTTCAGGTTTTTTGCAGGTCGTGTTTTCCTGGCTGCGCGCGCCTACCCGGTGCGGTCTGCAGCTGTCGGCAATGACGTCGGATAAAAACAGAAGGGGACGATATGGCAGCCAGTTTGTGGTTTGCGGTAGCCTGCGGCGTGGTCGCAGTCATCTATGGTTTGGTGTCGCGCAGCTGGATCCTGCGCCAGGATCCCGGCAATGCGCGCATGCAGGAAATCGCCCTCGCCATCCAGCAGGGCGCGGCCGCCTATCTGGCGCGCCAGTACCGCACCATCGCCATCGTCGGCGTGGTGCTGCTGATCGCCATCTATGTGCTGCTTGGCCTGCATACGGCGCTGGGCTTTCTGATCGGCGCCGTGCTGTCGGGCGCCTGCGGCTTCATCGGCATGAATGTCTCGGTGCGGGCCAATGTGCGCACGGCGCAGGCGGCCACCCTGGGCATCAACCAGGCTTTGAGCGTGGCCTTCAAGGGCGGGGCGATCACGGGCATGCTGGTCGTCGGTCTGGGCTTGCTGGGCGTGACCCTGTTCTACTGGCTGCTGGTGACGACGGGCGCGCCCGGCCTGACCCAGCATGACCTGATCAAACCCCTGATCGGCCTGGCCTTCGGCGCCTCGCTCATTTCCATCTTCGCGCGGCTGGGCGGCGGCATCTTCACCAAGGGCGCCGACGTGGGCGCGGACTTGGTGGGCAAGGTCGAGGCGGGCATCCCCGAGGACGATCCGCGCAACCCGGCCGTCATCGCCGACAACGTGGGCGACAACGTGGGCGACTGCGCCGGCATGGCGGCCGACCTGTTCGAAACCTATGTCGTGACCCTGATCGCCACCATGCTGCTGGGCGCCTTGCTGATGGCCGAGGCGAGCAGCACGGCCATCATCTACCCGCTGCTGCTGGGCGCCGTCTCCATCCTCGCCTCCATCGTCGGCTGCTCGATGGTCAAGACGGCACCCGGCAAGAAGATCATGTCGGCCCTGTACACGGGCCTGTGGTGGGCCGCCGGCCTGTCGCTGGTGGGCTTTGCCGTGGTCACGTGGCTGCTGTGGCCCGACGACGCCATGCGCTACAAGATGCTGGGCGCCACCGTCGTCGGCATCGTCCTCACGGGCCTGATGGTGTACATCACCGAGTACTACACGGGCACGGACTTCAAGCCCGTGCGCCACATCGCCGAAGCGTCGACGACGGGCCACGGCACGAATATCATCGCTGGCCTGGGCGTGTCGATGAAGTCCACGGCCTATCCGGTGCTGGCCGTCTGCGTCGCCATCCTCGTCTCGTACCAGCTGGCGGGCCTGTACGGCATCGCCATTGCCGCTACCTCCATGCTGTCGATGGCGGGCATCATCGTCGCGCTCGACGCGTATGGCCCCATCACCGATAACGCGGGCGGCATCGCGGAAATGTCGGGCCTGCCCGACTCCGTGCGGGCCATCACCGACCCGCTCGACGCCGTGGGCAATACCACCAAGGCCGTCACCAAGGGCTACGCCATCGGCTCGGCCGGCCTGGCCGCGCTGGTGCTGTTCGCCGACTACACGCATGCGCTCGAATCCGTGGGCCAGCACATCACCTTCGATTTGTCGAACCCGATGGTCATCGTCGGCCTGTTCATCGGAGGCCTGATTCCGTACCTGTTCGGTGCCATGGCGATGGAAGCCGTGGGCCGCGCGGCCGGTGCCGTGGTGGTCGAGGTGCGCCGCCAGTTCCGCGACATCAAGGGCATCATGGAGGGCACGGCGAGGCCCGAATACGACAAGGCCGTCGACATGCTG
Organism: Janthinobacterium sp. GW822-FHT07A03; assembly: GCF_058798815.1. NCBI lineage: Bacteria > Pseudomonadati > Pseudomonadota > Betaproteobacteria > Burkholderiales > Oxalobacteraceae > Janthinobacterium > Janthinobacterium sp. GW822-FHT07A03. The sequence goes on along the minus strand of NZ_JBXAKW010000004.1, from coordinate 121,518 downwards.
ACGGCGTCCGCCATCCGCGAAATGATCGTGCCCTCGCTGCTGCCCGTGGTGGTGCCCATCGTCGTCGGCATGCTGCTGGGGCCGGCGGCGCTGGGCGGCCTCTTGATGGGAACGATTGTGACGGGCCTGTTCGTGGCCATCTCCATGACCACGGGCGGCGGCGCCTGGGACAACGCCAAGAAATACATCGAGGATGGCCATTTCGGCGGCAAGGGTTCCGACGCACACAAGGCGGCCGTCACGGGCGACACCGTGGGCGACCCGTACAAGGACACGGCGGGACCGGCCGTCAATCCCTTGATCAAGATCATCAATATCGTGGCCCTGTTGCTGGTGCCGCTGCTGCCGGCCACGGGCTGGCTGGCCGTGGCCGCGCCGGCGCCCGTCCACGCGCCCGCGCCGCCCATCCTGGCGCCGGCGACACCCGTGCAAAGCTTGCCCGCGCAATAACAAGGCGCCTTCTCTGCAGCCCCGTGGCCCGCGCCGCGGGGCTGTTTGCGTTTTGCGCTGCTGAAACTTTCCTGCCTTCCATATCCTCAGCGTATCAAAAGTGAGCAATTGTTACGGCGCCTTTGCTTGTGCCGGCGCTCTGCCAATAATGGAGTGAGCTTCGCAGTTTGGCAGGGAAAGGCAGGAGGATGTCATGGACAGCAATAACACAGGCCGCTGGGCGTCGCTGGCGCTGGCGGCGGCGATGGGACTGGCAGTGGCGGGCGGCGCCTGGGCCGCGCCCGGCGGACATGGCGGGCACCATGGCGGTTTCCACGGCGGCCACGGCCACTTCCATGGCCATTCGCACGTGGGCGTCTGGCTAGGTTCGCCATGGTGGTATGGCTACGGGCCTGGCTGGTATGGCGACCCGTGGTATGGCTATCCTTATCCGTATGGGCGCACCTTGATCGTACAGCCGCCACCCGTGTACATCGAGCAGGGCGGCGAGCCGACGGCGCAGATGTGGTATTACTGCGCGCGGCCGCAAGGCTATTTTCCCTACGTGAAAAATTGCAGTACGGCATGGCGTGCCGTGCTACCGACCAGCGTGCGCTGACGGGGAGAGCAACATGAACACGAGAGCGTTGAGGGGGTATGCCGGCCTGCTGGCCCCCCTGCTGCTGGCCGCCTGCACGGTGATGCCGGAAGGGCCGTCGGCCATGGTCTTGCCCGGCACGGGCAAGAGTTTCGAACAGTTCAGCCGCGATGACGGCAGTTGCCGCGGCTATGCCCGGGCGCAGCTGGGCGGTGCTTCGGCGCAGCAGGCCAGTGTCGACAGCGGCGTGCGCAGCGCGGCGCTGGGCACGGTGCTCGGCGCGGCGGCCGGTGCCGCCATCGATGGCGGCCATGGCGCCGGCGTGGGAGCGGGCACGGGCTTGCTGTTCGGCGCGCTGGCCGGTACGGGCGCGGCCGACAGTTCTTCGTACGGCATGCAGCGGCGCTACGATAATGCCTACCAGCAATGCATGTATGCGAGCGGGCACAAGGTGCCCGTCGCCGGGCAGATGCTGAGCAGCGTCCCGGCAAATGCCGCCACGCCGCCGCCCGATGCGCCGCCGCCCCGTTATTAGAACCTTGAGGTCAGGCCCACGAACATGCGGCGTCCCGGCACGTAGTAGTCGACCAGGCCATCGGCCATGGGGCCTTTCTTGAACAGGTTTTGCACGCCGCCGCGCACGGTCCACTGGGGCGTGACCTTGTACGACACGACGGTGTCGACGATGGTGTAGGCCTTGTCGGCCAGCTTGCCCGCGTCGAGTTCCTTGCCCGTGTACTGCGCCGATACTTCGCCGAACAGCTGGTCGTTGACTTGCCAGCCCAGCGCCGAGTACCACGACAGCTTCGGCGTCGACAGCAGGTTGGCGCCCGTGGTCAGGTTTTTCGCCTCGGCCATGTAGGTTACGTTGTTACGCCAGTTCAGGTTTTTCGTCAGCGGGATGTTCGCCGTCGCTTCCAGTCCGCTGGTGCGCGCTTTCTGGATATTCGTCATCTTGGTCCACCACTGCTTCTGGTAAAAGCCCAGCGGCGCGTAGTCGATCTTGTTCTTGAAGTCCGTGTGGAAGTACGTCAGGCCCACATCCCAGCCATTCTGCTCCCACGCCACGCCGATCTCGCCGGCCGTGCTCGTTTCCGGCTTCAAGTCCGCATTGCCGGCCATGTAGCAGCCGCCCGTGATGTAACCGAGCGGTTTGAGGCTGCCGCAACCGCGTCCGCCCGACTGCGTTGCCGCCGCCGGCGAGTTTTCCTTCAGGCTCGGTGCGCGGAAGCCTTGCGACACGCCGCCCTTGATGGTCCAGGCGGGGGCCGGGTGGTACACGAGGTACAGGCGCGGGCTGTAATGGTTGCCGAACTTGCTGTGGTGATCGAGACGCAGGCCGGCCGTCGCCGTCAGGTTCTCGCGCAGGAACAATTGATCTTCCGCAAACAGGGCCGAGGTGGTGCCGGACAGGGTGGCGCCGCTGACGGGGTTGCCCAGGTAGTCGGTGGGCACGGTGCCGATGGTGTCCGTATTCGTCAGTTCCTGGTGCTTCCACTGGCCGCCCATTACCAGCATCTGCTCGATGCCGCCCCAGCCGACGCGTTTTTCCAGGCTGGCGTCCAGGGTGCTGTCCTTGGATTTCGCCACCGTGCCGACGACTTCGTTGTCGAAATCGTTGTGGTACAGATTGACCGTCGTCTTGCCGAAGTCCCAGCGGCCTTCGTAGCCGATGCTGGCGCTCTTGCGTATCAGCTTGCTGGCGCCCCAGGCGCCGAACAGCGGGTAGCCGTCCGCATCGAGCGTGGTCGAATCCGTCGATTGCTGCTTGCCGTAGCTGGCGTCCAGCGACAGGTTCTGCTTCTTGCCCAGCGCCCAGTTCAGCTGTCCCGAGACGGTCTGGTTGCGTTCGCCGCCGATGCCGCCCGATTTGCCGATGGCTTTTTCATCGGGATTCTGGCGCGTCTGGCCCACGCCCAGGCGCATGCCCACCGTGTCCGACAGGGGACCGGCCAGGTTCAGACCCAGCTGGTGCGCCGTGCCGCGGCCGCTGTCCTGCGGCTGCGTGTAGTTGGCCGTGGCCGAGCCGTTCCACTTGCCCGGCACCTTGCGCGTGATGATGTTGATCACGCCGCCCATGGCGTCCGAGCCGTACAGCGAGGACATGGGGCCGCGCACCACTTCGATGCGCTCGATCATGTCGGGCGAGATCCAGTTCAAGTCCTGGCGGCCCAGGTCGGGACGGTAGGCCGTGTCGGCCGAGCTGCCCACGCGCTTGCCGTCGACGAGAATCAGCGTGTATTTGTCGGGCAGGCCGCGCAGCTTGATCTTCGATTCCTCGCCCACGGGGCTGGTGCCGCCCGTCACGCCGGGGATGCGGCGCAGCAGGGTATTCAAGTCATACACGGGCTGGCGCTCGATTTCCTCGCGCGTGATGACGCTGATGCTGGCCGGCGCATCCTTGATATCGATGGCCGTGCCCGAGGCGGTGACCACCACCGTGTTCATCGTGGGATCGGCAGCCACGTTGCCTTCGGCCCAAGCGCTGCCGACGGCCAAGGACAGCAGGCAGGGCAGGAGCAGGGTGGCGGAATGGATGCGGCGGGCGGGCGTAACAGGATGAGTGAATGCGGGACTACGCTGGGTCATGGTGAACTTTCCGGATGTTGTTATTTCCTGGCTGCCTTCCGGGTGGCTCGGGTATGAATGAAAAGGTAATAAATTGCGCTCGAATTCTGCTAATGAGAATAAGAATCGTTCTTATTGTAATGCCATCCTGGCAAGAAGGAAAGTGCTGAAAGGAAATAAAACACCGTTGCAGCGTTGGCATTGCCGTTGCAAGCGTGAGAAATTGTTACCTGCGCTGGCATCTGGCATGACGTGTGCCAATAATGAAAGTAATGTGATCGATGTTTGGGGAGGCGGCATGACAAGGATGACAAAAACTATGCTGGCGCTGGCCTGCGCCATGCTGGTATCGGCTGGCGGCCATGTCTGGGCACAGGAGCCGGCGGCGTCCGATGCACTGCCCGTGTGCCAGCTCGACCCGCGCGACAGCAGCAAGCTGGCGGTGGAACCGTGCCGCCCGGCGCCGCCCGTGCAGCCGCGCCGCTCAGTGGCGCAGGTGATCGGCCGCATGCCTGCGCCACCTGCGCCAACGGTCGTGCCCATGGCGCCCCTGCCGCCCAGCCCGGCCGTGCCCATGCCGCGCGCGCCGCAGCCTATCGGCGCCTGCGACACGGGCGGCTGCCGCGATGCGGCCGGTGCCCGCTACAACGGCACTGGCAATGCCACGCTCGATGCCAGCGGGCGCATCTGCCACCGCAATGGCGCTTTCATGCAGTGTTTTTAACCTTGCCAGTCGCTGTCGCTGCAAGTTTTCGCTCGGTACGCTCAAAAATGGCTACAATTGTCGCCGACATTACGTTTACGTAAACGTAATAGCATAATCATGGCATCGTGCATCAACCATCAGGCGCCGGGAACACGGCCCTTATCACTCAGGAGATTTCATGCAGATTCAGGACAATGTATTCATCATCACGGGCGGCGCATCGGGCTTGGGCGCGGCCACGGCACGCATGCTGACGGCCGCTGGCGGCAAGGTCGTGCTGGCCGACGTGCAGACGGAGGCGGGCCAGGCGCTGGCCGCTGAACTGAACGGCGTGTTCGTGCAGTGCGACGTGACGTCGGAAGAAGACGGCCTGGCCGTGGTGGCGGCGGCCGCCCAGCTCGGTACCTTGCGCGGCCTGGTCAACTGCGCCGGCGTGGCGCCGGCCGTGAAAACCGTGGGCAAGGATGGCCCGCATCCGCTGGCCCTGTTCCAGAAGGTCGTCAACATCAACCTGGTGGGTACCTTCAATATGTGCCGCCTGGCGGCCGACGCCATGGCGAAACAGGATGCGACGGCGGAAGGCGAGCGCGGCATCATCATCAACACGGCTTCCGTGGCGGCCTACGATGGCCAGATCGGCCAGGCGGCCTACGCCTCGTCGAAGGCGGCCGTGGTGGGCCTGACCCTGCCGATGGCGCGCGACCTGTCGCGCAACGGCATCCGCGTGATGACGGTGGCGCCCGGCATCTTCGAAACGCCCATGCTGCTGGGCATGCCGGCCGAAGTGCAGGATGCGTTGGGCAAGATGGTGCCGTTCCCATCGCGCCTGGGCAAGCCCGGCGAATACGCGCAACTGGTGAAAGCCATCGTGGAAAACGTCATGCTCAATGGCGAAACCATCCGTCTAGACGGCGCCATCCGCATGCAGCCAAAGTAAGAGCACCTGGACAATGCCCAGGGCGTTGTTGCATGGCCTGGGCTTGTCATGCTTTGTACTATTCGTACTGTCTTCGGCCACGCGCCTAGCCCTGGACATCGCCAGGCACTCTTACGAAGGCAGTGCCCTAATGGGCATTTGATGTAGGATACCCCCGTATGGGGCGTACAGCCTTGCCTGGCTGTGCGCCCTTTTTTTATCGGAGAATCCATGATCGCATTGAAGCCGCTGGCACTGAGCCTGACCTTGCTGGGAGCCCTCGCTGCCAGTCCCGTATTTGCCGAAGTGCCGCAAAAGGCGCCGGAAATCGCCACCGCGTATGCGGAAAAAAGTGGCTGGGCGGCGCAGAAATTCATGGTCGCCGCCGCCAATCCGTTGGCCGCCGATGCCGGCTACCAGATGCTGAAAAAAGGCGGCAGCGCCATCGACGCGGCCATCGCCACGCAGCTGGTGCTCACCCTGGTCGAGCCGCAATCGTCGGGCATCGGCGGCGGCGCCTTTTTGCTGTACTCCAGCCCCAAGGGCGTGCAGGCGTTCGACGGGCGCGAAACGGCGCCCGCCGCGGCGGACGAACACCTGTTCCAGAATGCGGACGGCAGCCCCGTCTCGCGCGCCACGGGCGTGGTGGGCGGGCGCTCCGTGGGCGCGCCGGGCGTGCTGCGCATGCTGGAACTGGCGCACAAGGAGCACGGCAAGCTGCCGTGGGCGACCCTGTTTGGCCCTGCCATCAAGCTGGCGCATGGCGGCTTTCCCGTCAGCCAGCGCCTCAACGGCCTGTTGAACTGGGACCAGGCCCTGAAGCGCGACCCTGTCGCCGCCGCGTATTTCTATGACGGCGAGGGCAAGGCCTGGCCCGTCGGCCACTTGCTGAAAAACCCGCAGCTGGCGCGCACCCTGCGCGAGATCGCCCGCGGCGGCGCCGACGCCTTTTATAACGGCCGCATCGCGCGCGACATCGCCGCCAAGGTGGCGTCGCACCCGACCAACCCGGGCAAGCTGACGGCGCAGGATATCGCCGGCTACCAGGCCAAGGTGCGCGAACCCGTCTGCAGCGATTACAAGGCCTGGACCGTGTGCGGCATGCCGCCGCCATCGTCGGGCGGCATCGCCATCGCGCAGATGCTGGGCATCCTGGAAGTGAAGGATATCCGCCCGTATGCGCCCGTCGACGGCGTGCCCGATGCGCAGGCGATCCATTTGTTCTCGGAAGCGGGGCGCCTGGCCTACGCGGACCGCAACCGCTACGTTGCCGACACGGACTTCGTGCCGCTGCCGGGCAATGGCGTCGCCTCGATGCTCGACAAAACCTACCTGGCGCAGCGCGCCGCCTTGATCGGCGACAAATCCATGGGCAAGGCCTCGCCCGGCACGCCGCCCGGCATGCAGGTGGCGTGGGGCATGGACAATGCCCTGCAGCGCCCGTCGACGTCGCACCTCGTGGCCGTGGACGCCTTCGGCGGCGGCCTGTCGATGACCACCAGCGTGGAAGACGCGTTCGGCTCGCGCCAGATGGTCGACGGCTTCCTGCTGAATAACCAGTTGACGGATTTCTCGTTCGATTCGCGCGATGCGGATGGCCCCATCGCCAACCGGGTCGAAGCGGGCAAGCGGCCGCGCAGCGCCATGTCGCCCACCCTCGTGTTCGAGAAGGGCACGCACAAGCTGGTGCTGGCAACGGGTTCCCCGGGCGGCTCGTCCATCATCAACTATGTCGCCAAGGTCCTGGTCGGCACCATGGACTGGGGCTTGAACGTACAGCAGGCGATCAGCCTGCCCAACTTCGGCAGCCGCAACGGTCCGACGGAACTGGAAAAGGGCCGCGCGCCGGCCGCCCAGGTCGAGGCGCTGCAGGCGATGGGTCACGAGGTGCGCGTCATCGAACAGAATTCCGGCTTGCAGGGCATCATGCGCCTGAATGCGCATGGCAAGGATTTCTGGTTTGGCGGGGCGGATCCACGGCGCGAGGGCATGGTCCGAGGCGACTAAACTTTTCCACAAAGTATCAAGACCCTGCTAATCTGCCGGCATGGGAATGCAAAATAAAACAGGCTTGATACTCACGGGAGGGGGCGCCCGTGCCGCCTACCAGGTGGGCGTGCTGCAGGCGATTTCGGCGATTCTGTGGGAAGCGGGCTGGGCGCCAGCGCGCAATCCGTTCGACATCATCTGCGGCACCTCGGCCGGCGCCATCAACGCCACGGCGCTGGCCTGCCGCGCCGACAACTTCGGCGAGGGCGTGCAAAAGCTGCTCGACGTGTGGCAGCACATCGAGGTCGAGCAGGTCTACCGCGCCGATTCGCTGGGCGTGATCCGCTCTGGCGCGCGCTGGCTGTCCTTGCTGTCGTTCGGCTGGCTGCTGCGCCAGTGGCATGCGTCGCCGCCCAGTTCCCTGCTCGACAATACCCCGCTGGTCAGCCTGCTGCACCGCATGCTCGACCTGCCGCGCCTGGACGCGGCCCTGGCCGACGGGCTGCTGCATGCGCTGGCCGTGACGGCGTCGTCGTATTCGGGCAGCCGCCACATGACGTTTTACCAGACGGCCGAGGATATCGCGCCCTGGGTGCGCACGCAGCGCCTGGCCTTGCCGGACCAGATCGGCGTTGAGCACTTGCTCGCCTCGGCCGCCATCCCTTTTATCTTCCCCGCCGTGCCTCTGTACGTGGGCGGCCAACGCGAATACTGCGGCGACGGTTCCATGCGCCAGCTGGCGCCGATTTCGCCGGCCATTCACCTGGGCGCGAACAAGGTGCTGGTGGTGGGGGCGGGGCGCATGACGGAACCGGCGCCCGCCGCGTCCGAAGCGGCGCGCTACCCGAGCCTGGCACAGATCGCCGGCCACGCGCTGTCGTCGATCTTCCTCGACGGCCTGGCCGTCGATATCGAGCGCCTGAACCGCATCAACCTGACCTTGTCGATGCTGCCGCCCGAATTGCTGGGCAAGACGGCCTTGCGGCCGGTGGAATTGCTGGTCATCGCGCCGTCCGAACGGCTCGACGCCATCGCCAGCCGGCATATCGGCAGTTTGCCGCGTCCCATCCGCACCATGTTGTCGGGTATCGGCGCGGCCGAAGCGCGCGGCGCGGCGCTGGCATCGTATTTATTGTTCGAATCGACGTATACTAACGAGCTGATCCGTCTTGGACAGCGCGATACGCAGGCCCGCAAGGACGATGTACTGGCGTTTTTTGGTTCTTGAGACGGCCCCCGGAACAGTTGCGGGAGTTTTCGCGTTTTTTTTGACAGGACGATTGTGCTGGTATTTCGACGTGTTTGCGATGTTGCCTTACTGTTAATTTTTCTGCTGGGCGCTCCGGCCATGGCCGCGCCTGCGCCCACCTTGCGCTTCGACCAGCTCAGCGTCGACCAGGGCCTGGCGCAGGAATCGGTGCTGGCCATCGCCCAGGACCGGCAGGGCTATATGTGGTTCGGCAGCCAGTCTGGCCTGAGCCGCTACGACGGCTACCGCATGGTCGTCTACAAGAATATCGAGGGCGACAAGACCAGCCTGGCCGACAACTGGGTGGGCGAGCTGCATGTCGATAGCCAGGGCCAGTTGTGGGTGGGTACCGACAATGGCCTGGACCGCTTCGACGCCGCCAGCCAGACCTTCATCCATTACGTCCCGGCCGAAAAGAGCAAGCGCGGTAACGGCAACCGGCATATCCACGCCATCCTCGACGATGGCGCGCGCGGCTTCTGGATCGCCACCTCGGACGGCTTGCAGCATTTCGACCCCGCCACGGGCACCTTCCGCACCTGGCACCATGAAGAAGGCAACCCGCACAGCCTGGGCGACAATGAAATCAAGGCGCTGGCGCTGGACGCGCAACGGCGCCTGTGGATCGGCACGGTAACGGGCCTGGACATGCTGGCGCCGGGCAGCGAGCGCTTCGAGCATTTCGCCGTCGATGCGACGCCCGGCTCGAAGTACAACGTGATCCAGTCGCTGCTGATCGACCGCCAGCAGAACCTGTGGATCGGCACCATGGCCGGTGCCGAGCGCTGGCGCCTTGGCGGCGCCGGCCAGCCGCCGCAGGCGCGCGTGCGGCTGAGCGAAAAACAGGGCTTTTCCGCCATCCGCGTCGCCAGCCTGTACCAGGATGTCGACGCCACCGTCTGGCTGGGCAGCAATGCCGATGGCCTGTTCCGTTGGCTGCCCGACAGCGACACCTTCCTGCAGTACCGGCATCAGACGGGCGACAAGTTCAGCGTCGCCGACAACCAGCTGTCGTCGCTGTACCGCGACCGCGCCGGCACCTTCTGGGTCGGTTCCTGGTACAACGGCGTGAGCCGGGTCGACCTGGGCAGCGGCGGCTTTGCGCGCATGGCGCGCGCGCCCGGCGACGTGGGCGCGCTGGCGGACAAGAAAGTGCGCGCCGTGGCCGACGCGGGCAATGGCAAGCTGTGGCTGGCCACCAAGGGCGGCCTGAAACTGTACGACACGCGCGACGGCAGCTCGCGCCTGTTCGACCTGCGCAGTTCGCCCGGCATGTCGCGCGACGAGCAGATCACCACCCTGTACAAGGGGCCGGACGGCACCCTGTGGGTGGGCGGCTCGACGGGCTTGCACCGCTTCGATCCGGCCCTGGAGCGCTTCTTCACCATGCGCTTTGCCGCCGGCGACCCGAACAGCGACACCATCCGCAATGTCGTGAGCGACCGCAGCGGCATGCTGTGGGTTTCGACACGGGGCGGCGTGCACCGTTTCGACCCGGCCAGCAAGCGTTTTACCACCTACCGCCACGATCCGGCCGACCCGAACAGCCTGTCCGACAACATGGTGCGTCCCGTGCTGGAAGACGGCAAGGGACGGCTGTGGATCGGTTCCTTCCACGGCCTGGACCTGCTGGACCGCGCCAGCGGCCGTTTCCGCCATTTTCGCCACGATCCGCAAGACCCGCATAGCCTGAGCCACGACGAAGTGCATTTCCTGCACGAGGACAAGCGCGGCGTGCTGTGGGTGGGCACGGCCAATGGCTTGAACCGCATGGACGTCGATGCCAAGGGCGAGATCCGCTTCCGTCGCTTCCTGCGCAAGGATGGCATGGCCGACGATGCCGTCGCCAGCATCCTCGGCGACGACAACGAGCAGCTGTGGCTGAGCACCAACAGCGGCATCACGCGGCTCGACATGCGCAGCGGCCTGTTCCGCAATTACGACAGCGCCGACGGCACGGTGGAAGGCTCGTACTTCGACGGCGCGGCCCTGCGCGCGGCGGACGGCACCATGTATTTCGGCGGCTTCAACGGCATGACGGCGTTCGTGCCGCAGGATATCCACGACAACCGCGTGCCGCCGCTGGTGGCCGTCACGGAACTGCAGATCTTCAACAAGCCGGTGGCCATCGGCCGCGGCGAGTTCGCGCACGTGCTCAGCACGGCGATCGACCATACGCGCAAGCTGGTGCTGACCAGCCGCGAAAGCGTCTTTTCGCTGGAGTTCGCAGCCCTGCATTTCGCCGCCCCCCAGCGCAACATGTTCGCCTACCGGCTCGAAGGCTTCGACCAGGACTGGGTCATGACGGATGCGGGGCGGCGCTTTGCCACCTACACCAACCTCGATGCCGGCAACTACGTGTTTCGCGTCAAGGCGGCCAACAAGGACGGCGTGTGGAACGAGAGCGGCGCCACCCTGGCCATCACGATCTTGCCGCCGTTCTGGAAGACCTGGTGGTTCCGCACCCTGATGGCGGCGCTGCTGCTGGGCGCCGTGTATGTCGCCTACCGCCAGCGCGTGCGCGCGCTGCGACGCCAGCAGAACGAGCTGGAAAAACTGGTCGGCGAACGCACGGCCGAGTTGCAGAGCAAGGAAATCGAAGTGCTGGCCCAGTCGGAAAAACTGGCGCAAGTGAACAGCAGCCTGACGAAAAACGAGGAAAGTTTGCGCCAGGCCAAGCGCAAGGCCGAGGATGCGACGCGCCAGAAATCGGAATTCCTGGCCAACATGAGCCACGAGATGCGCACCCCGCTGGCCGGCGTGATCGGCATGCTGGGCTTTGCCCTGCGCGACGAGCAGCTGCACGACGCCACGCGCGAGCAGATTTTGCGCGGCCAGGCCAATGCCCAGTCGCTGCTGGTGATCATCAATGACTTGCTCGATTTTTCCAAGATCGAGGCGGGCAAGCTGAGTATCGAAAACATCGACTTCGCGCTTGGCGCGGCCATCGAGACGGTCGTCAGCCTGTTCGAGGAGCAGGCGGCCGCGCGCAGCATCGGTTTCTCCATCGATTTCGCGCCCGACCTGCCGCCCTTCGTCGTGGGCGACCCGACCCGCTTGCGCCAGGTGCTGGTCAATCTGGTCGGCAATGCCTTCAAGTTCACCCAGCGCGGCGGCGTCAGCGTGTGCGTCGAGCGGGCCGGCGTGGCCAGCGGCAGCGGCGGACGCAAGGTCAACCTGATCCGCTTTACCGTCAGCGACAGCGGCATCGGCATCGATGCGGACGCGATGGCGCGCCTGTTCCAGAAGTTCGAGCAGGCCGACGCCAGCACCACGCGGCGCTACGGCGGCACGGGGCTGGGCCTGGCGATCTGCCGCCAGCTGGTCGAACTGATGGAGGGCGAGATCGAGGTGGCCAGCACGCCGGGGCAGGGCAGCACGTTTGCCTTCACCTTGCCGCTGGCCGATGGCGTGGCGCCGCCGCTGGTGCCGCAGGTGGCGCTGGCGCCGCACAGCCACCAGTTGCGCGTGCTGTGCGCGGAAGACTTCCCCACCAACCAGATCATCATCCGCGTCATGCTCGAGGAACTGGGACACCGGGTCGACGTGGTCGCCAACGGCGTGCTGGCGGTGGCGGCTTGCGTGCATACGCGCTATGACCTGATCCTGATGGACGGGCGCATGCCGGAAATGGACGGCGCCACGGCGACGCGCCTGATCCGCGTGGGCGGCTGGCCGGACCAGCCCGTGCGCGACCAGGAACTGATGATCGTGGCCCTGACGGCGAACGCCAGCGAAGAAGACCGCGGCCGCTATCTGGGCGTCGGCATGGATGATTTCCTCAGCAAACCCGTGGACGAGGCGGCGCTGCATGGCTTGCTGGCGCGCGCCATCGAGCGCCAGCTGCAGCGCGGTTTCATGTTGCCGCGCATGCCGTCGAACGCGCCGCGCGCTAGCGCGCGGGGGCAGGCCGAACTCGACGCCCTGTTCGGCATCGCGCCGGCCATCCCCGCCGCCGTGTCTGCCCAATCCGGCCGCGGCGGCGAATTGCAGCGGCGCATCCGCGTCGCCTTCGTCGCCGACCTGGAGGGGCGCCTGCGCGAACTAGACGCCGCCCTGGCCGCGCAGGACAGCGACAACGCCGGGCGTCTGCTGCACGGATTGAAGGGCAGCGCCGCCTATCTCGATGAAACGCAGCTGCACATGCTGTGCACGGAAATGGAAGAGGCGGCCGATGGCGGGCGCTGGACCCAGGTGGCCATGCATTTGCCGCAATTGCGCGCACTGTTGGCGCAAATAGCCGTTTCGGGCAAGGAAATGTAAAATAGGCAATGCCGGCCATCGAGTGCGCGGCGAAACTGGGTAGAATACGGCCAGGCCCCTGACGCCGCCGGCAATGGAGAAAGCAATGAAAGTACTGGTGGTTGACGATGATGTCGTGTCGCGCATGGTATTGATGCATCTGATCGACAGCTGCGGCGTGCACGATATCGTGGAAGCCGAAGATGGCGCGGCGGCGTGGGAGCAGCTCGAAGGCGGCTTGCGCCCCGCGCTGTGCTTCTGCGACTTGCGCATGCCGCGCCTGTCCGGCATGGAGCTGCTGCAGAAGATCCGCTCCGACAGCGCGCTCGATGCCATGCCGCTGGTGCTGGTATCGTCGGCGAATGACCAGGACACGGTGCGCGATGCCGTGCAGGCCGGCGCCGCCGGCTACATCGTCAAGCCCTTCCAGCCGGAGCAGGTGCGCCAGCATATCGACGCCTGCTTCGACGTCTCCGCCTTGCCGGCCGAGGCGCCGCGCGACACCTTGCAGCGCCTGGGTATCGACGGCGAACGCCTGCTGGCGTATCTGACGGGCTTCCAGGGACAGATAGTCGCCGCCAGCGAACAGGTCGACGCCTTGCTGGCGCGCGGCGAACCGGCGCAGGCGCGCCAGCAGCTCGAACGGCTGCACCTCGGTTGCCGCACCCTGGGCTTGCACGGCGCGGAAGCCGGCATGAGCGCGCTGCTGCAGTCGGCGGTGCTCGATGGCGACCAGATGCAAACGGCCCTGGCCGCGCTGGCGCGCAGCGCGGCGCAGCAGGCGCGTTTGCTGCGGCAGGACGGCACTGACTGAAACACCATAACAAAACCTACTGCGCGTCGTGATTTGCGGCTTCCGATGCTCACTGTGCATCCGCACAGCTCCGCTTCTCGGGTCAACGGGGGGGGGGGGGGGGCGCCGAGCCTCCCATCCGCTCGCTACGGTTTTGTTAGGTGTGTTGAAATTGCTGTTTTTCGCTTGCTGGAAAAATACTTTAGGTTTAAAGTATCTGCTTCCGGGCCTTGCGCACGCGCCCGCCACCAGCCAGGATGAGCATGAGCAGCGACCCTTCGCCTACCACCGCATCTCCCCAGGATGACTTTGCGCGCGCGCACCTGCCGCCGCGCGCACTCTGGCCGCAGCTGTGCCTCGATTTGCCCGAGCTGCAGTATCCGCCGCGTCTCAACTGCGTCGCCGCGCTGCTCGATGCGGCCGTCGCTGGCGGTGGCGGCGAGCGCACCGCCATCCTCGCCGACGGCCAGCGCTGGACTTACGCGCAGCTGACGCGCCAGGTCGACCGCATCGCCCACGTGTTGCGCGCCGACCTGGGCCTGATCGCCGGCAACCGCGTGCTGCTGCGCGGCGCGAATACCCCCATGATGGCCGCCTGCCTGCTGGCCGTGCTGAAGGCCGGCTGCATCGCCGTGCCCACCATGCCGCTGCTGCGCGCGCGCGAACTGTCCACCATCCTGGCCAAGGCGGAAGTGAACGCCGTGCTGTGCGCGCAGGGCTTGCGCGGGGAGCTCGACGGCTTGCCCGGCCTGCCGCCCATGCTGTGCTTTGGCGCCGACGGGGCCGAGCTGGAACAGCGCATGGCGGCCCACGCTGCGCCTTTTGCAGCACACGACACGGCGGCCGACGACGTCTGCCTGATCAGCTTTACCTCGGGCACGACGGGCGTCCCCAAAGGCACCATGCACGTGCACCGCGACCTGCTGGCCATCTGCGACTGTTTTCCCCGTTCCATGCTGCGGGCGCGCGCCGAGGATATCTTCATCGGCACGCCGCCGCTGGCTTTTACTTTTGGCCTGGGCGGCCTGCTGCTGTTCCCCCTGCGTTTTGGCGCGGCCACCGTGCTGCTGGAAAAACTCACGCCCGACGCCCTGCTGCGCGCCATCGGCGTCTATCAGGCCACCATCTGCTTCACGGCGCCCACCTTTTACCGCCAGATGGCGCCCCTGGCTGCCAGTTACGACTTGCGCAGCCTGCGCTTGTGCGTGTCGGCCGGCGAAGCGCTGCCGCTGGCTACGCGCGACGCCTGGCAGGCGGCGACGGGACTGGCCATGACGGACGGCATCGGCGCCACCGAAATGCTGCATATCTTCATTTCCGCCACGGGCGAGGGCATCCGCCGCGGCGCCATCGGCAAGGCCATTCCCGGCTACCAGGCATGCATCGTCGACGATGCGGGCGTGCCGCAACCGCCCGGCGTGACGGGCCGCCTGGCCGTGAAAGGCCCTACGGGCTGCCGCTACCTGTCCGACCCGCGCCAGCGCGAATACGTGCAGAACGGCTGGAACCTGACAGGCGACACCTTCGAGATGGATGCCGACGGCTATTTCTATTACCGCTCGCGCAGTGACGACATGATCGTCTCGGCCGGCTACAACATCGCCGGTCCGGAAGTGGAGGAGGCGCTGCTGCGCCATCCGGCCGTGGCCGAATGCGGCGTCGTCGGGCGCGCCGATGCCGAGCGTGGCCAGATCGTCGAGGCGCACATCGTGCTGAAGGATGGCTGCCAGGCCAGCGATGTGCTGGCGGCCGAGCTGCAGGACTTCGTGCGCCAGCAGATCGCTCCCTACAAATACCCGCGCGCCATCCGCTTCCTGCCTGCGCTGCCGCGCACGGAAACGGGTAAGCTGCAGCGCTTCAAACTTCGCACGGACACCCCATGAATATCGTCTGCATCGGCGGCGGTCCCGCCGGCCTGTATTTCAGCCTGCTCATGAAGAAGCAGAACCCGGATCATCGCATCACCGTCATCGAGCGCAACCGCCCATATGACACGTTTGGCTGGGGCGTGGTGTTTTCCGACCAGACCCTGGGCAACCTGGCCAATGCGGACGAGCCGACGGCGCGCGCCATCCTGCAGGCGTTCAACCACTGGGACGATATCGAGATCCACTTCAAGGGCCAGACCGTGCGCTCCGGCGGCCATGGTTTTTGCGGCATCGGCCGCAAGCGCCTGCTCAATATCCTGCAGGCGCGCTGCGAGGAACTCGGCGTGCAGCTGGTGTTCGAGACGGAAGTGCAGGACGACCAGGTGATCGCGCGCCAGTACGGCGCCGACCTGGTGATCGCCAGCGACGGCTTGAACAGCCGCATCCGCACGCGCTATGCAGCCAGCTTCCAGCCCGAGATCGACCAGCGCCATTGCCGCTTCGTCTGGCTGGGCACGCGCAAGAAATTCGAGGCCTTCACGTTTGCCTTCCGCCAGACGCCGCACGGCTGGTTCCAGGCGCATATCTATCAGTATGACGGCGAGACATCGACCTTCATCGTTGAAACGCCCGAACACGTGTGGCGCGCCGCGGGGCTCGATAGCATGAGCCAGGAAGAGGGCATCGCCTTTTGCGCAGCCCTGTTCGCCGAGGAACTCGATGGCCATGAGTTGCTGAGCAATTCGCCGCACTTGCGCGGCTCGGCGCAGTGGATCACCTTTCCCCGCATCGTCTGCCGGCAATGGGTGCATCATCAGGACGGCGTGCCCGTCGTGTTGATGGGCGACGCGGCCCACACGGCGCATTATTCGATCGGCTCCGGCACCAAGCTGGCGCTGGAAGACGCCATCGAGCTGGCGCGCTGCTTCGGCCAGCATGGGGATAGCGACGCTGCGCTGGCCGCCTACCAGCAGCTGCGCGCCATCGAGGTGCTGAAAATCCAGAGCGCGGCGCGCAATTCCATGGAATGGTTTGAAAACGTCGAACGCTACAGCGCCATGGAAGCGCCGCAGTTCGCCTATTCGATGCTCACGCGCAGCCAGCGCATTTCGCACGAAAACCTGCGCCTGCGCGATCCCGCCTACGTGGCTGGCTATGAATCGTGGCTGGCGCGGCGCGCGGGCGAGCAGGCCAGCGTGGACATGCCGGATCAGGCCTTGCCGCCCATGCTCACGCCCTTCCGGCTGCGCGGCGTGCTGCTGAAAAACCGCATCGCCGTCTCGCCGATGGCGCAGTACAGCGCCGTCGATGGCGTGGCGGGCGACTACCATCTGATGCACCTGGGCGCGCGCGCCATGGGCGGCGCGGGCCTCGTGTTTGCCGAGATGACGTGCGTCTCGGCCGATGCGCGCATCACGCCCGCCTGCCCCGGCATGTACAGCGAAGCGCACACACAGGCGTGGCGGCGCATCGTCGATTTCGTGCACGCGAACAGCGACGCGAAGATCGCCCTGCAGCTGGGCCACGCGGGGGCGAAAGGCTCGACGCGGCCCATGTGGGACGGCATCGACCTGCCGCTCAGGGATGGCAACTGGCCTTTGACCTCGGCCTCGGAGCAGCAGTATCTGGCCGGCGTGTCGCAAACGGCGCGCGCAGCCACGGAAAGCGACCTGGCGCGCATCGAGCAAGACTTCGTGCGTGCCACCCTGGCCGCCGCCGTCGCCGGTTTCGACTGGCTGGAACTGCATTGCGCGCATGGTTATTTGCTGTCGAGTTTTATTTCGCCGCTGACCAACCGCCGCACCGACGAATATGGCGGCAGCCTGGAAAACCGCTGCCGCTATCCACTGCGCGTGTTCCGCGCCATGCGCGCCGCCTGGCCGCAGGATAAACCCATGAGCGTGCGCATTTCGGCCCACGACTGGGTCGAAGGCGGCATCACGCCCGACGATGCCGTCGTCATCGCGCGTCTGTTCAAGCAGGCTGGCGCCGACCTGATCGACTGCTCCTCGGGCCAGGTGAGCAAACTCGAGCAACCCGTGTACGGGCGCATGTTCCAGGCGCCGTTTGCCGACCGCGTGCGCAATGAGGCGGGCATAGCCAGCATGGCCGTCGGCTCGATTTTTGAGGCCGACCACGCCAACAGCATCATCGCCGCCGGGCGCGCCGATCTGTGCGCCGTGGGCCGGCCGCACCTGGCCAATCCGGCCTGGACCCTGACGGAAATGGCGCGCATCGGCTACAGCGGCGCCGGAACAGGCGCAACTTGGCCGAAACAGTACCGGCCGGGCCAGCAGCAACTGGAACGCAATCTGCAGCGCGAACGCCAGCTGGCCGCCGCCAACACGGGCCTCACCCCGCAACAGGTGGCCGCGCGGCTGCTGGAAGGATGACATGAACAAGGAAGCATTGAAGGGCACGTTATCAGGAAAACATGCGCTGGTGACGGGCGCCGGCAGCGGCATCGGGCTCGCCTGTGCGGGCGCCTTGCTGGACGCGGGCGCCAGGCTTACCCTGGCCGGGCGCGATGGCGCGCGGCTGGCGCGCGCGCGCATGCAGCTGGAAGAGGCGGGCCACGCGGGCAGGGTGGCCATCTGCGTGCTCGACGTGAGCGTGGAAGCATCCGTGCAGGCAGGCTTCGCGCAGGCCGCCGCGCATTTCGGCCGCATCGATATCCTGGTCAACAACGCGGGCCAGGCGCATGCAGCGCCATTCGGCAAGACGGATGCCGCCATCTGGCAGCAGATGCTGGCCGTGAACCTGACGGGCGTGTTCCACTGCTGCCAGGCGGTCATGCCGGCCATGCTGGACGCGGGCTGGGGGCGCATCGTCAACGTGGCGTCGACGGCGGGCCTGAAAGGCTATCGTTACGTCAGCGCCTATGTCGCCGCCAAGCATGGCGTGATCGGCCTGACGCGCGCGCTGGCGCTGGAAGTGGCGCCGCGCGGCGTCACCGTCAACGCCGTCTGCCCCGGCTACACGGAAACGGACATGGTGGCGCAAGCCGTGCAGAACATCGTGCGCAAGACGGGACGCGGCGAAGACGCGGCGCGCGCGGAACTGGTGGCTGGCAATCCGCAGCAGCGGCTGGTGCAGCCGCGCGAAGTGGCCGATGCGGTGGCCTGGCTCTGCCTGCCCGCGTCGTCCGCCATGAATGGACAATCGATCGCCGTCGCCGGCGGCGAAGTCATGTAACCGAATGAAGATCATGGATAAAGAACCCGATAACATGCAGGACGAACCCGTGCTGGACCTGTCCAGCCGGCTGACGCAGGATCACCACCAGTCGCTCAAGCTGTGGCTGCGCATGCTCTCGTGCACGGTGAAAATCGAAAACGAGGTACGCACGCGCTTGCGCGCCACCTTCGGCATCACTTTGCCCCGCTTCGATTTGATGGCGCAGCTCGAGCGCTTTCCCGAAGGTTTACGCATGGGCGAACTGTCCAAACGCATGATGGTTACAGGCGGCAATATCACGGGCATCACCGACCAACTGGAGCAGGAAAAACTGGTGGCGCGCGTGGTCGATCCGAAAGACCGCCGCTCGTACAGCGTCAAGCTGACGCCGGCCGGCCGGCGCGCCTTCGACGAGATGGCGCGCGTGCATGAGGGCTGGATCGCCGAACTGCTGCACGGCGTGACGCCGGACGACAAAAACCAATTGATCGACCTGCTGTCGCACATGAAGCAGCAGTTGAATAACACCTCAATAAAGGACTGACCATGCGCCATCTACCCGGCCAGCCGCAAGACCTGCCAGGCAACCGCGCCAGCTTGGGCCATTACGCCGCACGGCATTTTCTGTTTTCCGTCGAAGGTGGCGTCGCCACCCTGACCTTGCACCGGCCCGAGCGCAAGAATCCGCTCACCTTCGATTCATATGCGGAGCTGCGCGAGCTGTTCCGCGCGCTGGCGCATGCGGACGACGTTAAGGCCGTGGTGATCACGGGCAGCGGCGGCAATTTCTGCTCGGGCGGCGACGTGCACGACATCATCGGCCCGCTGACGCAGCTCGACATGCCCGGCCTGCTGGCGTTTACCCGCATGACGGGCGACGTGGTGAAAGCCATGCGCGCCTGTCCGCAGCCCATCGTGGCCGCCATCGACGGCATTTGCGCGGGCGCCGGCGCCATGCTGGCGCTGGCCTCCGATATCCGCATCGGCACGGCGCGCAGCAAGACGGCCTTTTTGTTTACCCGCGTGGGCCTGGCCGGCTGCGACATGGGCGCCTGCGCCTTGCTGCCGCGCGTGATCGGCCAGGGCCGCGCTGCCGAGCTGCTGTACACGGGACGCTCTCTGGCCGGAGCCGAGGCTGAACGCTGGGGCTGGTTCAATCGCCTGGTCGAGCCGGAAGAACTGGCCGAGGCGGCGCAGCTGTTCGCCGCCGGCCTGGCCAGCGGCCCCACCTTCGCACACGGCATGACGAAAAAAATGCTGCAGCAGGAGTGGAACATGGGCGTCGACGAGGCCATCGAGGCGGAAGCACAGGCGCAGGCCATCTGCATGGCCACCAACGATTTCCACCGCGCCTATCACGCCTTCGTGGCGAAAGAAAAACCGCAATTCGAGGGCGATTGAGAAGATGAACAATACACGCGATACCACTTACCTGGAGTGGCCATTTTTCGAAGCGCGCCATGCAGCGCTTGAGTCCGAGCTTGATGCGTGGGCGGCGCAGCACCTGGGCGACGAGCATGGCGCCGACGTCGATGCGGCTTGCCGCGCGCGGGTGGCGCAACTGGGACAGGGCGGCTGGCTGACATACGCCACGGGCACCGATGGCAAGATCGATACGCGCGCCATCTGTCTGATGCGCGAAACCCTGGCGCGCCACGACGGCCTGGCCGATTTCGCCTTCGCCATGCAGGGACTCGGTTCCGGCGCCATCGGCCTGTTCGGCAGCGCCGGGAACAAGGCGCGCTATTTGCCGGACGTAGCCAGCGGCAAGCGCATCGCCGCCTTTGCCCTGTCCGAGCCGCAGGCCGGCTCCGACGTGGCGGCCATGGCGTGCGCCGCGCGCCGCGACGGCGACGAGTATGTGCTCGACGGCGAAAAGACGTGGATCTCGAACGGCGGCATCGCCGACTTTTACGTGGTGTTTGCCCGCACGGGCGAGGCGCCGGGCGCGCGCGGCATCAGCGCCTTCATCGTCGACGCCGACAATCCGGGGCTGGAAATCGCCGAGCGCATCGCCGTCATCGCGCCGCATCCGCTGGCGCGCCTGCGTTTCAATCACTGCCGCGTGCCCGTGTCGCAGCGCCTGGGCGAGGCGGGGCAGGGCTTCAAGGTGGCGATGGCCACGCTCGATGTCTTCCGCACGTCGGTGGCCGCCGCCGCCCTGGGCTTTGCGCGGCGCGCGTTCGACGAGGCGCTGCGCCACGCGACAAAACGCCAGATGTTCGGCCAGAGCCTGGCGGACTTCCAGTTGACGCAGGCAAAATTGGCGCAGATGGCCACCGGCATCGACGCGGCCGCGCTGCTGACCTACCGCGCCGCCTGGCAGCGCGACCAGGGCCGCAAGGTGACGAAGGAGGCGGCGATGGCCAAGCTGACGGCCACCGAGACGGCGCAGCAGGTGATCGACGCGGCCGTGCAGCTGTTTGGCGGCATGGGCGTGGTCAGCGGCCATCCGGTCGAGCGCCTGTACCGCGAGATCCGCGCGCTGCGCATCTACGAGGGCGCCAGCGAAGTGCAGCAATTGATCATCGCGCGCGAACTGCTGCGTGAGGCGGCGGACGCATGAACAGCATGGACAACGAGGAGAACACGATGCAAGTGCTGCAACCACCAGGATGGGCCAAGCCGCGCGGCTATGCGAACGGCGTGGCCGCCAGCGGACGCACGGTGTATGTCAGCGGCATGATCGGCTGGGATGCGCAGGGCCAGTTTCATACGGACGATTTTGCGGGACAGGTGCGCCAGGCGCTGCAGAATGTCGTCGCCGTGCTGGCCGAGGCGGGCGCCTTGCCCGAGCACATCGTGCGCATGAACTGGTATGTGCTGGACAAAAAGGAATATGTGGCGGCATATCCACAAATTGGCGTTGCCTACAGGGAAATCATCGGCAAGCACTACCCGGCCATGACGGCCGTGCAGGTGGCGGGACTGATCGAGGACAGAGCGAGGGTGGAGATCGAGGTGACGGCGGTGCTGCCCGGCTGAATTTCTGCTATGAAATATTGCGTAATAGTATCTAAATAATAAATATAAAAACATTATCTATCGTGTTATATTTGGCAACCGGAACATACACCGGTTTTAAATACTGACAGTCGAGGTAGAGGATGCGCAATAATTTCAGAGCGGTAATAGGTGCGGTGCTGGCCGTGGCAGGTATGGGTTTTTCCCTGGGCGCGCAGGCGGGACCCGGTGCGTCGCTACTCTCTCCCGGCTATCAGGTGCAGCTGGAAAGCTGGCTCGGTGAAGGCCATCTGGCACTGACCAACATTTACAGCAAGGCAACGGGCGACACTTCGCTTGATTTTCACAAGGCCTCCGATGGCAAGGGGCGCACGTTTTCCGTCATGGAGGCTACAAATTCATCTGGCAAGACGTGGCTGGTGGGCGGCTATAATCCGCAAAGCTGGAGTTCCACCGATGGCATGCATGTGACAATGCCGGATAGTGCCCGCACGGGATTCCTGTTCAATCTGACGTCGGGCCTGATGCTGCCGCAATTGAAGCAGTATTTCAATGGCGATGAAATCGGCAAGGATCAAACCTATAACGATAGCAATTTTGGTCCCACCTTCGGCTATGGCCACGACCTGTATGTGCCACAGGATCTGACGCACGGCGGCAGCTCCTTCCTGTACACCTATAATTTTCGTGGACAGCCATCGACAGGGATCAGTTTGCTCGATGGCTCCGCGTGGCATGGCAACGACGTGACCTTCGGCGCCATCCAGGTATTTTCCATCAGTGCCGTGCCGGAACCGGCCACCTACGGGCTGCTCCTGGCAGGATTGCTTGTGCTGCTGGTGCGTCAGCGCGGCAGGGTTACGGCCCGCGTGGCCTGAAGTGGCGCTGCCCGCTTGCCAGGCTGTTAATGGCGGGCGCTTGCCTGTATAATGCCGCTGCGCGTG
This sequence comes from Janthinobacterium sp. GW822-FHT07A03, assembly GCF_058798815.1. NCBI lineage: Bacteria > Pseudomonadati > Pseudomonadota > Betaproteobacteria > Burkholderiales > Oxalobacteraceae > Janthinobacterium > Janthinobacterium sp. GW822-FHT07A03. Next base: position 99,075 of record NZ_JBXAKW010000004.1, on the reverse strand, counting down.
TCGCCATCGTACAATGGATAGTACAAGGTCCTCCTAAGACTTAAATGCAGGTTCGATTCCTGCTGGCGACACCACGTTTCCACGCAACGCGCGTCGGCAGCCTGTGATCATCCAGGCGGTAGTTACCGGTCGATGGCGATTGAAGTCCGAGTTATCGGTACAATGCGTGCTTCATTCATCCAATCGGCGGCTGTTTTGCACACCACGCGGTGTGCGCGAGACGGCGCCCGAGCACTCTTACTCATTATGGCTGTCATTTCTCTTTCATCGGCGCAACTTGCGTTCGGTCACGTCGCGCTGCTCGATCACGCGGAATTTTCACTGGAAACCTCGGAGCGGGTCGGCTTGATCGGCCGCAACGGCACGGGTAAATCGTCGCTGTTGAAGGTTATTTCGGGCAAGTTCAAGCTCGATGACGGCTTGTTGGTGATGCAGCAAGGCATCAAGATCGCCTATGTGGAGCAGGAACCGCAATTCGACCCGGACATGTCCGTGTTCGACGCCGTCGCTTCCGGCATGGGCGAATCGCAGGCGTGGCTGAAGGAATACGATGCGCTGACGGGCCAGTTTGGCCAGGGCAATGACGACGAACTGATGGAACGCATGCACGACATCCAGGTCAAACTCGATGCGGCCGATGCGTGGAGCTTGCCGAACAAAGTGGAAACCGTGCTCGACCGTCTGAACCTGACGGGCGACATGCTGATGAAGACTTTGTCGGGCGGGATGCAGAAGCGCGTGGCCTTGGCGCGCGCGCTGGTGTCGGCGCCCGACGTGCTGTTGCTCGATGAGCCCACCAACCATCTGGACTTCAGCTCCATCCTGTGGCTGGAAGGCTTGTTGCGCGACTTCAAGGGCAGCGTGCTGTTCATTACCCATGACCGCTCCTTCCTCGACAACGTTGCCACGCGCATCATCGAGCTGGACCGCGGCCGCTTGCTGTCGTATCCGGGCAACTTCACGGCTTACCAGACCCGCAAGGCGGAGCAGCTGGAAATCGAAGAGGTGGAAAACGCCAAGTTCGACAAGTTCCTGGCGCAGGAAGAAGTGTGGATACGCAAGGGCGTCAAGGCGCGCCGCGTGCGCGACGAAGGCCGTGTGCGCCGCCTGGAAGCGCTGCGCCTGACGCGCAATGCGCGCCGCGAACAGCAGGGCCAAGTAAAACTGGACGTGTCGGCCGGCGAACGCTCGGGCAAGATCGTGGCGGATCTGGAAAACGTTTCCAAGATTTATGGCGACAAGGTCATTGTCAAGGATTTCAGCGCGACCATCTTGCGCGGCGACAAGGTTGGCCTGATCGGCGCCAACGGCGCCGGCAAGACCACCTTGCTGAAGATGATCCTGGGCCAGGAAGAGTCGGACACGGGCACCATCCGCCTGGGTACCAAGCTGCAAGTGGCGTATTTCGACCAGATGCGCACGCAGCTGAACGAAGAGGCGAACCTGATGGAAACCATCGCGCCAGGCAGCGACTGGGTCGAGATCAATGGCCAGCGCCGCCACGTGATGACGTATTTGAACGATTTCCTGTTCGCGCCGGAACGTGCCCGTTCGCCCGTCAAGTCGCTGTCCGGTGGCGAGCGCAACCGTCTGTTGCTGGCGCGTCTGTTTGCCAAGCCAGCCAACGTGCTGGTGCTCGATGAGCCGACCAATGACCTGGATATCGATACCCTGGAATTGCTGGAAGAGTTGCTGGAAGAATACACCGGCACCGTTTTCCTCGTCAGCCATGACCGTACCTTCCTCGACAACGTGGTCACGCAGGTGATCGTCGCCGAAGGCGAGGGCAAGTGGCGTGAATTCGTCGGCGGCTACACGGACTGGGAGCGCGTGCGCACCTTGCCGATCGCCACGGCGCCCGCCAGCAAGCCGGCCGTGAAGGTCGAGGCTGCCACACCTGTTGCCAAGCAGAAAAAGCTCAGCTACAAGGAACAGCGCGAACTGGAAGAGCTGCCGAAATTGATCGCCAAGCTGGAAGACGAGCAATCGGTGCTGGCCGCCGAACTGTCGCATCCGGACTTCTACAAGAAGACGCCTGCCGAAGGCAAGCGCCTGAATGCACGCGTGGCGGAGATCGAAGGCGAACTGCTGGAAGCGCTGGAAAAGTGGGAGCAGATCGAGGCGCGCGCCAACGGTTGATGCTGTTTGCATACCCCGTTGTAATTAAGTCAGGATTATTTGCCACGGCAACGGTTCGGCTTGATATAATTATATAATTATATTTATTACATCGGAGGATGCATGTTTGTCATGAAAAACACGCGCTCCGGACCACCGCGTCCGGCGCGTGGTACCACCTCCGGTGCGCGGCAGCATGTTTGACCGCGCCGCCTTGCCCCGGGTAGCGCCATTCCTGGCCTATCTTTCCTTCATTTTCATTGCCGACATGCTCGGCCGGCTCGGCTTTGCCGCGCAGGAGTTGCGCTGGCTGTATGCCGTCAAGATCGGCGTCGTGCTGGGCATGCTGTTGTATTGGCGCCGCAGTTACACGGAACTGCGATGGGTGCCGCTGGGCGCGCGCGCCCTGGCCGTGGCGCTGGCCACCGGGCTTGTTGTTTTTTTGTTGTGGATTAATCTGAGCGCCAGCTGGATGACGATCGGCAATGCCGACGGCTTCGACCCGCGCAACGACGGCCGGATCGAATGGAGCCTGGTGGTGCTGCGCATCGCCGGTGCGGCCCTGGTGGTGCCCGTAATGGAAGAGCTGTTCTGGCGCTCCTTCCTGCTGCGCTGGATCGATGCCCCTGATTTCCTGCAATTCCAGCCACGCCTGGCCAGTGCCAAGGCGTTTATTGTCAGCGTGGTATTGTTTGGTTTCGAACACAATTTGTGGCTGGCCGGTATCGTTGCCGGTGCCGCTTACAGCTTGCTGTACATGCGCAGCCAGAACCTGTGGTCGCCCATCCTCGCCCATGGCGTGACGAATGGCGTGCTGGGCCTCTGGATTGTTTCCGGTGGACACTGGACTTACTGGTAATATTGCCAATCAACTGTTTGCTCTCTCAAAGACAATGCCCATGTTGAATTCACCGTATCATTGCCAGGCCCGTACCGGGCAACCAGGAATGCAGCGCAACCGCTTGGCCTCGGCCCTGGCGCGCATATTGCCCACGTCGCTCTTGCTTGCTGGCGGTGCCGCCTGCTGCTTGCCGGCCAGCGCCGCCATCAGCGATACGATCTCGCCTTTCATCTCGACCTCGTACTCCTATGACGACAATCTGTTCCGGATCGACGACAAGGTGCCTGGTTTTGACGGACAGCGCTCCGATACCTCGCGCCAGGTGCAGGCGGGATTCCTGATCAATCGTCCCATCGGCCGGCAATTGCTGACGGGCCAGGTAAAGTGGTCGCGCGTTTACTTTGATCATTTTGACCAGCTCGACTACACGGGCAAGGACTATCTGGCCGACCTCGAGTGGCATATTGCCAATCACCTCGAAGGCCACGTGGGCGCCAGTTATTCGCAGACCCTGACGCCGTTCAGCGATTTGCAAAGCTCGGACCGTAACTTGCGCACGATACGCCGCGAATATGTGAATGGCGGCTGGCGCTTTCATCCCAGCTGGCGCGTACGGGGCGGATTCTCGCGCGACAAATATACCTATGATTCGATCGTGCAAAAAATTTCTGATAGGCAAGAAGACGCCACCGAGCTGGGCCTCGACTATTTGCCGGCCAGCAATAGCCGGATCGGCATACAACTGCGCCATCTGAAAGGCACCTATCCGAACCGGGCGAACCTGGCCGCGTTTGGCATTGAGCAAGGATACGAGCAGGATGAGGTCAAGGCGAACATCTACTGGCGTTTCAGCGGCGTGACGCAAGTGCAGCTGCTTGGCGGCTGGGTGAAACGCAAGAACGATCTCTTTTCAGGGCGCGATTCCAGCGGCGCCAATGGCCGGGTCACCGTGTACTGGGCGCCGCTCGGCAAGGTGCGTTTTACGGGCAGCGTGTGGCATGAATTTGCTGCCGTGGAAAATTCCCTGATCACCAGCAGCTTGAACAATGGCGCCAGCCTGGCTGCCGCCTGGGATATTTCGGCCAAAGTGCGCATGGATGCCCAGGTCCGGCGTGAAAAACGCGATTTCTCCGCCGCCAGTGGCCTGGTGCTGGCAAACGACGTGAGCGATACGACGCGCACGTCGTCGATCGGCCTGACCTATGCGCCGCGGCCGAATATCCAGCTGGGCATCAATGCCTTCCAGGATACGCGCAAGGGCGCCCCTATTATCAATACTGGCAGCTACCGTGCCAAAGGCGCATCGCTTAGCGCCAGCATCCAGTTCTGAAGAGTATTATGACGGTCAATGATATACCCCTGATTTCGTTTTTCCAGCGCATCCTCGATCCCTTGATCATCATGGGCACGCTGTATCTGCTGTCTGCCCTGTCAGGTTCGCCATTTACCGGTTACTCGCTGGTATTGATGATCCTTGCGTTCTTTATTTCATCATCCGTATTCCAGTATGTCGATCCCTATCGTACCTGGCGTAGCGGCCGCATGCTGGCGTATGCCCGCGATGTCTTCGTCAGCTGGGGCATCACGGCCCTGATCCTGGTCTTCCTGGGCTCGGCGACCGGACTGGCGTTTCATTACGACCACGATCTGGTGCTGGCCTGGTTCCTGTTGACGCCGTTTGTGTTGCTGCTTAGCCATCTGGCCGCGCGGCGCATGGTGGCCGATCCCGGGCGCGACAGTGAAGTGCGCTCCGTCGTCATCATTGGCGCCAACGACGCCAGCCTGAAATTTGCCGCCACCGTCGAGCGTCACCCGAACCTGTTCATGAGCGTGCGCGGCTTTTTTGACGACCGCACCGATGACCGCTGGCCCGAGACGATGCGCGAGCCCATGCTGGGCAAGATGGCCGATATCGCTGCCTATGTGCGCGAACACAATATCAAGATGATATTCATCAGCCAGCCCATTTCGGCCCAGCCGCGCATCCGCAAGATGCTCGATGAATTGCAGGATACGACGGCATCCGTGTATTTCTTGCCGGATATCTATATCTTCGATTTGATGCAGGCGCGCTTCGACAACGTGGGCGGCATGCCGGTGATCGCCATCCGTGAGTCGCCATTTACCGGTTTTAACAGCATGGTCAAGCGGGGTAGCGACATCGTGCTGGGCTTGTTGATCCAGATCATGCTGTTGCCAGTGATGCTGATCATTGCCATTGCCGTCAAGGCGACGTCGAAGGGCCCCGTGATCTTCCGCCAGCGCCGCTACGGCCTGTATGGCGAGGAAATCATCGTCTATAAATTCCGCTCGATGACGGTCAGCGAGGATGGCGACAAGGTGGTGCAGGCCACCAAGAATGATCAGCGCGTGACGCGTATCGGCGCCTTCCTGCGCCGGAGTTCGCTCGATGAGTTGCCGCAATTTATCAATGTGTTGCAGGGCCGCATGAGCATCGTCGGTCCCCGTCCTCATGCGGTGGCGCACAACGAGCAATACCGCAAGCTGATCAAAGGCTACATGCTGCGCCACAAGGTCAAACCGGGCATTACGGGCTGGGCCCAGGTCAACGGCTTGCGCGGCGAGACGGAAACGCTCGACAAGATGGAAGCGCGCATCCATTTCGACCTCGATTACCTGCGCAACTGGTCGCTGTGGCTGGACTTGTGGATCATTTTGCGTACCGTCAAGGTGGTGCTGAAGCGCGACAATGCACATTGAGCGCAGTGGTGCAGCAACACTGCAGGGAATTTGTTTTGCGTCAGATCAATACGCGTTAAAATGAAGCAAGCATTCGAAGTAGGGGCCCATGGCCCGTACCGGGCAACCCAGGCGCTAATGCAAAGAGCCATATGAGACAGGCGCGACAACATCATGTGACGGCGGGTGGCGACGCGTGTCTCGCACCCGGAGCCAGCCTGGCTGCGGGCCAGCCTGGCTTGTCCATCCTTGCCTTCCGCGCGCGCCTGTACTTGCCCATGCCGCGCTTCAGACTACGGCCCCATCCTCGCCGATCCTGCGCGGGTACGCGTTACGACAGCGTGTCCGCACGAAAACTTCATTCGCATCAAGCACGAGAAGTGCTATTTTGTTAAGCTGCGCATAGATGATTCATGGTGTTGGCGGTCAGTTTTCTTGGAAACAGTTGTTTTTAAGCCTTCTTAATGGATTTTTAAGCAAATACTTTCCGGCCACTCTTGTACATTGTGTATCATATTTATAATATTGACAATTGTGTGGTCAAGCAGCATAATTTCGCGGGAAATTTGTGTTTTTTGCTAATGTTTTGTACGTAAATATTGTTTCAATGTTTATCGTTGGCAGCAACCGATTTCCTTACCTGAACTCAAGGAGCAATTTTGAACCATTCGCACATCGCCCGTCTGATCGCGCCCATCTCCGTATTCTCCCCACGTTTGCTGTGTGCGGGCCTGGTCTTGCTGACGGCTGTCAGCTTGTCTGCTTGTGGCGGCAAGGAAAAAAAGCCTGGCCAGGCCCTGGCCAGTGTGAACGGTGAAGAAATTACCGTGTTGCAGCTAAATGAGGAATTGCAGCGCGCCAATGTTCAAGCTGCCCAGCAGGAAGCGGCCAGCAAGCAGTTGCTGGAATCGCTGATCGACCGCCAGTTGCTGCAGAATGAAGCCGTCAAGGAAAAAGTGGACCGCGATCCGAAAGTGGTGCAGGCTGTCGAGCGCGCGAAGGCGCTGATCATTGCGCAGGCGTACATGCAAAAACGCATCGGCACCATCACGCGGCCGACGAAAGCGGACGTGGAAGACTACTACAACAAGAATCCGCAATTCTTCAGCCAGCGCAAGCAGTTCGACATGCGCGAGCTGGTGATCGCCAGCGCCGACATGAATGACCAGCTGAAGGCTGCGATGGACGCCGCCAAGTCGCTGGACGATGTGGCCGCCTGGCTCGACAACAACAAGGTCAAGTATGCGCGTACGCAATTGTCGCGCACCAGCGCCGACCTGGCGCCGGAACTGAGCGCGAAATTGCTGGCGATGCCCAAGGGGCAGCTGTTCATCATTCGCGAAGGCGACCGCACCTTGCTGATTTCGCTGGCGGACATTCGTGACAATCCGGCCAGCCTGGCACAGGCGGCGCCGCAGATCGAGCAGTTCCTGTTCAATAAGAAAACCAAGGATAGCGCTGATGCTGAGCTGAAGCGGCTGCGTGCCAGCGCCAAGATCGACTACCTGAACAAGGATGCCGGCGGCAAAGCTGCGGCCAGCGTACCGGCAGCGGCAGCCGCAGCGGCGAGCGTAGCGGCGCCAGTCAAGACGCCGGCACCTGCCGCGCCTGCGCCGGCAGCGTCCAGCTCCTCGGAAGCCAATGATCGTGGTGTTGCAGGCTTGAAGTAAGCCGCAGCTTTTACTGAGTACTCTTTTGAAAATGAACCAATCATGAAACGACTGTCAATGTGGTGCATGGCTCTCCTGCTGACACTGAGCGCCGGTTTTGCCGGTGCTGCCGATGTGCTGCTGGGCGCTGGCGACGTGCTGAAAATTTCCGTGTATGGCAGTCCCGACCTGGCGCTGGAGACGCGCGTCAGCGAAGCGGGAGAGATCACCTTCCCGCTGGTGGGCAATGTGGCACTGGGTGGCTTGTCTGTCTCCGCGGCAGAAAAGAAACTGGGCGGCTTGCTGGAGGGCGGCGGCTTTCTGCGCAAGGCGCAGGTCAACATCATCGTGACCTCGCTGCAGAGCCAGCAGGTGTCGGTGCTGGGCCAGGTGAACCGGCCGGGACGCTACCCGCTGGAAGGCAAGCGTAGCGTGATGGATATCCTGGCCATGGCAGGCGGCATCGCCGGCGACGGCAGCGAGACTGTCAGCCTGATCCGCAAGCGCAACGGCCAGTCCACCAAGGAAGAGATCGACATCGTTGCCATGGTGCGTGATGCAAACCTGAACCGCGATTTCGATTTGGCTGGCAACGACGTGATTTATGTCGAGCGCGCGCCGCGTTTCTATATCTATGGCGAAGTGCAGCGTCCTGGCGCCTTCCGCCTTGAACGCTCGATGACGGTATTGCAGGCCCTGTCCGTGGGCGGCGGCCTGACGGCGCGCGGCACGGAGCGCGCCATGCGCATCAAGCGCCGCGACGCCGATGGCAAGATCCAGGTAATTACCGCGAAGCATGATGATTTGTTGCAAGTGGATGACGTTGTATATGTTCAGGAAAGCTTGTTTTAAGCAGCGCCTGTTTGCCAGCGTTGCCGTCAGCTTGTAAGGCTATTTAATAAAATGAGAGTTTAAAGATGAATTTTTCACAATTTCTGCTTGTCCTGAGAGCGCGCCAGCGGATCGTCTTTATTACGCTCCTGCTGACGGTGGCCACCACGTTGATCGTCAGCCTGATCTTGCCGAAGACGTATAAGGCCACCAGTTCGCTGGTGCTGAACTACAAGGGTGTCGATCCGCTGACCGGGCTGACCATGCCGGGGCAGCTGTTGCCTGGCTATATGGCGACGCAGATCGACATTATCAGCAGCAAGAACGTGGCGCTGCGCGTGGTCGACCAGCTGCACCTGGCCGACAGCCCGGCCGTCATGGCGCAGTTTCGCGAAGCGGCCGACGGCCGCGGCACGATCCGTGACTGGCTGGCCGACCTGCTGCTGAAGAAGCTGGAAATCGTGCCATCGCGCGAGAGCAGCGTCGTCGACATCAGCTTCAAGGGCGCGGACCCGCAATTCGTGGCGGCCGTCGCGAATGCCTTTGCCGATGAGTATCAAAAGATCAATGTACAATTGAAAGTCGAGCCCATGAAGAAGGCCGCGGCCTACTTCAGCGAACAGACCAAGTTGCTGCGCGATAACGTCGAGACGGCACAGAGCCGCCTGTCGAAGTACCAGCAGGACAATGGCATCGTCAGCCTCGATAACCGGCTGGACGTGGAATCCAACCGCCTCAACGACCTGTCGGCGCAATTGGTGGCGGCGCAGGGCCAGTTGATGGAAGCGTCATCGCGCCAGCGCATGGCGCAGAGCATCAACGGCGCGGAGTCGCCGGACGTGGCGTCCAATCCCCTGATTCAAAACCTGAAAATCGGCCTGGGCGCGGCGGAATCGAAATTTGCCGAAGTCTCGCAGCGCCTGAGCCCGAATCACCCGCAATACCAGAGTGCGAAAGCGGAAGTGGACAAGCTGCGCGCGGACCTGCGCGACCAGCTGCAAGTGGCGTCGCGCAGCGTGGGCGGCAATGCGCAGATCTTTGCCCAGCGCGAAGCGTCGATCAAGTCGGCCCTGGCGGCCCAGAAAGCCAAAGTGCTGGAATTGAACCGGACCCGCGACGAGATGAATGTGCTGAACAAGGATGTCGAAAGCGCGCAGCGCGCCTTCGATGTCGCCTCGCAACGCTTCTCGCAGACGAAGATCGAAGGGCAGTCGGACCAGTCTGATATTGCCGTGCTGAATCCGGCCGTGCCGCCGATCGAGCCGGCTGGCCCGAAAGTCCTGCTCAACACGGTCCTGTCCGTCTTCCTGGGCGTGCTGCTGGGTCTTGGCCTGGCCATGCTGGCGGAAATGCTGGATCGCCGCGTGCGCTCCGAAAGCGATTTGTCCGATTCGGTGCAGATTCCCGTCCTGGGCTCGATCGCCTGGAATGAGACGAAACGTCCGCGCTCACGCTCGCGCCTGTTGCGTGCCATTCTTCCCCGCCGCCTGCGGTTGAACTAATCTTTATTATGGATCTGACGATGAATCATCCCGCACTCCCCATCCCGCCGGCCGGCTTGCCGAAGCGTGGCGATTCGAGCATCGGTGGCCTGCTGCTTGAGTCAGGCAAGATCACGGCAGAAAATGCCGAGCGCGTGCTGCGCATGCAAAAGGAGCTCGGTATCCGCTTTGGCGAGGCGGCCCTGCGTCTGGGGCTGATTACCGAAGCCGATATCCAGCAGGTGCTGGCGCAACAGTTCGAGTATCCGTACCTGCAGCCGGGCGAGTCCAGTTTTTCGCCGCGCCTGGTGGCCGCCTTCGATCCGTTCAGCCCGCAAGTGGAAACGCTGCGCGCCGTGCGTAGCCAGCTGATGCTGCGCTGGTTCGCGCGCGGGCGCAAGGCGCTGGCCATCGTTGCGGTCGATTCCGGCGATGGCGCCAGCCTGTTCGCGGCGAATCTGGCCGTGGTGTTTTCGCAGCTTGGCGAACAGACCTTGCTGGTCGACGCCAATTTGCGCCAGCCGCACCAGCAGGACATTTTCGACTTGAAAAGCCGCCAGGGCCTGTCCGATGTGCTGGCAGGCCGTGCCGACCTGTCCGCGACCACCAAGATCGACTCGTTTGTCGACCTGTCCGTGTTGTCGTCCGGCACCTTGCCGCCGAATCCGCAAGAGTTGCTCAGCCGCAGCTCGTTTGGCAACCTGAATGCGCAGCTCGAATCGCGCTACGACGTGGTGCTGTACGACACGGCGGCGTTCGCCACGGCGGCCGATGCGCTGGCCATCGCCGGCCGGGTGGGCGGCGTCTTGCTGGTAGTGCGCAAGAACAAGACCCATCTGGACGATATCATGACCATGTGTGACCAGGTCACCCACGCGGGTGCCGAAGTAGTGGGTTCCGTGCTTGTCGACTTTTGATGGACAGCACCATGAATTCGGCGACGCTGCAAAAAATCCCCGCTTTGCAAAAAGTGGAGGAATGGTGGCCGATCGCGCTGGGCATGGCGATCCTGTTCCTGCCGACATTCTATGATCTGATGCATGGTATCTGGGCAACGGAAGAACAGGCGCACGGCCCGATCATCCTGGCGTTGTCGTTGTGGCTGCTATATCGCCAGTGGCCGCGCATGACGCAGGATCCTGTCCGCGTGAAGAGCGCCTCGGGCTGGGTCTTCGTCGCCATCGGCCTGCTGCTGTATGTCCTGGGCCGCTCCCAGCAAGTGCTGGCGTTCGAGATTTCCTCCTTCATCATCCTGCTGGCGGCCATCGTGCTGCTCAATTTTGGCTGGCGCGGCTTTGCCAAGGTGTGGTTTCCGTTTTTCTTCATGCTGTTCATGGTGCCATTGCCAGGCCAGGTAGTGAGCTTGCTGACGATGCCGATGAAGATGGCCGTGTCGTACGTGACCGAGCACATCCTGTTCTGGGTCGGTTATCCGATCGCGCGCACCGGCGTCATCTTGCAAGTGGGACAATACCAGCTGCTGGTGGCCGATGCCTGCGCCGGGCTGCAGACCTTGCTGACGCTTGAAGCGCTGGGCCTGTTTTATCTGAACGTCGTGCGCCATACGGCCGTGCTGCGCAATGTCGTGCTGGCACTGCTGATCATCCCGATTTCGTTTACGGCCAACGTCATCCGCGTGATTGTGCTGACGCTCATCACCTATCACTTTGGTGATGCTGCCGGACAAGGTTTCCTGCACGGTTTCGCCGGCATGGTGCTGTTCCTGACGGCCCTGTCGCTGATCCTGGCGACCGATAGCCTGTTGCAGTGGATCGTCCGCCGCCGCGCACGCCGCGCCACCCCATCGAGCGAGGGTACACCATGAAGAAGCCACTGCTGACGAGTTTGATACTGGGTGTCCTGATGGCCGGTTCGGCGGTGCTGACCAAGGCCGTCACGCCCACTGTCAAGATTGCCGACCTGCAGGCGAAGTTCAATCTTGAAACCATGATCCCCGAGCGCTTCGGCGACTGGCAGGTGGACCGTTCCATTGCGCCGCTGCAGATCGATCCCGAGGTGCAGGCAAAACTGGACAAGATATACAACCAGACCTTGTCGCGCACGTATATCGACAGCCAGGGGCGGCGCGTGATGCTGTCGATGGCCTATGGCGGGGACCAGGGCGATAACATGGGCGTGCACAAGCCCGAGATCTGCTACGGTGCGCAGGGCTTTGAAATCACGAAGGAAAGCAACGAGCGCCTGCAGACCGCGTATGGCAGCTTGCCGATCAAGCGCCTGATGGCGGTCAATGGCAGCCGCAACGAGCCGATCACGTACTGGATCACGATCGGCGACAAGGCCACCAAGCCCGGCATGGAGCAGCGCTTGCAGCAATTGCGCTACGGCTTGAGCGGTACCGTGCCCGACGGCATGCTGGTGCGCGTGTCCAGCATCGATACGGACCGCAGCGCTGCCTATCAAATGCAGGATTTATTCGTCAAGGAAATGTTGAGTAGCTTATCACCGGCATCCCGCACCAAACTGGTTGGCGTGTTCAGCGGCTAGTGGCTGCGTAAAAGAGAGTAATGATGAAGATGCCATTTTTCGCTGGCCGCGCCAGGGCAGGCGCCGCGCCTGCGCCTTTGACCAAGCGCAAGGCAAACAATACGCGCCTGTCGCTGCTGTTGCTGTTCCCCTTGCTGTTCCTGGCCTTGCTGGTGGGCGCCGTCGCCGGCCTCGACTCGCCGGTACTGCTGGTGATCGTCAGCGGCGCCATCTTTGCCATGCTGGCGTTTTTCCTGGTCAATGCCAATATCCTGCTGCATCTGCTGTTCGTGGTTACCTTTGTCATACAGGGTTCCGCGCTGTATTTCTTCGGCTTGCGCTCGGCCACCTGGATCGCCGTGGGGATGGCGGGCCTGTTCGGCATGCGCACTTTCATGGATCTGGTCGTCAAAAGCCGCCAGCAGCGACGGGGCGCTGCCTCGGAGGGGCGGCCGGTTACGCTGATCATGCTGCCTTTCTTTGCCTACCTGCTGTGCTACATGGTGTCGATCGTCCTGAACCGTCCATCGGCCGGCCAGCTGATGTCGGCCTTGAAGTCGAACTTGCCGGTGTTTGGCGTGCTGCTGTCCTTCTACTGGTTTGCCTGGCGCCCGGCGACGCTGGAGCGGCTGTGGCAGTCGCTGATCTGGATCGGCGTGCTGCAGTTGCCCGTCGTGCTGTATCAGCATTTTTTCGTCTCCACCAAGCGCGACAACGGTTTTGACTCGGTCGTGGGAACCTTCGGCGGGACGCCCCTCGGTGGCGGACTCAGCTCGATGCTGGTGCTGTTCATCGTTGCTGTCAGCGTATATGCGCTGGCGCGCTGGAGCCGGGGGCTCATGTCGCGCCCGCTGGCACTGCTGGTGTTTGCGATTGGCCTGGCCGTGATTCTGCTGGGCGAGGTGAAAGCGGCGTTCGTCTGGCTGCCGCTGGGCGTGTTCATTGTCTTGCGCCAGCGGATCATGAAAAACCTGTTTTCCGTGATTGCCTACGGCATCCTGGCCGTCGCCATGCTCGGCAGTATTTATTTCGTGTATAACGCGCTGTACTGGGGCCAGACCCTGAACCACAGCAAGGGGCTGGAAGGCAAGCTCGATGCGGGCGGCGGCTACTTTTTCGATACTCACAACGTCAATTATCTGACGGGGGAAATCAGCCGCGGCGCTTCGCTGGCGCTGTGGGCCAAGGATGCCACGGCAAGCATACCCAAGCGCCTGCTGGGCTATGGCCCGGGGGCGAGCAAGTCCAGCAGTTCCATCGGCGGCAGCGGCGTCATTGCCCGCCGCTTCGCGCCGCTGAACGTGGATGCCACCGCCCTGGCGGTGCTGCTATGGGATGTGGGCGTGCTGGGGGCGGCCGCGTATAGCCTGATGGCCGTGGGCGGCGTCATCCTGGGCTGGCGCTACATGCGGCGCGGGCAGGGCAGCGCGGCGCAAATGGCGATCGTCGAGGCCAGCGTGGCGGTGCTGCTGATTTATGTCTCGCTGTTGATCTACAACCGCACCATGCTGGACGAACCGACCGTGCAACTGCTGTACCTGTTCTGCCTGGGCAGCGTGGTCCAGGTTTGCCGCTATGGCCAGGTGGCGGCGACGGCCGGGCCAGCGGAAGCGGAGGTGCCCGTGCGCCCGCGCTGGCGCGCGGCCAGCCCCGCAGGGGCAATGCGCTGGAGCACGCATGGGGAATAATCCATACGTTGCTTCCCGTATGGTTTCGCAAGCAAAATGGTTCGCCTTGGCAAAGGTTGGGGTGGCCATTGCCTCGCTGCTGACCCAGTTCGTGCTGGTGCGTAATCTGGGCGTGGACGATTACGCGGCATATACGATTTTTGTCGCCGGCACGGCCGTGCTGGTGTTCGTCACCATGTTCGGCATGGACCGCGTGGTGTACCGCTTCATGCCGCCCCTGCGCGAAGCCGTCAAATGGCGCGAATTGCTGCTGCTGATGCTGGGCCTGATATCGGCGCGCCTGGCGCTCATGCTGTTATTACTGCTGGGCCTGTATTTCTTCTCATCGCTGCTATTGCCGAAGCAGATCATCGAACAGTCATCCTCGATTCCCCTGCAATACATTGCCTATGGGCTCAGCTCGGCCTGTAACGATAGCCTGCTGATCTTTTGTAACAGCCTGGGCTTGCAGAAGCGCCAGGCCATGTTGTTCATGCTGGCCGGCTGCGTGCGCCTGGCCGGCTTGTCCAGCCTGGTATTCATCCACGATCTCGGCGTGGTCGACGTGGCCAATGTCTTTGCCGTCACCGAATGCGTGCTGTCGCTGGCCTTGCTGCTGGTACTGGCCCGTGAATTTGCGCATTTGCGGCACAACGCGCCGCCGCCCCTGCCGCTCAGCTTTGGTTTTTCGTTCCGCGCCCTGTGGCGCGACAGCCTGGGAACGCAGGCGGCATACATGCTGGGGCTGCCGTTCCGTGGCGCGCTGCTCAAGCTGATCGTCGGTGCGGTGGCCACGCCCCTGGTCACGGCGTCGTTCGGCTTCTTCCAGACCTTGTCGGACCGCGCCTACCAGTTCATGCCCATCTTCCTGGCCAAGGGCATAGTCGAGCCGTCGCTGGCCAGCGATTACAGCAAGTACCACGATATCGAGCGTATCCGCTCCGCCGTGTCGCTGTTGCTGCGCTTCAATTACGTCATCATCGGACTCGGTATTGCCAGCCTGATCGGTTGCGGCGAACCCTTGATCAACTGGGTGACCCACGGCCGCTATGGCAGCGAGATGCTGCTGGCGGTATTGATCGTGCTGCAGTTGGCAGGGATGAGTCTGGGCGAATCGCTGTTTCTCAGTTTGAACCCCATCGGCCGCATTTCGCACCATAACCGCCTGTGGCTGTGGTTTTCCTTGCCCTTCCTGGGCTTGCTCGGCTTGTGCGCCTATCTGCGCAGTCCGCTGCTGCTGGTGCTGGTGAGCACGATGCCGTACTACATCATCTATGGCTGGCTGCGTTGGGTGAACAGGGAGCCTAGCCTGCAACAGGGACTGGGTATCGGATTGCCAGTCTTGTTGCGCCTTGTCGCGGCCGTCGCTGGTGCGGCACTGATTGCCCGCCTAGTGTTGTTCATGCCTGGTGGTAATTTTGTCATCGTCGCCGCGCTGCTGGCCTGTGTGGCGGCCTATCTGCTGGCCCTGCGTTTTGTCGGTTTGTTCAAGCGCACGGAACTCCCCACTCTGGCGCGCATCTCGCCCCGTTTTGCACGCCTGTTGGAACCAATTTCATCATAATAACATTATCCTAAGTTCATGTAATTTCTTCGATAATATTGTCAACTTCTTCAAAAGTGGTGGCTAATGTCGTTACGCAACAAAACGCAAGAGTTTTGGTTTTTTGCTTTTGATGATCATTCCCTTTCCTGTATAGTTGCTTCAACGCAGAGAGATTTGTGCTGCATCGTCCGCGCAGGGCATGCTGGACAACCTTTCCCGCTTTCCATCTTTGACTGATTTGCACGGCAATAGTTCAGGTATGGTGCGGCGCGCCGCCTGGTGCGCTTTTGGTTTTCCTTATTTGGAGCTACTTTCATGAAGTTTCCCACAACGACGCTCGTTCGCTTGCTCATCCTCGCCTGCTTGTGTGTCAGCGGTGGCAGCCGCGCAGATTGGGTGATTGCGCCTGATATCGAGGCGGTCAAGCCCTTGCCTAGCGATAATCAGCGACAGCCACAGAATCCTCCTGCCTTCTCGTGGTCCCAGCATAAAACGCAGCCACCGGCGTATGTGCTGGAAGTGAGTCTGAACGGTGCGGTTGCCTATACGTACACGACGTCGCGCAATTGGGTCTTGCCGACGGTGGCGTATGCTCCCGGCAACTACTCCTGGCGCGTGCGGCCATCCACCACGACGGAATGGTCGAACCCCCGTTACTTCACGATCGATAGTGCCTCCGCCGTGTTTGTCGTGCCCGACACCAGCGTCGTGATCGCCAACGTCAAGAAGCATGCACGTCCACGCATGCTGCAGCCAGGTTTCCTCACCTCTTCCCAATGGACGACGGCCATGCGCGCAGAGCGCGCCGCGCCGTTGGCCAACATGGTGAGCGAGGTGACATACAAGATGGCTTACATGCCGGCGGTGAAAGATAGCGACTGGCCGCTGGTGAATACGGGCGTGGCGACGGCCGCCCTGAGCGCCCAGAACGCCGACATCCGCACGCGCATCAATACCACCGGACGCCAGCTCGAATCGGCGGCCTTGTTGTATCGATTGACGGGAGAGGCGCGCTACCTGAACGAAGCATTCGTGCGCGGCGATCAGTTTGCCAAGCTCAGCCCGACCGGTCCCACCAGTTATGCCAATCAGGATCAGGGAACGCGCGTGATTGCCCTGTCGATGATCAAGGCGATCGATTTCCTGTCCGCCGAAATCGATGCCCCGCGCCGTGCCGCCTGGCTGAATGTGATCGCCCTGCGCACCACGGATATTTACAAGGATTTAAGCGGGAATAACAATCGGCTTGACCAGTATCCGTACGATTCGCACGGCGGGACCAATCTGGGTTTCCTGGCGCTGATATCGACGCTGGCCATCGGTGAGATACCGCAGGCGGATGTCTGGTTCGATTTTGCCTTCCGTTCCTATGTCAATACGGTGTATGCATGGAGCGGCCCTGAAGGCGGATTTGCCAATGGCACGGCGTACGGACAATATACGGCAGATTATGCATTGCAAATATGGCAACCTTTGTCCGAGGCGACGGGCGTGAATATCTTTGCCAAGCCTTGGTCGAATGGCTTCCTGAACTTTTTTGCCCATTTCGTGCCGCCAGGCGCCGGTTCCCATGCGTTTGGCGATGAAAGCGAACTGAAACCGGATTTCCGCTACATGAAGGCGTATGCCTCGCGCTTCTCGACGCCGGCCGCCGCCTGGTATGCACGCAACATCGTGGGTGATGAAGATTTCCTCACCTTGCTGCAGGCTCCTTATCCATTGCCTTACACCAAGGCTGCAGCCCTCGTTGCACCGCCCAACGCCGCCCTGTATCCGAGCATCGGCTGGGTCGCCATGCATAGTGATCTGACCGATCGCGCCCGGACATCGGTGTATTTCAAGTCCAGCCCGTTTGGCTCATACAATCATAGCCACGGCGATCAGAACAGCCTGATCCTGAGCAGTGGCGGGCGTCCCTTGTTGATCGAGGCCGGCTATATGGACTGGTATGGTTCGCCGCTGTTCAATTCCTGGTATCGTCAAACCCGGTCGCATAATGCGATTACGTATGATGCCGGCATTGGTCAGTTGGTTGATGGCAATACGGTCAATCTGGGCCGGAATGGCAAGATTCTCAGTTTCGCCACGACGCCGGCTCTCGACTATACGGCTGGCGATGCGATCAATGCCTATGGCAGCGTCATGAGCAAGGCGGTGCGCAAGGTATGGTATTTCCGACCGAAGAATGTGGTGGTGGTGCAAGATCTGCTGGCCGCGCCGGCGCCGCACAAGTTCGAATGGAATCTGCACGCGGCCGCGCCTATCGTGCCACAGGCCGATGGCTCCGTTTCCATCCTCAACGTGGATCGCAAGCTGTGCGCCCGCTCGATTTCAACCGAGCCAGCCAGCTATGAAACGCGCAGCGGTCCGCCGCCGCAAGCGGGCAAGTTCGAAGCGCATGGTGCCTTCGTCAAGCCGGCGGCGACGAGCGGCGAGTTCCTCGTATTGCTCGACGTCGGATGCCAGAATCTGCCTTACACGCTCAGTGCGCCGAGCGCTACCGGACGGACGCTGACGATTGACGGACAGTCAATTGTGATTCCAAATAACTAATTTTTATTAACAGAAAACGGAGCCGCGGTTATCATATGCGTGCTCCTCGCGAGCGATGGCTGATTTTCAGCCATCGCTTTTTCTTTTGCGCGCCCGCTTTTTACGGGCTAGTCACGGTGTCTTACTTTGAAACCACACAGCGTATTTCGTTTATTGCAATTGGTGCCAGAACCTTTGCCGACCTTCCGTGCCGACGTCGTTACCCTGTTTGGAAAGTATCTTCCCCGTCACGGCGTGGTGTGCGATATCGTCGGCAAGGCTGGCAAGGGTGAACTCGTTGACGGTGCCTATGCGAGCCAGTGGCGGCCGGCCGTGCAGTCCAGCCGCGTACGTCAGGAATGGGCATTCTTCAAGCTTTGCATGCGTCGGATTTTTGCTGCCAAGAAAGAGCAGTGCGACTTGATACAGGTGCGCGACATGGTGTCGACCGGCTTGTTCGCCATGCTGCTCGCGCGCTGGAAAGGCATTCCCTTTGCCTATTGGGTTTCGTTCCTGATGAGCGAGGGCCGTATCGCGCGCGCGCGCGCGGAAATCGCGGCGGGAGGCGGCCGCCGCTACCATGTGGTATTGCTCAAAGGATTGATCGAGCGTTTCCTGCTGTATAAAGTCGTGCTCAAGGGCGCAGACCATGTCTTTGTGCAGAGCGAAGCGATGAAGGCGTTGATGGTGGAGCATGGGGTTCCGGCGGAAAGGCTGACGGCCGTGCCGATGGGCGTCGATATGGAAATCCTGCACGGGGAAGCGTTGGCGCCACGCCGCCTGCCCGGCTGGGAAGACGTCCCCGTGCTCGCTTATCTCGGCACGCTCGATAGCTCGCGCGAACTGACGATGCTGCTCGATGCGCTGTTGCTTTTGCGCCGCCGCCAGCCCTCGGCACGCTTGCTGTTCATCGGCGATTCGCCGACGGCATCCGATGTGCCTGCCTTGATGGCGTATGCGGCGCGCCTGGGTGTTGCTGATGCGATTCATGTGACGGGCTGGCTGCCATCGCTGCAGGCGCTGGCTTTGCTATGCGGCGCCGATGTGGCGCTTTCCTATGTGCCGCGCGGTGCGCTGTTCGATTACAGCTCGCCGACCAAGCTGCTCGAGTACCTGGCGCTGGGCATGCCTTGCGTGGGCAATGACAGCCCGGACCAGGAAAACGTGTTGCGCGCCAGCGGAGCGGGTCGCTTGACTGCCAGCAACCCCGAGGCGATGGCCGAACAGATCGGCGGCATTCTTGCCGATCTGCCTGCCGCCCGTTTGCTTGCCGCCACCGGTCCGGCCTTTATTGACGAACAGCGCAGCTACCGCGTGCTGGCCAGCCGGCTCGCCTCCGTTTATCGGGAAGGCTTTGCTCAAAAGCCATAATATTGTAACAATTCTGTGCACTGCAGCAAAACGGTGGACGATGTCGCTATGCTATGTGATAATGTTTTTTTGAAAATGTTTTCTGATGATTCAAATAATCCTTTCTCAAGCTGGCGGCTACCAGGACGTTGTCGCCTACCTGCAACAGCAGGGAGCCCATGTCAGTAACATGGGGCCGGAGCGTGGCCGTGGCTCGTCGTTTCGCGGAAAACTGTCCATCCTGGCAGCCATGGTGTCGCCCAAGCTGTGGGGTGTGCGCAAGCTGTGGGGCAGCGACGATACCGTGCTGCTGATCGGCTGGCAGGCGCTCCCCATTCTGGCGATGATACGCTGCGGCCTGGTGACGCGCCCGCGCAAGCTGCTGGTGATGGCGTGTTTCGTCCATTCGCTGCGGGCGCGCCGCTGTCTCAACCTGCTCTGGCGCGCCCTGCGCTTCCCCGGGATGGGCTTCATCGCCTTCTCGAAAGGGGAGGGCGAGAATCTGATCCAGGCCGTCGGCATGGCGCCGCAGGACGTGCATTTCCACCTGTGGCGGCAGGAACTCTATGGTTTTGGCGGCGCCGCGGCAGCGGTCGAGGGCGACTATGTGTTCGCCGGTGGTTATTCCAACCGCGACTATGACTTGCTGTTGCAGGCCATGGCGGGTGTCAGCGCCCCGCTGGTGGTGGTGGCGGCAGAGCGCAATCACGTCGTGGTGCCGGCGCAATCGCGCGTCAGCCTGCACCTGGATTTGCCGGAGGCGCAGTTTGAGAGTCTGCTTGCCGCCAGCCGCGTCGTTGCCATGCCCTTGAAAAGCCAGGGCGAGGCATGCGGGCAAAGCGTGCTGCTGCGGGTATTGCGCAATCGCAAACCGCTGGTGGCGACCCGCCATGAGGCGATCGAGGCCTATCTGGGCAGCGATTATCCGGGCTTCGTGCCGCATGATGATGCCGAAGCCATGCGCGCGGCCCTCGAGCGTGCCGTCGAAGATGCTACATTTCGGAAAGCATTGAGCGATGCGATCGCGCAGGCGGAGTCCCGCCTGGCCAAGGTCGGCAGTCCAGGTGAAGAAATCCATCGTTTCCTGCTGCTCTGATGCCATCCATCCCACTCCTATCGGAAGCCCCGTTGCGGGAGCCACTGTGATTATGTCTTCAATCAAGAACGAACTGCGTTTCGGCATGCGAGCCATGCTACGCGATAATTTTTTGTTGCGGCGTGCCATGGACCGCCTCGCTGCACATGAACGCATGAGTGCCGACGAGCTGGCGCACTATTCCCGGTTGCGCTTGCATGCGAGCATGCAGCACGCCATACGTACGCTGCCCCATTACGCGGCCATGCCACGCGGTTTTACGCCAGCCCAGGCGGCACAGGTATTGCGCGAGCATTTTCCCGTGATCGATAAGGCGGCGTTGCTTGCACACCGTGCCGCGCTGTATCCGCATCAGGGCCGCAAACGGCCGTGGCAGGCCGCAGGGCAGACCAGTGGCACGACAGGCACGCCGTTGACGATTTTTCGCAGCATGCAGTCGGTATTGATGGAAAACGCCTTCATCCAGCGCCACTGGAGCTGGTCCGGCTACACGCCCCAGATGACGCGCGCCACCCTGCGTGGCGACATGGTGGCCGGGATCAACCAGACCAGACCGCCATTCTGGTTCTGGAACCGCTATAACCGCCAGTTGCTGCTGTCGTCGCGGCACCTGACCGAGGCGCATGCCGATGCGATCATCGACCGCCTGGAGCAGGCGGCGCCGGCCATGTTGCAAGCTTATCCGTCGACAGCCTACACGCTGGCCGGTTTCTTGCAGCGGCGCGGGCGGCGGCTCTCCATTCCGTATGTGTTTACGGCATCGGAACCGCTGTATCCGCATCAGCGCGCATTGATCGTCGAGCGCCTGGGTGCCACCATCATGGACATGTATGGAATGGCTGAGCGCGTGGCGTTCGCTACCGAGTGCGAACATGGTCACATGCACTTGAACAGTAATTATTCCCATGTGGAAATCCTGGACGAGCACGGCGAGGCGACTGACGGGGAGGGTTTCGTGGTGGGAACGACTTTTCATAATCTGGCCATGCCGCTGCTGCGTTACCGGCTCAGCGACCGCACCCGCTGGAAGCCTGGCCGCTGCGATTGCGGCAGGCCCTTTCCCATGATCGAGCCCGTTACCGGCAAATTTGAGGACAGCATCACCGGCAGCGGCGGTGCGGTGATCAGCCCATCCGTCCTGACGTTCGCTTTCAAGGGCGTCGATAACATCCTCAAGTCGCAAGTGGCGCAAGTGGGGGCTGCGCGCTGGGAAGTGCGCCTGCTGCCTGGCCCCGCCTTTTCCGATAGCGACAAGCTCAAGCTGCTTGACAACATTCACACCATGGTCGATTCCGGCGTCAGCGTGGAAGTTGTGCTGAAGACGGCCTTGCCCAACACGGCGGCGGGCAAGTTCCGCTGGGTGGTCAATGAGACGGCTACCCGCGCAAACGGCTAAGGCCGCGCGGCAGGGCCATGTGCGGCAGTACCCGCCTGCTGGCGGAAAATGACAAATTATCTGATTCGACATGAAAAAAATTCTGATGGTCGGCACCAGCCTGAACACCATGGGCGGCATTGCTTCCGTGGCGCGCGTGTATGAGGGCACTGGCCTGTTTGAGCGTTACCGCGTGCATTACCTGGCCACGCATTGTGATGGCGGGCCCCTGGCCAAGCTGCGCATCATGCTGTGCGCCTATGCGCGCTTCGTGGCCATGCTGCTGACTGGGCAGGTGGGCCTGATTCACGTGCATGTCGCCTCGCACGCGAGCTTCTGGCGCAAGTCGGGATTTTTCCTGCTTGCATTCCTGTGCCGGGTTCCCAGCATCCTGCACCTGCACGGCGGCGGCTTTGCCGCTTTTTATGAGCGGCAATGCGGTCCGCTGCGGCGTGCGTATATCCGCTACATTTTTAATCACGCATCACGTGTGCTGGTGCTGTCGAGCGGCTGGCAGGCCTGGGTCCGCGGCATGAGCCGCAATCCGCATGTCGAGACCATGTTCAATCCGGTGGCGTTGCCGCCCATGGTCGCGCCATGGCCTGCACGCCAAGCGGGAAGTGTGTTGTTCCTGGGCAAGTTAGGCAAGGCCAAGGGTGTTGATGACCTGCTGCAGGCATGTGCCGACCTGACGCAACGTTGCCCATCGCTGCACCTGGCGCTGGGCGGGGATGGCGACCGTAGCGCCGTGCAGCAGCAAGCCGATGCGTTGGGAGTGGCCCGGCACGTCGAGCTGCTGGGCTGGGTACAGGGCGAGCAAAAGACGCGCCTGCTCAATAGTTGCCGTATCTACGTCCTGCCTTCATATTTTGAAGGATTGCCGATGAGCATACTGGAGGCGATGGCCAGCGGCGTGCCAGTGATTGCCACGGCGATCGGCGGCATTCCCGAGGCCATACAAGATGGGGTGGAGGGCTACCTGCTCGCGCCCGGCGACGTCCAGGGACTGGCTGACCGGATCGCGCGCTTGCTGGCCGACGATGCGCTGGCGCAAAGAATGGGCGCGGCGGGACGCAGCAAGGTGGAGCGTCAGTTTTCCACGGCGGCGGTCATGCCGCGCCTGGAACAAATTTATACCGACTTGGGGCTGAGTGCCGTATGACATCGCTAGCATGGAAAATCAACCGCTTGAAATTGATGGGTGCACCCGAGATTGTCTGGCGCGTGCAGCAGTTGCTGCAAAAGAAGGCCAGCAAGTTTGGCATCGGCTTGCTGCGCAAGGTGCCGGTGCCTGACCTGTCTCGCACAGGACGGCCTTTTCTGGCTGGCAACGGGCAGGATACCGATATCGCCGCCCTGTGCGGGGCCGCCGATACCGTGCTGGCGGGCCGCTGGAATGTCTTCGCCCTGCGTGGGGCGGAACTGGGTTTCCCTCCGGAATGGAACCGCGATCCGAAAACGGGTACCGTGGCGCCGCTGACCTTGGGCAAGCAGATCGATTACCGCAGCGAAAAGGTGGTCGGCGATATCAAGTATCTGTGGGAACCAAACCGGCACCTGGAACTGGTGGCGCTGGCGCAGGCATGGAAAGTGTCGGGCGAGCAGCGCTACGCCGATGGCGCGCGTCGCTTGCTGCAGTCGTGGTTCGAACAGTGTCCGTATCCCATGGGCGTGCACTGGACCAGTTCGCTTGAGCTGGCGCTGCGCCTGCTGAACTGGGCTTGCGCCTGGGAATTGCTGGGTGGTGCGGCTTCGCCGCTGTTCCAGGGCGAAGCGGGACAGCGTTTCCTGCAACAGTGGCTTGCCGCCATCTACCAGCACGCCCACTTCATCGCCGGTTATTTTTCGCGCCATTCGTCGGCGAACAACCATCTGTTCGGTGAATACATGGGCTTGTTTGTGGCCAGTAGCGTGTGGCCTTGTTGGCCGGAAAGTGCGAAATGGCAGGCAGTAGCGCGCCAGGGGCTGGAAGAGGAGGCGCTCAAGCAAAATACGCCAGATGGCGTGAACCGCGAGCAAGCCGTCTATTACCAGCATGAAGTGATGGACATGATGCTGCTGTGCCAGAGGATAGGGCAGGCCAACGGCGCGGGTTTTTCCGCGGCGTACTTGCAGCGCCTGGAGCGCCTGGCCGACTTTATCGCCGCACTGATGGACGTGGATGGCAACGTGCCGATGACGGGCGATGCCGACGATGCGCAGATGGTGCGTCTGGCGCACGAGGACGGCTGGCATCGCTACCGTTCGCTGCTGGCCAGCTGCGCCGTGCTGTTCGGCCGTGCCGACTTCAAGCGCAAGGCCGGCCATTTTGACGACAAGAACCGCTGGCTGTTTGGTGTGGCGGGCTTGCAACAGTGGCAGGCGCTTGATGGCGGCTTGCCGGAGGCGCCCGTGATGGCATTTCCGGAAGGCGGGTACTTCTTGCTCGGCAGCCATTTCGGCACGGCCGATGAAGTGCGCCTGGTGGCCGACTGCGCACCGTTGGGCTACCTGTCCATTGCCGCGCATGGACATGCCGATGCGCTGGCCTTTACCCTCTCCGTCGGCGGAGAGGAATTGCTCACCGATCCAGGTACCTACGCCTATCACACGCAAAAAAAATGGCGCGACTACTTCCGCAGCACGCCTGCGCATAACACGCTAGCCGTCGACGGTCTGGACCAGTCTGAAATCGGTGGTAATTTCATGTGGCTGAAAAAAGCCAATGCGCGCATGATTGCTCATGAAACGAATTCCGAGGTGCAAGTTTTTGAGGGTGAACACGATGGCTACAGCCGCCTGGCCGACCCCGTGCTGCACCGGCGTCGTATCGAGTTCAACTTTAATAATAAATGCATTGTTGTAAAAGACATATTACAATGTACAAATGTACATGATATTTCCGTGCATTGGCAGTTCGGCGAGCATTGCCTGGTCACCGTCAACGACGGGCAATTGCAGGCACAGGGCTTGCGGTCCGGCTTGCGCATGCGCTGTTCGCATGGAACGCTGGAGGTATTGCGCGGCAGCGAGACACCGCCTGGCGGCTGGATCTCGCGCCGCTTCGACGAGAAATCACCGATTGCCAGCGCCGCCTGGCGCATGCGGGTGCAGGGAACAACTGAAATCGTGACGCACATCGAGCTGATGCCGCAGACGTCGCCGGCTAATTCGCCGGCTCATCATTAAGGGAGCATATTTTGAAAATCAGTATTTTTGGCCTCGGCTACGTGGGTGCGGTCTCTGCCGGTTGCCTGGCAACGGATGGGCATGAAGTGATAGGCGTCGATCCGAACAAGACCAAGGTCGACCTGATCAACCAGGGCACCACGCCCATCATCGAGAAGGATATTGGCGAGATGATCGCCGCCACCGTGAAAAGCGGCCATTTGCGCGCCACGGCGGACGTGCGCGACGCCGTCTTCGGCTCCGACATGTCGCTCATCTGCGTGGGCACGCCATCGCAGCTCAATGGCAACCTGGACCTGAGCCACGTGCGCAAGGTATGCCAGGAAATCGGCGCGGCGATTGCCGAAAAGGATACCTTCCACGTCGTCGTGGCGCGCTCGACCATGCTGCCCGGCTCCATGCGCGCGCTGGTGATTCCGACCCTGGAAGCGGCATCGGGCAAGGTGGCCGGCGTTGATTTCGGCGTGTGCAACAACCCGGAATTCCTGCGCGAAGGCACGGCCGTCTACGATTACTACCATCCGCCGAAGACGGTCATCGGCGAATCCGATGAAAAGGCGGGCGCGCTGCTGGTGCAGCTGTATGAAAAGATGGACGCGCCGCTGGTGCGCACGGACGTGGAAACGGCCGAGATGGTCAAGTACACGGACAACACCTGGCACGCCGTGAAAGTGGCGTTCGCCAATGAAATCGGCAATATCTGCAAGGCCGTCGGCATCGATGGCCACAAGGTGATGGAAATCTTCTGCCAGGATACCAAGCTGAACCTGTCGCCGTACTACATGAAGCCAGGCTTCGCCTTCGGCGGCTCGTGCCTGCCGAAAGACGTGCGCGCGCTGACCTACAAGGCGCGCAGCCTGGACCTCGATTTGCCCTTGCTTAACTCTATCTTGCCATCGAACCAGCGGCAAGTGGAAAAGGGCATCAAGATGATCGTCGACAAAGGTGCGCGCAAAGTAGGCATCCTGGGCTTCTCGTTCAAGGCCGGTACGGACGACTTGCGCGAGTCGCCGCTGGTCGATGTGATCGAGTATCTGCTGGGCAAGGGCTACGAGTTGAAACTGTACGACAAGAACGTCAACCTGGCCGCCCTGACGGGCGCCAACCAGGATTACATCCTCAACCACATCCCGCACATTTCCAAGCTGATGGTGACGAATATGCAGGACGTGCTCGATTTTGCCGACACCATCGTCATCGGCAATGGCGCGGCCGAATTCAAGACCGTGCCCGCCAGCCTGCAGCCGCACCAGCACATCGTCGATCTGGTACGCATCAGCAAGGAACAAAGTGGAGAGCAATATGACGGCATCTGCTGGTAACAAGGTGGCAGGTGCGCCACGCCGCGTGCTGATCCTGGTGGAAAACCTGCCGTCGCCGTTCGACCGGCGCGTCTGGCAGGAAGCGACCACCCTGCATGCGAATGGCTACGAAGTGTCGATCATCTGTCCCACGGGCAAAGGTTACGAATCGCGCTACGAAGCCATCGACGGCATCCATATCTACCGCTACCACCTGCCGCTGGAAGCGGAAGGAGCGAAGGGCTATCTGGTCGAGTATTCGCTGGCGCTGTTCCACACGTTTCGCCTGGCATGGAAAGTGCATTTTGCGCGCGGTTTTGACGTCATCCACGCCTGCAATCCGCCCGATTTGCTGTTCCTCATCGGCGGCTTCTTCAAGTTGACGATGGGCAAGCGTTTCCTGTTCGACCACCACGACATCAATCCGGAACTGTACGAAGCCAAGTTCGGCCGCCGCGACTTCTTCTACAAGCTGATGGTGCTGTTCGAGCGCTGGTCGTTCAAGAGCGCCGACGTGTCGATCGCCACCAACGAGTCGTACAAGAAGATCGCCATCGAGCGGGGCGGCATGAGGCCGGAAGATGTCTACGTGGTGCGCAGCGGACCCAAGCTGGACCGCTTGCGCGTGCTGCCGCCCGTGCCGGCGCTGAAGAAGGGCCGTGCCTACCTGGTCGGTTACGTGGGCGTGATGGGGGCGCAGGAAGGCATCGACCTGCTGCTGCAGGCGGCGCAATACATCGTGCAAACCCTGAAGCGCGAGGACGTGCAGTTCGGGCTGGTCGGCGGCGGCACCTCGCTCGAGCAGATGAAGCAGATGGCGCACGACCTGGGCATCGCCGAGTACGTGACGTTCACGGGGCGCGTACCGGACCAGCAATTGCTGGAAATGCTCAATACCTCCGATGTGTGCGTGAACCCGGACGTGGCCAACGACATGAACGACAAGTCGACCATGAACAAGATCATGGAATACATGGCTTTGGGCAAACCGATCGTGCAGTTTGATCTAGTCGAGGGCAAGGTTTCCGCACAGCAGGCATCCTTGTATGCATTGAAGAACGATCCTGTCGACATGGCGCGCAAGATCGTCGAGTTGCTGGACGACCCCGCCCGCCGCGAGCAGATGGGAGCGTTCGGCCGGCATCGCGTGGTCAACGAGCTGGAGTGGGAATATGAAGCGCCGAAGCTGCTGGCCGCGTATGCGCGCCTGTTTCCCGCCGCCGCGCCCGCCGCGTCGGTGACCTTGAGCAAGGACGGCCGCTGACATGCGCTGCCTGGCGAACCATCCTCACCCCTGAGGGAGCGTGTCCGACGATGAAAGCAATGATACTGGCAGCAGGCAAGGGCACGCGCGTGCAGCCCCTGACCTACGATTTGCCCAAGCCGATGATCCCCATCCTGGGGAAACCCGTGATGGCGTACCTGGTGGAGCACCTGGCGCAGTATGGCGTGACCGACATCATGGTCAACGTCAGCTACCTGCATGAAAAGATCGAGGAGTATTTCGGCGAAGGCCACCAGTTCGGCGTGCAGATCGGTTACTCCTTCGAAGGCTATACGAACGACGCGGGCGAGGTCGTGCCGCAACCGCTGGGCTCGGCCGGCGGCATGAAGAAGATCCAGGAGTTTGGCGGTTTTTTTGACGAGACGACGATCGTCCTGTGCGGCGATGCCTTGATCGACCTGGACCTGGAAGCGGCCCTGCTTGAGCACCGCCGCACGGGGGCGCTGGCCTCCGTCATCACCCTGGAAGTGCCGTGGGACAAGGTTTCCAGCTACGGCGTGGTGGTCAGCGACGCCGACGGGCGCATCCGCGCCTTCCAGGAGAAGCCGGCCCAGGCCGATGCACTGTCCAATTGCGTCAGTACCGGCATCTATCTGTTCGAGCCGGAAGTGCTGGACCTGATTCCCGACGACTGTTCGTTCGACATCGGTTCGGAACTGTTTCCCTTGCTGGTGGAAAAGGGCTTGCCGTTCTATGCGC
Organism: Janthinobacterium sp. GW822-FHT07A03; assembly: GCF_058798815.1. Taxonomy (NCBI): domain Bacteria; kingdom Pseudomonadati; phylum Pseudomonadota; class Betaproteobacteria; order Burkholderiales; family Oxalobacteraceae; genus Janthinobacterium; species Janthinobacterium sp. GW822-FHT07A03. The sequence goes on along the minus strand of NZ_JBXAKW010000004.1, from coordinate 70,949 downwards.
AAAAGCGCCAGTACAACTGGATCGACATCGGCAGCGTCAAGGATTACTGGGAAGTGCTGCAAAGCGTCCTGATGGGGGAGGTTGCCCAATTGCACGTTCCTGGCCGGCAGATTGCCGATGGCGTATGGGTCGGCTTGAATACCAGTATCGACTGGAGCGATGGCACGCGCATCGAAGGCCCCGTGTATATCGGCTCGGGCTGCCGCATCGATGCGGGCGCCGTCATCGTCGGGCCCACGTGGATCGGCCATGGCAGCCATGTGTGCGCTGGCGCCGAAGTGGTGCGCAGCGTGCTGTTCGAATACACGCGCGTGCTGGCCGACGTATTGCTCGACGAAATGATCGTTTTCAAGGAGTTCAGTGTCGACCGGGCCGGCCAGATGCGCCACGCTTCCGAGTATGCGCTTGGCGCCTGGGGCAATGCGCGCGACCGGCGCAGTTTGCGCCGCGCGGAAATGTCCCCGGCCCTGTTCGTTGCCCAATAAACTGTTTTTGAAATGAAACTATGAAAATTTACCCAGTCATCCTGTCCGGCGGTTCAGGCACCCGTTTATGGCCGCTGTCGCGCGCCGTGCTGCCCAAGCAACTGTTGCCGCTGGTAACGGACAAGACCATGTTGCAGGAAACGGCGCTGCGCGTGACCAGCCTGCCCAACCGCCGCGCAGGCGACAGTGGTCTGGCCGAGTTCGAGGTCATGCCACCGCTGGTGGTGTGCGGCAATGAGCACCGCTTCATGGTGGCCGAGCAGCTGCGCGAGATCGGCTTGCCGCCGCTCGGTATCCTGCTTGAACCGGTGGGCCGCAATACGGCGCCAGCCGTGGCGGTGGCGGCGCAATACCTGCTGGCCATCGACCCGCAGGCGCTGATGCTGGTCTTGCCGGCCGACCACGTCATCACCGACGTGGCCGCGTTTCACCAGTCTATCGCCGAGGCGGCGCTGCTGGCGGCCGATGGCGCCCTGGCCACCTTCGGCATCGTGCCGACGGCGCCGGAAACGGGCTATGGCTACATCCGCAGCGGTGCGCCCGTGAGTCCTGGCGCCGCGGGTTGCCAAGTCGAGCGTTTCGTGGAAAAGCCGGACCTGGCCACGGCGCAGTCCTTCCTTGCCGCTGGTAATTATTTCTGGAACAGCGGCATGTTCATGTTCCGTGCCGAGCGCTATCTGAGCGAACTGGCGGCATTCCAGCCAGCCATGCTGGCCGCCTGCGAAGCGGCCGTGCGCGACGGCTACCGCGACCTCGATTTCTGCCGCCTGGAAGTGAAGGCCTTCGCCGCCAGCCCGTCCGATTCGATCGACTATGCCGTCATGGAGCATACGGCGCATGCGGTGGTGCTGCCGGCCGCCATCGGCTGGAGCGATGTCGGTTCCTGGTCGGCCTTGTGGGAGGTGCAGCAGGGCGATGCCAACGGCAACGTCGTGCGCGGCGACGTGTATCTCGATGGCGTGAGCAATTGCCTGGTGCGCGCCGAGCGCCGCCTGGTGGCCATGCTGGGCGTGCAGGACCTGGTCGTGGTGGAAACGGACGACGCCGTGCTGGTGGCGCACAAGAACCAGGTGCAGCGCGTGAAACAGGTGGTCGACCACCTGAAGCAGGCGGGACGCAGCGAACACGTGCAGCACCGCAAGGTCTACCGCCCGTGGGGCGCCTACGAAGGCATCGACGTCGGCGAACGCTTCCAGGTCAAGCGCATCACCGTCAATCCGGGCGGCAAGCTGTCACTGCAGATGCACCATCACCGGGCCGAGCACTGGGTGGTCGTCAGCGGTACGGCGCAGGTCACATGCGGCGACAAGGTAACTTTGCTGACGGAAAACGAATCAACGTACATTCCCATCGGCATGACGCACCGGCTGGAAAACCCGGGCAAGCTGCCCTTGCACCTGATCGAAGTGCAGTCGGGCAGTTATTTGGGGGAAGACGACATCGTGCGGCTGGAGGATGTCTACCAGCGCGTCTGATGTGCGTTCTTTTACGATATCCGCACAGTGAAACTATTGGCCTCAAGAATGATGCTATAAAGTAACTTTTCATTAAACAATAGTTAACATAAAAAATTGCTTTATGCTATGATTCTGCCTGGTTTGATCAGATAACTCATGCGGACGCGCTGGCGCGTCCGCATTCACGTTGAGTGGAATCGCATGAAGAAAAATACGTATTCGGTGCTGGCCGCGCTGGCCTTTGCCGGTTCAGCTTTATTCGCGCAGGCAGCCTGTGCCGCGCCCGTCGACATCAGTTCCACGCCTGGTGCCGTCAATCTGGCCGCGGGCGGTTCGCTGACTTTTGGCGACAAGTTTAAAAATAATCAAAAAAGCAATTTTTTCAATGACCTGTTCGCGTTTAACGTGAGCAAGACGAGCGACCTGAGCGTGGTACTGAACTCGCGCAGCAGCAGCGCGACGAATGGCTTGAACCTGACGGGTTTCGGCTTGTACAGCAGTGTCGGCAATACCTTGCTGCTGGGCGGCGATCAGTTGCTGACCGGCATCGATGATAAATGGAGCCTGTCGTATGCCAACCTGGCTGCCGGTTCCTACTATCTGAAAGTCAGCGGCAACGTGGTGTCGAACACGGGCGCGGCCTTCAGCGCGAATGGCAGCCTGGTATCGGCCGTGCCGGAACCTGGCACGTATGCGATGTTGCTGGCGGGCCTGGGCCTGCTGGGCTTCATGGCACGCCGCCGCCAGAAGGCGGCTTGAGCCTGCCCTGGCTGATTGGCCTCCTCGTTTGCGTTTCCATCCCGCAACTGGCATGAGCCGGTTGCAGTCATCTTGGTGAAAAGTATGAAAAAATTCCTGAAATCCCTGTTCGTGGCCGCCATGTTTGCCGGCAGCAGCCTGGCAGCCCATGCGGCACCGGTTGACATCAGCCACGCGACGGTGGATCTGACGCAAGATTTGCTCGATTATTCCAGCAGCGAGCTGCTGGGCTCGTTTTCGCTGGCGCCAGGCCAGTTGGCCGGAGCGGGCAATAACTTTTTCAGCGACAAATTTACGTTCAGCGTGACGGGTTTTAACGACCTGAGCGCACTGGCGACCTCGCTCAAGCCGAGTGTCAACTCCGGCCTGACACTGACCGGTTTCAGCCTGGGCAACGCCAGCGGCATTCTGTTCCATGGCGCGCTTGACCTGATCAATTTCACGGCGCAAGACCAGGCGTGGTCGCTGCAGTCCGGCTCCACGCCTTTGGCTGCTGGCAATTATTTCCTGCAAATCGACGGTTATGTTGCCTCGCCAACGGGCGGCAGCTACAGCGGCATCCTGGCCGTCACGCCGGTACCGGAACCGGAAACCTACGGCATGCTGCTGGCGGGCCTGGGTGTGCTCGGCTTCATGGCGCGCCGCCGCAAGCTGCAAGCCTGAAGATAAAATTGTTTGCATGAAACGGAGGCCGCGGCCTCCGTTTTTTTTTGCCGCATACCCACATGGGACTATAATCGACCGGCACAGTGGGTGGCTGCGGCATGGCTGCCTGGATATTTCCCAACGACGATACTGACCATTGCATACCTCTCTCTGCTTTTCGCTGGCGCTGGCCGCCGGCATTGCGCACGCCGATGCGCCATCCGTGACGCCAGGGTTGAATGCCGCGCAATTGGCCATCGTTATCAACGATGCGGAACCGAACAGTGTGGAAGTGGGGGAATATTACCGCCAGGCGCATGGCGTCCCCGCCGCCAATGTCGTGCACGTGACGATACCGAACCGGCCCAAGAAGCTCAGCGCGGACCAGTTCGCGCAGCTGAAGTCGCGCATCGACGCCCAGCTCAAGCCGGAAATCCAGGCGGTACTGATGGTGTGGAGCGCGCCGTATGCGGTCGAGTGCAATTCCATCACGGCCGCATATACCCTGGGCTACGATGCGGCGCAATGCGCCAAGACCTGCAATGCCGGCAAACAGAGCACTTACTTCAACAGCACTGTCAACCAGCCATTCACGCAGATGGGCATGCGCCTGTCGATGTTGCTTCCAGTAGATTTTGTGGAGGAGGCCAAGGCCGTCGTGGACCGCGGCACGGTCAGTGGCTTTTCCGTGCCGGCCGCCAGCGCCTATTTCCTGACCACCAGTGAAGGCGCGCGCAATAGCCGTGCGTCCTTTTTTCCGCCTGCCGGCGTGGTGCGCCAGCGCAAGCTCACCATCAAGAACATCAAGGCCGATTCGCTTGAGGGAGCGCAAGACATCATGATTTACCAGACGGGCATGGCCAAAGTAGGCAAGCTCGATACCCTGCGTTTCCTGCCGGGGGCGCTGGCGGATCACCTGACCTCGTTTGGCGGCGATTTGCAGGGTACGGTACAGATGAGCAGCCAGCGCTGGCTCGAGGCGGGCGCCACGGCCAGTTATGGCACCGTCAGCGAACCGTGTAACTTCTGGCAGAAATTTCCCAATTCGACAGTCTTGCTGCGCCGCTACCTGGGCGGGATGACGGCGCTGGAAGCATATTGGGGCAGTGTCGCGTGGCCGGCGCAAGGCTTGTTTATCGGCGATCCCCTGGCGGCGCCATATCTGGCATACCGGCGCTGAGACGGCTTACCTGGACGAAAAAAAAGGCTCTTGCGAGCCTTTTTTCTTATGCCTGGCGCCCGGCCTTGCGGCGCAGGGCCAAGGCCAGCAAGCCCAGGCCGGCCATCAGCATGGCCCAGGTCTCGGGTTCCGGTACGGCGGGCGTGATGGGCGGCACGATGGCCCCGCCACCGGTGCCATTGCTGCCGCTGTCGATACCGCCGCCTGCGCCGCCGCCGCCCACACCGGCTTTTCCGGCGGGGGCGCCCGTGTCAAAGCCGGACGATGTCAGCAGTGGTGCATAGACGCTATCGGCGCGGGCGTAGGCGCGGCCGGCACCGCGATAAGCAGCGGCATCGTCGATCACTGGCTGGTCTTGCACGGCGATAAAGTCGCGCGCGCCAAAGCGGTACTCGCCGCCGGCATTGCCGGTGCGTGCGCCTGCGCTGCCGCCGCCATCGCCTTGCTGGCCCAGCAGATTGGCCAGGCGGTGACCCTGGCTGCCGGATTGCGGATGGCGCAATACCTGGCTCGATTCGCCTTCGCCGAATTCCGGCGTCTGGCTGGTGCCATCATTGGTGCGTGCGCCGAAGCCGATGAAACCATCGACGAGGCTGCAAGCGCTGTAGGTGCTGTCGAGGTCGGCGTCCTTCGCCTTGCCGCCTGCGTTGCTGGCGGCTCCCGTGGCTTGGCAGCGTCTCTCGTCGCCGCTGGCGCGCTGGGCGCCATTTTGCGCTTGTGCCGTGCCAGCCGCCAGCAATAACACACTGCAGGCGAACAACGAAGCGAACTTGAATGGGGTGGCTGGTGTTGACATTTACTTACCTCTTGGAAATGCATTCTGAGCGCGGCGCATATCGCCGGGCGCTGAGGATGGAATTGGTGCCTACGCTACCTGTGCGACATGGTTTATGCACGGCAGGATGGCAGATGAAGAGCCGGGCATGGGTGGGGCCCGCTCGATCCATTTGTATTGCAAGGTTCTCAAAGTTGCCAATGACTTATCAAGAATAAAACTTATTTGCCTAAAGTATATCATATTTTCCTGGCAGCTCCTATTTTATCGTGCCGCCGTGAAGCTATTGTTGCTTATCGAATACGAAGAAAGGCGTCTTCCCGCACGCCACGGACGAGGCTTTTACTCCGTTCGGCTTAATCAAATGTCATCAAGTCGTCATCCCCGGCCTTTAATATGCAAATAACAAGTCTGAAATACTTTTGTTAATTGTGGCGCGCCGGCCCATCATGCGGGACCGGCGTCACTTATCTACCGACCGGGATCCTCATGCACACCTCGTTTTCCCCCTTGCGCACGCCGCTGCGCCTGACCGTCATGGCTACCTTGCTGGCCAGCCTGTCCGTGCCGGCCCTGGCTGCTTCCGATATCGTCATCAGCCAGGTGTATGGCGGTGGCGGCAACACGGGGGCGCTGTACCGCAACGATTTCATCGAACTGTTCAACCGCGGCGCCAGCCCCGTGAACCTGAGCAACTGGAGCGTGCAATACGCGTCGGCCGCCGGTTCGAGCTGGGCCGTGACGGCCTTGCCGGCTATCGATTTGCAACCGGGCCAGTATTTGCTGGTCCAGCAAGCCAAGGGGACGGGCGGCACGCAGGACTTGCCCGCGCCGGATGCCTCGGGCAGCCTGGCCATGTCCGGTACGGCGGGCAAGGTGTTGCTGAGCAATAACAAGACGGCCCAGACGGGCACCAGCCCCACGGGCGCCGCCGTCGTCGACCTGGTCGGTTTCGGCACGGCCAACGGTTTTGAGGGCGCCGTCGCGCCCGCGCCATCGAATACCCTGTCGATTGCGCGCGCGAATGGCGGCTGCGGCGACACGGACGATAACAGCGTGGACTTTACCGCCGGCAGCGTGACGCCGCGCAACACGGCTTCCGAGCGCCACGTCTGCGGCGGTCCCGTCGTGCACCAGATCATCACCAGCTGCCCGGCCAGCCTGGCGCTGGCGCTGAGCAATGGCGGCAGCGCCGTGCTGCGCGCGTCCGACGTGGATGGCGTGGTAAATGCTGCTATCTTGAGCTCGCCGGCCGTGGCCGGCATCAGCCTGGCCAATTTCAGCGCAGCCGGCGTGGCGGGCGAGAGCGCCAGCGTGAGCCTGCTGGTGGCCGCTGGCGTGCCGGTGGGCAATTATCCGGTCATCGTCCAGTTCGGCAACGACCAGCAGCAAAGCGCCAGCTGCAAGATCGACGTGGCCGTGCAAGGCCTGGCCGCCGTCAGCCACACGATCCCGCAAATCCAGGGCAGCGGCGTGGCCAGCCCCTACGCCAATTCCGTGCAGACGACCGAGGGCGTCGTCACCCTGAAGGTGGGCACGGGTTTCTTCATGCAGGACGCGGCCGGCGATGGCGACCCGTCTACGTCGGACGGCATCTTTGTGTACACGGGCGCGGCCGTCACCACCGTGCAGCCGGGCGAACTGGTGCGCGTGACGGGCACGGTGTTCGAATATACGCCGTCGGGCGCGAAAAATTCCTACACGGAATTGAAGGACGTGACGGCCATCCTCACGCAAAGCGCGGGCCACGGCATCGTGCCGGCGAATGTGACCTTGCCGAACGACAACCTGGCCGCCGTGGAAGGCATGCTGGTGCGTTTCACGCAGCCGTTGACCGTGTCGCAAAACGCCTACCTGGGCGCGCGCGGCGAACTGACCCTGTCGGCGGGACGGCGCGAAGTGCCGACCAACCGCTATCCGGCAGGCTCCGCCGAAGCGCAAGCCTTGATCGCCGCCAATGCGAACAACCTGATCGTGCTTGATGATGGCATTTTCGTGGCGCCGCCGACGATACCGTATATCGGCCAGGATAACACCGTGCGCAGCGGCGACACGGTGGCCGACCTGACGGGCGTGGTGGATTTCGGTGCCATCGGCGGTGGCGGCGCCGCCTATAAATTGCAGCCGACGCAGACGCCGCAATTTTCGCGCGACAACCCGCGCACGGGCAGCCCGGAACTGCCATCCGGGAACGTCAAGGTGGCCAGCGCCAACGTGCTGAATTTCTTTACGACATTTACCAATGGCAATAACGTGTTTGGCCAGACGGGGCAGGGCTGCACCGTGGGTTCGTCGACCACCAAATCGAACTGCCGCGGCGCCGACAACCTGGCCGAGTTCGTGCGCCAGCGCGACAAGATCGTGGCCGAACTGAAAGCCATCGATGCGGACGTGGTGGGCTTGATGGAAATCCAGAACAATGGCGAAACGGCCGTCACCTACCTGGTCGAGCAGCTGAACGCGGCCATCGGCGGCGTCACCTACGCCGTGGTGCCGAAGCCGGCCGCCACGGGCACGGACGCCATCCGCGTGGCCATGATCTACAAGCCAGGCAAGCTGGGCCTGGTGGGCGGCGCCCTGTCGGACGCCAACGCCATCAACAACCGTCCGCCGATGGCGCAAACGTTCAAGGCTGCCAACGGCGAGAAATTCTCGCTGATCGTCAATCACCTGAAATCGAAGGGCAGCTGCCCTTCGAGCGGGCTGGACGCGGACCAGAACGATAGCCAGAGCTGCTGGAACGCCACCCGCGTGCAGCAAGCCCAGCGCCTGGTGGGCAGCTTCGTGCCGCAGGTGACGGCCGCCGCCGGCGACGCGGACGTGCTGGTCATCGGCGACTTGAATTCGTATGGCGCGGAAGATCCGATCCAGGTCATCACGGGCGCCAGCTTCGTCAATGAACTCGAGCGCTTCGTGCGCCCGTCTGGCATGCCGTATTCCTACGTGTTCGGCGGCCAGAGCGGCTACCTCGACCATGCGCTGGCCAGCACCTCGCTGAGCCCGCAAGTGGCCGGCGTTGCCGAATGGCATGTGAATGCGGACGAGCCGGAAGTGATCGACTACAACATCGACTCGGCCAAGCCGCAAGACCTGTACAACGCCTTGCCCTACCGCGCCTCGGACCACGATCCCGTCGTCATCAGCCTGGACTTGCAGCCCGCCTACCGCGACATCACGGCCGGCGTGGCGCAAGCCAGCTCGGGACTGACGTTCAACCGCGCGACGCAAAAGTACACGGGCACGTTCTCGTTCACCAACACGGGCACGGCGGCCATCAGCGGTCCGTTCCAGGTGGTGTTCGGCGGCTTGCCGGCAGGAGTCAGCCTGGCGAATGCCACGGGCAGCCATGCGGGCGCCGCCTATGTCACCGTCAACGCGGCCAGCCTGGCGCCCGGTGCGACGGCCTCGTTTGCCGTCAGTTTCACCAATCCGTCGAAAGTGACGATCAATTACTCCGCCAGCATTTTCGCCGGCAACTTCTAAGGATACGACCATGTTGACAACGAAATTCAACCTTACCCTGCGCCGCGCCGTCCTGGCCGCCGTGCTGGCCGCCAGTTCCAGCGTGGCGCTGGCGGACCCGCTCGGCTACCGCGTGGAAATCGACACGCGCCAGTTCTCGGGTGCCGGTTTCCTCGACTTCGCCTTTATCGCCGGCAACAGTCCGGCGCCGGGCGCCAGCGCCGTGCTCAGCAATTTCTCGGGCGCCTTTGGCGCGCTGGCGTCGCAGGAAGGCAACGTCAGCGGCAGCTTGCCCGGCACCTTGACCTTCGGCAATAGTGGCGCCTACAACGACTGGTTTCACAACGTGACCCTGGGCGGCAAGTTCGGTTTCAATATCGTTTTTGGCGGCGACTTCCTGAACACGGCCGGTAACGCGGGCACGACGTTTGGCGTGGGCTTGCTCGACGCCAGCGGCATGGCCTACCTGGGCAATGTGAACGGCAACCTCGTGCAATTCGAATTGACGCCGATCAATGGCGGCATTCCGGCCAGCATCGCCGGTAGCACCTACGCCAGCATCGCGTCGATCTCGGCCGTGCCGGAAGCGTCGGAATGGATGATGCTGACGGGCGGCCTGGCGCTGATCGGCTTTGCCCTGCGTCGCCGCCAGCCCGTTTTGCCGGCATAAGGTACAGTTTCCCCGCCTGAACACAGCGTGCCCCTGGTGCGCTGTGTTTTTTTTCGCCTATTTATTTGGAATAGCTATAAATCAGGAAACTAAATTGTATTAGTCACCGTTTTACGCTTGATGCATAGTCAAAAACTTGTCGGGCCGTCTAGTTTTTCATGGAGGCCGCCAACTTTTTCGGAAGGATGCATCATGCGCCGTCATATTCTGCTGCTCGATCCCGTGCCCGCCATGCAAGCCTTGCTGCTGCATAACCTTGAAGGCGCCGGCTACCGGGTCAGCTGCGCCGTGGATGGGCGCGGCGCGCTGGCGCTGCTGGCGGCCGACCCGCCCGACGTGCTGCTGCTGGAATGGGAGTTGCCGGACGCGTCCGGCATCGCGCTGCTGCGCCAGGTGCGCCAGGATGGCCAGCTGTGCGACTTGCCCATCATCATGGTCAGCGCGCGCGACAGCGAACAGGACACGGTGCTGGCGCTGGAAAGCGGTGCCGACGATTACCTGTGCAAGCCTTTCGGTCCCCGTGAAATGCTGGCCCGCGTGCACGCGCTGCTACGCCGGCGCACGCCATCGGCCTTGCGCGCAGGCGCAAGCACGTCCGGCGCCAGCGTCTTGCGGCTCGATCCGCATACCCAGCGCGTGACGGCCGGCAGCGTGCCCGTCAGCCTGGGCCGCGTGGAATTCAAATTGCTGCATTTTTTGATGGACCATCCGGGCCGGGTGCATAGCCGCGCGCACCTGCTCGACCAGGTGTGGGGCCATGCGGCCTATCTCGACGAACGCACGGTCGATGCCCACGTGGGACGCCTGCGGCAGGCGCTGCAGCCGGGCGGCTGCGGCCACCGCATCGAAACCGTGCGCGGCAGCGGCTACCGCTATCTGGCGTTTGATGCCGCCGTGTGCGCATGATGCTGCTGACGGGGCGGGAACAGGAATACCTGCTGCACGCCATACTCGGCGCGCATGGCATCGCCGAGTCCGGCGATTTCTTTCTGTGGAGCCAGGGGCCGCTGCAAACGCTGTTGCCGCACGACTTATTAATGTGCGCGCAGCTGGGCGCCGACGGGGCCGTGCTGCGCAGCGAAGCCTGGCACAGCATCGTGCCCGATCACGCGCAGCTGCGCGAGCGCCAGGGCCAGCTGGCGCGCCTGGCGCTGGCCTGGCGCGCGGGCGGCCAAAGGGCGGGCGTCATCGATGGCGTGCTGGTGCACGGCAGCGTGGGCGAGGGAGGCGGCAGCTTCTTTGCCCTGTTCGCCATGGGAACCGTGGACGCGGCGCGCCAGGCCTACGCGCTGGAATTGCTGCTGCCCTACCTGCACCTGCACTGGCTGGCGCTGCCAGGCAGCCGGCTGGCGCCCTTGGCCCGTCCGGGCGCCACGCGCGCGGCCAGTGCGCGCGAACTGGAAGTACTGCATTGGGTGCGCGAGGGGAAGAGCAATGACGAGGTGGGGCAAATCCTCGGTATCAGCGGCACCACCGTGAAAAGCCATTTGCAGCGCATCTACAAATTATTGGGTGTGAGCAACCGCACGCAAGCCGTCTCGCGCGGCATCGCGCTGCGCCTGCTCAGCCATTAGCGCTGGTCCTGTATTTTATTCTTGCCATTGCCGCCGCCATCCTGCGTGTGTTCGATGCTGCCGGGCGACACCCGCGCCACCTCCGGGCTCGCTTGCAGGCGCGCCACTTCGTCCGCCGTCAGCATGGCGGCAAAGCCATTGAAGGCCGTCGTATAGCGATATTGCACGGGAGCATCGGGTACCAGCGCCAGCACGGCGCGCTGCTGCGTTTCAAGCTGGGCCGTGTAGCGCCGCGCGGCGTCGCTGTTCGTATCGAGCCCATGCACGCCGTCCGCCTGCGAGGCCAGCGGCGGGGCGCGCAATTGCACCAGATACGACAGCCGCGCCGCGGCGGCCTGCGCCGCGACAGGCAGCGCATGGATGCTGGCCATGCCGGCCAGGATGGCAATACTGAGGCGAAATGCGGACATGCCAGCTCCCTTGGCGCATGGCGCCTATGCGCCGATTGTACGCGCGTCGCGCATAAAAAACGCGCCCCGCAGGGCGCGTTGTGTTACTGCCTGGAGCGATGCCGTTACAGCTTGGCGTCCGCTCTCACGTTGCGCTGGCTGGGGACGGCCAGCGGCAACGGGTTGTTGGTCTCCACCGACAGCACGGTGGTGGACGCGGCCGCATTGTTGCCATCAAGGAAGACTACGCCGCCCAGGTAGCGCTTGCCCGTTTCCAGGCCCGACCAGCTGACGCCGGCCGTGGCGCTGCCGCCCACGTACACCTTGCTGGGCAGGGTGGCTTTCAGGTTGCCGCCCTTGTCGGCTGTCGTGACGACGGCCGACGACAGGCCGAAGCTGGTCGACACGCCATTTGCCACTTCGTAGCCGATCGCGCACACCTTGTAGCTGCCTGCCGGCGGAGTCGTCACGGTGATGGACTCGTTCGAGCCGGCCGTGGCCGAGGTGGCGACGGTCGCGCCGGCGCTGTTGAGCAGCAGCAGGTCGAGGTCATTGCCGGCGCCTTCGGTCGTGTCGCGGTCGAAGATTTCAAAACGCGCCACCACCGTGCTGGCTGGAATGCTGACATTGACCACGCGCACGCCGCTGCCGCCCGCCTTGCACGCGGCAGCCATCTGCGCCAGCGTGTCGACGCTGCCCGGCGCGGCCTGGCCGATGGTTTGCTCGCTGCGCGCCACTTCCTTCAGGCCGCCCGTCGCCGCGCCCACCTTGCCGGCAAAGCCGGTGGACAGGGTCAGCGAACGCAAGCCGCTGACCTTGTCCGCCTGCAGCAACGCCGGCGACTGCACCGCGCGGCCCGAGCGGGCCGTGACGGGGCTGCGTACCGTGTGCACGCCGTCGCTCCACACGAGGGCGCCATACTGCCAGGCATTGTCCGGCGCCGTGGTGCGCGTCAGGGTCACGGTGAAGGACTTGGTTTCGCCGGGCGCGAGCAGCAGGGTGGCAGGCGAAACCGCCACGCTGTAGCCGCTGACCGAGGCGCTGGCCGTGTAGGTGGCGCTGCTGCTGCCCACGTTGGTGACGCGGCGCGTCACCGTTTGCGTGCCCAGCACGTTGCCGATGGTGATCGACGGCACGTTCAGGTTGTAGCCGGCAATGGTGCCGCCCGCGCATTCGGCCGTCATGCCGACGCCGCACATGTATTTCTTGTAGTCGGCCAGGCTGGCGTCATACACGAGGCCGGGATCGGTCGCCTTGTTCGGCGTCACGTGGCCGGCGCCCTGGCCCCATGGCAGGATGCCGCGCGCGTCGCCTGCCTGAACGTCGGGCAGGGTGGTGCTGCCGGTTGTCATCAGGGCCGATTTGATGGCGGCAGGGCTCCAGTCCGGATGCTGCTGGCGCAGCAGGGCGGCCAGGCCGGCCACGTGCGGGCTGGCCATCGAGGTGCCTTGCAGGAAGATGTAGGCTTGCGGCGGCACCAGGCTGCCATCCTGCACGGCGTCGCGCTGGGCGCGCGACAGGGCAGGCGTGCCGCCGGCCAGGATGTCCACGCCAGGCGCCGTGACGTCCGGCTTGAGCAGGTTGGCGTCGTACAGGTTCGGACCGCGCGACGAGAAGTCGGCCACCACGGGGGCGGCAGGGCCGTTGCCGTTGGTAACGAAGCGCGAGATGGCCGCCGTGGCCGCGCCCGTTTGCGCCTGGGCGTTGATCAGCGCGCCGTCGGCGGCGCTCACGTGCACGGCCGGCAGCACGTGCGGGTCGGACACCAGGCCCACGCCCGTGTCGACCAGCACCATGCCGGCGCCGCCCGCTTCGAGCACGGCGACGCCCTTGTCGGTACGCGCCGTGGTGCCGCGCAGGCAGCTGACGACCTTGCCGGCCACCTTGGCCGGATCCAGCAGGGCCACGCCGCCGTTGTCGCCGGCGCGGTAGCACAGCGCCAGTTTTTGCGCATCGGCGCCGGGCAAGCCCGCATCCTGGGCGCGGATCAGGGTGGTGGCGGGCAGCGGATTGTAGTTGAGCGAGGCGCCCGTGTACTTGGCGCCATTGCCCAAGGTCACGGTGGCCTGGTTGGCGCGGTTATGCGTCGAGGCGGCCACCGTGGTGATCCACGGGCTGACGTGGGCCACGGTATTGGCCGGGCCCGCATTGCCGGCGGACGCGGCAACGAAGACGCCCGCGTTCGACGCGTGCAGGAAGGCTTGCTCGACGGGATCGTTGACGCTGCCGCCGCCGCTGATCGAGTAATTGATCACGTGTACGCCGTCCCGCACGGCTTTTTCGATCGCCGCCACGCTGTCGCCGCCGTAGCAGCCGTTTTTCGCGCCGGTGGGCTGGGTGGCCAGGTTGTACGACCAGCACACCTTGTAGACGGACAGGCGGGCGCGCGGCGCCACGCCGGAAATGGCGCCCAGCGGCGTGCCGCTGACGGTGACGGGCACGCCCGCATTGCCGCCCGCGGTGGACGAGGTATGCGTGCCGTGGCCGCCTTCGCCATTCGGGTCGCCGATGGAATCGCGCGGCGAGGTGTATTCGCTCCAGTGCTGGATCTTGTCCGTCTCGGTCAGGCGCACGGCGTTGAAATACTGCGCGCCGAGCAGCTTGTTGTTGCAGTGGTCTTGCGTAAAGCCTTCGCCCGTCTGGCAGCTGCCTTTCCAGGCGGCCGGCGGCGCGCCATATGCCAGGGTGGCGTTCGGATCGAAGGTCGGGGCGCCGTTGGCGTCGACCTTGTCCGCATACGACAGGTTTTCCGGCCACACGCCGCCATCGACGATGCCGATGATGATGTCTTCGCCCGCATGCTGCTTGCCGCCCAGCTGGCTCCACAGGCCGCCCGGCTGGTCCAGGCCCAGGAAGGTGGGCGTGTAGTTTGTCTGCAGGGCGCGCGGCTCGTCGGGGGCGATGCTGGCCACCTCGCCGCTCGCTTGCAGCTGGCGCACTTCGGCGTCCGTCAGCAGGGCGGAGAAACCGTTGAGGACGATCTTGTACTGGTATTGCACGGGCGCGGCGGCGACCAGGGCTTGTACCCGGGCCTGCTTCTGCTCGAGGTAGTCGCCGTACAGCTGCACTTCCGTGCTGGCCAGGTCGAGGCGGCCGCCGGCGGCCGGCTGGGTGGCGCCCAGGCCTTCCACCGAACCGGCGTAGGAAGCGATCGGTTTATCGTTCAGCTGCACGATGTAGGGACGGCGCAGGTCGTCGGCGTGGGCCTGGAAGCTCAGGCTGGCAAACAGGCTCAGTACGGCGAGCGAAATGGGGCGTAAAGCGGGACGGAATGTCATGTGGTTTTTCCTGGTAACGGTAGCGGGAATCGAAGGGGCAGATCAGGCTTGACGGCGGCGGCGCGCCACGAAACCGATGCTTGCCAGGCCCAGCAGCATCATTGCGTAGGTCGATGGCTCCGGTACCGAGGCGACGATGTTGTCGAGCGCAAACTGGCCCTTGTTGGTGCTGAAGGCGTTGCAGCTGCCGGCCGTGTTGCAAGTGAAACCGAAGAAGGCCAGCGAAGCGAACTGCTGGCTGCCAAAATTGGCGCTGGTGTTGTAGCGCTGGAACTGGAAGTTGCCGCCGATGGGGCCGCCCAGCTGGTACGTTTCATATAGGGAAGAGCCGTCCGCATAGAAGCCTTGCACGCGCAGCAGGCCCGCGACGGCCGGATAGGTGACGCCCTGGGCGTAGCCGATGAAGCTGGCGTCGAAGCCCTGCAGGCTGACACTGCCGCCCGTCTTCAGCGGGTCCAGGTAGACGATGCCGTCGTTGAGGGAGGCATAGTAATTGCTCGTATTGTTGGTCGGGCACGCCATGCCGCAGGCGGCCGGGTCCGTGCCGTCGAATACGGCGCCGACCAGGTCGCCATAACTGGCGCCGGCGGCATTCGAGGCACCCGTCAGCAGGAATTTGCCGAATTCCAGCGAGTCGCCGTGGCCGACGAACTGACTGTCGAGGTTGTCAAAGTTGATCACGTCCGCGATGGCGGCGGGAGCCCAGGCGGCGGACAGGGCCAGGATGGCGGCGCCAGTCCACTGCTTGGCCGAGAAAGGACTTGCTGCGGCAGTTGCCTTCGAATGCACAATACGAGTCATGAATTTTCCCTTGGTGATTATGTAGGATGCAATATTTTTTGCGTCTGGGATGCTGTCTTGGATGCTCTTTCCTGCGCGGCCGGATAAGACCAATGCGTAGAAAATTGACTTTTACTATAGCAAAAGAGGCAATTTCATTGTTTGATATTCTTTCAAATTTAATTTGAAAGTTACAAATAATGAATGAATAAAATTCATCATTTACTATGACTTGGCAACCAAAAGTAGATAGTTTCCGCATTGAAAATAGTTGAATAATTGACTAGCCAGTCAAGCGCGCGCGGCGCCGTGGCGGTTTCGCGCACACTGGATGGTTTCCGCAGGAATTTGTTGTTCACAGTGCAAAGAAAAGATTGTATTAACCATAACCGGCATGGTAGGCTGATAAGCATCAGGCAAGCGCGTGTCGCCCGTGCGTGGCCATCCGCCGCGCGCAGCGACGCAATGTATTGAAGGTAGGCAATAAGGAGTTACCGGATGCATGCAGCACACAGGCAGAATCTTGCGGCAACGCGCCAGGCGCGCGGCTTTACCTTGCTCGAACTGCTGGTGGTCATCGTGATCATCGGCTTGCTGGCGGCCTATGTGGGCCCCAAGTATTTCGCCCAGCTGGGCAAATCCGAAGTGACGGTGGCCAAGGCGCAGATCGAGGCGTTTGAAAAATCGCTCGACACCTACCGCCTCGATGTGGGACGCTATCCGACCACGGAAGAGGGCCTGGCCGCGCTGCTGGCCGCGCCGCCCACCGCCGGCACGCGCTGGAATGGTCCCTACCTGAAAAAGGCCGTGCCGCTCGATCCGTGGGGCCATGCCTATCAATACCGCGCGCCCGGCAGCAAGGGCGAGTACGACATCGTCTCGATGGGCAAGGATGGCCAGCCCGGCGGCAGCGGCGAAAACGCCGACATCAGCTCGCAATAGCGCCAGCGCCATTCTTTTTCCTACGGACAAGCCATCATGCAGTTTGAAGTACGCGCGCTTTCCACGGACCAGGCCGTTGCTACCCTGACGACGTGCGTGATCGATGGCCGCGACGAGGCGGACGCGCGTCGCCAGGCCGAGGCGCGCGGCCTGTTCGTCAGCGCCATCCGCCCCCTGCGCGCCACGCCGTTCAGCACGGCCGGGCGCCAGCGCGCGCGGGCCTTGCCCCTGCTGCTGTTCAGCCAGGAATTGCTGGCGCTGCTGCAAGCGGGCCTGGGCATCGTCGAAGCGCTGGAAGCCTTGCTGGAAAAGGAAGCGTCGCCAGCCACGCGCAGCGTGCTCACGCGCCTGCTGGAAGGCTTGCGCGAAGGCAAGCGCTTTTCCGCCGTGCTGGCAGAGCAGGCGGAACTGTTTCCCCCCTTGTATATCGGCATCGTCAAGGCGGCCGAGGGCACGAGCGACTTGCCGCGCGCCCTGTCGCGCTACATCGACTACCAGCAGCGCATCGATACCGTGCGCAGCAAGATCGTCAGCGCCGCCATCTATCCCGCCATTTTGCTGGCCGTGGGCGGCGGCGTCAGCGCTTTCCTGATCAGCTACGTGGTGCCCCGTTTCGCCGAGGTCTACCAGGGCGCCGGGCGCAATCTGCCGTGGATGTCGCAAGTGATGCTCAGCTGGGGCCAGTTCGTCACCGAGCACGGCCTGCTGCTGTTGCTCGGACTGCTTATCACCGGCAGCGTCGTGTTCACTGCCGTGCGGCGCGTGCTGCGCCATGGCGGCGTGGCGCGCCTGCTGGCGAAGCTGCCCGGCATCGGCGAGCGCGTGCGCATCTATGAACTGTCGCGCCTGTACCTGACCCTGGGCATGCTGTCCGAAGGGGGCATTACCATCGTGCAAGCCATTTCCACCGTGCAAGCGATGGTCTCGCCGGGCATGCAGGCATCCTTGCAGCAGGCGCGCGCGGCCATCGAGGCGGGCCAGCCCCTGTCGTCCGCGTTTGAGCAATATCAGCTGACGACGCCGATTTCGCTGCGCATGCTGCGCGTGGGCGAGCGTACGGGCGACATGGGCCCCATGCTGACGCAGTCGGCGGCCTTCTATGACGGCGAAATCAGCCGCTGGATCGACCGTTTTACGCGCACCTTCGAACCCTTGCTGATGGCCGCCATCGGCCTGGTCGTGGGCGCCATCGTGATCCTGCTGTACATGCCCATCTTTGACCTTGCCGGCGATATTTCATGATGCCATCCGCAGCCGAATCCACCGTGGCCATCGACCCTGCGCTGCTGCAGCGCGCGCGCATCCTGAGCCGGCAATCGAAGCGCAGCCTGGTCGAGGAATTGCAGGAGCTGAGCGGCATCGAGGCGCGCGCCGTGGTGCGCGCACTGGCGCGCCCGTTCGGCCTCGACGTGCTGGAAACGGCCGACATGCTGGCCTATGCTCCCGCCTTCGATGTGCTGCCCCTGTCGCAGGCGCTGGCGCGCCACAGCGTGCTGCTGCGGGGCGCCGATGGCCAATTGGTGGGCGTGATTGCCGACCCGTTCGACCTCGACCTGCAAACCTGGCTGAGCGCGCGCGCGGGGCAGGGCGTGTTGGACGTGCGCCTGGCGCTGCAGGCCGACGTCGGCGCCTACCTGTCGAAGCAGGAGGAATCGGCGCGCGCCGTCGACAACCTGCTGCCCGGCGCGGCGAACGACGCGCGGCGCGACGGCAAGACGGCGGCCGTGCTGTCGTTCGCCAGCGTCTCGGAAGCGGCCAGCCCCGCCGTCAAGCTGGTCAACTCGACCTTGTATGATGCGCTGAAGGCGGGCGCCTCGGACATCCACTTGGAAAGCACGGCCGGCGGACTGGCAGTCAAGTACCGCGTCGACGGCGTGCTCGATCATGCCACGGCCGTCAACGGCATCGAGGTGGCCGAGCACATCATCTCGCGCCTGAAGGTGCTGGCCGAACTCGATATCGCCGAGCGCCGCGTGCCGCAGGACGGCAGCTTCCGCGTCGAGTCGGGCGGGCGCGAAATCGATTTGCGCGTCTCCATCATGCCCAGTATCCATGGCGAGGACGCCGTCATCCGCATCCTCGACAAGCGCGCCATGATCGAGGCCTACGGCGCCCTGACCCTGGAGGCGCTGGGCTTTGACGCGCCGTCGCTGGAAGCCCTGCGCGCGCTGGCGCAGGAAGCCTACGGCATGCTGCTCGTCACCGGCCCCACGGGGTCGGGCAAGACGACCACCCTGTATGCGGCGCTGACGGAAATCCACAACGGGCGCGAAAAGATCATCACCATCGAAGACCCCGTCGAATACCAGTTGCCAGGCATCCTGCAGATCCCCGTCAACGAAAAGAAGGGGCTGACCTTTGCCAAGGGCTTGCGCTCGATCCTGCGCCACGACCCCGATAAAATCATGGTGGGCGAGATCCGCGACCGCGAGACGGCGGAAATCGCCGTGCAGTCGGCCCTCACGGGCCATCTGGTGCTCACCACCGTGCATGCGAATAATGTGTTCGACGTGTTCGGCCGTTTTACGCACATGGGCATCGACCCGTATGCGTTTGTTTCGGCCCTGAACGGCATCTGGGCACAGCGCCTGATCCGCACCAACTGCCCCCATTGCGCCACCGGCTACACGCCGGACGACGGTGAACTGGCCAGCGTGGGCCTGGCGCGCGCCGACGTTGATGCATATCAATTCAAGCAGGGCAAGGGCTGCGGCGACTGCCGCGGCACGGGCTACAAGGGACGCCGCTCGATTGCCGAGATTCTCGTGCTGACCGATGAAATCCGCGAACTCATCGTCGATAAAAAACCGATCCGCCAGATCAAGGCGGCCGCGTATGCGAACGGCACGCGCAGCCTGCGCCTGGCGGCGCTGGAACTGGTCAAGCGGGGCGCCACCACCATCGCGGAAATCAAGAGGGTCACCCTGCATGCGTAGAGGTTACGGAATAGGGCTGCGCCTGGGCGTGGCGGCGGGCAAGGTGAGCCTGTGGCGCAGCAGCCGCTGGCGCGCGCCCGCCTGGACACCGCTGGGCGAAGCCGCGTATGTGCCGGACGCCGCTCATGGCCTGCATGGCGATTTTGCCGCCCTGGGCCAGGCGCTGGAGCGGCTGCTGCCGGCGGGGCAATACGCGGGCTGGCCCCTGTCCGTGGTGCTCGACGATGCTCTGGCGCGCCTGTGGCAGGTGGACCTGCCGCAGGGCGCCGCTCGCCTGGCCGATATCGAGGCCGCCGCCGCGCTGCGCTTCCAGTCGCTGTATGGCGATCCGCCCGGCCTGTGGCACAGCAGCAGTGCCTGGGATGCGCGCGCGCCGTTTTGCTGCGCCGTGCCGCGTGCGCTGCTGGCGCAGCTGACGCGCGTGGCTGCCGAACGCAAGCTGGCGCTGATTTTCATTACGCCGCAATTTGCGCGCCACTGGAACCGCTGGCACGGCGCCTTGAAACCGGGTGCCTGGTTCGGCCAGTTGCAGGAGAACGCCTTGACCCTGGGTGTGCGGCACGATGGCCGCCTGTGCGCCGTGCGCGCGCTGCCCGTGCCGCCTGGTGCCGGCAGGGACTGGCTGGCGCAGACGCTGGCGCGCGAAGCGCTGCTGCAAGGCGTGCCCGCACCGGTGCTGCTGCAGCTGTGCGGCGCGCCGCCGCCCGCATGGCTGACGCAGGCGAAAGAGTTCGACTGCCAGATCTTTTCCACGCCGGACGGGGAAGGCGCCCTGTCGCCGGCCGCCCGGCTGGCGCGCAGCGGAGGCGTGGCATGACGCGCCTCGATATCGATTTCGCGCCTCCCGGCTGGCGCCGCAGCCTGCACCGCGTGCCAGCGTGGGCCTGGTTCACGGGCGCGCTGGGCGTGGCTTTGATCGCCACGGCAGCGTGGGCCGGCAGCGCCGCGCTGCAGCGCCAGCAGGCAAGCGAGGCACGCTGGCTGCTGGCGCAGCAGCGCGTGGCGGCCGCCATGCAGGGACCGGCGCCCGTGCCGCGAGTACCGATCGCGCCCGCGCAGGCGGCGGCCGTGAATGCGGCCATCCTGCAATTGAACCTGCCGTGGCGCGACCTGCAGGATGCGCTGGCCAGCGCCACGCCGCCCGCCATCGCGCTGCTGGCGCTGGAGCCGGACGCGCGCAAGCGGGTGCTGAAGATCACGGCCGAAACCACCGGCAGCGACGCCATGGTGGCCTATATCGCGCAATTGAAGCAGCAGGAGCTGTTCGGCTCCCGCGTGCAGCTGCTGCGCCATGAAATCAACGCGCTCGATCCGAACAAGCCCTTGCGCTTCCAGCTCGAAGCGCGCTGGGGTACGCCATGACGGCCATCGACATCAACACCTTGCGCCTGCGCGCGCAACTGCTGCTGCGCCGCCTGGGTGCGCCCGCCTGCCTGGCCGTGGTTCTGCTGGCGCTGGGGATCGCCGCCTGGACGTGGGCCTGGCAGCAGCGCGCCGTGGCGGCACGGCTGGAAGCGCGGCCCTTGCCGCAGCCATCGCTGGCCGTGGCGGCCTTGGCGCCGCCGGCGACGGCCAGCGAGAACCTGGCGCACTTTTATGCCGCCCTGGGACAGCAGCGCCACGCGGAGCAGCAGGTCAAGCAGCTGTTCGACCTGGCCGCGAAAAACGGCTTGCTGCTGGCGCAGGGCGAATACAAGAGCGGCTACGACAAGGCCAGCAGGGTCGCCACCTGGCAGGTGACCTTGCCGCTGAAGGGCAGTTATGCGGCCGTATGGCAGTTCGCGCTGCAAGCGCTGCGCGCCGTCCCCTTCGCCTCGCTCGACGAATTGAGTTTTCGCCGCGAGCAGATCGCCGATACGCAGCTCGAAGCACGCCTGCGCCTGACCTTTTATCTGACCGATACGCCTGGCGTTGCGGGAGAAACACCATGACCCCGCGCCATTGGCTCATGCTGGCCGGCGTGCTGGGCGCGGGCGCCTTGCTGCTGTTCGGCGAGCGCCAGCCCGTGTCCAGCGTGGCGGAAGCCGTGGAGCGGACCGTCGCGCCTGTGCCCGCGCGCCATGCGGCCGCCAGGCCGCCAGCCGCGCAGCCGGCCATCCTGGCCTTGCTGCCGCGCAGCGAAGTGGCGGGCGAGGATGGCGACACCTTTGGCGGCGCCGGCGCCGTCTTCCAGAGCCAGAACTGGAATCCGCCGCCGCCGAAGGTGGTCGCCGTCGCCCCACCGCCGCCACCACCGCCGATGGCGCCGCCGCTGCCCTTCGTCTACCTGGGCAAGGCGGCCGCCGACGGCGCCTGGGAAGTGTTTTTGTCGCGCGCCGACAAGACGTATATCGTGCGCGCCAATACCGTCATCGATGGCGCCTACAAGGTCGTGACGATCGCGCCGCCCGTCATGACGCTCACCTATCTGCCGTTGAACCAGGTTCAGCAGCTCAACATTGGAGTACTCGAGTGATGTCTCGTTCCTTTTCACCGGCGCCGTTGCTGGCGCTGCTGGTGCTGCTGTCCGGCTGCGCAGGGCAGCAGGCTTACCGCGACGGGCGCGAGCTGATTGCGCAAGATCAAATCCCGGCCGGTCTGCAAAAGCTGCAGGAAGCGCTGCAGCAAGACCCCGGCAACGCGCAGTACCGCAGCGCGTATCTGCAGGCGCGCGAACGGGCGACCAGCAGCCGCTTGCAGCAGGCCGAACGCCAGGCGCAGGCGGGGCAGG
This sequence comes from Janthinobacterium sp. GW822-FHT07A03, assembly GCF_058798815.1. Lineage (NCBI taxonomy): Bacteria > Pseudomonadati > Pseudomonadota > Betaproteobacteria > Burkholderiales > Oxalobacteraceae > Janthinobacterium > Janthinobacterium sp. GW822-FHT07A03. The sequence continues at coordinate 48,907 of NZ_JBXAKW010000004.1, read as the reverse complement.
GCGACCTGGCGCGTGCCTCTTTCCTGGGCGTGCTGGAAATCGATGCGCAGAACGAGCGCGCCAGCAGCGGCTTGCGCGCGCTCGAACGCGAGCAGCGCCAGGGGAAATTGCTGTCTGAGGCACGCACGGCGTTTGATGCAAAACAATACGATCCGGCGCGCCAGCGCCTGAACGCCATCCTCACCGAGCAGCCGAATCACCCCGGCGCGCGCGCGCTGCTGCGCGAGGTCGATGAAAAAACGGCGCCGCCCATCGTCGAATCGGGCCTGGCCAAATCGTACAAGCAGCCGATCACCATCGAGTTTCGCGACGCGCCATTAAAACAGGTGTTCGAGCTGATCGCGCGCCGCTCGGGACTCAATTTCGTCTTCGACAAGGACGTCAAGGCGGACGCGAAAACCTCGATCTTCCTGAAAAACAGCACGGTGGAGTCGGCCGTGTACTTCCTGCTGGTGACGAACCAGTTGGAGCAGCAGGTGATGGATGCGAACACGATCTTGATCTATCCCAATGTTGCGGCGAAATTGAAGGAATACCAGGAAGTGCTGGTGAAAACCTTCTTCCTGGCGAACGCGGACGCCAAGCAGGTGGCCAACACGCTCAAGACCATCTTGAAGACGCGCGACGTGGTGGCCGATGAAAAGCTCAACCTCGTCATCGTGCGCGACACGCCCGAGGCGATCCGCCTGGCCGAGCGCCTGATCGCGCTGCAGGACGTGCCCGAAGCGGAAGTGGTGCTGGAGCTGGAAATCCTCGAGGTCAAGCGCAGCCGCCTGCTGGAACTGGGCGTGGCCTGGCCGTCGAGCCTGACCCTGACGCCTTTGAGTACCTCGGGCGGCGCGGGGCTGACCATCAACGACTTGAATAACCTGAACCAGCGCACCATCGGCGTGAGCGACCTGTCCGTGACGGCGAATGCCAAGAAGACGGATGGCGACGCGAATATCCTGGCCAATCCGCGCATCCGCGTGCGCAACCGGGAAAAGGCGAAGTTCGTCATCGGCGACAGGGTGCCCGTGGTGACCACCACGATTTCGCCGGGCACGGGCGGCTTCGCTTCCGAGTCGATCAGCTACCTGGACGTGGGCCTGACGGTGAACGCCGAGCCGACCATCTATTTGAACAATGAAGTGGGCATCCGCATTTCGCTCGAAGTGAGCAACCTGGGGGCTGCCACCACCACCCGCAGCGGCTCGACCCTGTACCAGATCGGCACGCGCCAGGCCTCGACCATGCTGCAATTGAAGGATGGCGAAAACCAGGTGCTGGCGGGGCTGATCAACAATGAGGAGCGCAGCTCGGGCAACAAGGTGCCGGGCCTGGGCGACATCCCCGTGCTGGGACGCCTGTTCGGCAGCAGCAAGGACGACAGCCAGAAGACGGAAATCGTGCTGTCGATCACACCGCACCTGGTGCGCTCGGTGCAGCGTCCGGAAGCGAAGGAATCGGAATTCTCGGCCGGTACGGAAGGCAGCTTCCGCCGCCGTCCCGACATGGCGGCCAAGGCGCCCACGCAGATGCCGGGCACGGTCATCGTGCGTTCCGGTCCGTCCGCCGTCGGCATGCAGCCGGCACCGCCGCAGCCGATGATGACGCCCGGACAGCTGCCGGCGCCGCTGCAGCCGCAGCCGCAGACGGTGCCCGCGCCGGAAGTGGCGCCGTCGCCCGAGCCGGCCGCATCGCCCCTGCCGATATCGTCCGGCCAGCCCGTGCCGCTGCAGGCGGCGCCCTTGCCCCTGTCGTCGAGCCAACCGGTGCCGGTGGTACCGCCGCCCGCCAAATGAGCGTGACGCGCGCGCAGGGCGGCTTCACCCTGATCGAGCTGCTGGTGACCCTGGCCATCCTGGGCGTGCTGGCTACCCTGGTGATCCCCGTCACGCAGGTGACGGGGCAGCGGCGCCAGGAACAGGAATTGCGGCGCGCGCTGCGCGAGATCCGCCAGGGGCTCGACGCGTATAAGCGGGCCGGCGACGAGGGCCGCATCCTGCGCGCGACCGACGCTAGCGGCTACCCGAAAAGCCTGGAACTGCTGGTCGAGGGCGTGCCGGACCAGCGCAACCCGAAGCGCAGCAAGATGTTCTTTTTGCGCCGCGTGCCGCGCGACCCGTTCAACGCGGATGCTGCCCTGAGCGATGCGCAGACCTGGGGCAAGCGCAGCTACGCCAGCGAAGCGGCCGAGCCGCGCGAGGGCGACGATGTGTACGATGTGTATTCCACGTCCGGCAAGACCGGCTTGAACAACGTGCCTTACCGTCTATGGTGAACCATGCCCGCTGAAAATGCCCTGCGCCGCGCGCGCGGCTTTACCCTGATCGAACTGCTGGTGGTGCTCGGTATCGTGGCGCTGCTGCTGACCCTGGCCGTGCCCCGGTACTTTCCCAGCCTCGACAAGGCGAAGGAAACCGTATTGGCCGACAACTTGCGCAACCTGCGCACGACCATCGACCAGTTCCACGGCGATACGGGGCGCTATCCCGATTCGCTGGAGCAACTTGTGGAAAAGAAATACCTGCGCGCCATGCCCATCGACCCCATCACGGACAGCGACAGCAGCTGGCTGATCGTGCCGCCGCCCGACGACACGCCGGGCCAGGTGTACGACGTGAAAAGCGGCGCGCCCGGCAAGGACCGCAGCGGCACGCCGTTTGCCGACTGGTAGCGGCCATGCCTCGTTCTGCGCGCCGCCAGCGCGGCTTTACCTACCTGGGCCTGATCATCCTGGTGGCCATCCTGGGCCTGACAGGGGCGGCTGGCCTGAAGATGGGTTCCTTGCTGCAGCGCCAGGCGGCCGAGCAGGAACTGCTCGACATCGGCGCGCAGTTTTCAGATGCCCTCTACAGTTATGCGGCCGCCACGCCGCCGGGCCAGCCGCAACAGCCGCCGACCTTGGCCGCCTTGCTGCGCGATCCCCGTACGCCCCAGTTGCGCCGGCATCTGCGCAAGCTGTTTGTCGATCCCATCACGGGGCGTGCCGAGTGGGGCTTGTTGTACCAGCCCGGCAGCAACGGCATCATTGGCGTACACAGCCTGTCGAAGGCAGCGCCATTGAAAGTTGGCAATTTCGAGGCCCGGTTTGCGGGCTTCGAAGGCAAGGCCCATTTTTCGGAGTGGCACTTTATGCTCGTCGCCCAAGGGCAAGCCACCCCGGCCGCGGCGGTGTCAGGCATGCCGGCGGCCGAGGCGCCTGGCATCGCTCCCGCTTTGCCGGCAGCACCGTTGTTTTCCCGCCCTGTTACCCCACCGCAAGAACAGGCGCCACCAGAGCCAAATGAGCAGCCTGAAGCGCAAAATGTCGATGAAAACACGGCCGAATAGGCACTTTCACCGTAAAACATGGGAAAAAATAGCCGTATGCACCGATAACTATTTTCTTCCAGAAATTCATAGATAGTGGCAAATAGTTCATTTCGAAAATAGTTATCTTGGACGAAACTTCGATAAAATATTTATAAGTAATTTGATGCAATTATGCTACCATCCTGTTCAGTACTTCCGGTACTAAAACTATTGGTGGCCTGCGCATTGCAGCCATAAATTACTTTTTAAGGGATAAGCTATGAAATTGAAATTTATCGCTGCAGGCATTCTGGCAGCAGCATCGTTCAGCGCGTCGGCAGCAACCTACGACCTGGGCATCCTGGATCCAACCGGTTCCGATACCCTGTCGGCCATCACCACCAAGTTTGCCGCTAACTCGGCAGTTGACGATTTCTGGACCTTCAAGCTGGTCACCCCATCGTCGACGTCGTTTGGCGCACTGCAAACGTTCTCCGTGGTCGAAGGCGCGATCAAGGATTTCTCCGCAACCTTGCTCGGTTACGGCAACCTGACCAACACCAGCGCCGCTGGTATCCAGAGCCTGAGCTGGGATGGTCAGCTGGCCGCCGGTTCGTACACGGTGCACGTGACGGGCCTGACGGGCCTGAAAAATGCAGCGTACCTGGGTTCGGTCTCGGCACTGCCAGTGCCAGAGCCAGAAACCTACGGCATGCTGCTGGGCGGCCTGGCGCTGGTTGGCGCCGTGGCACGCCGCCGCGCCAAGAAAGTTGCTTAAGCTTGCGCTGCAATGAAAAAAACCCGCTTCGGCGGGTTTTTTTTCGTCTGGATCATTTGCGCAAGGCAAGACGCCGGCAACAACATCCTGCGCAATCTGGACAAGCTGTGCAGGACCAGGCGCCAAGTCGAAGACAGTACGCCAGTACGGCAAAGCTCCGCCAACAACATCCTGCGCAATCTGGACAAGCTGCGCAGGACTAGGCGCCAAGTCGAAGACAGTACGCGAGTACGGCGAGACGCAGGCAACAACGTCCTGCGCAGCTTGTCACGCGTGGCGCTTGAAGTCGCGGAAGCGGAAGCCAACGAGGAACAAGGTGGCAAAGTACGCCACGCCGCACAGGGCCACCACTAGGGCCAGCGCGCCGGCCCGCAGCAGCGGATGGGCTTGCATGGCGATCCAGTCGATGCGCATGGCGCCCGCATACGCCACGCCGCCCATCACGACGAGTGCCGGCAGCAGGCGCGCGAAGAATTTGGCCCAGCCCGGTTTCGGCTGGTAGATGCCGCGCTTGCGCAAGCCCCAGTACAGGAAACTGGCGTTCAGGCAGGCGCCCAGGCCGATCGACAGGGCCAGGCCGGCCACGGCGATGTAGGGCACGAACAGCAGATTCATCAGCTGCGTGGCGATCAGCACGCCGATGGCGATTTTCACGGGTGTGCGGATGTCCTGGCGCGCATAGAAGGCGGGCGCCAGGGTTTTCACCAGGATGATGCCGATCAAGCCCAGGCTGTAGGCCACCAGCGGCTGCGTCGACATGGTCACGGATTCGGCTGTGAACTTGCCGTAGTGAAACAATGTCGCGATCAGCGGCGTGGCCAGGGTCGCCATGCCGACGGCGGCGGGCAGGGCCAGCAGGAAGGTCAGGCGCAAGCCCCAGTCCAGCAGGGCCGAGTATTCCGTCTTGTCGCCATCCACATTCGCTTTCGACAGGCTGGGCAGCAAGATGGTGCCCAGGGCCACGCCCAGCATGGCGGTCGGGAATTCCATCAGGCGATCCGCATACGACAGCCAGGAAATGCTGCCTTCTGCCAGACGCGACGCGATGCTGGTGTTGATCATCAGGCTGATCTGCGCCGCCGAGACGGCGAACACGGCCGGTCCCATCTTCTTCAGCACGCGGCGCACGCCGCCGTCCGACAGGCCGATGGCGGGATTGAGCGACAGCCGCGGCAGCATGCCGATCCTGATCAGCGCGGGAATCTGGATGGCCACCTGCAGCAGGCCGCCGGCGAACACGGCAATCGCCATGGCGTAGATCGGCTGTTTCAGGTATGGCGCGAGGAACAGCGAGGCGGCGATAAATGACAGGTTCAGCAGCACCGGCGTGAACGCGGGAATCTTGAATTCGCGCCAGGTATTCAAGATGCCGCCGGCCAGGGCCACGAACGACATGCAGGTAATATAAGGGAACATCAGCCGCGTCATCCACACGGCTGCATCAAAAGCACCGGGATCCTTGGACAGGCCCGTGGCGATCACGTAGACGAACCACGGCGCGCCGACGATGCCGATGGCCGAGACGAGCAGGGTGGCCCAGACGAGGGTGGTGGCCACATGGTCGGCCAGTTGCTTGCTCGCTTCCTGCCCATGCTGGTTCTTGTATTCAGACAAGATCGGCACGAAGGCTTGCGAGAACGCGCCCTCGGCAAACAATCGGCGCAACAGGTTGGGGATGCGGAAGGCAACAATGAAGGCGTCCGTGTAGGCGCCGGCGCCAAAGGCGCGCGCGAACAGGCTTTCGCGCAATAATCCGGTTACACGGGACAGCATGGTCATGCTGGAAATGGCGGCGAGGGTTTTAAGCAAGTTCATGGGGGCAGATTATAGCCGGGCGCGGTACCGTTAAACGCTTAAAATATGGTAACAATTGCTGCCGATTCGCGGCCGATTCGCCCTTGCCAGCCCCATTTTCAGGTGTTTTTGGCGTCACACACGGTTTTTTGATTTGCCCCCGCTTGAAAATATCGCTATAATCGAAGGCTGTACAGAATTCTGTTACGCAGACACTAATGTTTGACAGGCACTGGTTTGGCACACATGGTTCGGCAGACGCACAGAACGCACCGGTTGGCAAACACTAATGTTTGCAAACGCACTTTGACCCTGTTTTAGGAAATTCCATGGCAAATACCGCACAAGCGCGCAAACGCGCTCGTCAAGCAGTTAAGCAAAACGCACACAATTCGTCCCAACGTTCGACCTTGCGCACGGCTATCAAAGCTGCTCGCAAAGCGATCCAGGGCGGCGACAAGGCAGCTGCTGCTGCAATCTTCCAGGCATCCGTGTCGACCATCGACCGTATCGCTGACAAGAAGATCATCCACAAAAACAAGGCAGCTCGCCATAAGAGCCGTCTGGCAGCTGCTTTGAAAGCACTGTCCGCTTAATATTCGCCAGCAGGCAAGCCACCACGGTGGCCTTGCCTGTGCCGGTACGCTGGCACTGGTTGAAAAGCAAAAACCCGCAGATTCGTTCTGGCGGGTTTTTTCGCGTGCGCGCATGCTTTTTCGGTCATCCGCGGCAGTCGTTTTCCGGCAGCGCCTTGCTGCCGGCCGCCACGGGCTAGCGCAGCGCTGGCAAGTTGCCGATGCTCATGCCCGGCTTGATATTCTTTTGCTTGAACCAGCCCAGATGCATTTCCAGCGCATAGCGCACGGGCACGGTCTTCGTGGAGCAATGGCTGTCGAGCGTGTGCGGCTGCATGTCTTCGATGTTGACGATCTTGCCGCTGGCATCGATAAAGGCCACCGACAGGGGCAGCGGCGTGTTCTTCATCCACATGCATTGCGTCGACGGGTTGCCAAAGACAAACAGCATGCCCGCATTCGCCGGCATTTTTTCACGGTACATCAACCCCTGTTCGCGCTGCTCTTCCGTGGCGGCCACTTCCGCCTGGATCAAATGCATGCCGGCCGACAGTTGCAAGCTCTTGCCCTGCGGTGTTTGCGCTTGCGCAATGCTGATGCAAGACAGCAGGGCGATGGACAGGCTGAGGCGGCGAAGGGAGTTTTTCATGGGGCGTGGCGGTGGCTGCGAAGCGGCGATTAAGCCATGCTGGCGCCTGCCTGGTCAAGCGTGCTGCCTGGCCGCATCGAAAGCGTGGGGTTACCGCAACATCGTCGCTGCCGTCACCCCGGGAACGACGTTTACTTCACCGGCTTGCCCGCTTCAGCCGCCGGTTGCTTCGTCTTGCGCGCCTGGGGAATCAGGCGCGGCGCATCGGTTGCGGCCGAAGCCTTGGCCGATGCGCCGGAACGGGCCGCGTCCGTCGCGGCCGAGGCGTTGACGGAGGCCGACGCCGGCGGCACGGGCTTGCTGGCATCGGTGGCTGCCGAGGCGTGGCTGGCTGCCGATGCAGGTGGCGGCTTGGCGGCATCGGTCGCGGCGGAAGCGTGTACCTGGGCGCCCGACTGGGCCAGTGCGGCGCCGGCAAGCAGGGAAGCGGCCAGCGTGAATATTACTTTTGTCATCATCTTTCCTTTTCCGTCATGTTAAGGTCAGATGATTTTAATGCATTATCTAAAAATAAATAATGCTTATTGGAAAAATTTCGGTGCCGAAACCGTTTTTCTTGTCCTGTTCACGCCTTGCCAATGTTCTCGGCCGGCACTTCGCACCATTCGCCAGGCAGCAAGGGATGGCTGGCCAGCGAGAACGGGCCGATGGCGCTGCGCACCAGGCGCAGGGTGGGCAGGCCGACGGCCGCCGTCATGCGCCGCACTTGCCGGTTTTTCCCCTCTTTCAAGGTGATCGCCAGCCAGGACGTGGGCTTGTCGGCGCGCGCGCGGATGGGCGGATTGCGCGGCCACAGCCAGTCCGGCTCGGCGATGCGCACGGCCTTGCACGGCTTGGTGATGAAGTCGCCCAGGTCCAGCGGCGCCTGCAGGCGCGCCAGGCTGGCCGCATCGGGCACGCCGTCGACCTGCACCAGATAGGTTTTCGCTTCCTTGCGGTCCGGGTGGCTGATCTCGTGCTGCAGGCGGCCGTCGTCCGTCAGCAGCAGCAAGCCTTCGCTGTCGGCGTCGAGCCGGCCGGCCGGGTAGATGCCGGGAATGGTGATGTGGTCGGCCAGGGTGGCGCGGCCGTCCTGCGGCGAAAACTGGCACAGGACCTGGAATGGTTTATTGAAGAGAATGAGTGGCATGCTGGATAAATTGATGCAAACGAGGGTGGCTGCTGGTCGGCGCCGCAAAAGCGTGGCGCCCTGTAAGATACTGGTGCATAATGTGAAATGTTAGTCTTATGTCTTATAGAAGACATAGGCGGTATGGCAACGAGGTTCTTTGGCGCCGCGGATGGCCCGGCTGTTCTTTCCCTGCTAAAGTGCGTTATTGCCGCCCTGTTCGGACTTGTTTTTGTAAACTCTGCAACCGCAGAGCGCGTCGCCGGCCCGTGTTGCCCGCCAGCGGTGTGTCCCACTTCGGAGATCACGATGTATCAACATATCACTGTACCTGCTGACGGCCAAAAAATCACCGTCAACGCCGATTTTTCGCTGAATGTACCAGATAATCCCATCGTTCCCTTCATCGAAGGCGATGGCACGGGCATCGATATCAGCCCGGTCATGATCAAGGTGATCGACGCTGCGGTGGCCAAGGCCTACGGCGGCGCGCGCAAGATCAGCTGGATGGAAATCTATGCGGGCGAGAAATCGACGAATGTGTACGGCCCCGATGTGTGGCTGCCGGAAGAAACCTTGCAAGTACTGAAAGATTACGTGGTCTCCATCAAGGGCCCGCTGACCACGCCCGTCGGCGGCGGCATCCGCTCGCTGAACGTGGCGCTGCGCCAGCAGCTCGATCTGTACGTCTGCCTGCGTCCCGTGCGCTATTTTACGGGCGTGCCGTCGCCCGTGAAAGAGCCGGAAAAGACCGACATGGTGATTTTCCGCGAAAACTCGGAAGATATCTATGCCGGCATCGAATACCAGCAAGGCTCGCCCGAAGCCAAGAAATTGATGGATTTCCTGGTCAATGAAATGGGCGTGACGAAAATCCGCTTCCCGGCCACGTCGGGCCTGGGCATCAAGCCCGTGTCCATCGAAGGCACGCAGCGCCTGGTGCGCAAGGCCATCCAGTATGCGATCGACAATGACAAGCCCTCCGTGACGATCGTGCACAAAGGCAACATCATGAAGTACACGGAAGGCGGCTTCCGCGACTGGGCGTATGCGCTGGCGCAAAAGGAATTCGGCGCCGAGTTGATCGATGGCGGTCCATGGTGCAAGTTCAAGAATCCGAAGACGGGCCGCGACATCATCGTCAAGGATTCCATCGCTGACGCGTTCCTGCAACAGATCCTGCTGCGTCCGGCCGAATACAGCGTCATCGCCACCCTGAATCTGAACGGCGATTACATTTCCGACGCGCTGGCGGCGCAAGTGGGCGGCATCGGTATCGCGCCGGGCGCCAACCTGTCCGATTCCGTCGCCATGTTCGAAGCGACGCACGGCACGGCGCCGAAGTACGCGGGCAAGGATTACGTCAACCCCGGTTCCCTGATCCTGTCGGCGGAAATGATGCTGCGCCACATGGGCTGGCTGGAAGCGGCCGACCTGGTGATTTCTTCAATGCAAAAATCGATCGCGTCGAAGCGCGTCACCTACGATTTCGCCCGCCTGATGGAAGGCGCGACGCAAGTGTCGTGCTCCGGTTTCGGCGAGGTGATGATCGAGCACATGTAATCGCAAGGGCAGGGTGCGCTGCGCGCATCCTGCGGACGAAAAAAAACCCCGTCAGGAGACGGGGTTTTTCACATCTGAGGGCCGGCGATGCTTAGGCTGCTTGGATGTTGGAAGCTTGCTTGCCTTTAGGGCCTTGCGTGACTTCGAATTGAACTTTTTGACCTTCTTTGAGGGTCTTGAAACCGTTCATGTTGATTGCGGAGAAATGAGCAAACAAATCTTCGCCGCCATCATCTGGAGTGATGAAGCCAAAACCTTTGGAATCATTGAACCACTTAACTGTACCTGTTGCCATAAAAAGAACTTTCAAAATTAAAACAAATCACACGAGCCATAAAAGCAAGAAGCTTCTTGCCCCCTCCTCGACGTCTCACTTCTTATCAAGCTGTACATTACTGCAACAGTCGATACAGCATTGTTGGCGGAATAAATAATGAAGTCAAGCGCTTTTCCATCGATATTGCCAAATTCTTCACGACAACCAAAAAAGCAACTCTTGATTTTGACAGCAAGGTCGCCATCTGCGCACTATTAAGAAAACGCGTAAGATTGAAAACAATTGGAAAGGCGTAGATATTGCGCATGACAACCACTGTGAAAGCATTAGAATAAGCGTATGGCAACCAAGCACGACACAGAAACCCTGCTGGAGCGGCAAGTGCTGAAGCCGCCACCGCTCTACCAGGTGGCCTTGCTCAATGACGACTACACCCCGATGGAATTTGTGGTGGCCATCATTCAGGAGTATTTCAACAAGGACCGTGAAACGGCGACGCAAATCATGCTCAGTGTTCATCGCTACGGCAAAGGAGTGTGCGGCGTGTTCTCTAAAGATATAGCGTGTACCAAAGTGGAGTTCGTTTTAACGCATGCGCGCAAGGCGGGGCATCCCCTGCAGTGCGTGATGGAGGAAGTATGATTGCGCAGGAATTAGAAGTAAGTTTGCACATGGCGTTTGTCGAAGCTCGGCAGGCACGGCACGAATTCATCACGGTTGAGCATTTATTGCTGGCACTGCTGGACAATCCCTCCGCTGCCGAGGTGTTGCGTGCCTGCGCGGTCAATATTGAAGACCTGCGCAAGACCCTCACCAATTTCATCGGCGATAACACGCCGACCGTGCCTGGCACGGGCGAAGTCGACACCCAGCCGACGCTTGGTTTCCAGCGCGTGATCCAGCGCGCCATCATGCACGTCCAGTCCGCCTCGAACGGCAAGAAGGAAGTCACGGGCGCCAATGTGCTGGTGGCCATCTTCGGCGAAAAGGATTCGCATGCGGTCTACTACCTGCACCAGCAGGGCGTGACGCGCCTGGACGTGGTCAATTTCATCTCGCACGGCGTGCGCAAGGACCAGTCGACGGAAAGCGCGAAAGCCTCCGAAGGCGTGGAAGAAGCGCCCGTCGACGGCCAGCCGAAGGAAAGCCCGCTCGACCAGTTCACGCAAAACCTGAACAAGGCCGCTGCCGAAGGCAAGATCGACCCGCTGATCGGCCGCGAGGAAGAAGTCGACCGCGTGATCCAGATCCTGTGCCGCCGCCGCAAGAACAATCCGCTGCTGGTGGGCGAGGCGGGCGTGGGCAAGACGGCCATCGCCGAAGGCCTGGCTTACCGCATCACGCAAAGCGATGTGCCGGAAATCCTGCAGAATGCCGTCGTGTATTCGCTGGACATGGGCGCCTTGCTGGCCGGTACCAAATACCGCGGCGACTTCGAACAGCGCCTGAAAGCCGTGCTGAAGCAGTTGAAGGACAATCCGAACGGCATCCTGTTCATCGACGAGATCCATACCATCATCGGTGCGGGCTCGGCCTCGGGCGGTACCCTCGATGCGTCCAACCTGCTGAAACCGGCACTGGCGAATGGCCAGCTCAAATGTATCGGCGCGACCACGTACACGGAATTCCGCGGCGTGTTTGAGAAAGATCATGCCTTGAGCCGCCGTTTCCAGAAAGTGGACGTCAACGAGCCGACCGTCGAACAAACCGTGCAAATCTTGCGCGGCCTCAAGTCGCGCTTCGAAGAGCACCATGGCGTGAAATACTCGGCCTCGGCCCTGTCGACGGCGGCCGAACTGGCGGCGCGCTTCATCAACGACCGCCATCTGCCCGACAAGGCGATCGACGTCATCGATGAAGCGGGCGCGGCGCAGCGCATCCTGCCGAAGTCGAAGCAAAAGAAAACCATCGGCAAGGCCGAGATCGAGGACATCATCGCCAAGATCGCCCGCATTCCGCCGCAAACGGTCAACCAGGACGATCGCAGTAAACTGCAGACGATCGACCGCGATTTGCGCAATGTTGTGTTCGGGCAAGATCCGGCCATCGACGCGCTGGCTTCGGCCATCAAGATGGCCCGTGCCGGCCTGGGCAAGACGGACAAGCCGATCGGCTCCTTCCTGTTCTCCGGTCCGACCGGCGTCGGCAAGACCGAGGTGGCCAAGCAATTGGCCTTCATCCTCGGTATCGAGCTGATCCGTTTCGACATGTCGGAATACATGGAACGCCACGCCGTCAGCCGCCTGATCGGCGCGCCGCCGGGCTATGTCGGTTTCGACCAGGGCGGCTTGCTGACGGAAGCGATCACCAAGAAGCCGCATGCGGTCTTGCTGCTCGATGAAATTGAAAAAGCCCATCCGGACATTTTCAATATCCTGCTGCAAGTCATGGATCACGGCACCTTGACGGACAACAATGGCCGCAAAGCCGATTTCCGCAACGTGATCATCATCATGACGACGAATGCGGGCGCGGAAAGCCTGCAAAAGACGTCGATCGGCTTTACCAACTCGAAGCAGGCGGGCGACGAGATGGCCGACATCAAGCGCATGTTCACGCCGGAGTTCCGCAACCGCATCGACGCGACCATCAGCTTCCGCGCGCTGGACCAGGACATCATCCTGCGCGTGGTCGACAAGTTCCTGATGCAGCTGGAAGAACAGTTGCACGAGAAAAAGGTCGAAGCCGTGTTTACCGAGAAGCTGCGTGCTTTCCTCGGCAAGAAGGGCTTCGATCCGCTGATGGGCGCGCGGCCGATGGCGCGTTTGATCCAGGACATGATCCGCAAGGCGCTGGCCGACGAACTGCTGTTCGGCCGCCTGGTCACGGGCGGACGGGTCACCGTCGACCTCGACGACAAGGAGCAGGTCTTGCTGGAATTCCCGGAACCGCCAGACGCGGCGCCGACGGCGGCACCTGAAACGGTGGAAGTGGAATAAACTTCCTGCCGTCAACAAAAAACCCGCCCACGCAAGTGGCGCGGGTTTTTTTACGTTTTTATGGACAATAAAGAAGGTTTTAAGAAGGTTTTCTTTGGTCGTAGTTATGCCAGAATTGCTGTCCGGTATCGACATGATGTCCATGCCACCTGACCGCTATCTGGATGCCCACATGAAAATTTCCCGAACTCTCGCCTTGCTGCTGTTGTCCGCCGGAATGCTGGCTAACGCTGCGGCCGCCGCTGCCGCGCCTGCCGGCAGTTATTTCCGCTTTCCCGCCGTGCGCGGCGATACCGTCGTCTTCACGGCCGAAGGCGATTTGTGGAAAAGCAATCTACGCGGTGACGCGGCCCAGCGCCTGACCACGCATCCCGGCTATGAAACGAACGCGGCAATCTCGCGCGACGGCCAGTGGCTGGCGTTTTCCGCCGCCTATGAGGGGGCGCAGGAAGCGTATGTGATGCCGCTCGCCGGTGGCTTGCCGCGCCGTATTTCCTTTGACAACGGCGGCGTGCTGGTGCTGGGCTGGACGGCGCAGGGCGAAGTGCTGGTCAGCACGCAAAATACGGACGGTCCCGCCTCGCGCCGCATCGTCGCCGCCATCGATCCCGTGAAACAGACGCGGCGCGTGTTTCCCGTGGCCGACGCCAACGACGCCGTGCTCGACGACGCCGGCAAGACCCTGTTCTTCACGCGTTTCGGCCTGGCCATGACGAATGACAATGTGCGCAACTACCGGGGCGGCGCGCATGCCACGCTGTGGCGCTATGAGCTCGACGGCAAGGGCGAGGCCGTACGCATGCACGCGGAGCCCGCTGTGTTGGCAGGCAACAACAAGCGCCCCATGTGGTGGCAGGGCCGCGTGTATTACATCAGCGACGAAGGCGGCAGCGACAACCTGTGGAGCATGCTGCCCGACGGCTCCGACCGCCGCGCGTTGACCAGCCACACGCAGTGGGACGTGCGCAACGCGCAGCTGGGCGACGGCAAGATTGTGTATCAATTGGGTGCAGACCTGCAGGTACTGGACCTGGCCGCAGGGACGGATTCATCGCCATTGCCGATCAGCCTCGTGTCCGATTTCGACCAGCAGCGCGCGCGCCAGATCCGCTCGCCGCTCGATACCTTGAGCAATGTCCAGGTGTCGGGCAAGGATGAGCGCATCATCCTTACTGCAAGGGGGCGCGTCAGCATCGCCGGCACGGGCAGCTTGCGCCGCGTCGATATCGCCATTCCCGAAGGGGCGCGGGCGCGCGATGCCGTCTTTTCCAGCGACGAGAAATCCGTGTTCGCCATCGTCGACACGAGCGGAGAGAACGAAATCTGGAAGTACGCGGCCGACGGCTCGGGCAAGGGCGAGCAGCTGACGACGCAGGGAGATAATCACCGCTGGAAGCTGTACCCGTCGCCGGACGGGCGCTGGCTGGCGCACACGGATAAAAAGGGCCGTTTCTGGCTGCTGGACCTGGCCACCAGGGGCAACCAGCTGATCGATGACGCGGGCAAGGCGGGCGTGGACAAGCATGACGAGGTGCAATGGTCGTCCGACAGCCGCAACCTGGCCATCGTGCGTGTGGCCAGCAACGAGCAGCGCGAGCAGATCGGCCTGTACAACCTGGCATCGAAGCAGCTGCAGTTCGTCACCAGCGACCGCTATACCTCCGGTTCGCCCGTTTTTTCGCCGGACGGGAAGTGGTTGTATTTCATGTCGGCGCGCAATTTCCAGCTGGCCAATGGCTCGCCGTGGGGCGACCGCAACATGGGCCCCGTGTTCGACAAGCGCATCGGCGTGTATGCGCTGGCGCTGCAGCCGGGCAACCGTTTCCCGTTCCAGCCCGACGATGAGCTGAGCCGTCCGGGAGTGAAACCGGCCGAGACGGACGATGAAAAGGCGGCCGAACTGGCGGCGGAAAAGGCATTGGAAAAGGCGGGCGGCAAGCCGGCCGTGAAGAAAACGCCGGCCGCCCTGCCGGACGTCGTCTTCAAGGGCTTGGCCGAGCGCCTGTATGAAGTGCCGCTGGCGGCGGGCAATTACAGCGCGCTGGCCATGGATGACAAGCGCCTGTATTTCCTCGAGCGCGACAGCGGCGAGAACAAGTCCAGCCTGAAGACCCTCGCCATTGGCAATACGGGCTCCAAGCCGGAACTGCTGGTGGCCAATGTGCGCGAATTCGACCTGGCGCAGGATAAAAAGCATTTGTACTACAGGACAGCAACCAGCGCAGCGGCTACCGGCCCGGGCGAGATGCTGGTGATCGAGGCGGGCGCCAAGCTGCCGTCCGACTTGTCGAAGGCGAAAGTAAAAGTCGACGACTGGACGTTTGTGTCGAACCCGCGCCTGGAATGGAAGCAGATGTTCAACGACGCGTGGCGTCTGCACCGCGATTTCCTGTACGACGCGAAGATGCGCGGCGTGGACTGGAAGGCGGCGCGCGACAAGTATGCGCCGCTGGTCGAGCGGGTCACGGACCGGGCCGAGCTCAATGACGTACTGGGCATGATGGTGGCCGAAGTGGGCGCCCTGCATTCGCAGATCCGCCCCGGCGAATTGCGCCGCACGGAGCAGGAAGGCGCGCCGGCGGGCCTGGGCGCGGTGCTGACGCGCACCAGCGAGGGCTACCGGGTCGAGCATGTCTACCGCAGCGAGGCGGAACTGCCCTCGGCGCGCGCACCGCTGTCGCGGCCCGAGGTCGACGTGCGTGAAGGCGACGTGATCACGGCCGTCAACGGCAAGGACGTCTTGGGCGCGCGCGACATCAGCGACCTGCTGCTGAACCAGGCCGACAGGCAGGTGCTGCTGCAGGTCAAACGGGGCAATGGCAAGGGCGCGCCGCGCGCCGTCATCGTCACGCCCGTCAACATGGCGAAACAGACGGCGCTGCGCTATGGCGACTGGGAATTGAGCCGCGCCGAGCAGGTGGCCGCCGTCTCGCAGGGGCGCATCGGCTACCTGCACCTGCGCGCCATGGGCGCCAACGACATCGCCTCGTTCGCGCGCGATTTTTACGCCAACATCAACCGCGAAGGCCTGATCATCGACGTGCGGCGCAATAACGGCGGCAATATCGACAGCTGGATCATCGAAAAACTGCTGCGCAAGGCCTGGGCCTACTGGGCGCCGCCGGGCGTGCAGCCATCGTCGAACATGCAGAACACCTTCCGCGGCCATCTGGTCGTGCTGGTCGATGAACTCACGTATTCCGATGGCGAGACCTTCGCCGCCGGCATCAAGGCATTGAAACTGGCGCCGCTGGTGGGCAAGCGCACGGCCGGCGCCGGCGTCTGGCTCAGCGACAATACGCGCCTGGCCGACAATGGCATGGCGCGCGTGGCGGAAAACGGCCAGTTCGGCATCGATGGCCAGTGGCTGATCGAAGGCGTGGGCGTGCTGCCTGACGTCGAGGTGGAAAATCCGCCGCACGCCACCTTCAATGGCGGCGACCGCCAGCTGGACGTGGCGCTCGACATGCTGGCGAAAAAGCTCAGGGAACAGCCGCGCCCCGCGTTCCAGGCGCAGCCGATCCCCGCGCTGAAGTAAGGGCGCTACAGGCCGCAGGCAGCCTTGAACTGCTGCGCGCGGCGGCGCGACACCTCGACCACGCTGCCGTCGCGCAAATGCAGGTCGAGGCCGTCGGCCGCATTCGGTGCCACCTGCGCCACCTGCGCCAGGTTGACGATCTGGCGCCGGTTGGCGCGCAAGAATTGCGCAGGATCAAGCCGTTCTTCCAGCTGGCTCAATGAGCGCAGCATCAGCGGCTGCTGCGCGCCGAAATGCACGCGCGTGTAGTTGCCTTCCGATTCCAGCAGGCGGATATCGTCAAACGCGACAAACCAGCAGCGTTCCCCATCCTTGATGAAGACCTTGCGCGGCGCGGGCGGCGGCACGGCTTGCGCCCGCGCGCCGGCGCGTGCCAGCGCCGTGGCCAGGCGTGCCGCCTGCACGGGTTTTTGCAGGTAGTCGAGGGCGCTGACCTCGAACGCCTGCAGCGCGTACTGGTCGAAGGCCGTGCAAAAGATGACGTCGGGCGCCTCGTCGAGGGCGGCCAGCAGGTCGAAGCCGGAGCCGCCTGGCATTTGCACGTCGAGCAGCAGCAGGTCGGGCCGCAGCTTGCCGATTTGCGCGACGGCGTCGGCCGCGCTGGCCGCCTCGCCCACGATGTCGACCGCACCGCGCTGCACGTGCGGCGCCAGCAGGCGCCGCAGCTCGGCGCGCGCCAGGCGCTCGTCATCGACCAGCAGTAGCTTGAGCGGCCGAGCGATCATGCCTGCTCCGGCAGGTCGATGGTGGCGACCACCCAGCCCGCCTGTTCGCGCAGTTCCAGGCTGGCGCGCTCGCCGCAGGCCAGCTGCAAGCGCTGGCGCGCATTGCGCAGGCCGACGCAGGTGGAGTTGCCCGGTGCGCGCAAGGCGCCCGTGTTGGCGACCTCGATCTGCAGCATGCCCGCACCAGCGTCGCGTCGCGCCGCGATGCGGATGTCGCTGCCGTTGGGGCTTGTCTCGACGCCGTACTTGACGGCGTTTTCCACCAGCGTTTGCAGGGCCATGGGCGGCACGCGCACCTGTTCCAGGCCGGGCGCGCTGATCTCAATCGCAAAGTTGACGCGCAGGCGCTCCTCGAAGCGTATCTGTTCGATCGCCAGGTAGGCGCGCACGGCGTCCAGTTCGGCCGACAGCGGCACCGTCGCGTGCTGGCCAGACTGCAGCGCATGGCGCATCAGGCCGGCCAGCTGGTCGATCATGTGCGCGGCCGCCTCGCGGTCTTCGAAGATCAGCGCGCGCACGCTATTGAGGCTGTTGAAGAAAAAATGCGGATTGACTTGCGCCTGCAGGGCGCGCAGTTCCGCTTCCCGCCCATGCAGCTGCAGGCGCAGGGTTTCCGCTTCCAGGTGCGCGGCGCGGCGCAGCGACAGCGCGGTGAAGTAAAACACCGTCCAGGTCAGGAATACCCCGAACCAGAACAGCAGCGCGCCGGGCAGCCAGGCCAGGCCGCGCAGGACATCGGGCGGATACATGACGTGGAAGGCGGCCGTCACGCTGGCCGTCTGGATGGCGGCCAGCAGGGCCAGCGCCGGCACGATGCGTTTCCAGCGCAAACCGTTCGCCGCCCAGCCGCGCCGGCGCAGGACGCCATGCCACAGGTGTGACAGCAGCAGCCCGCCCAGGGAACCCCAGCAGGCAATCGTCACGACGATACGCAACTGCGAGGAACCGCCATACACGCTGTTGAACAGCGCGAGTGCGCTCCAGCCGGCCAGCTGGAAGGTCCAGTACCAGTTGATCCTGGCCAGCAGCGGCGGACGTTGCACGGGCGCGTTCACTGCCTAGTCCAGGAATTGTTCGATGCGCGCATACATCCAGTCCGGCTGGTCGTACATGATGAAATGGCGCGCCGTGTCGGCCAGCGCGATCTGCACGCCCGGCAACTGGCGGTACTGCTGCTGGAAGGTCGCTTCGATGGCGGCGCGCGGCGCATAGTCCTTGTAGGCGATCCAGGTGCCCAGCACCAGGGTGGGCGACGTGATGCGCGCCACGTCCTGGCGCAGGTCGCTGGCCATCAGGCTGCCCATGGCGCTGATGACGGTTTCGCGGTCCGAGCGCTGGCCCCAGCCGATGATGCGTTCCACGTCGGCCGGCGCGCTGGCCATGGCCGCGACGGTGCGGCGCTGGCTGGCGCCGGCGGTGGCCGCGTCCTGGGCCCGCATGGCCGATTGCATCTGCTGCGACATGGCTTGCAGCTGCTGCGGCGTGGCGTCCGGCATTTGTGTCGCGCCCAGCGCCGGCAGCGAGTCGACGATCAGCAGCTTGCCCGTCTGGGCCGGATGGTCGATGGCCATTTTCAGGGCCAGGAAGCCGCCCAGGCTATGCCCGATGATGGCCGGCTGGCCCAGTTTTTCCGCCACGATGTAGCTGGCCAGCTGCTGCTCCGCCTGCGCCAGCAAGTCGCCTTCGATGGGCGCCACGCCGGCAAAGCCGGCCAGGTTTAGTACGTGGCATTGACGTGCGGTTTGCGGCCCGCACAGGCGCGCCACCGTGCCTTGCCAGACGTCGCCCGACGACGCCAGGCCGGGAATCAGGATCAGCGGGCGGCCCTGGCCCGTGACGTCGACCGTGAATGCGGTGGGGGCAGCGGCCTGGCTGGCGCCAGCCGCCAGCAGGGTATTGAGCAAGATCAATGTTTGCAGTGTGCGTTTCATGGGGTACTCCTCCTTGACGACCATGCTAGCGGCGCAGGCGTTCGGCCGCCAGCGCCGCGGGATGAGCGGCGGCAGGGCGGGATGAGTGGTTCAGATCCACGCATCCTGGTCCTGGCAGTGCTCGGGATGGTAGGTCAGGTATTGCACCATGCGGGGCGCCGGGCCGCGGTTGGGCGTGGCACAATGGGGCAGGGCCTGGTGCCAGATGATGAAATCGCCGGCCATGCCTTCGACGGGCACGGGCCGCAGGTCTTCGACGGCCCATTCGCGCGGCTGGCGCCCTGGCGGCACTTGCCGCAGCCAGTCGGCCACGTGCCGCTGGAAGCCGGGCACGCAGTGAAAGGCGCCGTGCTGCGCCGGACAGTCGCTCAGGTACAGCATGCCTTGCAGCTTGAACGGAATCGGCTGTTGCAGGCTGACGTCCCAGTGCAGGGCGCTGCCAAGGAAGCGGTGCTGCGGCGTTTCCGGCGGATTGAAGCTCACCTTGTCGATGCTGGCGTAGATGCCTGTGCCGGCGCCGGTGCCTGTTTCGTATAGCTGGTATAGCTGCTGGTAGGCGTGGCGTATGTGCGCGCTGTGGCGGTTTTCTTCGAGGGCCGGATGGTCGGAAAACTGCAGCATCAGGCCCCGTTTTCCCGGGTGCGGCCGGTACCACGATGCCGGCTCGTCGGGGGAGGCGCCCAGGTAGTCCCAGATGGCCGTTTGTGCGGCGAGGCACTGCGCGCGCGGCACGGCGCCGCGCAGCACCAGATAGCCGTGCTCGTCGAAATGGCGCAGCTCGGCGGCGGACAGCACGTCCTGATGGGGACTGTTGGCGTGCGCGGGACGGACGCGCGTGCGGCCAGCCAGCCACGCCTGGAAGGCTTCCACGGTAGGGCGTTGCTGATACAGGAAGTGCAGCGCGTCTTCCATGGAAATGCCGCGCGCGTACAGGGCCTTGATGTCCCGCTGGTCGCGCGCCAGCCCCTGCTTGCCTGTCGCGCCGGCGCGTCCCGTGCAGCGCTGCCATAAATCGTGCAGGTGAGGCCAGTCGTCCATGATATTTTTCGTCTGGGTGATAAATCAGCCGGCGCGCAGGCGGCGCCACAGCGTGGTGCGGCTGATGCCGAGGTAATGGGCGGCGGCGTCGCGGCGCCCGCCGAAGCGCGCCAGCACGGCGCTGGCGCTTTCGTCTTCCAGGCGCGGCGGCACGGCAGCGGCCGGCGCCGGCAGGGGCGCCGTCGTGCCGCCTGCGTTGCCCAGTTCCGGCGCCACGCCCAGCACGAAGGCGGGTGTCAGCGCCTGCAGCGGTTCGGCGGCCAGGAACAGGGCCAGGCGCTCGGCCAGGTTGCGCAGCTCGCGCACGTTGCCGGGCCAGTCGTAGCGGCGCAGCAGTGGCGCGCAAGCCTGGATTTCCGCGTGCAGGTTGGGGTGCGGCCGGGCGCCCAGCGCGGCCAGCGCATTTTTCAGCGACCATTCGGCCAGGCCGGGAATGTCGCTGGCGCGTTCGCGCAAGGCGGGCAAATGCAGGCGC
This sequence comes from Janthinobacterium sp. GW822-FHT07A03, assembly GCF_058798815.1. NCBI lineage: Bacteria > Pseudomonadati > Pseudomonadota > Betaproteobacteria > Burkholderiales > Oxalobacteraceae > Janthinobacterium > Janthinobacterium sp. GW822-FHT07A03. The sequence goes on along the minus strand of NZ_JBXAKW010000004.1, from coordinate 28,241 downwards.
AGCACGGCCAGGCGGTAGAACAGGTCGGCGCGGAAGCGTCCTTCGCGGATACGCTGTTCCAGGTCGCAATGCGTGGCGCTGATGATGCGTACATTGATGGCGATGGGCCGCGTGCCGCCCACGCGCACCACTTCGCGCTCTTCCAGCACGCGCAGCAGCCGCGTTTGCAGGGCCAGCGGCATTTCGCCGATTTCGTCGAGGAACAGGGTGCCGTGATTGGCCGCCTCGAACAGTCCCGCATGGCCGCCCCGGCGCGCGCCCGTAAACGCCCCGTCCTCGTGGCCGAACAGTTCCGATTCCAGCAGGGACTCGGCGATGGCGCCGCAATTGATGGCGATAAAGGGCCGGTTCGCGCTCAGGCTGCGCGGGCTTTCGCGGTGGATGGCCTGCGCCACCAGCTCCTTGCCGCTGCCCGTCTCGCCCTGGATCAGCACCGTCGCCGGCGAGCGGGCATACAGCACCACCGACTGGCGCAGCGCTTCCATCGCCTCCGATTCGCCGCGCAAATCGTGTAGGCCATGGCGTGCGCGCAGGGTGTCGGCCACCACCGCGCGCCGTCCCCGGTTCGATTCGATCTGGGTCAGGCGCGCCAGTTCCAGCGCGTCGTCGAAGGCGCGCCGGATAGCCGTGGCCGAATACACGAAGACGGCGGCCAGCCCCGCCTCTTCGGCCAGGTCGGTGACGAGGCCCGCGCCGACGACGGCTTTGACGCCCTCGGCCTTCAGTTCGTTGATCTGCGCGCGCGCGTCTTCCTCGGTGGCATAGGTGCGCTGCGCGATCTGGAAGCCGAAGGTGGCGGCAAATTCGCCCAGTTCCGGCATCGGGTCCTGGTAGGTGACGACGCCGATGTGCGGCGAGATGCGCCGCGCGCGCGCCAGCGCCTGCATCACGTCGTAGCCGCTGGCCTTGGCGATGATGACGGGTACCGACAGCCGGCCTTTCAGGTAGGCGCCGTTCGAACCGGCCGCGATGACGGCGTCGCAGCGCTCCGTGGCCATGCGTTCGCGGATGTGGCGCACGGCGTCGTCGAAGCCCAGGTTGATCGGTTCGATCGTCGCCAGGTCGTCGTATTCGAGCGTGATGTCGCGGAACAGGTCGAACAGCCGCGAGACGGAGACGGTCCAGATGACGGGTTTGTCGCGGTGGTCGAGCGGAGGTTGGGGAGGGCGGCGCATGCTTTATTCTAAACGATTTGTTTCAATTTATTGCCATGCAACGCCGTTGCAACGGGCGTGTTGCAAGTGGTCTGTGGCGTTTCAGATATTGCCAATAAGGAATATGAAAAAACCGCTGGAAACTGGTTTATGATCTAGCAGCACCATGATGCTTGGAAGAATGTGTTTCCCAGGCACATGTTCACTTTGCCTTTAACCATCCATGGTGTCCATGAAGCGCGTACCGACCAGTCCCGATTTCATCGCCGATGCCTTGCAGCTGATCGCCTTGCCCGCGTGCGCCTGCGATGCCTGCGGCATGGTGGTGGCCGCGAATGGCGCCTTGAATGCCTTGCTGGGCAAGGATGTGACGGGCCGGCTGCTGGCCGACTGTTTTACGGACGCCTACCGCGCGTCGAGCAGCAGCATGCTGCGCGGCGCGCTCGGTGCGGCCGGGCGCGAGCGGCAGTGGGACAGCAGCCTGCAAGGGGAGGCAGGCGCCATCGCCGTGCAGGTCTGGTCCAGGCCCCTGCTGGTGGACGATGGCTTGCCGGGCGCGACCCTCGTGTTTGCCGACATCAGCGTACAGCAGCGCGACCAGCAAGCCTTGCGCAAGACCTTGCTGGAACAGCAGGCGATCCTGGAAAGCGCCGCCGTCGGCATCGTGTTTTCCAAGGGCGGCTTCATCGAGGAGTGCAATATCCGCGCCGCCGAGATGCTCGGCTATGCGCGCCACCAGCTGACGGGCATGCCGGGCGCGGTGCTGTACCGCTCCGCCGAGCATTGCCGCGCGCTGGGGCTGGAAGCGGCGCCGCTGCTGTCGAAGGGCAAGCCATACCGCACGGAGCTGGAATTGCGGCGCCAGGACGGCACCTTGTTCTGGAGTCGCCTGCACGGGCGCGCCGTCGATCCCCTCAATACGCATGACGGCACGGTGTGGATCATCGAGGATATCAGCGACCACCGGCGCGATGAAGACCAGCTGCGCCGCGCCATGCTGGAAATGCAGGCCGTGATGGACAACGCGCCGCTGGCCATCGGTTTTCAGCGCGACAAGGGCGTGTTGCGCTACAACCGGCGCTTCGCGGAATGCTTCGGCTTCGATGGCGACAGCGGCGTGGGCCTGGCCGTCGCCGACCTGTATCCGTCGCGCGCGGCCTACGAGAACGTGGTGCGGCAGGCCGCGCCCCTGCTGCGGCGCGGCCTGCCGTTCCAGGGCGAGATGGAGATGCGCCGGCGCGATGGCTCCACGTTCTGGGCGCTGGCGTATGGCTATGTGCTCAATCCCGAAAGCCAGTCCGACCGCGCGCTGCGCGACACGATCTGGCTGTTTGACGACCGCAGCGCGCAGAAGGCGGCCGAGGAAGCGACGCGCCAGCTGATGCTGGAGCAGCAGGCCATCCTCGACAATGCCTCCGTCGGCATCCTGTTTTCGCGTTCGCGCCTGATCCTGCGCTGCAATCCCCGCTTCGCCGAAATGTTCGGCTACGCGCAGGAGGAGATGAAGGGCCTGCCCGCCGCCGAACTGTTTCCCTCGCCTGCCGCCTACGAGGAGTTTGGCGTGCAGGCGACGCCGCTGCTGGGGCAGGGCTTGCCGTACGAGCAGGATGAATCGCTGTTCCGCCGCCGCGACGGCAGCCTGTTCTGGTGCCGCATCCGCGCCAAGGCCGTCGACCAGGCGCACAGCGAGCAGGGCGCCATCTGGATCCTCGAAGACATCACGGCCAGCCGCCAGGCACAGATGGAGGTGGCAGCCATCATGACGAATGCCTCGGTGAGCATCCTGTATACCAAGAACCGCCAGATCACGCGCTACAACCTGGGCTTTGCCGCGATGTTTGGCTACAGCGGCGACGAGGCGCTGGGCCTGCCCGGGCGCGCGCTGTACGTGTCGCAGCAGTCCTACGACCTGCTGGGCGCGGCGGCCTTTCCCTTCCTGTCGGTGGCCAAGCCCTTCCAGACGGAAGTGGAGATGATGCGCCGCGACGGCACGACCTTGTGGGCGCAGCTGATCGCCTATGTCGTCAATCCGGACGATCCCGCCGCCGGCACCATCTGGATCATCGAGGACCGCACGGAAGCCAAGCGCGCCGAAGAATCCCTGCGCAACGCGCTGCTGGAAAACCAGGCCATCCTCGACAGCGCCGTGCTGGGCATCTCGGTGGTGGAGGGCGGCCACAATTTGCGCGCCAACAGCAAGATGGAGGAGCTGTTCGGCTATGGACCCGGCGAGATCAACGGCCTGTCGGTGCAGACCCTGTACCCGGACGTGGCCGCGTGGAAGGCGGCGCGCGGCGAGACGGCGCGCGATTTCGAGGCGGGCAGGGTGCACATGTCCGAATACCAGCTAGTGCGCAAGGATGGCAGCCGCTTCTGGGCGCGCTTGTCCGGCCGGCCGTTTGATCTGGCGCATGCGCATGGCCGTTCCGTATGGCTGGTCGACGACGTGACGGCGCGCCGCGAGGCGGCCGAGGCGGTGCGCCGCGCGCGCGACGAGCTGGAATTGCGGGTGCAGGAACGCACGGCCGAACTGGCCGGCGCCAACCTGCTGCTGCAGGGCGAGATCGTCGAGCGGCGCCAGGCCGAGGCGCGGGTGCACCACATGGCTTACCACGACAACCTGACGGGCCTGCCAAACCGCGCGCTGCTGTCGGACCGGCTGGAACGGGCCATGCTGGCCTCGCAGCGCTCGGAACGCAAGCTGGCCGTGATGTTCATCGACCTCGATCGTTTCAAGACCATCAACGATTCTCTGGGCCACATGACGGGCGACCTGCTGCTCAAGGAGGTGGCCGCCCGGCTGTGCGGCGCGGTGCGCGCCAGCGACACGGTGGCGCGCCTGGGCGGCGATGAATTCGTCGTGCTGGTGCCGGGCATCCGTGGTGCCGATGAAGCGGCGCGCGTGGCGGAGAAGATCATCGAGGCGCTGACGCCCGCCTTTCCGCTCGATGGCCACGTGCTGCACGTGACGCCGTCGATCGGCATCTGCCTGTATCCGGACGATGGCGGCGATGTCGACGCCCTGATGCGCCATGCCGATGCGGCCATGTACCACGCCAAGGGCAACGGCCGCAACAACTACCAGTTCTTCACGCAGACGATGAACCAGGCGGCGGCCCTGCACTTCGACCTGGAAAGCAGCTTGCGCACGGCGCTGGCGCTGCAGCAGTTCGAATTGTTTTACCAGCCCGTCATCGATATCGCCACGCGCCGCCTGCACGGCATGGAAGTGCTGCTGCGCTGGCGCCGTCCGGGCCACGGCCTGGTGCTGCCGGACCGCTTCATTCCCATCATGGAGGAGAACGGCCTGATCGTGCCGGTGGGAGAGTGGGTCATGCGCCAGGCGTGCGAGCAAAGCATGGCCTGGCAGCGCCAGGGCTTGCAGCCGGTGCCCCTGGCGGTGAATCTGTCGCCGCGCCAGTTCATGCACAAGGGTCTGGTGGCGGCTATCGGCGCCGTGGTGCGGGAAACGGGCATCGATCCGGCGCTGCTGGAGTTCGAGATCACCGAGACGGCGCTGATGCAGCACGGCGAGCATACCCTGGAGATTTTGCGCCAGATCAATGGCATGGGCTTGCGCCTGTCGATCGACGATTTCGGCACCGGCTATTCCAGCCTGGCCTACCTGAAGCGCTTCCCCGTGAAGAAGGTCAAGATCGACCGCGCCTTCATCAAGGACCTCGAGCACAGCGCGGAAGACCGCGCCATCGTGTCGGCCATCATCGCGCTGGCCGACAGCCTGCAATTGTCGGCCGTGGCCGAGGGCGTGGAAACGGAAGAGCAGTTCTCCCTGCTGCAGGCGCACGGCTGCCGCTATGCGCAGGGCTATCTGTTTTCCGCGCCGGTGCCTGCAGCGAATGCGCAGGCGCTGCTGGAACGCGTCAAGACTTCGAGCGCCTAACAGAACCGTAGCGAGCGGCAGTGAGTTGTGGCTGAGAAGCGGAGCTGTGCGAAGCACGGGGCCGCCGAGGCAGTGAGCATCGGCGGCCGCAAATCGCGACGCGCAGTAGCTTATGTTAAGTGCTCAATCAATCGTTGCCACGACCGGCGCATGGTCGGACGGCTGTTCCCACTTGCGCGGCACGCGGTCGATCACGCAGGCCGTGCAGCGGCCAGCGAGGGCGGGCGAGAGCAGGATGTGGTCGATGCGCAGGCCCTTGTTCAGGCGGAAGCCCAGCTGGCGGTAATCCCACCAGCTGAACGATTTTTCCGCCTGTTCGAACAGGCGGAAGGCATCCGTCAGGCCGATGTCGAACAGGCGCTGCAGGGCGGCGCGTTCCTTGTCCGAGACCAGCACCTGGCCTGCCCAGGCGACGGGGTCGTGCACGTCGCGGTCGTCGGGGGCGATATTGTAGTCGCCGACGACGGCCAGCTGCGGGTGCTGCCGCGCTTCTTCGGCCAGCCAGTCGTGCAGGGCGGACAGCCAGCCCAGCTTGTATTCGTATTTGTCCGAGTCGACGCTCTGGCCGTTCGGCACATAGGCGCAGACGACGCGCACGCCGGCGATGGTGGCGGCCAGGATGCGCTGCTGCGCATCTTCATAGCGCGGGTTGTTCTTCACCACGTCGGTGATCGGCAGCTTCGACAGGATGGCCACGCCGTTGTAGGTCTTCTGGCCGCTGAAGACCACCTGGTAGCCGGCCGCCTCGATGTCGGCGACGGGGAACTTGTCATCCGTGAGCTTGGTCTCTTGCAGGCACAGTATGTCGACCGGGTTGTCTGCCAGCCACTGCAGCACTTGCGGCAGGCGCACTTTGAGCGAGTTGACGTTCCAGGTGGCGAGTTTCATGGGAAAAATCCTTGCTTGAGTAGGTGACGATTGGGTGGTGATAGGCGCGAATCTTACCGCATGCGTGCCGATGGCGTCCTGCCCCGCCTGCCGGGCACGGGCTTGATTGACTGGCAGGACAAAAGCGGTATCAATAAAGTATTTGTATTTAACCAATCGTGACGCATGAATATTATGTTTTTGTGTATCATTGATCAACCACTATGCTTGATTTGGCATAAGTGGCTGGCGCGGCAGGCTGCGTCTCGCCGTTTGACGCGACAAAGGTGTAAAGTTTCTGGCTAAAACGCGATAAAAACTACTAAAATGGCACAATGTAACAACTGTGTCATACGGCTTTGTTACAGCCAAGTTAAGAACCGAACAGGAAGCAGTTGTAATTAGTTGTAATTGCTATTCCGATTACATGACCACTGTGCCGGGGACGGAACGTTAATTCCGTCCTTGGCGCCGCCAAACTTGTTATATAAATTGCAGTACTATATCTATGAGACTGTTTTGCGACATCAATAGATGGTACTATTTTGAAATGTTGCAGTTTTAATAGTGAGACTTGCGCGTAGCATTTGCAAAGGAAGAAAATGCGAACTGCATTTGAAGCGTGGGCGCAGCGTGACGGCCACATTGTGCGGCGAAGAGAAGACAAACCGGATGAGTACCTGATTTTCGAGACCCAGCGCCGCTGGGTTATCTGGCAGGCGGCTCTGACGCATGGCAAGACGGCGACCAAGCCGCGCGTGAGCGCGGCCGAAAAGGCGGCGAAAGCCCAGCGTGCGCTGGAAATGTCCTCCGATGAGGCGACCGTGCGCAACAAGGTGCTCAATGAGGTGCTCGACGCCTTCAGCGGCGCCGATGGCGCGGCCGGCATGGAAGGCATACTGAAAGTGATCCAGGGCCTGAAGATGAAGCAGAAGGCACTGGCCGACGACAAGAGCGAAGATTCAACGGCTTGAGGGGACGGCGATGCGTTATCGGCACTACAAGGGCGGCATTTATGAGCTGGTGTGCGAAGCCACGCTGGAAGCGGATCTGACGCCAATGATCGTGTATCGCGCCGCGGACGGTTCCATCTGGACCCGGCCGAAAGACGTGTTCTTTCAACTGATCGAAGTCGAAGGCGTCATGGTCCAGCGTTTCGCTCCCATCAACTGATGGCCGCCTGCGTGCGTGCCCGGGATACTCTTCATGCGTAAATTGCTGCCTGCAGCCTTGGTGCTGGCCTTTGCCTGCGCCGCGGCGCATGCCGAAACCATCGGTTCGGTCGACACGGTGTTCAAGCTGATCGGCCCTGACCATAAAATCGTCGTCGAAGCGTATGACGATCCCCGTGTCGCTGGCGTCAGCTGCTATCTGTCGCGCGCCAAGACGGGCGGCATCAAGGGCGCCGTCGGCCTGGCCGAGGACAAGGCCGATGCGGCCGTGGCTTGCCGCCAGGTGGGGCCGCTGCAATTCAAGGGCAAGCTGCCGCGCCAGGAAGAAGTGTTTACCGAGCGTGCCTCGATCTTCTTCAAGCACGTGCGCGTCGTGCGCATGGTCGACAGCAAGCGCAATGCGCTGGTTTACCTCGTGTATTCCGACCGCCTGATCGAGGGCAGCCCGAAAAACAGCGTCACCGCCGTCGCCGTGCCCGGCGACCAGCCGATTCCCGTCCGTTAAGCGAGCTTCCCATGCGCGTACCATCGTCTGCCGCCCTTGCCGCCAGGACGCTGCTGCTGTTTGGCCTGGGCGGCTGCGCCACCCTGACGGGCAACACCGAGCAGATGGTGCTCGTGCAAACCATCCAGGATAACCGCGAGCTGACGGGTGCCGGCTGTATCCTCAGCAACGACGTGGGCAAGTGGTTCGTCACCACGCCCGGACGCATCACCATCCGCAAGAGCCAGGAGCCGTTGAAGGTCGACTGCCGCAAGCACGGTTCGCCCGCCATCGCGACGGACGACCACATCGACCCCAAGCTCAATGGCAGCGTCTGGGGCAATGTCATCCTGACCCTGGGCGTCGGCTACTTCGTCGACCGCAACACGGGCGCCGGCTTCGACTACCCGTCGATCCTGACCATCGTCATGCAAGACCCCGCGCGCCTGGCGCCGCCGCCCGCGCCCATTTCCGCGCCCGCGCCAGCGCCCGCCGTGCCGGAAACGGTGGTGCAGCCCAAGGTGGCACCGTCGCCGTTGCCCAATCCCGTCGTCTACTGATTCAATGACACATAAAAAAGCCGCCAGGTCAGTGACCGTGGCGGCTGTCTTCTTGCGTAACGACGCCTGACAAAACCGTAGCGAGCGGGAGCTGGTGGTGGCCGAGAAGCGCAGCTGTACTTTATGTACAGCGAGCATCGCCGGCCGCCAATAGCCCCGCGCAGTAGGTTTGGTCTGGCGTTCTCTTATACCCGGTTGATCAGGAACGTCGTCAGCAGTGGGACTGGACGGCCGGTCGCGCCCTTCGAGCCGCCCGATTTCCATGCCGTGCCGGCGATGTCCAGATGCGCCCAGGTGTACTTCTTGGTGAAGTTTTCCAGGAAGGCCGCTGCCGTCACCGAGCCGCCGCCTGGCGTGCCGATGTTGGCCAGGTCGGCGAAGTTCGACTTCAGCTGCTCGTTGTACGCCTCTTCGATCGGCATGCGCCATGCCGTGTCGCTGGCTTGCTTGCCCGCTGCCAGCAGTTCATTGGCCAGCTGGTCATGCGCCGCATCGCTGCGTGTGAACAGGCCGCTGTTGTGGTGGCCCAGGGCGATGACGCAAGCGCCCGTCAGGGTGGCGATATCGACCACGGCTGCCGGCTTGAAGCGTTCGGCGTAGGTCAGCGCGTCGCACAGCACCAGACGGCCTTCGGCGTCCGTGTTCAGCACTTCGATGGTCAGGCCGTTCATGGAGGTGACGATGTCGCCCGGCTTGGTGGCGCGGCCCGACGGCATGTTTTCGCACGCGGCGATGACGCCGATGACGTTCAGCTTCAGGTTCATTTCGCCGATGGCGCGGAAGGTGCCCAGTACCGAGGCGGCGCCGCACATGTCGTACTTCATTTCATCCATGCCAGGACCGGCCTTGATCGAAATGCCGCCCGTGTCGAAGGTGATGCCCTTGCCGACCAGGACCACTGGCGCATCCTTGGCCTTGCCGCCCATGTGTTTCAGGACGATGAATTTCGGCGGCTGCTCGCTGCCGTTGGTGACGGACAGGAAGCTGCCCATCTTCAGCGCTTCGAGCTGTTTGCGGTCCAGGATTTCGACTTCGAACTTGTAATCCTTGGCCAGCTGCTTGGCCGTGCTGGCCAGGTAGGTCGGATTGGCGATGTTCGCCGGCAGGTCGCCCAGCTTGCGCGTCAGGTCGGAACCGTTGGCGATGGCGATGGCTTGCGCCAGCGCGCCGCGCGTGGCTGCCGTTGCTGGCGCCGCCAGGACGATCTTGCGCACGCCTGCCGGCGCCGGATCTTTTTTGCTTTTTTGCGAGTCGCAGCGGTATTCGCTGTCGTGGGCGGCTTGCACCACGCAACGGATTGCCCAATTTACGTCGCGCTCTTTCACTTCAGCCAGCGGTAATGCGATAATGGCGTCCGCAGCGCCCAGCGAGCCGAAGGCCTTCAGTGCGGCTTGTACGCCGGTTGTGAAGCTTTTTTCGCTGACAGTGTCATCGCTGCCCATGCCTACCAGCAGAACACGTTCGGCGGCGACGCCATCGACTGCGCGCAGCAGCAACGTGCTGCCAGGCTTGCCGCTGATGTCGCCGGACTTCAGCGCAGCCGAAATCGCACCCTTGCTGTCCAGCGATTTTGCCGCTGGCGACAGTTTTTTGTTTTCGAATACCGCAACCGCGATGCATCCGCTTTTGGCCGTGCCGAGGGTGCTCTTGGTATCGAATGCTTTTATGCTAAAGTCCATTTGGTTCTCCGTTTTCATTTACTAGTAACGTGTTACTCAACTAACTGACCCGAATTATAAACTCCGAATGATCTTTCAACGCGCCCTTCGACGTGAATTGGCTAGTGCCGCCGGGGCCACCTTCACTGTTTTGTTCAGCATCCTGCTCACCTGGATGCTGATCGGTATTCTCGGCAAGGCGGCGGGCGGCAAGATCGCATCGGCCGACGTCATGTCCCTGATGGTCTTTTCCGCCCTGATGCAGCTGCCCACCATCATCATCCTCACCGGTTTCATTTCGGTGCTGATGGTCGTCACGCGCAGCTACAAGGAGTCGGAGATGGTGGTGTGGTTCGCCTCGGGCCTGAGCCTGTCGCGCTGGATCTGGCCCGTGCTCAGCTTCGGCCTGCCGCTGGTGCTGGCCACGGGCATCCTGAGCCTGTACGCCACGCCGTGGGCGCAAAAGAAAAGCGATGAATATGTGGCGCGCTTTGAAAAGCGCGAAGACCTGCAGAAAGTCACGCCGGGCCAGTTCCGCGAATCGGCCGGCAGCAACCGGATCTTTTTCGTCGAGGGCGTCAGCGGCGAGAAGAACGTGGTGCAGAACGTCTTCGTCAATACCGTCGATGAAAAAGGCAGCGCCGTCGTCGTCGTCGCCAAGGAAGGCGTGATCAATACCGACGCCAAGGGAGAACGCTTCCTGGTGCTCAAGAGCGGCCGCCGCTACCAGGGCGTGCCGACACAGGCGGACTTCCAGACCATGGAGTTCGAGCAGTACATCATGCGCATCGAGAGCAAGCAGCAGGAACTGGGCGCGGAACTGGGCGTGCGCGCCATGAGCACCATGGCGCTGGTCGCCGATCCGAATCCCTACACCATGGCCGAATTGCTGTGGCGGGTCAGCGCGCCGCTGATCGGCCTGATGCTGATCCTGCTGGCCATTCCGCTGGGCTTTGTCAATCCGCGCGCCGGCAGTTCGACCAACCTGATTATCGCCCTGCTGATTTTCTTTACGTACAGCAACCTGATCAAGGTCGTCGAAGCGAGCGTGAAACAGGGGCGCCTGACCTTCGGCCTGGCCTGGTGGCCGCTGCACCTGCTGGCGGCGCTGGCCGTGGTGGCGCTGTTTGCATGGCGCCTGAATGTGAACCACCGCTACCATCCGCTGGTCCTGCTGGCGGCCTTCAAGCGCGCGCGCCGCGCCGGCAAACCAAGTAAAGCGGCATCGAAATGAAGATTTTACAGCGCTATTTTGCGGTCTCGATATTCCAGGCGGTGCTGTTCGTGCTGCTGGCCTTCCTGGCACTGCAAGCCTTCATCGATCTGACGGGCGAGCTGCCCAAGGTGGGCCGTAACGGCTACACCATCCAGTATGCCTTCCTGTATGTGTTGGTGCTGGTGCCGGGCCACGTGTACGAGGTGATGCCGATCGCGGCGCTGATCGGCACCATCTACACGATGGCGCAATTTGCCGCCAGTTCCGAATTCACCATCATGCGCGCCTCGAGCATGTCGACGGCGATGGCCGCCGGTTTCCTGTTCCGTATCGGTATCGTCTTCGTCGTCATCACCTTCATCTTCGGCGAGTTGATCACGCCGCGCACGGAGCCGCTGGCCGAGCGCCTCAAGCTGACCTCGCGCGGCGCGGCCGTGTCGAGCGAATTCCGCTCGGGCCTGTGGACCAAGGACATGGTCAAGAGCGACGGCCTGACGGGCACCGTCACCGGTTCGCGCTTCTTCAATGTCGGCGAAGCGCGTCCGGACGGCCAGCTGAAAAACGTCAAGCTGTATGAATTTGACACCGATATGCGTTTGCGCACCTTGACCGTGGCCAAGGGGGCGACGTATCAGGGCAATAATATCTGGCGCCTGACCGATGTGACGGAAACCTCGTTCTCGAACAGCGCGGCGACTTCGCCCGGCTTCGAGCCGAAGCTGGCGAACTACTATGGGCAGGAAACGAGCCTGGTGCGCACGGTGCAAAGCGCCAGCAAGGACATGACGTCGGAAGTGACGCCGAAGATCCTGACGGTGTCGGCATCCGATCCCGAGCGCATGTCGGCCAGCGAACTGGCCGTGTACACGCGCCACTTGGCGGAGAACAAGCAGGAAACGGAGCGTTTCCGCATCGCCTTCTGGAAAAAGCTGATCGATCCGCTGGCCATTTTCGTCTTGATGGCGCTGGCGCTGCCGTTTGCCTACATGCATACGCGCAGCGGCGGCATCAGCCTGAAGATCTTCATCGGCATCATGATCGGCGTGAGCTTCATGCTGGTCAACACGCTGTTCTCGCATCTTGGCTTGCTCAGCACCTGGCCCGCCTTCCTGACGGCGGTGGCGCCGAGCGCCCTGTACCTGCTGCTGGCGCTGGGCGCCCTGTGGTGGGTGGAGAGGCACTGATGGAGGCGAACGTGAAACAGGCGCTGATCCTGTTTGCCCATGGCGCGCGCGCCGCATCGTGGGCCGCGCCATTCGAGCGCCTGCGCGACCTGACCCAGGCGCGCATGCCCGGCACCAGTGTGCACCTGGCCTTCCTTGAACTGATGACGCCGCGCCTGCCCGAGCTGGTGGCGACCCTGCTGGCCGAGCTGCCCGCCGGCGCCATCCTCGACGTCACCGTGGTGCCCGTGTTCCTGGGGCAGGGCGGGCATGTGCTGCGCGACTTGCCGCTGCTGCTGGAAGAACTGCGCCAGCAGCATCCGCAATTGCGCCTGAAGGTGGTCGAGGCGGTGGGCGAGAACGCCAGCGTGCTCGCCGCCATCGCCGATTACTGCGTGGCGGCGCCAGGCTTCAGCCCTCTGCCTTGAGCGGCATTGACATCGTCTACCTGTGGGTTGACGGCGCCGATCCCGCCTGGCGCGCGCGCCGGCAGCACGCGTACGCCGCCTGGGCGCAGGCGCATCCGGGCCAGCTGGCCCTGCACGGCAACGTGGCGGGGCGCTACCGCGACAACGGCGAACTGCGCTACAACCTGCGCGCGCTCGAGCGTTTCTTCCCCGGCCACGGCCATGTCTACCTGCTGACGGACCGGCAAGTGCCGCACTGGCTGCGCGCTTCACCGCGCCTGACGGTGATCGACCACGCCAGCCTGATGCCCGGCGCCGCCTTGCCCGTGTTCGATTCCGGCCATATCGAATCGTACCTGCACCATATCCCGGGTTTGTCCGAACGTTTCCTGTATTTGAACGACGATGTATTTTTCGGCGCGCCGTTCGATTCCGCGTTCTGGTTTGGCGGGGAAGGGGACCGGTGCTTGAGCGTGTTCACGGAAAGCGCGCTGCACGATGATGTGCCGGGCTTGCGCGCCGACGTGGCGGCGCCCGTCAACTGCGCTACCCTGTCGCGGCAATGGCTGTCGGCGCAGTACCCCGCATACCGGCATGAACCGTGCCTGTATGCGCATGCGCCGCGGCCCATGCTGAAAAGCGCGCTGCATGCGCTGGAAGGGCTGGCGCCGGCCATGTTTGCCGCTGTGCGCGCGACGGTGTTCCGCTCGTGGCAGGTGCCGGCATTGCTGCCCGACCTGGTGCCGCGCTGGATGGTGCATCAGGGGATTGCGCGCTCGCGCATGCTCGACCCGCTGCATATCGCCAGCGGCGATGCGCAGGCGCCGCAGCAGCTCGAGGAGCTGGCGGCGCGTTTCGGCAGCTTGCCGTTTTTCTGTATCAACGATACCTGCGACGAGGCCGAGGATGACGACCCGCGCCTGCTGCGCGTGGCCGCTACCTTGCAGCGGCTGCTGCCGCTGCCGTCTTCCTTTGAGATTTGACGACGGTTAAACCGCTTTCTTCCTTGGCGCCAGGCTGATGCGGGCGGCGGCCGTGCTGTCGGACAGCGCAGCGAGGAACAGCAGCAGATAGGCGCCCAGTTCGAGCACTTCTTCGCCCAGCAGCGCGTAAGCGTCCGGCATGCCGTGAAAGACCTTCTTGTCGAAAGGCCAGCCGGCGACCATCAGCAAGCCGCCGATGGCCGTCAGGATGGTGATGCGCATGCTGAAAATCTGCGGCGCATGGGCAAACACCTTGCGCGCGCGCGGCGCGAAGAAGATCAGCACGCGTATCAGGATCAGCAATTCCACTACGCGCAGGGCTTTTTCCAGCTGCGCCCAGGCGGGCGCCGTGCCGAATTGGTCGATATCGAGTTCGCGCAGCAGGAAGCCGAACAGCAGGGCCGACAAGCCGGCGTGCATGAGGAAACGCAAGGACTGGCGGTCAGTCTCTTGCCAGGCGCGCACGCCGTGCACCGTGCAGGCCAGGGCCAGGAACAGCGCCTGCAGCCATTCCAATAAATGGTTTTCGTCGTCGATATCCGGGAACACCGTCCACAGGGCGATGGAGGCGAGCATGCTGAACAGCACAGCGCTGGCGACGCCGGCATTGCTGCGGCTGAGCGAAGTCAGTGCTTCGCGCATGGAAGTGAAATTCATGTGTGATCGTAAGGCCAAAGTTGCGCGGCGCGGTATTGCAGCCTGCGGGCGCAGCTTTTTTCGGGGAGATTGCCCGGCGGTTTCCGTCAGCCGGAAGACCGCGCGGCAAGCGCTATGGCGGAGCAAAGCGTGATTTTCATTGCTGTCACGCAATAACTTCTCGAGAAAAGATGCGTGAGCATCGTATCATGTTTCCCCGGAAGACGTCGGTTACTGACTTTAAAGTCGGTAAAATACGGTGTGTTTATTCAAGCATGGCGCGCCAGAATGGCGACGGTTTCTTCGATGGACTGGTGTGCGCGCGCGGCCATGGCGTCGCCCAGCATGACCAGTACGGGGCCGTGGGTGTCGCCCAGGCCATGCGCCAGGGCGCTCAGCGTCAGGCGCACGATGCGCTGGTCCGGGCGGCTGCAGTTTTCAATCACCACCACCGGGGTATCGGCCCGGCGGCCCAGGGCCAGCAGGCGCTGCGCCGTGGCGATGGCTTCGCGGCCGCCCATGTATTGCACCAAGGTATCGCAGTCGGGAATGCGCGTCTGCTCCGGTTCGCCCGGCGCCGTGCTGGACGTGAAAAAGGCTACGCTGCGCGACACGCCCCGCTTGGTCAGCGGCTGCTGTGTGGCCGCCGCGGCAGCCAGGGCGGTGGTAATGCCTGGCACCACTTCGACGGCGATACCCGCTTCTTCCAGTGCCCGCAATTCCTCGTCGGCACGGCCGAACAGCATGGGGTCGCCCCCCTTCAGGCGCACCACGACGGCGTGCTTGCGCGCGTTGTCGACCAGTTGCTTGTTAATAAAGGCTTGTGCCGTCGACAACTGGCCGCAGCGCTTGCCGACAAGGATCTTTTGCGCCTGGGGGCACAGCTCCAGCATCTCTTCGGTGACCAGCGCGTCGTGCAGCACGACGTCGGCCTGCGCCAGCAGGCGGGCGCCGCGCAAGGTCATCAGGTCTTGCGCACCGGGGCCGGCGCCGATCAGGTAGACCTTGCCGGGGAGAGATGTGGAGTTTTTCATGCTTGTCTTCCTTAGTCGAGACGCGGTTACAGCCGAACCATGCCCGCGGCGACCGTCTGGTGGGTGACTTCATCGATCAGGATAAACGCACCGGTGGCGCGGATTTCGGCATACGCATCGGCCGCCAGCGCCTGCTGCACGTTCAGGCTGATGCGGGCGATGTCGTTCAGCTTCAAGCCTTCGGCCGGATGGCGCTGCTGCGTATTGATATCGAGAATCGATTCGATCGCCGTCACCTTGGCCGCTGTCTGCCTGGTGCCATGCTTGATCCAGTACTTGCGGCGCAGGTCCAGCGCGTCTTCCGACAGCCAGCACACGTCGGCCACCACCTGTTTCAGCAGGGTGGCAGGGCGCTCGCTGCTGGCCAGCAAGTCGCCGCGCGAAATGTCCAGATATTCATTCAGCAGCAGGGTCACGGACTGGCCCACCACGGCCGTCGGCAGCGAGCCGTCCAGGGTGACGATATCTTTCACTGTTGCCGTCTGGCCCGATGGCTGCACTACCAGGGTGTCGCCGATGCTGACCTTGCCCGCCTCGATGCGGCCCATGTAGCCGCGGAAGTCGTTCGCTTCGTGGCCATTGTGGCGCGCCACCAGCTGCACGGGGAAGCGGAACGGCGTGTCGTGCGATTCGTCGTAGACAGACAAGGACTCAAGCAGCTCGATCAGGGTGGGACCCGTGTACCAGCCCAGCTTGTCGCCGCGCTCGACGACATTGTCGCCCGTCAAGGCGGACAGCGGAATCGGTGTGATGTCCTTCAGACCCAGCGACTGGGCAAATTCGCGGTAGGCGGCGACGATGCGGTTGTACACCGTTTCATCGTAATCGACCAGGTCCATCTTGTTGACGGCCACGACCACGTGCTCGATCTGCAGCAAATGGGCAATCGTCGAATGACGTTTGGTCTGGATCAACAGTTCCACGCTGCCATCGTCACCGAGTTTGACTTTCGACACGTCGATCAAAATGATGACGGCATCGGCGGTGGACGCCCCCGTGACCATGTTGCGCGTGTATTGTTCGTGGCCCGGCGTGTCGGCGATGATGAATTTGCGTTTCGGCGTGGCAAAGTAACGGTAAGCCACGTCGATGGTGATGCCTTGCTCGCGTTCCGCTTCCAGGCCATCCGTCAGCAAGGACAGGTCGACCGTGTCGCCCACCGTGCGCTTGTGCTTGGAGCGCGACATGGCATCGAGCTGGTCGGCGAAGATGCCCTTGCTGTCGAACAGCAAACGGCCGATCAGGGTGCTCTTGCCGTCATCGACGGAACCGGCCGTGATAAAGCGCAACATGCCGCGTTCGACGCTGTCGGTGAGAGTGGTGTTCTGGATTGCTGCGTTCATTAGAAATACCCTGCTTTCTTGCGTTTTTCCATCGAGGCTTCGGAAGTCTGGTCATCCATGCGGGTGGCGCCACGTTCCGTGATTTGCGTGATTGCCGTCTCGGCGATGATGGCGTCCACCGTGGCCGCATCGGACGAGACGGGGCAGGTGCACGAGATATCGCCCACCGTGCGGAAGCGCACGACTTGCGTTTCCACCGTTTCACCGTCGCGCGGCGGCGTCAGATCCGTCAGCGGCACCAGCAGGCCGTTGCGCGGGATCACCTGGCGCTCGTGCGCGAAGTAGATCGGCGGCAATTCCAGTTTCTCGCGGGCGATGTATTGCCACACGTCCAGCTCCGTCCAGTTCGAGATGGGGAAGACGCGCATGTTCTCGCCGGGATGCACGCGCGTGTTATACAGGTCCCACAGTTCCGGGCGCTGGGCTTTCGGGTCCCAGGCGCCGAATTCGTCGCGGAACGAAAAGATGCGTTCCTTGGCGCGGGCCTTCTCTTCATCGCGGCGCGCGCCGCCGATGCAGGCGTCGAAGCTGTGTTCGGCGATGGTTTCCAGCAAGGTCACGGCTTGCGCCGCATTGCGCGAATCCGTGGCCGGGTTGCGCAGGCGCACGGTGCCGCGCTTGATGGAATCCTCCACGGAGCCGACGATCAGGCGCTCGCCCAGCTGCGCCACCTTTTTATCACGGAAAGTAATGACTTCCGGAAAGTTGTGGCCCGTGTCGATATGCACGAGGGGGAAGGGAAACTTGCCCGGACGGAAGGCTTTTTCGGCCAGGCGCAGCAGGACGACGGAATCCTTGCCGCCGGAAAACAGCAGCGCGGGGTTGGCCGATTCGGCCGCCACTTCGCGCATGATGTGGATGGCTTCCGATTCAAGGCTGTCGAGGTGACGCTGGTTCAAAATATTGCTCATATTGGATGCTTTCTTGTTCTGTGTATCTGTTCAGGCTGCCACGGATTTGATGCGGATCAACTTGCCGTCCACCATGTGCAGGCCGCATTCCTTGGAATCCGGGTTTTCCCACCACCAGCGTCCGGCGCGCACATCTTCGCCCGGCTGCACGGCCCGCGTGCATGGTTCGCAGCCGATGGACGGGTAGCCCTGGTCGTGCAGCGCGTTGTAGGGCACGTCGTTGGCACGGATATAGTCCCACACATCCTGCTCGGACCAGTCGGCCAGCGGATTGAATTTCGTCATCGCGTGTGCCGCGTCGTCTTCCTGCACGTGCAATTCTGCGCGCGTGGTGGACTGGGCGCGGCGCTGGCCCGTGACCCAGGCCTTGTTGCCCGCCAGGGCGCGGCCCAGCGGCTCGACCTTGCGGATGCGGCAGCATTCGCGGCGCATCTCGACACTGTTATAAAAGGCGTTGAGGCCGTTTTGTTCCACGTAGGCAGCGACAAGCTCCGGCTGCGGGCGGTACAGGGTGATGTCGTGGCCGTAGCGGGCCTTGACCTTGTCGAGCACGGCCAGGGTTTCCTGGTGCAGCCGGCCCGTTTCCAGGGAAAAGATGCCGATTGGCAGCTTTGCCTTGAGAATCATGTCGGTCAGCACCATGTCTTCGGCTGCCAGGCTGGACGCGAACACGGCTGGCGAAAAATCCGCGGCGATGCGTGTCAGCGTTTGCTCGGTGGCGTCAATCAAAGAAGTCAGATCGCTCATGATTGATCCTCAGATGCCGGCCGCGTTGTCGAGGTCAGGATTCTGGCCTTCGCGGTGGTGGCGGCGGAACAGCGGCGATTTCTGGTCCCACGACGCCTGGTAGGTTTCCGAAAAGACAGACAAACCTTTCAGGGCGTCATGGATGCTGCGGTCCGGGCGCGTCGCATACGCATCGAAGCCGACGCGGTGCATCGAGAACAATTGGTCGCGCAGCACGTCGCCGATGGCGCGCAATTCACCCTGGAAACCCAGGCGGGCGCGCAGGTTGAACGCGATGGAATAGCCGCGGCCATCCGTGAATTTCGGGAAGTCCACGCCGATGACGGGCAATTGCGCCACATCGGCCGCCAGCTCTTCCGGCCGCTCGTCGCTGGCCAGCCACACGCCGATGTCGGGCAGGCGGGCCGCCAGGGTTTCGCGCTGGGCTTGCCACACGGGCAGCGGCACGATGACCTTGCCTGCAGGCACGACCACCGTTTCCGGCGTATCCGTCTCATCGAGGCGCAGCAAGCCCCAGGTATTCGGCACCACGGCGGCGTTCTTGATGATTTCTTCGCGTACTTCAAACATATTCGTCTTCTCCCACCAGATTGCCGACCGTGATCGGCGTTGCATATACGTGTTCCTTGAACGGCGCCAGGCCCAGGCGCTGGGCCGTATCGACGAAGCGCTCGCCTTCATGGCGGTCGCGCACGTAGACGTGCAGCAGGCGGCCGATGACTTCAGGCATCTGCAGGGAAGAGAACGAGGGTCCGATGATCTTGCCGATGGCCGCGTTGTTGCCTTGCGCGCCGCCGATCGACACTTGATACCATTCGCTGCCATCCTTGTCGACGCCGAGGATGCCGATGCTGCCCACGTGATGGTGACCGCAGGCATTGATGCAGCCGGAAATATTCAGTTCGATCTCGCCGATGTCGTGCTGGAAGTCGATGCTGTCGAAGCGTTCCGCGATGGCGGCCGCGATCGGCAGCGACTTGGCGTTCGCCAGCGAGCAGAAATCGCCGCCCGGGCAGCAGATCATGTCCG
Source organism: Janthinobacterium sp. GW822-FHT07A03 (assembly GCF_058798815.1). Classification (NCBI taxonomy): domain Bacteria; kingdom Pseudomonadati; phylum Pseudomonadota; class Betaproteobacteria; order Burkholderiales; family Oxalobacteraceae; genus Janthinobacterium; species Janthinobacterium sp. GW822-FHT07A03. Next base: position 8,976 of record NZ_JBXAKW010000004.1, on the reverse strand, counting down.
TCAGCAAGCCGATATTCGGCGTGGCCAGGCCGTGCGCCTTGGCTTCCTGCCACAGTGCGAACAGTTTCGACTGTTCCACGTCGGCCAGCACCAGGTTTTGCTCATGCGTCACGCGCAGTTCGCCAAAGCTGTAGCGGTCGGCCAGGTCGGCCACGAAGTCGATCTGCTCGGCCGTCGCGTCGCCTGGCGGCACGCCCGTTTTCTTCAGGGACAGCACCACGGCCACGTAGCCGGGACGCTGGTGCGGCTTGACGTTGCGCGCCAGCCAATTTATATACGCCTTGTTGTCCGCGTGTTCGGCCTGGTAGTCGAGTTCCGGCAGGGCAAGGTAGGCGGGTGGATTGAAGAAGTCCGCCACGCGCTGCATTTCCTCGGCCGTCAAGGTTTCCGGACCATCCTTCAAATCGACCCACTCCGCTTCCACCTGGCGCGTGAATTCTTCCACGCCGATGGCTTTCAACAGGATCTTGATGCGCGCCTTGTATTTGTTGTCGCGGCGGCCGTGCAAGTTGTACACGCGCATGATCGCCTGGATGTACGTCAGCAAGTGTTGCCATGGCAGGAAGTCGCGCACGACGCTGCCCAGGATCGGCGTGCGGCCCATGCCGCCGCCGGCCATCACCTTGAAGCCCACCTCGCCAGCGGCGTTGCGCACGGCCGTCAAGCCGATGTCGTGCACGGCGATGGCGGCGCGGTCTTCCTCTGCGCCATTGATGGCGACCTTGAACTTGCGCGGCAGGGCGATGAACTCGGGGTGGAAGGTGCTCCACTGGCGCAATACTTCCGCGTACGGGCGCGGATCGATGATTTCATCGGCGGCGACGCCGGCAAACGGGTCCGATGTTGTATTACGGATACAGTTGCCGGACGTCTGGATCGCGTGCATTTCCACGGAAGCCAGGTCCGTCAGGATATCGGGGGTTTGTTCCAGCTCAATCCAGTTGAACTGGATGTTCTGGCGCGTGGTGAAGTGGCCATAGCCGCGGTCGTACTTGCGCGCGATGTGCGCGAACATGCGCATCTGCTTGGACGACAGCAAGCCGTACGGCACGGCGATGCGCAGCATGTAGGCGTGGCGTTGCATGTACAGGCCGTTTTGCAGGCGCAGCGGAATGAATTCCTCTTCCGTCAGTTCATTGGCGATACGGCGCGCAACCTGGTCTCGGTACTGGGCGATGCGTTCTTTGATGATGAGGTGGTCGTACTGATCGTAATGGTACATATCAATTCCTAAAAAAGCCGGGGTGCTGGACGATTGCCTGGGATTATGTTCTTGATACTGCTCTTGCCACTTAATAGATTAGCTTTACTGCCACGCCGGTCAAGGTCATCGCCAGCAAGACTCTTAAAAACTTTTCCGGCACGGAGCGGGCGACCCAGGAGCCGAGCGTGATGCCGGGCAGGGAGCCGACCAGCAGGGAGGCCAGCAATTCCCAGTGGATGGAGCCGAGCCACCAGTGGCCCAGCGCGGCGATGGCCGTCAGGGGCACGGCGTAGGCGATGTCGGTGCCCGCCACTTCGGCCGAGCTCATGCGTGGATACAGCATCACCAGCAAGGTCGCGCCGATGGCGCCGGCGCCGATCGACGACACCGTCACCAGCACGCCCAGCACGGCGCCGGCAATGATGGTCGCTGCGGAAAGCCTGTTGCCTTGCAATTGTTTCTCAGGGTGGGCATTGATCCAGGCCAACATGCGGCCCTTGAAAATGAGTGCCACGACGGTCAGCAGCACGGAACCGGCGATCGAGTAACGGATGATCTGGCCGATTTCCGGCGACAGGGTGCCGAACGATTTCAGCGCCAGGGTCGCGATGACGGCGGCGGGCAGGGCGCCGATGCACAGGCGCTTGACGATATCCCAGCGGATGGTGCCGCGCAGGCGGTGCGTCAGGGTGCCCGCGCTCTTGGTGATCGAGGCGAACGCCAGGTCGGTACCCACCGCCACGGAAGGCGGCACGCCAAACAGCAGGGTTAACAGCGGCGTCATCAGCGAGCCGCCGCCCACGCCGGTCATTCCTACGAGTAATCCTACGGCAAATCCTGAGACTATATAAGACAAAGTCATGCTTGCACCCCCAAAGTACCCGCAATAGTAATAAACTTAGTGTTTAATCCAAACTACTAAGTACGCATTTGCTTATATGCGATATGCGTATATGCATGAATGCAAAATCATGGGTGGGGCGGAAACTCGGCAAATCACGGCAATCTAGGGCAAACCAGCAATGAATCTCCATCAACTGCGCTTCGTGCGCGAAGCGGTCCGGCAGAACTACAACCTGACGGACGCCGCCAAGGCCTTGTTTACGTCGCAACCGGGCGTATCGAAAGCCATCATCGAGCTGGAGGAAGAACTGGGCGTGGATATTTTCACGCGCCACGGCAAGCGCATCCGCGGCTTGACGGAGCCGGGCCGCCTGGTGCTGGAGTCCGTCGAGCTGATCATGCAGGAAATCGACAGCATGAAGCGCATCGGCAAGGAATTCGCGGCGCAGGACAGCGGCAGCTTTACCATTGCCACCACGCATACGCAGGCGCGCTACACCTTGCCCAAGGTCGTGCAAGCCTTCATGCTGAAGTTCCCGAAGGTAAGATTGTCGTTACTGCAAGGCAATCCGCGCCAGATCGCCGAGATGGTGCAGCGCGACCAGGCGGATCTCGCCATCGCCACGGAATCGATCGCCGCCATCGATGGCCTGATCACCTTGCCCTGCTATCAATGGGAACACGTGGTGGTGGTGCCGGTCGACCATCCGCTGCTCAAGTCGAAGTCCGTGACCCTGGAAGAAATCGCCGCCTTCCCCCTGATTACCTATGACAGTGCGTTCGCCGGACGCAACAAGATCGACCACGCTTTCGTGTTGCGCGGCCTGAAACCGGACATCTTGCTGGAAGCCATCGACGCGGACGTGATCAAGACTTATGTCGAGTTGGGCATGGGGATTGGTATCATAGCGGGTATGGCCTTCGATGCCGAGCGCGACAAAGGCTTGCGCGCCATCCCTGTCGGGCACCTGTTCGGCATGAATGTGTCGCGCGTGGCCGTCAAGCAGGGCGCGTATTTGCGCAGCTATATTTATACCTTTATCGAGTTGCTGACGCCGACCTTGAACCGCAAGCTCATCGAGCAGGCGATGAGCGGTGATAAAGAGCACTACGAACTATAACAATGCATGAAGTCGGCCGGGCGATGTGCCTGGCCAAGATTATTTAAGAAGAGAAGAAACAATGATTACCGATCAGCTTGCCAAATATTACGCCACCATCGCGCAGCAGTACGAGCGCGTCTATGACAAGCCCGAACGCCAGGAAGACCTGGAAGTGTTGCGCGACAAGGTCGCCGACGTGCTGGAAGGCCACACCGTGCTGGAACTGGCCTGCGGTACCGGCTACTGGACTGAAGTGGTCGCCGAGTCGGCCGAGTCCGTGCTGGCCACCGATATCAACGATGAAATGCTGGCGCTGGCCCAGGCCCGCGGCTTGCCCGACAACGTCACCTTCGCCAAGCTCGACGCATTCAACTTGCCTGACGACATGTTAGGCAAGTTCACGGCCGTGTTCGCGGGCTTCTGGTGGTCGCACGTCAAGCGCGAAGACCAGGACAAATACCTGAAGCAATTGCGCAGCAAGCTGGGCAAGGACATCCTGCTGGTGCTGATCGACAATTCCTATGTCGATGGCAGCAGCACGGTGATCGCGCGCACCGACCTGGAAGGCAATACCCACCAGTTCCGCACGACGGATGGGGGCGAGCGCTATGAAGTGCTGAAGAATTTCCCGTCGGATAGCCATCTGCGCAAGAAGTTTGCCCATTCGGCCCGCGAAATCCGCATGAAGCGCCTGGAATACTACTGGCTGCTGAGCTGCCGTCTGAAATAAGGCCTGCACGGCAAGAGAAACCGCCTGCGGGCGGTTTTTTTTCGCCTGTTGTTTTTATCTAACAAGATGTTGTTCCAAAAAACAACATCTTGTCGATGTCATATTGTTGAAGTATTTCGTGGGCATGATTCGGTTCAGCAGCTAAGCAGCTCAGCAGCAGCTCATCTTGTCCAACCTAATGTAGAGATTCTCAAGTGAAAAAAATTACTCTGGCAGCATTGATCGTCGGCACCTTCGCAGCAGCTACGGCGCAAGCACAATCGAACGTCACCGTATATGGTCTGGTTGACCTCGGTATTGCCAAGACCACTGGCCAGCCGACCGTGGAACGCGAAAACAATGCGTCGCGCCTCGGTTTCAAGGGCACGGAAGATCTGGGTGGCGGCCTGTCCGCAATTTTCAACCTGGAAAGTGAATTCCTGGCCGACACCGGTGCGCAAAAAGGCGTGTTGTTCGACCGTCAAGCTTACGTGGGCTTGAAAGGCGCGTTTGGTACCGCCATCCTGGGCCGCACCAAGAACCTGGTCGATGGCACCATCGCCCGCGTCGACCCATTCAACACCTACGGCGTGGTTGGCAAGAACAATGAAACCCTGCTGCGTTCGGGCGTCGGCACGTCGCGCGTCAATAATGCCGTGACCTACAACAGCCCAAGCTTTGACGGTTTCGTGGGCAGCCTGCAATACGTGCTGAGCGAAGTCAACAGCGCTGACGCAGGAGTAATCGGCCTGGCAACCTACGACAATGGCCCGATCAGCCTGCACGCCGGCTACGAAAAAGCCGTGCAAGCAACGGCAACGGCAGCCAAGGCTGACCTGTGGTCCATCGGTGGAGGCTATAAATTCGGCCCAGCCAAGATCACCGCCGCCTACTCGAAAGGCGACACCAAGGTTGCCACGACTGGCGAATTCAAGTCCTACTTGATCGGCCTGAACTACACGGTGGGCGGCGGCGATGCCAAAGTGTCGTATGGCAAGCAAGAGCAAAGCAACAACAAAGTCAAGGATCAGGACACCATCAAGGAATTCGGCGTCGGCTACGACTACCACCTGTCGAAGCGCACCGACGTGTACGCTTACGCTGGCCGCGAGCGCGTCAAGTCGCTGACCTCGTACCAGATTGGTCTGGCACACAAATTCTAAGCATCATTCGATGTGACGAAGCAAAGGCGCCTGCGGGCGCCTTTTTCATTGCATCGCCGCGGCTGCCGCCTCTGCCTGCATGGGCAGCGAGATGTCGATGCGTGTACCGCCCAGTTCGCTATCGGCGCCGATATGGATGCTGCCGTTCAAGCCCCACACCCGCTCGCGCATGCCCAGCAAGCCCAGTGCCGTGGCTTTTTCCAGGTCGTGTTCGGCAATGCCGCGGCCGTCATCCTGGATGGTGATCGCCAGCGAGGAGTCGATGCGGTGCAGGGCGATGGTGATGTGGCTGGCCTCGGCATGGCGCGCGATATTCGTCAGTGCTTCCTGCACGATGCGATAGATGGCAGTGCTGCGTGCATCGTCGAGCACGAGGTCGGCCTCGTCGGCCAGCAAGTCGAAATGGATGGCGCGGCGCAACAGGAAGTCATGGCGCAGTTTTTGCAGTGCAAAATACAATCCCCCTTCATCGAGCGCGCGCGGGCGCAGGTTGCTGGCGATGCGCCGCAGCGAGGTAATGGCCGTCACCAGCAAGCCGTCCATACTGTGCAGCAAGGCTTGCAGGGGCGCGGTGGTGTCCGAGTGCTGGCGCACCAGGGTCAGGTCGACGCGCAAGGTGGCCAGCAATTGTCCCAGGTCATCATGCAGTTCGCGCGCGATATGCTTGCGTTCTTCTTCGCGGATGGTTTGCAGCGCACTCGACAATTCACGCAATTGCGAAAAGGAGCGGGCCAGCTGTTCATGCATCTGCTGACGCGCGGTAATGTCGCGCACGATGATGGTAAATACGCTATGGCCATCTTCCTGCATGGCCGAGAGCGATCCTTCGAGGGGAAACATGACGCCATCGCTGCGCCGTCCCGTCAGGGTGTAGTCGGTGGCGCGCCGGCCCGTCAGGCGCAGTTCCTGGCTGATATCGCCAAACGGCGGCTCGTCATCGTGCTTGCCCAGGCCGCCCAGGGTACGCAAGTCGCGCAGGATGTAGTGGCCCAGGCGCATGCCGCGCATGCCGGCCGGCGTGTCGTCGAACAATCTGGCAGCCGCCGCGTTCGCATGCAGGATGATTTGCCGGCTGTCGATGCTGATGATGGCGTCGCTGGCGCTGTCGATGATGGCCTGGCCACGCGCCTGCTGCTGGCGGCGGGCTTTCAGTGGGGGAAACAAGCACAGCAAAAGCGCAGCCGCCATACCCAGCGGCAAGATGCGCAGCAGTGCGGGACTGCCTCGGTCGGGCATGGGATTCTCCTTGCGAACGTGTACGAAGGCAGGCAAGACAGCGATGGAGAGTTGGACTTTATCTAGCCTATGCCTGCTGGCGCGGTGCGGCTTGATGTGGCGCAGGAAGGGGAAAGGAAGAGATCAAGGCGCCGCACCGGCCTGGCCGGGCGGCGGCGAGCGATTTACATTTGCTTGAACAGGTGCAGGAAGCTGCGGCTGACTTCGAGCTTGTCGGATTTGCCCTTGATGAGGACCAGGTGGCGGCCGCGGATGTCGCGCGTCACGCCTTCGATGGCATTCACGTTGACCAGGGTGGCGCGGTGGATTTGCCAGAACAGCGAAGGATCGAGCTCTTCGGCCAGGTCGCGCACGGGCTTGCGGATCAGCGCTTCATACTTGGCCGTCTGCACGCACGTGTATTTCTCGTCAGAACGGAAGAACAAAATCTCTTCCACGGGGATCATGCGCAAGTCCTGGCCGATGCTGGCCTGTATCCATTGCAAGTAGGTGGGCTTGGCCGTGATTTTTTCCGCCAGTTGCGACAGCATGGCCGTGACGCTGCTGTTGACGTCCAGGGCCGGTTTGTTCAAGTGCGTTTTCAGGCGCTCTACCGTCACCAGCAAGCGCTCATGCTCGGGCGGCTTGAGCACGTAGTCGACGGCACCCCGCTCGAAGGCTTCGACGGCGTGACTGTCATAGGCCGTGACGAAGACGATATGCGTCTTGCTGCCTATCACTTGCGCCGCTTCCATGCCCGTCTTGCCTGGCATGCGGATATCGAGGAAGGCAAAGTCCGGTTTGAGTTGTTCCACCAGTTCGATCGCTTCGTCGCCATTCTTGGCTTCGCCGATGATTTCCAGTTCAGGCCAGGCCTGGCCCAGGCGCAGGCGCAGCTGGTCGCGCATCAGTCTTTCGTCGTCGGCAATAATAGCGGTAGGCATAGGTCTCAAGTGTGAACAGGCGAAGATTGATTATTCAATGATTTAGCGTTTTTATCAACTGTCTTATTTGGACAATTGATATGGCACTTCGATCACCGCACACACGCCGGACGGTTGATTTGGCGTAATGGTCAGGCTGCTCTGGTCGCCATGCAGCAGTTTCAGGCGTTCGCGGATGGTGGGCAAGCCCAGTCCCGTGCCATCGCTGGGTACCACGCCAAAGCCCAGGCCGTCGTCAGTGACCGTCACGCGCAGCTTGCTGTGCGCCACTTCGGCCACGATGCGCAGGGTGCCGCCTTCCGGTTTGACTTCCAGGCCGTGCTTGATGGCATTTTCCACCATCGATTGCAGCATCATGGGCGGGAAGGCGGCGCTGCGCAGGCCGTCGGGAATCTGGAAATCGACGGTCAGGCGTTCTTCCATGCGCATTTTGAGCAGGTTCAAGTACGCTTGTACCATGTCCGCTTCACGGCCCAGGTTGGTAATCAGGGCGTTGTCGCGCATTTGCGGCAGCACGGCGCGCAGATACTGGATCAGGCTGCGTTGCATCTTGGCCGCGCGCGGCGGGTCGACCTGGATCAGGTGCTCGACGGAGGCAAGCGTATTGAACAGGAAGTGCGGCTCGACTTGCGCCTGCATCATCTGCATCTTCGCTTCGCTGAGCTGGCGCTGCATGGATTCCCGTTCAGCCGCTTCGTTGGCCGTGACGGTTTCCGCTTCGGCGCGTTTCTTGCCGCCGACCAGGGCTTTCATGGCGAACAGGGCCAGTACCAGCAAGGACACAAAGCTCTTGAACCAGGTCGAGGCTTGCTGGTGGTAGCGCGACACTTTTTGCTCGGCCGCATCATCGACGGCTTCTTCGATGGCATTCGACAACTCTTCGCCGATTTGTGGCGGCAGTTCAATATGGACTTCTTCCCCCGAAGCATCGGTGGTCACCGGATAGTTGGGCTTGGCAGGGGCGGCCGGTGGTTGCGGCGGTTCCGGTGGCACGGCACTGGCTTTTGCGTCCGCCTCGGCGGCATCGGCTGGATCGCTGGCCGCATCGGCCGTGCTGCTGCGCCGGTTCTTGCCGTTGCGGGGATTGAAATGGATGCCCGTATCGTCGATCAGGATATTGGTTTCCCCTGAACCCTTGTTGCTGCGTTTATGCGACTTGATGACCACTTCTTCGTCCGGGCTGGACGAGAACAGCTCATCTTGCAAAATGGAACCGGCGATCAGAGCCAGTGCAGCGAACAGGAAGAATTTCCACCAAGACAACTGAGTAACCCAGGTCGTCGTCGCGTCGAATGCCCGTTGCAACCAAGCGAGGATGGTTTTCAACAATTGGGGCAGGCTGGAAATCGGAAGCATGGGGGCACTTTCAAGTACAAGAGTTAATCGACGCAGCGGGCAAGTTTAACCCCTTGTTGAGTAGCGTCAGAGTCTGATGTTGCCACTGTGCCTAAAGACCACGAACTACGCCAGCCGATTGCGACAGGCTGCACAAAAAGGCGCTTGAAGTGAAGACTATGCTTGCTGGGCGGCGAGGGCGGGAAAATAGCGCTTGCGGGCCGCGCGGGGCAGGGCTATAATTCGCCCCCTCGCTGAACGACGCATGCAAATGCTGAGTATAGTGAGAAAAAGAAGGAGTTGACGGACGTAGCAAATTGCTTCATACTATTCCTTCTTCGCAGCTGACAAACACAACGCTTTGTCTATAGCGCGAAAGCAGTGCCGAATACAGTTCTTTAACAATTAACAGTCGATAAGTGTGGGCATTTGATGTAGTGCAGCAGTGATCTTCGGATTG
>NZ_JBXAKW010000003.1:490708-597853 GCF_058798815.1 Janthinobacterium sp. GW822-FHT07A03 | reverse complement strand
GGCTTGTCCCTATAACCTTAGCAGGTACAGAGGATGAGAAAGTACATGTTGCGTGTTGTTGATCGCAATCATTACCCCTTAGTGTTGTAACACTAATACCTCAATACATAATCCTACTTCTTCCAGATTCATGGCCTTGTTGCTCAACAGAGAACAAGCGCCAGTACAAGTTATGCCTGATGACCATAGCAAGTTGGTCCCACCCCTTCCCATCCCGAACAGGACCGTGAAACAACTTTGCGCCGATGATAGTGCTGCAACCAGTGTGAAAGTAGGTTATCGTCAGGCTTGTTATTCGCAGTAGAGAAAAACCCCGCCGGACTCCGGTGGGGTTTTTTTTCGTCTGCTGATTCAGCCGCCAAAGCGTAACGGCATAAAAAAAGGCAGCGCTACGCGCTGCCTTTGTCATTTATCAAACCCATTAAAAGTGATAAGCGACTTTGACGTTCATGTAATTGACGCCGCTGTTTGGCTTTTTGTAGCCGCCGTTCGAGAAATGCTGGATCTTCGCAGCGACTTCCCATTTGTTATTGAAGACATAGCCGACGCCGATATGGTCACCGAACTGGAAGTGGGTCGACAGGCGGTTATCGTCGTTATCGTACAGCTTCGACAGCATATGTACGCCAATGCCGCCTTCCGCATAGAAGCCCAGCTTATTCGTGTTTTCAAAGCGGAAGACAGGGGTAAAGCCCAGGTCCCACAGTTTTTGATGTTGGCCGGGGACGTTGCGATAGCTCTTGCCATCCCAACCGCCGATGCTGGCATCCCAGTAACCGCTCAGCTGAGTGCCATTCGATACAAACCAGGCCTTATCCCAGTTCGACGTCACGCCAGCGCGCAGCATCTGTACTTTGACACCCTTGGCATATTCGCCGTAGACGGAGTCGATCAGTTTGTCGTCGGCGGCAAAGCCGGCGTTGGCCGCCATCAGCGCGGCAACGGCGGCGATGGATTTGAGGAGATTCTTCTTGAAGAACATAGAGGCTTTCATCGTAAAATTGGCCGTTAGGCTATTGTCTTGTTTGTACAGGCACCTGCTTTGATGCCGCTCTCGCCACTTGTTGATCTCAGGGGTTCAATTGACATTCTCTACAAAAATCGCATTTCTCGGTATCGGTCTGATGGGGGATCCGATGGTCCGGTGCCTGCTACGCGCTGGATATTCTGTCACAATTTGGAATCGCACGCACAGCAAGGCCCAACTCCTGCGTGCGGCAGGGGCGCAGGCAGCCGTATCCGTAGCTGAAGCGGTCGATGGCGCGGACGTGGTCATCTCGATGCTGGAAGCCGGTCCCATCGTGGCGCACGTGTTGCAAGAGGCGCTGCCGGCCTTGCCCGCTGGTGCGCTGTGGATCGATATGAGTTCCACCAAGCAATCGGAAGCCCAGCAATTTCATGCCACCTTGCACGCCGCTGGCCATGGCTTCATCGATGCGCCCGTGTCGGGCGGTGTCGGCGGGGCGCAGGCGGGTACCCTGGCCATCATGGCCGGTGCCAGCGCCGGCGATTACGCGCGTGTGGAAACTCTCCTGGCGGCGATGGGGCGCCCGACTCTGGTGGGCCCGCCCGGCAGTGGCCAGGTGGCCAAGCTGTGCAATCAGCTGATCGTCGGCGCGACCCTGAATATCGTGGCGGAAGCCTTGCTGCTGGCCCAGGCGGCGGGTGCCGATGCGGCTGCCGTGCGGGCAGCCATCCGCGGCGGTTTTGCCGAGAGCAAGATTCTGGACGTACATGGCCAGCGCATGTTGGCGCGCAACTTTGTTGCCGGTGGCCAGGTGAAGAGCCAGATCAAGGACATGCACAATATCCTCGCGGCGGCCGAAGCGGCGCACGTCACCTTGCCAGTGACGCAACTGGTGACGCAGCGCTATGAAACCCTCGCCACCAGCCACCCGACGGCCGACCATGCGGCAGCCTTGCTGGCCCTGGAAGCGTTGAATCCGGGCCAGCGTCTGGGCACAGGTCCGGACAAGCTGAGCTGAATCAAGCGACGGGCAGGCTCGCTTCGGCCAGCTTGACCCAGAAACTGGCGCCGATTGGCAGCAGATTGTCGTTGAAGTCGTAGCTGCCATTGTGCAAGACGCACGGGCCCAGGCCGTGGCCGCCATCGCGGTGATCGCCATCGCCATTGCCGATAAAGATGTAACAGCCGGCCTTTTCCTGCAGGAAAAACGCGAAATCTTCCGCGCCCATGGTGGGTTCGACATTCGCGTTGACCTTGTCCGCGCCCACCACGCTTTTCATCACGTCGACGGCAAACGCCGTTTCTTTCGCATGGTTGACCAGCGGCGGATAGTTGCGCTTGAAGTGGAAGTCGACTTCCGCGCCAAAAGCGGCGGCAGTGTGCACGGCGATCTCGCGCATGCGCTCTTCGATCAGGTCCAGCACGGGCGTGGTAAACGTGCGCACGGTGCCGACCAGGCTGGCGTCATCGGGAATCACGTTGGTGGCACTGCCCGCATGGATTTGCGTGATCGACAGCACGGCCGTGTCGAGCGGACTCTTGTTGCGCGTGATGACGGTTTGCCAGCTTTGCGCGATTTGCACGGCCACCATCACGGGGTCGATGCCCTTGTGGGGCTGGGCCGCATGCGCGCCCTTGCCCTTGACGGTGACGTGGAATTCATTGCTCGACGCCATCATCGGCCCTTCCACCACGCTCAGGGTGCCCGTTTCGGCGCCCGGCCAGTTGTGCATGCCGTAAATGGCATCCATGGGAAAGCGGCTGAACAAGCCATCTTCGATCATTTCGCGCGCGCCGGCGCCGCCTTCTTCCGCCGGCTGGAAGACGAGGTAGACAGTGCCATCGAAGTTGCGGTGTTGCGCCAGGTAATGGGCCGCACCGAGCAGCATGGCCGTGTGGCCGTCGTGGCCGCAGGCGTGCATCTTGCCCGGGTGGCGCGAGGCATGCTCGAAAGTATTCATTTCCTGCATCGGCAAGGCATCCATATCGGCGCGCAGGCCGATGGCACGCTTGGAGGTGCCATGCTGGATGATGCCGACCACGCCAGTGCGGCCCAGGCCGCGTACCACGGGAATGCCCCATTCCGTCAGTTTGGCGGCGACCACGTCCGAGGTGCGCTGTTCTTCGTAGCACAGCTCGGGGTGCGCATGCAGGTCGCGGCGGATACCTTGCAGCTCGGATTGAAACGCCAAGATCGGATCAACTAGTTTCATGGGACTCTCCTGTGGATGCTGGCACGCAGCAATGTATGGCGCGCCGGACCGCGCTTGTTTGATCAAAAACAGGCGTGGCTAATAGTGCATTGTAGCCCTTGTTTGCCGGGTAAATCCAGCGCACGGACCAGCTTGCCCTGACGCCAACAGCAAGCGCGCGGAATGGTTTACAGTATCGCCTTCCCCCAACGTTTTTGGATTGCACCATGACCACCACCCAAGTGCGCGCCGCCTGCCCGCTCGATTGCCCCGATACCTGCGCCTTGCTGGTCACCGTGACCGATGGGGTGGCCACCGCCGTCAAGGGCGATCCTGACCACCCGACCACGGCTGGCGTACTGTGCACGAAGGTATCGCGCTTCACGGAGCGCACCTACCATGCGGACCGGCTGCTGCATCCGCTGCGCCGCGTGGGCAAGAAGGGGAAAGGCAAGTTCGAGCGCATCAGCTGGGACGAAGCACTGACGACCATCGCGGCCCGGTTGAAACCGATCGCCGCGCGCGATCCGCAGGCGATCTTGCCGTACAGCTACTGCGGCACCATGGGCCTGGTGCAGGGCGAATCGATGTCCTCGCGTTTCTTCAACCAGCTCGGTGCTTCCCTGCTGGACCGCACCATTTGCGCGTCGGCCGGCGCCACGGGCTACCGCTACACGGTGGGCGCCAGCATCGGCACGGACCTGGAACAGTTCCAGAACGCCAAGTTGATCATCATCTGGGGTGGCAACCCGATCGCCTCGAACCTGCACTTCTGGATGCGGGCGCAGGAAGCCAAGCGCAATGGCGCCACCCTGATCGCCATCGATCCCTACCGTTCGCTGACGGCAGAAAAATGCCACCAGCATATCGCCTTGCTGCCGGGTACCGACGCGGCCCTGGCGCTGGGTTTGATGTATGTCTTGATTCTGGAAGATTTGCTCGATCATGACTACATCGAACGCTACACTGTAGGCTACGATGCCTTGAAACAGCGGGCGCTGGAATGGCCGCCCGAGCGCGTTGCCGAGGTATGCGGCATCACGACCACGGAAGTGGTGGAACTGGCACGCCTGTATGGCCAGGCGTGCCGCTCTGGCGAAGGCGCCGCCATCCGCACCAACTACGGCGTGCAGCGCGTGCATGGCGGCGGCATGGCCGTGCGCAACATCGCCTGCCTGCCAGCCCTGACGGGCGCGTGGCGCCATCCTGCCGGCGGCATGCAACTGTCAAGCTCGGGTTCCTTCCCCGTCAACCGCAAGGCCCTGCAGCGCCCGGATTTGCTCAAAGGCACGCCGCGCACCATCAACATGAGCACCATCGGCGACGACCTGTTGAAAGCCAGCTCGCCCGAATTCGGCCCGCAGGTGGAAGCCGTGATCGTCTACAACTCGAATCCGCTGGCGGTGGCGCCCGATTCCTCGAAAGTGGCGCAGGGTTTTGCCCGCGAAGACTTGTTTACGGTCGTGCTCGAACACTTCCAGACCGATACCGTCGATTACGCCGACATCGTGCTGCCAGCCACCACGCAGCTGGAACACGTCGATGCGCATTCCACCTACGGCCATCTGTACATGATGGCGAACAACGCGGCCGTGGCGCCGCTGGGCGAAGCGAAGGCGAATACGGAAATCTTCCGCCTGCTGGCCCAATACATGGGCTTTGATGACCCGTGCTTCCAGGAAAGTGACGATGCGCTGGCGGCCAAGGCCTTCGACAGCACAGATGCACGCGCCGTGCATTTTGACTGGGAATCGCTGAAACGCAGGGGCTGGCAAAAGCTGGCCATGCCCGAGGCGCCATTTGCCGAGGGCGGTTTCCCTACGCCATCGGGCAGGTGTGAGTTGTATTCGGAAGCCATGGCGCAGGCGGGACTCGATCCCTTGCCCACGTATATTGCACCGCACGAATCGCAAGCCAGCAATCCTGCGCTGGCGGCGCGCTTCCCGCTGGCCATGATTTCCCCGCCGGCGCGCAATTTCCTCAATTCTACTTTCGTGAACGTGAAAAGCCTGCGCGCGGCCGAAGGCGAGCCGCACCTCGACATCCATCCGGACGACTGCGCCGCGCGCGGCATCACGGCCGGCGACATGGTGCGCATCTTCAATGACCGCGGCAGTTTTGTCGCCAAGGCCAGGGTCACGGACAAGGCGAGACGGGGCCTGGTGGTGGGCTTGTCCGTATGGTGGAAGAAACTCGCCAGCGACGGCAAGAACGCCAATGAAGTGACGAGCCAGCGCCTGACGGACATGGGCCGCGCGCCGACGTTTTACGATACGCTGGTCGAAGTGGAAAAGGCTGCCTGAGCATGGCCCTGGCGCGCTGGCCGGTCCGCCTGCTTGTCGGCACCTTGTGCCTGTCGCTGGGCGGCTGCACGCAGCTGCGCTACTACACGCAGGCGGCGCAGGGGCAATATGCCTTGTGGTCCGGCGCCCGGCCCATCGGTGACTGGCTCGATGATCCGGCCACCGAGCCGCGCCTGAAAGTGCGCCTGGCCAAGGCGCAGCAAATTCGCCGCTTTGCCGTCAGCGAGCTGGATTTACCGGACAATGGCAGCTACAAGAACTACGCGGCCCTGCGGCGCCCCTTCGTGCTGTGGAACGTGGTGGCCACGCCGGAACTGTCGCTGCAGCCGCTGCAATGGTGTTTTCCCATCGCCGGCTGCGTCAATTACCGCGGCTATTACAGCAAGGACGAGGCGCTCGCGTATGCCGACGAGCTGCGCGCCCAGCATTACGACGTGCAGGTGGGCGGCGTGCCCGCCTATTCCACCTTGGGCTGGTTCGACGACCCGCTGCTGTCGACCTTTATCAACTACAACGATGCGGAACTGGCGCGCCTGATTTTCCATGAACTGGCGCATCAGGTGGTGTACGTGCCCGGCGATTCGGCCTTCAACGAGTCGTTTGCCAGTGCCGTGGAAGAGGCGGGCGTGCAGCGCTGGCTGGCGCGCGAGGGCAATGACGCGATGCGCGCGTCGTACGCCCAGTACGCGGCGCGGCGCCAGGATTTTCTGGCCTTGCTGCTGATATACCGGGGGGAACTGGAAGTCGTGTATGCGAGCGAGGCCAGCGATGCGGAGAAGCGCGCGCGCAAGGCGCAGGTGTTTGCGGCATTGCAAGATGCATATCAGGCACTGAAGAAAAACTGGGGTGGTTTTGCCGGTTACGACCGCTGGTTCGAGCAGCCATTGAGCAATGCGCACCTGGCTTCCGTGTCTACCTACAATGAATTTTTGCCTGCCTTCAAAAAATTGCTGGAAGAAAAAAAGAACTTTCGTGCTTTTTATGCTGCAGTGCACACAATGGCCCAGATCAAGAAGCCTGAGCGCAGGCGTGCGCTGGAACAATTGTCCAGCCCCTGACCCGTAAAGATTGTCCAGTACGCCGAGGCAAGCGATTCGGTAACAGCGTATTTATCATGCTGCAATGCAGCACAAAATGCCCCTAGAGTTGCTGCTCGAATACTGTTGAAAGCGCTTGCATGGAAGCGCGGCGCCCGATAGCATCGCATTAGTAGCATAGAGCAATTGCTCGTCAGAATGCTCAAACTGACTGCCGGACGACAGAATCCGCAGCAATGATCCGCGTCGGCAAGATGCGCCGGCTCCCCCACGATTATTCGAGACAAGAGGCACAGGATGGAAAAAATTTGGCTGAAGTCGTATCCTCCCGGCGTCCCCGCCGACATCGATCCTGATCAATATCGTTCGCTGGTGCATTTGCTGGAAGAAGCGTTTCAAAAATATGCGGACCGTAATGCCTATGTCTGCATGGACAAATTTCTCACCTATGCCGAACTCGACACCTATTCGCGCCAGCTGGGCGCTTGGCTGCAAAGCCGCGGCTTGAAAAAGGGGGCCAGAGTCGCCCTGATGATGCCGAACGTACTCCAGTATCCGGTGGCGATCGCGGCCGTGCTGCGCGCCGGCTACACGGTGGTCAACGTCAATCCTTTATATACGCCGCGCGAACTCGAGCACCAGCTGAACGATTCGGGCAGCGAAGCCATCATCGTGCTGGAAAACTTTGCCCATACGGTCGAGCAAGTGCTGAGCAAGACGGCTGTCAAGCACATCGTCGTTGCCAGCATGGGCGAAATGCTGGGCGGCTTGAAGGGCATGATCGTCAATTTTGTCGTGCGCAACGTCAAGAAGATGGTGCCCGCGTATTCCTTGCCGAACGCCATGCGTTTCAAGCAGGCACTGGCGCTGGGCAGCCGCATGAAGCTCACGCCCGTCGAGCTGAGCATCAACGATGCTGCCTTCCTGCAATATACGGGCGGCACCACGGGCGTGTCGAAAGGTGCGACCTTGAGCCATCGCAATGTGATCGCCAATGTGCTGCAAAGCGAAGCGTGGTCGGGCGCGGCGCTCGACCAGAACAGCCGCGAGCAGCTGATCATCGTCTGCGCCTTGCCGCTGTACCATATCTTTGCCCTGACGGCGTGCGCGATGTGGGGCACGCGTGTGGGCGCGCTGAATATCCTGATCCCTAATCCGCGCGATATCCCTGGCCTGATCAAGGAACTGGGCAAGTACAAGTTCAATTTGTTGCCTGCGGTCAATACGCTGTATAACGCGCTGGTCAATCATCCCGACTTCGCCAAGCTCGATTTCTCGGGCTTGAAGATCGCCAATGGCGGCGGCATGGCGGTGCAGCAAGCCGTCAACGACAAGTGGCTGCAAGTAACGGGCGTGTCCATCATCGAAGGCTATGGCTTGTCGGAAACGTCGCCTGTTGCCACCTGCAACCGCGCCGACAGCACGGCGTTTTCCGGCACCATCGGCTTGCCCGTGCCCTCGACCGACATTGCCATCCTCGACGATGACGGCAAGGAAGTGCCGCTGGGCCAGACGGGCGAAATCGCCATCCGTGGCCCGCAAGTGATGAGCGGCTACTGGAACCGTCCCGATGAGACGGCCAAGGTCATGACGCCGGACGGTTACTTCAAATCGGGCGACGTGGGCATCATGGACGAGCGCGGCTACGTGAAGATCGTGGATCGCAAGAAAGACATGATTCTCGTTTCCGGCTTCAAT
Source organism: Janthinobacterium sp. GW822-FHT07A03 (assembly GCF_058798815.1). Taxonomy (NCBI): domain Bacteria; kingdom Pseudomonadati; phylum Pseudomonadota; class Betaproteobacteria; order Burkholderiales; family Oxalobacteraceae; genus Janthinobacterium; species Janthinobacterium sp. GW822-FHT07A03. The sequence goes on along the minus strand of NZ_JBXAKW010000003.1, from coordinate 589,656 downwards.
GTGTATCCGAACGAAGTCGAGGCCGTCATTGCGGCCCATCCGGGCGTGCTCGAGTGCGCCTGCGTGGGCGTGCCTGACGAGCACTCGGGCGAGGCCGTGAAAGTGTTTGTCGTGCGCAAGGACCCGAACCTGACCCAGGCCGTGCTGGCCGCGTATTGCAAGGAGCAGTTCACGGGCTACAAGCGGCCGAAATACATCGAATTCCGTGATGAACTGCCGAAGACCAACGTCGGCAAGATTTTGCGTCGCGCCTTGCGTGACGAAACGAAGATAGCAGCATAAACAATGTGGATGCACCAGGAGGCGCATCCCTTTTACAGATAAAGATGAGGCGAGATGGACAAGATTTGGTTGAAGTCGTACCCGGACAGCGTTCCCGCAGAGATTGATTGCACGCAATACCGTTCCGTCACGCATTTGCTGGAAGAGTCGTTCCAGAAATATGCGGACCGCAATGCTTTCGTGTGCATGGATAAATTCCTCACCTACCGCGAACTCGACAAGCTGTCGCTGCAGATGGGCGCCTGGCTGCAAAGCAAGGGCTTGCAACGTGGCGCGCGCGTGGCGATCATGCTGCCGAACGTGCTGCAATATCCGGTGGCCATGGCGGCGATCCTGCGCGCCGGCTATACGGTGGTGAACGTCAATCCGCTGTACACGCCGCGCGAACTCCAGCATCAGCTGATCGATTCGGGCAGCGAAGCGATCATCGTGCTGGAAAACTTTGCCACCACGGTCGAGCAGGTGCTGCCGCACACCCAGGTCAAGCACGTGATCGTTGCCACCATGGGCGACTTGCTGGGCGGACTGAAAGGCACCATCGTCAACTTCGTCGTGCGCAAGATCAAGAAAATGGTGCCCGCGTTCTCCTTGCCGGGCGCCATCAGCTTCAACAAGGTGCTGGCCGAAGGTGCACGCTTGAGCCTGACGCCGGTGCAGCAGGGGCATGACGATATTGTCTTCCTGCAATACACGGGAGGCACGACGGGCGTGTCGAAGGGCGCGATGTTGTTGCATCGCAATGTGATCGCCAACGTGCTGCAAAACGAGGCCTGGATGTCGCCCGTGATGACGCCTGAAATGCGCGCGACCTCGATGGGATTCATGTGCGCCTTGCCCCTGTATCACATCTATTCGCTGACGGTCAGCGCCCTGATGGGCATGCGTCTGGGTGGCATGTGCGTGTTGATTCCGAATCCGCGCGACATCCCCGGTTTCGTCAAGGAATTGACCAAGCACAAGATCGTCGTCTTCCCTGCCGTTAATACTCTGTATAACGCGCTGCTGAACAATGCCGACTTTGCCAAGCTCGATTTCTCCAGCTACAAAGTGTGCAATGGCGGCGGCATGGCCCTGCAGCGCAACGTGGCGGAACGCTGGCTGAAACTGACGGGTTGCCCGCTGATCGAAGGCTATGGCATGTCGGAAACATCACCCGTGGTGACGGGCAACCGCGTCGATATCACGGAATTTACGGGCACCATCGGCTTGCCTTTCCCGTCGACGGAAGTGGCTATTCTGAATGATGACGGCGTGGAAGTGTCGCTGGGCGAGCCGGGCGAGATCGCCGTGCGCGGCCCGCAAGTGATGGCGGGATATTGGCAGCGTCCGGACGAGACGGCCAAGTCGATGACGGCCGACGGCTACTTCAAGACGGGCGACGTGGGCGTCATGGACGATCGCGGCTACGTAAAAATCGTGGATCGCAAGAAAGACATGATCATTGTCTCCGGTTTCAATGTGTATCCGAACGAGGTGGAAGACGTGGTCGCGTCCTGCCCTGGTGTGCTCGAATGCGCCTGCATCGGCGTGCCGGACGCCAACGCGGGCGAAGCCGTGAAAGTGTTTGTCGTGCGCAAGGATCCGAACCTGACGGTGGAACAGATCCGCGAGCATTGCAAACATGAATTGACGGCCTACAAAAAGCCGAAATACATCGAGTTCCGCGATGAATTGCCGAAAACCAACGTCGGCAAGATCTTGCGCCGTCAATTACGCGACGAAAAGAAAGTAGCTTAATTCGCCGCCAAGGCCGTGTCCGCCGCTACGGCTTGCCGTGGCCTGGCGGGCAAGCCGAAGCAGGGACGCAGCCAGTTGACCTTGCTGATCAGCAGCGACGTCCCCAGCCAGCAGGTCGCCACCGTGCCGGCCAGTACCAGCAGCGGCTCCAGCACGGGGCCCAGCTTCAACGGCACCAGCCAGTAGGCCAGCAGCACGATCGCGCTCTGGTGCAATATGTACCAGGGAAAGACGGCCTGGCGCGCCCAAGGCAGCCAGGCAAACGGACGGTTCAATAGCGTGTGCGACCAGCCCAGGATGGCGCAGATGGCCAGCCACATGTACAGGTTGCGCATGGGCCAGGAGCCGAACGAGGCCCAGGTCAGCAGGTTCTCCGAATATATCCGGTCGAAAAACATGTACACGGCAAACGCGCCCAGACCCAGCCACAGCGACTGCCAGCGCAGGCGCGCCAGTTCTGACCATAAGCCCTTGTCATTGCCCAGCCACCAGCCATACACGAACAGCGTGAAATACATGGCGTGCGCATACCAGTCATGCAGCACCGCATGGGTTTCCGGATAGCGCATTTTGAGGAAGGCCATTGCCGCCAAGGGTGGCAGGGCAGGCAGGACCAGCAGACGCCAGCCGCGCAAGCGCTGGAACCGGGGGCGCAGCGCTGCCAGCAGCGGTTGTAGCGCCACCAGTACGATGATGTACAGCAGCAAGTACACGAGATACCACAGATGGTTCCAGGTAAAACCAAATTGCCATCCTGCAAATGCGCCCGCAGGCCAGGCGTAGCCGCCAAAGTAATGCAGCAGGAACTGTCCAAATCCAGGCTCGACCAGGCCCTTGCTGACGCCTTCGCAATACGGCTGGATGGGAATGATGATGGCCATGCCGAACAGCAGCGGCACTAGCAATCGCTGGATCCTGCGCCACAGGAAGGTGCCGCGCGAGGTCTGCGTCATCATGGCGCACGAAACGCCGGAGATAAGGAAGACGATTTCCATGCGCCAGCGGTTGAGGAAGACCAGTGGCATGTTCAAGGCGTCGGTGGCGTAGCTGCTGTGCATGTGAAAGTTCCAGCCATCCATGTACAGCAGGGCAGTGTGATAGACAATCAGCAGGCTGAAGACGAGAAAGCGCAAGGCGTCGATATCGTGGCGGCGGGAAGCTATGGTCATGATCGGTGGACGAGTGGTGAAGGAAGGCCCAGCATAGGCAGCGACGGGGCAGCGAGCCAGCGAAATGGGACCAGCGGACGGCTGGCTGTGACGAATGGATCGCCTGGGACGGGTGTGGGACGTTACAATCATGCAACTAATTCATCGTCCGAGACCATGGCCGTTTCCTCCACTGATCTGTTGCAACGTTATCAACGCTGGCGTCGCGTGGCCGAGCCGGGATTCTGGATCGTGCTGTATCTGCTGCAGGCTAGCGTCAACAGCTGGCTCGTGTGGCTGGACCTGCAGCGCGCCGGCGTCAATACGCCGTTCTGGGAAGTGGCCGTGTGGGAGTGGAGCAGCAATCTGGTGCTGCTGGCGCTGGTGCCCGTGGTCGTGCTGGCGGGACAGTACCGGCCGTTGCACCTGGTGTTCCAGCGCCAGAACCTGCGCTGGCACCTGGCTGCGTCGGTCGCCTACAGCCTGGTGCATGTGGCAGCCATGGTGGCCTTGCGCAAGCTGGCGTACTGGAGCCAAGGCAGCCACTATGATTTCGGCGCCTGGTGGCGCGAGTTACCATATGAATACCTGAAAGATGTGCGTGCTTACTTCCTTGTCTTGCTGGCCGTGGGCTTTTACCAGTTGCTGCTGATGCGCTGGCAAGGCGAGGCGACACTGCTGGGCGAGCCCGATGAAGGGCCGGCCGTGGAACCGGTGCAGCAGCCGGAACGGTTTCTGGTGCGCAAGCTGGGCAAGGATTTCCTGCTGCCGGCTGCCGATATCGAGTGGATACAGGCCTGGGGCAACTATGTGAACCTGCATGTGCGCGGCCACGATTATCCGCTGCGTTCGACCATGGCGGCCATCGAGCGCCGCCTCGATGGCAAGCGCTTTGTGCGCGTGCACCGCAGCTATATCGTCAACCTCGATTTCGTGCAGGCAATCACGCCGCTGGAATCGGGCGACGCGCGTGCCGTGCTGTCCACGGGCGGCGAAGTGCCCGTCAGCCGGCGTTACCGCGACGCCTTGAAAAGCATAGGCTAGGTGCGTTGCAAGCCCGCCTTGCCATTCTGCACGGTGAAACTGGCCAGTGTCGCGATGGTCGAAGTACTGTCACGCACATTTTCCAGGCCCTGGAACAGGGTCGTGGTTTTCTCCGGCGTGATATCCAGCAACATATAGCCGCGCTTGTCGCTGCGTCCGTAGCGGATGTGCGGATTCATCGCCACGTACTGGTCCGTGCGCGCCTGCGGACGTGAACTCGAGGTGATTGAGGTACCGCAAAACTCCGTGGCCAGCACGGGATTATCCTTGCCGGTAGGCCGCATGGCGTTGCGGCTCAGTTCCGTCGCATAAAAAGTGTGCACGTCGCCCGACAGCACCAAGGGGTTGCTGGCCTTGCTGCTGCGCAGGGCGTCGAGCAGGTACTGGCGCGCCATGGGATAGCCATCCCAGCCATCGGTCCAGATGCGCTCGTCACCGGGTCGCAGGATGGGCACCTGGCTCGATTGCGCCATCAGGGTTTGCTGGGCGAGAATATTCCAGCGTGCGGGAGAGTCATCGAGACCGGTTTGCAGCCAGCGCTGCTGTTCTTCGCCCAGCATCGTGCGCTCCGGTTTCAGCAAGTCGGGGCAGTTGCGCGTGGTGACGGAATTCGAGCCGCCGCGGCCCGGCTTGGCGCACGCGTGGTAGGCACGGTATTGCCGGTCGTCGAGCACGTGGAAGCGTGCCAGGCGGCCCCAGTCGTAGCGCTGGTAGATGCGCATGTCGACAAAGCCCCTTCTGCCCAGCGGCAGCAGGCGCAGCGGCATGTGTTCATAAAACGCCTGGTAGGCGGCCGCGCGGCGCTGCAAGAAGGTGGGCGTGAGCAACTCGTCGCGGTCGTTGCCGTAGTCGTTGGCCACTTCATGGTCGTCCCAGGTGACGATCCACGGTGCGGCCAGGTGCGCGCCCTGCAAGTCGCGGTCGCTCTTGTATTGCGCGTAGCGGGCGCGGTACTCGTCCAAGGTAAAACTTTCATGCGTGCGCACGGCCCGGCTCGGGTGCTGCAGCTGGTACGGCCCCCACTCATAGATGTAATCGCCAAGAAAGGCCACCAGGTCGGGCGCCGCCGCCGCGATGTGCCGGTGCGCCGCATACGCGCCGAATTCCCAGTGCTGGCACGAGGCCACGGCCAGTTTCAGCGAGGCAGGCATGGAGCCGGGTTCGGGTGCCGTGCGCGTGCGGCCCACGGGGCTGACGGCGTCGCCCAGCATGAAGCGGTACCAGTACCAGCGTCCGGGCGCCAGGCCGCCCGCGTCGACATGCACGCTGTGCGCGAGCGCCGGCGTGGCTGTGGCATGTCCCTTGGCGGCGATGCGCCGGAAAGCCTCGTCTTCGGCCACTTCCCAGCGCACGTTCAGGGCGATGGCTGGCGTGGCGGCTGACTGCAGCGGGTCGTAGCAGATGCGCGTCCACAGCACGACGGCGTCCGGCAAGGGCGAACCGGAAGCGACGCCGAGCGCAAACGGATAGCCCGTGCCGTTCAGGCGCGTAGCGGCGCCGGCACCGGAACCGGACAGCACGCTGCCGGCCGCGGCCAGCGCCGTGATGCGCGCAGCGCTTAGCAAGAAGATGCGGCGCTGGTTATCCATCGTGTGGAATGATTACGACAATCAAGACGCCAATAAGGTCTCGATCGGCGGCACCTTGCGCGGCTTGCGGTCGGAGTCCGTCGCCACGTAGATCAGGGTCGCTTCCGTGACTTTCACGATGCACGCCTGCAGCCGGTTGCGCTCGGCATACACTTCCACGTTGACGGTGATCGAAGTATTGCCCACTTTGACGATATCGGCGTAGAAGGAGAGAAGATCGCCGACGAAGACGGGATTTTTGAAGACGAAGGAATTGACGGCGATGGTGGCGACACGGCCGTTGGCGCGCCGCGTGGCCGGCAGGGAACCGGCGATATCGACTTGCGCCATGATCCAGCCGCCGAAGACGTCGCCGTACACATTGGCGTCGGACGGCGCGGGCATCATGCGCAATTCCGGCATTTTTCCGGCGGGCAGGCCGGAGGCGAGGCAGTTGTCGGGGCGGGCGGGGGAGGTGCTCATCTTTTATTCTCATGAAAGGCTACAATTGCTGCGATTGAACCATAAAAAGCCGACCTTCGCCATGCGCCGTTCCCAGACTCCCCCTCCGCCCCGCTCGCCAGCTTCCGCCAGCCACAGCGACTTCGCCACCATCAAGACCTTGCTGCCGTACCTGTGGGTCTACAAATGGCGAGTGCTGCTGGCGCTGCTATGCCTGGTGGGCGCCAAGCTGGCCAACGTGGGCGTGCCCCTGATCCTGAAAAAACTCGTCGACGCCATGACGATCACGGCCGCGCACCCGCAAGCGCTGCTGGTGCTGCCCGTCGGCTTGCTGGTGGCGTACGGCTTGCTGCGCCTGTCGACCACCTTGTTTACGGAATTGCGCGAATTCCTGTTCGCCCGCGTCACGCAGCGCGCCGTGCGCACCATCGCCCTGCAAGTGTTCCGCCACCTGCATGCCTTGTCCCTGCGTTTCCATTTGAACCGTCAGACGGGCGGCATGACGCGCGACATCGAGCGGGGCACGCGCAGTGTCGGTTCGCTCATTTCCTACACCCTGTTCAACATCCTGCCGACGCTGGTGGAAATCACCCTCGTGCTCGGCTACCTGGTCTTGCATTACGACATTTGGTTCACCGTGATCACGGCGGTGGCGCTCGTGTCGTACATCGCGTTCACCGTCTTGGTGACGAACTGGCGCACGCATTTCCGTCGCACCATGAACGACCTCGACTCGAAGGCGAATACCAAGGCCATCGATTCGTTGATCAACTATGAAACCGTAAAATATTTCGGCAACGAGGATTACGAAGCGAAGCGTTACGACGAAGGCTTGCAGCGCTATGAATCTGCCGCCGTGAAATCGCAGACTTCCTTGTCCTTGCTCAATACGGGCCAGTCGCTGATCATCGCCACGGCCGTGACATTAATTCTCTGGCGCGCCACCGTGGGCGTGATCGCCGGCACGATGACCCTGGGCGACCTGGTGCTGGTAAACGCCTTCATGATCCAGTTATATATTCCCCTCAATTTCCTGGGCGTCATTTACCGCGAAATCAAGCAAAGCCTGGCCGACATGGAGCGCCTGTTTTCCTTGCTCAACGAGAACCGCGAAATCGCCGATACGCCGGACGCCAAGCCGCTCGTCACGCGGGGTGCGGCCGTGCGTTTCGCGCATGTGGATTTCAGCTATGAAGCCAAGCGGCAAATCCTGTTCGACGTGGATTTCCAGATCCCCGCCGGCACCACGACGGCCGTGGTGGGCCACAGCGGCTCGGGCAAGTCGACCTTGTCGCGCTTGCTGTTCCGCTTTTACGAAGTCGATGGCGGCGGCATCACCATCGATGGCCAGGACTTGCGCAATATCACGCAGGATTCCCTGCGCGCGGCCATCGGCATCGTGCCGCAGGATACCGTGCTCTTCAACGACACCATCGAATACAACATCGCCTACGGCAAGCCGGGCGCCAGCAAGGAAGCCATCGTGGCGGCGGCCAAAGCCGCATCGATCCATGATTTTATTGAAAGCTTGCCAGATGGCTACAATTCCATGGTGGGCGAGCGGGGTTTAAAACTGTCGGGCGGCGAAAAGCAGCGCGTGGCGATTGCCCGCACCCTGCTGAAAGACCCGGCCATCCTGATCTTCGATGAAGCGACCTCGGCGCTCGACTCCAAGGCCGAGCAGGCGATCCAGTCGCAGCTGAAGGAGATTGCCAAAAACCGCACCACTTTGGTGATTGCGCACCGTCTGTCGACGGTGGCCGATGCCCAGCAAATCCTCGTGCTCGACCATGGCCGTATCGTCGAGCGGGGCACGCATCCGCAATTGCTGGCGGCGGATGGCCTGTATGCGCAGATGTGGCAACGCCAGCAGGCGAACAGGGACGATGAGGCGGAAGAGGACGAGTTGGCGGGGCTGGCGCAAGCAAAATAAATCGGGAATGGGAAATCAGTAGGAAAAATGCTACAGCCGCGCCCCTTCAGGCGCGCGTATAGCGCCTATTTGAGGGCAATCGCAGAAAACGGCTGGTCCGGCGCTGAAAATGAAATAAAATTAATTCCATTGGTGGCGTCTGCACCACAGTTGTTTCGTTCGGGGTCCATCCCGTTTGTCCGCCCAGGAGAATTTATGAAATTGACCAAAATCATCGCCACGCTGCTCAGCGTCGGTGTCATCAGCAGCATGTCGCCAGTCCAGGCTCAGGAATTGACCGGCACCTTGGCCAAGATCAAGAAAGCCGGTTCCGTCACCCTCGGTGTGCGCGACGGCTCCGTGCCCTTCTCCTATCTCGATGACAAGCAGCAATACCAGGGTTATTCGATCGACCTGTGCATGAAAGTCGTCACGGCCCTGCAAAAGCACCTGGGCATGAGCGAACTGAAAGTGGTGATGAGCCCCGTCACGTCGGCCAACCGCATCCCGCTGATGGCCAACGGCACCATCGACCTTGAGTGCGGCTCGACGACGAACAATCTGGAGCGCCAGCAGCAAGTGGCATTCGCCCCCACCATGTTCGTCATCGGCAACCGCGTGCTGTCGAAAAAATCCTCGAACATCAAGACCCTGGAAGACTTGCGCGGCAAGACCCTGGTCGCCACGGCCGGCACGTCGACCATCAAGCAGATGACGATCCTGAACAAGGAAAAGAACCTGGGCATGACGATTGCCGTCGGCAAGGATCATCCCGAGTCGTTCCTGATGCTGGAAACGGGCCGCGCGGTGGCCGAAGCCAACGACGACATTTTGCTGGCGTCGCAAGTGGCCAACTCGAAGAACCCGAACGACTACGAAATCACCAAGGAAGCGCTGTCGGTCGAACCGTACGGCATCATGCTGCGCAAGGGCGACCCGGCCTTCAAGAAAGTGGTCGACGATGCGCTGATCCGCCTGTACAAGAGCGACGACATCAACCGCATTTACGCGAAATGGTTTACCTCGCCGATCCCGCCGAAAAACATCAACCTGAAATTCCCGATGCCGCCGCAATTGAAGGCCGTGTTTGCCAATCCGACCGACTCCGGTGACCCGGCCGCGTATGCGGCAGTGCCCGAAGCGCAGAAGACTTCGGACAAACGGAAAAAATAACAAGACTGCGTAACAAACCGGGGGGCGCAAGCCTCCCGTTTTATTTACGGGACGGGCGGCGGACAAGCCGCTTTCCTTGAGCTGCACGGGAAGGATGATCATGAACTACAACTGGAATTGGCGCATTTTCTGGGAGATTTCTCCCGATGGCGTGGGTACGTATATGGACACGCTGTGGTCCGGCCTGGTCTGGACACTGGCCACGGCCGGTGCGGCCTGGATCATGGCACTGATATTGGGCCTGGTGGTCGGTACCATCCGCACCCTGCCGAACAAATGGCTGGTGGGCGTGGCCAATGCCTACGTCGAATTGTTCCGCAACGTGCCGCTGCTGGTGCAGATGTTCCTGTGGTATTTCGTCATGCCGGAACTGCTGCCGCCCGACCTGGGTACCTGGGTCAAGTCGCTGCCGAACGCGCCGTTCGTCACGGCCGTGCTGTGCCTGGGCTTTTTCACCTCCTCGCGCGTGGCCGTGCAGGTGACGACGGGGATCGAGGCGCTGCCGCGCGGGCAGAAACTGGCCGGCACGGCGCTGGGCCTGACCCTGCCGCAAACCTACCGTTTCATTTTGCTGCCGATGGCCGCGCGCGTCATCCTGCCTCCGCTGACCAGCGAATTTTTGAACATCATCAAGAACAGTTCCGTGGCGCTGACCATCGGCCTGATCGAACTGACGGCCAGCGCGCGCGCCATCCAGGAGTTTTCCTTCCAGGTGTTCGAGGCATTTTCGGCCGCCACCATCATCTACATCGTCGTCAACCTGCTGGTCGTGGTGCTGATGCACCTGATCGAGAAAAAGGTCGCCATCCCCGGCTTCATCGTCGCCGGCGCCAAGACGGGAGGACACTGACATGTTCGGTAATTTCGACTTCGACGTCATCTCCCGCTCATGGGTCTACCTGTTCCAGACCGGCATGGTATTTACCCTGAAGCTGACGGCGCTGGCCATGGTGGGCGGCATCGTGCTGGGTACCTTGCTGGCGCTGATGCGCCTGTCCGGCAACCGCCTCATCTCGGGTGTGGCGTCGAGCTACGTCAACCTGATACGCTCGATTCCGCTGGTACTGGTGATCTTCTGGTTCTACTTCCTGGTGCCGTATATCGCGGCCTGGGTCATCGGCGCCAACGAACCCGTGAAAGTGGGCGCGTTTTCTTCCGCGCTGATCACCTTCATCATGTTCGAGGCGGCCTACTATTGCGAGATCATGCGCAGCGGCATACAGTCGATTCCCCGCGGCCAGGTGTGGGCGGGCCAGGCGCTGGGCATGAACTACCGGCAAACCATGGGCAACATCGTGCTGCCGCAAGCCTTCCGCAACATGATTCCCGTGCTGCTGACGCAGACCATCGTGCTGTTCCAGGACGTGTCGCTCGTGTACGTGCTGTCGATTCCCGATTTCGTGGGCGCCGCCTCGAAAATCGCCCAGCGCGACGGCCGTCTGGTGGAGATGTACGTGTTTGTCGCCGTCGTGTATTTCGTGCTGTGCTATGCCTTGTCGTTCCTGGTAAAACGCCTGCAGAAACGCGTCGCCATCATTCGCTAACCGTAAAAGAAAGAACAAGATGATTGAACTCAATAACGTCAGCAAATGGTATGGCCAGTTCCAGGTACTGACCGACTGCAGCACCAAGGTCGCCAAGGGCGACGTGATGGTCATTTGCGGCCCGTCCGGCTCCGGCAAATCGACCCTGATCAAGACCGTCAACGGCCTGGAACCGATCCAGCAGGGGCAGATCATCGTCGACGGCATCACCGTCAACGATCCGAAAACGAATCTGTCGAAACTGCGCGCGCGCATCGGCATGGTGTTCCAGAACTTCGAGCTGTTCCCGCATCTGTCGATCCGCGAAAACCTCACCATCGGCCAGATCAAGGTGCTGGGCCGCAGTGCCGACGAAGCCAATGCCAAAGGCTTGAAATACCTGGACCGCGTGGGCCTGCTGTCGCAGCAGGACAAGTTCCCCGGCCAGCTGTCGGGCGGCCAGCAGCAGCGCGTGGCGATCGCCCGCGCGTTGTCGATGGACCCGATCGCCATGCTGTTCGACGAGCCGACGTCGGCGCTCGACCCGGAGATGATCAACGAGGTGCTCGACGTGATGGTGGGCCTGGCGCAGGAAGGCATGACGATGATGGTCGTCACGCACGAAATGGGTTTTGCCAAGCGCGTGGCGAACCGCATCGTCTTCATGGACCAGGGCAAGATCATCGAGGATTGCAGCAAGGATGACTTCTTCAACACGACGCGCTCGGACCGCGCGCGCGATTTCCTTGCCAAGATCATCCATTAATTTTCCATCACCTTGAAGCTGAGTACGAATGCCTGACATGAAACAACTAGCCGGCACCATGCTGGCGCTGGGCATGCTGGCCCATGCCCACGCGGCCGACAAGATCGCCGTCGACATCGCCCTGCGCGACGCCACCCTGATCGACGTGGCCGGTGGCCTCGCCGTCAAGGGCAAGACCGTGCTGCTCAAGGGCGACAGCATCGTCGCCGTCGTCGATGACCCGCAGCTGCGCAGCTACGCGCCGAAGCGGACTATCCGCCTGCCCGGCAAATACCTGATGCCGGGCCTGTGGGATACGCACGTGCATTTCGGCGGCGGCCCCGAGCTGATCGACGAGAACAAGCAGCTGCTGCCCCTGTACCTGGCGCATGGCATCACCACGGTGCGCGACTGTTCGGGCGACTTGCCCGACACGGTGCTGGCATGGCGCCGGCAGATCAATGCGGGGCAGCTGGAAGGTCCGACGATCTTTACCTCTGGCGCCAAGCTCGAAGGCCTCAAGCCGCTGTGGAAGGGCACCATCGAAGTGGGCACGCCGCAGGAAGTCACGCGCGCGCTCGATGGCCTGCAGGCGCAGCAAGTGGACTTCGTGAAGATCACGGAAAACACCCTGAAGCCGGAGCTGTACCTGGAAGCGCTGCGCCAGGCGCGCGAACGGGGCATGCGCACCTCGGGCCATATCCCCGTGCAGCTCACGTTGGAGCAGATGGCCGATGCGGGCCTGGGCACGATCGAGCATCAATCGTATCTGCTGCGCGCCACGACGCCGCGCGAACAGGAGCTGACGGACAAGGTGGCCGCGGGCGCGATGACGGGCAAGGAGGCCATGCGCGAAAGCCTGCAAAGCTACGACGAGCCGACGGCGCGCAAGGCCTTCAGCTACCTGGCCGCGCGCGGCACGGCCATCGTGCCTACCCTGTGGGGCTCGCGCGTGACGGCTTACCTGGACCGTGAAGACCACACGCACGATCCTGCCCTGCAGTACATTGGCAAGGGCTTGCGCGCCACCTACGACTGGCGCGTGCAGCGCGCCGCCAAGGATGGCCCGGATGCGATCGCCCAGCGCCACGCGCAGTTCGAGCAATCGGCAAAGCTGCTGCCCATTTTGCAGCAGCAGGGCGTGAGCATCATCGCCGGCACCGATGCGGGCTTCTTGAATTCCTTCGACTATCCGGGCCAGGCCCTGCACGATGAAATCGGCCTGTACGTGCAATACGGCCTGACGCCAAAGCAAGCCTTGCAGTCGGCCGTCATCAACGGCCCCCGCTTCCTGGGCAAGCTGGAGCGTTACGGCAGCGTGGCGGCCGGCAAGGCGGCCGATTTGCTCGTGCTCGACGCGAACCCGCTGCAGGACATCGGCGCCACGCGCCAGATCCGCCTGGTGGTCAGCCGTGGCCAGGTGTATGACCGCGCCAAGCTGGACCGGATGCTGGCCGAGATCCGCGCCTGGGTAGCGAAGCAGGAGACGGCATCGGCCAAGTCCTGATGCTCTTCATTCTTTTAGTTAAAACGGCCGGGTGATACCGGCCGTTTTGCCGTCTCCCAGCCAGCATGCGCGGGCTCTCCCGGCAGGCGGGACGGTCCTGCGGCTGGTAAAATGGCGCTATCCGCAATGACCGCCTGAGAGCAGCCGCCATGTCCACACTCGATCACACCCCAGACTCCATCACCATCACCCGTCCAGACGACTGGCATTTGCACCTGCGCGACGGCGCCGTCATGGCCAGCGTGCTGCCGCACAGCGCGCGCCAGTTCGGCCGCGCCATCGTCATGCCGAACCTCAAACCCCCGGTCACCACCACGGCCGATGCCAGCGCCTACCGCGAGCGCATCCTGGCCGCCGTGCCGGAAGGCGTGAACTTCGATCCGCTGATGGTGCTGTACCTGACGAACAACACTTCGCCCGACGAAATCCGCCGCGCGCAGGACAGCGGCATCGTGCAGGCCGTGAAACTGTATCCGGCCGGCGCCACCACGAATTCCGACCTGGGCGTGACGGATTTGAAGAATTGCTACAAGGTGCTCGAAGTGATGCAGGAAGTGGGCATGCCCTTCCTCGTGCACGGCGAAGTGACGGATCCGGAAATCGACATTTTCGACCGCGAAGCCGTCTTCATCGAGCGCGTGATGCGCCCGCTGCGCAGCGCCTTCCCGGCCCTGTCCGTCGTGTTCGAGCACATCACCACCAAGGATGCGGCGCAGTACGTGGCCGAAGCGGAAGGCCCGATCGCCGCCACCATCACGGCGCATCACCTGCTGTACAACCGCAACGAGATTTTCAAGGGCGGCATCCGCCCCCATTACTACTGCCTGCCCATCCTCAAGCGCGAAGAGCACCGCTTGGCGCTGATGACGGCGGCTGCCAGCGGCGACGAGCGCTTCTTCCTCGGTACTGACTCGGCGCCGCATGCGCAAGGCGCCAAGGAAATGGCTTGCGGCTGCGCCGGTTGCTACACGGCCTTGCACGCGATGGAAATGTATGCGGAAGCGTTCGAACGGGCCGGCGCGCTCGATAAGCTGGAAGCGTTCGCCAGCTTCCATGGCCCGGCCTTCTACGGCGTGCCGCGCAACACGGACACCATCACCCTGAAGCGCGAAAGCTGGACCTTGCCGGCCTCGCTGCCGCTGGGCGACAGCCACGTGATTCCGCTCAACGCGGGCGAGCAGATCAACTGGAAAATGGTCTAGGCGTTCATGCTGCCATCGATAGACTGGACCCGCCCCTGGTTTGCCACGGTGCTGCCGGCGCGACGGCAGCTGGACCTGCAGCGCGACACGGTGATCGCGGCGCTGAACGGACGGGCGCGGGCGCTGGACTTGCGCAATCCGTCCGGCTTGCCGCTGGCCTTCGTACCGCAAGCGGACCTGCCCGAAGGCGTGGCGTACGAGGAGTTCATCGGCGCCACGGGCGGCGTGCCCACGCGCGACAATCTGCACGATTTTTTCAATGCGCTCGTGTGGCTCACCTTCCCGCGCATCAAGCGGCAATTGAATGCGCTGCAGGCGGCGCAGATCGCCCTGTCCGGCGTGGGCAAATCGCGCGGCCCGGCGCGCGACGGCGCGACGATTTTTGACGAAAATTCCGCCTTGCTGGTGCTGCGCGACAGCGATGCGGGACGCGCGCTGGAAACGGCACTGCGCGGGCACGACTGGCGCAGCGCATTTATCGCGCAGCGCGAGAAATTTGGCGCGGGCGGCGACGCCGAAGTCTGGCTGTTCGGCCACGCGCTGATGGAAAAACTGGTGGCGCCGCGCAAGGCCATCACGGCGCATACGCGCGTGATCTTTGCCGGCGACGCCTATTTCAACCTGGACGATGCGGCACGCCGCGCCTGGCTCGACGAGCGGGTGGCGCAAGACCTGGCGCGGCAAGGCCTCACGACGGCCGACTTCACGCCCCTGCCGGTGCTCGGCTTACCCGGCTGGTGCGAAGGCCAGGACGACGATTTTTACAATGACGCGGCGGTATTCCGCCCGAAGCGCAAGGTGGCTGGCGCAGAAAGAGATCAATAGATGGAAAATACCGTCCGCTGGGGCATCCTTGGCACCGGCAAGATCGCTCGCGCGATGGCCAATGGCTTGCGCGATGCGCCCGGCGCGCAGCTGGTGGCGGTCGCCTCGCGCAGCAGCGCCGGCGCGCAAGCCTTCGGCGCCGAATTCGGCATCGAACGTTGCCACGGCGCCTACCAGGCGCTGGCTGACGATCCTGGCGTGGACGTGATCTACATCGCCACGCCGCACACCTTGCATGCGGAAAATGCCCTGATGTGCCTGGCCGCCGGCAAGCACGTCGTGTGCGAAAAGCCGTTCACGATGAACGCACGCGAGGCGCAGGCCGTGGTCGATATGGCGCGCGAGAAAAAGCTGTTTCTGATGGAAGCGATGTGGAGCCGTTTTCTGCCCGCCGTGCAGGAAGCGCAGCGCATCATCGCCAGCGGCGAAATCGGCGTGCTGCGGCAGGTGCAGGCCGATATCGGCTTTGTCGCCCATTTCCCGCCCGAGCACCGCATGTTCAATCCCGAACTCGGCGGCGGCGCGCTGCTCGACGTGGGCATTTATCCGCTGTCGATGGCGGCCTTCTTCCTCGGCCCGGTATCGCAGGTGCAGGCGCTGGCCGAGATGGGCGCCACCGGCGTCGATGAACAGGTGGTGTTCTCGCTGCTGCACGCGGGCGGCGGCACCTCGTCCTGCGCCTGCAGCCTGCGCGCGCAGACGCCGACGGAAATGACCATTTCCGGCAGCCTGGGCCGCATTCGCCTGCCCAACCGTTTTTACAAGCCCGATCACCTGATCGTCGAAACGATGGATGGCGCGCGCCGCGTCGTCGCGGCGCCCCACCTGGGCAATGGCTACGCGCACGAAGCGATCGAAGCGATGCGCTGCATCCGCGCGGGCCTGCTGGAAAGCCCCGTCATGCCGCACGCCGACAGCGTGGCGCTGATGCGCAACCTTGACACCATGCGCGGCCAGATCGGTCTCGTTTACAAAGCCGACCAGGCTTGAACAGGAACCCCATGCCATTGCCTTCATCCCGTCCCAGCCTGAAGACTGTCCTCATCGCCAGCGGCGTCGTCCTGACCCTGGCGATGGGCGTGCGCCACGGTCTGGGCTTCTGGATGCAACCGATCTCGCAAGCGAACGGCTGGACGCGCGAAACCTATTCGCTGGCGCTGGCCATGCAAAACCTGATGTGGGGCGTCTTCGGCCCGTTCGCCGGCATGGCGGCCGACCGTTTCGGCACCATGCGCGTGGTTATCGTCGGCGCCATCAGCTACATGGCGGGCCTCGTGTGGATGGCGCTGGTGACGCAGCCCACCTTGTTCATCGTCGGCTCGGGCATCTTCATCGGCCTGGCGCTGGCCTGTACGGCCTTTGGCGCCATCAGCGGCATCATCGGCCGCAGCGCGCCGCCCGAGCAGCGCTCGTGGGCCTTCGGCATTTCCTCGGCGGCCGGCTCGTTCGGCCAGTTCCTGATGATGCCGGTGGAGCAGCAGCTGATCTCCGCCGTGGGCTGGCAAAACGCATTCTATGTGCTGGCCGCGCTGGTGCTGCTGGCCATGATCCCGATGGCCTTCTACCTGCGCGAGCCGCCCGTCTCGCACGCCAGCGGCCCGCAGCAAAGCGTCGGTTCCGCCTTCAGCGAAGCCATCTCCAGCCGTTCGTTCTGGCTTCTGCTGGCCGGCTATTTTGTCTGCGGTTTCCAGCTGGTCTTTATCGGCGTGCACTTGCCGGCCTACCTGAAGGACCAGGGACTGATGAATCCGAACATCGCCGTCACGGCGCTGGCCCTGATCGGCCTGTTCAACATCGTCGGCTCCTACTATGCGGGCAAACTCGGCGGCAAGATCGCCAAGCGCTACCTGCTGTCGGCCATTTACGTGACGCGTGCCGTGGTCATCACCGTGTTCCTGCTGGCGCCATTGTCGGCGTGGTCGGTGTACCTGTTCGCCGCCGGCATGGGCGTGCTGTGGCTGTCGACCGTGCCGCTGACGAACGGCATCATCGCCGGCATCTTCGGCGTCAAGCATTTGTCGATGCTGGCCGGGATGGTGTTCTTCTCGCACCAGGTGGGCAGTTTCCTCGGCGCGTGGCTGGGCGGCTACCTGTACGAACACCAGGGCAGTTACCACGTCGTGTGGATGATCACCATCGGCCTGGGCTTGCTGGCCGCACTGATCAACCTGCCCATCGACGAGCGCGCCGTCAAGCGCGTGGCGGTGGCCGCGTAATGGCCAACTGGCGCACATGGCTATGGCGCCTGGCTGGCGCTGCGCTGCTGGTCATCGTTTTCCTCGCCTATCTGCGTCCCGACTTCATGCTCGACTTGGCGAACCGCTTCTGGATGTGCATGTAGGCTGCGCGGGCGCAAGGCCGATTGCGAAAAGCGGGATTACGCTGGAAGTCGGATTACGCTACGCTAATCCGACCTACCCGACCTATTGCGGTGTCTTTTCGCGTAGGTCGGATTAGCGCGCAGCGCGTAAGCCGACAACACCCGAAACTATGCGATATCGACGCGCATTCCAGCCCGGCGGCAGCTTTTTCTTCACGGTGGTGACGGCCCGCCGCCGGCCCGTCTTTACTTCGGAAACTGCCGTGGCTTTGCTCAGGGACGCTTTCCGCGCCGTGCGCCAGAAGCGGCCATTCGATATCGACGCCATCGTTGTCTTGCCCGATCACTTGCATTGCATCTGGACCTTGCCTGAAGACGATGCCGACTTCATGACGCGCTGGCGATTGATCAAGACGTGGTTCAGCAAGCATGCAGGATTGAAAGACGTTTGGCATCATCGCTACTGGGAGCATGTGCTACGCGACGAGCGCGACTTTATAAAGCATGTCGATTACATCCATTACAACCCCGTCAAGCATGGCTTGGCGAGTAAAGTCATCGATTGGCCGTATTCCAGTTTTCACCGGTATGTAAAGCACGGCTTGTGTGCGGAGGATTGGGGCGGGGATGTCGTAGACATGACAGGTGTTGGGCGGGAGTGACATTAGTCAACAATGTTGTCGGATTACGCTACGCTAATCCGACCTACCCGGCCTATTGCGGTGTCTTTTCGCGTAGGTCGGATTAGCGCGCAGCGCGTAATCCGACAGCACCTCAAAGCAATACCGGCTTTACACCTTCAAAAACTCTTCTTTTCCACCCAGCCAGCGCGCCAGGTGCGCTTCCACGGTGGCTGCGGCGGCCGCCGTGGAAGCGTGCAGCAGATCGTGCGCCACATCGCGGGCCTGGTCGACTAACCATTGATCCGTTTCCAGGTCGGCGAAGCGCAGCATGGCCTGGCCGGACTGGCGCGCGCCAAGAAACTCCCCGGGGCCGCGGATTTCCAGGTCGCGCCGGGCAATTTCAAAACCGTCTGTCGTTTCGCGCATGGTCATCAAGCGCTGGCGCGCCACGCCGCCCAGGGGGCCCTGGTACAGCAGCAGGCAGACGCTGGCCGCCGAGCCGCGGCCCACGCGGCCGCGCAGCTGGTGCAGCTGCGACAGGCCGAAACGCTCGGCATGTTCGATCACCATCAGCGATGCATTCGGCACGTCGACGCCCACCTCGATGACGGTGGTGGCCACCAGCACGTGGATATGGCCGGCGATGAAAGCATCCATCACTTCCTGCTTTTCCGCCGGCTTCAGGCGGCCGTGCACCAGGCCTACCTGCAGCGCGGGCAAGGCATCGGCGAGCATCATGTAGGTGTCGGTGGCCGTCTGCAGCTGCAGCGCCTCCGATTCCTCGATCAGCGGGCAGACCCAGTACACCTGGCGGCCTTCCAGCGCGGCCGCGTAGACGCGGGCGATGACTTCATCGCGCCGGTTCTGGTCGATGGCGCGCGTGACGATGGGGCTGCGGCCGGGCGGCAGTTCGTCGATCACCGACACTTCCAGGTCGGCGTAATACGTCATGGCCAGGGTGCGCGGGATCGGCGTGGCCGACATCATCAGCTGGTGCGGCACAGCCGCGCTGTCGCCCTTGTTGCGCAGGGTCAGGCGCTGGCCCACGCCGAAGCGGTGCTGCTCGTCGACGATCACCAGGCCCAGTTTCGCAAACAGCACGTTATCCTGGATCAGCGCATGCGTGCCGATCACCAGCTGCGCTTCGCCCGATTCGATCAGGGCCAGCGCCGCCGTCTTTTCCTTTTTCTTCAGGCTGCCCGTCAGCCAGGCCACCTTCACGCCCAGCGGCTCCATCCAGGCGGCGATCTTGCGGAAGTGCTGCTCCGCCAGAATCTCCGTGGGCGCCATCAGCGCGGCCTGGTAGCCGCTGTCGATCGCCTGCGTGGCGGACAGCGCCGCCACCACCGTCTTGCCGCTGCCGACGTCGCCCTGCAGCAAGCGCTGCATCGGATACGGCTGGCGCAGGTCGGCGCGGATTTCCTCGAGCACGCGCGCCTGCGCGCCCGTCAGCTTGAAGGGCAGGGCGGCGCCGAAGGCGTTCGACAAGGTGCCGACGATGGGCAGCGAGGCCGCGCCTTTCGAGCGGCGCGCGCGCTGGGCGCGTTTGAGCGACAGCTGCTGCGCCAGCAGTTCATCGAACTTCATGCGCACCCAGGCTGGGTGCGAGCGGTCCATCAGCGCGCTTTCATCGATGTCCTGCGGCGGATAGTGCAGCAGGTGCACGGCGGCGCGGAACGGCGACAGCTGCATCCCGCGCAGCAGATCATCGGGTAATGTATCCCGCCAGTCGATGCGGCGCATGGCGTCGGCGATTTCGCGCCGCAGCACGTGCTGCGACAGGCCTTCGCCGGACGGATACACGGGCGTGAGGGCCGTGGGCAGCGGCGCGCCCTCGTTGACCACCTTGTACGTCGGGTGGACCATCTCGGCGCCAAAAAAGCCGTGTTTGAGCTCGGCGCGCGCGCGCACCCGCGTGCCTTCGGCCAGCTGCTTGACCTGGCTGCCATAGAAATTCATGAAGCGCAGCAGCAAATTGCCCGTTTCGTCGGCGATTGTCACCAGCAATTGCTTGCGCGGCTTGAAATTGACTTCGCACTTGGTGACGATGCCTTCCACCTGCCACGACTCGCCGCCGCGCTGGCAGGCGTCGCGGATGGCATAGACCTTGGTTTCGTCCTCGTAGCGCATCGGCAGGTGCAGCACCAGGTCCATATCCGTGCGCAAGCCCAGTTTGGCCAGGCGGCTTTCCGTGCTGACCACTTTTTTGGCGGCTTTCGGCTTGGCGGCCGGCTTGGCTGTGGGAGGAAGATCGGGCTTGGGTTCGGACATATCGGAGATTTTTGTGCCGCTAGCGTAAAATAGAGGGTTGTCCGGCACACCCTGTGCGTACCGCAGTCGTAAATTGTTGCGGCGGATTATTGTAATGCCTGTATAGGCGCACAGTATAGTGCCAGATGTTCCATTGCGCACTCCTAATCATTTTTGACGTACTTTTGAAGCAAAACGCATGTATTCGCTTTCCGATTTCGATTTTAATTTGCCGCAAGAAAACATTGCGCAAACTCCGTTGGCCGAGCGCAGCGCCTCGCGCCTGTTGCATCTGGACGGCGAGACCCTGGTTGACCGCCAGTTCGCCGATATCGTAGGACAGCTAGCCGCGGGCGACCTGCTGGTGATGAACGATACGCGCGTGCTCAAGGCGCGCTTCTTCGGCGTCAAGGAAAGCGGCGGCAAGATCGAGGCGCTCGTCGAGCGCGTACTCGATGACCGCACCGTGCTGGCCCAGGTGCGCGCGTCGAAGTCGCCGCCGCCCGGCTGCCGCATCCGCCTGGCCGACGCCTTCGACGTCACGGTCGGCCAGCGCGCCGGCGAATTCTTTACCTTGCACTTCGAGGCCGACGTGTTCGAGCTGATCGAGGCGCATGGCCGCTTGCCGCTGCCGCCCTACATCGAGCACGATGCGGACGAATTCGACGAAACGCGCTACCAGACGGTCTTCAACAAGGTGCCGGGCGCTGTCGCCGCGCCGACGGCCGGCCTGCATTTCGACCAGGCCCTGCTCGATCAATTGAAGGCCAAGGGCGTCAACTTTGCCTATGTGACCCTGCACGTGGGCGCCGGCACCTTCCAGCCCGTGCGCACGGAAGTGCTGGCCGAACACAAGATGCATACCGAGTGGTACACCATGCCGCAGGAGACCGTCGACGCCGTACGCGCCGCTCAACTTGCCGGGCGCGACGTGGTCGCTGTCGGCACGACCAGCCTGCGCGCGCTGGAATCGGCCTCGCAAAGCGGCCAGCTGGTGGCGGGCAGCGCCGATACGGCCCTGTTCATCACGCCCGGCTATGCTTTCAAGACGGTAACGCGTTTGATCACCAACTTCCATTTGCCGAAGTCGACCCTGCTGATGCTGGTGTCGGCCTTTGCCGGCTATGAGCCGATCCGCAACGCCTACGCGCATGCGATCGCGCAGAACTACCGTTTCTTCAGCTATGGCGATGCGATGCTGCTCACCACGCAATCGCGCGCTGCGCTGAACCTTGATACCCCCGTGAAAGACTGACCATGCTGGAATTTACATTACTCAAGACCGACACGAGCGGCCTGACCAAGGCACGCCGCGGCACCTTGAAACTCAACCATGGCGTCGTGCAGACGCCGATCTTCATGCCAGTGGGCACTTACGGTTCCGTCAAAGCCATGTCGCCGCTGGAACTGAACGAGATCGACGCGCAAATCATCCTGGGCAACACGTTTCATTTGTGGTTGCGTCCAGGCAATACCGTCATGGAAAAATTCGGCGGCTTGCACGGTTTCATGGGCTGGAACAAGCCGATTTTGACGGATTCGGGCGGTTTCCAGGTGTTTTCGCTGGGCGCCATGCGCAAGATCACGGAAGAGGGCGTGCATTTCAATTCGCCCATCAACGGCGATAAACTGTTCCTCTCGCCGGAAGTGTCGATGCAGGTGCAGCGCGTCTTGAATTCTGATATCGTCATGCAGTTCGACGAGTGCACGCCGTACGAAATCCAGGGTCGCCCGGCCACCATCGAGGAAGCGGCCAAGTCCATGCGCATGTCCTTGCGCTGGGCGCAGCGCTCGAAGGATGAGTTCCACCGCGGCGAAAACCCGAATGCGCTGTTCGGCATCGTGCAGGGCGGCATGTTCGAAATGCTGCGCGACGAGTCGCTGGCCAAGCTCGAAGAGATCGATTTCCCCGGCATCGCCATCGGCGGCCTGTCCGTCGGCGAGCCGAAGGAAGACATGATGCGCATGCTGGCCCACGTGGGCCCGCGCCTGCCGGCCAACAAGCCCCATTACCTGATGGGCGTGGGCACGCCGGAAGACTTGGTGGCGGGCGTGTCGAACGGCATCGACATGTTCGACTGCGTCATGCCGACGCGTAACGCGCGCAATGGCTGGCTGTTCACCCGTTTTGGCGACATCAAGATCAAGAACGCCAAGTACAAGGAAGACCAGACGCCGCTCGACGAGACCTGCAGCTGCTACGCCTGCCGCAACTTTTCGCGCGCTTACCTGCACCATTTGCACCGCTCCAAGGAAATCCTCGGCGCGCGCCTGAACACCATCCACAACCTGCATTACTACCTGGACCTGATGCGCCAGATGCGTGAAGCGCTCGATGAAGACCGTTTCCACGCGTTTACGCTGCAATTCCATGCGGAACGCGCACGCGGAACTTAAGAAAACCTTAGCTTGCGCCCTGGCAGCAGCAGGGCTGGAAGTTTTGTGTATTGGTGCTTGGACGGGGGCGAGAAAGCATTGCATAATGCCTTTTTAGCCCCATTTGAAGCTGCCATGCCTGCAATTGGGGGCTTGGCGGATTGCCAATGCTAGAATACAGCGCTATTTTTTCAAACTGATTAGAACTGGAGTCACCGTGTTTTTCATTTCCAACGCTTATGCGCAAGCCCCAACCGACGCCCTGGGCCTCGGCGGCAACCTGACCAGCTTCCTGCCGCTGGTATTGATGTTCGTGGTCATGTATTTCCTGATGATCCGTCCACAGCAAAAACGCGCCAAAGAACAACGGGCGATGATGGACGCGCTGGCCAAGGGTGACGAAGTCGTCACCGCCGGCGGCATGCTGGGCCGTGTTGTCAAGGTAGTGGACGCTTACGTCACCATCGAAGTGGCGACCGGCACCGAAATCACGGTGCAAAAGAGCTCCATTACCACCTTGCTGCCTAAAGGCACCCTGAAGGCGCTGTAATTCCTCGCTGTCATTGCCCCGGCAATGATTGAACGGGGCGGCTATCCGCCGCCCCTCGCGACGCCTCCGACGCTCAACACTGAACGCTGAATCAATATGAATCGCTATCCTGCCTGGAAATACATCATCATCGTCGTCGCCTTATTGCTGGGCGCACTCTATACGGCGCCCAACTATTTCGGTGAATCACCGGCGCTGCAAGTAACCAGCGGCAAGTCGACCGTCAAAGTGACGGGCGAGCTGATGACGCAAGTCGAGCAAATATTGACGAAAGAGAACGTCAAGTCGGAAGGTGTCACCATGGATGGCGCCGGCAACCTCGCCTCCGTGCGCGTGCGTTTCGCCGATCCCGATACCCAGTTCAAGGCGAAACTGGTGCTGGAAAAGGACCTCAATCCCGATGCCAGCGACCCCGCGTACATCGTGACGGTCAATCTGCAAGCCAATACGCCGATGTGGATGCAGAAAATGCATGCCTTGCCCATGTTCCTGGGCCTGGATTTGCGCGGCGGCGTGCACTTCCTGATGCAGGTCGATGCCAAAGCGGTACTGAACAAGAAAGTCCAGGGCGTCCAGTCCGCCGCGCGTAGCGTGTTGCGTGACAAGAATATCCGCCACGCCGGCATCGAGCGCGTGGGCGACAGCGTCCAGATCAATTTCCGCGACGCGGAAACGCGTCTGAAGGCCAAGAATGTGCTATCCGACCAGATGTCGGAACTGGCGTTCGCCGATGCGGGCGAAGGCAGCGACCTGAAATTGAACATCACCCTGAAACCGGCGGCCCTGAAGGCGACCATCGACGAAGGCGTGAAACAGAATATCTCCACCCTGTCCAAGCGCGTCAACGAGCTGGGCGTGGCCGAGCCGCTGATCCAGCAGCAAGGTCCCGACCGCATCGTGGTGCAACTGCCTGGCGTGCAGGACGTGGCCCGCGCGAAAGCCATCATCGGCCGCACGGCTACCCTGGAAGTGCGCCTGGTCGATGAAACCATCGTGCCCGGCACCGAACTGTCGAGCGCCATTCCGTTCAACTCGGAATTGTTCACCGTCGGCAAGGGTGTACCTGTCGTGCTGGCGAAAGACGTGATCCTGACGGGCGACTATATCTCCAGCGCCACGGCCAGCTTCGACCAGAACCAGCAAGCGGCCGTGTCGATCGACCTGAATGGCGACGGCGGACGCAAGATGCGCGAAGCGACGCGCGAACGCGTGGGCAAGCGCATGGCCATCGTGCTGTTTGAAAAGGGCAAGCCGGAAGTGCTGTCGGTCGCGACCATCCAGCAGGAACTCGGTTCGCGCTTCCAGATCACCGGCATGGGCGGCGCGGAAAACGCGAATGAACTGGCGCTGCTGCTGCGCTCGGGCGCCCTGTCCGCACCGATGACCGTCATCGAGGAACGCACGATCGGACCGCAACTGGGCGCGGAAAACATCGCCAAGGGCTTCCATTCGACCTTGTATGGCTTCATCGCCATCGCCGTCTTCATGATCGCCTACTACATGCTGTTCGGCGCCTTCAGCGTGCTGGCCCTGGCCACCAACCTGCTGTTGCTGGTCGGCTTGCTGTCGATGATCCAGGTGACGTTGACCTTGCCGGGTATCGCCGCTATCGCGCTGGCGCTAGGCATGGCGATTGACGCCAACGTACTGATCAATGAACGTATCCGCGAAGAGCTGCGCGCCGGTAATACGCCGCAAGCGGCGATCGCCGCCGGCTTCGACCGCGCCTGGGCCACGATTCTGGACTCGAACGTGACCACCCTGATCGTCGGCCTGGCGCTGCTGGCCTTCGGCAGCGGTCCGGTGCGCGGCTTCGCTGTCGTGCATTGCCTGGGCATCCTGACCTCGATGTTCTCCTCCGTCTTCGTCTCGCGCGGCGTGGTCAACCTCTGGTATGGCCGCAAGAAAAAGCTGACGACCTTGTCGATCGGCACGGTGTGGGTGCCGGGCACCAGCAAATAAGCGACGGCCCCGACTCACCCAATAGCGTCAACAGCGATCGCGTCCGGTGGCCCAGCCGCCGGATGCACAGAATAGAACTCAGAGGATTTCATGGAATTTTTCCGGATCAAAAAAGATATTCCCTTCATGCGCCATGCGTTGATTTTCAACGTGATTTCGGCGGTGACCTTCCTTGCCGCCGTCTTCTTCCTGGTGCACAAGGGCTTGCATCTGTCCGTCGAATTCAAGGGCGGCACCCTGATGGAGGTGAAATACCCCAAGGCGGCCAATCTTGAAGGCATACGCGGCACGCTCATCGCCATGGGCTACGAAGAGCCGGGCGTGACGAGCTTCGATACGGCGCGCGATGTGATGATCCGTCTGCCGGTGGAAAAGGGCGTCAGCGCCGCGAACACCTCGCAGCGCGTGTTTGATGCGCTGTGCAAGGCCGAGCAAGGCACGACCAAGGCCATCGATACCGTCACCGCCAAAGGCGAACATGTGCTCAAGAGCGCCTGTATGGACGCTGCCGGCAGCGAAGCGGTCGTCTTGCAGAAAGTCGAATTCGTCGGCCCGCAGGTGGGCGAGGAACTGGCGCAGAACGGCTTGAACGCGCTGGTGGTGGTGATTATCGGCGTGATGATCTACCTGGCCATCCGCTTCGAATGGAAGTACGCTGTCTCGGCCATTATCGCCAACTTGCACGACGTGGTGATCATCCTGGGCTTCTTCGCCTTCTTCGAATGGGAATTCTCGCTGACCGTGCTGGCGGCGATCCTGGCGGTGCTTGGCTATTCCGTCAACGAATCGGTGGTGATCTTTGACCGTATCCGCGAAAACTTCCGCAAGCAGCGCAAGGCGACCGTGCATGAAGTGATCGACAGCGCGATCACCAGCACCATTTCGCGTACCATCATCACCCACGGTTCGACCCAGATGATGGTGCTGTCGATGCTGGTCTTCGGCGGCCAGACCCTGCACCACTTCGCCCTGGCGCTGACCATCGGTATCTGCTTCGGTATTTACTCGTCCGTGTTCGTCGCGGCCTCGATCGCCATGTGGCTGGGCGTCAAGCGCGAAGACTTGATCAAGCCGATCAAGGAAAAAGACGAAACCGACGGCGCCGTGGTGTAAGCGCAGGTTTTTTGCAGGTCGAATGAAAAACGATCACCGTTGCGGTGGTCGTTTTTTTTATGGTGGATGACGATGAAGCGTTTGATAGTGATGGGCATCATGGTGGGCATCGGCACGCTGGCCAGTGCCGCGCAATTGAGCCGAGTGGACAGCGGTGCCATCGCCCTGCGCGGCCCGATTGCCGAGGGTGACGTGGACAAGCTGCGGCTGCTGGCCACGCCGGCTACGACGCTGTTGCGCGTGAATAGCGAGGGTGGCGATGCGCTGGCGGCCATGCAACTGGGCCGCTATCTGCGCCGGCAGCAATGGGATATTGCCATCGACACCGTGTGCGCGGGCAGCTGCGCCCTGTATGTCTTCCCGGCCGCGCGGCACAAGCGCATTCCAGCCGATGCCGTGCTGGCGCTGCAGGAATCGGCATTCCTGCGCACGCAGGCAAGCCCGGCGCAATTGCGCCGCACCTTGGGCGAAGCTGGCGTGGCGGCCGAGGACCTGGAGCGCGAAACGGCAGCGCTTGCGGTCCGATTGGCCGACACGGCGGCGCAGGAAGCGGCGTTTGCCGCGGAGCTGGGCATTGCCCCCGCTTTTTACCGCGATTTTCCGCACGTGGTGGCGCAGGCCGACGGCGTGCGCCAGCATTTTCCCGACCAGGAGGCGGCCGTCTACTGGTGGCCGGCCGCCGCCCGCCTGCAGCGCTGCTACGGCATCGCCGGCGTGGACGAGGGGCCGCGCGCAGCGCGTCTGGCGCCCGACGGCTATCTGTACGTGCCGGCCCTGTCCGCCCTCGTCATGGGCGACCAGGCCTTGCAGGGCTGTCCATGAGCCGCAGCGGCCGTTTGTTCCTGCTGATGGACGCCATGCGGGCCAAAAGGGTGCCCGTCACGGCAGCCCAGCTGGCGCAGCAGCTGGGCGTATCCGAGCGCACGATCTACCGCGATATCCAGACCCTGGCCGAACTGGGCGCGCCCTTGCTGGGCGAGGCGGGCATCGGCTACGTGCTGCGCCGCGGCGCCTTCCTGCCGCCGCTGATGTTCGGGCCCGATGAATTGGAAGCGCTGGTGCTGGGCGCACGCTGGGTACGCCGCCAGGGCGACGCGGGTCTGGCGCAGGCGGCCAGCAATGCCCTGGCGAAGATCGCGGCCGCCTCGCCGCGCGATTTGCGCGACAGCATGGCCGAGACCAGCCTGTGGGTGCCGCTGGGCCGCCCCGCCGATGGCACGCAGCCGGCCGACCCGGCCGACCGGTATGTGCAGCCCGTGCGCGAGGCGATCCGCTACGAACAGAAGCTCACGCTCGCCTATCAGGATGAGCATGGCAGCGCCACCTCGCGCACGGTGTGGCCGTTTGCCCTGGCCTTTTTCGAGGGTAAGCGCCTGCTGGCCGCCTGGTGCGAGCTGCGCGGCGATTACCGGCATTTCCGCATCGACCGCATCGCCAGCGTGCAACAGCACGAGGAGCGCTATCCCACGCGCCGCCACGCCTTGCTCGACACCTGGCGCAAGGCGCACGATATCGACCCGGAATCCTGACATTCTCTACTGACAAAAACTGTCAGTGACGGCGACTACGATGGTGGCTTCTTCACTCACCGGAGCCATTTACCATGCGCCTGTACCACCACCCCATGTCCTCGAATGCCCGCCGTGCCCTGATGACGGCGATCCACCTTGGCCTGCCTCTGGAACTGGCCGAAGTCGACCTGATGAATGCGGACGACCGCCGCCGGCTGGCCGAACTGAACCCGAACGGCAAGGTGCCCGTGCTGGCCGATGGCGCTTTCCTGCTGTGGGAATCGTGCGCCATCATGCAATACCTGGCCGAGCAGGTGCCGGGCCAGACGATTTATCCGCAGGCGCCGCAAGCGCGCGCCGACGTCAACCGCTGGCTGTTCTGGGCCGCGCAGCATTTCGCGCCCGCCATCAGCGTGCTGGCCTGGGAACGCGCCTGGAAAGGCATGACGGGCAATGGTCCGGCGGACCCGCTGGAAGAGGCGCGCGGCGAGCGCGACCTGCATGAATGCGCCGTGGTGCTGGACGCGCATCTGGCAGCGCGCAGCTGGCTTAGCGGAGACGATGTGACGCTGGCCGATTTCGCCGTGGCCGCGCCCCTGATGTACAGCGAGGCCGTGCGGCTGCCGCTGGCGCAGTACCGGCACATCGAGGCGTGGTTTGCCCGCGTGCGGCAGTTGCGCGCCTGGCAGGAAACGGATGTAGAACTGTTGCCGGGATAATGTGCGCGCTAAGTGTGCCAACGCACGGAGCCGGCGCGGCGCACCGCATAAGATAGGGCTGTCTCTTTCAGGACATCCCTAGCTTTGGACTTTACCCGCTTTCGAGCGGGTTTTTTTTGTCCGGCGTTATTGGCGTTTTCTGTTGATAGTGAGTACCCACATTTTGCGCGTGAAGTGCATCAATGCACGAGCACCTTCAGCAGCGACTGCACTTCATCGTCCGATTCTTCCATGATGCTCGACAGCGTCGCATCGTCACCGATCACGCAATCGATGCTGCCGGCGGCGCGCGCAGCGCGCACGGCGATGGCGGCCGGGCTTTCATTGAGGGGCGACGAGACGGGCGCCAGGTCGTTTGCCAGCAGCAGGGTGTCGCCCAGCGATTCGGGCGGGATGGCGCGCAGGCCCTCCCACAGCGCATCGATGGCGCCCATCACGGCTTCCGGCACCTTCAGTTTGGTCAGGACGCCATGGCCGATCGCCTGTTCGCCATGTTCGACCCAGTCCTGCGGTTCGCCGTCCAGGATGCCGGGAAATTCGGCCGCGCGCGACAGCAGATAAAAGCCGCCCACTTCATGCATGATGCCGGCAAACAGGGCCGTATCGGGGTCCACCTTGGTGACGCGGCGGGCCAGTACCTGCGACAGGGCCGCCACGTGGGCCGTGTGCTCCCACAGCTGGTTGGCCTTCGCCTGCAGCACGGGATCGGTGATGGTGCTGCCCAGCTGGCGCACGATCAGCGATGCCACCACCGACTGCAGGGTACGCACGCCGAGCCGCTGCACGGCGTTGCGCACGCTGGTGATTTCATTGCCGGAGCGGTTGAACGCCACCGAATTGGCGATGGCCACCGTGCGCGCGGCCAGCAGCGGGTCGGCCTGCACCAGCTTGGCAGCGGCTTCGATATGGCAGTCGGGATCGGCCAGCGCCTCTTGCAGCTTGAGCGAAGCGTCCACATTGGCAGGAAAGGTCAGCTCGCCACGAGCGGCTTGTGCGGCGATGCTTTTAAAGGCGTCGAGTCTGTTCATTGAAAAAATTATACTCGCAATATTTCCGTACGGAACTTTTTAACCGTGATCTTTTCGCAAACAGCCTGGCAGAAGGCAAGCAAAGCCCCGTAAATGCAAAATGGGCACGAGTCAACTGTACGCGTGCCCATTTTGAACGACGAAATTTCGAACGCTTAACAAAACCATCGTGAGCGGATGGGATTTGTGGCTAAGAAGCGCAACCGTACCTTAGTACGGGGGCGCCGAGCCGGTGAGCATCGCAGGCCGCAAAGCGCACCGCGCAGCAGGTTTTGTTACGCGTTGTTAGAGAGATTCGCTGAAGATGGCGTCGCAGCCTTCAACGAGTTCGTCGCTGTCTTCCAGCTCATCGGTCAAGCCCAGGTCGAAGAGTTCCTCGACGGCGTTCATGAAGCTGTTGTGCTTGGTGGCGCCGATCAGGCGGTAGATTTCGCCATCTTCGTTGCGCACGCCGATGATCAGTTTTTCCTGGCGCACCAGTTCCGGCGTGCTGGCGTTGAGCAGCAGGTTGCCGATGATGTGTTTATCGAAATGAGCGGGCTTTTTGCCTTCGAGCAGTGAGGTTTTCAACTTGGTTTCCTTTGTCTTGTTTGAATGTCTGTGCTTGGTGAATGGTCAGCCGTGACCGTTGGCGATGGCGTGTTTCAAGCCTGCCAGGGTGGTTTCCAACCGCATGAAATCGTCTTCGGTATAGCCGTCGAACAGGTGCTGGCCCTGCTTTGTCAGCTTGGGGAACACGTCATGGAACACCTGTTCGCCCTCGCAGCTCAGGCGCACGTAATAGGAACGCTTGTCGCGTGGACAACGTTCGCGTATCACCAGCCCCTTTTGTTCCAGCCGGTCCACCACGCCCGTCAAAGTCCCCTTGGTAATCAGGGTTTTCTGGCCCAGTTCCTTATAGGACATGCCGCAAGTGTTGCCGAGCGTGGCAATGATGTCGAATTGCGCATGCGTCAAGCCGTACTGGCGCACGAAGTCGCTAGAAAACCGCTCGAAGCCTTGCATGCATTCGGCCAGCAGCCGGATACTTTTTAAATATCGTTCACCCATGGGAGTGATTATATCCTTCCGCTCCGCTTTTTTCCGCCGCGCCAGGATGCGCCCTTGCATGAGGGTCTCGATGGGGCGGAAGTCCGGTATCATGTGGGCAACTCAGCCCTTGCCCCGATCCCGCCCTGCCGATGTCATTCGCTAATCTTTCCCGTATCGGCCTCGACAAACCGCTGCGCTTGCTGCTGGTGCATGCCGGCGATGCCGAGTCGATCACCTGGGCCGGCCTGGTGCAGCCGTTGCGCCTGTGCGCGCGGGCGCTGGGCTCGCAGGCGTTCCAGCTGGACGTGCGCACGCCGGAACAGGTGGCCGCGCAGGGCGGCAACTGGCATATCGCACTGCTGGTGGCCGATGAAACGCAAGCGCCGCTGCGCGCCGAGCTGTGCCGGGCCGTGATCGAGCGCTGCCGCTCGGCGCCGTTCTGGGGCGGCGTGGGGGCGGCCGTGCTGTGGCTGGCCGACGCGGGCGTCATGGATGGCGTGCGCATCGCCTTGCCGTGGGCCTTGTATGCCGATGCGGAAGCGAAGGCCGAACGGGCCATCCTGACGCCGCATTTGTTCGACATCGACGGCCCGCACATCACCTGCTGCGGCGGCGCGGCCAGCATCGACTTTTCGCTGACCCTGATCGAGACCATCTTTGGCGCCGACGTGCAGGCGCTCGTCAAGGAAGCGTTGTGCGTGGACAAGGTGCGCGGCAAGGAAGAGCGCCAGCGCGTGGCCCTGCAGGCGCGCTTCGGCGTGTTGCAACCGAAACTGTCCGAAGCTGTGACCTTGATGGAAGCCAATATCGAGGAGCCGCTGTCGACCGACGACATCGCCAGCCTGGTGGGTCTGTCGCGGCGCCAGCTGGAGCGGCTGTTCAAGCAATACCTGGGCAGCCTGCCGTCGCGCTACTACCTGGAGCTGCGCCTGCAGCGCTCACGGCAACTGTTGCTTGATACACATTATTCCATCGTGCAAGTAGGCCTGATGTGCGGCTTTTCCTCCGGCTCGCACTTTTCCACGGCGTTTGGCACCCTGTTTGGCAATACACCGCGCGAAGAGCGGCAAAGAAAGCTGATGCCGCCGGTTTGATTAAGGCAAGCCCTGCTGTGATGAATTGTGAAAATCCTTGTCGCAGATTCAAAAGAGTTTTAGCATCCCGCTTTTTATAATGCAGTACACACGTAGCTGTCGTAGCTGCGGAGTACCTAACATATTGATGGGGAAATGCTATGAATGCCAAGCTTGATTCGACCGTAACGGCTCGTCCAGTCACCCGGGAAACCTTTGACCAGGTCCTCGTTCCTACCTACGCCCCTGCAGCCATGGTGCCCGTGCGCGGTTCCGGACTGGATTTGTGGGACCAGTCGGGCAAGCATTACCTCGATTTCACCTCCGGCATCGCCGTCAACAGCCTGGGCCACTGCTATCCGGCCCTGGTCGACGTGCTGACCAAGCAAATCAATAATTTGTGGCATTTAGGCAACGGCTATACGAACGAGCCTGTGCTGCGTCTGGCGCTGGCGCTGACGGAAGTGACCTTCGCCGACCGCGCCTTCTTCTGCAACTCGGGCGCGGAAGCCAATGAAGCGGCCCTGAAGCTGGCGCGCAAGTACGCGCACACCAAATTTGGTGCGCACAAGTCGCGCATCATCTCGTGCTTCAGCTCCTTCCACGGCCGCACCCTGTTTACGGTCTCCGTCGGCGGCCAGGCCAAGTACACGGAAGGCTTCGAGCCGCTGCCGCCGTCGATCGACCATATCGCCTACAACGACATCGAAGCGGCGCGCGCCGCCATCGGCGATGACGTGTGCGCCGTGATCGTCGAGCCGGTACAGGGCGAAGGTGGTGTGGTGCCGGGCAATCCGGAGTTCCTCAAGGAACTGCGCGCCTTGTGCGACAAGACCGGCGCGCTGCTGATTTTCGACGAAGTCCAGAGCGGCATGGGCCGCACTGGCGCATTGTTCGCGTACATGGGCTACGGCGTCACGCCGGACATCCTGACGGCTGCCAAGGCGCTGGGCAACGGCTACCCGATCGGCGCCATGCTGACCACCAACGAACTGGCGCAAACCCTGGCCGTCGGTACCCATGGCACCACCTACGGCGGCAACCCGCTGGCCGCCACCGTGGCCCTGACCGTGCTGGACACGATCAACACGCCGGCGTTCCTGGCGCGCGTCAAGGAAGCGAGCGTCAACACCATCGCCATGCTGCAAGGCTTGATCACGGATTACCCGCAAGTGTTCTCCGTGGTGCGCGGCAGCGGTTTGCTGCTGGGCCTGGTCGTCAGCGATGCCTGGAAGGGCCGCGCGAAAGACATCCAGAAAGCGGCCGAAGCGCAAGGCTTGATGGTGCTGATCGCCGGCATGGACGTGGTGCGCCTGGCGCCGGCCCTGATCGTCTCGGACGAGCAGATTGCCGAAGCGGGCCGCTTGCTGCGCGCCGCCATCGACGGCATGCTGAAAGCCTGAGGCTAGCCTCGCTCCCTGTTTGATCACCGGCCCGCCGCTTTGCTGCGGGCCGGCTTGGTTCTACCCGGGTTTTCAGCCCATGTATCGTCAGCATTGAAGGAGTACCCATGTATGTTGTCCGTCCGGTAGAAATTGCGGATATTGCAGCCCTCGAAGCGCTGGCCGCGGTAACCATGCCGGGTGTCCATACCCTGCCGAAGACGCGCGAGAAAATCGCCGCTTCCGTCGATCGCTCCATCGCCTCGTTTGCCGCCCATGTCGACATCCCCAGCGAAGAGTCGTATCTCTTCGTGCTTGAATCTCTGCTCGACAAGAGCATCGCCGGCACGGCCGCCATCTTCGCCTCGGCCGGCTCGAACGGCACCTATTTTTCCTTTCGCAACGACGTCATCCAGCAAGTCTCGCGTGACCTGAACATCAGCCACAGCGTGCATGCGCTGACCCTGTGTTCGGAGCTGACGGCGTACTCGCAGCTATCCGGCTTCTATGTGCGCAACATGGAGCAGGCGGGCCTGGAAGCGGCGCTGCTGTCGCGCGCGCGGCTGCTGTTCGCCGTGCTGGCGCCGCACCGCTTCGGCGACCGCTTCTTCGTGCCGCTGGCCGGCATCACGGACGCCAACGGCCAGTCGCCGTTCTGGGATGCGCTGGGCCGCAAGTTCTTTCAGATGGATTTCCTCGATGCCGAAAAAGTCATCGGCGGCGCCCGCAACCGCACCCTGATCGTCGAACTGATGCCGCACTACCCCGTGTACGTGCCGCTGCTGCCGGGCGACGCGCAGGCGGCCATGGGCCAGATCCACCCGAGCGGCGAACTGGCGTTCAATCTGCTGACGGAAGAAGGCTTTGAAGCGGACGATTACATCGATATCTTCGATGGCGGCCCGATCCTGCAGGCGCACAAGCATGCGCTGCGCTCGTTTACGGGCTCGCTCACGCGCCGCGTCGTGGCGGGCGTCACGCCCAGCCGCACGGGCCTGAAAGTGCATTACGCGATCGCGTCGGGCGCGGAGCGCAACTTCCGCGCCGTCACCTTTACCTGCGATGCGCTCGAAGCGCAGGACACCGTCGGCTTGCCGCCCGAGCTGCTTGAAGCGCTGGCCGTGGCCGAAGGCGACAGCGTCATTTGCGTGCGCATCTAACCGAGAGAACACTATGCTAGTAGTACGCGCCATCAACGCTTCTGACCTGGACGCCCTGTACGGCCTGGCCAGCCAGGTCGGCACCGGCATGACCACCCTCAAGCCGGACATGAAAATGCTGGGCGACCGCCTGGCCATCGCCTGCGCCTCGTTCGCCGAAACCATCGCGCCCGAAAAGCGCGACTACATGTTCGTCATGGAGGATACCGACACGGGCCGCCTGGCTGGCGTGTGCGCCATCAAGGGCGCCGTGGGCCTGGAAGAACCGTTCTATAACTACCGCATCGGCACCCTCGTGCATTCAAGCCGCGAGCTCGATGTATTTACGCGCATGGAAACCTTGTACCTGTCGAATGACCTGACGGGCAGCACGGAACTGTGCTCGCTGTTTTTGCACCCGGACTACCGCAGCGGCAACAACGGCAAGCTGCTGTCGAAAAGCCGGTTTCTGTTCATCGCCCAGTTCCCGCACCTGTTCACGGAAAAGCTGATCGCGGAGATGCGCGGCTACCAGGCGCCGGACGGCAGCTCGCCGTTTTATGAAGGCCTGGGCCGCCACTTCTTCAAGATGGATTTCCACCACGTCGACGACCTGACGAGCCTGGGCAAGAAATCATTCATCGCCGAACTGATGCCGCGCCAGCCCATGTACGTGGCCTACCTGCCCGACGAGGCACAGGAAGTCATCGGCAAGGTGCATCTGAGCACGGCGCCTGCGCGCCGTTTGCTGGAACAGGAAGGCTTGCACTTCGAAGGCTATGTCGATATTTTCGACGCCGGCCCCGTGCTGCAGGCGCGCGTGTCCGAACTGCGCGCCATGCGCGACAGCATGCCGGCCGTGCTCGACGCCGAAGCTGCGCCTGAAGCGTGCGGCGACGCCGCCCAGGCCGAGCCTTACCTGGTGTCGAACACCGACCTGAAAGATTTCCGCATGATCGTCACCAGCGCCAACCCGCACAGCGGCAAGATCGCGTTGGACGACGATGAACTGCATCTGCTGCGCTGCCGCAACGGCGACACCGTGCGCACCTTGTCACTCAACCCGAGGAAGCATCCCCATGTCTAATGTGAATACCACGCAATCGAACTTCATCAACGGCGCCTGGCTGCCGGGCACGGGCCGCGAACTAGTTACCATCGATCCGTCGAACGGCAAGCAGACCTGGGCCAGCCTGGAAGCGACAGAAAACGAAGTCGGGCAAGCCTGCCAGGCCGCCCGCGCCGCCTTTGAAGCGTGGGCCGATACGCCCGTCGACGAGCGCATCGCCATCTGCGTGCGCTTTCGCGAACTGCTGAAGGAACACGCCGAGGCGCTGGCGCTGCTGATCTCGGAAGAAGTGGGTAAACCCTTGTGGGAGTCGCGCACGGAAGTGGCCACCATGGCCAACAAGATCGATATCTCGGTGCAGTCGTACCACGCGCGCACGGGCATCATGCAAAGCAAGATCGCCGATGGCGACGCCGTGCTGCGCCACCGTCCGCATGGCGTGTTCGGCGTCTTCGGCCCATACAATTTCCCCGTCCACCTGCCGAACGGCCATATCGTGCCGGCCCTGATCGCCGGTAACACCATCGTCTTCAAGCCCAGCGAATATGCGCCGCGCACGGCCGTGAAAACAGTGCAGCTGTGGCAGCAGGCAGGCCTGCCGAACGGCGTCGTCAACCTCGTCAACGGCGGGCGCGACACGGGCGTGGCGCTGGGCGCCAATGCCTTGCTCGACGGCGTGCTGTTTACAGGTTCCTGCCAGACGGGCATCAGCCTGCACCGCCAGTTCGGCGGCCAGCCGGGCAAGATGCTGGCGCTGGAAATGGGCGGCAACAACGCGCTCGTCGTATGGGACGTGAAGGACGTGGACGCGGCCGTGCACCACGCGATCTTCTCCGCTTTCGTCTCGGCTGGCCAGCGCTGCACCTGCGCGCGCCGCCTGGTGGTGCAGGACAATGCCTTTGGTGTTGCCTTTGTGGCGCGCCTGGTGGAAGTGGCGGCGAAACTGGGCATCGGCGCGTCCGACGCCCAGCCGCAGCCATTCATGGGCCCTGTCGTATCGAGTGCCGTGGCCGCGCGCCTGGTACAGGCGCAGGCCGACATGGCGGCCAAGGGCGGCACCACCCTGCTGCAGATGCGCCAGTTGAATCCCGAGGCGGGCTTTGTCACGGCCGGCATTGTCGACGTCACCGATGCCACCGGCATCCCCGACGAAGAATGGTTCGGCCCCCTGCTGCAAGTGATCCGCGTGGCCGATTTCGATGCGGCCCTGAAGGTTGCCAATGCCACCGAATTCGGCCTGGCCGCCGCGCTCCTGTCCGACGATGCGGCCCTGTGGCAAACGTTCCAGACGCGCGCGCGCGCCGGCATCGTCAACTGGAACCGTCCGACCACGGGCGCGGCCAGCACGGCGCCGTTCGGCGGCATCGGTAAGTCGGGCAACCACCGTCCGAGCGCCTATTACGCGGCCGATTACTGCGCCTACCCGGTTGCGTCGATCGAGAACAGCGTATTGGAATTGCCGGCCAAGCTGTCACCCGGCCTGAATTTTTAAGGAAATCTCATGCACAGCACGCGCGAATACAATTTTGACGGCCTGGTCGGGCCATCGCATAACTATGCCGGACTGTCGTTCGGCAACGTGGCCTCGTTCAGCAATGTGAAAAGCGCTTCGAATCCGAAGCAGGCCGCCTTGCAGGGCCTGGCCAAGATGCGTGCGCTGGCCGCGCGCGGCTTTGCGCAAGCCTTGCTGCCGCCGCAGGACCGGCCCAATTTCCGCCTGCTGCGCGCTATCGGTTTCACGGGCACGGACGCCGAGGTGCTGGCGCGCGCCTACAAGGAGTCGCCCGTCATCCTGGCCTGCGCGTATTCCGCCTCGCCCATGTGGACGGCGAACGCCGCCACGGTCAGCCCGTCGGCGGACACGCAGGATGGCCGCGTGCATTTCACGGCCGCCAACCTGAATAACAAGCTGCACCGCGCCTTCGAGCACGCGCAGTCGGCACGCAGCCTGCGCGCCATTTTCAGCGACGACAAGCACTTCGCCGTGCACGACGCGCTGCCGTCGACGCCCGCCTTCGGCGACGAGGGCGCGGCCAACCACACGCGCCTGGGCGCGAGCCACGGCGCGCCGTCCGTTGAATTGTTCGTGTATGGTCGCGTGGAGTTCGATCCTTCCGCGCCGTCGCCGAAGCGCTATCCGGCACGCCAGACCCTGGAAGCGTCGCAAGCCGTGGCGCGATTGCACGGCCTGGACGCGAAGCGCACCGTGTACGTGCAGCAGAATCCGGAAGTGATCGACCAGGGCGTATTCCATAACGACGTCATCGCCGTCGGCAATGGCAATGTGCTGTTCTATCACGAGCAGGCGTTTGCCGATGAAGGGGAAAGCCTGTCGCAGCTGCGCCGCGCCGTCGCCGCCACCGGGGCGGAGCTGCAGGCCTTGCGCGTGGACACGGGCCAGGTGCCGATCGCGGACGCCGTCAGCAGCTATCTGTTCAACAGCCAGCTGTTGACGAAAGAAGGCGGCAAGATGGCGCTGGTGATCCCGCAGGAATGCCAGGAAAACCGCGCCGTGTCGCGCTACCTGGAAGGCCTGGTGGCCAGCGGTGGACCGATCGATGAACTGATCCATTTCGACCTGCGCCAGAGCATGCGCAACGGCGGCGGGCCCGCCTGCCTGCGTTTGCGCGTGGCCCTGACGGAAACCGAGGCGCGCGCCATGCACCAGGGCGTGATCATGACGGAAACGCTGTACCATCGTCTGGTGCAGTGGGTGGAAAAGCACTACCGCGACCATCTGGAGCCGGGCGACCTGGCTGACCCGCAGCTAGCGCTGGAAGTGCATGCGGCGCTTGAAGAATTGACGATCATCCTCAACTTACCTGGATTGTACGACTTGTAGGCGATAGAAAAACACACAGAAAATCCGAGACAGACTATCCGTAGCACAGAATTGGACGGGCGCCCCCCGTCTCTTGACACCGCTGCCGCCCAGCCACAAGCCCGAACGACAGCGTTGGACATTCACATTACCGTAATGGAGATGCAAGATGAATCACACGCCACAAGATTTGCGTACACAAACGCTGGAGCTGATTAACGCGGCTGGCAATGCAGGCAAGGCGGCAGCGCCTGTCGTGCAGCTGGTGCAGGCATGGCTCGACTCGCTCGACGCCGAAGACCTGGCCGACATCGCGCCCGACAGCCTGGCGCCCGTGCTGGTCGACGGCTTCACGCAAGCGGCCAAGCGCACCGGCAGCGGCTGCCAAATCGCCACCCTGCGTTATGCGGATGGCCGTGGCGGCATGGCGAGCGCCTTGCTGATCCTGAACGAAGACATGCCTTACCTGGTCGACTCCATCGTCATGGCCATGCGCCGCCAGCACCTGGCCGTGCGCGGCGTGATGAACACCGTGCTGCCCGTGCGCCGCGCCGCTGACGGCAGCGTCGAAGCGGTGCGCCAGCCGGGCGACCCGCTCGAATCGTATGTGCTGGTGCTGCTCGACGAAGAGCTGGCGCCGGAAGCCCTGGCCACGCTGGTCGCCGCCCTGGAAACGGTCGCGCGTGACGCTGCCGTCGTGCGCCGCGATGCCGCCGCCATGAGCGAGCGCCTGGCCACCGTCGCCACGGCCGCATCGCAGCATGGCGAAGAGGGCGCGGAAGTGGCCGCCTTCCTGGAATGGGCCCGCAGCGGCGGCTTTGAAGTGTTCGGCTACGCCTACTACCGCGTCAAGCCGGGCGTGCGCGAACTCGAACGCGACATCCCCAGCCGTGTCGGCGTGCTGCAGGATACGGCGCACCCGGTCTACGGCACCTGCCTGGCGAATATCCCGGGCGACTTCGACACCCTGGCCAAGCGCGACTCGGCGCTGTCCATCGTCAAGGCCGACGTGGCGGGCACTCTGCACCGCGACCAGCAGCTGGACTTCATCGGCGTGCGCGACATGGATGCGCAAGGCGCGATCCTGGGCGAGCATTGCTTCGTCGGCCTGTTCACCCGTGCCGGCAATTCCACCCCGCTGGCGGCGCTGCCGTTTGCGCGCGGCCGCGTGGCCAAGGTACTGAGCCTGGCCGGCGTGCGCCAGCAAGGCTTCCGTGCCGAGAAATTCCGCGAAATCCTCGAATCCCTGCCGCGCACGGAAGCGCTGGAAGCGGACCTCGACTGGCTGGCGCAAGTGTGCGGTTCCGTCGTGTCGCTGTACAAGCAGCCGCGCACCAAGGTCTTCGCGCGCCGCGACGTGTACGCGCGCCACCTGAACGTGCTGGTCTACCTGCCGCGCGAGCGCTACAGCGCCAGCGTGGCATCGAGCCTGGCCAAGGCCCTGCAAGCCAGTTCCGGCGCCACGCACGTGAGCACGCAGACCCTGGTGGCCGACGGTCCCCTGGCGCGCGTCTACCTGATCGCCCATGCCGCGCGCTACCCGCTGGACCTGGAAACGGATATCGAACAGCCGCTCTTGGGCGTGCTCGATGGCTGGCATAACGGCTTTGCCGCCGTGGCCGACGCCGTGCCCGACGTGGCCTTGCGCACCAGCCTGCGCAAACTCTGCGCCACCTTGCCACTCGATTACGTGGCCGCCACCGCGCCGGCCGTCGCCTTCCGCGACCTCGACACCATCCTGCGCAATACCGATCCGGCACACGTGGCCGTGCGCATCGAGACGGGCTTTGTGACCACGATTCGCCTGTACTCGGCCAACAAGGTGCCGCCGCTGTCGACCATTTTGCCTGCCCTGCACAATGCGGGCGTGGCCATCGACCGCGAACAGGCATATTCGATTTCGTTGTCCGACGGCACGCGCTATTTTGTCACCAGCCTGACGGTCGATGCCGCCAGCGCGGCGAAACTGGCGCAGCCATCGGTCGTCGCCGTGGCGCAGGAACTGTTTGCCGCCCTGTTCAACGACACGGCCGAAGATGGCCGCCTGAATGGCCTCGTCATCGAAGGCGGCTTGTCGACGCGCGAAGTGCAGCTGGTGCGCGCCTACACCAGCTACTGGCGCCAGACGGGCAGCCGCTTCTCGGTGCGCTACATCGCCGAGAGCCTGCGCAAGCAGCCGGCCCAGGTCAAAGCCCTGGTCGAAGCCTTCCTGCAGCGCTTCGATCCTTCGCTGTCCGATGCGCAGCACGCCGCCGCCCTGGAGGCAATCGCCGCCATCAAGGCCGGCCTGCCCTCCGTGAACCACGCCGATACCGAGGAAATCCTCGGCGCGCTGGCCGACCTGATGGCGGCCACCCTGCGCACCAGCTACTTCCAGAACAATCAACAAGGCGACAAGATCATCTTCAAGTTCGACACCAGCAGCCTGGCGCTGGTGCCGGAACCGCGTCCTTACCGCGAGATTTTCGTCTTCTCGCGCCGCTTCGAAGGCGTGCACC
Organism: Janthinobacterium sp. GW822-FHT07A03; assembly: GCF_058798815.1. Classification (NCBI taxonomy): domain Bacteria; kingdom Pseudomonadati; phylum Pseudomonadota; class Betaproteobacteria; order Burkholderiales; family Oxalobacteraceae; genus Janthinobacterium; species Janthinobacterium sp. GW822-FHT07A03. The sequence goes on along the minus strand of NZ_JBXAKW010000003.1, from coordinate 549,062 downwards.
TGCGCGGCGGTCCTGTCGCCCGCGGCGGCTTGCGCTGGTCGGACCGCATGGAAGACTACCGCACCGAAGTGCTGGGCCTCGTCAAGGCGCAGATGGTCAAGAACGCCGTCATCGTGCCGGCCGGCGCGAAGGGGGGTTTTGTCTGCAAGATGATGCCGAAGGATGCCGTGCGTGAAACCATCGCGGCCGAAGGCGAAGCCGTCTACCGCCTGTTCATTTCCAGCCTGCTGGAAGTGACGGACAACCGTTCGCTGGGCAATATCGTCCCGCCCGTCGACACCGTGTGCTTCGACGACGCCGACCCGTATCTGGTGGTCGCCGCCGACAAGGGCACGGCCACGTTCTCGGACATCGCCAACGGCATCGCCGTGCAGCGCGGTTTCTGGCTCGGCGACGCGTTCGCCTCGGGCGGCTCGAACGGCTACGACCACAAGAAGCTGGGCATCACGGCCAAGGGCGCATTCGAAGCCGTAAAGCGCCACTTCTATGAAATGGACCACGACCTCAATACCACCCCGATCACCATGGTCGGCGTGGGCGACATGTCAGGCGACGTGTTCGGCAACGGCGTATTGCTGTCGCGCCAGCTGAAACTGGTGGCCGCATTCGACCACCGTCATATCTTCCTCGACCCGACACCGGACGTCGCCGTCTCGTTCGACGAACGTGCGCGCCTGTTCGCCTTGCCGCGCTCGTCGTGGGACGACTACAACAAGGACTTGATATCAAATGGCGGCGGCGTGTATCCGCGTTCCGCCCGCACGATCGAACTGTCGCCGCAGATCCGCGCCGCGCTCGATATCGCGGAGACCTCGCTGGCGCCGGAAGAGCTGATGCACCGCATCCTGAAGTCGCCCGTGGACCTGTTCTACAACGGCGGCATCGGCACCTACATCAAGGCCTCGACCGAGACGCACGCACAGGTGAAGGACCGCGCGAATGACCATATCCGCGTGAATGGCAATGAACTGCGCGTGAAGGTCGTGGCCGAAGGGGGGAATCTGGGTGCGACGCAGGCGGGCCGCATCGAATTCGCGCTGGCGGGCGGACGCATCTTCACCGATGCGATCGACAATTCGGCCGGCGTCGATTGCTCGGACCATGAAGTGAACGTGAAAATCTGGCTGGACGTGGAAGTCAATGCGGGCAAGCTGACCGAAGCGGAACGCAACCGCGAGCTGTATGCGATGACGGACGACGTCGAGCGCCTGGTCTTGCGCGACAACACGCAGCAGACGCATTTGCTGGTGCGCGAATTGCAGGCGCAAGGCGAGAGCGCCGTGCAGGATGGCTATGCCGCCCTGATCGCCAGCCTGGAAGAAGAGGGCGCCCTGTCGCGCGAACTCGAGCAACTGCCGTCGGTGGCCGAACTGGCGCGTCGCAAGCTGGATAATCGTGGCCTGACCACGCCGGAACTGGCGGTGGTGATCGCCAACGTGAAGAACCGCTTCAAGCGCATTCTGTCCGCTCTGCCGCTGACGGACGAAACGTGGGCCGAGCCGGTCCTGAAACCGTACTTCCCATCCTTGCTGGTGGAAACCCGTTCGGCGCTGGACCACCCGCTGGCCAACGCCATCCTGGCGACCGTGCTGGCCAATGAAGTGATCAACCGCTGCGGCCCGCTGATGATCCGCAACCTGGCGGCGGAACACGGCGTGGACGAGTCGGCCGTGATCCTGGCCTGGGGCCAGGCATGGGTGGCGCTGAATCTGGCGCCCGTGTTCGACGCGCTCGACGCGGACGCCTTGACGGTGCCGCGCGACGTGTCGATCAAGGTCGATGCGCAAACGCGCGTGCTGCAGCAAACGATGATCGCCGGCGTGCTGTCCGTGCCGGCCGAGCAGCTGCGCGGCGCCGGCCTGGCTGAACTGACCCGCTTGTTTGGAGCGGAATCGAAGCGCGACCTGCTGAAAGCGGTCGGCATCAAGTCGGAAGCGGCGCTGGTGCCGGGCTTGACGCCGGCCTTCGTGCAGGCGTGGGATGCGGTCGATGCGCTGGACGTCGTCGCCGGTTTCCTGTTCCCGGCCCTGTCCGTGCCGCGTCCTGCCTCGATGGACCTGGCGGCCTTTTTGCAAGTGGGCCTGGCCCTGCGCAGCCAGGCGGGCATCGACACCTTGGAGCGTGGCCTGAAGCTGGCCGCGCAAGGCAAGTCGCAGGAACAGTTGCGCAACTACGCGCAGCAAGCCCTGCGCCGCACGCAACAGCGTCTGCTGACGCAGGTGCTGGCGCGCGCCGAGCAAGGCAATGCCGGCCAGGCCGTCGATGCGGTGACGGGTGCGCTGGGTCTGTCGGCCTATGTGGCGGCGACGGAACTGGAGCAAGCCATGCTGGACGTGTGGACCTTGTCGGAAGCCGTGAATAAAATCACGGCGAAAACCCCAGCGGAAGCGGCGGTGTAATGACGCAAGAAGCAACGCAAGTAGTAACCCAGGTAGTACAGGGCGCTGGCGGCTTGCCGCCGGCCGTGCAGGCGCTGGCGCAGGCCGATTTCAGCGGCGTGGCGCAGCTGTTCGCCGACGCCGGTTTCACGGTGGCCTTGCCGGCGCCTGGCATGCTGCAAGTCGTCAAACCGGGAGCAGGCCGCGCCAGCGTGGCCGTCTCGGTGGGCGTGCATGGCGACGAGACGGGGCCGATCGAAGTGCTGGCGCATCTGCTCGACGCCTTGTCGCGCGATGCGTCGAAGCTGGCCGTCGACCTGCTCGTCTGCGTGGGCAATGTCGATGCGATCCGTGCCGGCAAGCGTTTCATCGACGCCGACCTCAATCGCATGTTCCGCCCCGTGCGGGGCAGCCTGGCGCAAGCGGCGGAAAGCGCGCGCGCCGATGAAATGATCGCCGCGACCAAAGCGTTCTTTGACGCGGCCGGTCCCGTGCGCTGGCACCTGGATTTGCACACGGCCATCCGGCCTTCCGTGTACCCCACGTTTGCCATCGTGCCGGACCTGGTGGCCGACGAGGCCAAGGCGCAGCTGATAGCCTGGCTGGGCCAGGCGGCCATCGGCGCCATCATCATGAACCCGCAGTCGGCCGGCACCTACAGTTATTATTCGGCCGAGCATTGCGGCGCGGCCGCCAGCACGGTGGAGCTGGGCCGCGTGGGCACCCTGGGGCAGAACGATTTATCGCTGTTCGACGACGTGTCGCGGGCGCTGGATGGCCTGTTGCGCGGCTTGCCTGCGCAGCCCGTCAAGGCGCAACCGCACGTGTTCAAGGTGGCGCAGGAAATCATCAAGCACAGCGATGAATTCCGCATGGCCTTCGATCGCAGCACGCAGAATTTCACGTCCTTGCCGCAGCACGCCGTGATCGCCAGCGATGGCGACCATGTGTACACGGTGCGGCACGCAGAAGAGCTGGTGGTGTTTCCCAACCCGGATGTGCGGGTGGGCTTGCGCGCCGGATTGATGGTGGTGCGCGTGGCTTGATCGTCCAGTCCTCACACAGCATTTGGCGCCAGCCGGGGAAACCCGCCTGGCGTTTTTTTTATGAAAAAATGCCGCACGGAAATAATTATCCATTAAGCAATTGATTGGTTTAAAATATTTACCCTTTGCAATTTTTTGGACCGATCATGTTGAAACGCCTGCTGACAGCCCTGCTGTGCCTGACCCTCTCCGGCTTCACGGCCGCCGCCCCTGCCGAGGAGAAGGCCGCCGCACCGGAAATGACGGCCGAGCAGTTCCTCGCCCAGTTGCACCTGCAGCGCGGCAAGATTACCTTGCCGGGCGGCATCGCCACCCTGGATTTGCCCGTCAATTTTCGTTATCTGTCGCCGGCCGATGCCGAGCGCGTGCTGGTCGATGCCTGGGGCAATCCACCGGGCATGGAATCGCTGGGCATGATCGTGCCTGCCAAGACCAGCGTGCTCGAGCGCGACAGCTGGGGCGTGGTGGTGACGTATGAAAAGGAAGGGCATATCAAGGATGACGATGCGGACAGCATCAAATATGACGAATTGCTCAAGGATATGCAGGCGTCCGTGCTGGAAAATAATGCGGAGCGCAAGAAGCAGGGTTATCCGGGCATCCATTTGATGGGTTGGGCGGAAAAACCCAGCTACGCCAAGGATACGCACAAGCTGTACTGGGCCAAGGATTTGATGGTCGATGGCGGCGAGCACTCGCTGAACTACAACGTGCGCGTGCTGGGCCGCGAAGGCGTACTGAACCTGAACGCGATCGCCAGCATGCAGCAGATCGAAGCGATCAAGAAAGAGATGCAGCAAGTGACGGCGTTCACGGAATTTGCCGACGGTAACCGCTATACCGATTTCGACAGCAAGACGGACAAGGTGGCCGAATACGGCCTGGCGGCGCTGGTGGCCGGTGGCGTGGCCAGCAAGCTGGGCCTGTTCGGCAAACTGCTGGCGCTGCTGCTGGCTTTCAAGAAAGTGCTGATCCTGGCCGTGGTCGGCGCCGGTGCGGCCATCGTCAAGTTTTTCGGCGGCAAGCGCAAGGAAAAGCCGCAGCCACAGCCAGTACAGCAGCAGGAGGCAGCCGAACAGCCGGGCCATGCGCCCGACGGCAAGGTGAATCTGGAAAAGTAGGATGAACTGGGCCGCTCGGTGCGCTGACGCACAGGAGTGGCATTGTGCGCGCTGCCGGAAGACAGCGCCTCGGGTACACTGGCTCATCGTTCACTATCAGGAGTCCGCCATGTCCGTGTCCATGTATCAGGCAACCATTCCCGTCTTCATCCGCGGCTTGCGGGTCGTCTCGGCCCTGCTGGAAAAAGCGCAAGCCCACGTGGAGGAAGATGGCATCGTGCCCGAGATTTTACTGGGCGCGCAGCTGGCGCCCGACATGCTGGACTTGACGGCGCAGGTGCAGCGCGCCAGCGATACGTCGAAGATGTCGGTCGAGCGCCTGAGCGGCGTGCCGGCGCCGAAGTTCGAGGATAACGAAGCGTCGTTTGAGCAATTGCAGGAGCGCATCGCCAACACCATCGCTTATATCGACAGCGTCAACGCGGGCCAGATGGCCGGTAGCGCGCAGAAGGAAGTCGTACTGAACTGGACTGACGAGGGGACAAAATTCTCGGGTGACGATTACCTGCTCAGCTTTGCCTTGCCGAATTTCTATTTTCACGTTTCCATGGTCCACGCCATCCTGCGCAACAATGGCGTGGCCGTGGGCAAGCTCGATTATCTGGGACCGTACGATTAACGTTGTGGCTGTTGGACTTGGTTCTGCACTGCATTGCCCAGCATGCCGCCGCCGATCACGCCGGCCACCGTCGCCAGCGCCTTGCCGCGGCCGCCACCTACCTGATTGCCGATCAAGCCGCCGATGACGGCGCCCGTGCCGATGCCCACGTAGTTGGGCTGGGCGGGAGCCGGCGCAGGCACTGGCTGCTGCTGGCGTACGGGTTCGCGGTAGGCCGTCTCGTGGTAGCCATCGTCATTGTAGGTAGGACGGGCCTGTGCCACTTGCGTGTGGTGCACGACGCGCTTGTGCACGACGGGTGCCGGCGCCGGAGCGGGGGCGGCTTGTGCCACCACGGGAGCGGCCACCGGTGCCGCTACTGGCGCTGCCAAGGCTGCCGCGTTCGCCGGCGTCATGGTGGCCACGTCGGCAGGGATGGCTGGCGTGGCAGGCACATTCGCCCGCGAATTGGGCAGGATGCCGGCGATGGACGCCGCGCCCACCAGGCACAGGACCGTCACGGAAATGGCGGCGCCGGCCATCAAGGGGTGGATGCGGTTGGCGGTAGTCGTCGTGTTCATGTGTTCTCCTGGGGTGGTATTGCGGGTGTTGTTGATGTGTCCAGATTAGCGGCCCCGCCTGCCCAAGGCTAGCCCTTGCGCTGTATCAAACGTAAGCAGGTGTAAGCCGCACTTTCCAAAGCACAGTAGAATCGGGACTTCCCCTATTCCGGAGTCCGCCATGAGCCAGTTATTCACGCCGTATGCACTGGGGCCGCTGCAGGTGGCCAACCGCATCGCCATCGCGCCCATGTGCCAGTACTCGGCCGACAACGGCAACGCCACCGACTGGCACATGATCCACCTGGGCCATTTGGCCCTGTCCGGCGCGGGACTGCTGATGACGGAAGCGACGGCCGTCTCGCCCGAGGGGCGTATCTCGGCCGACGACCTGGGCCTGTGGTCGGACGCGAATCAAACGGCGCTGGCCGAGGTGGTGCAGGCAATCCGCCGCCACGCGCCGATTCCGCTGGTGGTGCAGCTGGGCCATGCGGGACGCAAGGCGTCGAGCCGCGCGCCGTGGCAGGGCGGTGCCTGCGTGCACCTGGCCGAGGGCGGCTGGCAAACGGTGGCGCCATCGGCCATCGCCCACGCACCTGGCGAAACGGTGCCGCTCGCCCTTGACGAGATGGGCTTGTTGCAGATCAAGGGCGCCTTTGTCGCCGCCGCGCAGCGCGTGCATGCGCTCGGTATCGAGGGCATCGAACTGCATGCGGCGCACGGCTACCTGCTGCATCAGTTCCTGTCACCCCTTTCCAATCAGCGCACCGATGCGTATGGCGGCAGCCTGGACAACCGCATGCGCTTCCCGCTGGAAGTCTATGCAGCCGTGCGCGCCGCCGTGCCCGCCAGCATGGCCGTGGGCGTGCGCATTTCCGCCACCGACTGGGTCGAGGGCGGCTGGGACATCGAACAAAGCGTGCGTTTCGCGCAGGAACTCAAGCAGCGGGGCGCCGACTTCATCCACGTCTCCAGCGGCGGCATTTCGCCGCAGCAACAGATTCCCGTGGGACCCGGCTACCAAGTGGCGTTTGCCGAACGCATCAAGCGCGACAGCGGCTTGCCTACCATCAGCGTGGGCCTGATCACGGAGGCGCAGCAGGCGGAAGACATCATTGCCAATGGCCAGTCCGACATGGTGGCGCTGGCGCGCGCCATCCTGTTCGACCCCCGCTGGCCGTGGCATGCGGCGGCCCAGCTGGGCGCGCACGTGTCGGCGCCGCCGCAGTATTGGCGTTCGCAGCCGCGCGAATACAAGCACCTGTTCGGCGACACGACCCTGGGCCAGCGCTAACAGGTCTGCTCTGCTACACTGACGCTTCTTTCCCATTTCTCCAGGACGCTTCGACATGCGCCATTGATACTGCCGTGCCGTGCACGGCCTCGCCCATCCCGCTAGCGCGCCATTGCGCCGCGCGGGTTCGCCAGCCTTGCCCAAGGAGTATCCATGCCCGCATTACTGCAACTCGACCGTCTTTCCTTTGCCCTGCCCGATGGCCGCGCCCTGTTTTCCGATTTGCAATTTTCCTTTGCCCCGCAACGTATCGGCCTTGTCGGCGATAACGGCGTGGGCAAGAGCGCGCTGGCGCGCCTGCTGGCAGGCCGGGCGCAGCCGTCTTCTGGCGCCGTGCGCTGCGACGGCGCCGTGCATTACGTGGCGCAGGAACTCGATCCGCAGCGCTATCCCACTGTGGCGGCGCTCGCCGGCATGGACGATTTGCTGGCGGCGCTGGCGCGCATCGCTGAAGGCAGCGTCGACGAGGCCGACTATGCCCTGGTGGGCGAACGCTGGGATGCCCACGCCCGCCTGCGCCAGGCGCTCGATGCGCTTGATTTGCGTCATGTCGATGCCGATACGCCAACGAGTACCCTGAGCGGCGGAGAACGCCAGCGCATCGCGCTGCAGGGCGCCTGGCTGTCGCAGGCGGACTGGCTGCTGCTCGATGAACCGAGCAACCACCTTGATGCGGATCAACGCGCCCGTCTGGTGGCGCAGATGGCGCGCTGGCCGGGCGGCTTGCTGCTGATCAGCCATGACCGCGGCCTGCTGCAGCACGTCGATGAAATCGTTGAGCTGTCGCCACAGGGCTTGCGCAGCTATGGCGGCACTTACGCGCTGTATGCGCAGCAGCGCGCGCTGGAACAGGCCGGTTTTGCTGCCGCCCTGCAGGCGGAAAAGGCCGGCGCCAGACGCGAACAGCGCGAAGCGCAGCAGCAGGCCGAGCGCCAGCAGCGCCGTGTCGGACGCGGCGAGAGGGAAGGGCGCGAAGGCAACCAGAGCAAGCTGCTGCTGGACGCGAAAAAGGAGAAAAGCCAGGATAGTCAGGGCAAGCTGCGCGTGCGCGCGCAAGAGGCGCAGCAGGCGCGCCAGCAAAGGGTGATGGACGCCAGCGCCCGCTGCGCGCCCGAGGCCGAACGGCTGCTGCTGACGCCCGACAGCGCCGTGCCGAACGGCAAGCTGATCCTGGAGCTGCGCGAGCTGGTCTTGCCGCATGGCCAGGCGCAGCCTGTGAACCTGGTCTTGAGCGGGCCGCGCCGCCTGGCCGTGACGGGCGACAATGGCAGCGGCAAGTCGACCCTGCTGCGCGTGATTGCCGGGCAACTGGCGCCCGCCAGCGGCGAGCTGCGCTGCCATGTGCGGGTGGCGTGGCTGGACCAGCATGCCGGACTGCAAGATGGCGAGTGCAGCGCCGTGCAACGCTTGCAGGCACGCAACAGCATCTTGCCGGAAGGCGAGCTGCGCACGCGGCTGGCGTTGCTGGGCATTGCCGGCGCGCGCGCCACCATGCCCAGCCGTTTGCTCAGCGGCGGCGAGCGCATGAAGGTGGCGCTGGCGGCGGAACTGTATGCGCAGGCGCCGCCGCAACTGCTGCTGCTCGACGAACCGGACAATCATCTGGACCTGGCCAGCCTGCAGGCGCTGGAGCAGATGCTGCTGCAATACCAGGGGGCGTTACTTGTGGTTTCGCACGACCTGGCATTTTTGCAGGCGATAAACCTTGACCCGGAGGGCTTGACATTGCACAAGTGACAATTGAATGAAAAAAGTCACGCTCGATGCCTGTAGAGCATGCTTCATGAACCGATGCTGAATTTTGTTTGATTGTCGGTATAATCCACTGAATAACCGGGCCTATTTGTGAACTAAAACTGCTGGTTCACCAATATGATGACGTTTAATCTGGCACTGTTGTCGGTCACTACCGCGCTGCCAGGGCGTCATCCTCCGTGCCCTGCCGTGCATGAATTTTGGTTTCGCTTATATTGTTTTCTTGGAGAAATAGCATGTCGTTTTACGAAAAACTCAAAGCCCTCAACATTGAACTGCCAGTCGTTGCCGCGCCAGCTGCGGCCTACGTGATGCATGCCCGCACGGGCAACACCGTCTTCCTGTCCGGCCACCTGGCCAAGAAGGATGGCAAGGTCTGGGTCGGCCAACTGGGCAAGAACGTCACCACGGAAGAAGGCAAGATCGCCGCGCGCGGCATCGCCATCGAACTGATCGCCACCCTGCAAGACGCCTGCGGCGGCGACTTGAGCAAAGTCAAGCGCATCGTCAAGGTCATGAGCCTGGTCAATTCCACCTCCGACTTCACGGAACAGCACCTGGTGACCAATGGCGCCTCGGAACTGTTCGTCGAAGTCTTCGGCGACAGCGGCAAGCACGCCCGCTCCGCCTTCGGCGTGGCGCAAATCCCGCTGGGTGCTTGCGTCGAGATCGAGCTGATCGCCGAACTGGCCTAATCAGCTGAGCATGCCGGCGATTGCCGCCGGCTCGCCCTTTCCTCCTTTCCAGCAAGAGCGGAACCGCCATTGGGGTGGAGGGATCGGTGTATTCAAGAAAAAAACGGAGACACGTAATGAAAACGAGTGAACAAGGCTTGCACCGCGGCCTGGGCGAGCGGCAAATCCGCTTGATGGCGCTGGGCGCCGCGATTGGCGTGGGCCTGTTTTTGGGTTCCGGCAATGCGATCAAGATGGCCGGTCCCGGCATCATGCTGTCGTACATCATCGGTGGCGCGGTCATCTTCATGATCATGCGCGCGCTGGGCGAAATGGCCGTGCACAACCCGGTTGCCGGTTCCTTCAGCCGCTATGCCCAGGATTACCTGGGCCCCTTGCAAGGCTATCTGACGGGCTGGAACTACTGGTTCCTGTGGCTGGTCACGTGTGTGGCGGAAATTACCGCCGTCGCCATCTACATGGGCATCTGGTTCCCCGACGTGCCGCGCTGGATCTGGGCCCTGGCGGCCTTGGGCTCCATGGGCGCCATCAACTTGCTGGCCGTGAAAGCGTATGGCGAGTTCGAGTTCTGGTTTGCCCTGATCAAGGTGGTCACCATCATCCTGATGATCGTCGGCGGCACGGGCATGATCATCTTCGGTCTCGGCAATGGCGGCGTGGCCGTCGGCATCTCGAACCTGTGGACGCATGGCGGTTTCTTCCCGAATGGCGCGCAGGGCGTGCTGATGTCCTTGCAGATGGTGATGTTTGCCTACCTGGGCGTGGAAATGATCGGCCTGACGGCCGGCGAAGCGGCAAACCCGAAGAAATCGATTCCCGACGCCATCAATTCGGTGTTCTGGCGCATCCTGATTTTCTATGTCGGCGCGCTGTTCGTCATCCTGTCGATCTACCCATGGAATGAAATCGGCACCACCGGCAGTCCGTTCGTCATGACGTTCGAACGCCTGGGCATCAAGACGGCCGCCGGCATCATCAACTTCGTCGTGCTGACGGCAGCCTTGTCGTCGTGCAATGGCGGCATCTTCAGCACGGGCCGCATGCTGTACAACCTGGCGCTGCAAGGCCAGGCACCGAAGGCGTTTGCGGAAACGACGGCCAGCGGCGTGCCGCGCCGCGCTATCCTCGTGTCCGTCGTAGCGCTGTTGCTGGGCGTGCTGTTGAACTACATGGTGCCGGAGAAAGTGTTTATCTGGGTCACTTCGATCTCCACCTTCGGCGCCGTCTGGACCTGGGGCGTGATCCTGGTCACGCAGATTCAGTTCCGCAAGACCTTGACGCCGCTGGAAATCAAGAACCTGGCCTTCCGCATGCCGTTCGCGCCGTATGGTTCCTGGATTTCGCTGGCTTTCCTGGCGCTGGTGATCGGCCTGATGGCGTATTTCCCCGATACGCGCATCGCCCTGATGGTGGGACCGGCCTGGCTGATCCTGCTGACGGTGCTGTACTACGTGCTGGGCCTGGCGCCAAAGGACAAGCGCGATGACGTGCCGCAAGGCTACGAAGCGGGCTGGCCAGCGGCCGATGCGCCACACATCAAGAAGTAAGCCAGCGTAGTTGAGCTGAGTCAAAAGCGCGCCCCTGCCCCTGCAGCGGCGCGCTTTTTATTTCATATTGACAATTCCAAGCCCCGCTAGCGTCCATGCGCGTTTCGCGGCGCACGCCTGGCGTTGTTTCCTTACATCAAAGTTCTGTTTAGCTGAACCGGTGAAAGCCCTATAATCGCTTAGTTTTGAAAATGGACGCGATCTTTCCGGTTTTTTGCCAGGTAAGTAATCGCCAGGAAATTATTGTGAATTTATAGCAAACAGAAGTGGATGTGATGCAAGGCGCCCGGCGCGACGCAGTGCGAGCACTGCTAGCGATGGGTAACGCAGCAGCGCGCCACTTATGGAAGCTAGAAAACACAAGAATTTATTGGGGGTTACTCAAGGCCGGAGCGCTATTTGTTTTTACCCGTCGTACGAAAATACGTATGCCTCATAAAGGAAGTCTAGTGAGCCAAACCCTGGTCCAGAAACTCTGCCGCACCAAGCCGATCGATACCACGGTCGAATATGGTGAAGGCCTCAGCAGCAGCGGCTTGAGCCGGTCCATCGGCCTGTTTTCCCTCACCATGATCGGCGTCGGCGCCACCATCGGCACGGGTATTTTCTTTACCATGGTCGAAGCCGTCCCCAAGGCGGGCCCATCGGTCGTCCTGTCCTTCCTGATCGCCGCCATCACGGCCGGCCTGACGGCCTTGTGTTATGCGGAATTGTCGTTCCGCATCCCCGCTTCCGGCTCCTCGTATTCGTTTGCCTACGCCACCGTGGGCGAGTTTCTTGCCTTCATCATGGCCGCCTGTCTGCTGCTCGAATACGGCTTGGCGGGCAGTGCCGTGGCCATCGGCTGGTCGTCCTACCTGAATAACTTCCTGGAAAATGCCTTCGGCTGGCACATCCCCGAGATGCTGCGCACGCCGATGATCGTTTCCGGCCCGCATGGTATGGAGTTTCATGCCGGCCACATCAACCTGCCGCCCATCTTTTTGATCTGCATGTGCGGCTTTTTGCTGCTGCGCGGCGCCAAGGAATCGGCGCTGATGAACGCCATCATGGTCATCATCAAGCTGTCTATCCTCGTGTTCTTCATTGCCATTGCCTTTTCCGGTTTTAATGCAGACAACTTCGTGCCGTTCTTTAATACCGACAATAGCAAGGGTTTTGCCGGCATGACGGGCGTCACCGCTGCGGCCGGCACCGTCTTCTTCTCGTTCATCGGCCTCGATACGGTGGCGACGGCGGGCGATGAAGTGAAAGATCCCAAGCGCAATGTGCCACGCGGCATCCTGTATGGCTTGCTGATCGTCACTGTGTTTTATTTGCTGGTGGCCGTGGCCGCCCTGGGCGCGCAACAGGCCAAGCTGTTCGAAGGCCAGGAAGCGGGCCTGGCGGTGATTTTGCAAAATGTCACGGGCAAGACCTGGCCCGCGCTGGTGCTGTCGGCCGGCGCCGTCATTTCCGTCTTCAGCGTGACCCTGGTGACGATCTACGGCCAGACGCGCATCCTGTTTGCCGTCAGCCGCGACGGCCTGATCCCGAAATCGTTCCAGAAGATCCACCCGCGCACCCTGGTGCCGGTCAGCAATACCATCATCGTTTGCCTGGTGGTGGCCGTGGTGGCCGGTTCCGTCGATGCGACCTATTTGTGGGATATGGTCAGCATCGGCACCCTGACGGCCTTCATGGTGGTCTCGATCGCCGTGCCCGTGCTGCGCCACAAGCAGGGCGCGAACCGCATCGAAGGCTTCAGCGTGCCGTTCGGGCCGTACGTGATTCCGGGCTTGAGCGTACTGGCTTGCCTGTACATCATGCGCGACTTGCCGCATACGACGTTTGTCGTATTCAGCGTGTGGATGGCGGTGACGGTGGCCATTTATTTCCTGTACAGCATGCGGCATTCGCACCTGGGCAAGAAGGCCCGCTAATGCAGTCTGTTCCATCCAAAACCGCCGCGCTTGCCGGCGGTTTTTTTTATTTCTAACCGGAATTTACATGATGAAAATAACTGATCTGGCCGCCTGCGGCTTGCTGGCAAGCAGCTTTCTGGGAACCATGGCGCAAGCCGCGCCTGCCAGCGGCCCGATGCTGCACGATTACCGCGCCGTCGCCCTGTCGGGCAATGGCCAGCGCATCGCCGCCATCGAATCGAGCAAGGCAGACGAACAGCCGCAGCGCCCGCATGCGGCCATCGTGGTGCGCGACGCCGCCAACGGCGCCATCGTGCAGCAATTCGACCCGTGTGCCGTGTGTTCCTACGACAAGCCCAGCTGGTCGCCCGACGGCAGACAGCTTGCCTTTGTCGGCTACGACGCCAAGGCAGGCACGGCGCATCTGTATATGGCCACGATGACACAGGCGCAAGCTCAGATATTGACCAGTATCAAAGGTGTGGCCAGTACGGCGCGCTGGTCGCCGGACGGCAAGCAGCTGGCGCTGCTGGCGACGGTGGGAGCACGCAAGCTGGCCGGCGCCGTCGAGGCTGGCGCGCGCCAGGTAGGTGAAGTGGGCAGCGAAGACGATGCCCAGCGCATTGCCGTCGTGCCTGCCAGCGGCGGCGAAGTGCGCCTGCTGTCACCCGCCGACACCTATGTGTATGAATATAATTGGACGCCCGATGGCCGCGGCTTCGTTGCCACCAGCGCGCAAGGCAATGGCGACAGCAACTGGTGGGTCGCCAAGCTCAGCCATATTGATGCCGCCACGGGCGTCCTGCGCGTGATCGCGTCGCCGGCCATGCAGCTGAACTTGCCGTCCGTCTCGCCGGACGGCAAGACGGTGGCTTTCATTGGCGGCCTGATGAGCGATTTCGGCTCCATCGGCGGCGATATCTATACCGTACCGCTGGCCGGCGGCACGCCGCGCAATATCACGCCCGATTACCGCGGCACCTTCAATGGCGTCGTCTGGCGCGGCGCCGGCTTGCTGGCGACGGCTCTGATCGATTCGCAGCTGGCGCTGGTGCCTGTCGATGCGCACACGGGTCCGGCCCAGCCTGTGTTGCTCGGTGAGATCAGCAGCGGCGGCAGCGATGGCCGTCTGTCGTTCAGCGCCGATGGCTTGCAAGCGGCGGCCGCACAGGAAGACTTTACGCACGCCAGTTACCTGGTGGCGGGACCGGTGGGCCAGCTGAAAAAAATCACGCGCGACAATGACGGCTTTGCGCCGCAGCTGACGGTGCAAAACGTGGGCTGGAACAACGAACAATACAAGGTGCAGGGCTGGCTGCTGGGGCCGTTGACGGTGGAGGCGGGCAAGCGCTACCCGATGATCGTCAATGTGCATGGCGGGCCCGGTGCGGCCGCCTCGCCCCGTTACGTGGCGGCGAGCACCCTGATCCATGAATTGACGCAAAAAGGCTATTTCGTCTTCCTGCCCAATCCGCGCGGCAGCTTTGGCCAGGGCCAGGCTTTTACACGCGCCAACATGGCCGACTTTGGCGGCGGCGACTGGCGCGATATCCTGGCCGGCATTGATGCCGCGCAAAAAGTGGCACCCATCGACGGCCAGCGCCTGGGCCTGATCGGCCATTCATACGGCGGCTTCATGACCATGTGGGGCGTCACGCACAGCGACCGTTTCAAGGCGGCCGTGGCGGGGGCGGGCGTGTCGAACTGGATCAGTTATTATGGCCAGAACGGCATCAACCAGTGGATGATCCCGTTCTTCGGCGCGTCCGCGTACGACAACCCGGCCGTGTATCGCAAGGCTTCGCCCATCGAATCGATCAAGGCGGCGAAGACGCCGACCCTGATCTATGTGGGCGAGCGCGACGTGGAAACGCCGGCCGCCCAGTCGCTGGAATTCTGGCATGGCTTGCGCGCCATGGGCGTGCCGTCCAGCCTGTTCATTTACGACGGCGAGGGCCATTCCTTCCGCAAGCCCGAGCACCAGCGCGACTTGCAGCAGCGCACCATTGGCTGGTTCGAGCGGTATTTGAAGTAGTGATCAGTGGCCTGCCAAAGGCAGGCCAGCCTGGATAAAGCGGCTGACAACATGTTCAGGGCTAGGCGCCGTGCCGAAGGCAGTACGAATGTACGACGAGGCGCGGCAACAACGCCATGGACTTTTTGTCAGGCGCGCGGTGCGACGATGTGCACGATCGCCGCGCTATGTACCACGATCTTGTCCGCATCTGCCTGCAACAGGCGAATACGGCGCTGCACCAGCGGCCAGCCCGACCAGGCCACGTCGCTGACGGGCGGCGCGGCAGGAGGGGCCAGCGGCGCGCTGATGGTGGCCTTGTCGTCGAGCTGTTCCAGCGCGCGCGACAGGGTCAAACACACTTGCGTATGGCTGTGGCTGAGCAAGGCGTTGACGGGCGCGACGGGCAGCTGGCTGGCATGGCGCCCGAGGATCGAGCGCAGCGCCGCCACGTGGGCCACCAGCAGGTAATTTTGCACGATGAACAGGTTGATGTCTTCCACGGCCCGCTGCTTGCTGGCCGGTTCATCGAGCATGCGCACCAGCGCCGAGCTGAGCGCGGCCAGGCTGTCCATCAAGCGCTTGCGTTCGATGCGGTAGGCAAAATCATCGAAGCATTTTCCCTGCAGCAGCGCGAAGCTGGCTTGCATATAGCTGAGGTTCACATTCAGTACCTGGCGCACGAGGCGCGGCAGGCTCTGGTATTCCCAATTGGCCAGCACAAAGCTGAACACGGTGGCCACCGCCGCGCCGATCAGGGTGTCGATCAGGCGCTCGCTGACGAGGTTCGGGTTGCTGGGCGCCACCAGGTGCATTTGCAGCAAGATCATCAGGCTGACGGCAATGGCCGTGTAGCGGTAGCGCAGATAGATGAAGGTGGGCGTGGCCACGATGGAGAGGAATAAAATGCCCATCAGCACGATATTGCTGTGTACGAAGCGGATCACGATGGCCGTGACCACGCAGCCGATGATGGTGCCGATGATGCGGTCGGCGCGGCGCTGGCGCGTCATGCTGAATGTGGGGCGCAGGATGATGACGATGGTCAAGACGATCCAGTAGCTGTGCGCCGCATACGGCAGCCAGTGGCCTACAGCCAACCCCACGGAGATGGCCATCGACACGCGCAGGGCGAAGCGGAACACGGGCGAATCCAGGCGCAGATTCGATAGCAAGGTCTTCAGTTCGTATTTCTGCTGCGACAAAAACGGCGCCATGTCCGCGCCGCTCCAGAATGGCACGTCGGCATAGACTTTTTGCGTGGCAAGATGCAGCTCGGCGATCATTTTTAAAATGGCGCGGATCTTGTTGCGCTGCGCGCGCAGGGTCGCCAGCGCTTCCTGCGCGTTGTCTCCCTTCGCCTGCAGGCGGACGATCTCTGCTTCGAGATCGGCCCATTCCTTGTCATAGCTGATCTGCGCATACGAGGCGCGCTTGCGCGTGACGGCATACGCCACGGCTTCGATGTCGCGCGCCGCCTTGTAGGCCAGGTCGTGCAAGGATTTCAAGACGTCGGAGTCGGCCAGGTGCTGGCGCAGCAGCGCGTAATCCGTGTGCGTGGAGAGGATCAGTTCATACAGATCGAGCATGCACACGTGCACCTGCACGACGATAGCATCCTTGCTGTTTTTGTGGCTGCGCAAGATCAAGTCGCGTGACGCTTGCTGGCGGTCGGCCAGAATGCTTTGGTGGCGCACCAGCTTGTTGAATTGCTCCGTCAGGTTAAAACGCGTGTCGTAGAAATCGGCCTTGATGTCGATGTAGGCGGCCAGTTCGAACAGGGCTTCGGCCAGCACTTGCTGTTTGATGCGGTGGCGCAAGACCCAGGCGATGGCCATGGCATAGGCCAGATAGATCAAGCCGCCCAGCATGAACAGGCCCGCATGGTGGAACGATTGCTGCCACGTCATCTGGTGTTCCATCGACATGGTCATGATGAACAGGGCGGCCAGTTGCAAGGGCATGGATTTCTTGCCGTACACCACCATCATGCTGGCGAGAAAGCTCACCAGCACGAGCACTGTCATCAGCAGCCACTGCACGGGACCGCACAGGCTGATCAATAAGGTGACGGCGCTGCACAGCAGCACGGAGGCCAGCATTTCGTTGAACTTGTGGCGTAGCGGGCTGGGCATGTCCATCAGGGTCGTGCACAGGGCGCCGATGCACACCGTCATGGCGGTGGCGCTGTCGCTGATTTCCTGGGTCAGCAAGGCCAGGCCGACCAGGCCGATGGCCACGCGCAAGCCCAAGTAAAAATAATGGCTGTAAATAAAGGTGCGCAGGTTCAGTGCGTAGTGCATGGGATTACCTTGTGGGCAGGGCACAGAAAGAGGCGCCGCACCGGGGTCTCCGATGCGGCGCCAGGATGTTGCAGTCGCTACAGCCTTGATTTACATCAGGGCGATCACGGGATAGCGCCGCCATTCCGGCTCGGCAAAGCGCTGGCAGTTCTCGAAGATAAAGTCCAGCACGGCTTCCTGATTGCTCAGCAGGGCTGGATTCGCTGCTTTCCAGTCGGCGAACTTGGCGGCCAGCGCCGGTTCGTCGCGCAGCAGTTCGGACGCCATGTCTTCGAACACGTAATCGGAAAACGCTTCTTTCTTTTCCAGCACGCTGTTGAAGAAGCCCCAGCGGAAGAAACTGTCGTGCGCCTCGGGTTCCAGGGTTTCCACGGCATAGCGCGCGTTGTCCTGGTCCAGGCTGACCACGTAGTCGCCCGCCTGCAGCGTGAATTGTCCCGTGCGCGCTTCCAGCTTCACCGTGTCGTGGAACATGTGGCCTTCGTAGGCGGTGGCGCGTGTGCCGACGTTGGCGATGTGGTAGTAGCGCGCCGTTACCGTCTGTTCGGCGGTGATGCGTGTCATGTCGACGCCGTTCCAGCGCAGCCGCTCGATGACTTCGCGCCACGCTTGCGGCACGACATAGGCTTTCGGCGCGGTCACGGTGACGTCCGCATCGAAACGGTTGTAGTAGGCGATGTCGCGTTCCCACGGCTGCGAGCGGTCGTAGGACAGGCGCTGGTAGTCGCCCAGGATACTCGGCGTGTACTGCGCCGCATAGCCCTTGAAGGGGAAGGTCGACGGCTGCCCTTCATTCATGGTCCAGTGGATGGGCCATTCGGCTTGCGTGCGGCCCGCCGCCTTGGCTTGCGCGCGCAATTGCCTGATCTGTTCGCCATGCTGGACCGTGAACGCCATCGTGATGTCGAGCAGGGCGCGCATGGACGCGTAGCGGTCGGCAAACGGTTTCAACATGTGCGTTTCCGGCATGAAGCCGATGACGTGATGCAAGGCCGCAAAACCCGTCGAGAAACGCGGTACTTCGAGGAATTCGGCGATACCGTGGTCGGGGCTGTCCTTGACGGGATTCACGTACGGGCACGTGGGCCAGCCGGCGCTTTCCATTGCCGCAAAGATATGCGGCAGCATGGTGTCTTGCAGGAAGGGACCGAGGCCATTGCCCAGCTTATCCGTCTGCGTGTGGATCAGGGTCATCGTGTACGGGTAGTCGGCGCCGTTCGACGTGTGCGTGTCGACCATCACGTCCGGGTCCCAGCTGGCCAGCAGGCGGTTGAACACTTGCGCGTTCAGGCTGTCGCACTTGATGAAATCGCGGTTCAAGTCCAGGTGGCGGCTATTGCCGCGGAAACCGAATTGCTCCGGGCCATCCTGGTTTACGCGCGACGTGTTGGCGCGGTTCAGGCTGCCGTCGACGTTGTAGATCGGGATGAACAGCAGCACGGTGCTGCCCAGCGCCGCCAGGCGTTCCGGCTGCGTGCAGAGGTCGCGCACGATGGCCATGCAGGCGTCGATGCCTTCCGGTTCGCCCGGGTGGATGCCGTTGTTGTTGAAGAACACGGTGCGGCCTGCGCGCTTGATTTGCTCGCGGTCAAATACGCCGTCCGCGCTGACGACGCCAGCGTGGATGGGCACGCCCGAGTCGGACAGGCCGATCTGTTCGAAGTGCAGCACCTGCGGGTAGCGTGCGGCGAGATCTTTATAGAAAGTAATGCATTCCAGCCAGGTCGTGGTCTGGTTGTGGTTACCGAGTTCGTAGGTCGTGCGCAAGTCTGGTGGCATAGCGGTCTGAGTCTGGGAGGGGGAAGGCGCGCTGGGTAAGTACGCCCGCTAGGGGCCAATTGTAGCACCGGCGCTCATGCCTTGATGCGCGACAGCAGGCGATCGCCGGACTTGTGTTATGAATACGTTTCAGGCGCAAGGATGGAGGCGACATGGGCAGGACGGCGATGGCGGCACTGGTGTGGTGGGCTTGCCTGGCGGCGCAGGCGGCGCCGTTGCGCTTGCCGGCGAGCAAGGAGCCGGTGGCACAGGGCGGCTCCGTGACGGCCGCCGCACAGGGCGCGCTGATACGCTACCGGGGCTGGCTGCTGGCCGTCGATGGGGCGGTATCCGAGGAGATGCCTGACGTCTTGCTGACGTCGGCGCATGGGGGCAAGGGGCCGCAGCTGCGAGTCGGCGCGACGCAGCGTGTCTTGCCCGTATGGTCGGCTTTCGAGCTCGTCAAGGGCGGCACGCGCCTGCGCATCACGGCGTTGCCGGGGCCGGATGAGGTGGCCGCGCTGCTGCTGGACTTTGGCGACGGCGATTACCGCATCGTGATTCCCGCCGCCAGCTTGGCTCGGCCAGCGCATGGGTTGCTGGCGCAGCGCTTTCCCGGCGCCGACCTGGCCTTGCTGCTGCAGGATGGCCGGAGGGTGATGCTGCCGCTGGGAGGTGGCCGCGCGCACGTGTTTGGCGAGGAGCAAGCCGTGTCTTACCGCTTTAGCAAAGTCAAACGCTAAGTCACTAAGCTACAGGCAAAAAAAAGCCACTCCCGCAGGAGTGGCTCAGGGAACAACCGCCCGTTGCCAGGCTTATTAGTTGTTGTTATCCGCGAATTACTCGGCGCCCATTTCTTTCAGCAGGTTATCTGCGTGGTCGATGTGTTTCATGTTCCACAACATGTAGCGCAGGTCGACCTGGATCGAACGGGTGTTGGCCTTGTTGTAGTCCCAGTCGGAAATGATCGAGTCCAGCGTGCCGTCGAATGCCAGGCCGATGAATTCGCCTTTCGAGTTCAGGGCAGCCGAACCGGAGTTGCCGCCGGTGATGTCCAGGGTGGCCAGATAGTCGACCGGCACGGTTTTCAGCTTCGGATCGACAAATTTGCCGAAGTCCTTGGCTTTGATCGCGGCCAGCTGATTCGCCGGTGCATTGAACTCGCCCTGGCCCGTGGCTTTGGCGGCGACGCCATTGACGGTGGTGAAGGCGGTCCAGGTGGTGCCGTCGGCGCCATGGTCACGGCCGGCAACACGGCCGAACGTTACGCGCAGGGTGCTGTTGGCGTCAGGATAGACGGCTTGGCCCTTGCTCTTCATGAAGGCGATTTTTGCTTTCATGTAGTTGGCGTAGGCTTGCTGGATCTTGCCGGCCAGTTCTTCATCTTCCGCTTCGTTTTTCAGCGAATCCGGATACATGGCAACGGCGGCCTGGATGAAGCTGTCCTTGCTGGCCTGGAATTCGGCTGGCGTGCGTTTCAGCCAGGCTGCGCGCTCGGCCTTGTCGCCCAGCTTGCTGCCGGCATACAGTTTGTCCAGGGCAGCGGCCAGGTCGGCTTGCGACATGCCGTCCTTGATGCCGATGGCGGCGTCGAAGCTGGCGCGGCGCTGTGCGGCCGGTTGCGCGGCGTACTTGGTCAGGCTGTTCAGTACCAGCGCCTTGTCGACTTTTTCATCGTAGGTGCGCTCGACCGAGGTGATGCCCGCTTCCAGGCGTGGCAAGTCGCGCGTCTGGTAGCCGGACTTGCGTTCCGTATCGGCCTTGGTGCCTTCGTTCGACAGGCGGTACAGGCTGCGTGCCGTGTTCAGCAGGCGTGGCTGGGCGTAGCCCAGGAAGAAGTCGCGCTTGGTGTCGGCATCGCGTTCGGCGATCAGTTTTTCCACTTGCTCGATGTCGCCGGCAAACTCCGCCTTGCGGGCAGGATTAGCGTTGACCCAGGTTTTCAGGGCTTCGTGTTCCGTTGTCTTGCGCGCCAGGAAGTCGCTGCCGGCGTAGGAATCGAGCATGCCTTGGCGGTTCTTGTAGTAATTGTTCACGCCAGCAACTTGACCCGCGTATTTCAGGGCAACGTCCTTGTTGTCCTTGGTTTCGCGCGCGATGATGGCCAGGGTTTCGCCCGACGCTTTCACGAAGGCCGGGTAGTTCCAGTCAAACGTGAACGCCACTTCCGATGGCAGGCGGTGACGGTTGGTGCGGCCCGGGTAGCCCAGCGCCATGACGAAATCGCCTTCTTTCAAGCCATCCTTGGCCAGTTTCAGTACGTGTTTTGGCTGGTAAGGCACGTTGTCCTTGCTGAAATCGGCAGCTTTGCCGTCTTTGCTGACGTAGGCGCGGTAGAAACCGTAGTCGCCCGTGTGGCGCGGCCACATCCAGTTGTCGGTGTCGCCGCCGAACTTGCCGACGCCGGCCGGAGGCGCGTGCACCAGGCGCACGTCGCGGATTTCCAGTTGCTTGATCAGGTAGAACTCCAGGCCGCCGTAGTAGCTCGACACGGTGCAGCGGAAACCCGCTTCTTTTTCGCATTCGGCGACCAGTTTCTTCTGGTTTTTCTCGATCGCGTCAATGCGTGCCTTGCCTTGCAGCTTGGCCACGTCGGCGCTGATGATCTTGTCGCTGACATTGGTCACGGCCGAGGTGACGAAGATGCGGCTGCCCGGGGCGGCCGGCAATTCTTCAGCGAACGTCTTGGCCAGGAAACCGTTGGCCAGCAAATCGCGCTCCTTGGTCGAATTGACCGCCACGCTGTTGTAGACGCAATGGTGGTTGGTGGCAACCAGGCCTTGCGGCGAGACGAACGACGCCGAGCAACCGCCCAGGCTGACGATGGCGCCCATCGGGAATTCGGTCAGTTTGGTCAGGGTGGCCGGGTCGAGTTTCAGTCCGGCGGCTTTCAGTTCCTTGGCTACTTGTGGCAGCTGTTGGGGCATCCACATGCCTTCGTCGGCGTGTGCGAAGTTGCTCAGGATGGCGAGCGCGATGAGAGATTTTTTCATTCGAGTTCTGTTCTTTTACATTGTAGGGAAGTCGGAATCAGCGGAGTACCCGCTGATTGTGCAGCGGGCGACATAGAGTATCCGTATCGAACTCGCACTAGTCAATCACATTTTCCGGGCAGCATGCTCGCATGCCGTTGCTTGAATGGCATGATTTGCGCTGGCATAGGGGCTGGAACCGGCCGCCAACGCGCATTTTTCCGTGTCGCGGCTGTTGTATTTGTCCATACGTGTCCTGGCGGCAATGAAAAATGGCCGGGCGCTTGCGCGGCCCGGCCACTTGCCATGCCCTGCTTTTTGCTTGCTTAGCGGATTTTGCCGCGGCGCAAAAGATTGACGATGCCCAGCAGGATCACGGCGCCCAGGAACGAAACGAGCAGCGAAGACAGGCTGAAATTGTCGCTATTGATGGTGCCTGTGCCGAACAGGGGCGCCAGCAGCCAGCCGCCCAGGAAGGCGCCGACGATGCCGACGACGATATTGAGGAAGATGCCCTGTTGCGCATCGGTTTTCATGACCATGCTGGCCAGCCAGCCGATGACGCCGCCAATAACGATCCAGATAATGAAATTCATGTAGTCCTCCGCGCGGTGGATAAGTGGTTGTGTCATGTCAGAACAACATCATGCCAATGGATAGTGATGCCGCACGATAGAAAAGTCCAGCGGATTCGCATGGCGCATGCAAAAGCCCGCCTGGCTGCGGGCAGCGAGGCGGGCTTGTCATGCGGCAAGGTCGTGTTTAGTCGGCCTTGATCGCTTCAACCTGGATGGCCAGCTTGACTTCCGGCGAGAACGCCGGCATGCCGTAGTTCAGGCCAAAGTCGCTGCGCTTGAATTCCGCCGTGGCGTCGGCGCCGCACACTTCACGCTTGTAGCGCGGGTGCATGATGCACTTGAACTTGCTCACGTTCAACTTGACGGGCTTGGTCACGCCCAGCAGGGTCAGTTCGCCATCGACTTCCACCAGCTGCTCGCCGTTGAACTTGAGCGAGGTGCTCTTGTAGGTGATTTGCGGGAATTTCTCGACGTTGAACATGTCCGCTTTTTTCGCGTGCGTGTTCATGGCATCGAGGCCGAAGTCGATCGAATCGGCATCGATGACCAGGTCCAGGCTGCCGCTCTTGGCGGCGCGGTCCAGGGAAACCGTGCCCTTGGTCTTGTTGAACTTGCCGCGCCACACGGACATGCCCATGTGATCGGCTTCAAAGCTGGGGAAGGTATGCGTCGGGTCGAGGTTGTAGGTGTCGGTAGCGGCCATGGCCGAACCCGCGCCGGCGGCTGCCAGCACGGCGATCATCAAGTGCGAAAATTTCATGCAGATCCTAAAGTTGAACAGGTTGTGGGGTTGTTTTTGGTAACGCCTGAAAAACGTTCAGGACAAGGCGCCTTGCCGAAGGCAGTACGAATAGTACGACGAGGCAAGAGCAACGCAGTCATGGACGTTTTCTCAGGTGTTATTGCGCGGCGACGTGGAATTTGATGGTGACCTCGTCCGCAACCATGCTCGTGTCCTTCCACTCGCCTTCGCCGATGTTGTAGGTCAGGCGCTTGATCGGCAGGGCGCCGTCAAACGCGTATTTGCCGCCGTCGGCTTTTACCGCCAGGGGGAAGGTCACGTCCGTGGTCTTGCCTTTGATGCTCAGCTTGCCGGTAACCGTCAGCTTGCCCGCGCCGGCCGCCTTGATGCTGCTCGAGACAAAGGTGGCTTTCGGGAACTGGGCCGAGTTGAACCATTCTTTCTTGGCCACTTCCTTGTTGTACTCGGGGTCGCCGATATCGATGCTGGCGGTCTCGATTTCCACCGACGCTTTCGAGGCATCCGGCGTGGCCGGGTTGTAATCGATGGCGATATTGAATTTCTTGAACTTCGCTTCCACGGGCACGTTCATTTGCTTGAACACGGCCGACACGCTGGTCTTGGCGGGGTCGACTTTCAGCAGGGTGGCGGCGGTGGCGGCCACGGACAGGCCCAGCAGGGAAGCGAGGACGATGCGTTGGGTGGTTTTCATCTTGTTTTTTTCCTGTAGTTTCAGTGAGCAAGGGGACGTCGATGTCAGGGCAGCATGCGCTTGAGGACGCCATCACGGTCGATGAACTGGTGCTTCAGCGCCGCCAGCACATGGGCGGCCACGGCGGCTGCCATCGTCATGTTCAGAACATAATGAATCTCTTTTAAAAGCGGCTTAAGTTCCGGGTTTGGCGCCATGATGACGGGCAGCTGGAACAGGCCCAGGTAGACCACCGGCACGCCGGCGGCCAGGGTGTACAGGTAGCCGGAGATGGGCACGGCGAAGATCAGGATGTACAGCAGCACATGCATGGCGTCGGCCGCCTTCTTTTGCCAGGCAACCATGCTGGCCGGGTGCGGCGGCGGCACGTTGGCCTTGCGCCACAGCAGGCGGATGGCGGCGATGGCCAGCACGGTCACGCCCAGCCATTTGTGCCAGGAGAAATATTTGAGCTTGGTGGGCGTCAGGCCGGGAATATCCGTCATGACCAGGCCCATGACGAAGGCGCTGATGATCAGCAGGGCGGTCAGCCAGTGCAGGATGATGGCGGTGGTGGTGTAGCGTTGCATCGATGGCTTTCTTGAATGTAGTACGTATTAGGACTAATTCGGCCTAATATACCAAAGAAAATCAAATTGCGCTGCGTGCTGGAGATTCTACAAGAAAGAGTGCAGGAAAAACCGCGGGGCGGGCAGCATTTGTGTGCTGGCCGCCCCGCGGGAGTGGGATCGGACGATCCCCATGTGGAAACTGCTTAGATGGCTTTGGCCAATTGCGCCGCGATACCGATGTAGTTGCCCGGCGTCATGGTCAGCAGCACGTCCTTGGCATCCTGCGGAATGGCCAGGCCATTGACGAAGGTTTGCAGCGCTTCTTTCGAGATGCCCTTGCCGCGCGTCAGCTCTTTCAGCTGCTCGTACGGGTTTTCGATGCCATAGCGGCGCATCACGGTTTGTACGGGCTCGGCCAGCACTTCCCAGGTCGCGTCCAGGTCTTGCGCCAGGCGCGCGTGGTTCACTTCCAGCTTGTTCAGGCCGCGCAGGCAGCTGTCATACGCCAGCAAGGTGTAACCGAGGCCCACGCCGATGTTGCGCAGCACGGTCGAATCGGTCAAATCGCGCTGCATGCGCGAGACGGGCAGTTTTTCCGACAGGTGTTTCAGCACGGCGTTGGCCAGGCCCAGGTTGCCTTCCGAGTTTTCGAAGTCGATCGGGTTGACCTTGTGCGGCATGGTCGACGAACCGATTTCGCCCGCTTTCAGTTTCTGCTTGAAGTAGCCCAGCGAGACGTATGTCCAGATGTCGCGGTTCAGGTCCAGCAGGATCGTGTTGGCGCGCGCGAAGGCGTCGAACAGCTCGGCCATGTAGTCGTGCGGCTCGATCTGGATGGTGTACGGATTGAAGACCAGGCCCAGGCGCTGTTCGATGACGGCCTGCGAGAATGCGGGCCAGTCGAAGCCGGGGTAGGCCGCCAGGTGGGCGTTGTAGTTGCCGACGGCGCCATTCATCTTGCCGAGGATTTCCACTTGCGCGATGCGTTTCACGGCGCGCTGCAAACGGGCCACGACGTTGGCGAATTCCTTGCCCAGGGTGGTCGGGCTGGCCGTCTGGCCGTGCGTGCGCGAGAGCATCGGCACGTCGGCGTTGTCGTGCGCGATCTGCGTCAGCTTGGCCACCAGGCCGTTCAATGCCGGCAGCATCACGCCGTCGCGCGCGGCCTTGAGCATCATGCCGTGCGAGGTGTTGTTGATGTCTTCCGAGGTGCAGGCGAAATGGATGAATTCCGACGCCGCCACCAGTTCCGGCACGTCCGCCACTTGTTCCTTGAGCCAGTACTCGACGGCCTTGACGTCATGGTTGGTGACCGCTTCGATGGCCTTGATGCGGGCCGCGTCGGCTTCCGAGAAATCGGCCGCCATCTTGTCGAGCAGGGCGCTCGCTTCTGCCGAAAACGGCTTGATTTCGGCGAAACCGGCTTGCGACAGCGCTTGCAGCCAGGAGATTTCCACTTTCACGCGGTGGTGCATGAAACCGGCTTCGGACAGGATCGGGCGCAGCAGATCGGTCTTGCTGGCGTAGCGGCCATCGAGCGGAGACAGGGCCGACAGCGTGGAATACGGAGTAGTAGAAGTCATGAGAGCGGACGCAAGTTAAAGAAACGGTTGGCGTGTGGCGCGCGGGGAGGGCAGGGTTATTGCAATACAGCAACACTGACGGCGCCACAGTAAAGGGCGATTTTACCACCGCTGGCCGCTGGCCAGCCGTCCATCGGGCGCCGGCGCACCGCATTCGGGCCGAATCCGGCCCCGATGCGGCATGCCTGCCACACCATGGAGACGGCTGGGCGCGTGCTGCCAAACGCCGCTGCCGCCGATGCTATACTGCTTGCTGCTCCTTTACCTTAAAGTACCTATGAAACTGATCGGTTCCCTCGCCAGCCCGTATGTCCGCAAAGCCCGTATCGTGCTGGCGGAAAAAAAGCTCGACTATGTCTTCGAGCTGGAAAACGTGTGGGTGCCGGAAACCCGCATCGCCCAGGCCAATCCCCTGGGCAAAGTGCCTTGCCTGGTGATGGAGGATGGCAGCACGCTGATCGACTCGAAAGTCATCGTCGAATACCTCGACACGCTCACGCCCGTGTGCAAGCTGCTGCCGGCCGGCGGCAATGGCCGCGAGCGGGCCGATATCAAGAACTGGGAAGCGCTGGCCGACGGCATCCTCGACGCGGGCGTGCTGGTACGCCTGGAGCGCACGCAGCGCCCGCCCGAGCAGCAAAGCGCGGCCTGGATCGCGCGCCAGCTGGAAAAAGTCACCCTGGGCCTCGCGGCGCTGGAAGCGCGCCTGGGCGAGAGCGCATATTGCGCCGGCAAGAACTATACGCTGGCCGACGTGGCCGTGGGCTGCACCCTGGGCTGGCTCAGCTTCCGCTTCCCGGAAATCGACTGGCGCGCGGATCACCCGGCGCTGGCGCGCCTGTTTGACAAGCTGTCCGAGCGCCCATCGTTCAAGGACACCGCGCCGCAGTGAGCGCACGATGACCGGTCCCGACTCGAAGGCGCAGCAGCGCTTGCAGATGGCCGATATCGCGCGCCTGGCCGGCGTGTCCACGTCGACCGTGTCGCGCGCGCTGAGCGGCAGTTCGCTGGTCAATGAAGAGACGCGCGCGCGCGTCATCGCGCTGGCCCGTTCGCTCAAGTATTCCATCAATATCGGCGCGCAAAACCTGCGCCTGAAACAGAACCGCACGGTGGGCGTGGTGGTGCCGTATGACGCGGCCACGCGCCAGCACCTGTCCGATCCTTTTTTCCTCAGCATGCTGGGCAGTCTGGCCGATGCGCTGACGGAACAGGGCTTCGACATGCTCATTTCACGCGTGGATGCCGAAACGCTCGATGCGGCGGCCCAGTCCTTCGACAGCGGCCGCGTGATCGGCATCATCCTGATCGGCCAGTGGCGCCACCATGAACAACTGAACCAGCTGGCCGCGCGCCAGGTGCCCATCGTCGTGTGGGGCGCGCAATTGCCGCAGCAGCTGTATTGCACCGTCGGCGGCGATAACGTCGCCGGCGGCAGGCTGGCCACGGAACACTTGCTGGCGGCGGGGTGCCGGCGCATCGCCTTCTTTGGCGACGCCAAGCTGCCCGAAGTGGCGCAGCGCCACCAGGGTTATGTGCAGGCGCTGGCCGCGCAAGGGCTGGCGCCCGATCCGCAACTGTACGTGGCCGGCTCCTTCCTGCCGCAGGGCGGCGCGACGGACGTGCAGGAACTGCTGGACCGCCAGCTGCCGTTCGACGCCATCTTTGCCTGCAGCGACTTGCTGGCCATGAGCGCCATCAGCGCCCTGCGCGCGCGCGGCGTGGCCGTGCCGGAGCAGGTGGCCGTGGTCGGCTATGACGATATCGAACTGGCCGCGTATTTCCATCCGCCGCTGACCACCGTGCGCCAGCCGATCCGCACCGCCGGGCGCGCGCTGGTGGCCTCGCTGCTGGCGCTGGTCGACGGCGCGCCTGCGCCATCCCGGCAATTGCCAACCGAGCTGATAGTACGCGCCTCGGGCCGCTGAAGCGTCGTTGTCAGTCATTGCAACCGATTGCAATAAATTCAAATTTCCCCCTTTATTTTCATGCTGCGACGCAGCATGAAAAACGCTGAATTCACGTCAAACCCCGCTTTATTCGCTCTGTCTCGCCCATAGTTTTCCCTTAAAAACAACAATATTTTCATGTTGCAGTGCTCGATTGCAATCGATTGCAATAAATTCTTATTCGTTGAATAATGACGTACCGGCCCAGCCAGCGCGCCACGGCATGCGGCGGCCAGGACTCATAACAAGCCGATACCTCGACGTATCGGCATACAACATTGGAGACAAGATGAAGACACGTACTGCTCAACGCGGCGGCATGGCCGCAGCCGTCGCCCTGGCCATGCTGCAACTGGGCGCCGCCCAGGCGCAATCGGCCGGCGACACCGCCAGCGCCGCCCCTGCCGATGGCCTGAACCTGGAACGCATCGTGGTCACGGGCACCACCGGCGGCACGTCCAAAATGAAATCGAGCAATTCCGTCAGCAGCATGGAACTCGACACCATCCTGCACAATGCACCGACCAGCGCCGCCGAAGTCCTGCGCTCGGTGCCGGGCTTGCGGGCCGAGTCCTCGGGCGGCGAAGGCAATGCCAACATCACCGTGCGCGGCCTGCCCATTTCCGCCGGCGGCGCGCGCTACGTGCAGATCCAGGAAGATGGCTTGCCGGTGCTGCAGTTCGGCGACTTCAACTTCACCACGCCCGACAGCTTCGTCAAGATCGATTCCACGCTCGACCACCTGGAAGTGGTGCGCGGCGGTTCGGCCTCCACCCTGGCCACCAATTCGCCGGGCGGCATCATCAATTTCATCAGCAAGAACGGCAAGGAGAAGGGCGGCAGCGTGGCCATCAGCCGCGGCCTGGGCTACGACCAGACGAGGGTCGACTTCGACTATGGCGCGCCGGTGTCGGAGCGCACGCGCTTCTTCATCGGCGGCTCCTGGCGCACGGGCGAAGGCATCCGCCACAGTGGCGTCAACAGCGAAAAGGGCGGCCAGATCCGCGGCAATGTCACGCATGAATTCGACAGCGGCTTCGTGCGCCTGTCGTTCAAGCACCTCGACGACCAGTCGCCCACGGCCCTGCCGGTGCCGGTCAGCGTGCGCGATGGCCGCATCGGGGAAATCGCCGGCATCGACCCGCGCAAGGCCAGCTTCTATTCGCCGTACTGGGTGCCCGACATGGTGCTGAACAAGGATAACCAGCGCGTAGCCACCCGCGTCAACGACGGCTTGCATGTCAAAAGCGATACCGTGGGCCTGGAGGCATCGTTCAAGCTGGGGCAGGGCTGGAGCGTGAGCGAAAACTTCCGCCACGCCGACAATTCGGGGCGCTTCATCGGCGTCTTCCCGTCGAATAACGGCAGCGACGGCAGCTATGTGTTTGCCAGCGGCCCGAACCAGGGCAAGCCCTACACGGGCCGCGCGTTTTCCGCCGTGGTGTTCAACACGTCCATCGACGACGCCAGCAACACCCTGAGCGACACCAAGCTGGCCAGGACGTTCGTGCTCGACAGCGGCAAGCTGACCACCACGGCCGGCCTGTACCTGTCGCAGCAAAAGCTGGGCCTGACCTGGAACTTCAATGAATACCTGATGCAGGCCACGGGCGACCAGCCGGCGCTGCTGCAGACGGCCAGCGGCACCCCAGGCTACATCGGCCCGGCCTTTGGCGCCTGCTGCTCGCGCGCCGTCGACATGGAGTACCGCACGACGTCGCCCTACCTGAACCTGGCCTGGGAAAGCGGCGCGCTGAACCTCGACGGCGGCTTGCGGCGCGACCGCCAGCATGCCAGCGGCACGGCCAATATCGCCACCGGCGCGCAAGCCTATCTGCCGTCGACGGTGCAGCAGGTCGACTACACCCTGGGCCACACCTCGTACTCGCTGGGTGCGAACTACAAGCTGCAAGCCAGCCTGGCCGTGTTTGCCCGCGTCAGCGAAGGCGTGGCTTTCAATGCCGACCGTATCCTGTTCGGCACGCCGCTCGATGGCAGCGTGCCGGTGGCGATGAACACCGTGCGCCAGCTCGAAGGCGGCGTGAAATGGCGCCAGGGCCCCCTGAGCACCTTTGTGACCGTGTTCCAGGCCAAGACCAGGGAAAGCAATTACGAAGCGACCACCCAGCTGCGCACGGCCAACAGCTATGAAGCCAAGGGCGTGGAACTGGAAGCGGCCTACAGCGCCGGCGACTTCCGCATCAATGGCGGATTGACGTTCACGGATGCCGAGATCACGGGCACGGCGGCGGCCGACGTGGCGCTGATCGGCAATACGCCGCGGCGCCAGGCGCGCGTCGTGTACCAGATCGCGCCCACCTATGAATGGGGAGCCGCCACCCTGGGCGCCAGCCTGGTCGGCACGGGCAAGTCGTGGGGCGACGATGCGCACACGATCACCTTGCCCGCCTATCAGGTACTCAACGCCTTCGTCAATTACCAGCTCACGCCGCAAATGCAGGTGGCGCTGACGGCGAACAATCTGCTCAACAAGATCGGCTATACGGAAGTCGAGGGCGATGGCCATGCGGCCCGCTCGATCACGGGGCGCGCCGTCAAGGTCAGCCTGAAATACGCATTTTAAGCAAGGATAGGATTCATGATGTCGATACGCAGCCCTCTGGCGCGCCTGCTGGCGCCGCTCCCCACGCACTTGCGCGACGACGCGGCGCGCCGCTATGCGCGCCAGGAGGCGGTCTTGCTCGACCGCCTGGGCGGTCTGTATGGCCAGCGGCCTGACTTCCTGCCCTGGCTGGGCGACCTGATGGAAAGCGTGGGGCGGCTGTATGCGGCGCGCGCGCCGGCGCTGCTGCGGCAGGATGCGCAGCGCGAAGAACAGCCGGACTGGTTTGCCAGCCAGTCCATGCTGGGCTACAGCGCCTACGTGCAGCGCTTCGGCGGCAACCTGCAGGGCGTGGCGGCGCGCATTGGCCACCTGCGCGAACTGGGCGTGACCTATTTGCACCTGCTGCCGTTCTTGCGTGCGCGGGCCGGCGAAAGCGATGGGGGTTTTGCCGTCGCCAGCTTCGAGGAAGTCGACCCCGCTCTGGGCAGCAATGCCGACCTGCTGGCATTGACGGCGCAGCTGCGCGCGGCCGGCATCAGCCTGTGCTCGGACCTGATCCTCAATCACGTGGCCGACGACCATGCTTGGGCGCTGGGCGCCAAGGCGGGCGACGCGCTGCTGCGCGATTTTTTCCACACCTATCCCGACCGCGTGCAGCCGGACCGCTACGAGCGCACCGTGGGCCAGGTCTTTCCGCAGGCGGCGCCCGGCAATTTCACGTTCGTGCCGGAACTCCAGCGCTGGGTCTGGACCACGTTTTACCCGTACCAGTGGGATCTGAATTACGCCAATCCGGCCGTCTTCGCGGCCATGGCCGGCGCCATGCTGGGCCTGGCCAACAAGGGAATCGAGGTGTTCCGCCTCGATTCGACGGCCTTCCTGTGGAAGCGCGACGGTACGGACTGCATGAACCAGCCCGAAGCCCACAGCCTGCTGCAAGCCTTGCGGGCGATTGCCGCCATCGTCGCGCCCGGCGTGCTGCTCAAGGCCGAAGCCATCGTGCCAACGCCCAAGCTGCCCGCCTACTTTGGCAGCGATGCGGCGCCCGAGTGCCATATCGCCTATCACAGCAGCCTGATGGCCGCCGGCTGGTGCGCGCTGGCGGAGGAAAGCACGGACTTGCTGCAGCAGGTGATCGCCGCCACGCCGCCGCTGCCGCCGGCCGCAAGCTGGCTCAGTTATGTGCGCTGCCACGACGACATCGGCTGGAACGTGCTGCTCAATGAGGCGGGCGCGAACGGGCCGGCGCGCCTGGCACGCATCGCGCAGTTCTTTGCCGGCGCCACCGGCAGCTATGCGCGCGGCGCCGCCTTCCAGAGCAGCAGCGCCGACAGGGCGCATGGCAGCAACGGCATGGCCGCCTCGCTGGCTGGCCTGGAAAGCGCCGTCACGGTGCAGGAGCAGGAATACGCGTTGCGGCGTCTGCTGCTGCTGCATGGCCTGGCCTTGAGCTTTGGCGCCTTGCCCGTGCTGTACATGGGCGATGAACTGGGCATGACCAACGATCACAGCTACACGCAGCGGGCCGACCGGGCGATGGACAGCCGCTGGCTGCAGCGTCCCGCGTTCGACGACAGTTTGCTGGCATGGCGCCACGATGGCGTGAGCGCCAGCGGCCGGCTGTACCTGGCGCTGCGCCAGCTGATCGACGCGCGCCGGCGCTTGCCTGCCCTGGCCGCCGCCGCGCCGCGCAGCGTGCTGCCGGCCGATACGCCGGCCGTGCTGGCACTGCTGCGCGGCGACGGATTTCTCAACCTGAGCAACTTCAGCGGCGCCAGCCAGCGTTTCACTTTGCCCGCGGGCGAATGGCGCAACAGCCTCGATGGCAGCGTGCTGGCCGGCACGGTAGGCCTGCAGCCATGGCATATGCTGTGGCTGGAGCGGGAGCAAGATCGGGAGCCAGCATGAGCGACGCCAGCGCGCACCGTCCGCATCTGTCGTTCTGGCAGATCGTCAACATGAACGTCGGATTTTTCGGCATCCAGTTCAGTTTTGGGCTACAGCAAAGCAGCATGAGCCCCATCTATAAATACCTGGGCGCCGATGAGGCGAGCCTGCCGTACCTGTGGCTGGCCGGTCCCATGACGGGGCTGCTCGTGCAACCGCTGATTGGCGCCTTGAGCGACCGCACGGTGACGCGCTGGGGGCGCCGCACGCCCTATTTTCTGATCGGCGCCATCCTGTGCAGCCTGGGCCTGCTGGCCATGCCGTTCAGCCCCACCCTGTGGATGGCCGCCAGCCTGCTGTGGATACTCGACGCGGCCAACAACGTGACGATGGAGCCGTACCGCGCCTTTGTCAGCGACAAGCTCGACAAGAAGCAGCACTCGCTGGGTTTTCTCACGCAAAGCGCGTTTACGGGGCTGGGGCAAACGCTGGCCTACCTGACGCCATCGCTGCTGGTCATGCTGGGCATGAACAAGGATGCCGTCAATGGCAGCCATATTCCGCACATCGTCATCGCCGCCTTCCTGATCGGCGCCGTGTTCTCGCTCGCCTCGGTGCTGTGGACCCTGAAGACGACGCCGGAAAATCCGCTCACGGCGGCCGAGCTGGCGGCCATCCGCAGCCGCCCGCCGGGCTGGCGCCACACGCTGGCCGATATCGGCGCGGCCCTGCGCGACATGCCGCCGACGATGAAGCAGCTGGCCCTCGTCAACCTGTTCCAGTGGTACGCCATGTTCTGCTACTGGCAGTACATTGCGCTGTCGCTGGCGGCGACCCTGTTTCACACGACGGACCCCGCGTCGCAAGGCTTCCGCGACGCCGGCCTGCTGAACGGGCAGGTGGGCGCCTTCTACAATTTCGTCGCCTTTGTCGCCGCCTTTGCGCTGGTGCCGTTCACGCGCCGCTTCGGCCCCAAGCGCATGCACAGCCTGTGCCTGTGCGCGGCCGGCGTGGGCATGCTGAGCATCCCGCTGATCCACAGTCCGGCGCTGCTGTTGCTGCCCATGCTGGGCGTGGGACTGGCCTGGGCCAGCATCATGGGCAATCCCTACATCATGCTGGCCGGCTGCATTCCGCCCGAGCGCACGGGCGTCTACATGGGCATTTTTAATATGTTCATCGTCATCCCGATGATCATCCAGATCTTCACCTTGCCCCTGTATTACCGCAGCTGGCTGGGCGGCAATCCGGAGAACGTCATCCGGCTGGCCGGCGCCCTGTTGCTGTGCGCGGCGGTGGCGGTGCTGTTCGTCAGGCTGCGCCCGCCGCAGGCTAAAAAGACTTGAGGACGGACGTAAAAAAACCGGCAAGCTGCCGGTTTTTCTTGTTCCACCAATGATGTTACGACACCTGATAAAACCGTAGCGAGCGGAAGGAAGAGGTGGCCGAGAAGCGCAACCGTACTTTAGTACGGGGGCGCCGAGCCGGTGAGCATCGCAGGCCGCCTATGCCGACGCGCAGTAGGTTTTGGCAGGTGTCCTGATTACTCTTCGACGGCCATCTGACTTTGCAGGTAATTCTGGATGCCGACCTTGGCGATCAGGTCGATCTGCGTTTCGAGCCAGTCGATATGCTCTTCCGTGTCTTCCAGGATCATCAGGAACAGGTCGCGCGAGACGTAGTCGCCCGCTTTTTCGCTGATGGCGATGCCTTCCTTGACGGTGGCGTGCGCGGCGCGTTCCAGCTTCAAGTCGCATTCCAGCATTTCCGGCGTGTTCTCGCCGATCAGCAGCTTGTGCAGCGCTTGCAGGTTCGGCAGGCCGTCGAGCATCAGGATGCGGTCGATCAGCTTGTCGGCGTGTTTCATTTCGCCGATCGATTCCTCATATTCCTTCTTGCCCAGCTTTTCCAGGCCCCAGTGCTTGTACATGCGTGCATGCAGGAAGTACTGATTGATGGCCGACAGTTCGTTGGTGAGCTGTGCGTTGAGCATGCGGATGACTTCTTTATCGCCCTTCATGGGAATTCCTTTGTTCTGTGTCGCGTTCGATGATGAAACCGCAGGCTGCTGGCGTTCACTGCCGGGTGGCGCAGGGCTGCCTGGTGGCGCGCAGGTTGCCGGTTTCGCTATGCCCGCATGATAGCGCAAAATATGGGCGGTTTCGGGCGGTAAACGGCATTTTTCCGTCTTTTTAACGTAAATATCGTGCGAATAAAACCCATTCTCAAATGGATTGCCAGATTTTTCCGTTTTTTATTTGTTAAGGAAAATGAAGGCCATTCTCATTCGCGTTCCTGGCGCTATTTTTTGGTCGCCGGCACGCCTGCCTGGCCGCGCTGAACAGGCGGGAAATGTTGGGCCATTCTTGCTTTTGTGTCTTCTTGGCCGCTGCCGGCGATGCGATAATCAGGCAGCGATATTTACTGAAAAAAGGATAGCAAGATGATGCTGCATATACCCGGCGTGCTGACGCCGGAACAAGTGACGCAGTTTCGCCAGCGCCTGGCGCAGACGGACTGGATCGACGGGCGCGCCAGCGTCGGGGCGCAAGGCGCGCAAGTCAAGCGCAACCGCCAGCTGGCCGAAGGTTCGCCGCTGGCGCTGGAGCTGGGCGAGATCGTCAGCCGCGCGCTGATGGCCAATCCGCTGTTCTTTGCCGCCGTGCTGCCGCTGCGTATCCTGCCGCCCTTCTTCAACAGCTATGCGGGCGGCGAGCACTATGGCTTGCACATCGATGGCGCCATCCGCACGCCGAAAAACGGCATGCAGTCGATGCGCGCCGACGTCTCGTCGACCGTGTTCCTGAGCGAGCCGGACGAGTACGAGGGCGGCGAGCTGGTGGTGGTCGACTCCTATGGCACGCACGAAGTGAAACTGCCGGCCGGCGATGTGATCGTGTATCCGTCGAGCAGCGTGCACCAGGTGCTGCCCGTCACCAGCGGCGAGCGCATCTGTTCCTTCCTGTGGACGCAAAGCATGGTGCGCGAGGATTGGAAGCGCAGCATGCTGTTTGAGCTCGATCAAAACATCCAGAACGTGCGCGCAGAACACGGCGATTCACCGGCGACCGTAGGCTTGACGGGGCATTATCATAATTTGCTGCGGATGTGGGCGGAGATGTAAAAAGGGGGCGGACCCTGCGGGACTAGGCGTCCCCGTTCGACCCCAGTTTTTTTAGGGTTAAGAAGAGAATACGGTTTTTTGCATGCTCTAACCCTAGACCTGAACGGCTGGGGTCAGGCCCAAAGGGTCTGACCCCAAAAAAAAGTCTGCCTGGCCCGGGGATGTAGGCTGGCAGACTGAAACAAGCAAATCGCTTGACTAAAAACAGGGCGCAAGAAAGCAAGCAGGGCACTTGGTGCGGTGCTTGCGGGCTGGCAGCGGCCCAAGGGCCGCAGGAAGGCTAGCTCAACTGGAAGGTCAGGGGGACAAGCACGTACACGGGGACGGGCTTGCCGTTTTCGATCATGGGCTTGAACAGCGCGCGCTGGGCGGCCTGGCGGCCCGCTTCATCGAGATTCGTGTAGCCGGTCGACTTCTGGATCAGGATTTGCTCGGGCAAGCCCTTTTCATTGATCAGGATGCGCAACACCACGGTGCCGCTTTCGCCCAAGCGGCGCGACAGATTCGGGTAGATCAGCTGCGGCGCCTTGATGTATTCGACGCTGCTGACGGTGCGCGGCGTCGCTGGCGCCGGCGGCGTTGGCGACGGTGCCGCTGGCGCCGTTGGGGCGGCGGTGGCGACAGGGGCCGCTTCGGCGCGCGTCGGCTGCGGCGGCGTGATCGTCGGTTCGGTGGGCGCCACGGCGATCAGCGGCAGCGGCGGGATCACGGCGCGCGGCACGGGCGCGCTCAGTTCCACGGTTTTCGGTACGGACGGCGCCGGCGGCTTGGGCGGCGCCGGCGGGGCGATGATGCTGATGGTGGTGATGGTCGGCATGGCCGCCGTGACGACGCGGCTCAGCAGGCCGCTCTGGATGGCGTAGAAGCCGGCGATATGCAGGACGACGATGGCCATCAGCGGCGCGAACTTGCTGCGCTTCTTGTCGAAGTCGGCAAATTGCTGCACGGCCTGCACCGTTACGGGCGGGGGCATCATCGTCATGGCGTTCATCGCTTTCTTTAGTTTGTCAGTACAGCTCGCATCAATACGGTTTCTTGCAGCGCCACGGTGGCGTTCAGGTGATCGTTCAGCACTTCCCGCGCGCAAGTGTGGCATTTGCCGCAGCAGGTGGCCACGCCCAGGTCGCGGCGCAGTTCGGCCATGCTGGACAGGCCAAGATCGACGGCTTGACGGATTTCACGATCAGATATGTTGTTGCAGACACATACAATCATTGATACACCTTCTGGCTGGAGGATGAACAGACACTAGTGCTGTGAAGCATTGTTGCTAGTGTTTTAATGAGAATCATTATCATTACGTTTCATTGTCGCGCAAAGTACGGGACAATGCAAGCGATTTTGATCAAGTGTGCGGCAGTTGGCGGGCTGGCCCGGCAGCTTGCCATGCGCTTTGCGCGCATGGCGCAGCCCTTGACAGGGGCGGCTCTCCGGGCTAAATAAAAACAATTCGCATTCATGTTTATAATGCTGGTATTGTCTCGGACGGTCGCCGTCTGGACACCTTGAAAGGCCGCTTGTCGGTAATGCGCAACAGTTGCGTTTTACCTCACAACATCAGGGCATGCGCCACGCGCAGCAGTCTGTCCCCGGTGTTCTTAATTTGAACGGAATTTGCTCATGACTCTAGTTCCACCCCTGATGACGCTCGATGCGCTGGCAGTCGGCCAGAGCGGCACGGTGTTGCATATCACGCCCCACACGGCAGGACAGACGGAAGATGGCGTCGACCTCGTCCGCCGGTTGATGGAGCTGGGATTCGTTCCCGGCGAACGTATCCGCATGCTCAAGCGCGGCATTCCCGGCGGCGATCCGCTGGCCATCAAGGTCGGCAATGCCACGTTCGCACTGCGCCGCTTCGAAGCGGCGCTGATCACGATTCAACCGCTGCTTCAACCGGAATAAATATGGGTGCCGTAGAAACTATCGTGGAAGCGGGCGCGCACAAGCCGCCGCACCAGCCACAAATCGCCTTGCTGGGCAATCCGAACTGCGGCAAGACGGCCCTGTTCAACCGTTTGACGGGCGCGCGCCAGAAAGTGGCGAACTACGCCGGCGTGACCATTGAGCGCAAGGAAGGCCATTTCACGTCACCCGCCGGCAAACCCGTGCGCCTGCTCGATCTGCCGGGCGCCTACAGCCTGTCGGCCACCACGCCTGATGAAGCCATCACGCGCGACGTGGTGGGCGGCTTGCGCAAGGGTGACCCGCGCCCGGACGCCATCATCTGCGTGGTCGACGCCACCAATCTGCGCCTGAATTTGCGCCTGGTGCTGGAAGTCAAGCGCCTGGGCCTGCCCATGCTGCTGGCCCTGAACATGACGGACGTGGCGCGCAAGCGCGGCATGCTCATCGACACGGCCAGGCTGTCGCAGGAACTGGGCATGCCCGTGGTGGAAACCGTCGCGGTGCAGCATGACGGCGAAAAGGCATTGTTGGGCGCCATCGATGCCATGCTGCCGCTGCCGGTGGTGGAAGCAAAACCGCTGGCTGCCATCGACGCCGTCAGCGTCGAAGAGACGCAGCGCGAAGTGCGCCGCATCCTGGCCGCCGTCAGCAACGACACGCGCGACAGCGGCAACCTGACGGAAAAGATCGACGACGTGGTGCTGCATCCCGTCTTCGGCCCCATCATCCTGGCCGTGCTGATGTTCCTGATCTTCCAGGCCGTGTTTGCCTGGGCCGCCACGCCGATGGAAATGATCACCGATGGCGTGGGCCACCTGGGCGCCCTGCTGACGGCGAACATGCCCGATGGCCACCTGAAAAGCCTGCTGGTGGAAGGCATCATCGGCGGCGTCGGCAGCGTGCTGGTGTTCCTGCCGCAAATCCTGATCCTGTTCTTCTTTATTTTGAGCCTGGAAGACTGCGGCTACCTGCCGCGCGCGGCCTTCCTGCTGGACCGCCTGATGGGCGGCGTGGGCCTGTCGGGCCGCGCCTTCATTCCGCTGCTGTCGAGCTTTGCCTGCGCCATTCCCGGCGTGATGGCGGCGCGCACCATCCAGAATCCGCGCGACCGCCTCGTTACCATCATGATCGCGCCGCTGATGACGTGTTCGGCGCGCCTGCCCGTGTATGCGCTGATCATCGCCGCCTTCATCCCCGAGCGCCAGGTGTGGGACTACCTGAGCCTGCAAGGCCTGGTGCTGTTCGTGCTGTACTTCGCCGGCATCATCTCGGCCATGGCCGTGGCTTGGGTCATGAAGCGCAGCATGGGCGTGCGCGGCAACCAGCCGCTGCTGCTGGAACTGCCGGCCTACCACTGGCCGCATCTGCGCAACCTGGCCGTCAGCCTGTGGGAGCGCGCGAAGATCTTCCTCACGCGCGTCGGTACCATCATCCTGAGCCTGATGATCATCCTGTGGTTCCTCAGCACCTTCCCTGGCGCGCCGGACAACGCGATCCATCCGCCCATCTACTACAGCCTGGCGGGCATCCTGGGCCGCGGCCTGGAAGTGATCTTCGCGCCCATCGGTTTTAATTGGCAGATCTGCATCGCGCTGGTACCTGGCATGGCGGCGCGCGAAGTGGCCGTCGGCGCCCTGGGCACCGTGTATGCGCTGTCGCAAACGGGCGACGCGCTGGCTTCCACCCTGGAGCCGCTGATCGCCCATTCGTGGTCGATGGCGACTGCGTTGTCGCTGCTGGCCTGGTACGTGTTCGCGCCGCAGTGCCTGTCGACCCTCTCCGTGGTGAAACGCGAAACGGGCGGCTGGCGCTATCCGCTGCTGATGGCGGGCTACATGTTCGCCCTCGCGTATGCCGCCTCGTTCATCACGTACCGCGTCGCCCTGTTGCTGGGCGCTTAGGAGAAAACCATGTGGCAAACCCTCATCGTCGCCCTGATCGTCGCAGCTGCGCTGCTGCATTTTTCGACCAAGTACCTGCCAGCCGGCGTGCGCCGCGCCATCGTGCGCGGCCTGGTGCGCTGCGGCCTCGATGAGGCGAAGATGTCGACCTTCTTCAAGGTGGCGCCTGGCTGCGGCAGCGGCTGCGGTTCCTGCGGCTCCTGCGACAGTCCGCCGCCGCCGTCAAACACGCCGCCGGCCGACGGCAGCAGCAAGCGCGTGATCCTGATGCAGGTGCAGCGCCAGGATTGATGTACGTCTGGCTACGCGCCCGTCCCTGAGCTACACTGGGCTTTCCGCATGGCAAGGAGTGGCAATGGCGATACTGTTGATCTTCATGTTTTTGTTTGCGATCGCCACCTGGCTGCTGGCCAGCCGGCGTGGCCGCCACGGGGGACTCTGGTTCGGCATCGGCCTGTTCCTCGGGCCCTTTGCCTTGCTGGCGGTGGCGGCCCTGCCTCCCGTCGCGGCGCGCTGATCCTGTATTGTTAAAACCCGCCAGCGCGGGTTTTTTTACGCCCGCGCGCCCGCGTGGCGCAGCCGGTACTGGCGCGGCGAGCAGGCCATGACGCGCTTGAAGGCGTGGCTGAAGGCGCTGTCCGAATCGTAGCCCAGCGCCTGCGCGATCGCGGCGATGGACGCGCCGCTGTCCTTCAGGCGCCGCGTGGCCAGGCGCATGCGCCAGCGCAGCAGGTAGTCGAGCGGGGTCACGCCGACCCTGTTCTTGAAATGCACGGCAAAGGCGGAGCGCGACTGGCCCGCGACGGCGGCCAGTTGCGCCAAGGTCCAGCGGTGGGCCGGTTGCGCATGCATGGCCTCGATGGCCGCGCGCAGCCGGGGATCGGCCAGCGCGAACAGCCAGCCTGCCGGGTGCGAGGCCTGCGCTGCCAGATACTGGCGCAGCATCTGCAGCAGCATCATGTGGCCCAAGTGGCGCGTCATCAGCGCCGCGCCAGGCGCCGTCGCCTGCAGTTCCTGCGCCAGGCGTTGCAAGGCCCAGTGCAGCACGCTGGCCTGGTCCGTGTCGCCGCGCACGTGCAGCAGCGGCGGCAGGCAGTCGAGCAGGATGGCCGCTTCGTCGCCAAAGCTGAAGCGTCCGCCGATGAGAAAAAAATCGTGCTGCGGCGCGCCGTGGCGGGCCACGCCGTGCTGCGCGTGCCGGTACACGTCCAGCGCCGGCGCGGCCGGCAAGCCGGGTGTGCTGCCCAGGGTGAACGCGCGTCCCGGCGCCAGCAGGAAGCAGTCGCCCGTCTGCAGGCGCACGGGAGCGTCGATGCCCGCGACCGTCAGCCAGCAGCCGCCTTCGATCACGGTGTTGAACTTGATGCCGTCCGGCGGCGGAAAGTCGATGGCCCACTCGCCGCCCGCCTTCAGGCCGGCAAAGTAGGAACTGCGGGTATCAAACAGCGAAAGTACATCGGAGAGCAAATCCATGATGGGGGCAATTCTGGACGATAGCGATAGTATTGAAGATTTTACGCCATTCACAGTCCAGTTCTTTGCGCGCAACATATCCATCTCGCCAGCCATTCTGACTGGCGCCACTTGCAAAGGCCGATCCCATGGACAGCATCGACAACAAACAAACTCCCCTGCGCTGCGGTTTTGATGCCGCCACGACCGCCACCGAGGCGCTGGCCGGGCGCGACCTGTCCGGCATGCAGGCCATCGTCACGGGCGGCGCGTCGGGCCTGGGGCTGGAAACGGTGCGCGTGCTGGCCGGCGCCGGCGCCCTTGTGTTGGTGCCGGCGCGCGACCCGCATCAGGCGCAAGCGGCCCTGGATGGCACGGCCGGCGTGGAGGTCGCCGCGCTCGACCTGCTCGATCCGCAATCGATCGATGCCTTTGCCGCCGCCTTTCTTGCCACCGGCCGCGCCCTGCACGTGCTGGTCAACGGCGCCGGCATCATGGCCACGCCCTTGCGGCGCGATGCGCGCGGCTACGAGGGGCAGTTCGCGACGAATCACCTGGGGCATTTCCAGCTGACGGCACGCCTGTGGCCCGCCCTGCGGCAGGCGCGTGGCGCGCGCGTGGTGTGCGTGTCGTCGCTGGGGCACCGGCAGGCCGCCGTCGACCTGGATGACCCGCATTTCCTGCGCCAGCCGTACGATAAATGGCGCGCGTATGCGCAGTCAAAAAGCGCGAATGCCTTGTTTGCCGTGGAACTGGAGCGGCGCGGTGCGGCGCACGGCGTGCGCGCCTTCTCGCTGCATCCGGGCGCCATCCTGACGCCGCTGGTGCGTCATCTGGACCTCGATGACTTGCGCCGGGTCGGGGCGCTTGATGACGAGGGCCAGGTGAATCCGCCGCCGCAATCGGGTTTCAAGAGTGTGGCGCAGGGCGCCGCCACCGCCGTCTGGTGCGCCACCAGCGCGCAGCTCGAAGGTATGGGCGGCGTGTATTGCGAGGATTGCGACATCGCCGCCCTGGTGCCGGACGACAGCACGGGGCCGGGCGTGCGGCGCTGGGCGGCCGATCCCGCGCAGGCACGCCGGCTATGGGCGTTCAGCGAGCAGATGACGGGCGTGCGCTTCGATGGCGACGCGGCATAAAAAATGCCGGGCGATGCCCGGCATGTGCGAGGGCGGCGTGGCTTTACGCCTTGCCCGCCAGCTTGTCGACGACCGGCGCCAGCGCGGCCGGGCGGCAGCCGAAGGCGGCCAGGCGGCCCTGCGCATTGGGCGCCAGGTCCAGGTCGTAGGGCAGGCGGCCCGCCACCAGCCACAGTTTATCGTGCGGCAGGGCTTCGACCAGACGGCGCTGGCCGTCGACGAACATGGCGTTATACGTCTGCAGCACGATCTGCCGCGCGCCTTGCGCAAAGGCGATGGCTTCGTTGACCTCGTCGTCCAGCGCTTCGGCCGACAAGGCATATTCGCGCACGTCCAGACCCGCTTCGAGCAGGGCCGGCAGCATCGAGCTGCGCGCTTCCTTGTTGCGGCCCAGCGCCACTTCGTCGATTTCGCTGCGCGAGCGCACTTCCACCGTCAGCAGGGTCACGGGCAGGCTGGCGTCGAGCGGGCGGTAGTCGCCCTGCACGCGCAGGGCCGCTTTTTGCAGCAGTTGCGACAGGGCCATGGCGGCCGGCTGCATCAGCGCCGGCGGGGCGACGGGACGTGTGCGCCAGTCGCGCACGGCGCGGTTGCGCTTGAGTTCCGCCACGCGCGCACAAGCCGCGTCGATGCGGGAGATCGCAATGTCGCCGCGTTCCACGGCGGCGAGGACGGCCTCGATGGCCGCCGTCTGCTGCGCTTCGCGGTGCGAGATGAGGACGATATCGGCGCCCGCCTGCAGGGTGGCGATGGCGCCCTGGGCGATGCCCATGCCGTCGGCGATCGCCGCCATTTCCAGGCAATCGGTGATGACGACGCCCTTGTATTGCATTTCACCGCGCAGCAGGTCCGTCAGCACGCCCTTCGACAGGGTGGCGGGCACGCTGGTGTCGGCCTCGAAGGCGGGGAAGACCACGTGCGCCGTCATGATGGCGTCCACGCCGCCGGCGATGGCCGCGCGGAAGGGCGCCAGTTCCACGGCGCGCAGGCGTTCCTTGTCGTGCGGGACCAGCGCCATGGCGTAGTGCGTGTCGATGGCCGTGTCGCCGTGGCCGGGGAAGTGCTTGGCGGTGACGGCCACGCCGCTGGCGCGCTGGCCGCGCATGGCCGCCATGCCGTAGTCGATGACGGTGGCGGCATCTTCGCCATACGCGCGCACGCCGATGACGGGGTTGTTGCGGTTGTTGTTTACGTCCAGCACGGGGGCGAGCAGCATATTGATGCCCACCTGGCGCATTTCATCGCCGCTGATCTGGTTCATGCGCTCGCAATCTTCGATGGAGCCGGCCGCCTGGAAGGCCATCGCCGCGGGAATCGGCGTGACGCCCTGCTCGATGCGCATCACCATGCCGCCTTCCTGGTCGATGGAAATCAAGAGCGGGATGTCGGACACTTCCGCGTTGATCTCCTGCAGTTCGCGGCACAGGGCCGACACTTGCGCGGGCGTGTGTACGTTGCGGCGGAACAGGATCACGCCGCCCACTTTCTTGTTGCGTATCAAGGTCTTGATATGTTCGTCCGCCTGCAAGGCGTCGAAGCCCACCATGAACAACTGTCCTACTTTTTCGCGCAAACCCTGCTCCATGCTGCAACTCCTCCGGTATTGATTGTGACGACGGCATACGTATTCTGGCACCGTGGTGGCGCATCGTGGCGGTCACCGGAAAAGCTGCCTTGGTTTTGTACTTGTTTTGGTATTGTATTGGATTTGGGTTTTTGCGCAAGTGGTTATTAAGTGGTATTGCTCCACTTGCGCAAACACCGCATCAATCGAGGCGCTGGAACGACGCCGATTGCGCCTTGGGCCAGTACAGGCCGAACACGGGCGGCAGCTGCGGCAACTGGCTCGGGTCAAGCAGCTGGCCCGCTTCCAGGAAGGGCAGCAGGGCCGACGCCAGTTTCACCTGGTTCGGTGAGATGCGCCGCACCAGATGGTGCGGGCACAGTTCCTGCGGATGCGCCAGGCCGGCGGCGGCGATCAGTTCGGCCAGCGCCTTCATGGTGTTCTGGTGGAAGTGCGCCACGCGGGCGATTTTGTCGGATACCACCAGCGCGCGCTGGCGCTGCGGGTCTTGCGTGGCCACGCCCGTAGGGCAGCGGTCCGTGTGGCAGCTTTGCGACTGGATGCAGCCCAGCGCGAACATGAAGCCGCGCGCCGAATTGCACCAGTCAGCGCCCAGCGCCAGCAAGCGGGCGATGTCGAAGGCCGTGATGATCTTGCCCGAGCAGCCGATCTTGATCTTCGCGCGCAGGTTGGCGCCCACCAGCGTGTTATGCACGAGCACCAGCGCTTCCTGCAGCGGCGTGCCCACATGGTCCGTGAATTCCAGGGGCGCCGCGCCCGTGCCCCCTTCGCTGCCGTCGACGACGATGAAGTCGGGCGTGATGCCCGTTTCCAGCATGGCTTTCACGATGGCGAAAAATTCCCACGGGTGGCCGATGGCCAGCTTGAAGCCCGTCGGCTTGCCTCCGGAGAGATTGCGCAGGCGGTCGATAAAGTGCAGCATTTCCAGTGGCGTGGAAAAGGCGCTGTGCGCGGCCGGCGAGACGCAATCCTCGCCCACCATCACGCCGCGCGTGGTGGCGATCTCGATGGTCACTTTCGGGCCGGGCAGCACGCCGCCGTGGCCCGGCTTGGCGCCCTGCGACATTTTCAGCTCGATCATCTTGACCTGCTCCGAGCTGGCGTTGGCGATGAAGCGCTC
This sequence comes from Janthinobacterium sp. GW822-FHT07A03, assembly GCF_058798815.1. Lineage (NCBI taxonomy): Bacteria > Pseudomonadati > Pseudomonadota > Betaproteobacteria > Burkholderiales > Oxalobacteraceae > Janthinobacterium > Janthinobacterium sp. GW822-FHT07A03. The sequence continues at coordinate 504,320 of NZ_JBXAKW010000003.1, read as the reverse complement.
TTCGGAAAACGTGCCGTCCTGGTTGCGGCAGCCGAAGTAGCCGGAGCCGATTTCCCACACCAGGTCGCCGCCGTTTTCGCGGTGGTAGGGGCTGATGCTGCCTTCGCCCGTGTCGTGCATGAAGCCGCCGCTGCGCGCGCCGCCGTTCAGGGCCAGGATGGCGTTGGCGGACAGGGCGCCAAAGCTCATCGCCGAGATATTGAAGACGCTGGCCGAATACGGCTTGGCGCGCGGGCAGTCCGGATGGTTGCCGATCTCGATGCGGAAGTCGTGGCCCGTGACCTTGGCGGGGGCGATGGAATGGTTGATCCATTCGTAGCCCGCTTCATACACGTCGAGCTGGGTGCCGAACGGGCGCTTGTCCGTCTGCTCCTTGGCGCGCTGGTAGACGATGCTGCGCTGGCTGCGCGAAAACGGCGTCGCCTCGCTGTCGCTTTCCAGGAAATACTGGCGGATTTCGGGGCGGATACTCTCAAAAAAGAAGCGGAAATGCGCGAGGATGGGGTAGTTGCGGCGCAGGGCGCGCTTCGTTTGCAGCAGGTCGCTGATGCCGACCAGGGTCAGCGCACCGGCCACCACAGGCAGCCAGTAATGGTCATAGTAAAACAGGGACAGGACAAAGATGGCTGCCGTCGCAATGAAGGTCAGGTAGCGAAATGGTACTAGGTGCATGGGCACTCCGGGGAAGTCAGACTGATAACTGATGAGTCTACCTTCGATTCGCGGAACGTGCTGGTGGGAAAGAACGCGGCGCCCGGTGGACGCCGCGTGGAGTGTTTAGCGCTGTGCGGCGCGGATGCGCTCGACGCGTTCGGCGCTGGCCGGATGGCTCGACAGGTAGGGCGTGCCTTCGTCCAGCTTGCCCAGGGCGACAAACACCTGCGCCAGGTGTTCCAGCGCGATGCCGTTCTGACGCAGCATGGCGATCGCGTAGTCGTCCGCCTCGCGCTCGACATCGCGCGAATACTTCAAGTCCAGCAGCAGCGGCGGCAAGGTCGCCACCACGGTCGAGACATCGCCGAACAGCAACGCCGCGCCGGCGCCCACGGCCGAGGTCTGGATCAGGCGGCGCGTCAGGTGGCGCTGCTGCAGATGCCCCAGTTCATGCGCCAGCACGCCCATGATGGCGTCGTCGTCCGGCATCAGTGCCACCATTTCATCGGTCAGCACGATGTCGCCGGACGGCAGGGCGAACGCGTTCGGGCCGATCTTGCTCTTGCGAAAAACGATGCGGTGCGCGGGCGCGCTGTCGCCGGGCGTGGCCAGGCGCGCGAAACGGGCGCGCAAGGCTTGCTGGCGCGCGCCATCGAGCTTGCTTGCTTCAAACACGTGACCGTCGAGGAAATCGAGCACGCCCTGGCCCAGCTGGCGCTCGACGGACTGGGGAATCGCATACGCGACGCCCTTCGCCACCACGGGCAGCAGGTACTGATAGCTGAGCCACAGGGCCAGCACGGTGGCGACCGTGGCCAGCAGGGCGCCGCGCCAGCTTTGCTGCAGCCGCACCACCCAGCCGTCGCGGTGGCCCGTTTCATGCAGCACGTCGTTGAAGGCCGCCTGGTCGGCGATCTCCAGGTAGGCGCCGTCGGGAAAACTGACTTTGCGCACGGCGTGGCTGCTGCGTTCGGACACGTGCAGCTCGCCCAGCGGGCAGCTGCGCTCGATGTCGCCGGCCAGCACGGCCATGCCATCGCGCACGCTGAGCGTGACGTGGTACAGGCGCGAGGTCTGGCCGTCGAAATAGCGCGCGGGCACGGGGGCCGCGCCCGGCGCGTGGTGATCGAGCGTCATGCTACAGCGACAGGTCGAAGTCCAGCAGATCGACCATGCCTTCGCCCGTGGCAGAGACTTGCTCGCCGGTGGCGGCGACGAAGGCGTCCAGGCTGCCGTGCACCAGCATCGACGTCGCTTCCAGGCGGTACTTCAGCCAGCGCACCTGGGCGAATGGCGAAAACAGGCCCAGGGTGACGACGATACCGAGCAGGTTGGTCAGCATGACGAAGGTGGTGCGGCCCCAGGTCAGCTGCGACTGGAACTGGTGCTGCTGCAGGCGCGTATGGTTCCAGATCAGGTTCTGGATCATGGTCAGGAACAGCGGCAGCACGATAAAGGCCCACGCATACAGGGCGGCCACGGCGCCGAAGATGCTGCCGGCCTTGGTGACATCGTTGGCGTTGGTGGCAAAGGCGGCGAAGACGCTGGCAAAGACGACAAAGATCAGGACCAGGAAACCGGCCAGCAGCAGGGCGAAGAACAGCAAATAGGTCTTGTAGAAGCTGCCCACCGTGGCGTCGAAGCTGAAATTGCTGCTGCCGAAGCGGCTCTGCGTGTGCTGGAAGCGCTTCAGGCGCTGGTGCAGGAATGGCGTCATCAGGCCAGCCGTGAAGGTGTTCAGGATCGGCAGCCACAGGAAGTATTTGTAGGCTTCCCTGGCGCTGCCGTCAAAGCCGAAGCGGATGCCGCGGTAGCTGGTGTTGTACAGCTTGAATTGCAGGCTTTTCCAGACCAGCCATGGCAGCACGGCCATCATCAGCACGAGCATGATCAGGCCGACGATGGGCGAGATCTGGAAGGCAATGTTGTAGCCGCCGATCAATACCACGGCCGCGATGCGGCCCTTCAGGATGGCGACGGCATTGCCGTGGTATTCGAAGCTGCTGCCAGCCAGGTGGGTGCTGGAATAGAAATAGCGGTTGCGGCGCACCTTGGCCCAGGCGGAATAAATGCCCAGGGTGACAATGCTCAGCAGCAGGTTGACGATCCAGATACGGAAGTATTCGCTGCCGGTGGCGCTGAAGGTAATGGCTTCGCGCTGGGGCGTAGTGTTGTTGGTGTCGAAATCCACGGGGGAGTTTCCTTACTTATTGGAAACAAAACAAGATAAGGGAATACTGATAAGTTATCAATTGAAAATACTGTTTTTCGCAATTTTTTTGGTGTATGGCCCCTGCCGCCGCGATTTTCCCGTCCCGGCTATACTGGGACTCAACCATTGCCAACGGAAATCGCCATGATCGTCGTCCACCATCTGAACAATTCGCGCTCGCAGCGCGTGCTCTGGCTGCTCGAGGAACTGGGCCTCGACTACGAGGTCAAGCGCTACCAGCGCGACCCGAAAACCATGCTGGCGCCCGCTTCGCTGAAGGCCGTGCATCCGCTGGGCAAGTCGCCCGTGATCACGGACGGCGCCAACACCATCGCCGAATCGGGCGCCATCATCGAGTACCTGGTCGAGCGCTACGGCAATGGCCGTCTGATACCGGCGGCGGGCACGCCCGAGAAGCTGCGCTGGACCTACTGGCTGCATTTCGCGGAAGGCTCGGCCATGCCGCCGCTGCTGATGAAGCTGGTGTTCGACAAGGTCGAATCGTCGCCGATGCCGTTTTTCGTCAAGCCGGTCGCGCGCGGCATCGCCAGCAAGGTCAAGAGCAGCTTCATTATGCCCAATATCAACAGCCAGCTGGCCTATATGGAAGCGGAACTGGAGAAAAGCAAATGGTTTGCTGGCAATGAATTCTCGGCGGCCGACATCCAGATGAGCTTTCCGCTGGAAGCGGCCGCCATGCGCGGCGGGCTCGACGAGCGCCTGCCGAAGCTGACGGCCTTCCTGCAGCGCATCCACGCGCGGCCGGCCTACCAGCGCGCCCTGGAACGGGGCGGGCCCTACGATTTCGCCAAATGAGGGGTATTCAAGGCCGATGTGCGGGGAACCATACGGTAAAATGATCGATTCAACCAGTATCCACTTACCGCATGGCCAGACTCCTCGCTATCGACGGCTTGAATATCGTACGCCGCGTCTACGAAGCCAGTCCTGAACCCGATTCCGACCTGAAGGCGGAGATCGCGCTGCGCCATGCGCTGTCGTCGTTTCGCACCCTCATCAACGACCACGAGCCGACGCACATCCTGCCGGCCTTCGACTTTGGCGGCCCGACGTGGCGCCACGCCCTGTATGCCGGCTACCGCGAGGGGCGCCAGCCCATGCCGCAGGTGCTGCGCGACGCCTTGCCCGGCTTTTACGCCACCCTGGCCAGCTTCGGCATGCACGTGGTCAGCATCCCCGAGGTCGAGGCCGACGACGTGATCGGCACGGCCGTCATGCGCTGGCTGCACGAGGGGCGCGGCGCGGCCGTCATCGCCACCACCGACAAGGATTTGCATGGCCTGATCGCCCACGGCGCGCTGGTATGGGACCATTTCAAGGGCATCTGGCACGACCACGCCTGGGTCGAGAAGAAGTTCGGCGTGCCGCCGGAATTGCTGCCCGACCTGCTGGCGCTGATGGGCGACGTCACCGACAGCATTCCCGGCGTGTCGAAGATCGGCCTGAAGACGGGCGCGAAACTGTTGCGCGCTTACGGCAATATCGACGCCGTGATGGCCGGCGCGGGCATTTTGCCCGGCGCGCTCGGTGAAAGCCTGCGAAAAGAGCGGGAAATACTGTATCTTTCAAGAAAGTTGGTCGAACTCAAGACGGACGTGACGTTGGGCGTCACCTGGAACAAGCTGGCGTGGGAAAAGTAGAGCGCCCAAAAAAAAGCTCATGGCGTTGTTGCCTTGCCTCGTCGTACATTCGTACTGCCTTCGGCAACGCGCCTAGCCCTGAGCATTTTGATGGGCGCTCTCTGAGTGGAACTCGCAATAGAAAATCAAGCAAGGGAAGTAATCATGATGTTAAAGACAGTCCTGATCGATAGCAGCGCCGTGGCGCGCGGCCTGCTGAACACGGTCCTGACCGATGGCGGCTACGATGTCTGCGGGCAGACGCATACGAGCGCGCTGGGACTGGCGCTGCTGGTCAAGCACCATCCGCATTTCGTCTGCATCGCGCGCGAGCAGGTGGAAGACGGGACGAATGTGGTGCAAACCATCCGCGCCCAGTATCCGAAGACGCTCATCTTCATGGTCTCGGGCGGCATCGATGCCGCCTCGCTGCAGGCGGCCCACGCGATGGGCGTGTCGGGCTTCATCGTGAAACCGTTCATGGCCGACACGGTCCTGAAAACCGTGCGCAATACGGTGATCGCGATGGTGCGCAAGCAGCAGCAGGCGCTTGCTGCCGCTGCGAAAGACACCTGATAAAATCTACTGCGCGTCGCGATTTGCGGCCGGCGATGCTCACTGTACTAAAGTACAGTTGCGCTTCTCGGCCACAACTCACTGCCGCTCGCTACGATTTTCTCAGGTGTTGTTATTAAGTTGGATTGGTAAAAATCTACTTAACCAAGCTAACTTTAGGCCAGGCCCGTCGCGCTGGCGATGATGCCGCCGCCGAGGCACACGTCGCCGTCGTACAGCACGGCCGACTGGCCCGGCGTGACGGCCCATTGCGCCTGGTCGAAGGCCAGGCCGAAGTGTTCATTTCCATCCGGCAGCAGCTGGCAAGCCACGTCGGCCTGGCGGTAGCGCGTCTTGGCGCTCAAGGCGCCCGCCTGCGGCGCCGTGCCGGCGACCCAGCTGGCCTGATCGGCCGTCAACGATGGGGACAGCAGCCACGGGTGGTCGTGGCCCTGCACCACCCACAGGGTGTTGTTGGCGATATCCTTGCGCGCCACATACCAGGCGTCGCTGCTGCCGTCCGCATTCTGGTACGACTTCACGCCGCCGATGCCGATGCCCTTGCGCTGGCCCAGGGTATAAAAACTCAATCCCACGTGTTCGCCCACGGTCTTGCCGTCGGCCGTCTTCATCGGGCCCGGCTTGTACGACAGGTAGCGGTTCAAGAATTCGCGGAACGGGCGCTCGCCAATAAAGCAGATACCCGTCGAATCCTTCTTCTGCGCGTTCGGCAGCGCCAGTTTTTCGGCGATTTGGCGCACTTGCGTCTTCGGGATTTCACCGAGCGGAAACAGGGTCTTGGACAACTGCGCCTGGTTCAGGCGGTGCAGGAAGTAGCTCTGGTCCTTGCTGGCGTCGACGGCTTTGAGCAGTTCATAACGGCCCGCGTCGGTCGGAGCCTGGCGCACGCGCGCATAGTGGCCGGTGGCGATCAGGTCGGCGCCCAGGGTCATGGCGTGGTCGAGGAAGGCCTTGAACTTGATTTCGGCGTTGCACAGCACGTCCGGATTCGGCGTGCGTCCGGCCTGGTACTCGCGCAGAAAATCGGCGAACACGCGGTCCTTGTATTCGGAGGCGAAATTGACGGCTTCGATATCGACGCCGATGACGTCGGCCACGCTGGCCGCGTCGATCCAGTCCTGGCGCGTGGAGCAGTATTCCGAATCGTCGTCATCTTCCCAGTTTTTCATGAACAGGCCGATGACTTCATAGCCTTGTTCCTTCAGCATCCATGCCGCGACCGAGGAATCGACCCCGCCTGACATGCCGATAACGACTTTCTTCTTGCTCATCTTGCTTTCCAGTGTACTTTAGATAATATTGCTATGCGCTATTGAAAACGGACGCATGCGTGTGCAGCAAGGCCAGCGGCGCGCGCCGGCCGGCCAGGTATTCGTCCACGCACTGCAGCACCAGCGGGCTGCGGTGGCGCTCCTGGCACGCCGCCAGCTCGTCGCGCGTCATCCACAGGGTGCGGATGATGCCTTCGTCCAGCGGGCGGTCGTGCTCGGCGCCGGCCGTGCCGCAAAAGGTGAAGCGCAGATAGGTCACGTCCTCGCCCGTGCGCAGTGACTGGTAGCGCGACATGTACATGCCGACCAGTGCCGTGGGGATGAAATCGTAGGCCGCTTCTTCCAGCGTTTCGCGGATCACCGCCTGCTCCAGCGACTCGAACGGGTCGAGGTGGCCGGCCGGCTGGTTGAGCTTGATGCCTTCGCTGGTCTCTTCTTCAATCAGTAAAAACAGGCCATCGCGCTCGACGATGGCGGCCACGGTGACAGAGGGTTTCCAGATTCTCGGCATGATTCCATCCTTGAAAGAGCCGACATTTTATCTTGTTCTGCGCGCGCGGTTTGAAGCCGGCCTTTTGTTGCGCGGACATATTGATAAATGACAACGTTTTAGCAAATAGCGGTGGGAGGTACTTACGTCTTTCCCGGGGAGCACACTAGCATGGGGGCTTAGTTGGCAAGATGGCAGGAAGCGCCCGCTAATATAGGCTTTCCCTGTAGTCAAAACAAGCGCGCACGCTTGCTCGACTGTGGTGAGATTGACACACCTTTCCCACAATATGGGCGCCGCGCCGCATGGTGAAACAAATCATGGATGCGGATGAAATTAGTGTCGTACGACTAAAAGTTGCTGCTTCACAAACGTTTAACGCACTGCTTTCCGTGTTAGATTCTAGTCAGTTTATCAATTAGCGGAGGCATCATGAGGATAGGCATACCGGCCGAAACACGGCCTGGTGAAACCCGGGTGGCAGCCACGCCCGAGACAGTCAAGAAGCTAGCAGCCAAGCATCAAGTCGTCGTGCAGTCGGGGGCGGGCCTGCAAGCCTCGATTCCCGACGACGCGTATGCCGCCGCCGGCGCGCAGATCGGTACCGCCCAGGAAGCCTATGGCTGCGCCATCGTGCTCAAGGTGCGCGCCCCCGATGCCGGTGAGCGGGCCCTGATGGCCAGCGGCACGGTGCTGATCGGCATGTTGAACCCGTTTGACGCGGACAATATCGCCGCCATGGCCACGGCCGGCCTGTCCGCCTTCGCCCTGGAAGCTGTGCCGCGCATCACGCGCGCGCAGTCGATGGACGTGCTGTCGTCGCAGGCGAACATCGCCGGCTACAAGGCCGTGCTGGTGGCCGCGAATACCTACCAGCGCTTCATGCCCATGCTGATGACGGCGGCCGGCACCGTCAAGGCGGCCCGCGTGCTGATCATGGGCGTGGGCGTGGCAGGTTTGCAGGCGATCGCCACGGCCAAGCGCCTTGGCGCCGTCATCGAGGCGTCCGACGTGCGCCCGCCCGTCAAGGAGCAGGTGGAGTCGCTGGGCGCCAAGTTCCTCGACGTGCCCTTCCTCACCGATGAAGAAAAGGAAATCGCCAAGGGCTCGGGCGGCTATGCGCGCGCCATGCCGGCCGACTGGATGCGCCGTCAGGCCGAACTGGTGCACGAACGGGCGAAACTGGCCGACATCATCATCACCACGGCCCTGATCCCCGGCCGCGCCGCGCCCGTGCTTATTTCCGAAGAGACGGTGAAAGCCATGAAACCGGGTTCTGTCATCGTCGACCTGGCCGTCGAGCAGGGCGGCAACTGCCCCCTGTCCGAGCTGGGCAAGACGGTCGTCAAGCACGGCGTGTATATCGTCGGCGAGCCGAACCTGGCGACCCTGGTGGCGGCCGATGCCTCGGCCCTGTATGCGCGCAACGTGCTGGACTTTTTAAAGCTCATCATCGACAAGGACGATCAATTGCTGATCGACCGCGAGGATGAAATCATCAAGGCCAGCCTGGTTTGCGCGGGCAATGACATCCTCAGAAAATAACGCGGCGCCGGAGAAAACAACATCATGGAAATCAGTCACACCATCACCAACCTGATCATCTTCGTGCTGGCCATTTATGTCGGCTACCACGTCGTCTGGACCGTCACGCCGGCGCTGCATACGCCGCTGATGGCCGTCACCAATGCCATTTCCGCCATCATCATCGTCGGCGCCATGCTGGCGGCCGGCCTGACCGATGGCCCGCTGGCGCAAGTGGCCGGCACGCTGGCCGTGGCGCTCGCCGCCGTCAATGTGTTTGGCGGCTTCCTCGTCACGCAGCGCATGCTCGAGATGTTCCGTAAAAAAGAACCGAAGGCCAAGCAAGGAGCAAAAGAATGAGTCACGCCATGAGCTTCGTCACCATGAACCTGGTGACGATGATGTACCTGATCGCCTCGGTGTGCTTCATCCAGGCCCTGAAAGGCCTGTCGTCGCCATCGACGGCGCGCCGCGGCAATGCCTTCGGCATGAGCGGCATGGCCATTGCCGCCGTCACCACCGTCGCGCTGATCCTGAAACTGAAGGAGCAGCAGACGGGCGGCATGGGCCTGACCCTCGTCCTCATCGGCATCGTCACGGGCGGCGCCATCGGCGCCTACCTGGCGAAAACCGTGGAAATGACGAAGATGCCGGAACTGGTGGCGGCCATGCACTCGCTGATCGGCCTGGCGGCCGTCTGCATCGCCGTGGCGGCCGTGTCGGAACCGTGGGCCTTCAATATCGCGAAACACGGCGAGGCGCTGCCCATCGGTAACCGCTTCGAACTGTTCATCGGCACCTTCGTCGGCGCCATCACGTTCTCCGGTTCCGTGATCGCCTTCGGCAAGCTGTCGGGCAAATACAAGTTCCGCCTGTTCCAGGGCGCGCCCGTCAGCTTCAAGGGCCAGCACATGCTCAACCTGGTGCTGGCGCTGGTGATGGTGGGCCTGGGCCTGGCGTTCTGCTTCGCCGATGGCGTCGAACCGGCCTGGACGCCGTTCGTCATCATGGCCCTCATCGCCTTCGCGCTGGGCGTGCTGATCATCATCCCCATCGGCGGCGCCGACATGCCGGTGGTGGTGTCGATGCTCAACAGTTACTCGGGCTGGGCCGCGGCCGGCATCGGCTTTTCGCTGAATAACTCGATGCTGATCATCGCCGGTTCATTGGTCGGTTCGTCCGGCGCGATCCTGTCGTACATCATGTGCAAGGCCATGAATCGCTCGTTCTTCAACGTCATCCTGGGCGGCTTCGGCGGCGATGCGCCGGCGGCCGGCGCGGCCGGCGCGCAGGAACAGCGCCCGGTCAAATCCGGTTCGGCCGACGATGCCGCCTTCATCATGAGCAATGCGGAAACCGTCATCATCGTGCCTGGCTACGGCCTGGCCGTGGCGCGCGCGCAGCACTCGCTGAAGGAGCTGGTGGAAAAGCTCACGCACAAGGGCATCACCGTCAAGTACGCGATCCACCCCGTGGCGGGGCGCATGCCGGGCCACATGAACGTGCTGCTGGCCGAAGCCGAGGTGCCGTACGACCAGGTCTTCGAGATGGAAGACATCAACGGCGAATTCGGCCAGACGGACGTGGTGCTGGTGCTGGGCGCGAACGACGTCGTCAACCCGGCGGCGAAGGACCCGAAATCGCCGATCGCCGGCATGCCGATCCTCGAAGCCTATAAGGCCAAGAGCATCATCGTCAACAAGCGCTCGATGGCGTCCGGCTATGCGGGTCTGGACAACGACCTGTTCTACCAGCCGAACACGATGATGGTGTTTGGCGACGCCAAGAAGGTGATCGAGGATATGGTCAAGGCCATCGAGTAAAGTCTCTCGGTGCTGAAGGAGCGGCCCGCCTTGCGCGGGCCGTTTTTATTGGGCGGCCGCTGCGGCGACGACTTTATTGCGTCCCTGGTGCTTGGCCGCGTACAGGGCCTTGTCCGCTTCCGACATGGCCGCGTCCAGGCTGGCGCCGGCCGTCAGGGAGGCCACGCCGATGCTGATGGTCACCTGCAGCGAGCCGCCGTCGGGCAGCACGGTGACCGCCGCCGCCACGGCTGCGCGGATGCGCTCGGCCACCTGGTGCGCCTGCCGCAGGCTGGCGTCGGGGAACAGCAGGCCGAACTCCTCGCCGCCGAGGCGCGCCGCCACGTCGGTGATGCGTCCCGTGTCGCGCAGCGCCTGCGCCACCGTGCGCAGCACGGCGTCGCCCACGGCATGGCCATAGCGGTCGTTGATCTTCTTGAAATGGTCGAGATCGGCCACGCCCACGGTCAGGGCGGCGCCGCTGCGCGCCGCGCGCGCCATCGCCTGCGCGGCTTGCGCTTCATAGGCGCGCCGGTTGGGCAGCGACGTCAGCGCATCGTGCAGCGCCTGCTGTTCCAGCTGCGCCAGCAGGCTGGCATTCTTTGCCGCCAGTTCGCGCCGTTCGCGCACGTCGAGCAAGAAGGCGCCGAAATAGCGCATGCCGTCGACCACGCCCAGGTCCAGCGCCTTCATTTCGATGGGAATCATCTGCGTGTCGCGGTGGCGGATGGCGAATTCGCGTATCTTGCCCAGCACGCTGGACGTGCGCGAGCTGCGGATGTAGTTGATCACATGGTTGTCGTGCTGCGCGCCGACGGCGTCGGGCAGCAGGCCGTTCAGGGTCTGGCCCAGCAGTTCCCCGCTGGCATAGCCCGACAGCGCCTGCATGGCGCCATTGATATAGCGGATGCGGCAATGTTCATCGATGATGATGACGGCGTCGAGGGCGTCTTCCAGCAGGCGGGAAAAAAGCACTTCGGGAAGAGCTGCAGGCGGTGCTGCGGGCAATGCATCTGTCATGGAACGGTCGCCAAAAACCAGGTGACAGCCATTGTCGCATCCGCAGGCCGTTTACTCCATGCCGGATATGTTCCCTGTTTCTTTTTCGCCCGTGCTCTTTCCTTATTGATAAGGCTCAGCGGCGGCCGTACATCATCAGTTCCGCCAGGCTCTTGCGCGCCGGGCGGAAGGCGTCCAGCAAGCCCAGCGACAGGCCCAGCAAGCTTTGCGTGGGGGCGCTGCCCGTGAAGATGCGCGCCATGGTGTCGGTGACGCGCACGGTCAGCCCCCGGTCGGCCTGGCGCAGGCTGGCGTAGCGTTCCAGCGCTGCGGGGCTGCTGTCCTGCGCCAGTACGCGGGCCAGCACGGCGGCGTCGCGCAAGCCCAGGTTCAGGCCTTGTCCCGCCACCGGGTGCAGGGTTTGCGCCGCGTTGCCGATGGCGACCGTGCGCGCCGTGCCGTTCGCCTGCGCGTTCAGGCCCAGCGGATAGGCCAGGCGCGCCGTCGTGTGCGTAAAACGTCCCAGGCGGCTGCCGAAGGCGGCGCCCAGGCGGGCCAGGAAGGCAGCGTCGTCCAGGGCCAGCAATTGTTCCGCGCGCGTGGGCGGCACGCACCACACCAGCGCGTAGCCGTCGTCCTGCGGCAGCAGGGCCAGCGGACCCTCATCGGTAAAGCGCTCGTACGCGCGGTGGGCGATGGGGCTACTTGTGCGCACATGGGCAATGATGGCGCTTTGGCCATAATCGCGGCTGACGGCGCGTTCCGTCTGCTGGCCGAACAGGCCGCCCTCGGCCTGCACCAGCAGGCTGGCGCGCAAGCTCGACGGGGCGCCCGCCTGGTCGATCTGCACGGACACGCCATCGGCATCCTCCGCGCTGCCCGTCACCAGCGCCGGGCGCAGGCTGGCCACGCCCAGGCGCTCGCACACGTCGGCCAGCGCGCTGACGACGGCGCCGTAACGGGCCACGTAGCCGAGCGCCTCGACGCCATGCTCGCCGCGGTCCATCAGGCTGCGCCCGAACTGGCCGCGGCGCGACACGTGGATCTGGTGGATAGGCGTCGCCTCGACGGGCCAGGCACCCGCTTCTTCGAGTATCTGGCGGCTGCCGTGCGACAGGGCGATGGTGCGCGGGTCGCGCCTGGCCTGCTCGATGGATTTGGCGTCGAGCAGGGCGATGCCGGCGGCGCGGCTGCCGCGCTGCACCAGCAGGGCAGCCAGGGCCATGCCGACGGGGCCGGCGCCGCAGATGGCGAGATCGAAAGTGGACGGTGTATGCATGCGGCGGGGTTAATCCTGTGACATCAGTTGTTCGATTTCAGCGACGCTCCTGGGCGCCGTGCTGAAGACTTCATGGCCTTGCGGCGTGACCAGCACATCGTCTTCGATGCGGATGCCCGTGTGCCAGAACTGCTCCGGCACGCCCGCGCCGGGACGCACGTAGATGCCCGGTTCCACCGTCAGCACCATGCCCGGTGCCAAAGCGCGCCATGGCTTGCCGGGCGCGTCCGTGTCGCGGTAGGCACCCACGTCGTGCACGTCCATGCCCAGCCAGTGGCTGGTGCCGTGCATGTAGAAGGGCATATAGGCCTTGTCGGCGATGACGTCCTGCGCGCTGCCGCTTTTTTGCCGCTCCAGCAAGCCCAGGTCCAGCATGCCCTGCGCCAGCACCTGCACGGCTGCCTCGTGGATGGCGCTGTGCGGCAAGCCGGGGCGCACCATGTCCAGCGCCGCCTGCTGCGCGGCCAGCACCAGCTCGTACAGCGCCCGCTGCGGGCCGCTGAAACGGCCGTTGACAGGATACGTGCGCGTGATGTCGGAGGCGTAGCCATCGAATTCGCAGCCGGCGTCGATCAAGACCAGCTCGCCGTCTTTCAATACCGTATTGTTGGCGCTGTAGTGCAGGATACAGGCGTTGCCGCCACCCGCCACGATGGAGGAATAGGCGGGGAACTGGGCGCCGCTGCGGCGAAATTCGTACAGCAGCTCCGCTTCGAGCGCATATTCGTGCATGCCGGGCCGCGTGGCGCGCATGGCGCGTGCGTGGGCCGCGCTGGAAATGGCGGCGGCGCGGCGCATCAGCTGCTGTTCTTCTGGGTCTTTCAGCAGGCGCATGGCGTCGAGCATGCCGTTGAGCTCAATTGCCATGGCGGGCGCCGTGATGCCGCTGCGGGCCTTTTGCCGCACATTGTGCCGCCAGACCTTGACCTGCGCATCGAGGCTGCCGCCCAGCGCATAGTAGATGGCGGGGGAGTCGGCCAGCAGGCGCGTCATTTCCACGTCGAGTTCCTCGATGGGGAAGGCGGCGTCAAAACCGAAGCTGGCGCGCGCCGCCTCAGGGCCATGGCGGAAACCGTCCCAGATTTCGCGCTCCGTATTCTTGGCGCGGCAAAACAGGATGGCGCGCGCGGGCGCGGGGGGGGGGGGGGGAACCAAAACCCAAACA
>NZ_JBXAKW010000003.1:0-490698 GCF_058798815.1 Janthinobacterium sp. GW822-FHT07A03 | reverse complement strand
CCGTGGCGCTGGCGGCCACCAGCGCCACGGCGCTGTCGGGTTCCGTGTAACCGCTGAGGTAATAGAAATAGCTGTCGTGGCGGTACGGATAATCGCAATCGCTGTTGCGCGGCACTTCGGGTGCCGTGGCGAGGATGGCCACGCTGCCCGGCAGCATTTGCGCCAGCAGCGCCGCGCGCCGTGCCGCGTAATTGGCCATCATGTTGCGCTGGCCTTGGCCGTGACGCCGTTGAGTACGTCGAGCTGTGCCGGCGTGCCCACATTCGTCCACTCGCCCGGATAGACTTCGCCGCCCACGCGGCCCTGGTCCGCGTACTGGCGCAGCAAGTCGCCCAGTCTGGCGTGGCTGCCGGGCGCGATGCCGTCGAACATTTCAGGACGGTACACGCCGATGTTGGCGAAGGTCCACTTGGTTTCGTCTGTATTGTTGATCGAGAACAAGGTCAGGCCGAAGTCGCCTTTCGGGTGGAAGTCGGGATTGGGCACCAGGTAGGTCCAGGCGATGTCGCGCTGGTCGGCAGGATACGGCGTGCCCAGCACATCCTTGTCGGCCAGCACGTCGAGTACTTGCTTGAAATCAAAGTAGGGGCAATAGATGTCGCCGGAGATGGCGAGAAATGGCTCCTCGCCCAGCAAGTGACGCGCCTGGGCGATGCCGCCCGCCGTTTCCAGCGGGGTGGTCTCGGGCGAGTACGCGATGCGCGCGCCATACGCGCTGCCGTCGCCCAGGGCTTCCTCGATCAGGTGGCCCAGGTGGGAATGGTTGATGACGATGTCCGTGATGCCGGCGCGCACCAGGTTCAGCACATGCCAGACGATCAACGGACGGCCGCGCACTTTCAGCAGCGGTTTGGGACAGGTATCGGTAAGCGGACGCATCCGTTCACCGCGGCCTGCGGCAAAGATCATGGCTTTCATGGTGGAACTCGTTTTCTGTGTCGTTCGGTAAAGGTTGCGTGGCACGAGCCGCACAATAAGTTAATTCTGCAGTTACGACACCGGACAAAACCGTAGCGAGCGGCAGTGATTTGTGGCCGAGAAGCACAACCGTACTCTAGTACGGTGAGCATCGCCGGCCGCAAAGCGCGACGCGCAGTAGGTTTTGGCCGGTGTCATCAGAATGTATAGCCCACTTGTGGGGTCTTATTTTCCAGGGCGTCCAATAAGCGCACCAGCGGCTTGAGTTCCGTGTAGCGGTTGGCCGTCTTGCGCACGTAGTCGAGCACGGTCGGCAGGTCGCCCATGTACAGATCCTTGCCGTCGCGGTAATTCAGGCGCGCGAACAGGCCGAGGATTTTCAGGTGGCGCTGCAGGGCCGTGAATTCGAAATCGCGGTAGAAGGCGTCGATGTCGGGATTTACCGGCAAGCCCAGCTGCTTGGCGCGCTGCCAGTAGCGGATCACCCAGTCCAGTACCAGTTCTTCATCCCACTGGATATACGCGTCGCGCAGCAGCGAGGCGATGTCGTAGGTGACGGGACCGAAGACGGCGTCCTGGAAGTCGAGAATGCCGGGATTGGGGATCGAACCATCGTTGATGTGCATCAAATTGCGCGAATGGTAGTCGCGGTGCATGAATACTTGCTGCTGCGACAAGATATTCGCCGTGATGGCTTCGAAGACCTTGTCCAGCTGGGTTTGTTGCACATCCGTCAAGGTGGCGCCCAGATGCTTGCCGATAAACCATTCTGGGAACAGATTCATTTCGCGCAGGATGAAGGCGCGGTCGAATTCGGGCAGCACGTCGGGCTGGCTGGCCAGCTGGATTTTCATCAAGGATTCCAGCGCTTCGGCGTACAGCACGCTGGCGTTGTCGTGGTTCAGGGCGTCGAGATAGGTGGTCGTGCCCAGATCGGAGAGCAGCAGGAAGCCCTGCTCCAGGTCTTGCGCGATGATCTCGGGCACGGACACGCCGGCGCCTTTCAGCAAGCCGGCCACCTTGACAAAGGCGGGCACGTTTTCGCGCTCGGGCGGCGCATCCATGGCGATCAGTGTACTTCCTGGCAATGTTGTGTTGCCTGGCAGCATATCGAGACGGTAGTAGCGGCGGAAGCTGGCATCGCTGGACGCGGGGCGGGCGGAATCGGGCGAAACGAGGTTAAGCGAGGTCAACCAGGCTTTCAACAGGGTCAGGCGAGCGTCGGCGGATGCCGGCGCGGCAGGGGAATTGGGGGAGAATGACATTAAGCGGCCTGTGGAATCGGGTTGATGGTGCAGATTCCCATATAATAAGGGATTCAAATCAAAAAATCGCCTGTCAATGGTGCTTGCCCCTTCCAATTCATGAGCTGGTTTTCGGCCTCCCCCCCTTCGCAGCGCTGGGCTTTCGCCATCAGCGCGCTCGTCGCCGCCACGACGGTGCCTGTCCACGCCCAGAAAGCACCGCGTCCGGTTCATGTGGAAGATCCCGACGCGC
This sequence comes from Janthinobacterium sp. GW822-FHT07A03, assembly GCF_058798815.1. NCBI lineage: Bacteria > Pseudomonadati > Pseudomonadota > Betaproteobacteria > Burkholderiales > Oxalobacteraceae > Janthinobacterium > Janthinobacterium sp. GW822-FHT07A03. Next base: position 488,283 of record NZ_JBXAKW010000003.1, on the reverse strand, counting down.
CCACCGTCATGACGGCGAACAGCATGAACGGACGCCCGGAACGGGAGATCAATCTCGACCAGAATGTCGTGATTGAGCGCGGAAAAACCACAAAAATGACGGCCGATACAGCTTGTTACAAACAAGTTGAAGATCAGTTCGATGCCGAGGGCCATATCAAGATGTGGCGTTTCGGCGATTACTACACGGGTGACGTCCTGAAGCTGAACATGGAGACCGGCAAGGGTTTCCTGCTCAACCCGACGTACCGCTTCGCAGTGGGCGGCGGCCAGGGCAAGGCCGAGCGCGTCGACTTCATCAATCCCGACGAAGCCAATGTTATCGACGGCACCTACAGTACTTGCGAGGGGCCGAATCCGGACTGGTACCTGAAATCGAGCACCTTGAACCTCGATACGGGCCGCGACGTGGGCACCGGCAGCAAGACCATCATCTATTTCAAGGACGTGCCGATCCTGGGCACGCCCGGCATTTCGTTTTCGCTGTCGGGTGCGCGCCGCTCGGGCTGGCTGGCGCCCACGCCGGGCTTTGCCTCGAAGAACGGTTTCGAGCTGCTGATGCCGTATTACGTGAACATCGCGCCGAACCGCGACCTGACCCTGTACCCCCGTTACATCCAGCGGCGCGGCATCCAGCTCGGTGCGACGGGCCGCTACATGGGCGAGACGGATGCAGGCCTGTACCAGGGCGAAACGTCGTTTGAGTTCTTGCCTAACGACAAGCAAACCAAGACCAACCGCTACATGATCAAGTCCAAGCATGAGCAGGCGCTGGCCAAGGGCTGGAGTTACAGCTGGGATCTGCGCGAAGCGTCCGACAATAATTACCCGAACGATTTTTCAAAAACCGTCGCCACCGCCACCGAGCGCCAGTTGCTGCGCGAATTGCGCACCGATTACCGCACCGAGGACTGGAGCCTGACGGCGCGCGTGCAGAATTACCAGGTGCTGCAGGATCCCGATGCGGTCAACAATCCCAGCCTGACTGTCACGCGCCCGTATGACCGCTTGCCGGCGGTGAACTTCCATGCTGGCAAATACGACGTCTGGGGCGGCTTCGACTGGACCTTCGACGCGGAAGCAACGCGCTTCGCGCATCCGACTCTGGTGCAAGGCTCGCGCCTGGTGGCCGTGCCGCAAGTGAGTTTCCCCATCATGCGTCCTGGCTACTTCATCACGCCCAAGCTGATGCTCAATGCCAGTGCATATCAGCTCGATAATGATGCCAGGACCAAGGCGCTGCTGTTCAAGACGACGTCGTTTACGCGCGCCGTGCCGACGTTCTCGGTCGACAGCGGGCTGGTATTTGAACGCGACACGAATCTGTTTGGCGCCAAGGGCGGCACGCAAACCCTGGAGCCGCGCCTGTTCTACGTCTACACGCCGTACCGCGACCAGTCGCAGTTTCCGAACTTCGATACGGCCGCTGGCACGTTCAACCTGACGCAGATCTTCACGGAAAACCGTTTTGTCGGCAGCGACCGCATCGGCGACGCCAACCAGGTCACGGCCGCCCTGGTGTCGCGTTTCCTGCAGGCGGACGGGACGGAGCGCATGCGCCTGACCTTCGGCCAGCGTTTCTACTTTGCCGACCAGCGCGTGCAACTCGCTTCGAGCACGCCCGTCAATCAGTCGCGTTCGGACATCCTGCTGGCGGCGACGGGCCGCGTGTCCGAGACTTGGACCGCCGACAGCCTGGTGCAGTACAATCCCAGCGACCGTCAACTGGTGAGCTACAACTACACTTTGCAATATCAGCCCGGTGCCAAGAAAGTATTGAATTTTGGTAATCGTTTCCAGCGTGGGGATGCTACTGGTTGGCGCAATGTTGAAGTATCGTCCCAATGGCCGTTGACGGACCGCCTGTATGGCGTGGGACGCATCAGCTATTCCGTGAAGGATCGCAGCATGCTGGAAAGCCTGGTCGGCCTGGAATACAAGGGCGACTGCTGGGTGTTCCGCATGGGGGCGCAGCGTTTCGTGACGACGAACAAGACTGTCTCGACGCCGATCTTCTTCCAGCTGGAATTGACGGGCTTGTCGAGTGGCCTGGGTCTGGGCGCGAATGGCCTGGAAACTTTTACAAAAACCATCCCTGGTTACCAGACACTGAGCCAGCCACTCCGTTAAGATAGGCACCGTTGCCGCCGCCGGTGTTCCCGGCGCTGGCACAAACCGGTTTTTTTATTCACCTGAACTCATGAGCGCTCTACACATTATGCGTAATGCCAGTATGCACCAACTCAAAATTGCAACGGTTTTGTTGTGCGCCATTTCCGGCGCCACGACCAGTAGTGTCTGGGCGCAACAGGCTGCGCCAGCGCCTGCAGCCAAGCCCGCTGCCGCAGCTCCAGCGCCGGTCAAGGGCTTCACGCCCCCCGCGTCGAGCAGTGGCCAGACCATCGACTCCATCGCCGTCGTCGTCAATGACGATGTGATCACGCGCAATGAAGTGGCGGCCCGCATCAAGAGCGTGGAGCAGCGCATGAAGGCGCAGAATATCCCGCTTCCCGACCCTGCCGACCTGCGCCGCCAATTGCTCGAGCGCATGATTGTTGAGCGCGCGCAAATGCAGCTGGCCAAGGAAATGGGCGTGCGCGTGGATGACCTGACCCTGGACCGCGCGATTGGCCGTATTGCTGAACAGCAAAAGATGACGGTGCAAGAGCTGCGCAACCAGATGGAAAAAGAAGGCACGCCGTTTGCGACTTTCCGCGAAGAAATCCGCGATGAAATCATCATGCAGCGTCTGCGCGAGCACGAAGTCGACGCGAAGATCCAGATTTCCGATTCCGAAGTGGATAACTTCCTGGAAGCGGAAAAAGCGGCAGCCAGCGAACAGGTGGAGATGAACCTGGCGCAAATTCTCGTGCGCATTCCGGAAAATTCCAGCCCCGAACAAATCGCCGCACGCCGCGCGCGCGCCGAAGAAGTCAGCCGCCAGCTGCGCACGGGCGCCGATTTCGCCAAGATGGCCGCCACCTATTCCGACGCCAGCGATGCGCTGAGCGGCGGCGATATCGGCTGGCGCCAGAGCGACCGCCTGCCGCCCCTGTTCACGGAACAGTTGCTGAAATTGAAGCCGGGCCAGATCACGCCTATCATCAAGAGCAACACGGGCTTCCATATCCTGAAGCTGGTGGACCGCCGCAGCGCTGCCGAGGCGCAAGCCGTGGCCGCCGTGCAGCAAACGCATGCCCGCCACATCCTGCTGAAAGTGACGCCGACCCTGTCGGCGGCCGAAGCCAAGCGCAAACTGCTGGAATTGAAGGAGCGTCTCGACAACAAGGCCGCCAAGTTCGAAGACTTGGCCCGTTTGTTCTCGAACGACGGTTCCGCGGCCAAGGGCGGCGACCTGGGCTGGCTGTATCCAGGCGACACCGTGCCGGAATTTGAAACGGCGATGAATGCGCTGAAACCGGGCGAAGTGAGCCAGCCGATTGAATCGAGCTTTGGCTTCCACCTGATCGAAGTGCTGGAACGCAAGAGCGACGACGTCTCGAAAGAGAAGCAGCGCGCCGCCGCGCGCAATGCCTTGCGCGAACGCAAGCTGGAAGAAGCGACGGAAAACTGGGCGCGCGAAGTGCGCGACCGTGCTTACGTCGAATTCCGCGCGGACGACCAGTAATGCTGCTGATTCATTGCGCATGAGTAACTTTCCCCTTGCACGCCGCCCGGCCATCGCCATTACCTGTGGTGAACCGGCCGGTGTCGGCCCGGAAATCTCCATACGCGCGGCCTGGGCCATGCGCAATGAAGTCAACTGCATCCTGCTGGGCGACGCCGCCTTCCTGGCGCTGACGGCCAGCCTGATCGATCCGGAGATCCGCCTGGCGGCGCTGTCGCTGCAAGCCGTGCGCAACAGCGGCTTGCCCCAGTTCGGTCCCGGCCGCCTGGCCGTGATCGATATTCCTACTGTAAACAATGTCATTCCTGGCGTGCTGGACAAGGAAAATGGCCGCTCCGTGCTGGCCACCCTGGACGCGGCCGTGGAAGGTGTCCAGGCCGGCTGGTTTGGCGCCATGGTCACGGCGCCCTTGCAGAAGAGCACGATCAACGACGCGGGCGTGGCGTTTTCCGGCCATACGGAATACCTGGCAGAAAAGACCGGCACGCCGCAAGTGGTGATGATGCTGGCCGGCGAACCGGGCCACGGCGAGCCGACCCTGCGCGTGGCGCTGGCCACCACGCACCTGCCCTTGAAGGACGTGTCCGCTGCCATCACGATGGACAGCCTGGCCGTCACACTGGATATCATTCAGCTTGATTTGCAACAGAAATTCGGCATCGCCGCGCCGCGCATCCTGGTCACCGGTTTGAACCCGCACGCGGGCGAGGGTGGCTATCTGGGACGCGAGGAAATCGATGTCATCGCCCCGGCCATCGCAGCGGCGCAAGCGCGCGGCATCGATGCGCGCGGCCCGTACCCGGCCGACACCTTGTTCCAGCACAAGTACCTGGCCGATGCCGACTGCGTGCTGGCCATGTATCACGACCAGGGCTTGCCCGTGCTGAAATACGCGACCTTCGGGCGCGGCATCAATATCACCCTGGGCTTGCCGCTGATCCGCACCTCGGTCGACCACGGCACGGCGCTGGACCTGGCCGCGCAAGGACTGGGCCTGGCTGATTGCCACAGCATGGAGCAAGCGCTGCAAACGGCGCTCGACATGCTGCGCGCCAGCAGCCGCGCCTGATACCCACCGGTTTTACCCCGCTACACCGCCTCTAGAATAGAAAAACAGAATATGAAACACGTTGCCCGCAAACGCTTTGGCCAGAACTTCCTGCATGACCGCTTCGTCCTCGACGACATCACGGCCGCCATCGCGCCGCAGCCGGACGATGCCATGGTCGAGATCGGCCCCGGCCTGGGCGCCATGACGGAGCAACTGCTGCGCCATCTGAAGCAGATGCATGTGGTGGAACTGGACCGCGACCTGATCGTGCGCCTGGAAAAGACCTTCAATCCGGCCAAGCTGACGATCCACTCGGGCGACGCGCTGAAGTTTGATTTCGCGCAAATCCCCGTGCCGGCCGGCCAGAAGCTGCGCATCGTGGGCAATTTGCCGTACAACATTTCCAGCCCGCTGCTGTTCCACCTGGCGGACTTCGCGCCGCTGGTGCAGGACCAGCATTTCATGCTGCAAAAGGAAGTCGTCGAACGCATGGTGGCCGAGCCGGGCAGCAAGGCGTATGGCCGCCTGTCCGTGATGCTGCAATGGCGCTATGACATGTCCTTGCTGTTCATCGTGCCGCCGACGGCCTTCGATCCGCCGCCGAAAGTGGAATCGGCCATCGTGCGCATGATTCCCGTGGCCGAGCGCCTGGCCTGCGACCAGGCCACGCTGGAAGCGGTAGTCATGAAGGCCTTCTCGCAGCGCCGCAAGGTGATCCGCAACTGCCTGGCCGGTATGTTTACGGAAGAGCAGATCAAGGCGGCCGGCATCGACCCGACCCTGCGTCCGGAAACCGTGGGGCTGGAGCAGTATGTTGCCCTGGCGAATCTGCTGAAAGCACCTGCTTGAGTTTTAACTTAAAACCACTGATCGACCTGCTGCAAATCCTGGCGCAACGCTGAAAAACAGTCGTCCACATGGTGGTTGCGGCTGATTTCATTGCGCCGCATCAAGGCGATCTTGCGCTTGCAGGTGGGCTGGCGCAGGGGCGCCACGTGCAGGTCCTCGTCATTGAGGAAAGTCGTGTACAGGCTGGGCATGATGCCCACGGCGATGCCGGCGCGCACCACGCCGTACAGCGACTCGCTGTGGATCATCTGGTACAGGCTCGACGGGCTCAAGCCATGCTGGCGCAGCGCGCTCGAGGCGAACTCCCAGATGCTGCCCTTGGTAAACACGACGATTTCCTGGCCCGCCAGCTGTTCCCAGCGCACTTCCTTGAGCGGCGCCAGCGCATGGCGTCCCGCCGTCACCAGCACCAGCTCGTCTTCGAACAGGCCCACGCTTTCCAGCGAGACGGAACCGGGCACCTCGATGCCCACGCAAAAGTCCAGCTGGCCCGAATGCAGCGCATGCAGCAAGCCGTCGTTGGGCATGTCCGACAGGACGATTTCCACTTCATCGCCATGCTGTTCGCAGTAGCGCGCCACCACCACGGCCGTCATCGCCATGGCCGAAGGGATGGCGCCGATGCGGATGCGATGGCGGCCGCTGCCGATGGCGCGCTGGATATCGGCAAAGGTATTGCTCGCCGTATTCAATAAATGCGTGGCGTAATCGAGCGCCAGCTTGCCTTCGCGCGTCAGTTCCAGCTGGTGGGTTGTGCGGTTAAACAACTTTTTCCCCAGTTGATTTTCCAGCAGCTTGATCGACGCGCTGAGGGCCGGCTGGGTCACGCACAATTCCTGTGCAGCCTTGCTGAAGCTGTTTACCCGGGCTAGGGTGGAAAACGCTTGCAAATGTCGTAAGGAAATTTTCTTGCTCAGTTCATGCATGGCTTTGCTTATTAGAAAAAGTAATGGATTTATAAAAATAAACAAATTTTCTTATCCCGCAATTTACCATATTCTGGACTGGTCTTTACTTGTCTTGAAAGCAACAATATTCAGGAGAAGAGCCTGGAATGCGGCACCGGCACATGCGGCGGCGCGCCATGCAAGGGATGTATCAATAAAATAATTCCAAAAAAACTCAGGGTTTATTCTTTTTAGGGTGGCGGCGATGAACAAATGGATGACGGGAACGATGGTAGTGGGTGGCTTGCTGGCGGCGCAGGGCGCGGCGCAGGCGCAAAGCAGCGTGCAAGTGTATGGCTTGCTGTCGGCCGGTATCGGCTATGTCTCGGATGAGGGTAGCGGCAGCCGCACGCATGCGCTGAGCGGCACGAACCAGAATCCCCGCATCGGTTTTCGCGGCCAGGAAGACCTGGGCGACGGCACCAAGGCCGTCTTCGTGCTGGAAAACGGTTTTAATGTGATGACGGGCACGGCGTCGCAAAGCGGCCGCCTGTTCGGCCGCCAGTCGTATGTGGGCCTGTCCAGCAACGACAAGGGCACCCTGACCCTGGGCCGCCAGTACGAAGCCGTCAAGGACCTGCTGGGCCCGGTGGTCATCGCCAGTAACGGCGTGCACATCGGCGACAACGACAATGGCTACAACAACCTGCGCGTGCAAAATGCCGTCAAGTATGTCAGCCCGAACATCAGCAACCTGTCGTTCACGGGCCTGTATGGCTTCAGCGAAAATCCGGCAGACTCCAACCGCAACCGCGTCTACAGCATGGGCGCCGGCTACAAGGTCGATGCCTTCAGCTGGGCCGTCGCCTACACCAAGATGGATCACCCGAACAGCCCGGACGCGCCGAATGGCGCCATCGGCAATGACTATGGCAGTTCCCTGTTGATCTTCAACAAGAGCGCCGTCAAGGGCGCCGGCGTGGACAGCCAGGCCATCGCCGGCACGGGAGGCTTTTATAATGTGGGCAGGACCAAGTTTGGCGCGCTGTACACCAACGTGCGCTACCACTACCTGGATCAAAGCAATCTGACCTTGCAAAACGTGGATCTGAACGTGAACCACAAGCTGACGGAAGCGCTGAACCTGGGCGCGTCGTATTTCTATACCACCGGAAAATATGACGTGATCAACAAGACGCCGAAATGGCATCAGGTCAACTTCCAGGCCGATTACTTCCTGTCCAAGCGCACCGACGTTGCCGTCACTTGGAGCTACCAGAAAGCGGCTGGCGATGCGACGTTCGCCCGCGTGTTCGGTTTCGGTGCCTCTGCGGGCAAGACGCAAAGCGTCCTGATCGTCGGCATGCGACATTATTTCTGAGTCTGATTCATCTTTACAGGCGCTGTCCCGCAGCGCCGCCCCCTGAAAGGAAGCATCTTGAAAAAGCACCTCATGTTGGCGTTGAGCCTAGGCTTGCTGGCCAACGCCGCCCACGCGGAAAAACGCGAGCTGGTCATTTCGGCCTATCCGATTGCCCAGCCCTTGTTCATGAAGTATGTGTACGAGCCGTTCAAGGCCAAATGCGGTTGCGATATCAAGGTGGAAACGGGAAATAATGCGGACCGCATCGCCAAGCTGGTGGTGCATGCCAAGAACCCGGTGATCGACCTGGTGCTGCTGTCCGATTCCGGCATGCTGGAAGCGGCGCAAAAGGGCGTCATCCAGCCCATGGATTATTCCAAGCTGAGCAATTACAAAGCCCTGTATGACGTGGCGAAAAACCCCATCGGCGGCAACTTCGCCGTCGGCTACACGCTGTACTCGGTGGGCCTGGTGTACCGCAGCGACAAGATTGCCCCGCTGACGTCCTGGAAAGACCTGTGGCGCCCCGAACTGAAGGGCCGCGTGGCCTTCCCCGACGTGAGCACCACGCAGGGCCCGTTGATGCTGCGCATGGCCGATGCGGCCTGGGGCGGCAAGACGGATGACTACGCCACGGGCTTTGCCAAGATCGTCGGCATGAAGGGCAACGTCGTCACGTTCTCGAAAAACAGCGCGCAGCTGGCTGCCCTGTTTGCGCAGGATGAAATCTGGGCCGCGCCCGTGGCGCGCTTTACCTGGTCGCAAATGCTCAAGACGGGCCTGCCCCTGAAATGGAGCATCCCGGCCGAAGGCCAGGCGGCCGGCATGAACGTGATGGGCATCGTTGCCGGTTCGAAGAATGCGGACCTGGCCTACCAGCTGATGGATTTCTGGCTGTCCAAGGAAGTGCAGACGCAGCTGGCGACCAACCTGGTCGACTCGCCCGTCAACAAGGACGTGCGCCTGTCCGTGGCCGCCGCGCAATTCAACACCTATGGCCCTGACCAGATCAATTCGCTGAAATTCGTCAAGCCGGAAACCATCATCAAACAGCGCAGCAACTGGATGACGCAGTGGAACAAGGCCATGAGCAAATAGTGGTGACGAGGAGAAAACACCATGTTTGCTGATCCAAAAAAGCGCCTGGGACTGCTGCTGGTCCTGCCGGCGCTGATCTTTATCGTCGTCTGCTTCCTGCTGCCCGTGCTGGCCTTGCTGGTCGACGCCTTCCGCGTCGGCGACGGCATGCAGTGGGGCGTCGACCGCTTCATCGAATTCTTCTCGCAAGAGTTCAATCGCACCATCTTCTGGCGCACCCTGCGCATCGCCGCGCTGGTGACGCTCGCTTCCATCCTCCTCGGCTATCCGGCCGCGCAGGCCGTGGCGCGCGTGTCGCCGAAGTGGCGCGGGCTGGTGGTGGGCATGATGATCCTGCCGCTGATGGTCTCGCCGATTGCGCGTACCTACGCCTGGATCGTGCTGCTGGGCCGTAACGGCGCCCTCAACGCGGCGCTGGTCAACATGGGTTTCACGGACGAGCCGCTGCGCCTGCTGTTCAGCGAGTTCGCCGTGTTTGTCGGCCTGCTGCAACTGCTGCTGCCGCTGATGCTGATGTCGCTGGCGGGCGCGCTGGAAAACCTGCCGCGCGACGTGGAACCGGCCGCGGCGACTTTGGGCGCGAATCCATGGCAAGTATTCTGCAAGGTTACCCTGCCGCTGACGCAGGAAGGCCTGGTGGTCGGCGGCACCCTGGTGTTTACGGGCTGCGTGACGGCCTACGTGACGCCGGCCCTCCTGGGCGGCACCAAGGTGCTGATGCTGGAAACGCTGCTGTACCAGAAGGTCAGCGTGGAGAGCGATTTCGGCGCCGCGAATGTGATCGCCGTCATCCTCGTCTGCATGACCCTGCTGGTGAATGCCGGCCTTAAACGTATTTCCTCGAGCCGGAGCTCCGTATGAAAGAAAGCTTATTCTCACGTGCCGTCCTGTGGCTGGTGTTCCTGTTCCTGCTGGGGCCTTTCGCCATCGTCGTTCTGGCCGGTTTTAGCGGTGGCGAAACCTTGGCCTTCCCGCCCGAGTCCTACTCGCTGCGCTGGATTATCGAAGTGTGGTCGGCGCCCGAGTTCCGCCGCGCCTTCCAGACCAGCCTGGAAATCGGCCTGATCGCCACCGTCATCGCGCTGTTGCTGGGCATCCCCGTCGCGTATGCGTTTTCGCGCATGCCGCCGCCCGGCATCGGCGCCATCCGGCAAATCCTGACGTCGCCGCTGATCATTCCCGCCATCCTGGTCGGTTTGGGCTTGCTGCACCACCTGGTGCTGACGATCAATGCGCCCGTGTATGTGGGCCTGCTGATCGGCCACATCGCGCTCTTGATTCCGTACTCGGTGCGCGTCGTGTACGCCAGCCTGGTGAACCTGCGCGTGGATATCGAGGATGCCGCCATTACCCTGGGCGCCTCGCGCCTGCGCGCCTTCTTCATGATCGTGCTGCCGAACATCCGCAACGCCGTGATCGCCGCCTTCTTCCTCGCCTTCGTCACTTCGTTCAACCAGGTGCCCGTCTCGCTGTTCCTGACGGGCCCCGGCATCAGCACCTTGCCCATCGAGATGCTAGGGCATATGGAAAACAGTTTCGATCCGTCGATCGCTGCCCTGTCGACCTTGCTGGTCTTGTTCACCATGGCCTTCGTGATGGTGACCGAGAAGGTGCTGGGCATTTCTAAATACATGTAAGAGGCAACACACGATGAGTTATCTGGAACTGCACAAGCTGAACCTCGGCTACGCCAAGAACACGACGTCCGTGAAAGACCTGGACTTGCACGTCGAGCAGGGCGAACTGATTTCCCTGCTGGGCCCCAGCGGCTGCGGCAAGACCACCACCATGCGCGCCATCGCCGGCCTGATGCCGCTGCAGTCGGGTCGCATCGTGCTCGACGGCCGCGAAATCGGCAAGCTGGCGCCGAATAAACGCAATATCGGCATGGTCTTCCAGTCGTATGCGCTGTTCCCTCACCTGAATGTATACGACAACATCGCTTTCGGCTTGCGCCTGCGCAAGGTTGCGCCAGCTTTGCTGAAAACCAAGGTGGAAGCCGTGATCGCCGCCGTCGGCCTGACGGGCTTTGAAACGCGCTTACCGGCGCAGATGTCCGGCGGCCAGCAGCAGCGCGTGGCGCTGGCGCGCGCCATCGTCGTCGAGCCGGCCCTGCTGCTGCTCGATGAGCCGCTGTCGAACCTGGACGCCAAGCTGCGCGTGCAGATGCGCGCCGAACTGCGCCGCATCCAGCGCGAACTGGGCATCACCATGCTGTACGTGACGCATGACCAGGAAGAAGCGCTGGCCCTGTCCGACCGCATCGTCGTCATGAACGGCGGGCGCATCGAGCAGCTGGCCGCGCCGGAAGCCGTCTTCAATACACCGTCGACGCGTTTTGTGGCCAACTTCATGGGCTTCGAGAACCTGTTCGACTACCGCGACGGCGCGCTGCACCACGCGGGCGCCAGCCTGCCGTACACGTCCCCCGTCGCTGCCGGCACCACGGTGCTGGGCTGGCGTCCGGACAAGGTGCGCGTCTGCGCGCCCGATGACGCGGCGGCTCACTACCCGGGCACCGTGCTGGCGCGCGGCTTCCTGGGCGACACCGTCGAATACCTGCTGCAAACCCCGCTGGGCCAGGTCAAGGGCATTTGCGCGGCCGGCGGCGCCGCCTGGCGCGAAGGCACGGCCGTCTCGTTCGTGCTGCCGTCCGACAGCGCCCTGTGCCTGGCAGCCTAACCTCGACTGGAAACCATCATGACCCAACCCTTGAAAAAGATCTGGCTCGATACCGATCCTGGTTTCGACGACTGGCTGACGATGTTGTTGCTGGGCAGCAATCCGGACATCGAGTGGCTGGGCGTGAGCGTGGTGGCGGGCAATGCGCCCGTCGACATCACCTACGACAACGCCTTGCGCATCAAGGCCCATGACGGCTTGACGGTACCGATCTACCGCGGCTGCGAAGAACCGCTGGCCGGCGTGATCGAGACGGCGCAGCGCATCCTCGGCGACAGCGGCATGCCGACCACGGGCGACATCCTGCCGCCCGGTGCCGCCGTGGATGCTGCCGGCCACGCCGTCGACGCGCTGATCGCCGCCGTGCGCGCACATCCTGGCCAGATCACCATCATGGCGATCGCGCCGATGACGAACCTGGCCACGGCCTTGACGCGCGCGCCCGATATCGCCGAGAAAATCGTCGAGATCATCCTGATGGGCGGCTCGACCGACCAGGGCAACCATACGGCGGCGGCCGAATTCAATATCTACGCGGACCCGGAAGCGGCCGCCCAGGTGTTCAAATCCGGCATCCCGCTGCGCATGTTCGGCTTGAACCTGTGCCGCCAGCTCCTGGTGACGAATGCGGAAGTGGAACGCCTGCGCGCCATCGGCACGCCGCGCGCCCTGCGTCTGGCCGGCTACCTGGAAGCGTATGTGCGCATCCGGAGCAGCGACGGTTCCGTGCCCATGCCCATGTACGACCCGGTGGTGGCCCTGTACCTGGAAGCGCCGCAGCTGTTCCAGTTCCAGAGCGCCCACGTGGCCATCGAATTGACGGGCGAACTGACGCGCGGCATGACGGTGTGCGAATTCCGCGTGCCGCGCCGCGCCGCCATCAACACGCAGGTGGCGATGCTGGCCGATGGCCCCGCCGCCATCGAGCGCCTGATGCGCCGCCTGGCCGCCATTCTCGTCTGACCCACTTCACTTCGAAACGAGCTTCATGTCTAATTCCCCCCTGAGCATCGAACAGTTTTTACGCGCCATGCCGAAAGTGGAGCTGCATTGCCACCTGTTCGGCACGGTGCGCCAGGCGACTTTCCGCGCGCTGGCCGCCAAGACGGGCAATGTCGTCACCCCTGAGGAAATCGACGCGTTCTATACGCGCGGCGACAAGCCCGTCGGCGTGCTGCGCGTGCTGCGCGCACTCGACGCGCACCTGATCGTCTCGGCGACCGATTTGTATTGCCTCGCCTACGAATACCTGGAAGACGTGCATGGCCACGGCGTGCGCTATGCGGAGTTCTTCTGGAATCCGACCGGCACCGTGCGCGTGTCGGGCATCCGCTATGACGCGGCGCAAGACGCCATCGTGGCCGCCATCCGCGACGCGCAGCGCGACTTCGGCGTGATCGGCCGTTTGATCCCCAGCATCGACCGTGAAGCGGCTCCCGCCGAAGCCGTGCAGATGGTGGAGTGGATGAAGGCCTACCGCGCGCCGGAAGTCATTGGCATTGGCATCGACTACCGCGAAAACGACCGCCCGCCCGAACTCTTCATCGAAGCCTACCGCGCGGCGCGCGAAGCCGGCTTCAAATGCACGGCGCATGCGGGCGAATTCGGCATGCCGTGGATGAACGTGGAGACGGCGATAGACGAATTGCAGGTGGACCGGGTCGACCATGGCTACACGATTGTTGATAATCCTCAATTGGCGCAGCGCTGCGTGGAGCGGGGCCTGGTGTTTACGGTCGTGCCCACCAATTCGTATTATCTGCGCACCCTGGCGCCCGAACGCTGGGCGCTCGATCACCCGATCCGCGCCATGGCCAAGCTGGGCCTGAAACTGCATCCGAACACGGACGATCCGACCCTGCACCACGTGACGCCGACGGGCGCCTGGATGATGATGCGCGAATTCGGCTTCGGCCTCGACGACATGCGCGGCTTCATGTTGAATGGCCTCGATGCGGCCTGGATCGACGAATCCACGCGGCGCGACTGGCGCGCGGAATTTGCGCGCGAATTCGACGCGCTGCGGGCAAGAGTCGTCGAGTAAATCAGGCCGACGCAGGTGGTGGTGCCAGCAGCGACGGAAACGCCCGCTGCGGGCAGCTTTGGCGCTCGCACACCTTGCAGCCCGTGCCGATCGGCGTGGCGCTGCTGGGATCGTGCAAATCGAGTCCCTTCGAATAGATCAGCCGGTGCGCCTGCGAGATGTCGCAGCCCAGCGCCACGGCGAAAGTCTTGCCCGGCGCGCGGAAGCCGGGCGACGCCGTGCTGACCTGGCGCGCGATCCACAGATAGGTGCAGCCGTCGGGCATGCTGGCCACTTGCGTGAGCACCTGGCCCGGATGGCTGAAGGCGTCGTAGACGATCCACAGGGGGCAGGTGCCGCCCACCCGTGAAAAGTGAAAGTCCGTGGCCGACTGGCGCTTCGAGACATTGCCCGCGCGGTCGACGCGCACGAAGAAAAACGGCAGCCCCGCCGCCTCGGGGCGCTGCATGGTGCTCAAACGGTGGCATACGGCCTCAAAACCCACGCCGAACTGGTGCGCCAGGCGCTCGATATCGTAGGCGCGCGTTTCCGCCGCCTGTAAAAAACGCTGGTACGGCATCAAGAGGGCACCCGCGAAATAATTGGAGAATGCCAGGCGCGCGCCCGTCTGCGCGGCCGCGCCCGAGAGTCCCGCCGCCAGCACCAGGGCGTCGATCAGGTCGCTGTGCTCGAGCAGGCTGATTTGCGCCGCCATCTGGAAGGCGCGCTGGCCGCCCGTCAGGGTGTCGGGCAAAAACAGGATATATTGTTGCGCATCAAAGCGGTGCTTGCGCACCATGCCCGCGTCGCCATCGGACAAGCGCACCTGGATGCCGTGGCGCTCCAGCAGCCGGCTTTGCAGGGCGTCGAGCGTGCGCAGGGCCGGATCGAGTTCGCCCGCCACCAGCTCGGCCGCCCGGTCCAGCTCATCGATGTAGTTTTGCCGCCGGTTCAGGTATTCGCGCACCTCCTCGTCCGTGGACGGTGCTGCCGAGCTGGCGCCGCGGCTGCCGTCGTCGAGGCGCGCGGCAAGCGTATCGGCCCGTTCCGCCATCACGCGGTAGCGCCGCTGCAAGAGCAATATCGAGCGCGCCAGTTCCGGCATGTTTTCCACCAGCATTTTCAATTCCGCCATCGAGGTGGGCGGCGCGTCGGGCAATTCGCCGAACACGTCGCGCACGTCGGCCACCAGGCTGGCGCTGTCGTGTTCGGAAAAGATCTGCGGATCGACTCCGAGAACACTGCCGATGCGCAACAAAATCGGCACCGTCAGCGGGCGCTGGTTGCGCTCCATCTGGTTCAGGTAGCTGGGCGAGATGCCCAGGGCCTTGGCCAGCGCCACCTGCGTCATGCGCCGTTCCTCGCGCAGCCGCTGCAGGCGCACGCCCATGAAAACCTTTGCCATCGCGTTTCCTCTTCCCCGGTTTGTGGAATCTGCAAATTTACAATCTTTGCAGATTAACAGATTCGTCTTTGCATTATCTCGCATTTTCACGCCTTGTTTGCAGGCTGGATTGTGCGAATAATGCAAACAGACCTATACCCCAACGAGGAGACACCGAGTGACCACGCAAACCGCAATTCCGACCGTTCCACTGTTGATCAACGGCGAGTGGGTTGAATCCCGCACCACCGTCTGGCGCGACGTCGTCAACCCCGCCACGCAGGAAGTCCTGGCCAAGGTACCGTTCGCCACACCTGATGAAGTCAACGCGGCCATCGCCTCGGCCCAGCGCGCCTTCAAAACCTGGCGCAAGACGCCGATCGGCGCCCGCGCGCGCATTTTCTTGAAGTTGCAGCAGCTGATCCGCGAAAACATGGCCGACCTGGCCGCCACCCTGACGATGGAACAGGGCAAGACCCTGCTCGACGCGGAAGGCGATGTGTTCCGCGGCCTGGAAGTGGTCGAGCACGCTGCCAATATCGGCACCCTGCAAATGGGCGAATACGCGCAAAACGTGGCCGGCGGCGTCGATACCTACAGCGTGATGCAGCCGCTGGGCGTGTGCGCCGGCATTACCCCGTTCAACTTCCCCGCCATGATCCCGCTGTGGATGTTCCCGATGGCGATTGCCTGCGGCAATACGTTTGTCTTGAAACCATCGGAGCAAGACCCCCTCGTGACGGAAAAACTCGTGCGCCTGGCCTTGCAGGCGGGCATCCCGGCCGGCGTGCTGAACGTCATCCACGGCGGCGAAGACGTCGTCAACGCCCTGTGCGACCATCCGGACATCAAGGCGATTTCCTTCGTCGGCTCGAGCAAGGTGGGCACGCATGTGTACCAGCGCGCCAGCCTGAACGGCAAGCGCGCGCAATGCATGATGGGCGCCAAGAACCACGCCGTCGTCTTGCCTGACGCAAATAAAGAACAGACCCTGAATCAGCTGCTGGGCGCCGGCTTCGGCGCGGCAGGCCAGCGCTGCATGGCCGCTTCTGTTGCCGTGCTGGTGGGCGAAGCGCGCGAATGGCTGCCGGAACTGTCCGCCAAGGCGCAAACCCTGACGGTGGGCGCGGGCAAGGACAACCCGGACCTGGGCCCCGTGATTTCCTGCGCGGCAAAAGAGCGCGTCTTCAGCCTGGTCGCCAAGGGCATCGAACAGGGCGCCGTGCTGACTCTGGATGGCCGCGATGTGAAGGTTGATGGCTATCCGAACGGCAACTTCGTCGGCCCGACGATCTTGTCCGGCGTCAAACCCGGCATGGTCGTGTATGACCAGGAAATCTTTGGCCCCGTCCTGATCGTCGTCGAAGTCGACACCCTGGACGAAGCGATTGCCCTGGTGAATGCGAATCCGAACGGCAACGGTACGGCCCTGTTCACGCAAAGCGGCGCGGCCGCGCGCTATTTCCAGGAAGAAATCGACGTGGGCCAGGTCGGCATCAACGTACCGATTCCCGTGCCCGTTCCCCTGTTCAGCTTTACGGGCTCGCGCGGCTCCAAGCTGGGCGACCTGGGCCCGTTCGGCAAGCAGGTCGTGCTGTTCTACACGCAGACGCAAACGATCACCCAGCGCTGGTTCACGGACGCGGCCTCGGTGGGCAAGGTCAATACCACCATCAGCCTCAAGTAAGGAGCTGGCATGGACTTTGAATTGAGCGACGAACAGCGCGAGTTCCAGCAGGCGGCGCGCGCGTTTGCCGAAGGCGAACTGGCGCCGCACGCGGCCCATTGGGATGCGGAATCGATTTTCCCAGTGGAAACCATCGCCAAGGCGGGCGAAATGGGTTTTTGCGGCCTGTACACGCCGCAGCGCTGGGGCGGTCTGGGCCTCTCCCGCCAGGACGCGGCTATCGTCTTCGAGGAGCTGGCGGGCGGCTGCACCTCGACCACGGCCTACATCACGATCCACAACATGGCCACCTGGATGCTGTCGCGCTGGGGGCAGGAAGCCCTGTGCGACGAATGGGTGCCGGCCCTGGCCGCCGGCCAGAAGCTGGCCAGCTATTGCCTGACGGAACCGCAATCGGGTTCCGACGCGGCATCCTTGCGCACCAAGGCCGTCAAGGATGGCGACTTTTATGTGCTCGACGGCACGAAAGCGTTTATCTCGGGTGCGGGCCAGACGGATATGCTGATCGTCATGGCGCGCACGGGCGGCGAGGGCGCGGCCGGTATTTCCGCCTTTGCCGTGCCGGCGAATTTGCCCGGCATCGTGTATGGCAAGAAAGAAGAAAAGATGGGCTGGAACAGCCAGCCCACGCGCATCATCAGCTTCGACCAGGTGAAAGTGCCTGTCAGTAACTTGCTGGGCGCGGAAGGCGAAGGCTTTGCCATCGCCATGAAGGGCATTGATGGCGGGCGCATCAATATCGCCGTGTGCTCGGTGGGCACGGCGCAGGCGGCCCTGACGCGCGCGCAAACGTACATGAAGGAGCGCACGCAGTTCGGCCGCGAGCTGGCCCAGTTCCAGGCGCTGCAATTCAAGCTGGCCGACATGCTGACGGAACTGGTGGCGGCGCGCCAGATGGTGCGCCTGGCGGCCTGGAAACTCGATCAGGAAAGCCCGGATGCGACGGCATATTGCGCCATGGCAAAGCGTTTCGCCACGGATGTGGGTTTCAATGTCGCCAACGATGCGCTGCAATTGCATGGCGGCTACGGCTACATCCGCGAGTATCCGCTCGAGCGCCACGTGCGCGACACGCGGGTGCACCAGATCCTGGAAGGGACAAATGAAATCATGCGCCTGATCGTCGCGCGAGCGATTCTGAAAGACGGCGCCACGGAGACCTTACGATGACTAAAGTGTATACCAATCTGCTGCTGGAACGCCGTGGCCACACGGCCCTGGTGACCCTCGACAACCCGCCCGCTCATACCTGGACCCTGGCCAGCCTGCACGCCCTGAAGGAACTGGTGGCCGACCTGAACGCGGACGCCGACGTGTACGCGCTCGTGATCACGGGCGGCGGCGCCAAGTTCTTCTCGGCCGGCGCCGATCTGAAAGTGTTTGCTGACGGCAATAAAGACACGGCGTTCGCCATGGCCGCCGCGTTTGGCGAGGCGTTCGAGGCATTGTCCGCGTTTCGTGGCGTCAGCATCGCCGCCATCAATGGCTATGCCATGGGCGGCGGGCTCGAATGCGCGCTCGCCTGCGATATCCGCATCGCCGAGGAACACGCACAGATGGCCTTGCCGGAAGCGTCCGTCGGCTTGCTGCCGTGCGCGGGCGGCACGCAGCATTTACCTTGGCTGGTGGGCGAGGGCTGGGCCAAGCGCATGATTTTATGTGGCGAGAGAGTCGATGCGGACAAGGCCCTGGCCATCGGCCTGGTCGAGGAAGTCGTGCCAACCGGCAAGGCTGCCGCCACGGCGCTGGCTCTGGCCGCCAAGGTGGCGCGCCAGAGCCCCAGCAGCGTGACGGCGTGCAAGACCCTGATCCAGGGCGCGCGCAGCCATCCGCTGGTCGATTCCCTGCCTGACGAGCGCACCCTGTTCCTCGGCTTGTTCGATACGCAAGACCAGAAAGAGGGCGTGCAAGCGTTCCTGGAAAAACGTCCGGCGGAGTGGAAGAATGGTTGAGACTTTGCTTGAAACCGTGAAAATCGAGGAGCGCGACTGTCCCGGCGGCATGAAGCTTGGCGTCATCACCCTCGATGCGCCCAAATCCCTGCACGCGCTGACCCTGGCGATGATCCGTGCCATCGACGGCGCCCTCGTGCGCTGGGCCGCTGACAGCGCCATCGCCTGCGTGGTGCTGCAATCGTCGACCGACAAGGCTTTTTGCGCGGGCGGCGACGTGCGCAGCCTGCGTTCGGCCGTGGCCGAGCAACCGGGTGTCGTGCCCAACCCGCAGGCGCTGGCCTTCTTTGCCGAGGAATACCGGCTCGACCACCGCATCCATACGTATGCGAAACCGCTGCTGGTATGGGGCGGCGGCATCGTCATGGGGGGCGGCCTGGGCCTGATGGCGGGCGCCAGCCACCGCGTGGTGACGGAAAGCACGCGCATCGCCATGCCGGAAATCACCATCGGCCTGTTCCCCGACGTGGGCGGCAGCTGGTTCCTGGGCCGCATGCCGGGGCGCAGCGGCCTGTTCCTCGGCTTGACGGGCGCGCCGCTGAACGCGGCCGACGCGCTGTTCGCGGGCCTGGGCGACTATTTCCTGCCCCAGGAAGAGCGGAACATGGTGCTCGATGCGCTGGCGCTGGCGCAATGGCAAGCTGATCCGCAGGCGAATCACCAGCAGCTGAGCCGCTTGCTGCGCGGCTTTTCGGCGCCAGCCGCGCTGTTGCCCGTTTCCGAAGTGCGCGTCAATTTCGACGCCATCGCCGCGCTCACGCAAGCCCCCACCCTGCCCGAAGTGGTGGCCGCCATTGCCGCCTACGACGGCGACTCGGCCTGGCTGCAAAAGGCGGCCCACTCGCTGGACAAGGGTGCGCCCAGCTCGGCCGCCCTGGTGTGGGCCATGCGCGAACGCACGCGCCACATGAGTCTGGCGCAAGTGTTCCAGCTGGAACTCATTGTCGCCGTGCAATGCTGCGCCCATGCAGACTTCAGCGAAGGCGTGCGCGCCTTGCTGATCGACAAGGACAACGCGCCGCAGTGGCAACCGGCCAGCCTGGCCGACGTCGGCGCAGCGTATCTGGGCGAGTATTTTAAGGCGCCGTGGAGCACGCATCCACTTGCCGACCTACCCATTTAAACATTTAAGTAGTGCATAAAAATGCTCAGGGCTAGGCGCCTTGCCGAAGGCAGTACGACTAGTACGACGAGGCAAGGCAACAACGCCATGGGCTTTTTTAGGCGCTACAGGAGATATTTACCATGCAACATATCGCTTTCATCGGCTTGGGCAACATGGGTGCGCCGATGGCCCGCAACCTGGTCGCCGCCGGCTTCCACGTGTCCGTGTTCGACCTGGCGCCGGCGGCAGTGGCATCGCTGGTCGAGGCGGGCGCCACGGCGGCCGCATCCGCCAGCGCGGCCGTGCAGACGGCCGACGCCGTCATCACCATGTTGCCGGCCAACAAGCACGTGCAGGAACTGTACCTGGCGGCCGGCGGCGTGCTCGACTCGGCCAAGCCCGGCGCCCTGTTCATCGATTGCAGCACCATCGCCGCCGACGTGGCGCGCCAGGTGGCGCAGGCGGCCAGCGAGCGCGGCTTTGCCATGATCGATGCACCCGTCTCGGGCGGCACGGCGGGCGCGGCGGCCGGCACCCTGACCTTCATCGTCGGCGGCAGCGAAGTGGCCTTGCAGCAGGCGCGGCCCTTGCTTGAAAAGATGGGCAAGAACATTTTCCATGCGGGCGAGGCGGGCGCGGGCCAGGTAGCGAAGATTTGCAACAATATGCTGCTGGGTATCTTGATGGCGGGGACGGCCGAGGCGCTGAACCTGGGCGTAGCGCATGGCCTGGACCCGAAGGTCTTGTCCGACATCATGGCCAAGAGTTCGGGCCGCAACTGGACCCTGGAAGTGTATAACCCGTGGCCCGGCGTCATGGATGGCACGCCCGCGTCGCGCAATTACACGGGCGGCTTCGGCACGGCGCTGATGCTGAAGGACCTGGGCCTAGCGCAGCAATCGGCCCTGTCGGCAAACGCGCCCACGCCTTTGGGCGGGCTGGTGCGGCAGATGTACCAGATGCATGCGCAAGCCGGTTATGCGCAGCAGGATTTCTCCAGCATCGTGCAGATGTTGCAGCCGGGTTTGAATCAAGCCGCCTGAGGAATTCTGGACAAAAAAAAGCCCGCTGGTGAAAGCGGGCTAAATCCAATTCTTGGAAGAGTTGGAGGAGACAGATGCATTATGCTGCATCGCCACATATAACTCCAATTTATCTTTAGAATATCAACTATAGATTTTCATGATATCTCTTCCTGGCAGCCGCGTTGCGGCTGCCAGCGTCACCGCATCAGGCCGGATTGCAGGCGATTTGCACGGTGGTCACGTTCGCTTCGCCCATGGTGCCGACGCCGGTGTTCGGCGCCACGCTGCATTTCAAGCCGGTCGGCTGGGTAAAGATGCTGATGCCATACGTGTCGCCATCGGGTACACGCGACGCCAGGGTGAAGGTCGTGCTGTCCTTGGCCACCGAGGTTTGCGCATTGCCGTTGATCAGGACCAGGCCGTCGGCGGTCAGGCCAGTCACCGTGCCGCCTACCGTGTAGGTATTTTGCGTGCACATGACCGCTGCCTGGATGCTCAGGTAGTGACCGGCCGAACCGGTCCCGCCACTCACGGTGCAATTCATGTGGGCTGGCTGGGTCTGCACGGTGATGTTGTAGTCGGTGCCATAGTCGATGCGCTTGGCAAAGGTAAACGAGGTCTGGCCCGCTGTAATCGGGAGATTGACGCCGCCGTTGGCCAGGACCAGGCCGTTGGTGTTCAAGTTGGTGATGGTGCCGCTGACATCATACGAGGCCTTGCCGCCGCAAGCAGCCAGTCCCAGGGTCAACAGCAGCGCGGCGAGAGGGCGCAGGCAGGATAACTTCATGTATTTCTCCAATCCAATATAGTGGTGACGAATCGCGTGGCTTACAGCGCCGTGCAGTTCAGTGTGGCGCCGGTCGTGGCGGCTGAACCCATGGTGCCGACGACATCGCGGCCGTTGGCGCTGGCAGAGCCAACGAAACTGCACGTCTGGCCAGTTGGATATGTCGCTATGGAAATATTGTAGGCGATGCCGTCATTGACATTCGGGAACGTATAGCTGGTGCTGCCTTTCAGCGGGCTGGTGGTGGTATTGCCGATGGCCAGGGTCAAACCGTCGGCGGTCAGGCCCGTGATGGTGCCGCTCAGCGGGTAGGAGTTGGTCACGCAGCTCACGAAGGCCGTGGTCACGGTGTAGCTCGATGCCTTGCCGGCGCCATTGGTGATAGTGCAGACGGCGCCCTTTGGCTGTTGCGCGATGGTGATATCGTAGCGGTCATCGGTGCTGACCAGCTTGGTGAAAACAAAGGAGGTCTGGCCTGAGGCGACAGGCAGGCTTTCGCCATTATTCAGCAGAATCAGGCCATCTTTTGCCAGATTGGAGACTTGGCCGCTCAGATACAGATTGCCGCCGCTGCCGCCGCAGGCCGCCAATGTGACGGCGCAAGCCGCCGCCAGCATCGAGCGCAGGTACAAATTTTTCATACATTCTCCAAAACGAATTAGGTTGGGTAGCGCAACGCGGACGCTGGCGCCGCATTGGAATGGCGCCTATTTTAGTCTATCTGGCAAGCCGGATGATCTTGCCTTGTATCACCCTGTAACAATTTTTCGCCGGGAAGCGCTGGCCCGGCCCCATTTCATGGGGGCGCAGCCATGCTGGCTGTGGCGATCAATGCGACAATAGATGCAGGCTGCGCACTGTGGCGCGGCATCCACCGTGAGTCCCATGTCCCTTGCTCCTGTAAAACCTGCCGTGCCGCCCAAGGCCATCCTGTTCGATCTCGACGATACCTTGTGGCCCATCGCGCCCGTGATTGCCGCCGCCGAAGCCCTGCTGCACGACTGGCTGGCCACGCATGCGCCCAAGGTGGCGCAGCAGTTTTCCATCGAGTTGCTGCGCCAGCACCGCCTGGCCATGCTGAACGAACAACCGCATTTCCATGGCAATCTGATCGAATTGCGCCGCGCGGGCCTGCTGGCCGCCTTCGAGGCCGCCGGCGAGGATGCCGCCCTGGTCGACGGCGCCATCGCGCAGTTCCTGGCCGCGCGCCATCGCGTCCAGCCGTATGATGATGTCTTGCCGGGCCTGGCCTGGATGGGCCAGCGCATGCTGCTCGGCTCCATCTCGAATGGCAACGCGGACCTTGAAATTATCGGCCTGGCGCAGCATTTCAAGGTTTCGATTGCCGCCAGCGATTTCGGCGTGGCCAAGCCCGACGCCAGCATCTTCCTGGCCGCCTGCGCCGCGCTGGGCGTGGCGCCCCATGAGGCCGTGTATGTGGGCGACGATCTGTATTTCGACGTGACGGGAGCGCAGGGAGCGGGCATGCGTGCCGTGTGGATGAACCGCAAGGGCAGCGACGCCCACCTGGCCGCCGGCGTGCGGCCCGACGCCATCTGCGCCAACTTTGATGAATTGCTGCTGTGGCTGCAGGGGCAACTGGAAGATTGATCGCCGCTGGCCGGGCGAACGTGCATAATAGGCGCTGTTGATGCACGTTCGGCCGCTTTCGTTGCCGCTTGCTTAATAAAGAATATTTGCTTACCTAAAACACCATGCAACTCGATACACGTGCCCAAACACTGCTGAAAGCCCTGGTCGAGCGATATATCGCCGACGGCCTGCCGGTCGGTTCGCGCGCCTTGTCGAAAATTTCCGGCCTCGACCTGTCGCCGGCCACGATCCGCAACATCATGGCCGATCTGGAAGAGCTCGGCTATGTCTCCAGTCCGCACACCTCGGCCGGACGCATCCCCACGCCGCGCGGCTACCGCATCTTTGTCGATACCCTGCTGACCGTCCGGCACCTGGACGAGCACCTGGTGGAGTCGCGCATGCGCCTGCAGACGCCGCAGCCGCAAAAGACCATCGCCAACGCGGCGCAGATGCTGTCGTCGCTGTCGCAGTTCGCCGGCGTCGTGCTCAGCCCGCGCCGCGAATCCGTGTTCCAGCAGATCGAATTCCTGCGCCTGTCGGAAAAACGCATCCTGCTCGTCATCGTCGCCCCGGGCGGCGACGTGCAGAACCGTTTATTGCTGACGGAAGCGGACTATACGCCGGCGCAACTGGTGCAATCGGCCAATTACATCAACCAGAATTATGGCGGCCTGTCGTTCGACGCCGTGCGCGTGCGCCTGCAGGGCGAATTGCGCCAGTTGCGCGACGATATGGGCAGTTTGATGCAGGTGGCCGTGGAAGCGGGCAGCGAGGCGATGGCCGATCATAGCGACGACATGGTCATTTCCGGCGAGCGCAACTTGCTCAGCGTGAGCGATCTGTCATCGAATATGCATTCGCTGCGCCAGATGTTCGACATGTTCGAGCAAAAGACGGGCTTGATGCAGTTGCTCGACGTGTCGAGCAAGGCGACGGGCGTGCAGATTTTCATCGGCGGCGAATCGAACCTGGTGCCGATGGATGAAATGAGCGTGGTGACGGCGCCGTATGAAGTCAACGGCAAGATCGTGGGGACGTTGGGAGTGATCGGACCGACGCGCATGGCGTACGAGCGCGTCATTCCGATCGTCGATATCACGGCTAAATTACTGTCGAGCGCGCTCAGCCATCATTGATGCTGCTCAATGCTGCGCCGGCCGGCCCCTTGCGGGAACGGCCGGCGAGGGTCAGGCTGTTTTGTGCGGGCAAGCTGTCTTGGTGCAGTTGCCGTAGATGGCCAGGGCGTGTTCGGCAATCTTGAAGCCGCGCTCTTCGGCCACTTTTTGCTGGCGGATTTCGATTTCTTCGTCGAAGAATTCTTCGACCCGGCCACAGTCGAGGCACACCAGGTGGTCGTGGTGGGAGCCTTCGTTGAGCTCGAAAATCGCCTTGCCGGTTTCAAAATGGTTGCGGTTGAGCAAGCCTGCCTGTTCGAATTGCGTGAGGACGCGGTAGACAGTTGCCAAACCGACATCCATATTGTCGGCCAGCAGAATCTTGTAGACGTCTTCCGCGGTCAGGTGGCGTACCGGGCTACTCTGGAAGATATCGAGTATCTTCAGCCGTGGCAAGGTGGCTTTCAGGCCGCTTGCCTTGAGATCACTAGGATTGTTACTCATGTTTGTTGCTCGTATGTGGGTCAGGTGCTTTATCATATAGCGTTTTAGCGGGGAGTGCCAAAATATGCATTTTTTGGCAGGCCGGCCACTCCTGGCGTTTTGTTCATCAAATTGAGGTCATTTATGCGCGTAACACCGGCTGTATTGCCATCTCTCTGGCACCGTATTTCATTTCGAGCACCAGTCGTGGCAGGCATGGTCTGTGTCGCGCTGGCCATGTCCGGCTGCGCCAGCCGTGGCATCCTTGGCGAAAAGCCGGCAGCTGCTCAAAAAGAAGGCAAGGAACTGGTCCCCGAACAGGGCGCACAAACGACCACCATTACGCCGCTGCAAAAATTCATGTGGTTTTTCTCGCCGTACCGTCCTGACATTCAACAAGGTAACTTTGTCTCCGAAGAGATGCTGGCCCAGTTGAAAGTAGGCATGACGCGCGACCAGGTGCGTTTCGTCCTCGGCACCTCGCTGCTGACCGATATCTTCCATGCCGACCGCTGGGATTATCCATTCCGTCTGGCCCGGGGCAGTGGCGAAACCACCAGCAGCCGCGTGGTCGTGTACTTCGGCAAGGATGGCAAGGTTGAACGTTTCGAAGGCGGCAACTTGCCGACGGAGAAAGAATATATCGACCGTATCGCCGGTCCGTCGCCATTCGCCAAGGTCGCCAAGGCGGATGTGCCTGCCGCCGTCGTGCCATCGCCCGTGGCGCCAAGCGCCGTGCCGGTGCCGGCCGATGCCGCCCCTGCCATTCCTGTGAGCAAGCCTGAAGTCGCGCCTGCACCAGCAACGGCGCCTGTCGCCGAGCCAGCACCGACGCCTGCCGCCGAACCCACCAAATAAGTTGCTGTAAGAGAATAAAATGACTGAACTGAAAATCGCCATCGCTGGCGCCAGCGGCCGTATGGGCCATATCCTGATCGAAGCGGTCAGCAACGCGCCCGACGCCGTACTGGCCGGCGCGCTCGACCGCGCTGGTTCGCCGTCCGTTGGCCAGGACGCCGCCGCCTTCCTCGGCAAGCCTGCCGGCGTGCTGATCGCATCCGATTTGGCCACCGGCCTGGCCGGCGCCGATTACCTGATCGACTTCACGCGCCCCGAAGGCACCTTGCAGCACCTGGCGTATTGCGCCGAGCACGGCATCAAGATGATTATCGGCACCACCGGCTTCGATGACGCGGGCAAGGCAGCCATTGCCGCCGCCGCCGAAAAGACGGCCATCATGTTCGCGCCGAACATGAGCGTGGGCGTGAATGTCACCATGAAATTGCTGGAACTGGCCGCGAAAAGCCTGTCCGAAGGCTACGACATCGAGATTATCGAAGCGCATCACCGCTTCAAGGTCGATGCGCCGTCGGGCACGGCCCTGCAAATGGGTGAAGTGGTGGCCGGCGCCCTGGGCCGCGACCTGAAGGAATGCGCCGTGTACGGCCGCGAAGGCGTGACGGGTGAACGCGACCCGTCGACCATCGGCTTTGCCACCATCCGCGGCGGCGATATCGTCGGCGACCATACGGTACTGTTTGCCGGTATCGGCGAGCGCATCGAGATCAGCCACAAGTCGAGCAGCCGCGTCACCTACGCCCACGGCGCCCTGCGCGCCGCGCGTTTCCTGGCCGACAAGCCGACCGGCCTGTTCGACATGCAGGATGTGCTGTCGCTGAAGAACTGAGGAAGACCATGGCCACTGCCATCCTGAATGGAAAAGACATCACCGACGCAGCGAGTTTTCACGCGCAATGCGTGCAAGCCTTCGGTTTCCCCGAGTTCTATGGCAACAGCATGGATGCCTGGGTCGATTGCCTCAGCTACCTGCGCGACGATGAAAACATGACGCAGTTCCGTTTGAAGCCGAACGAAGTGCTGGAAATCGTGCTGCAGGACGCTGACGCGATGAAGGCGCAAGTGCCTGATTTACTGGAAGAAATTACGTTTTGCATCGCCGGCATCAATGAGCGCTATGACGATTACGGTGAAAAACCGGCGTTGAAATTGACGCTGAAGTAATCCTGAAGAAATAAAGAACGCCGGACAGTTTTGCAACTGGCCGGCGTTTTTGTTTAGACGACCTTGCGTTCGCGCAAACCGTCGATCTGGCTGCCATCGAGGCCCAGCCACTGCTGCAGCACCTCGTTAGTGTGCTGCCCCAGCAACGGCGGCGGCAAGCGGTATTGCACCGGCGAGCCGGACAGGCGCACGGGATTGGCCACCAGCGCCACCGTGCCCGCCGTCGGATGCGGCATCTCCACTTTCAAGCCACGCGCCACCACTTGCGGGTCGGCAAAGACCTGGTCGATGCGGTTGACGGGGCCGCACGGCACGGCTTGCGCCTCGAACGCGCTGATCCACTCGGCCGTCGTGCGCATGACCGTGGTCTGGCGCATCAACGGTATCAACACCGCCCGGTGCGCCACGCGCTGCGGATTCGTGGCGAAGCGTTCGTCCTGCGCCCATTCCGGGTGGCCGGCGACGGCGCAGAAGCGCGAAAACTGTCCGTCGTTGCCGATGGCCAGAATCATGTCGCCATCGGCCGTGGGAAAGTCTTGATACGGAACAATGTTCGGATGCGCATTGCCCATGCGTTGGGGCACTTTGCCGCCGCACAAGTAGTTCGCCGCCTGGTTGCCCAGCGCGGCCACTTGCACGTCCAGCAAGGCCAGGTCGATGTGCTGGCCCAGGCCCGAGCGCTCGCGTTCGGCCAGCGCCGCCTGCACGGCGATGGTGGCGTACAGGCCCGTCATGATGTCCGTCTGCGCCACGCCCACTTTTTGCGGCCCGGCGCCCGGCTGGCCATCGGGCACGCCCGTGATGCTCATCAAGCCGCCCATGCCCTGGATCAAGAAGTCATAGCCGGCGCGCGCCGCATACGGCCCATCCTGGCCGAAGCCCGTGATGGAGCAGTAGACGAGGCGCGGATTGAGTTCGAGCAAGCTGGCCGCATCGAGGCCGTATTGCTTCAAACCATCGAGCTTGAAATTTTCCAGCAGTACGTCCGATTCGGCGGCCAGCTGGCGCACCAGGGCTTGCCCTTCAGGCGCGGCCAGGTCGATGCACAAGGAGCGCTTGTTGCGGTTGGCGCACTGGAAATAGGCGGCCTCGGCCGTATCGCGGCCGTCCTCGTCCTTCAGATACGGCGGACCCCAGGAGCGCGTGTCGTCGCCGCGGCCCGGCTGCTCGACCTTGACGACGTCGGCACCGAGGTCGGCCAGCATTTGCCCGGCCCATGGGCCGGCCAGCACGCGCGACAGGTCCAGCACGCGCAAGCCGGTCAGCGGCGCGGGCCGCAGGGTGGAGGCGAAGGTGGAAGCCAAGGCGTCCATCAGTTGCTGAAGGCGGCGATGCCGGTGATGGCGCGGCCGATGATCAGCGCGTGCACATCGTGCGTGCCTTCATAGGTGTTGACCACTTCCAGGTTAACCAGGTGGCGGATGACGCCGAACTCGTCGGAAATGCCGTTGCCGCCCATCATGTCGCGCGCCATGCGGGCGATGTCCAGCGCCTTGCCGCAGCTGTTGCGTTTCATGATGGAGGTGATTTCCACGGCCGGTGAACCCTCATCCTTCATGCGGCCCAGGCGCAAACAGCCTTGCAAGCCCATGGTGATTTCCGTCAGCATATCCGCCAGTTTCTTTTGCACCAATTGATTCGCAGCAAGAGGGCGACCGAATTGCTGGCGGTCCATCGTGTACTGGCGTGCCTTCAGGTAGCAGTCTTCGGCCGCGCCCAGCGCGCCCCAGGCGATGCCGTAGCGGGCGCTGTTCAGGCAAGTGAATGGACCCTTCAGGCCGCGCACGTCGGGGAAGGCATTTTCTTCCGGGCAAAACACTTCATCCATGACGATTTCACCGGTGATGCTGGTACGCAAGCCCACCTTGCCGTGGATCTCGGGCGCCGACAGACCTTTCCAGCCTTTTTCCAGCACGAAACCGCGGATCGCGCCTTCATCGTCCTTGGCCCAGACGACGAACACGTCGGCGATGGGGCTGTTGGTGATCCACATCTTGGCGCCGGACAGGCTGTAGCCGCCCGGCACCTTGCGCGCACGCGTGACCATGCTGCCAGGGTCGGAGCCGTGGTTCGGTTCCGTCAGGCCGAAGCAGCCGATGAATTCGCCTGTCGCCAGTTTCGGCAGGTATTTCTGTTTGGTTTCTTCGTTGCCGAAGGCATTGATCGGCACCATCACCAGCGACGATTGCACGCTCATCATCGAGCGGTAGCCCGAATCGACGCGCTCGACTTCGCGCGCGGCCAGGCCGTAGCAGACATAGTTCAGGCCGGCGCCGCCGTATTCTTCGGGTATCGTCGTGCCCAGCAAGCCCAGCTCTCCCATTTCGCGGAAGATGGCGGCGTCGGTGCGGCCATGGCGGAACGATTCGAGCACGCGCGGCACCAGGCTGCCCTGGCAATAGTCGCGCGCCGCTTCCAGCACGGCACGTTCGTCGCCCGTCAGTTGTTCTTCCAGCAGCAGGGGGGAATTCCAGTCGAATACGGTTTTGCTCATCACAGGCCTCGCAGGTGAGCGCCGGTGATCGGCGCAAGATTGAATATGGCTCATGGTAGATTTTTGCTTTACCTTGCGCAAACGATTTTTTCGCACCCAGACATGCGTGTTACGCATATCTTGCGGCATACTAGAAGCATTTCACCAGCCGGATACCCCATGTCACGCAAAATCCCCATGCTGCAGGCGCTAAATTGTTTCGAGGCGGCCGCGCGCCACCAGAGCTACACGCACGCGGCGCGCGAACTGTCGCTGACGCAAAGCGCCGTGTCGCGCCAGATTTCATCGTTGGAAAGCTTTCTTGGCGTGCAATTGTTCCAGCGCACGCGCCACGGCGTGCTGCTGACCAGCGCCGGCGCTGCGTATGCGCGGCAGATCGCCGCCCGCCTCGACGGCCTGGAGCGCGACACGCTCGACACCATGGCGCGCCAGGGCGGCGGCGGGGCCTTGCAGCTGGCGTCCGTCCCCACGTTTGCCACGCGCTGGCTGATGCCGCGGCTGTCGTCGCTGGCGGGCTTGCACCCGGACATCGTCGTGCATATCGATGCCTACACGAAACCGTTCATGTTTGCCGATACGGAATACGACGGCGCCCTGTACGCAGGCACGCCAGAGCAGCTGGCGCGCTGGCCCGGCACGCGCGCCACCTTGCTCATGCATGAAGAAATCGTGCCCGTCGCCAGCCCCCGCCTGCTGGCAGCACGTAGCGCCTGGCAGCCGCAGGATTTGCTGGAACTGACGTTGTTGCAACAAAGCACGCGCCCGGGCGCCTGGCGCCAGTGGTTTGACGCCATGCAGGTCGATGGAGAAGGGGCGCGCTACGGCGCGCGCTATGAGCTGTTTTCCATGCTGGCCATGGCGGCCGTGCAGGGGCAGGGCGTGGTCTTGCTGCCCCGTATGCTGGTGGAGGCGGAACTGGCGCGCGGCGAGCTGCGCATCGCATGCGAGCGCCCACTGCGCGGCCAGCGCGCGTATTACCTGATCACGCCCGAGGCGGCGCATGAAAAACTGGCCTTGCAGCAGTTCAGGCTATGGCTGCAAGGCGAGGCGGCCTAGACGACCTTGGCCGTATCGAAGTGGGGATTGTCGATCAGGCCGATCTGGTTGCCGAACGGGTCGAGCAATTCCACCGTGCGGATGCCGTCGCCCACGTCCGTGATCGGGTGATGCAGGCTGCCGCCCAACGCAACGATGCGTTCGACTTCCTGCTCGATGCCGTCCACGCCCCAGTACGTCACGCTGCCCTGCGTGCCAGGCTGGCCGTCCGGCAGCAAGCCCAGCTCGAAGCCGCCGATGGCAAAGCCGACATAGAACGGCTGGTCGAAATACGGTGCCGTGCCGAACACCTGGCTGTACCAGGCCTTGGCCTTGTTCAGGTCGGGGACGGGATAGGTGACGGTGCGCAAGCCCTTGATCATGTTTTGCTCCTGGTGAATGAAGAATAACGCCATCATGCCACCGGCGCGCGCGTGGCGATTGTAAAAATGGAAGGTCTCACGCGCGCCGGTCCGTCAGCCACGCCTCGGGCGAACTGCGGGCGAATTCCTGGAAGTCGTGGATCAGGTGAGACTGGTCGAAATAACCGTATTGCAAGGCCACTTGCGCCCAATCCGGCTGCTGCGGCAGGTTTTTCAAGCCGGCGCTGGCGGCCCGGAAACGGCAGATGCGGGCAAACAGCTTCGGGCTGATGCCCACTTGCTGGCGAAATTGCAGCGCCAGGTGCTGGCGCGACACGCCCAGCTGCCGCGCCAGGCCATCCACGCGCAGCATGCCGTGCGCGCCTTTGATGGCGGCGATGGCGTGTTCGGCCGCGCCGGCCTGGCGCCGTGGCGGCGCGGCGCGCAGGCGCAGCAGCAGATAATCTTGCAAAATGGCAATTCTTTGTGCGTTGGACAAGGGCTCGCTCCACAGGGCGTCACCCAGGCGCGCCGCCAGCTCGCGGCCCCACAGCTGCTGCAATCCCGTGCGGCCATCGCTGAGTTCGCACAAGGGCGGCTGGAAGAAGCGTGCCGCCGCGCCCGGCTTGAAGCGGGCCGCCACCGTCTGCACGAGACCGTGGCTGACGACGGTAATCGGCGCCGTCATCATGCCCACAGCAAAGCTGGCGTCCTGCTGGTCCTGGCACAAAATATCGATGCAATTGTCGGGCAAGACCTGGTGCGTCAGGGGCGTGGCGTCCGTCTGCACGCGGCAGGTCCAGACGCAGTCCAGCCACGGCCGCAAGGCGGGGATGGGCAGATATTCCTGATAGACGATCATGGCCGGCTTTGATGCAAAGAACAAGATTGTGGCATATGACACAGCATAATTGTGCGCCTGCCAAAATTTGCCAGACCGGGCTGCCAGCGCGCCGTGCTATCGGGCGGCGACAACCAGTATAATGCTCGGTTCATATCCACTATTGGCCGGGCCACGCTGGTCGCACATCCATTATGCAAGATAAATATAGTCCCGCCGACGTCGAACAAGCCGCCCAATCGCACTGGAAGGCGATCGACGCCTATAAAGCCGTCGAACACGACCCGCGTTTCCCAAAAGGCAAGTATTTTGCCTGCTCGATGCTGCCTTACCCTTCGGGCAAGCTGCACATGGGTCACGTTCGCAACTATACGATCAATGATGTGATGTACCGCTACCTGCGCATGAATGGCTACAACGTGCTCATGCCGATGGGCTGGGATGCGTTCGGCATGCCGGCGGAAAACGCGGCCATGGCCAACAACGTGCCGCCCGCGCAATGGACGTATTCGAACATCGCCCACATGAAGCAGCAGATGGAATCGATGGGCCTGGCCATCGACTGGTCGCGCGAAATGACCGCCTGCAAGCCCGAATATTACAAATGGAACCAGTGGATGTTCCTCAAGATGCTGGAAAAAGGCATCATCTACAAGAAGACCGGTACCGTAAACTGGGACCCGATCGACCAGACCGTGCTGGCCAACGAACAAGTGGTCGACGGCAAGGGCTGGCGTTCCGGCGCGCTGATCGAAAAGCGCGAAATCCCCATGTACTACGCGCGTATCACCGATTACGCGGAAGAGCTGCTGGCCTATGTCGATGACAAGCTGCCGGGCTGGCCCGAGCGCGTGCGCATCATGCAGACCAACTGGATCGGCAAGTCGACTGGCGTGCGCTTCGCCTTCCCGCACCAGATCAAGGACGCGAACGGCGCCCTGATCGGCGACGGCAAGCTGTACGTCTTCACCACCCGTCCGGACACCGTCATGGGCGTGACCTTCTGCGCCGTGGCTGCCGAACACCCGCTGGCCATCCACGCCGCGCAAACCAATCCTGCACTGGCCGCCTTCAACGCCGAATGCAAGCTCGGTTCAGTGATCGAAGCGGATATGGCGACGATGGAAAAGAAGGGCATGCCGACCGGCCTGTTCGTCACCCATCCGCTGACGGGCGCGCAAGTGGAAGTGTGGGTCGGCAACTACGTGCTGATCACCTACGGCGACGGCGCCGTGATGGGCGTGCCGGCGCACGATGAACGCGATTTCGGCTTTGCCAAGAAATACAATCTGCCGATCAAGCAAGTGATCGAAGTCAAGGGCCAGGAATTCTCGACGGACGCCTGGCAGGAATCGTATGGCAGCAAGGACGGCGTCTGTGTCGCTTCCGGCAAATACGATGGCCTGCATTTCGCGTCCGCCGTCGATGCGGTGGCCGCCGACCTGGCTGAATTGGGTCTGGGCGAGAAGAAAACCACGTTCCGCCTGCGCGACTGGGGCATTTCGCGCCAGCGCTACTGGGGCACGCCGATCCCGATGATCCATTGCGCCGACTGCGGCGTGGTACCGGTGCCGGAAAAAGACCTGCCGGTGGTGCTGCCGGAAGACTGCGTGCCGGACGGCACGGGCAACCCGCTGAACAAATATGAAGCCTTTTTGCAGTGCGACTGCCCGCAGTGCGGCAAGCCGGCGCGCCGCGAGACGGACACCATGGATACCTTCGTCGATTCGTCGTGGTACTACATGCGCTATACCTCGCCAGGCTCGAACGACGCCATGGTCGACGCGCGCAATGATTACTGGATGCCGATGGACCAGTACATCGGCGGCATCGAACACGCCGTCATGCACTTGCTGTACGCGCGCTTCTGGACCAAGATCATGCGCGACTTCGGCCTGGTCAAGTTCGACGAGCCATTCGTCAACCTGCTGACGCAGGGCATGGTGCTCAACGAAACATATTATCGCAAGGACGCCGCGGGCAAGACCACCTGGTTCAATCCGGACGACGTGCGCCTGTCGCTGGACGACAAGGGCCGTCCGCAGTCCGCCGTCCTGGTGGCCGACGGCCAGCCGGTGGAAATCGGCGGCACGGAAAAAATGTCGAAGTCGAAGAACAACGGCATCGACCCGCAAGCGCAGATCGAGCAGTATGGCGCCGACACGGCCCGCCTGTTCACCATGTTCGCCTCGCCGCCGGAACAGACGCTGGAATGGTCCGGCAGCGGCGTCGAAGGCGCGAACCGCTTCCTGCGCCGCGTGTGGAACTTCGGCTACGCCCAGTCGGCAACGATCCAGGCCGCACTGGCTGGCGGCGCCGCACCGGCCACGGGCGACGCGCAGAAAAACCTGCGCCGCGAATTGCACAAGCTGCTGCAGCAAGCCGATTACGACTTGAAGCGCATCCAGTACAACACCGTGGTGTCGGCCTGCATGAAGATGCTCAATACGCTGGAATCGGCCAAGCTGGACGATAGCGCCCAGTCGAAGGCCCTGATCGCCGAAGGCTTCTCCATCTTCCTGCGCCTGCTCAATCCCGTCGCGCCGCACATCACCCACGTGCTGTGGGAAGAGCTGGGCTATGCCGGCGTGCATGGCGACCTGCTGAACGTCGCATGGCCGCAAGTCGACCCGCAAGCGCTGGAGCAGTCCGAGATCGAGATGATGATCCAGGTGAACGGCAAGCTGCGCGGCTCGATCACGGTGGCCAAGGATGCGGACAAGGCCAGCATCGAAGCGGCCGCGCTGGCGTGCGAAAGTGTGCAAAAGTACGTCGAAACCACGCCGAAGAAGATCATCGTCGTGCCAGGTAAGTTAATCAGCATCGTGGTGTAATCATGACGACTTCCTCTCAAGTATCGCTGTTGGGCCGCCGTGCCGTGCTGGCGTTGGGCCTGACCGTCCTGCTGTCGGCCTGCGGCTTTCATTTGCGCGGTTCGAACGGCAGTTTCATGCTGCCGTTCGCGACGATGTACATCGGCTTGCCCGACACGTCGCCGCTGGCGATCGGCCTGAAGCGCTATATCCGCGCCATCGGCAGCACGGAAGTGGTCAGTACCAAGGATGGCGCCGATGCCGTCCTTGAAGTGCTCACCGATCCGGAGAGGAATCGTACCAAGACCATTTTGTCGCTGAACAAAAATGGCCGCGTACAAGAGTACCAGCTCGGCTATTCAATCAATTTCCGCGTGCTGGACAAGGCCGGCAACCAGTTGCTGGCCCCGACGGCCATCAGCCTGGTGCGTCCGATCACCTTCGATGAATCGCAGGTACTGGCCAAGGAAACCGAGGAAGCGGCGTTGTACCGCGACATGCGCAACGACATGGTGCAGCAGATCATGCGCCGCCTGGCCGCCATCAAGCCGGTGCTGCCGGCCATGTCGGTGGCGCCAGTGGCGCCCGTGACGCCGGTCGCCCCGCAGCAGTAACGGGGACGCCATGCAATTGCGGATAGACGCGCTCGATGGGCATGTGGCCAAGCCGCTGGCGCAGCTGTATGTGATCACCAGCGACGAACACCTGCTGGCGCTGGAAGCGGCCGACAAGATCCGCCGCTCGGCGCGCGCGCAGGGATACTCCGAGCGCGACGTGCTGACGGTGGAGCGCAGCTTCAAATGGGGCGAACTGCTGGCGGCGAACCAGGAGCTGTCGCTGTTCGGCGATAAAAAACTGATCGAGCTGCGCATCCCCACCGGCAAGCCGGGCAAGGATGGCGGCGCGGCGCTGCAAAGCTACGCGAAGAACCTCAGTCCCGACAACCTGACCCTGATCACCTTGCCCAAGCTGGACTGGGCCACGCAAAAGGCGGCCTGGGTCGCCGGCCTGCAGCAGGCGGCCGTGTACATCGACATTCCGAATGTGGAACGGGCACAGTTGCCGGCGTGGATATCCCAGCGCCTGGCCGCGCAGGGGCAAAGCGCCGAGCGTGCCAGCATCGACTTCATCGCCGAACGGGTGGAGGGCAATTTGCTGGCGGCGCACCAGGAAATCCAGAAATTGGGCTTGCTGCATGCTGCGGGCAAGCTGACGTACGAACAAGTGCAGGACGCGGTGCTGAACGTGGCCCGCTACGATGTCTTCAAGCTGTCCGAAGCCATGCTGGCCGGCGATCCGGCGCGCCTGGTGCGCATGCTCGAAGGCTTGAAAGGCGAGGGCGAGGCGCTGCCGCTGGTCTTGTGGGCCGTCTCCGAAGAAATCCGCACGCTGTTAAAATTGAAGGCCGGCATGGCGCAAGGGCGTCCGTTGGGCGCGCTGCTGAAGGAATACCGCATCTGGGGTCCGCGCGAGCGGCTGATGGAACCGGCTCTGCGGCGCATTTCGCTGCCCGTGCTGGAAGCGGCGCTGCAGCAGGCGGCGCAGGTGGACAAGATGATCAAGGGCTTGCGCGCCAAGGGCTACGCGGGCGATGCCTGGGACGCCATGCTGCAGCTGGGACTGAAGATCGCCCGAGGCTAGTTTTTTACTATATGGATACGAGCATGGACATCACAGAATATATGCAGGACGTGGGCGCGCGCGCGCGCGCCGCTTCGCGCGCCATGGCGCGTGCCGACAGCGCCACGCGCAACCGCGCCTTGAGCCTGATCGCCGCCGCCATCGTGCGCGATGCCGACCTGCTGCGCGCGGCCAACCAGCGCGACCTCGATGCGGCAGCCGCCGCCGGCCTGGCGCCAGCCATGCTCGACCGCCTGACCCTGTCCGATGCCGCCATCGCCACCATGGTCGAAGGCTTGACGCAAATCGTGTCGCTGGCCGACCCGATCGGCGAGATCTCGAACATGAAATTCCGCCCGACGGGCATCCAGGTGGGCCAGATGCGCGTGCCGCTGGGCGTCATCGGCATCATCTATGAAGCCCGTCCGAACGTGACGGTGGACGCTGCCGGCCTGTGCATCAAGAGCGGCAACGCGACGATCTTGCGCGGCGGCTCGGAAGCGATTCACTGCAACCGCGCGCTGGCCAAGCTGGTGGCTGAGGGCTTGCTGGGAGCAGGCCTGCCGGCTGATGCCGTGCAAGTGATCGACACCACCGACCGCGCCGCCGTCGGTGCCCTGATCACCATGCCGCAGTATGTGGACGTCATCGTGCCGCGCGGCGGCAAGGGCCTGATCGCGCGCCTGATGAACGAGGCCACCGTGCCGATGATCAAGCACCTCGACGGCATCTGCCACGTCTATATCGACGCCAAGGCGGACCTGAAAAAAGCGCTCGATATCGGCTTCAACGCGAAGTGCCACCGCTACGGCACCTGCAACACCATGGAAACCCTGCTCGTGTCGCGCGCCATCGCCGCCACCGTGCTGCCGCAGCTGGCCGAACTGTACCTGACCAAGCAGGTGGAGCTGCGCGCCGATCCGGAGAGTCATGCGATCCTGGCCGCCGCCGCTTATCCGCACCTGGTGCACGCCACCGAGGAAGACTGGCGCACCGAATACCTGGCGGCGATCCTGTCGGTGAAGGTGGTCGACGGCATCGACGAAGCGATGGACCATATCAACCAGTATTCGTCGAAGCACACGGAGTCCATCATCACGGAAGACTACAGCGATGCGCTGCGCTTCCTGCGCGAAGTCGATTCCGCCTCGGTGATGGTGAATGCGTCGACGCGTTTCGCCGACGGCTTCGAATACGGCCTGGGCGCCGAGATCGGCATCTCGAACGACAAGCTGCACGCGCGCGGCCCGGTGGGCCTGGAAGGCCTGACCTCGCTCAAGTACGTGGTCTTTGGCCACGGCGAAGTCCGCAAATAGTCTCTTTTGCGGGCTACCCACCAAGCGGCCCGTGCTCTCATTCTTTCCACCTCCGACACTGGAAACCCCATGCTCTTTCTCTGGACCAAAGCCTTCCATATCATCTTCGTCATGTCCTGGTTCGCCGGCCTGTTTTACTTGCCGCGCATCTTCGTGAACCTGGCGATGGAGACGGAAACAGTGGCCACCGAGCGCCTGCTGCTGATGGCGCGCAAGCTGTACCGCTTCATGTCCCTGCTGGCGCTGCCGGCGATGGTGCTGGGGCTGGCGTTGATGTGGATGCTGTACGGCGGGGGCGAAGGCCGCATGAAGATGCCGGGCTGGATGCATGCCAAGCTGACGTTCGTGGTGCTGCTGCTCGGCTATCACCACGCCTGCGGTTCCATCCTGCGCAAGTTTGAAAAAGGTCTCAACAAGCGCAGCCACACCTGGTTCCGCTGGTTTAATGAAGTGCCGGTGGTGATGCTGCTGGCCGTCGTCGTGCTGGTCGTGGTCAAGCCTTTCTAAGGGAGTCGAGATGAGTGCAAGCCAGAGCAAAGTCGTGCAGTATTTTTTTGCGCCCCACTCGCCATGGACCTACCTGGGACACGCGCGCCTGATGGCCATCGCCGCCAAGACGGGCGCACAGATCGACGTGCGTCCCTTTGACCTGGGCAAGGTCTTCAGCGTCTCGGGCGGCCTGCCGCTGGCCAAGCGCGCACCGCAGCGCCAGGCGTACCGCCTGGCCGAACTGGCGCGCTGGTCGGCCTTTTTGCAAGTGCCACTGACCCTGCAGCCGAAGTTCTTCCCCGTCTCGCCGGAAGCGTCGGCCAAGCTGATCATCGCCACGCGCCTGGCGCATGGCGTGGAAGCGTCGCTGAACCTGGCGCACGCCATCATGCGCGGCCTGTGGGCTGAGGAGCGCAACATCGGCGACGAGGAAACCCTGGTACAGATTGCACTCGATGCCGGCTTCGATGGCCGCCAGTTGCTGAAAACGTCGGAAACGGCCAGCGTGCAGGCCGAATACGATGCCAATACGGAAGCGGCCACCGCCGCCAGCGTCTTCGGCTCGCCGTGGTATATCGTCGATGGCGAAGGGTTCTGGGGTCAGGACCGCCTCGATTTTGTCGAGCGCGCGCTGGAGAAGTAGTTTTTTAGAGAGTGGTAGGTCGGATTAGCGTGGCAAAGCCGCGCGTAATCCGACAAGCACAGTGTGCGGCATGTCGGCTTATGTCGGCTTACGCCCTGCGGGCTAAGCCGACCTACGTGATATTTCAGATTTTTAGTTAATTGTTTTTCAACGGATAAAAGGTACACCATGGCTTCATATTTTTGCCCATGCCCGCGCGGCATGGAAGCGGCGCTGGCCGAGGAACTGGGCGAGATCGCTCAGGATAGTGCGACCATGAAGGTCCACAACCAGGTGCCGGGCGGTGTCCACTGCTCGGGCGACCTGCTCGATTCCTACCGCATCAACCTGCATTCTCGCATCGCTTCGCGCGTACTGATGCGCATGGCCCATTCCGGCTACAAGACGGAAAACGATATTTACGACCTGACCCTGGCGCAATCCTGGGAAGACTGGTTCGGCGTGCACCACACGATCC
The DNA here is from genome assembly GCF_058798815.1 of Janthinobacterium sp. GW822-FHT07A03. Taxonomy (NCBI): domain Bacteria; kingdom Pseudomonadati; phylum Pseudomonadota; class Betaproteobacteria; order Burkholderiales; family Oxalobacteraceae; genus Janthinobacterium; species Janthinobacterium sp. GW822-FHT07A03. The sequence goes on along the minus strand of NZ_JBXAKW010000003.1, from coordinate 449,477 downwards.
GCGTTGACGTCACGGCCGTCAAATCGCCGCTGCGCAGCCTGGAATTCACGACATTGAAAATCAAGGATGCGATCTGCGACCGCTTCCGCGACCAGTTCAACGAGCGTCCATCGGTCAACACCAAGACGCCGGACATGCGCATCGTCGGCTTCCTCGACGCGCATACCTTCACCGTCTACCTCGACACTTCGGGCGAAGCCCTGTTCAAGCGCGGTTGGCGCGAAGAGACGGGCGACGCGCCGCTGCGCGAAAACCTGGCCGCCGGCCTGCTGCGCGTGTCGGGCTGGAAGCCTGGCATGGTGCTGTTCGACCCGATGTGCGGTTCCGGCACCATCCTGGCCGAAGCGGCGCAGATGCTGCAGGGGATACCACCGGGCGCCTCGCGCCAGTTTGCGTTTGAAAACTTCCACGACTTCGATCCGGCGCCGTGGAATGCCATGAAAAATGCCATCAAGGTCAATCCGCTGCCGGCCGAACCGACCATTTTCGGCAGCGACATTTCGGGCGACATGGTCGCCATGACGCGCCATAATCTGCGTTGCGCCGGCGTGCGCTTCGACGTGCCCCTGAAACAGATCGAGGCGCAGGAAGTCAAGCCGCCAAGCGACGTGCCGGGCATCATGCTGACCAACCCGCCGTACGGCGAGCGTATCGGCGTGCGCGGCGACAGCACCATCCCCGAAGATGAACTGTCGACGTCGTTCTATTCGGCCATGGGCACGACCCTGAAGCAGCGTTTCGCCGGCTGGACCGTGTTCCTGTTCACGGCCGACCTGGGCCTGCCCAAGCTGCTGCGTCTGAAGGAAGCGCGCAAGACGCCTTTCTTCAACGGCGCGCTGGAATGCCGTTTGTTCCGTTTCGATATGGTGGCGGGATACAACCGCCGTGAAGAAGCGAAACCAAAAAATAACTGATCAAACCTGCTGCGCGTCGGGATAGGCGGCCTGTGATGCTCGCCGTACTAGTGTACGGCTGCGCTTCTCGGCCACCTCTCCCTTCCGCTCGCGACGGTTTTATCAGCTATTTTGGAGTCTGTAGACGTTTGTAGTAACGCAGTATCTCGCGCGGACCGACCGGTCCGTGCGCCACTTTGGACCCGCCATGTTTCCCACCCCTCCGGCCGATGTGCCGCCCGACCCGGTCACGCCCGTTCCGCCTCCCACACCAAGCCACATGGCGCCGCTGAGCCGCGGTGCGCTGGCGATGATGCTGGCCGGGCTGTCGATGCTGGGGCCCCTGTCGATCGATACCTATCTGCCCGCGTTTGGCGCGATCCAGGGTTCGCTGCAGGCCTCGCCGCTGGAAGTGCAGCAGTCGCTGACGTTCTACATGCTGGCCTTTGCCGGCATGGTGCTGTGGCATGGCGCGATCTCGGATACCTTCGGCCGGCGCAACGTCATTCTCGTGTCGCTGCTGATGTTTGCCATCGGCTCGCTCGGCTGCGCTTCGGCGCACACGGTGCACTACCTGTGGTTCTTCCGCATCATGCAGGGCGTCTCGGCCGGCGCAGGCGTGGTGATCAGCCGCGCCATCATCCGTGACCTGTATGCCGATGCGGCGGCGGCGCGGCTGCTGTCGCTGGTGACGATGATCTTTTCCATCGCGCCGGCCGTGGCGCCGATTCTGGGCGGCTGGATCGTCATCTGGTTCGACTGGCGCTCGATCTTCCTGTTCCTCGCCTTTTACACGGTGGTGCTGCTGGCGTTCTGCTACTGGCGCCTGCCCGAAACGCTGCCGATGGAAAAGCGCCAGCCCTTCAATCCCCGCTTCCTGGCGTCGAGCTACGGCCAGATCCTGCGCTCGCCCCTGTTCCACATCAAGGCCGGCATCGTCGCCCTCAATTTCGCGGGCCTGTTCCTGTTCATCACGGCCGCGCCGGAAATGCTGCCCAAGCAGCTGGGCTTGGGGCCATCGCAATTCGCCTGGCTGTTCATTCCCTGCGTGAGCGGCATCTTCATGGGCGCCGCGGCGGCCAACCGCATCGCCGGCAAGGTCACGTTCGCACGCCAGATCGGCATCGGCTTTGCCTTCCTGCTGTGTGCCGCCAGCGTCAATGTCGTGTATCACCTGTTCCTGCCGCCATCCTTGCCCTGGTCGGTGCTGCCCCTGTTCTTCTACACCTTCGGCATGTCGCTGGTGGGGCCGGGCGCGACCCTGCTGGCGCTGGACCTGTTCCCGCATATCCGCGGCACGGTGGCCTCGTGCCAGTCGTTTGCCAGCACCTTGCTGGGCGCCGTGGTGGCCGGCGTGATTTCGCCGCTGCTGTCCGGTTCCGTGCTGTGGCTGGCGTCGGGCCAGCTGGCGTTTACGGGACTGGCGCTGACGTTGTGGCTGATATCGCGGCGCTTCCGCCACCGTTTGCTGGGTTCCTTCAGGGCATAAGTTTCCACTGCAGAACGCTGGATTTATTTCAACTTAATTTTCTATATTGCAAGTAATATCCGGCGCTTATGATAAGATGAGCTCTTTTCCCGGCATCCTCTCAGGCGACATTTTTTGGGTTACAGGAGTGGAGGATTCCTCTGAACGTGGCCGCGCTTCGCTGCTGAGCGCTCTTCCTTTTCGAACCGGCAATGCCTGATACGATGCATCAATCTGATCAAGATATTCGCAATCGCCTGCTGATTGCCCGCCTGCCGGCCATGCCGCAGATCCTCATCAAGCTGATCGCCCACCTGCAGGCCGACGATGCCGGCATGCCGGAGCTGGCCGCCCTGATCGCCAAGGATGCGGGCATGACCAGCAAGATCCTCGGCGTGGCCAACAGCTCCGCCTACCATCGCCAGGGCAAGGTCGTCAGCCTGGAGCAATCGCTCGTGTCGCTGGGCACGGACATGATCAAGACCCTGGTCATCAGCGAATCCGTCTTCCAGACTTTTAACAGTTTTCCCCATTCCGGCAGCACGGATCTGCGCGCCTTCTGGAAAAGCTCGCTGTCGGCGGCCGTCATGGCGCGCGCGCTGGCCAAGGCCATGGCGTATCCGCACGTCGAGGAAGCGTATCTGGCGGGCTTGCTGCACAATGTGGGCCGCCTGGCCTTGCTGGCCACGGCGCCGAAGGAATACGCATTCAACTTTACGGCGCGCGACGATGCCGCCCTGTGCGCGGTGGAGCAGCGCACATTACAGATCACGCATGCCGAAGCGGGCGCGTGGCTGATCGAGCGCTGGCATCTCGATTCCTTCCTGGCCGACAGCGTGCTGTATCACCATGAACCGCTGGCGCGCCTGGAAGCGAGCCATCCCCTGATCCGCATCGTGCGCCTGGCGCACCTGCTGTGCTGCCATGCCGACGACGCGGAGTCGATCACGCAGGCGGCAAGCCTGTGCGCGCTGGACGTCGAGGTACTGGAAGACCTGGCCGGCAGCGTCGCGCGCCAGGTGGCGCAGGCCGCGCAGCACCTGGGCATCGACCTGGCCGGCGCGGACGATATCGCCACGCCGCCCGCCTATGCGCCGCCAGCCGTCGATCCGGTGCAGCAGCGCCTGTCCGACGAAGTACGCAACATGGTGCTGGTGTCGGAAGTGGGCCAGACCTTCGCCCGGCAACAGGGCGAGAGCAGCCTGCTCGAAGCCATCACGCGTTCGGCGCGCATCCTGTTCGATTTCGACACGTCCGTCATCCTGCTGCAAAACCCCACCGGTCATGCGCTGGTGGGCGTGGCGGCGGGCGAACATCAGCAGCGCCTGGCCGGTTTCTCGGTCCCGCTGGCCAAGGGCGGGCCCCTGGCCGCTTCGGCGCTGGAGTGTCAGCTGGCCTTTTTAAAACGCGACATGCCGGCGCTGGGCATCGTCGAGGAACAGCTGTTCCGCATTCTCGGTACCGACAGTCTGGTCTGCGTGCCTTTGGTGGCGGGCCAGCGCAGCCTGGGCGTGCTGATCGGCGGCGTGGCGGCCTGGCAGATTCCCGCCTGCCAGAAGCGCGAGGGTTTCCTGCGCGCCTATGCCAACCAGGCCGCCACGGCGCTGGAAGCGGCCATCAGCGCGCGCGGCCTGGCACGGCGCCAGCTCGATCACGTGGCCGAGGAATACCGTGCCGCGTCGCGTCGCGTCGTGCATGAAGTGAATAACCCGCTGTCCATCATCAAGAACTACCTGAGCGTGCTCGATCACAAGCTGGAGAAGCAGGAGCCGGTCACGGGCGAGATGGCTATCCTGAACGAGGAAATCGACAGGGTCGGCCAGTTGATCGGCGGCCTGGCCGATCTGCAGCCGGTGGCCGCCAGCGGCGTGACCGATTGCGCGCGCGTTGTCGACGACGTGCTGCGCCTGTTCCGTGCCACCGACTTCCTGCCGCCGAAGATCGAGGTGGTCACGCGCATGCAGGACGCGCCATGCGAGGTGGAGGCCGATGCCGACATGCTCAAGCAAATTCTGCTTAATCTGCTGAAAAACGCCGTCGAAGCCTTGCCCGATGGCGGGCGCATCGAAGTGGCGAACCGTGGCCACGTCAACCGCGACCGCCGCCTGTACCTGGAACTGTGCGTCAGCGACAATGGCGCCGGCCTGGCGCCGGACGTGCTGGCCAATCTGTTTTCCCCCGTGCGCAGCAGCAAGGAAGGGGCACACCACGGCCTGGGCTTGTCCATCGTGCATGACCTGGTCACCCGCCTGCATGGCGTGATCGGCTGCCGCAGCAGCAAGTCCGGCACGTCGTTTGAAATCTTGCTGCCCATTCCCTTGCCGGCGAGCGCCGCAGCCGCGCTGCCCGCGCCCGGCGATACCGCCTTGTCTTCGTAACGTCCATGAACTCCTCCGCCATTCCCTTTGACCTGGAAAACAGTCCGCGCATCCTGCTGGTCGACGACGAGCCCCGTTTGCTCGCCTCTCTCCACGAATTGCTCAAGGACCGCGGCTACCAGCTGTACACGGCCACCTGCGGCAGCGAGGCGCTGGCGCAGCTGTCGAAACTGCGCTTCGACCTGATCCTGCTCGACTTGCGCCTGCCCGACATGAGCGGCCATGAAATCATGGACCACATCAACCGGCGCGGCATCGAGGGCGACGTGATCGTCATGAGCGGCGACGTCGGCATCGAGGCGGCCATCGGCGCCCTGAAACGCGGCGCCTACGATTACCTGCGCAAGCCGTACAGCCGCGAGGAACTGCTCAAGACGGTGGAGAATGCGCTGCAAAAGCGCAAGCTGGCGCTGGAGAACGAGCGCATCGCGCTGCAGCTGGAAAACTCGGAAAAGATGTACCGCTACCTGGTCGACAGCTCGCCCGACATCATCTATACCCTGAACCACGAAGGCCGCATCACCTTCATCAACGACAGGGTGCACCAGTTGCTGGGCTTTAGCCGCGAAGAGCTGATCGGCAGCCATTATTCGATCCTCGTGCACGATGAAGACCAGGAGCGGGCGCGCTATGCCTTCAATGAGCGCCGCCTCGACGAGCGCGCCTCGCGCAACGTGGAACTGCGCCTGAAGTGCCATAGCGGCAGCGGCAGCGACCGGACTTTCAGCAACACGCTGATGACGATTCCGCTCAATTCCATCGGCATGCACGGCCACGATCACGAAGCGAAAAAGCAGGAGTATTTCGGCACCTACGGCGTGGCACGCGACATCACCGACCGCAAGCGCGCCGAGGAAGTCATCTCCTACCAGGCCTACCACGACATCCTGACGGACCTGCCGAACCGCATGCTGTTCAAGGACCGCCTGGGGCTGGCCGTGATCCAGGCGCGGCGCAAGCTGACGGAGCTGGCCGTGATGTTCATCGACCTCGATCGTTTCAAGCTGGTCAACGACACCCTGGGCCACGTGAAGGGCGACGAGCTGCTGCAGCAGGTGGCGCTGCGCCTGAAGGATTGCCTGCGCCGTGGCGACACCCTGGCGCGCCAGGGCGGCGATGAATTCACCATCGTGCTGCCGGAACTGCGCGACCGCCAGGATGCGCGCCTGATCGCCGACAAATTCCTCGAATGCCTGCACCAGCCCTTCGACCTCGATGGCAACCAGGTGCATATTTCCGCGTCCATCGGCATCGCCATCTATCCGGGCGACGGCGAGACCATCGACGAGCTGCTGCGCCACGCCGACATCGCCATGTACCAGGTCAAGGCGCTGGGCAAGAACGGCCACAGTTTCTATCACGAGTCCATGCTCGACGTGTCGCACCAGAAGATCGCGCTCGAGCAAAGCCTGCGCAAGGCGCTGGAGCTGAACCAGCTGGAGATGTATTACCAGCCGCAGGTGGACGTGATGACGGGCCGCATCGTCGGCGCCGAAGGCCTGATGCGCTGGAACCATCCGCAGCGGGGCTTGCTGACGGCCGGCGAATTCCTGCCGTTCGCCGAGGAAAACGGCTTGATGCTGCCGATCTCGGACTGGATGCTGGGCGCCCTGTGCCGCGACCTGGTGCAGTGGAACGCGGCCGGCGGCGAGGCCGTGCGCCTGTCGCTCAATTTGTCGCCGCAATACCTGGACCGGGGCGACTTTTTCGAGAAGATGCGCGGCGCGCTGACGCGCTACGGCATCGCGCCGGAAAAGATCGAAGTGGAAATCACGGAAAACATCTGCATCCGCAACCCGCAGTATGCGATCGAGCAGTTGAACAAGCTGTGCCAGCTGGGCGTGTCGGTGGCCATCGACGATTTCGGCACCGGCTATTCGTCGCTGTCGTACCTGCATCGCTTCCCCATCCACACCATCAAGATCGACCAGTCCTTCGTCAAGGAGATTCACGACGAGCACGGACACTACCCCGTCATCCTGGCCATCATCTCGATTGCGCGCGGCCTGGGCCTGCACCTGATCGCCGAGGGCGTGGAGACGGAAGGCCAGGCGCGCTACCTGCAGGACAAGGGCTGCACCACGATGCAGGGCTATCTGTACCACCGCCCCATATCGCTGGGTAGCTTCATCGGCGTGCTGCAGGAGCAGAACCGCCTGATCGCCGATGCCGCCTCCGCGCTGCCGCAGACGCTGGCCATCGAGGCTTGATCCATGTCGCTCGCCGATCCCCGTTACACGGCTGCGCATTACACGGCTGACTACCTGCGCCTGAAAGGCCTGGCCGAGAAGGGCAATGCGAACGCCCAGCACAGCCTGGGTTTCATGTATTTCAATGGCCAGGGCGTCGAGCAAAGCTATGCGCTGGCGCTGCACTGGTATGGCCTGGCTGCCGCGCAGGGACTCGAGCATGCGCAATACAACCTGGGCGTGATGTGCCAGAAGGGGCAGGGCGTACCGCAGGACTTTGCGCAGGCGGCGCACTGGTACCAGCAGGCGGCTGAGCAGGGCTACGCGGCGGCACAATACAACCTGGGCTGGCTGTATGCCAAGGGCCAGGGCATCGCGCAAGATAGCGGGCAAGCCATGCTGTGGTTCAGCCGCGCGGCGGAACAGGGCGACGCCGGCGCGCAGAATAATCTGGGCATGATGTATGACAATGGCAAGGGCGTGCCGCAGGATTTCGTGCAAGCCATCGCCTGGTACCGCAAGGCGGCCGAACAGGGCTATGCGCGCGCGCAGTTCAACCTGGGCCTGCGCTACGAAAATGGCCAGGGCGTGCGGCAGGACCGCCAGCAGGCGACGGCCTGGATGCGCAAGGCGGCCGAGCAGGGCTATGCGCCGGCCCAGTTCAACCTGGCGCTGCGCTATGAAAATGGCGATGTGCTGCCGCAGGACAGCCGGCAGGCGATCAGCTGGTACCGGCGCGCGGCCGAGCAGGGTCACGCCAGTTCGCAGTTCAACCTGGGCCTGATCTATGACAATGGCCAGGGTGTGCCCTGCGATAAACAGGCGGCGCTGGAATGGTATGTCAAGGCGGCGGGGTTGGGCCATGCGGCGGCCCAGCACAACCTGGGCCTGCACCATGAGCATGGCGCGCAGGACTATGCCCGGGCGCAGGTGTTCTACCGCCAGGCGGCAGGGCAGGGCTTTCCCGCCGCGCAGTATCAGCTGGGACTCCTGTACGAGCATGGGCAGGGCATGCCTGCCGATGTGCAGGAAGCCATCTTCTGGTACCGCAAGGCGGCCGACCAGGGACATGTGCGGGCGCAGTTCGACCTGGGCCTGCGTTATGAACATGGCCAGGGCGTGCCGCAGGATCTGTCGCTGGCGCTGGAATGGTACCGCCGCGCCGCGGAGCAGGATTACGCACCCGCGCAATACATGCAGGGCGTGTTGCACGACCGCGACGATGGTCCGGCGCCCGACAGCCAGCAGGCCTGCGCCTGCTATTGCCGCGCCGCCGCGCAGGGTCATAGCCTGGCCCAGTTCGCGCTGGGCCTGCGGCATGATAACGGCCAGGACGTACCGCAGGACTATGCCGCCGCCTGGGACTGGTATGCGCTGGCCGCGCGCCAGGGCCATGCGCGGGCACAAATGAATCTGGGCCTGATGGCAGCCAGCGGCCAGGGTAGTCCACTCGATTTGCAGCAGGCGTATATCTGGCTGTCGATGGCGGCGGCGGCCGGCGTGGCCGGCGCGGAAAAATCGCTGCGCCAGACGGCGGCGCGCTTGCGTGAAACGGATCTGGCGCGGGTGCGCGAACAGTTGGCGGCAATAGCAGGCTAAGCTGCGCCGCGCGCGTTAGCGTGCGCGGATACAACAGTCGGTGCTGTATAGTCCTTTCCCTTCGCCATCTGTGGCCCCCTTGTTTTCCCCTGGTGCAAAAAAATGCTGCAGTATTGGCGGTTTTGATGTGCTAAGGTGCCAGAAGAAGGTGGACTGTCTATTCTTTTAAAAAGGAAAACCATGCGCCTGAACCCTTTCCCTGGCCGTCCCGCCGCCATCCTGTGTGCGCTGGCGCTGCTGTCGTCCGGCGCAGGCACAGCCGGTCCCCTCGATGCCCTTAGCAACCAAGATGCCAGCAATGGCTTGAAAGCGGCGCTGGAAGCCGGCTCCGCTGCCGCCGTATCGAAACTGGGTGTCGAAAATGGTTTCCTGAACAACGACAAGGTCAAGATCAAATTGCCTGGCATCCTGGAGCAAGCCAAACCCTTGCTGAAAATGACGGGCCGCGGCCAGCAGCTGGACGATCTGGTGGTGTCGATGAACCGCGCCGCCGAGTCGGCCGTACCCATGGCCAAGCCCTTGCTGCTCGACGCGGTCAAGTCGATGAGCGTGACCGATGCGAAAAATATCCTCTCCGGTGGCGACACATCGGTGACGGACTTTTTCCGTCAGAAAACATCAGCGCCCCTGGCCGTCAAGTTCCTGCCCATCGTGAAATCCGTCACCGACCGCTCCGGCCTAGCCGGCAAATACAACAGCACCATGAGCCAGATCGGCAAGACGGGACTGGTGCCGCAGCAGCAATCGACGGTGGAAGGCTACGTCACGGACCGTGCGCTTGACGGCTTGTACCTGATGATCGGCGAGGAAGAAAAAGCCATCCGCAGCAATCCGCTGGCCTATGGCAGCAAGATTATCGGTAAAGTGTTTGGCAGTTTGAAATAACTGTCCCAGCGTATCTCAGGAACGCTGGCGGCCTTTGCGCGGCATTGACAGGTGTGGCGTAAGGGAAACAAGTTAAGCATTTGCTACAAGAAAACAATGTTAAAATTCTGCGACATACATTGCTGAGGCATGGTTAAGCAACAATCAACTGCCCCGGGGTGCCCAGTTTTAGTGGCGAACTGATGCGTGGCATTGCTAAATGCCCGCAGGTTGGCCTTTTTTCGTTTTATTCACGTTTCCCCAAGCTCATTGATTTTCTGAATACATTGTCAGGAATTCCAGGTGCAGGATATTTTAGGTAGCCGGATTTGTTAAGCGTACTCAGAAAATCAATTAAATATACCTGGTGTGGCTGCTTAGTGCTTGGCGCGCCGTCGGCGATGGCCGCGACACCGAATCATGGTGGTCAATCCGGCTATATCAATATGCCCAGCGCCGTGGTGGAAACGGACGGCACCTTCAGCGTCGGCTACAGCTACGACAGCCCGTATGGCCAGTTATGGGCCACAGCGAATATCCTGCCTTTCCTGCAAATGACAGGACGTTATGTATCGATAACGGGCATTCCTGCATTTGGAAACAGCGATCCAGAATATGGCAAAGGATACGGTCGCTATAAAGATAAGGTTGTCGACGGGAAATTGCGCCTGTGGACAGAAACGGAGTGGATGCCGTCTGTCGCTGTCGGCATGACGGATCTGTTTGGTACTGAGCTGTTCAAGGGACAATATGTGGTTGCCACCAAGACTTTTGGTGCCAGCAAGAATATCGAAGCAAGCCTGGGCTATGCCCACAGGCGCCCGGATGGCGTGTTTGCGGGCGTGCGCTGGACGCCGGCGGCATTGCCGCGCTGGTCGATGGTGGCTGAATATGATGCGACGAATTATCAGCGCGATATCCGTGCCATCGAAACCGGAGCGGACAAGCGCCGCAAGGGTGCTTCCGTGGGCCTGGAATACCGCTGGGGCTGGCTTGCCCTGCAAGCGGCACGCAGCCGCGACCAGTTCAGCGTGAACGCTTTTGTCAGTATTCCATTTGGCGAACGCGAGTTCATTCCCAAGGTGTACGAACCGCCGTTCTTCGTCGACGACAAGAATCCGCCGCCGCTGCCGAGCAAGGAAGAATGGCACCGCGATCCCGTGTATGGCGCCGACCTGGTCAATGCCTTGGTAAAACAGGACTACAAGAATATCCGTGTCGAGCAAGAGGGCAATGTCCTCAGCCTGAGCCTGACCAATAGCCGTATTTCCAACATGGGCCGCGCCGTTGGCCGTGCCGCGCGCACGGCGGTCGCCTTCACGCCGAAGGGCGTGACGACCCTGCGCATCACGTATACCAAGCTGGACCAGCCGATCGCCACCTACGAATTCTTTGATTTGCCCAAACTGAATGACTATTTGGCAGGCAAGATCGACCGCAAGGCTTTCCTCGACGTCGTGCTGCTGCGCTATCCGGAGAAAAGCGACGTCATCCGGGATGATCAGCAAGGCTGGCTGCAGGAATTCCTCGACAAGCCGGCGCCCGTCGTTGCCGCCGCACCTGCGCTTTCACCAGCACCGGCGCCCGCGCCGGTACTTGCCGCGGCTCCCGCGCTTGCCACCGCACCGGCGCCCGCCGTTTCCGCAGCTGCTCCCGCCAAGGCCGCCGATGTCCTCAAGGACGATGGCAAATTGGCCGTCGGTGTCGGCGTCGATGGCGACGTGGTGCAGATCAAATCGCTGGACCGGGAGGCGAACCGTTTCAAGATCGCTCCCAAGGTCGGCTTCTTCTTCAATGACCCGAGCGGCGCCTTCCGCTATTCGATTTCGGCGGTTGCCAACTATGACCGCCGCCTGGGCGACGGCCTGTACCTGAATACTGCCGCCAGCCTGCAGTTGCTGGAAACGGTATCGGGCGTAAAGCAGCCATCGAACAGCAACTTGCCGCATGTGCGTACCGATGTGGCGGAATATTTGCGCGGCGGGCGTTTTTCGCTGAGCCGCGTCTTGCTGAACAAATATGACAATCCGGCAGAGCGTGTGTATACCCGCATGTCGGCCGGTCTGTATGAAGACATGTTCCGCGGTGTGGGCGGCCAAGTGCTGTACCTGCCGAAAGATACCCGGTGGGCGGCCGACGTGGCCGTTGATGCCTTGCAGCAGCGTGGATTCAAGGGCTTGCTCGATTCGCGCGACTACAAGACGGTGACGGCGATCGCCTCCCTGCATTACCGCTTGCCGCACGACATTACCGTGACGGCACGCGCTGGCCGCTTCTTGGCCAAAGACACGGGCGTACGGATGGAATTCAAGCGCCGCTTCCAGTCCGGCATTGAAGTCGGCGCCTGGTACACGCATACGAACGGCAACGATATCACTAACCCGGGTACACCAGCGAAGCCATACCAGGATCGCGGCATCTTCCTGTCCGTGCCGCTGAATAGCATGTTGCCAATGGATACGCAGTCGACGGCCGGCTTCGCGATATCACCGTGGACGCGCGACGTGGGCCAGATGGTGGCTTCGCCTAGCGACCTGTATGACATGTTCGAGCGCCCGCGCGCCGACATGCAAAGCTATGATGGCCTGGGTAATTTTGCCGAGCGCCTCGACGAGCAGGGCCTGCCCGCCGTCAATCCACCGGAGCGGCCGTTTGTCAGCCCATGGCCCGCCATGCGCGCGCGCCTGGAACAGTCCGCATCTGCTACGCCGAACGCCCCTGAATGGCTCAAGGCGACGGCGTTGGTTGGGGGGGTGGTAGTGGCTTCCGCGCTGGCCGACAAACCGGTCGACCGTTTCGTCAAGAAACATGAAGATTCCAAGGTCTACCGCAACTGGGACAAGCTGGGCAAAGCCATGCCGTATGCGCTGGTGGGTGCGGCTGGGGCGGCGTTTGCGTTTGGCGATGAGCGCTTGCAAAATATCGGGCTCATTTCCATGCAGTCGGTGGCGGCCGCTACCGGCTTGGCAGTGGTGGGTAAATATGCGTTTGGCCGCGCCCGTCCTGAGGAGGACCTCGGAGCGTGGAGTCGCGTCGGCGCTGGCAGTTCCCGCTCGAATTCCTCATTTCCATCCGCGCATGCCGCGATCGGCTTTGCCGCCGTGACGCCATTTGCCAAGGAATATGATGCGCCATGGTTGTACAGCGTGGCCGCCGTGGGTTCCGCCGGCCGCGTGTTTGGCCGCAAGCACTGGGTGTCCGACACGGTCGCCGGCGGCATCCTGGGCTACGCCATGGGCAGCTGGCTGTGGCACGCGCAGCGCGACCAGAGCAAATCGGGCCTGTCGATCAATCCCGGACCGAAAGAAATCAGCGTGACCTGGCAAACCAAATATTAATGTGAAGAATTCCATTTTACTGGCATGGATGTGCCTAGCTTAATATGGCCATGCTAATCGAATGCCTGTTTGAGAGTAACTGCGTAGGCACTAGCACGTGGAGCGATGATTTTTGCCGTAGTGCCGGTGTATGAACCTGTCCAATCTCATAGTAGTTTATTTTTTAGCGCATGACGGTAGTCGATTTACATTGCTGTATCAAACGAGAAGATAAGGCGAAGGACCAAATATTTGCGAAGTGATAATGTCACGGATGTGTCGTATTTTCCTTCAGGTATTTCTAACGTTTGAGGAACTGCGGTAATATGGCTGACTCAAGAAGCATGCTCCCTGCGGACCACTATTTACACTTAAGCTTAATGTTAAAACTCACAAATTGTTTCATAGCCGTTGCTCTGGCATCGGCTTCCATGGCCGTGTCAGCGCAAAGTTATCAAAACCAGAACGATCTCTTGGGTCAGGACCCGGTTCTGGAATCGGTAGCTCCTGTAGCCGCGCCAAAGCGCGTGAGCATCACCAATCGGCCGGTGGCGGCCGATCAAGCTGAAGAGAGCGAAGTGGCGGCTGTGCCGCGGCAGCGCACAGGAAACGAGTCCGCGCGCGGTACTCGTTCCAGCACTGAGACCGCACGCGGTATTCGCTCCAGTACGGAGACCGTGCGTAATGCCCGCTCCAGCATCCCAAGTGAATTCCAGAAATTTGTTTTTGATAGTATTGGCACCAACGTACCGATCTTTGGTTCGGAATTTTTTGCCAACGCGCCGTCCACCTTTTCTCCCGTCGCCAATGCGCCGGTAGTAGCCGATTATGCGCTCGGTCCTGGCGATGAATTGATGATTCGTGGCTGGGGGAGTATCGATATCGATTACCGTGCCACGATCGACCGGAATGGTTTGATTTCAATTCCGACCATCGGATCGGTTGCCTTGGCTGGAGTGCGCGCGGGAGACGCGGAAGGTGTTATTCGCAATGCTGTAGGCCAGTTATACAAAGGCGTGACGGTCAATGTCAATTTTGGCCGCTTGCGCTCCATTACCGTGTATGTGGTGGGGCAGGCCAGCCGTCCAGGCACCTATAATGTGTCGAGCCTGTCTACTCTCGTGACGGCCTTGTTCGCCAGTGGTGGTCCGAATGCCAATGGCAGCATGCGCCATGTGCAGATCAAGCGTGGCGGTAAAGTGGCCGCGGAACTGGATTTGTATTCCTTCATTGGCAAAGGCGACAAGTCGACCGACATGAAGCTGCAGGATGGCGACACGATTTTCATTCCTACCGCAGTTGGCCATGTTGCGCTGGTTGGCAAGGTAAATACTCCTGCCATCTATGAGCTGAAAACCGCCAGCGATACGGTCGAATCCTTGCTCGACTATGCCGGTGGTATGCCGGTCGTGGCCGACCCGCGTCGTGCGTTCCTCGAACGCATTGATGCCAACAAAAACCAGCCGCGCAGTGTAGAACAGTTTGCTTTGAGCGGTGAGGGACTGAAGCGCACGCTCAAGAATGGCGATGTGCTTAACGTGACTTCGATTACCCCTGATTTTTCAAACGCGGTTGTTTTGCGCGGCAATGTCGACCAGGCAGTACGCGCGCCGTTCAAAGCAGGTATGCGTGTCAGTGACTTGATCCCTAGCCGCCAGTACCTCATCACGCGCAATTCGATCAAGCGTCAGAATGGCGTGGTGAATGTCGATGAAGAGCGCCAGACCAACGAGGCGGCTGACAATATCGCTTCCCGTATTGGTGGCCTGGTCGATGAAATCAACTGGGACTACGCTGTTGTGGAGCGCATCAATCGTGCCGACCTGAGCGTGAGCTTGGTGCCCTTCAATTTGGGTAATGTCTTCACTAATCCCTCCGGTCCCGACAATGTTCAATTGCAGCCGGGCGACACAGTGACGATTTTCTCGCAACAGGACGTCGCGGTACCAATGGACAAGCGCCGCATTTTTGTCCGTGTTGAAGGCGAAGTGAACGTTCCAGGCGTGTATCAGATGACGGCAGGCGAAACCCTGCAGTCGATGTTGTCCAAGGCCGGTGGCACGACCAGCAATGCCTATTTGTTTGGTACCGCTTTTTATCGCGAGCAAGTGCGCAAGCAGCAGGAACTGAATTTGGAGAAGCTGGCTAACCGCTTGGAAAACCAGGCACGCGCCGATCAAACCCGTTCGGTTGCGAATGTTCGCTCCTCAACGGATGGACAGCTGGTTGAAGCACGGAGGCAGGCGGAGATGGTAGCAGCAAATCAGGCCATTGCGCGCATACGTCAGCTGAAACCTACCGGGCGCATCGCTTTCGGGCTCGACCCGCGCGAAAAGCGCTTTGCGACCTTGCCCCAACTGAAACTGGAAAACGGCGATCGCTTGGTTGTTCCTGCGCGGCCTGAATTTATCTATGTATTCGGTGCCGTCAATGTCGAGTCGTCGCCATTGTGGCGTCCGGGTGATCGCGTTAGCGATTATTTGAAGAGGGCTGGCCTCACTTCCGAAGCGGACGAAGATAATATCTTCTTGTTGCGTGTCGACGGCAGCATTGTATCGCGTGATTCGGGCAGCTGGCTGTCGGGTGGCTTTGGCGGAACCGAAGTTATGCCAGGCGACAGCATTGTGGTCCCGGAGAAGTTTGACAAGGAAACACGATGGACGAAATTCATGACCGGAGCGCGTGAGTGGACGCAAATTTTGGCCAACTTTGGACTGGGCGCCGCAGCTTTCAAGACGCTGCGTGATTAAAGGTTTCAGGCCAGCCTGGCCTGAAATTAAACTTGAATCTTTCCTATCTGGTATTAAAAAATAAGCGGCTCATAAGTATGAATCAGATGCAATCAACAGCTTTACCGCCGAACCTGGACGCAGGTGAACGTGAATTCAGCGTTCTCGATATTCTCATCGTCATGGCGAAGCACAAAAAACTCATCATTTGGTTGCCTGTCATTGCGGCGATTACCTCCGCAGCAATCAGTTTTGCCCTGCCTAATGTGTATAAAGCGAATGCCAAGTTGTTGCCGCCTCAACAGTCCCAGTCCGGCGCTTCTGCGCTACTGTCTCAGCTCGGCGGCGCTGCAGGTGCTCTTGCCGGGGCCGCAGGGCTGAAAAATCCCAATGACTTATATATTGGAATGCTCAAGAGTCGCACCGTTGCCGATAAGTTGATTGCAAAGTTCGATTTGCAAAAGGTCTACGATGTGGAGACGATGGAAAAGACCCGCGCTATTCTGGAAGCGAACAGTAATATCGTTGCTGGAAAAGACGGCTTGATCTCGATCGACGTCGAGGGCGAGGACAAGAAGCTGGTAGCCCAAATGGCCAATGGCTATGTGAGCGAACTGGTGTCATTGACCAAAGTGCTAGCCGTGACAGAGGCCTCGCAGCGCCGGATGTTTTTTGAGCGTCAACTCGAGCAGTCCAAGGATAATCTGGCGAAAGCCGAAATGGCACTGAAAGGCGCCCTCGATACGCGCGGCGTGATCAGCGTTGATGCGGACAGCCGCGCCATCGTTGAAACCGTTGGCCGTTTGCGTGCCAAGATTTCGGCCAAGGACATTGAGATTAGTGCGATGAAAGCATTTGTCACGACCAACAATCCGGAGTACAAACGTGCGCAAGAAGAGTTGATCAGTCTGCGCGCCGAACTGTCGAAGCTGGAGAATGGCCGTCCTGCCCTTGCCGGTGATGCCACCGCTGATCCGGGCAAGCAAGTGGGCCTTGAAAATATAAAGATCCTGCGCGACGTTAAATATTATCAAATGCTGTATGAGTTGTTGGCGAAGCAGTATGAAGTGGCTCGCCTCGATGAGGCAAAAGATACTGCGGTGATTCAAGTGCTTGACCCTGCAGTGGAGCCGGAGCGTAAATTCAAGCCGAAACGCTCGGCGTTGATTTTGTTCTCGACCATACTGGCATTCTTTGCTGCAGTTGCCTGGGCATTTATGGCAGAGGCACGGAAAAAAATTCTTGCTGATCCCGACGGTAAAGCGCAATGGGATCAATTCAAGTTGTTGGCCCGATCAAAGGCCAAGTGAATTGTAATACCACGCTGACCTGTGTTGTCGCAACGCCAGTTCAGGAAAGGTCGAAATTGACCGAATTCCAATCCGGCAGCCACCTCAGCGAAAGCAGCATTATGCAATTACAGAGCAACTTCGGCAGAGCCGGAGCGTATTAATTCTAAACCGAGTATATAAAGAAAATGACCAAAAGAATTGCCCTCATCACAGGAATCACCGGCCAGGACGGCGCCTACTTGACCAAGCATTTACTGGCGCTTGACTATACCGTGTATGGTACTTTCCGCCGTACCAGCTCGACCAATTTCTGGCGTCTGGCCGAACTCGGTGTAGAGAACCATCCGGATTTGCATCTGGTCGAGTTTGATCTGACCGACCAGAGCGGGGTGTTGCGCCTGGTTGACCGTGTTCAACCGGATGAGATTTACAATTTGGCCGCACAAAGCTTTGTCGGCGTATCGTTCGACCAGCCAGCCACCACGGCAAATATCACCGGCTTGGGCGCGCTGTATTTGCTTGAGGCGATCCGTTTCGTTAATCCAAAAATCAAGTTTTACCAAGCATCGACGTCTGAAATGTTCGGCAAGGTGCAAGAGATTCCGCAACTGGAAACGACACCTTTTTACCCGCGCAGTCCATATGGTGTGGCCAAGCTGTATGCCCATTGGATGACGATCAATTACCGCGAATCGTATGGCATCTTCGGCGCCAGCGGCATCTTGTTCAATCACGAGTCGCCTCTGCGTGGGCGCGAATTCGTCACGCGTAAAATTACCGACAGCATTGCCAAGATCGTTCTCGGCCAGCTCGATTGCCTCGAACTGGGCAATATCGACGCCAAGCGCGACTGGGGTTTTGCCAAGGAATATGTGGAAGGCATGCACCAGATGCTGCAGGTCGACGAGCCAGATACCTTCGTGCTTGCCACCAACCGTACCGAGACGGTGCGCGACTTTGTCACCATGACCTGCAAAGCCGCCGACATCACCCTGGAATGGCAAGGCGCGGCGGAAAACGAGTTTGCTGTCGATACCGCCACTGGCAAGACGATTGTACGCATCAATCCGAAATTCTACCGTCCGGCGGAAGTGGAATTGCTCATCGGCGATCCGGCGAAAGCCGAACGCGTGCTGGACTGGAAGCCTGAGACGACGCTCGAAACGTTGTGCAAGCTGATGTATGACGCTGACTTCGTACGTAACAAACAGGGTTTCTCGTTTTGAAGATCCTGCTGACAGGCGCATCCGGTTTTACTGGACGACCGTTTGCCGAAATGGCCCGCGCGGCGGGCCATGAAGTGGTGGCGCTCACGTGTGACCTGGGTGACAAGGCGGCGTTACGTCAGCAGGTATTGGCGGCAGCGCCTGACAATGTTGTGCACCTGGCAGCGATCAGTTTCGTCGGCCAAGCCGACGACAACGCGTTCTACGCGGTCAATGTGGTCGGTACCATGAACCTGCTCGACGCCTTGCTGGCCTTACCGCAAGCGCCGCGGCGGGTGTTGCTGGCCAGCAGTGCGAATGTGTACGGCAACTGCGATGCGTCGCCGATAACGGAAAACCAACCGCCGGCACCAATGAACCATTACGCCACCAGCAAACTGGCGATGGAACATATGGCGCGTACGCTTGGTGACCGACTCTCGCTGGTTTTCACCCGTCCGTTCAATTACACGGGGGTCGGACAAGATAATAAGTTCCTGATTCCCAAGCTGGTGAATCATTTTGCGCGCCGTGTGCCTGGCATTGAACTGGGTAATCTGCATGTCGAGCGGGAATTCAATGATGTCGCCATGGTATGTGCTGCGTATCTTCAATTGCTCGAGTTCGGCCAGTCGGGAGAAACCTATAATATCTGCTCCGGTAATGCTTATACCTTGCAGCACGTGATTGAGTTGCTGTCCCGGATTACTGGGCATCACATCGATGTGACAGTTAATCCGGCGTTTGTCCGCATCGGCGAGGTACATCGCCTCTGCGGCAGTCCGGCCCGACTGCACTCCTTGCCGGTACCAACCGGGGGACGGCCACCCACGCGCAGCCTGGAAGAGACTTTGCGCCATATGCTCACCGCCGCTGAAAGCGCATATTCGGCGCAGGCAGAGGCTAGTCACAGTACATCGCGCACGTAGTCATTTTTCTGTGATGGGTCGGATCTGCGCTGGTTGGTAATGCATCGATTTTCTGTAAGCAATGACTTGCCGTTGAGGCGGGAGAAAATAGTAGTGAACATAAATGAGTTTTTCGTCCATCCGCTTGCTGATGTGCATACGACCAACATTGGTATTGGAAGCCGCATCTGGCAATTCGTGGTTGTTCTCGCGAATGCGCGGATTGGCCGCGACTGCAATATTTGCTCGCATTGCCTGATTGAGAGCGACGTCGTGATTGGTGACCGTGTCACGATAAAAAACGGCGTACAAATCTGGAATGGACTGCGTATTGCGAATGATGTTTTTATCGGCCCTAACGTATCGTTTAGCAACGATAAGTTTCCGAAAAGCGGCAATCGGGATTTCGACTGTCTCGAGACTATAGTCGAAGAGGGTGCTTCGATTGGCGCAGGTGCGACGATTTTGCCTGGTATTCATATCGGAGCGAACGCGATCGTTGGTGCCGGTGCCGTGGTGACTAAAAATGTTCCTGCTGGTGTCACCGTGATTGGTAACCCCGCTCGTATTCACCAACTGAATTCATAATATGATAATTAGCAAAAATAAAGAATTTAACATCGACACCTGTTCGATCATTACGCTGCCGAAGATATCGGATCCGCGCGGTAATCTGACTTCCATTGAAGGCGGTCGGCATGTCCCGTTCGATATCCAGCGCGTGTACTACTTGTATGACGTTCCCGGCGGTGCCGAGCGCGGCGGTCATGCACACAAGGGATTGCACCAATTGATCATCGCGATGTCGGGCAGCTTCGATGTGGTGCTTGATGACGGTTTCAACAAGAAGCGCGTGCATCTGAGCCGTTCTTATAACGGACTGTATGTGTGCCCTATGATCTGGCGTGAACTCGATAATTTTTCATCCGGTTCTGTATGCATGGTACTAGCATCGAACCGTTACGATGAAGATGATTATTTCCGCGATTATGGCGATTTTCTGAAAGCAGCAGGGGTACCAAAATGAATGTTCCTTTTTTAGATTTGAAGGCGGCTTACCTCGAGTGCCAGGCCGACATCGACGCTGCGGTACAGCGCGTGCTACACAGTGGCTATTACATCGGTGGTCCTGAGGTAGACTCGTTCGAGGCCGAGTTTGCGCAATTCTGCGGTGTGAAGGAGTGCGTCGGATTGGCCAACGGCCTTGATGCCTTACATTTAGCGCTGCGGGCGATGGATGTGGGCCCTGGCGATGAAGTCATCGTACCTAGCAACACCTATATCGCTACGTGGCTGGCCGTCAGCCAGTGCGGTGCGACGGTGGTTCCGGTCGAGCCGGATGCGCGCACTTTCAATATCGATCCAGCCTTGATTGAGGCGGCAATTACATCCCGCACCAAAGTTATTTTGCCGGTCCATCTGTATGGTCAGCCTGCCGACCTGGATCCGATCCTGACGATCGCTCGCAAACATGGTCTGCGCGTGCTGGAAGATGGTGCGCAAGCGCATGGTTCTCGCTACAAGGGCAAGCGGATTGGTGCGCATGGCGATATCGTGGCGTGGAGTTTCTATCCCGGCAAGAACCTGGGCGCGATTGGCGACGGTGGCGCCATCACGACCGACGATCCGGTGCTGGCGGACCGCATCCGCGTGTTGCGCAATTACGGTTCACGCGTGAAATACGTGAATGAATTCCAAGGCTATAACAGCCGCCTCGATCCGCTGCAGGCGGCGATTCTGCGCGTCAAATTGGCTCATCTCGATGTGTGGAATAGCCGTCGGAGCGCTATCGCTGCACACTACCTGGAGCAGTTGCACGATAGTGGCTTGGGCTTGCCATTCGTACCGGAGTGGGCGGCTCCCGCCTGGCACCTCTTTGTCGTGACTGTGCCTGACCGCGCAGCCCTGCAGCAACAATTAACCGCCGCTGGCGTGACCACGCTGATCCACTACCCGATTCCGCCGCACCTGCAGCAATGCTACGCAGAGCTCGGTTGGAAGGCTGGTGCCTTCCCGCTTGCCGAGCAGATGGCCGAACAGGTGTTGAGCTTGCCGATCGGTCCCCAGCTAGAAACTGAAGAGCTTGCTACGGTCGTACGTGCGTTGAATCGATGAGTCTGGTCCGATCTAGCCTGCTGAACGGCATTGCAGTTGCAGTAAAAGTTGGTGCAGCAATGATCCTGAATAAGGTTCTCGCCGTATATGTTGGCCCATCCGGGTATGCATTGATTGGCCAGTTTCAGAATGTACTCGCTGTGGCGCTCAGCCTTGGTGGGGGGGTGATGGGGCCGGGTGTTACCAAGGGAACTGCTCAGCATTTTGATAATCGTGCACAACAGCACGCCGTATGGCAAACCGCGATCAAGCTGACGCTCGCTGCAACCTTGTTGGCAAGTCTGACTTTCATTGGCGCCAACCAGTGGTTGTCAGTTCGGTTGTTGGAGCGACACGACATGGGCACGGTATTTATCGGCTTGGGACTGGCACTGCCAGCGATCGCCGTGAATAACTTGTTATTAGCGATTATCAATGGCAAGAAGGACGTGTCGACCTACGTCAGCGCGAATATCATCGGCAGCTTGCTCAGTTTATTGGTGGTCGGTGCCCTCACGTCCATATGGGGCTTGTATGGCGCATTGCTAGCGATTGCGATCAGTCCCGCTGCATTATTGTTGGCCACTGGTGCGCTGGTGTCGCATCGCGAATGGTTCAAGGTAACGTTTTTATGGGGTAAAGTTGACCGTAAAACGGTGCGTGAGTTATCCGGTTTTGGATTGATGGGCCTTACTTCGGCAGTCATGTCACCGCTGGCCTATATGTTTATCCGTAACCATTTATCGGCGACCTTGGGATTGAATGCTGCCGGTTTCTGGCAGGCTTCGTGGAAGATCAGTGAAATTTATCTGATGCTGGTGACGCTGACCCTGTCGATGTACTACTTGCCACGTTTGGCTGAGATCAAGATGCGTGCTGAACTCGGCAAAGAGATCGTCAAGGTTTATAGCCTGGTGCTGCCGATGGTGGTGCTTGGCGCCATTACGATGTATGTCTTGCGCGATTTTATTATTGAACGCTTGTTTTCGCGTGATTTTGCACCGATGCGCGAGCTGTTCATGTGGCAGTTGACCGGGGATGTGCTGAAGATCGGCTCCTGGATTCTGAGTTATATCATGCTGGGACGTGCGATGGTCCGCACCTTCATACTTACCGAGGTACTCTTTTCCTTGTCGTTTTATGGATTGACCGTGGCGTTTGTCTCTGTCTACGGCTTGCAGGGTGTGGCGATGGCCTATGCTGGAAACTATCTGGTGTATTGGATCGTAATGGCATTACTTGTTAAAAATGAAATGAAAAAAATGGAAGCAACGCATGCCTAGTCTGAATTCGAACTGCAAGCAACCACTAACGTCGGTGTTAATTCCTCTGTACAACCATGCCCTTTATATTATCGAGTGCCTTGATAGTATTTTGGAGCAGGATCCGGCGAACATCGAACTCCTGCTGATCGATGATGGCTCATCGGACGATGGCTTTTCCATAGCTCAGCGTTGGAAAGATGAACATGGTGGGCTATTTGCGCGCGTAGAATTTGAGCGACAAGTGAATGCGGGCATTACGCAAACTTTTGACCGCCTCATGCGCAAGAGTACCGGTAGCGTTCTCCTCATCGTTGCCAGCGACGATGTGTTACTGCCAGGTTCAGTCACGAATCGCTTGCGTCTGCTGCGTGAGCCGGGGGTGATGGCCGTGTTTGGCGACGCAATTCCGGTCAACTCTGAAGGCAAGGCAACTGGCAGCAGCGCGATTGGCGAACTGGGCCAACCGAGTTCGCGCGCGGCGCTGCTTGATCCGCGTACGCTGCCTTGGGAGTTGATCTTCCGCTGGAATGTTTATGGCTCAGTATTGATGTGTCGCCGAGAGGGGGTACTCAAGTCTGACGGTAGCTCGGTGCTGAATCTGGACGTATTCAGTGAGGATATGCAACTGTATTATCTGATGGCTTCTCGCGGTGCATTGCGTTACCTGAATGAGCCGGTGGCTAAATACCGTGTGCATGGAACGAATACCTCACATACGCAAAGCAATGTTGCAAGATTAAGAAAGAATATTTATCAATCGCGCAGGCACGCCATGATGGATATGCCAACCTGGCGCCGTGCCATCGTCGGTATGCAGGCCTTTACCTACCATCGCTGGGGAACGGGCTTGTGTGCGCGCCTGTCGCTGCCGATGGTAGCAGCAGCGTATGCCGGTATCCTGAGCGCGCGCATCGCCTACGACTTTTATCGTACCAAGGTGCTGGGGCAGGCGCGGAATGTCTGAATCATCCCAACTGCCAAAAGCAAGCCGTGGCAAGCTGGCGCGCCGGATCAAGCTGTTTACGTCCGAGCCTTTGCCTTGGGCACTTTACATGCTAGGTACTTGGGGCATTGCAAAATTGCGCAGTGCGATGTATTCACGCTTGTTGAAGGCCCCGGGTCTGAATGTAGGCCCGCGCTGCTCCATACGCGGTACCCAGTGCATCACGATGGGAAGCGGTGTTTCCATTTATGGTGGGCTGTGGCTGGAAGCGGTCCAACACTACCGGCAACAGTCCTTTACTCCGAGAATCATCGTTGGCGATAACGTGTCATTTTCGCTGGACGTGCATATTACCTGCGTGGAAAAAATTGAGATTGGTAATGGCGTCTTGTTTGGTAGCCGTGTCCACGTATCCGATCATAACCACGGGCGCTATGTTGGCCCCGGTCAAAGTCATCCGCAGCAGCCGCCGGCTGAACGTGAACTGGCTATTCGCGGCGCCGTGATTATTGAAGACAATGTCTGGATTGGCGACAACGTTATTATCCTTGGCCCGGTACGAATAAGTGCCGGCGCAATAGTGGGAGCCAATTCCGTTATCAGCGGCGATGTGCCCGCATCCTGCATGGTAGTCGGTGCACCTGCAAAGGTAGTCAAGCAATTTGATGACGAACTGAATTTATGGAAGAAAGTTTAATCATGTTAAGCCGGAAGTTATCGTCAATCTGCGCGCCTGCTGATCATTATGCAACTCAGCCTTCGTACGGACGAATTCGGATGGTCTCTGATGTGATGCACGGCTACTTAAAAGATTCTTATCTACGCATGCGCAGTCAATCAACGACGGGTAGAAACCCGCGTTACGGCCGCGTTAAAATCGCATAGGCAAGGCAGCGACCTTATATTGACATGACAACCCTCGAATTTTCTCTGCTGGCTCTCCAGCACATGGAGACTTATCTAGTGCTGTGGCTGGCACTATTTGTACTGTATCGGCTGGTATTCTGGAAAACGGTTCAATCGATTGCAGATCCACTTTATTTTTTTGTCATTTTCACCAATTCGATTTGCACGGCTAATGTCATCTTTCTTGCTGTCTATAATGAAATAAAATTATATTACACGCTGACCTATCTCTTTTCCGAAGCCGCTCTGATTATCGGAATTTTGGTATTTGCACGTCCGCAACCCGTGCTACCGCCTCAGATGCCATCAGCCGATTTCGTTAAGAAATTAAAATTTGGCATATTGCTAACTATGACGATCGCCATTGCCGCAAATTTGATGATTTACGTTAATCGCGGTATTCCTTTGCTGCTGGAAAGCCGCAATGACGCAAACGCGGGCGGCTTTGGTATCTTGTTGCGCGTGTCACAAGTTGCCACGGCGTTATTCGTGCTCTTCTATTACGTCAAGAAAAAAATCACTGGCATTCCCAATTCAAAAATAGAGCGTCTGTTATTTTTGATCAGTATCCTTTTTGGTCTGCTTAGCGGATACAAGGCATTTTTTCTGTTTTATATATTTGTTTATTTTTTTACCATGGGTCGCACGCCACCGATTCCCTTAAAGAAAAAAATGCTCTTTGGCATAGGTGCAACTATTTTAATGCTGGGGATGTTCGCGGTGGTACTAGACACAACTGAAGTAGCTCAGGTTGTGCCAGCTTTGTTGACACGATTACTTGCTTCTGGTGACGTGTATTACATGGCATTTGTGAACGATACGATCGATCTTTTGCCACCTCAAGGATTTTTCTATCAGCTTTTTGGTTCTTTGTTGGCTTCGTTCCGCGTAGTTAGCTGGGATGCTGCACCGCTCAATTATGGTTATGCGATCAACGAGGTAGTCAATAAAAATGATTTGCTGTTCGGCCCCACTTTTCGCTATAACGTCCTATGGCTTCTTTTGACTAAAAGCCCAACTCTGACCGTCATACTGTCATTTGTTGTTGGTGCAATCATTGGTTTGCTCAACCGTGCATTGCATCGTTGTAAAAAACTAGGCCTGCGCTTTATCGTTATTGTATTCTTTTACTATAAATCTTTTATGTTCATTCTCGGGCCGGATCATGCAATTAATGATATTGTTTTGTCCTCCACTATTTTTATAGTCATAGCTGCGATGGTTTTTCTGCCAGCCTATACTAAGCGTGTTGAACCTATTGTTACGCCGGCATCATGATAAGAGTTAAAAAATTGGTTGCCATGGTTTACGTCGGCCGAAAGAGATAATTAAGATATACTGTATAGCAAGATGGCCATGCGGACGACGTCAAATGCATAATTTCTGATTTTTATCATTTGATGCCGTTTTTTTAATGGCTGTGGAATTTTTTTTGGAATGATATATGAAAATACCTAGTTTATCTGTTTGCATACCTGCTTATAATAGGGCGAAATATCTGAGACAGGTTCTCGATTCAGTGATAAGTCAGAAGGAATACTTGTTTGAGATCGTCATTTGCGAGGATGTCTCCCCTCAACGTCAAGAAATTGGAGAAATAGCGCATGAATATCAGGAAAAATATGGCGACATGATTGTTTATCATGAAAACGTCACAAATTTGGGATTTGACCGTAACTTGCGTCAGCTGATAAAAACAGCTAGTGGTGATTATTGTGTATTTCTTGGCAATGATGACGTTCTTTGCCCTGGTGCCTTGAAAAATTTAGCTGATGTCATTAATCGTAATAAGGATGTTGGCGTCATCCTGCGTGGGTATGGCTGGTTTAACGGAGCTCCGGATAACGTCGTGCAAACTGTAAAATATTTTGCTGAAGAACGTTTTATGCCAGCCGGCTTGGATAGCTTGTCTTTTTTCTTCCGACGTGCTTGTGTGTTGGCTGGATTGACAATAGCTAGGAAGCCAGCCCTTGAACTTGAAACATCGGAATTCGATGGATCGCTGTTTTATCAACTGCATCTGGTTGGTAATATTATCCTGAAACACAACGGTGTATTTACCCCAGAGATTATTGCCTTGTGCCGTGCTGATGAGGCTCCTGATTTTGGTCATTCCAGCGCCGAAAAAGGAAAATATACACCTGGCGAATACACCATCGATGCGCGTATCCATATGATGACGGGCATCGTTACTATTGCCAAAGCTATTGATAAAACCCATAAGGGAGCACTCGCTGGGATTTTGCGAGACATCGCAAATTACTCATTTCCTTGGCTTTCATATCATGCTGATAAGAAATATGGAATCTTCAAGAAATATTATTCGACCTTAGGTGATATGGGATTGAAATCGTTTCCAATGTTCCATGTGTATTACTATCTCATCTTGATCTTTGGTGCCGGCCGAGTTGAGAAATTGATTAATTTTGCCAGAAACTTCTTGGGCTATACGCCAAAACTGGGTGGCCGTAAGTAAAATCCCACTTTTTACAAGAGCTCTATGTAGGCGACGATCGCCCTACGGGTGATGCGCCGCTGCTGGCGGTAATATTTGCCTGCTTGCCTGGCGAACCTCGAGGGCTGTTCGTTTTTCGCACCAATGACGCGTTGATTAACTCTGCCAGCGAGGCCGATCTGCATTGCTTGAGTCGTGCAAATCCTAATTAATGATATGTTCCGATGATGATTTTTTTATTCAATAACCTCTTCCGCTCATACGCGGGCAGCTGTCCCGATTTGAGCAAGGCGTTGTCATGAGAGTCGGTATCGACGCGCGCTTCATCACGCGCCACCCGCGCCGCGGCATCGGCAATTATTCGCTGCATGTCGTCACCGCGCTGGTCAAGCTGTACCCCGCAGTGCAGTTCTTTTTGTATATCGCCATTCCGGACAGCGAAGGCATCCTGCCGAGCGGGCCGAATGTTACCGTGCGCCAGCTGAAAATGCCGGCCTACCCGTTGTGGGAGCAAGTGGCCCTGCCGCGTGCGGCGCGCGCAGACCGGCTCGATATCCTGCACGGTTTAGGCAATACCGCGCCGATGTTCGTGCCGGCCAACGTCCACATGGTGCTGTCGCTGATGGATGTGATGTTCCTGCAGACCGGTGAATTCGTGCCGAAACCCACTAACCGCTACCAGGCCTGGGGGCGTCACTACCGACGCTTCGTGTCGCCGCGCTGCGCGCGCGCGGCCGACCATGTGATCACGATTTCGGACTTCTCGCGCAAGGATATCCTCGACCTGATCCCAGGGTTGGATCCGGCCCGGGTGCATGTCACGTTCCTTTCCTGCGACGCCGTGTTCCAGCACCAGCGCAGCACGGAACCAGCGCCGCGGCCGGCCGCCGGCGGCCAGCGCCCTTATATTTTCACGCTCGGCGCCAACGATCCACGCAAGAATACGGTGCGCCTGGTGACTGCCTACCTCGCGCTGCTGAAGGAACATGGCACCGAGCACGATCTCGTCATCAGTGGCTACGCCGGCTGGGAGCAGAGCGAGGCATACCAGATAGTCAAGGATGCCGGCGCCGCGGAGCGCGTGAAATTCCTCGGATTTATCGACATCCAGGAATTGGTCGCGTTGTACCGTAATGCGGCTCTGTTCGTCTATCCGTCGCTGTATGAAGGCTTCGGCATTCCCCTGCTGGAAGCGTTTTCTTCCGGCTGTCCGGTCATCGCGTCTAACGTCACCTCGATTCCGGAAGTGGCCGGGGATGCGGCATTGTGCATCGATCCACTGTCGGTCGACCAGATCAAGACCACCATGCTGAAAGTACTCCAGGACGACGCGCTGCGCGCTTCGCTGGTACAAAAAGGCTACGCCCGTGCCCGCCAATTCACCTGGGAAGAAACTGCACGACAGACCTTCGCCATTTACGAGGCTTGCCTCAGTCAACCTAAACTCCAATGAAGCTTCTTGCCATTTCCGGCCGTATTCCTGCAGTCGACAGGAACGGTGACCAAGTCATATCGTATTTCCGCCTAAGCCACCTGGCGCGCAACAACACGGTTGAGCTGATTTGTTTCGGCAGCCGCGACCAGCCCGATGATCGCGCTGCTACGCTGGCCCTGGAGGCGCTAGGTATCGTGGTGCATCTTGTGCCTTGGAACAAGTACAGCGCGGCGCTGCAGGTATTACAGGCTATTCCATGTGCGGGTATGCCGTTCCAGTGCGCGTATTTCCGTTCGCGTCAGTTCCAGAAGGTGTACAAGACGGTATCCGCTCGCTTCGCGCCCGAGGCGCTGTACGCGGTCATGATCCGGGTATTGCCGAATGCGCAGGACTACCGTGGCCGTCTGTTTGTCGACCTGGTCGATTCAATGGGATTGAATTTTGGCCGCCGCGCCGGCATGGAAAAGGGTCTCAAGGGCTGGCTACTCGGCATCGAAGCGCGCCGTGTCGCCGCTTACGAAAAGCAGGTTGCGCAACGCGCGGAACGCTGTTTTGTGGTGTCTGGCATCGATCAGCAGGCGATCGGTTCTGACCATGTCAGCGTACTGCCGCTCGGTATCGATATCACGCGCTTCAACCGTTCTGCCGCCGCAGTGACAGCGCCGCTGATCGCTTTCACGGGCAATATGTTTTATCAACCGAACGTGGATGCCATGCTGTGGTTCGCCGAACACTGCTGGCCCGCGATAAAAGCCGCGGTACCTGGCGTGCGCGTGATGGTAGTGGGTAATCGCCCGCAGCCGAGCTTGGTCGCACTGGGCAAGGCTGACCCCGCCATTGAGGTGATGGGCCGCGTGCCGTCGGTCGCTGAAGTCATTAAGACTGCCGCTGTTGCCGTGGCGCCGATGCGCTCCGGTTCGGGCATGCAATTTAAAATTCTGGAAGCGATGGCGTGCGGCGTGCCGGTAGTGGCGACGACGATAGGGCAGGGCGATATCGGCTGTGTGGCCGGCACTGATATTCTGGTGCGTGATAGTACCGCCGAATTTGCGAAAGATGTCATCTCCCTGCTGCAGTCGGCCGCGTTGCGCGAGCAGGTCGGTAGTGCGGGCTATGACTACGTGAAAAAGAACCACAGCTGGGACGCGATCAATCAGCGCTTCGCCCAAGCTTGCCACCTGGCGTGATCATGCAGAGAATACTTGTTACCGGCGCCAATGGGTTTGTTGGAAAAATGGTCTGTGCTGAATTGCTGGCACGCGGCTTTGAAGTCACTGCTGCGGTGCGTAACGCACCTGCGGGTGCGGACATGAACAGTGCCGGTCTGCGCCTTGTCAGTGTCGGCAATGTCGATGGTGACACCAACTGGGATACGGCATTGGCGGGATGCGCAGGCGTGATTCACCTGGCGGCGCGGGCGCATATTCTGAACGACGAGGTGGCCGATCCGTTGGCTGCGTTCCGGGCGATCAATGTGGCTGGCACTTTGCAATTGGCGCGCTGCGCTGCGCGTGCGGGTGTAGCCAGGTTTGTCTTCGTCAGTTCAGTGGGAGTGAATGGCAATCAGAGTGAGCAGCCATTTACCGAAGAGGATGCGCCGTTGCCGGCCGAACCCTATGCCGTCTCCAAGTTCGAAGCAGAGCGTGCCTTACAGGCCGATACGGTCAGCGGGGCGATGGAACTTGTGATCGTGCGCCCACCGCTCGTATATGGCCCAGGTTGCCCGGGTAACTTCCTGCGCCTGCTGAAATTGTTATCGACCCGCGTTCCCTTACCTTTCGCGGCGATGCGCAACAAGCGCAGTTTCGTCGGCATCTGGAATCTGGCCGATTTTCTTGCCACCTGCCTGGTCCATGATAAGGCCGCAGGCCATGTGTTTCTGATTTCTGATTTGGAAGATGTCACGCTGCCGGACCTGCTGCGCGGATTGGCGCGCGGTATGGGCCGTTCTGCACCGTTGTTCTCAGTCCCACCTGGCTGGCTGGCGGCATTGGCCGGCATGGCAGGCAAGGGCGCCATGTTCGACAAGCTCGGCGGCGCCCTGACCGTGGATGCGAGTCGCGCTCACGTCGTACTGGGCTGGACACCGCCAGTGAGCTTGGCCGAAGGCCTGAAGCGCACCGGGCGCTGGTATGCGGAGCGTTAAGGCGGCACCCTGTAGCGATGCAGCGTTGCCAGAAAAACTGTTGCATAAGAATCGTAATAATTTTCTCTTGTTAACGTAAGTATTAAGAGCCGAACAGAAAGGTTAAAATAGCAACCCACCCTTGCCTCAATGCAATGGTCGTAGTCAATAATATGGTATCGAAAAGGTAATGCACCTGATGAAGCGTTTTTTGGATTTTTTCTTGGGGCTGTTGGCCTCGATCATATTTTTAATCCCTCTCCTATTGTTGATCGCGTTAGTCAAGCTGACATCAAAAGGACCGGCCTTGTATTGGTCGAATCGGGTCGGATGCTACAACCACCTGTTTTCCATGCCGAAACTGCGTACCATGCGGGTCGACACTCCGGTCGTGGCTACGCATTTGCTGGCCAACCCTGACCAGTTCCTGACGCCGATTGGCGGCTTCCTTCGCAAGTCCAGCCTCGATGAGATCCCGCAGCTGTGGTGTATCTTGCGTGGCGACATGAGTATCGTCGGTCCACGGCCGGCCCTGTTCAACCAGCAGAACCTGATTGATATGCGTACCGAGAATGGCGTGCACAAGATCCGTCCGGGCTTGACAGGTTGGGCTCAGATTAATGGCCGTGATGAATTGCCAATCGACGAAAAGGTCAAGCTTGACCTTGAGTACTTGCAGCGCCAGTCGCTGGCCTTCGATATCAAGGTCATCGCGCTGACGGCATTGAAGGTGGTGCGCCGGGACGGCATCACTCATTAAGTTCAGCAAGAAAGTCGCGATGATGGTGTTGGTGGCAAGTTGTGTTGCGTGGGATGCGCTGCCGCGCTTCGATGTCATGGTGGGAGCGACAATAAGCGTGTTCCCAGTTACGTCTGTATGATTTGATCCGATGCTTGCATGATTGAAGAGGGAGTGAAATGAGTTGTCTCCACAGATTCAATTATGGACACAGAAATTCAATGCTCTGTCCCCGGCAAATAGGGGAACTCAAGGAATCTTCCCCAGCCCCGGCTGTCTGACGGTACATATCAGACAAACGGGAGCCTTCCATGCAGCCAGCCGAATGGAAAACCTTCATCGCCCAGTTTGCCGCACTGAGCCGTCGCCAGCGTTTGGCGAGCACTGCTCTGCTGCGCGGGGCAGGATCGCAGAATGCCGCCGTGGCACTGGTCGAAAGCGTGGCCCGGCAGCGGCTACACTGTCCCGCCTGCAACAGCAGCCATGCGCACCGGCACGGTCATGCGCATGGACTGCAGCGCTACCGCTGCGTGCCGTGCGGGCGTACCTTCAATGCGCTCACCGGCACGCCGCTGGCCCGCTTGCGCCACAAGACCTTATGGCTAGCCTACGCCGGCTGCCTGCTCGAGTCGGCTTCCGTGCGCAAGGCAGCAAGCCAGCTGGGCGTGCACCGCAACACCGCCTTTCGCTGGCGCCACCGGTTTTTAAGCCTGGCCAGGACGGACCGGCCCCATTGCCTGCATGGCATCGCCGAAGCGGACGAGCTGTATGTGCTGGAGTCAGAAAAGGGCGCGCGGCATCTGACGCGTCCGGCGCGCCGCCGTGGCGGCCATGCCTACAGGCGCGGCATTTCCAGTGAACAAGTCTGCATCCTGGTGGCGCGCGACCGCACGGGACAAACCCTCGATTTCGTCGCGGGAAAAGGGGCGCTGACCAAGGCGCAGCTGCATGCTTGCCTGCCACCCGTGATCGACAAGGACGTCTTGCTGATGACCGACGGCCACGCTGCCTATCGCGCCTTCGCGCGTGAAGCGGGCATCAGTCACCAGGCCGTCAACTTGCGTGCCGGCATCCGCGTGCAGGGCGCCACCCATGTGCAGAACGTCAACGCGTATCACAGCCGCTTGCGCGGCTGGCTGCGCATCTTCCATGGCGTGGCCAGCCGTTATCTGCCGAATTACCTGGGATGGCACTGGATACTGGACGCCGGGCGCATCCGCTCCCCAGAAACATTATTGAAGGCAACACTAGGAGAGTTCCCACATTTGACGGTGACATAGCCAAATTCAACCAGTTGTTGCGTTGCCTAAGCGGACCCTGGCATATCGCCGAATTCAATCGCGTCGTTGCAGTCACGTCACTGGCCGCAGGTGGCTCGGCTTCGTGGGTTGCCTGCGAGTTCAACGTCAACGCCAATCATTTTTTGGCCTGACGCAAGCAGTTTGCTGACTTGTTATTGCAGCGCCCGGTTACGCTGCCCGAACCGGCTCCTGAAGGCGCAACGTGCCGCAGCCCCTGCAGCTGCGACCTCTGCAGCGATAATGCTGACAATTGACGCGGACCAATTGCCCCTGGAGGGTAAGCGTAAAGCCAGCGCAACGATGGCCGGCATCGCTGCGAGCGGCAATGCTCAGACAGTCATATCGCTGTGCGAGGGCGGAACCAGGTTCGCCGCTACGGTCGCAAGCCAACCCTTCCACAGATGGTCATCGATATCCGATGACGGTGTGAACTCTGGAACGATTTTTCGTAACTGATCGCGGATGGCTTCGTGGTCTCCCTGCTCGCATGCCCGCTCGAGCTGTTTGAGCATTTGCTCCAGCACGGGCCAGACAATTTCCGCCTCTTGCGCGCGCATGATGAGCGGATGCTCGGTGCCGGTGACATTGTCGCCGATGAGCAATTCTTCATACAGCTTTTCGCCCGGCCGCAAGCCAACATAGCGAATTTCAATGCCGCCCCGGGCAGCATCGCCGCGGACTTCATGTCCGCTCAGGTAAATCATTTTCCTGGCCAGGTCGGCAATCTTGACTGGCTCTCCCATATCAAGAACGAACACGTCGCCGCCACGCCCCATTGCGCCAGCTTGCAGCACCAGCTGCGCCGCTTCGGGAATGGTCATGAAATAGCGTGTGATTTCCGGATGTGTCAGAGTGACGGGGCCACCAGCGGCGATCTGGCGCCTGAACAGCGGCACGACGGAACCGGACGAACCCAGTACATTGCCAAATCGCACCATGCAAAAGCGTGTCTGCGTATGTTGGCGCGAGAATGCCTGCAATATCAGCTCGGCCAGGCGCTTGGTGGAACCCATGACGTTGGTTGGCCGCACTGCCTTGTCGGTGGAGACGAGGACAAAGCGTTTTACTTTGGCAGCTACTGCGGCGCGTGCCAGACTGAGCGTACCGAAGGTGTTGTTTCGGATGCCTTCGATCGGGTTTTGTTCTACCAGTGGCACATGTTTGTAGGCTGCAGCGTGATACACGGTTTCCACTTTGAATTGCGTGAAAATGTTTTCGCATTTTTTTGTGTCGAGTACCGAGCCCAGGAATGGAATCAATTCGACTTCAATGCCGTTCGCTAAGGCCATGGCCCGCAGTTCCTGATCGATGGCATACAGGCCATACTCGGACATTTCAATGAGCACCAGGCGGCTTGGCGCCAGCATGACGATCTGACGGCACAGTTCGGAACCAATGGAGCCGCCGGCACCGCTCACCGCTACCGATTTTCCAGTGATGCAGACCGACAGCAGGGAACTGTTGGGGGCAACCGGGTCGCGACTGAGCAGGTCTTCGATTTCTATCTCGCGGACATCTTCCACCCGTAACGAGCCTTTTACCAGGCTCTGGATGGGAGGGGTAACCTTGATTTTGATCTTCAGCGGTGTGAGGCGGTCGATGATGGCGCGCTGTTGGGCATGGTTAAGTCCAGGCATAGCCAGCAGTATTGCGCTGATTTGATATTTTTGCAGGATGGCATCGAGGCGGGTCGGGCACCAGACCTTGATCCCGGCAATACTGGCCCCATGCAGTTGAGGATTGTCGTCCAGGAAGATGATGGGAAGATACTCCGCACTAAGGCGCAGGGCATTTGCCAGCTGTATGCCTGCCCTCCCTGCGCCGTAGACTGCCACGCGCATGCGCTGTGGCCCACGCCGGTCACCGAGGAAAAATCCGCGCGCGGAGAACCGGCTTACCAGCAGATAAATGATCAGCAAGGCGGTAAAGATCAGATACGGGGTCACGGAAAATGTGAGGTTGGGGAGGACGAGGCTCACGAGTGCCACAGTAATAACAGACAGGGCCGCCCCGGTGATTACCATCAGCACAATCTGGTGGTCGATATAGCGGATGACCGCACGGTACAGGCCCATGCGGACGAAGATCGGTATCGAAATGAGCGGTGCGGCAACTATGAGCACCGCATATGCACTCAGGGACGTCACATTCACCGTGTTCAGATGCAGTGCAATCGCAATAATAAAAGTCAATGGAATGCAGATAGCATCGGCTGCCGCTGCGACCACTTGTTTGTGAAAGCGCGAGAGATTCAGAAATTTTGTTTTCATCGATTAATTCAAGCGTAAATTAAAGCGATGAACAATCATAAAATGTAGCATGATGTTTTTTTAAGATAGATCGGTAAATGTGCGGGTGTTTTGTGAGTTTTTTTGCTGGGGCGCCGCAAGGCGGTACAGGCATCGGTTTTGCGTTCACCTATTGTTCTTGAGTGTACGGACGGTGCCTGGAATAAAGCCGCCGCGGTACGGTGGATTACGCAATACGCCTTGATTCCACGCTCCACCTAAGGTCAAAGATGCCTGATGCTGTACCGCAGGTGTGAGGGTTAGACGAAGAGGTCGGCGTTGGCCAGAAGGGGGGCGGCTTTGTCTTTGCCTGACAGCAACGGCTCACCCTCCAATGGCCAGTTGATGCCGATCGCGGGGTCGTTCCACAAGACACAGCGCTCGAATTCCGGTGCCCAGTAATCGGTAGTCTTGTAGAGGAACTCCGCACTGTCGCTGGTCACCATGAAGCCGTGTGCAAAACCTTCCGGCACCCACAACTGACGTTTGTTCGCAGCCGACAGTACGACGCCGACCCATTTTCCGAACGTGGGCGAGCTTTTACGAAGGTCAACGACGACGTCGAATACTTCACCTGCGGTGACGCGCACCAGTTTGCCTTGTGGCTGCTGGATTTGATAATGCAGACCACGCAATACCCCCTTGGCGGATTTGGAGTGGTTATCCTGCAGAAATTCGCGTTTCACGCCGGTCAGTTCGGCGAAGCGGTTTTTGTTGAAGCTCTCATAAAAAAAGCCGCGGTCGTCACCAAATACGGTGGGTTCGAGTATCAATACGCCAGGTATGTCTGTGGTCTGAATTTGCATGATTTATTAGTATGGTATGAACTAAGTGGATGGCGCGGGGCGCCTCAGAATATCTTGTCGTCGAGCAAACGCAACAGGTATTGGCCATACGCATTCTTCTTCAACGGTTGTGCCAGTTGTTCCAGTTTGGCAGCGTCGATGTAGCCTTTGCGATAGGCTATCTCTTCCGGGCAAGCGACTTTCAGACCTTGGCGATTCTCGATGGTAGCGATAAATTGACCTGCTTCTAGCAGCGATTCATGAGTGCCGGTATCGAGCCATGCCATGCCTCTGCCCATCAGTTCCACATTCAGCTCTCCGCGTTCCAAGTAGACACGGTTGACGTCGGTAATCTCCAGTTCGCCACGCGGCGAAGGCGCGATGCCTGCTGCGATGTCGCATACCTGGTTGTCATAGAAGTACAGGCCGGTGACGGCGTAGTTCGATTTTGGCTTAAGTGGCTTTTCTTCAATGCTGACAGCGCGCCGTTGTTGATCGAAGTCGACCACGCCATAGCGTTCTGGATCGTGCACGTGATAAGCGAACACGGTGGAGCCGCTGGTACGCGCTGACGCTTCGCGCAATTGCGTCTCAAAGTCGTGACCGTAATAAATATTATCGCCTAGGATCAAGGCGGATGGCGCGTCACCGACGAACTCCTTGCCGATGATGAACGCCTGTGCCAAGCCATCAGGAGACGGCTGTATGGCATAGGTCAGGCTGATACCCCACTGGCTACCATCGCCCAGCAACTCCTGGAAGCGTGGCGTATCCTGAGGCGTCGAGATGATCAGGATATCGCGTATGCCAGCCAGCATCAGTGTGGTCAGCGGATAGTAAATCATCGGCTTGTCATACACTGGCAGCAGTTGCTTTGATACCGCCATGGTGACTGGATACAGGCGCGTGCCGGAACCGCCGGCCAGGATGATGCCTTTACGTTTGATCGCCGTGCTCATCAATCTGCCTCCTGTTCCGTATCGCGTGCTGCATAATTCTTTTCCACCCATTTCAGGTAGTCACCCGATTGCACGTCGCGTACCCATGCTTGGTTGTCGAGATACCATTGGACCGTCTTGCGGATACCGGTTTCAAACGTTTCGGCCGGCTTCCAGCCCAGTTCTCGCTCGATCTTGCGCGCATCGATGGCATAGCGGCGGTCGTGGCCGGGGCGATCCTGCACATAGGTGATTTGTTCGCGATAGCTGCCCGATGCCTTAGGATCGAGCGTGTCGAGGATGTCGCACAAGGTATGCACGACTTCCAGATTGGCCATTTCATTCCAGCCGCCCACATTGTAAACCTCGCCCAAGCGTCCTGCTTCCAGGACGCGGCGGATCGCCGAGCAATGGTCGCCCACGTAAAGCCAGTCGCGCACTTGCATGCCATCGCCATAGATAGGCAAGGCTTTGCCGGCACGGGCATTGCTGATGATGAGCGGAATCAGTTTTTCCGGGAAATGGAAGGAACCATAATTGTTCGAACAGTTGGTCGTGAGCACCGGCATGCCATAGGTATGGAAGTAGGCACGCACCAAGTGGTCAGACGCCGCTTTCGATGCCGAGTACGGGCTGTTTGGCGCATACGGCGTCGTTTCCGTGAATGGTGGGTCATTCGGTCCCAGGGTGCCATACACCTCATCCGTCGAGACGTGCAGGAAGCGGAAGCCATTCTTGTCATCACCGTCTAGTGCGGACCAATAGGCGCGTGCTGCTTCGAGCAGGCTGAAGGTGCCGTTGACGTTGGTCGAAATGAATTCGCCGGGGCTATGGATCGAACGATCGACATGGCTTTCCGCAGCAAAATGTACGATGGCGCGTGGCTTGTGTTCGGCCAGCAGGCGGGAAATGTGGGCGGTATCGCAAATGTCGCCGCGCACGAAGATGTGCCGTGGGTCTTGCTCCAGGCTTGCCAGATTGCTGAGATTGCCCGCGTAGGTCAGTTTATCAAGGGTTACGACGGGTTCTTGATTGAGCACCAGCCAGTCACGTACAAAATTGGATCCGATGAAACCGGCGCCACCAGTAACTAAAATCATGCTGTTATCCTTTTCTTGCTTGGGAATTATTAAATATTTGACGGAAGATTTGTTTCACGGTTTAAACAGATGACAATGTCATTTATAGACACCTAACCTTGACATGCAATACATCAAGATACAACCGCGTATCCGGAGCAGCACCGCACTTGCCGCTGCCTTACTGCCGCGGGTCACCCCAAGGTTGTCTTCAGGTAATAATCTATCTGAGTACCCTAGTATTCCATTGAAGTGATAGGGGGATCATTTTTCAAGCTCGATTTCAGTAAGGGGTATGGCAAGGCCATATCCCTTGACGTGCCTGCTTAAACCCGGCCGTAGCGGTCTTCAAACCGCACGATGTCATCTTCACCCAAGTAGCTGCCAGACTGGATTTCAATGAGTTCCAGTGGTACTTTGCCTGGATTGGCCAGTGAGTGCACCACCCCAAGCGGAATATAGGTGGACTGGTTTTCCGTCAACAGGTATTCCTTGTCGCCGTTGGTGATTTGGGCGGTACCGGAGACAACAATCCAATGCTCGGCGCGGTGATGGTGCATTTGCAGGGACAGCTTGGCGCCCGGCTTGACGATGATGCGCTTGACCTGGAAGCGGTCGCCATTGCCGATGGAATCATAGGAGCCCCACGGACGGAAGACTTCACGGTGCATGGTGGCTTCGGGACGCTCCCTGGCGACCAATTGTGCGACCAAGGTTTTCGTCTGTTGTGCCTGGTCCACATCCATGACCAGCACGGCGTCGGCGGTTTCCACGATAACGGTATTGCGCATGCCGATGGCGGTGACCATGCGGCTACTGCTGTGCACCAGGCAATCGTTGCAATCCTGGATCAGCACGTCACCTTGGGTGCTATTCTGGCTGGCATCCTTTTCCGCCACGTCGAGTACGGCTTTCCAGGAGCCGATATCATTCCAGCCGGCATCAAGGGCGATGGTAGCCGCATGGCTGGTGCGCTCCATGACGGCGTAGTCGACGGCGATATCGGGACTGGCGGCGTAGGCATCCTTGTCCAGGCGAATGAAGTCGAGGTCGCTCTTCGCAGCGGTGATGGCAGCGCGGCACGCGGCTAGGACGGCGGGCTGGAAGCGCTCCAGCTCTTCTAGGTAGCGGCTGGCGCGGAACAGGAACATGCCGCTGTTCCAGAAGTAATCGCCGCTGGCGATATATTGTTCTGCCAGCGCCAAGGCCGGCTTTTCCACGAATTCAAGTACGCGCTGGACTTGCCCGCTTGCAGCGCCTTCGGCGCGGATATAACCGTACCCTGTTTCCGGTCCCGTTGGCGTGATGCCGAACGTCAGCAAATGACCCGCCTCTGCGGCAGTACGCGCCAGTGAGATTGCGCGATGGAAAGCCGGGGTATCCAAAATGACGTGGTCCGATGGCAGCACCAGCAGGAGCGGATCTTCGCCATTTTCCATTGCATGCAAGGCGGCTGAGGCGATCGCCGGTGCCGTATTGCGGCGCATGGGTTCAAGTAGCATGCGGCTATTTTCCAGGCCGATCTCGCGCACTTGCTCGGCGACAATAAAACGCGAGGATTCGTTGCATACCAGCAGTGCTGGCGAAACAGTGTCGATCCCGGCCAGACGCTGCAGTGTTTGTTGCAGCATGCTGCCCTGATTCGACAAGCGCAGAAACTGCTTTGGGAATGCCTCGCGCGAAAGTGGCCATAAACGTGTGCCAGAACCGCCGCAAAGAATCACTGGTAAGAGAGGGATAGTCATTTATGCTTCAATGTAAATTTAATATTGTATAGAGCGGAATAATTCGTCATGTATTAAAACTTGCCCGGCTTGTCGCGCTCTTGTACAGCGGCGTACGTGCTGGCAAAAAGTCAATAGCGCAAACTGGGGCAATATTTTAATCAACTAGAGATTTTGTATTTTTTCTCTACTTTATAGACCCGGAGACGCACGTACGTTAGCTCGTCCTCTATTGTAGTTTGCTAGTCCTGTATTCCTACTTAGCACGCAACGTTTTCAAGCAAAAAAGCAACAAACACGCATATGGCAGTCATGCTGAGGAGCAACACTGCTGCTGCTGCGCAGTCCTTGGCAATCTTGACGCTCGGATGCAGGGCTGGATGAAGGTGGTCGATCAGGTGTTCCAGCGCGGTATTAAACAATTCCGCAGCCAGGACCATGCCACAATTGAGCAATAGTAGTGCCCACCATATCAAGGCAGGTTTGCACCAGGAGAGCACTATGAGTACCATCAGCGCAGCCAGACATTGCAGACGGAAGCTAGATTCCATGCGGAAAGCAGCGCTCATCCCCTGCAGGGCAAATCCCATGCGCTTGAAGAAAGGCTGATTCTTCATGGTAACTGAAGGGATGTTGCAGGATATTTCAATGGCATGAAAGCGGATCTCTTAATGAATAGATGAGGATCGCAGGCGTGGCCCAACGATATAACATCATTCGCCCACAGCAGAAAGATTGCTGCCAATCTTTTTGATGTTTAATAAAAAGTAAAAAAGCCCATTTTCAAATGAAAAGGGCTTTTTTGCAATAGTCAACATATTTGACTATGTCAACTATTACTGCACCAAGCCTTCACCTTTCGGCTCAACATCAAGCTGCAGGCTGGACTTACCTGTCGCTGCCTGGGCAGCCAGGTATTAATGGTGGGTTGGGGTGGTGTGCGCGGTGGTCGAATCCGAGCTGGCTGCACCGGCTACAACGGCAACGGCTGCGCCGATTGCGATCATGGTGCTGACGCTCAGACCTGCAACGGTGGTGCCAGCGGCAGCGCCAGCTGCTGGGGCGGCAGCTGGTGCTGGGGCTGGCGTGGATTGAGCCATTGCTTGCGCGGAAGCGAAGCAGAGGATTGCCGAAGCGATCAGAATTTTTTTCATGGGATATCCTTTAGGTTAAACAGGGAAATGTTAAAGCTGTCACGCGATTGTAGCAACATTTCTCCTGCTGGTCTGTGTTGCACACATCATGATGACAATAATTAACGGTATTTCAGCTTCATATTAAAGCATTTTCTTGTTTTTTTCCTCATGATGTTGTTCTGAGTTGACATATTCGTTATGCGTCTATCCGATGTACACGGTTACTGGATGGTACGTTACGATATCAGATGGCGCTTCGCAAGTTTGCCAAGTCCTTCCCATCCCGCGTAAAATGCAGGCTTCGCGGGTGTAGCTCAATGGTAGAGCAGAAGCTTCCCAAGCTTACGACGAGGGTTCGATTCCCTTCACCCGCTCCATTTTCCGCTGGCGCCTGGCTTTGTGCGGCGCGGCCACTATTTTCTTCATTCCCATGTCCTCTGATACCCCAGCAAACGGCCCGGCGCGGCCGATGATGTACGATCCGACCGAACACCGCATCCGCAGCTTCGTGACTCGCGCGGGACGGCTGTCTGTCGCGCAGGCGCGCGCGCTTGAGACCTTGGGGCCGCAGTTCCTGTTGCCTTTCGCTAAGGAGTCCATGGACTTCGGGCAGGTGTTCGGCCGCAAGGCGCCCGTCATCCTGGAAATCGGTTTCGGTATGGGCGCGACGACGGCGCATATCGCCAAAGCCATGCCGGAAAAGGATTTCATCGGCGTGGAAGTGCATACGCCCGGTGTTGGCAGCCTGTTGAAGCTGATCGGCGAAGAGTCGCTGACGAATCTGCGCCTGCTCCAGCACGATGCCGTGGAAGTGCTGACGCACATGATTCCCGCCAATTCGCTGGCCGGCATCCATGTGTTCTTTCCTGATCCATGGCACAAGGCGCGCCACAACAAGCGCCGGCTGATCCAGTCGCCGTTCGTCAAGCAATTGACCGATCGCCTGGCGCCGGGCGGCTATCTGCATTGCGCCACCGATTGGGAGGATTACGCGGTGCAAATGCTCGAAGTGCTGGGCGCCGAGCCGCAGTTGCGCAATAGCGCCGATGCTTATGCGCCGCAGCCTGCGTATCGTCCGCTGACCAAGTTTGAAAACCGCGGCTTGAAGCTGGGCCACGGCGTGTGGGATCTGGTGTTTATCAAGAAATAAATGTGGCCCATCTGGACCGTTTGCATGAAAAAAAGCCTGCCGCAGCCACGCCGCAGGCTTTTTTCATATGCACGCTATCGTGTGCTGGCTAGGCAAGGCGGGTAAAATACGATAGCCTTATCTTTTTTGCATTGATTGATATTATGTCCAAGAAAATACTCGTGACCGGCGCATCCGGTTTCATCGGTTCGCATACCTGTGTCGAATTGCTGGCTGCCGGTTTTGAGGTGGTCGCGGTGGATAATCTGTGCAATAGCGCGCGCGAGGCGATGGTGCGCGTGGAGCGCATCTCCGGCAAAAGCGTGCCGTTCTACGAAGCGGATGTGCGCGACCGCACGGCCATGGCGGCTGTCTTGCGCGAGCACGCTGTTGACGCGGTGATCCATTTCGCGGGCTTGAAAGCCGTGGGGGAGTCCGTGGCCCAGCCGCTGATGTACATGGACAACAATGTGTCAGGCACCGTGGCGCTGCTGGAAGTGCTGGCGGCGGCGAATGTGAAGCGTTTTGTGTTCAGTTCGTCGGCCACCGTGTATGGCGATCCGGAAGCCTTGCCGATCCTGGAATCGTCGCGCCTGTCCGTGACCAACCCCTATGGCCGCTCCAAGCTGATGGTCGAGCAGATCCTGGCCGATCTCGTGCACGCCGATGCGCAGTGGCAGGTTGGTGTGTTGCGCTATTTCAACCCGGTCGGTGCACATGCCAGCGGCTTGATCGGTGAGGATCCGGGTGGCATCCCGAACAACCTGATGCCTTTCATCGCCCAGGTGGCCGTGGGC
Organism: Janthinobacterium sp. GW822-FHT07A03; assembly: GCF_058798815.1. Classification (NCBI taxonomy): domain Bacteria; kingdom Pseudomonadati; phylum Pseudomonadota; class Betaproteobacteria; order Burkholderiales; family Oxalobacteraceae; genus Janthinobacterium; species Janthinobacterium sp. GW822-FHT07A03. Next base: position 407,496 of record NZ_JBXAKW010000003.1, on the reverse strand, counting down.
CGCCGCGAGCGCCTGGCCGTCTTCGGCAATGATTACGATACGCCGGATGGCACGGGCGTGCGCGACTACATTCACGTGGTCGACCTGGCGCTGGGCCATGTGGTCGCGCTGAACCGCCTGTTCTCCACCGAGGGCGGCTTTACCGTCAACCTGGGCACGGGCCACGGCTACAGCGTGCTCGATACCGTGCGCGCCTTCGAGGCCGCCAGCGGCCGCAAGGTCCCGTACGACATCGTACCGCGCCGTCCCGGCGACATCGCCAGCTGCTACGCCTCGGCCGACAAGGCGAAGCAATTGCTGGGCTGGCAAGCGCAGAAAAACATCGACGACATGTGCCGCGACCACTGGCGCTGGCAGCACCAGAATCCGCAAGGCTATCTTGCCTGAGAGAGGGCCGATGTATTTAGTTTTGGCACAGCAGTAATGCATCATGCCAGTTGGGCAGGCCGCAGAAAGTCTCCATCAGTTTCTGCGACGACAATACCGAATTGGCAGGTCGCTGTGCCGGGACCGGGTACTCGGATGCCAGTATGGGTGTCAGCTGCGGCTTTTTCGTGACCGATGCATGGGCCATGATCGCTTCGGCGAAGCCAAACCACGTGGTTTTTCCTTGTGCCGTCAAATGGTAGAGCCCGGAATGCTCATCCCACCACGCTTGCTGGTCGGCGGTGGCCAGGCTTTGCGCGACAATGTGCGCGGTGGTGTCGGCAATCGTACGGCTCCAGGTCGGGGCGCCGAATTGATCCGATACGATATTGAGCGCATCGCGCTCCTGGGCCAGGCGGCGCATGGTGAGCAGAAAATTTTTGCCATGCGTGCTATATACCCAGCTGGTGCGTAGGATAAGGTGGGCGACGCCCGTGGCTTGAATGGCTTGTTCGCCCGCCAGCTTGCTGCTGCCGTAAACATTCACTGGACAGGTAGGATCAGTTTCCAGATAGGCACTGTCCTTGCTCCCGTCGAACACATAGTCGGTACTGTAATGTATCAGTGTGGCGCCAAGCTTTTTGGCTTCCTCAGCCATGACGCCAGGGGCTTCGCCGTTGATGCGCAGTGCAAGTTCCGGTTCGCGTTCCGCCTGGTCAACTGCAGTATAGGCGGCAGGGTTGACGATCAGCGTAGGCTTCACACTGCGAATGACGTCCCGCACCTGTTGCAGATTACTCAAATCCATTTGACTGCGATCAAGCGCGATGATTTCTCCCAGGCCTTGCAGGCTGCGCTCGAGCTCATAGCCAACCTGGCCAGTTCTTCCGGATATTAAAATTCGGCTCATGAATATTCCTGTTTATATTGGTGTCAATAGTATGCCTGAAGGCGGCTGGATTGAGTGAAGAGCCCGCTCGTTTTTCAGTGCATTATCTGGTAAGCATTGCCATGCGCTGTCCATACAAAAAATCCCGCTCACACGCAAGTGTGGCGGGATTTTTTTAGAGCGTCAGCAACCCAATGGCGCCTGAAAAATGTCTGGGGCCAGGCGCAAAGCCGAAGACAGTACGCTAGTACGGCGAGGCGAAGCAACAACGCCCCAGGCATTTTCTCAGGCAGCCATTATGGATACAGGCCGCGTACTTCGCGAGCCTGCAGCACGCGCGTGCACGCCAGGATGAAGGTGGCGGTACGCATCGACACTTTCTTCTCTTGCGACACTTGCCATACCGCGTCGAACGCTTCGCGCATGATGCGGGTCAGGCGGCTGTTGATTTCTTCTTCCGTCCAGAAGAAGCTCGAGAAGTTCTGTGCCCACTCGAAGTAGCTGACGGTCACGCCGCCGGCGTTGGCCAGCACGTCCGGCACGATCAGCACGCCGCGGTCGGTCAGGATGTCGTCCGCTGCCGGCAGGGTCGGGCCATTGGCGCCTTCCAAGATGATCTTGGCGCGGATGACTTGTGCGCGCTCGGCCGTGATTTGCTGTTCCAGCGCGGCCGGGATCAGAATGTCGCAATCGATGCCCCAGAAATCTTCGCGCGGCACGAATGCCTCGGCGCCCGGGAAGCCTTCGACGCTGCCCACTTCGGCCACGTGTGCCAGCAATTGCGGGATGTTCAAGCCGCCGGAATGCACGACGGTGGTCTTGTGGTCTTGTACCGCGACCACTTTCGAGCCGGCTTCAGCGAACATGCGTGCAGCGACGCCGCCCACGTTGCCGAAACCTTGCACGATGACTTTCGCGCCTTCGAGCGACATGCCGACCTTGGCGGCCGCATCGCAACCGACGACGAATACGCCGCGGCCCGTCGCATCGCGGCGGCCCAGGCTGCCGCCCAGCGAAATTGGCTTGCCCGTCACCACGCCGGTCGACATATTGCCGCCGATCATGGCGTAGCTGTCCATCATCCACGCCATGACTTGTTCATTCGTGTTGACGTCCGGCGCCGGGATATCCTTGTTCGGTCCGATGATCATGCTGATCTCGCTCGTGTAGCGGCGGGTCAGGCGTTGCAGTTCGTTGCGCGACAGGGTCTTCGGATCGACACGGATACCGCCCTTGGCGCCGCCGTATGGCACGTTGACCGCTGCATTCTTGACCGTCATCCAGGCCGATAGCGCCATCACTTCCGACAGGGTCACGTCCTGGTGGAAGCGTACGCCGCCCTTGCCCGGGCCGCGCGACAGGTTGTGCTGCACGCGGTAGCCTTCGTAGTGAGCAATGGTGCCGTCATCGCGCTCGATAGGCACGTCGACCGTCAGGATGCGCTTTGGACGCTTCAGCGTTTCCACCCAGCGTGACAGGTTGCCCAGGTAAGGCGTAACGCGGTCGATCTGCTCGAGGTAGACGCCCCATGGGCCCAGATCTTCGGAATTGAGGTAAGAAGGAAGTGCGTGCTTGCTGGTCATGCTTGATAAGCTCCTGGACAAAACGGTGGTGTAACGCCGAAAAATCTGCAGAGCATCGCGATGATTTTTTCTGGCGTTCAAAAATGCTGTGATAGGCGCACCTTTAGGCTGCGCGCAGCGGAACCGCATCGTAGGCGATAGCCTCATGCCCCGGCCAATGCTTTGTGCGCATCCGGTTATGCATTTAATGCATAGTTGTATTGACAGGATTGCCAGTCAGGAGAGAGCTGTCCCGGTGGTGCGCTTGCGGCGCTTGCCGGCGCGCGCCTTGCCGTCCTGCGCCTGCAGCAGGTATTGCCACAGGCTTTCGACGATCTGTTTTCCGGGGCGCAGGCTGGACGGGCGTTCGCGGTACAAGCGGATTTCCAGCTCGATTTCCCAGCCTGGCGCGCCGCCGTCGGCGCGCGCCAGGTGCTTGTACTTGACGTCGCGCATGACGGCCGATTCTGGCAGGAAGGCGATGCCGCGCCCCTCCAGCGCCATCATTTTCAAGCCTTCGGCCATGTCCGTTTCGTAGCAGGTTTCCAGAAACAGGGGCGCCTTGGCGTCGGCCAGCAGCAGTTCCACCATGCGACCCAGGTAGGCGTTGCTGGTGTAGGAGAGGAAGGGCAGGGGCTCCTTGGCGCTGCCGGGCAGGACGAAGTCCGGCACCTTGTCCTGGCCGCAGCGCGCATATGCGCGCAGGGTTTCGCGGCCCATCACCAGCATGTCGTAGCGGCCCGGGTCCAGCTGCACCGGCTGGCGCGGATGGTGATAGCACAGCAGCAGGTCGCAGCCGCCATCGACCAGCTGCAGCACGGCGTCATGCACGTTCAGGGCCATCAGACGGCTGTTGATCGGCGCAAAACCTTCTTCCAGCGCCGTCAGCCATTTCGGCATGAAGGTCAGCGACAGGGTGTGCGGAACGGCGAAGTCGACGCTCGTTTGCGTGGCCGCGCGCTTGCCGCGCAACAGGGCGCGTACGCCGTTGATCTGCCCCAGCATTTCCAGCGCCTGCTCGTAGAACACGGCGCCAGCGGGCGTCAGCCGCGTCGGGTACGAGGTGCGGTCGACCAGGTCAATGCCGAGCCAGTTTTCCAGCGACTGGATGCGCCGCGAGAACGCCGGCTGGGTGACGTGGCGCAGGGCCGCGGAACGGCTGAAATTATGCGTTTCAGCGAGCGAGATGAAGTCTTCCAGCCATTTGGTTTCCATCGCGGCAGCGTTCCGTTATCAAGGGCAGAGGCAAGGTGAGGTGGTCAGGGCGTATCGGGTGCGGCCGCCGCCTGGTACAGGGCGGCGGGCAGGCCGAAGAAGGATGGCGGGCCCAGGGTCGTGCCTTCGAGCGAGCCACCCGCGTTCAAGGCCTTGTTGATGGCCGACAGCAAGGAGCTGCGGTCGGCGAGATTTTTTATCAGGGCGCGCGGGCCGTTGTGGAAAGTATGCTGGGCGATATCCGCAGCGACGACAAAGATCGGCTCCCGGCGCAGGGGGAACTCCACCCACTCGCCGTCTTCGTCCTGGGCGCAAAAGGTGTCGGGCAGGGTCATGTTTTCGGCACCGGGAAGGTGCGACGCCAGCACCAGGCCAAAAGCTTCCGGCACGACGTCGGCCAGGCGGCGCACGGTGAGGTCGTCCTGCACCAGGACACGTACTTGCGCTTCCACCGCGTCTTCTGCGTCAGGCTGGGCGCCGAGGATTTTTACGGCCTGATAGATCAGGTCGGAAGAGAGTGCTTCCATCAAATCATCTCCAGGATCATGGCGACGATTTCGTCGCCGTACGAGGCCAGTTTTTTCTCGCCCACGCCGCTCACGCCGCGCATCTGCTCGAGCGAGGTAGGCTTGGCCTTGGCGATTTCGCGCAGGGTGGCGTCGACGAAAATCACGTAGGCGGGCACGTTGTGCGTGCGCGCCGTCTCCACGCGCCACCAGCGCAGCTTGTCGAAGATCGCCTGCTCGCTGGTGGACAAATCCGTCTCGACATAGCCCTTCGCCACGCTGGTGCTGCGCTTGCTGGTTTTCACCGGTTTCTGGTACTGGCGCAGCTGGACCTTCTGGCCGCCCTTGAGCACGGGGCGCGAGGCGTCGGTCAGCTTCAGCGAGCTGTATTGTTCATGGTCGACCGAGACGAGACCGAGCGCGATGGCCTGGCGCAAAATCGATTTCCATTCCGCTTCGCCCAGGTCCGAGCCGATGCCGAAGACCGACAGCGAATCGTGGTGCCAGGTCTTGATGCGTTCCGACTCCACGCCGCGCAGCACGTCGATCACGTGGCCGCCGGCGAAGCGCTGGTCGACGCGGTAGATGGCCGACAGCAGTTTTTGCACGGGTACCGTGCCGTCGAAGGACACGGGCGGCACCAGGCAGGTATCGCAATTGCCACACGGCGAAGCCGGTTCGCCGAAGTATTCGAGCAAGCGCATGCGGCGGCAGCTGAGCGTTTCGCACAGGCCCAGCATGGCGTCGAGTTTGACGCCCAGCACGCGCTTGAAGGTGTCGTCCGCTTCCGATTCGTCGATCATGCGCCGCTGCAGCACCACGTCCTGCAAGCCGTACGCCATCCAGGCGCTGGCGGCCATGCCGTCGCGGCCCGCGCGCCCCGTTTCCTGATAATAGCCCTCGATGCTTTTTGGCAGGTCGAGGTGGGCCACAAAGCGCACGTCGGGCTTGTCGATGCCCATGCCGAAGGCGATGGTGGCGACCATGACGATGTTTTCCTCGCGCAGGAAACGCGCCTGGTTGGCGCTGCGCTTGGCGTACTCCATGCCGGCGTGATACGGCAGGGCGCGGATGCCGCTCTGGTTCAAGAATTCCGCAGTCTCTTCGACTTTTTTGCGCGACAGGCAGTACACGATGCCGCAGTCGCCCGCGTGTTCCGTGTTGATGAAGTCGAGCAGCTGCTTGCGGCCATTCGCCTTTTCCACGATCTGGTAGCGGATGTTCGGGCGGTCGAAGGACGAGACGAACTGGCGCGCGTCTTCCAGCTGCAAACGCAGGGCAATTTCAGCGCGCGTCTGCGGGTCGGCCGTGGCCGTGAGCGCGATGCGCGGCACGTCCGGGAACTGCTCGTGCAGCACCGACAGCTTGATGTATTCGGGACGGAAGTCGTGGCCCCACTGGGCCACGCAATGCGCCTCGTCGATGGCGAAGAGGGAGATCTTCGAGGCCTGGAACAGGTCCAGGCAGCGCTGCGTCATCAGGCGCTCGGGCGCCACGTAGACGACGTCGATACCGCCCGTGCGCACCAGGCGCTCGATGCGGCTCGCTTCTTCGTAGGTTTGCGTGGAATTGAGGAAGGCGGCGCGCACGCCGACTTCTTCCAGAGCGTCGACCTGGTCCTGCATCAGCGCGATCAGCGGCGAGACGACGACGCCGACGCCATCGCGCAGCAGGGCAGGAATCTGGTAGCACAGCGACTTGCCGCCGCCCGTGGGCATCAGCACCAGCGCGTCGCCGCCATGGCTGACGTGATCGACGATGTCGGCTTGCTGGCCGCGGAAGGCCGGGTAGCCGAAAACGGTTTGCAGCAGGTGCAGCGCGCGCTGGTTAAGATCTTGATTCATAGTACCTTATTCTGCCCAAACAACCCAGCCGTAGTGGGCGCTGGCCAGGACCAGCAAACCGAACACGATGCGGTACCAGGCAAAAAACGTGAAGTCGTGCGAGCTGATGTAGCGCAGCAGCCAGCGCACGCACAGGAAGGCGGAGATGAAGGCGGCCACGGTGCCCAGGCCGAACAGGGGCACGTCGGTGGCCGACAGGATGTCGCGCGCTTTGTACAAAGAATAGGCGGTGGCGGCCAGCAACGTCGGGATGGCCAGGAAGAACGAAAATTCGGTGGCCGTCTTGCGCGACAGGCCCAGCAGCATGCCGCCGATGATGGTCGAACCGGAGCGGCTGGTGCCGGGAATCAGCGCGAACGCCTGCGCGCAGCCCACTTTCAAGGCGTCGAACGGCGTCATTTCATCGACCGAGTTGACGCGCACGGTGACGGGGTTGGTGCGCGCGCGGCGCTCCACCAGCAAAATCACGATGCCGCCGATGATGAAGGCCATGGCGACCGGTACTGGCTTGAACAGCGCATGCTTGATCATCTTCCCAATCGCCAGTCCGATGACGGCCAGCGGGATAAAGGCGATGGCCACGTTCAGCACGAACTTGCGCGACTTGACCTCGGTGCTGAAGGTGGACAGCACGCTGCCGATGCGCTGGCGGTATTCCCAGCAGACGGCCAGGATGGCGCCGGCCTGGATGGCGATCTCGAAGACATCCATGACTTCTTTCGAGACATCCTTGGTAAAGTCGAGCAGGCTGCCGGCCAGGATCAGATGTCCCGTGGACGAAATCGGCAAGAATTCGGTGAAACCTTCGACCAGCCCCATGATGATGGCTTTTAACGCAAGAATGAGATCCATAGATGTATACAAGGGTGTAATTGACAGGATGGGGTGACTGCATGGCGCCAGCAATGTGCGCGGGGTCGAAGCTTACCACGCCGCAGGCCTGCGGACCTTATTTGGGCGCTGTCGGGCGGCGCTTTTTTAGCGCCGTCCACCAGGCAGGAGGGGCGATCAGGATGCTTGCTTTGCCGGCGCCACGAGGCGCGCGCTGGCCGCCACCAGCAGCAGGGCGGCGCCCAGCATGGCGAAGGCGATATTCAGGCTGGTGGCGTGCGCCACGAAGCCGATGACGGCCGGACCGGCCAGGATGCCCGCATAGCCGATGGTGGTGATGGCTGCCACCGCCAGGCTGGCCGGCATGGCATGCTGGTTGCCCGCCGCCGTGAACAGGATGGGCACGATGTTCGCGGCACCCAGGCCGATCAGCACGAAGCCGGCCATGGCGACACCGGCGTGCGGCGCCAGCACGGCCAGGAAGAAGCCGCTGGCCGCGCACAAGCCGCCGAAAGTAAGCACACGCTTGCCGCCAAAGCGGCTGACCACCTTGTCACCCGTGAAGCGGCCTATCGTCATGGCGATGGCGAAGGCGGCGTAGCCTAGACCACCCTTGGCTTCTTCCACGCCGCGCGTGGTGGTGAGGAACAGGGCGCTCCAGTCGAGAATCGCGCCTTCGGCCAGGAAGACGATAAAGCACAGTAACCCGATGAAAATGACGGCGCCGTGCGGCATGACGAATAGCGGCGTTTTTTCGCCGGAGGCGGACGCCGTCGGCAGCAGATGGCCTTGCGCCGCGCCCAGCACGCCGCACAGCAGCAGCATCATCACCGCGCAGGACCAGGCCGGCGACAGGCCCAGCCACAGCAGCAGCGCCATGCAGGCCGCGCCGGCGAAGCCGCCCACGCTGAACAGGGCGTGAAAACCCGACATCATGGCGCCGCCGTTGGCTTTTTCGATGATCACGGCCTGGATGTTGATGGCCACGTCGAAGGTGCCCATGGCCGCGCCGAACACCAGCAGCACCAGGCCCAGTTGCAGCGGCGTGGCGGCCAGCGCCAGGCCGGGCAGGATGGCGGTCAAGAGCAGGCCGGCGGCGGCGATGACCTTGCGGCAGCCGAAGCGGGCTGTGAGCATGCCCGTAAACGGCATTGCGCACAGCGAGCCGGCGCCCAGGCACAGCAGCAAGACGCCGAGGGTGGCTTCATCGAGGCCCAGGCGCGATTTGGCGTAGGGAACCAGCGGGGCCCAGGCGGCCATGCCGAGGCCGGCCGCGAAGAAAACCAGGCGCGTGGCGCGTTGTTGCAAGGTGCCGGTGAGATGCATGGGGGAGCTTTTCAAGAGTCGGGGTGGATAAAATCAGGCGCGGGCGCGCAACACTTGCACGCCCAGCCGTTCAAAGGCAGCCGCGTGCTCGGCATCGGCATCGGCTTCGAGCACCAGGTGCTGCAGCAAGCCCGTGGCCAGCACGCCGAAAGGCGCGGCCGTGCCCAGCTTGTCGCTGGTGACGGCCACGACGACCGCCTTGCTGGCGCCGGCGATGCTGCGCTTGAACTCGGCCTCGTCATAGTTGAACGCCGTCACGCCCGCCTCCGCATCGGCACCGCAGGCACCGAGGAAGCACAGGTCGGGATGCATGCGCTCGACCGTGCGCAGCGCCTGCGGTCCCAGGCTGGCACCGGCGCGGCGGTCGACCCGGCCGCCAGCCATGATCAGCTCGATCTCGGGACGCTCCATGAGCGCCATGGCGATCGCGGGGGCATTGGTGATGACAGTGAGCGCCAGCTCCGGCAAGGCGCCGGCGATAGCCAGGTTGGTCGAGCCCGCGTCGAGAAACAGCACCTGGCCCGCGCGCACGAGCGACACGGCGGCCTGCGCCAGGCGCGCCTTGCGTTCGGGCGCTTCCTGCTTGCGCTGGCTCAGACTGGTGCCGGCGGCGGGCGCCAGCGGCAGGGCGCCGCCATACACGCGCTGGCAGAGGCCCGCCGCCGCCATTTCGCGCAGGTCGCGCCGTATCGTATCTTCGGAGACGTCGAGCTGGCGCGCCAGGTCCAGCGCCAGCACGCGGCCATCGGCGTGCAATTGTTGCTGGATCAGGGCGTGGCGTTGTTTGAGGAGCAGGGTAGCGGACATGTGAACTTATAAGCGTGCAGGAATGTGCATGAATATACTCAAACGTGCAAATCGAGTCAAGGTGACTTTTGCGCGCGTGCCGGTATTGCCGTAGGAATATGAAGTGCGTACAGTTGGGAAAAATGGAATAAGGAAACCATGTTCTCCAATAAATTATTAATGGCAACCTTGCTGGGCCGCGTCATGCGCCGTAGCGGGTGGGGTGTCGTGGCCATGCTGATTGTCTTCAATGCGCTGCATTGGAAGCGCCACGGCACGCTGGACTGGAGCGATGCGCGCGCTTCCCTGTTCGTGCTGTTGGCCTATCTGGTCGTTTCCCTGCTGCTGGAATACAAACGCTTGCGTGATGAGGAGCGTGCCTCGGTGCGGACCAAGGCCGCAGACTAAAGCGTTGCCGCCGCTCAGGGCGCCGTCAGCCGTTCCAGCTCGGCCAGCCAGTGGATGGCATGCTCGCGGCTGTCGCCGCACATGTCTGCCGAGGGCTGCAAGCCGCCGCAAAACGCGGGACGCTCCGGCTGGCCAAAGATCTTGCAGCGGTTGTCGTCGGCCAGCTGGATGCAGCGCACGCCCGCCGGTTTTCCGTCTGGCATGCCGGGAATGGGGCTGGTGATGGACGGTGCGGTGCAGCAGGCGCCGCAGGATGGGCGGCATGCCAGGGAAACGGCGGGGGACGGCATGGCAGCGGGCTGGAAAAGGGTCGAGGGCCGACAGTATAGCAAGCCGGCCCCCATGCGTCGCCAGAGGGGCGTTCAGCGCACGATGCTGACGCGCTTGCCCGACAGGGTGCGGCGGGCCGGGGCGCCATGCACGGTGATGCGGCCGGAACCGCTGGCGCGGGCATTGACTTCATTCTGGACGGTGACGTCGATGTCGCCGGAACCGTTGCTCGCCAGATACGCGACGTCGCTGCGCAGGGCGGCCAGGTTAATGTCGCCCGAGCCATTCACGTTGGCATCGAGACGCTGCACGGCGCCGCTGGCGCTGATGCTGCCCGAGCCGTTGACGGCCACATTGATGCGTTCGCCGCGCACGCCGCCCAGCTGGATATTGCCCGAACCGTTTTGCACCGCGTCCGTGTTGCCGCTGGCGAGGGCCGCCGCGTTGACGCTGCCCGAGCCATTGTTGGCCACGTCGAAGCGTCCCACCGTGCCCGACAATTCGCTCTTCATCGAACCGCGCTGCTCCAGGCTGAAATCCTCGCCATTGAAACCGCTGGCCACCAGGCGGCCCGAGCCGGAGATGTTGATCTTCCTCAATTGCGGCGTCGTGTAGATGACGTGGATGCCATTGCTGCTGCGAATGTTCGTATCGCTCCAGATGCGCAGGGTATTGCCGCTCACTTCGCTATGGATGCGCGGCTGCAGATTGCTGTCCGCTTCGATCACCAGCGATGTTGCCGGCCCCACGCGCACGTCGATCTTGAGATCGATGCGCTTCATGCTGTCGATGTCGAGCGTGTTGATGTTGCTGACCTGGCGCACGTCGCGGCTCACTTGCTCGTTGCCCTGGATGGCATTGCCGCCCGAGTCCGCGTGGCGCACTTCGCCATCGTTGGGGTTGATGACGATGGCGCAACCGCCGAGGGCAACGGCACAGCACAGGGCCAGCAAGGTACGCATGGTGTTTCCTTTATGATTGTTTTAGTTCAGGACAAGAAAAAAGCCGGCTGCCGCGCCGCGGCTGCCGTGCTGTCGATGTCAAGATAGCAAAGGGACTGTCTTTGCTGAATGCAAATGCGATGAACTGCGCAAAACGGGGGCTGAAACGCATTCTGGTTCACCCAGCGCCACAGGTCAGGCGCCAGAGGAGGTGTCGCTAACGCCGGCACGGAGCGTACAATACCCGTGTTCAGCATACTGGGCGGTGCCCCGCGTCGCCCGTGCTTGACCTTGCCCGTAGACAGGGCTACTATTAATGACTCAAAAGTAAGTTACTTGGAAAGACACATGCAAGCCCCGATTGATACCAAGCCCCGCTGGGAGCGGCGCAAGGATGCCCGCCCGCAGGAATTACTCGCTGCCGCCCTCGACCTGTTTGTCGAACGGGGGTTTGCATCGACGCGCCTGGAGGATGTGGCCAAGCGGGCCGGCGTGTCGAAAGGCACCCTGTACCTGTACTTTGAGAATAAACAAGAGCTGTTCAAGGCCGTGGTGCGCGACAATATCGTGCAGTCGATCGGCGAGGCGGAAGACAGCATGGCCGCTTCGGACAGCACCAGCGCCGAATTGTTGCGCAAGGTGATGATGCAGTGGTGGGAGGAATTCGGTGCCACCAAACTGGCCGGTTTGACCAAGCTGATGCTGGCCGAAGCGAACAATTTCCCGGAACTGGCGCAGTTTTACAACGAAGAAGTCGTCACGCGCGGCAACGGGCTGATCGTCAGCCTGCTGGAACGGGGCATGCAGCGCGGCGAATTCCGCCAGATCGATCCCGTGCTGGTCAGCACCATCCTCAGCGCGCCCGTCACCATGCTCATGATGTGGACGCACTCTTTCGTGCCGTGCGAGGTCAAGGATATCGATCCGCTCGCCTATATGGATGCCTTTATCGACATGAGCTTGCGCAGTCTGCAGGCGGAGGCGCCCGGGAAAAGCTGATGCACCGGGCCTGGCTACTACCGTTCAGTTACCCCTTTTCCAAGGTTCGCCCCCCCAAATCTGCAGATCGTCGCAAATTTCCTCCATTCCCCGCCTTTATAGTTAACATGTGCTTTCAGCCAGTTCAACGATAAAATGGCGGATTATTACTTCACTTACCGAGTCCAAAGATGAATATCGAACAAGCCCGCTTCAATATGATCGAACAGCAGATCCGTCCATGGGACGTACTGGATATCGACGTGCTGGAGCTGTTGAACGTGGTCAAACGTGAAGATTTCGTGCCTGCCGCCTATAAAAACCTGGCCTTCGTCGATACGGAAATCCCACTGGGTGGCGGCGAATGCATGTTCACGCCGAAGCTGGAAGCGCGCATTTTGCAGGACGTAGCCGTCAAGAAGCATGAAAATGTACTGGAAATCGGTACCGGCAGCGGTTACATGGCCGCTTTGCTGGCGCACAAGGCGCGTCATGTGACGAGCGTGGAAATCGTTCCCCAATTGAAAACCCTGGCCGAGCAGAACCTGGCCGCCAACGGCGTGACCAACGTGACCGTGGAACTGGGCGACGGCGCCCAGGGCTGGAGCAAGGGCGCACCATATGACGTGATCGTCGTGTCGGGTGCCTTGGCCGTGTTGCCGGAAGTACTGTTGCAACAAGTGAAAGTCGGCGGCCGCATCCTGGCCATCATCGGCGAAGCGCCGATCATGTCGGCGCATTTGATCACGCGCAGCTCGGACAAGGCCTACGACACGCGCAAGCTGTTTGAAACCAATGTCACGCCGCTGCAAGCCGTTGCACCGTCGCATTTCCAGTTCTGAGGCGACCGATTCGATGGAGCATTTGAGTGCACCGCAGCTGGCCGCCTGGCTGGCTGACCCTTCCCGCCCGCGTCCGTTCCTGCTGGACGTGCGGGAACAGTGGGAGTTTGACCTGTGCCACCTCGACGGTGCCACCTTGATGCAGATGAACTCGATTCCCGCGCGCATCGATGACCTCGATGAAGACGCCGAGATCGTCTGCATCTGCCATCACGGCATGCGCAGCATGCAAGTGGCGGCCTTCCTGGAGCGCAATGGGTTTGGCAAGATCAGTAATTTGACGGGCGGCGTGCATGCCTGGGCGCTGCAAGTCGACAGCGCAATGCCTAAATACTAAGTTATTTTGCAGTAGATGCACCCAGGCATGTTTTCCTGCATGCCTGCGGAGGCCTGTACCCCGCTGATCCGGCGGGCGCAAGGCAAGCGGTAGCAGATTTTTGATTCCATCAACTTTTGACGACTCCAACGGAGAAATGCAATGCGGAAACCCCTTATCGCCGTGCTGATGACCAGCGCCTTTGTCTCGATGACATGCTCGCTGCAAGCACAGGCGGCCGATCTCATCCAGGTGTACCAGCAGGCACTGGCCAATGACGCGCAGTACGCCAGCGCGCGCGCGGCCCTGTCGGCCGGGATGGAGCGGGTTCCGCAGGGCCTGGCAGGCTTGCTGCCGCAAGTGTCCGCCTCGGGCAGCAATACGCGTGGCAATCAGGAACAGATCATCCAGAACAACGGCGGCAACAAGATCACCTCGCCATCCGTGAACGTGCGCACGAACAGCTACAACCTGACCCTGGCGCAACCGCTGTTCCGCTGGGATCGCTGGGAAACCTACCAGCAAAGCAAGCTGGCGCAGGCGATTGCTGAAGCGCAATTTGCACAGGTGCAACAAGACCTGATCACGCGCGTGGCGCAGGCGTATTTCGACGTGCTCAGTGCGCAGGACAACCTGGGCGCCACGCAGGCGCAAAAAGTCGCCACGACGGAGCAGCTGGCATCGGCCAAGCGCAACTTCGAAGTCGGCACGCAAACGATTACCGACACGCACGAAGCACAAGCGGCCTACGACCTGGTGGTGGCGCAAGAGTTTGCCGCCATCAATGACCTGGCCAACAAGCGCAGCGCCCTGCAAACCATTATCGGCGAAGCGCCGACCTCGCTGGCGCCGATGCGCACGGGCGTCGTCATCAGCGCGCCGGAACCGGCCGCCATCGAGCCGTGGGTGAGCTCGGCGGAAGAGCAGAACTACGGCGTCGTCACGGCCCAGTTCAACGTGGAATCGGCCAAGCGCGACATCGGCCGCAACCGCGCCGGTCACTACCCGACCCTGGACCTGATCGCCAACACGGGCCATACCTACACCTCGGGTGGCGGCAATGGCAGCGGCAATAACAACAACGCCATCGGCGTGCAGTGGAGCATCCCCATCTTCAGCGGCTTTGCCGTGACGAGCAAGGTGCGCGAATCGATCGCACTGGAAAACAAGGCCCGCAACGACCTGGAAACGGCACGCCGCACGGCATCGCAAGGCGCGCGCCAGGCTTTCCTCGGCGTCAATAGCGGCCTGGCGCAAGTCAAGGCGCTGGAAGCGGCGGAAGTGTCGAGCAAGTCGGCGCTGGAGTCGAACCAGCTCGGCTATCAAGTGGGCGTGCGCATCAATATCGACGTCTTGAATGCGCAGAAACAATTGTTCTCGACGCAAAAAGACCTGTCGAAAGCCCGCTATGACACCATCATGAACGGCTTGCGCCTGAAGGCCGCGGCCGGCACCCTGAAGGAAACGGACTTGATGCCCGTCAACGCCTTGCTCGTCAAGTAAGCGCGCTCTTGCTCTACATTAAAACCAGCCCCGGCAACGGCGCTGGTTTTTTTTCGTCTGGCGGTGTTGTCAGACGGCGCGGCTGTTGGCGAACTGGGTCAGCACGACACCGGCCACCACCAGGCCCGCGCCGGCCCAGTGCAGCGGGGAAATATGCTTGACGGCAAAGCCCAGCAAGCCGTAGCGGTCGATGGCCAGCGCGGCCAGCATCTGTCCGCCGATGACGGCCGCCATGAAGGGCCCGGACCCCATGCGCGGCGCCAGCATCAGCGCGGCCGTAATATAAAACACGCCGGCCGCGCCGCCGAGCCAGGACCAGCCCGGCCCGCGCACGGCAAGGTGCAAATCGGGCGCGGGCACCCGCCAGGCCAGCATCACCAGTAAAGCAAGCACGGCGCTGACGGCCAGCGAGGCGAGGGTGGCCCACAGCGGGTGGCCCAGGTTACGGCCCAGCGCGGCGTTCGCGCCCGCCTGGAACGGGACGACGGCGCCGGCCAGCATGGCCAGCGGGGCAAACAAGGTGATCCATCCATGCATGTCTGACTCCACAGTTGAGTTGATGGAGCCATCGTATTATGCTGTCATCATTAAATCCAATTCGTAGTTTGTCAGTTAACTATGCACCAAATGAATAATCTGCGCGCCGTCGATTTGAATCTGCTGGTGATCCTGGATGCGCTGCTCAGCGAACGCCATCTGTCGCGCGCGGCGGAACGCTTGCACATGAGCCAGCCTGCCGTCAGCCATGCGCTGGCACGCTTGCGCCACTTGCTCGACGATCCGCTGCTGCTGCGCGGCAAGGGCGGCTTCCAGCCCACGGCGCGCGCCCTGGAATTGGCGCGGCCGCTGGCCGAAGCCTTGCAAAGCGTGCGCTCCGTGCTCGGCGGCGCCGTCTTCGAGGCGGCCACGGCGCAGCGCGTGTTTTGCCTGGCCATGTCGGATTACGGCGCGGCATTGATCTTGCCTGCTTTGCTGCGGCGCTTGCGCGTGGAAGCGCCCGGCATCGACCTGGCCGTCAGCTATGCCAGCCGTCCAGCCGTGGTGGCGGGCGTGCAGGATGGCGAGATCGACCTGGCGCTGGGCGTGTTCCCGCAACTGCCCGAACAGTTACACAGGGAAACCTTATTCGAGGAAACGTTCGTGTGCGCGCTGGACCCGGCCAGCCTGGCGCAAGGAGAGAGCTTGAGCTTGCAGACCTATCTGGCGCGCCCGCACGTGCTGGTGGCATCCGGCGAAGGCGGCATGGCGGCTGAAGTCGATGCGGCGCTGGCGCAGCTGGGCCAGGCGCGCCGTATCGCCGTGCGCGTGCCGTACTGGACGGTCGCACCGGAGGTCGTGATGGGGACGGATTTGATCCTGACGGTGGCGCGGCGCGCCTTGCACGGCAGCGTGGCGCAAGGGCTGGCGCAGTACTCCGCGCCGTTTGCCATCGCGCCGTTTGCGTTTGAAGTGATACGGCACCGCCGCACGGACGGCGATGCGGGCATCGCCTGGCTGCGTGCGGCCATTGCCAGGGCCGCCGAACCAGGCTGAGGTATTACAGGCCGCCGCCCTGGCCGTCGAACTTGCGCTCGATCAATTCGATCTTGTAGCCGTCCGGGTCGGTGATGAAGGCGATCACCGTGTTGCCGCCTTTCACTGGGCCCGGTTCGCGCGTGACGTTGCCGCCATTCGCGCGTGCCGCATCGCAAGCGGCGACGATATCGTCGGCCGAGATGGCGATGTGGCCATACGCCGTGCCCAGCTCGTAGCTGGTGGTGCCATAGTTATACGTCAGTTCCAGTTCCGCGTGGTCGGGGTTCGAACCGTAGCCCACGAAGGCCAGCGTGTACTGGTATTCCGGGTTGTCGCTGGTGCGCAGCAATTTCATGCCCAGGACCTTCGTGTAAAAATCGATGGAGCGCTGCAGGTCGCCGACCCGTAACATGGTGTGCAAAATACGCATCGTAAATCCTTGATATGAATAGGGGAATGGCAGGATTTTATGCGTTTTACGGCTTTCTTGCCGAGACCGCCCCGGCTGCCCCGGTGCAGGACAGCTGCGGGCGGTGACGTCAATGCCTCCGGATTTACTCCAGACGGGCATCCAGCGTGATTTCCGTGGCCAGCAACTTCGATACGGGGCAACCAAGCTTGGCGCGCAGGGCCGCATCCTGGAACGCTTCGTCGGTGGCGCCGGGAATGGTGGCTACCAGGGTCAGGTGGACGGCCGTGATGGCATAGCTGCCATCGATCTTTTCCAGGCTGACCTCGGCCGTGGTTTTCAGGGCCGTGGCGCGCAAGCCCGCCTCGCCCAGCTGGCCGGACAAGGCCATGGTGAAGCAGGCCGCATGGGCGGCGCCGATCAGTTCTTCCGGATTGCTGCCGGGACCGTCTTCGAAGCGCGTGTTGAAGCCGTATGCCACATTGTCGAGCGCGCCGCTTTCGGTGGAAATGAATCCTTTGCCATCTTTAAGGCCGCCACTCCAGACGGCTGATCCTGTTTTTTTCATGATGTACTCCTTGCGTGGTTCGAAGGTCCATCATGCGCGTCCCACCCCTGCGCTTCCGTTCGTTGCGCCACACAGGGGGCGCATGCGCGGCGCGAATGCCTTCACGGCGCCGGCGTGACGCGCCAGATGACATTGCCCACGTCGTCCGCCACCAGCAGCGCGCCCGCCTTGTCGACGGCCACGCCCACGGGGCGTCCCTGCGCCTTGCCATTGTTGTCGAGGAAACCGGCGATGACGTCCTGCGGCGGCCCGCTGGGCGCGCCGTCGGCGAAGGGCACGAAGATGACTTTATAGCCGCTGAAGGGCTTGCGGTTCCACGAACCGTGCTGGCCGATGAAGGCGCCGCCCCGGTAGCGTTCGGGCAGCAGGGTGGCGTCATAAAACGCCAGTCCCAGCGAGGCCGTGTGCGCACCGAGCGCATAATCGGGCGCAACAGCCGTGGCCACCAGTTCGGGACGGGGCGGCTGGACCCGCGCATCGACGTGCTGGCCGAAATAACTGTAGGGCCAGCCATAGAAGGCGCCGTCCTTGACGGAGGTCATGTAGTCGGGCACCAGGTCGTTGCCCAGCTCGTCGCGTTCATTGACGGCCGTCCACAGGGCGCCCGTCCTGGGCTGCCAGGCCAGGCCGACGGGATTGCGCAAGCCCGTGGCATACACGCGCGCCTTGCCCGTGGCGCGCGCGAATTGCCAGATGGCGGCGCGGCCCTCTTCGGCCGCCATGCCGTTTTCGCCCACATTGCTGTTGGAACCGACGGAAACATAGAGAAATTTGCCGTCGGGGCTGGCGATGACGTTCTTGGTCCAGTGATGATTGATGGGCCCGCCTGGCAAATCCAGCACCTTCACGCCCGGCGCCGTGATGGCCGTTTGCCCGCTGACGTAGGGAAAGCGCATCAAGGCGTCGGCATTGGCGATGTACAGCTCGTTGCCCACCAGGGCCATGCCGAATGGCGAGTTCAGTCCCTGCAGGAACACGCTGCGCGTGTGCGCCACGCCATTCGCGTCGACGCCGCGCAGCAGGGTGATGCGGTTGGCGCTGGGCGTGGCGGCGCCCGCTTTTTTCATTTGCATCTGCATGATGGCGCCCTTGATGCCCTTGCCGTCGTCCGGTTTCGGCGGGGCATTCGTTTCCGCCACGAGCACGTCGCCATTTGGCAAGACGTACAGCCAGCGCGGATGGTCGAGGTCGCGTGCATACGCCTGGATGGCCAGGTCGGCCGCGACGGCGGGGTGCTGCGTCGCCGTCCAGCGCTGCACGGGGGCGACGTTGACGGTGGGAATCAATTGCTTGTCCGGCGCGGGCAGCACGGGCTGGGGGCCGAAGCCAACGGGCATGGCGGGCGCCTGGGCATGGGCGAGATGGGCGCCGCAGGCAGCGGCCAGCAGGAAGGAAAAGGCGTAACGGTGCATGGCGTACTCCGTAATATGACCAGTGCGCATGAGCAGTGCGAGCAGCAGAGCGTGACGGTTGGAGTCAGCGCGCCTTCTTTGGTTCCAGCTGCGCGTCGGGACGGGCTTGCTGCGGCGCGGCGGGCTTGACCTTTTCCACGCCGGGTTGCGCGTGCCGGTCCGTATCGACCAGGCCTTGCTCCAGATCGCTGGCCGCCTGTTGCATGATCTTGCGCGGCCGCACGTTCTGCGCGTCGGGCGACTCGTCGCGCTCGTGCGGCAGGCGGTCGACACCGTCATTCTTGACCTTTTCATCGGTATTGATCTTGCGCTCGCTATGCTGGGCAACCATATGGCCTCCTGAAGGAAGGAATGATGTCCAGCCAGTGTCCCGCCGCCGCCGGAACCACGCAAGCGGATTTGTCCGGCGATGGAGCGCTGGCGCACGCATGGACGATTCTTTTTCTGCGCTACACTGCGTGCAACACCAGGAACGCCCCTTGCGGGCACACGACAGCCGCACTATACTGTGCATATATACAGTATCATGCGATGCCGGCGTGCGACGCGACAGCCAGGGGCGGTTTGCCACCGAATTCACTACCGAGATTTTTATGCCCGTCGATAACTACGCCGACCAGCGAGCCGAACAGCCAGCCGCGACCTTGCCAGCCCCGGGCGAGCGCTTCAACCTGGGCGCCAAGACCATCGCCCTGGTCGTGCGCCAGAATACGGATGGCATTGCCGAGCCCGTGAAAAGCATCGTCGATTTCCTGCAAGTGCTGGGCCACACGGTGGTCTTCGAGGCGGAGACGGCTGCGCATCTGAACCTGGCGTTTCCTGGCGTGCGCGCCATGTCGCCGGCCGAGATCGGCGCCGCCGCCGATTGCGCCATCGTCATGGGCGGCGATGGCACCATGCTCGGCATTGCGCGCCAGCTGGCGCCATTCGACGTACCTTTGATCGGTATCAATCAGGGACGCCTGGGTTTCATGACGGATATCCCGCTCGAGCGTATGCTGCCTGTATTGGCGCAGATTCTCGGCGGCCGTTTCAAGGCCGAACGCCGTACCTTGCTTGAAGGTAGCGTGCTGCGCGACGGCGAGTCGATTCACGTGGGCATGGCCGTCAACGATGTCGTCGTCTCGCGCGGCGGCGGTGCCGGCATGGCGGAATTGCGCGTCGAGGTCGACGGCCACTTCATGTACAACCAGCGTTCGGATGGCTTGATCATTTCCACGCCCACGGGTTCGACCGCATATTCGCTGTCGGCCGGCGGTCCCTTGCTGCATCCGACCCTGGGCGGCATCGTGCTCGTGCCGATCGCCCCGCATGCGCTGTCGAACCGCCCCATCGTCTTGCCCGATTCCAGCCAGATCGTCGTGGAAATCGTGCGCGGACGCGATATCAGCGTCAATTTCGACATGCAGACCTTTGCCAGCCTGGTCCAGCAAGACCGCATCCTCATCCGCCGTTCGCCGCATACGATTACCTTCCTGCATCCGGAAGGGTGGAGTTACTACAACACCCTGCGTGAAAAACTGCACTGGAACGAGTACCCGTCGGGCGAGGGCAAGCTCAGTTAACAAGTTTCTCCACGTCAACCCGCGGCGCGCCGCCTAACCACAGAAGCCATGCTCCATACACTGTCCATTCGCGATTTTGTCATTGTCGATACCATTGAACTGGAATTTTCCGCCGGCTTCAGCGTGCTGACGGGCGAGACGGGCGCCGGCAAGTCCATCCTCATCGATGCGCTGACCCTGGCGCTGGGCGGGCGCGGCGACGCCAGCGTGGTGCGCGAAGGCGCGGCCAAGGCCGACATCACGGCCGATTTTTCCGTCAGCGAAGTGGCGCAGGCCTGGCTGGTGGCGCATGAATTCGCCAACGACGATGGCGGCGCGCTGCTGCGCCGCGTGATCGACAATGCGGGCCGCTCGAAGGCGTATATCAACGGCATCCCCGCCACGGCCGCGCAGCTGCGCGAACTCGGCGACATGCTGGTCGATATCCACGGCCAGCACGCGCACCAGTCCTTGCTGAAAAGCGAAGCGCAGCGGGCCTTGCTCGACGGCCAGGCGACGGCGCGCGAAGCGGGCGCGGAGCAGGATGCGCGGCAAGTGGCGGCGCTGCACAAGCGCTGGCGCGCCCTCGTGCGCCAGCGCGAGGAATTCGAAACGAATGCCGCCAACGTGCTGTACGAGCGCGAACGGCTGGAATGGCAAGTGGGCGAACTGGAAAAGCTGGCCGCCAAGCCCGGCGAATGGACGGACATCACGAACGAGCACAGCCGCCTGTCGCACGCGGCCAGCCTGCTCGAAGGGGCGCAGGAAGCGCTGGCGATCATTTCCGAACAGGAAGATCATCCCATCGTGTCGCAACTGTCGGCCCTGAACCAGAAGCTGGGCAAGCTGGTGTCCGTCGATGCGGAATTGCAGCCGATCATCGACCTGATCGAATCGTCGCGCATCCAGCTGCAGGAATCCGTGTACGCGCTGAACAATTACCTGGACCGCGTGGAGCTGGACCCGGAGCGTTTGCACCAGCTCGATGCGCGCATGGAAGCCATGCACAGCACGGCCCGCAAATTCCGCGTCACGCCCGAAGAGTTGCCGGAGGAACACGCCAAACTGTCGGAAAAGCTGCAGCACCTGGCCGACGCTTCCGATATCGAGGGCTTGCTGCGCCAGGAAGCAAAGATCGAGGCCGAGTACCGCGGCGTGGCCGAGCGCCTGTCCGCCACGCGCCGCGCCGCCGCCCTGGAACTGGGGCAAGCCGTCACGCGCGCCATGCAGGAACTGAGCATGACGGGCGGCAGCTTCGAAATCGCGCTGCACCCGTGCGAACCGGCCGCGCACGGCCTCGAGCAAGTGGAATTCCTCGTCGCCGGCCACGCGGGCACGGCGCCCCGCTCGCTGGCCAAGGTGGCGTCCGGCGGCGAACTGGCGCGCATTGCGCTGGCCATCTCCGTCATCACCTCGCACGCCACCACCACGCCGACCCTGATCTTCGACGAGGTCGACAGCGGCATCGGCGGCGCCGTCGCCGAAGTGGTGGGGCGCCTGTTGAAACGCCTGGGGCAGGGACGGCAAGTGCTGTGCGTGACCCATTTGCCGCAAGTGGCCAGCCAGGCGAATCAGCATTTCCAGGTGGCAAAAAGCACCCTGGACAATGGCAAGACGGCATCGCGCATCGACATGCTCGACGCCAAGGCCCGCGTGGAAGAAGTGGCGCGCATGCTGGGCGGCCTGGAAATCACGGCCACCACGCGCAAGCATGCCCGCGAATTGCTGGCGATTTGACCTGGATGTGACGGGCGTGCTGCCATCGCCTGGCAGTATTCCCGATGTTGACGCAATGTAACTATAATGGTCGGCTAATCCATCCAACGCCTTTGAAGAGCCTTCATGTCATTTCAAACAGAACCGCCGTATACGCATGGCAGCATGGACCGCAGCGCCGTGGTGCTGGTCAACCTGGGCACGCCCGATGCGCCGACCTCGTCGGCTGTGCGGCGTTACCTGAAGCAATTCTTGTCGGACCCGCGCGTGGTGGAGATTCCCCGCATTGTCTGGTGGTTCATTTTGAACCTGATTATTTTGCCCTTCCGCTCGGGCCAGTCGGCCAAGAAATACGCGTCGATCTGGACGCGCGAGGGCTCGCCCCTGAAAGTGCACACGCAAAAGCAGGCGAAACTGCTGGCCGGCGCCCTAACCGAGCGGGGCCATGACGGCGTCACGGTCGCCATGGCCATGCGCTACGGTTCGCCTTCCTTGCCCGACGTGCTGGCCAAGCTGAAAAGCGAAGGCTGCGAACGGATCGCCATCTTGCCGGCCTATCCGCAATACTCGGGCACGACGACGGGGTCCATCTACGACGCCGTATTCGCCCATTACGCCACGGTGCGCAATGTGCCGGAGTTGCGTTTTATCAAGCAATACCACGAGCACGACACGTATATCGACGCCTTGCGCGATTCCGTGCTGAACCATTGGGAAGCGCATGGCCGTCCGGAAAAACTGGTGATGAGCTTTCATGGTGTACCCAAGCGTACTTTGCTGCTCGGTGATCCCTACCACTGCCAATGCCTGAAAACGGCGCGTCTGCTGGCGGAAAAGTTGAAATTAACTAAAGAGCAATACGTGGTGACTTTCCAGTCGCGCTTCGGCAAGGCCGAATGGCTGCAGCCGTACACGGCACCCACCCTCGTGGCGCTGGCGCAACAGGGCGTCAAGCGCGTCGACCTGCTGTGTCCGGGCTTTACCAGCGATTGCCTGGAAACCCTGGAAGAGATCGCCATGGAAGCCAAGCATGATTTCGAGGCGGCCGGCGGCCAGCAGTTTCACTACATTGCTTGCCTGAATGAGACGCCGGCCTGGATCGCGGGCATGGCGGAAATTGCCGAGCAGCACATGATCGGCTGGCCGACGATGAAGACGGCGCCGCAGCGCGACGCGGACAAGAGGGCGGGCGAGCAGGCGCGTGCGGCAGCCTTGGCACTGGGCGCGTCGAACTGAAGATAATTGATTTTTTTGCAATCAAAAGCCGCGCTTGCGCGGCTTTGTCATGTCTGGCGCGACAAAAGTACTATCCAGATAGCAACGTCGCCAGTGGCGATGGCCGTGGCGGGGCTGGTAGAATGCCCGCTTTGCCGGGGGAAGCCTGGAAAATCAAGGGGGGCGCGCACGGATCGCTGGCCGAAATGGGAAGCGCTTTGTAATAAGCTGTAACATGGATCGATGTAATCCTGGTTTTGCCACGCATACCCCTTGAAACAATAGGATATAGCCCCATCTGCCCGTTAGTGTTGTAAAGATAGTTAGACTAACTCATTTAAGTCATTGATTGTAGGAGCTTTCTAGATGCAAGATCAGGAAAACCAAGCTGTACCTAATCCGCAAGCGGACGCCGCGGCGACTGCCCCATCGACTCCCGCAGAGCCTACTTTGGAAGAGCAGCTGGCGAGTACCGAAGCGCGTCTTGCAGAGATGCACGATGCCTTCATGCGCGCCAAGGCCGATGGCGAAAATATTCGCCGCCGTGCGCAGGAAGATGTTGCTAAAGCGCATAAATTCGCAGTGGAAAGCTTTGCCGAAGCCATGGTGCCGGTGAAAGACAGCCTGGAAACGGCGCTGACGGTGGAAGCACCGACCATCGAATCGCTGAAAGAAGGCGTCGAGATGACTCTGAAGCAATTGAATGCAGCGTTCGAGCGCAACCGCCTGGTGGAAGTCTTGCCAGTGCAGGGCGAGAAACTCGATCCGATGAAACACCAGGCCGTTGCCGTGGTGCCAGCGGAGCAGGAAGCCAATACCATCGTATCCGTCCTGCAAAAGGGCTATATGATTGCGGACCGCCTGCTGCGTCCAGCCATTGTCACGACCGCGCAAGCAAAATAATCAGAGGGCGGCATCAAGCAAGCCTTGAAACCATGCCGCTTTGCCACATATAAGAACCATCTGAAATCTAGCAAATAAAAGGAAAAAAATCATGGGTAGAATTATCGGTATCGATCTGGGAACCACGAATTCCTGCGTTTCCATCATGGAAAACGGTCAACCAAAGGTAATCGAAAACGCTGAAGGCGCACGCACGACGCCGTCGATTATTGCTTATCAAGAAGATGGCGAAATTCTCGTCGGCGCGCCGGCGAAACGCCAGGCCGTGACCAATCCGAAAAACACGCTGTACGCAGTCAAACGTTTGATCGGTCGCAAGTTCGACGAAAAAGAAGTGCAAAAAGACATCGCGCTGATGCCGTACCAAATCATGAAAGCCGACAACGGCGATGCATGGATCGGCGTACGCGACAAAAAACTGGCGCCGCCGCAAATTTCGGCTGAAGTCCTGCGCAAGATGAAGAAAACGGCAGAAGATTACCTCGGTGAAGAAGTCACCGAAGCCGTCATCACCGTGCCTGCATACTTCAACGACTCGCAGCGTCAAGCCACCAAGGATGCCGGCCGTATCGCTGGCCTGGACGTCAAGCGCATCATCAACGAGCCAACCGCGGCAGCGCTGGCTTTCGGCCTGGACAAGACCGAAAAAGGCGACCGTAAAATCGCCGTGTATGACCTGGGTGGCGGTACGTTCGACGTGTCGATCATCGAAATCGCAGATGTTGATGGCGAGAAACAATTTGAAGTGCTGTCGACCAACGGAGACACCTTCCTGGGCGGCGAAGACTTCGACCAGCGCGTCATCGATTACATCATCGACGAGTTCAAGAAGATCAACGGCATCGATCTGAAAAAAGATCCGATCGCCCTGCAGCGCATCAAGGCTTCGGCCGAGCGCGCGAAGATCGAATTATCGTCGTCGCAGCAAACCGAAATCAACGAGCCGTACATCGCCATGGCGAACGGCGCACCGGTCCACTTGAACCTGAAGATGACCCGCGCCAAGCTGGAATCGCTGGTGGAAGAGCTGATCACGGCCACGATGGAACCATGCCGCACCGCTATCAAAGATGCTGGCGTGAAAGTGTCGGACATCGATGACATCATCCTGGTCGGCGGTATGACCCGTATGCCGAAGGTGCAGGAAAAAGTGAAGGAATTCTTCGGCAAGGATCCACGCAAGGACGTGAACCCGGACGAAGCCGTCGCCGTGGGCGCAGCGATTCAAGGTTCGGTCCTGTCGGGCGAACGCAAGGACTTGCTGTTGCTGGACGTCACCCCTCTGTCCCTGGGTATCGAAACCCTGGGCGGCGTGATGACCAAGATGATTCACAAAAACACGACGATTCCGACCAAGTTCAGCCAGGTCTTCTCGACGGCCGACGACAACCAGCCTGCGGTGACCATCAAGGTCTTCCAGGGTGAGCGCGAAATCGCCGCCGGCAACAAGGGTCTGGGCGAATTCAATCTGGAAGGCATCCCGCCAGCATCGCGCGGTACGCCACAGATCGAAGTGACCTTCGACATCGACGCCAACGGCATCTTGCACGTCGGCGCGAAAGACAAGGCCACCGGCAAGGAAAACAAGATCACGATCAAGGCCAATTCCGGCTTGACCGAGGCTGAAATCCAGAAGATGGTGAAAGACGCCGAGCTGAACGCGGAAGAAGACAAGAAGGTCAAAGAATTGGCCGAGTCGCGCAACCAGGCCGATGCTCTGGTACACTCGACCCGGAAATCCTTGACCGAATACGGCGACAAGCTGGATGCGGGCGAGAAAGAGAAGATTGAAGCGGCGATCACCGACCTGGAAGCAAGCATCAAGGCCGGTGACAAGGCTGAGATCGACGCCAAGGTGGAAGCACTGTCGAGCGCATCGCAGAAACTGGGCGAAAAAATGTATGCCGACATGCAAGCGCAGCAAGCTGCCGGCGGCGCGGAAGGTGCACAGCAAGCTGCTGGCGCATCGGACGCAGGCGCCAAGCAGGACGACGTTGTCGACGCTGACTTCAAAGAAGTCAAAGACAGCAAGTAATTGTCTTGCGCTCCCATGAACTGGGGGCAGCCGGGCTGAACGCTACATCGCGGGATTAGCCGCGAAGACCGGCCGAGCCGAGTCGCTGCACCTAGCGCAGCACTCGACTCGGCTTTTTCGTGTAATTTTTACATCAGTAGATAGACTGCAAGGTGCCGACAACATGGCAAAGCGTGATTTTTACGAGACACTCGGTGTCGCAAAAAATGCTTCGGAAGAAGAGATCAAAAAGTCTTACCGTAAACTGGCGATGAAATACCATCCGGACCGCAATCCGGATAGCAAGGAATCGGAAGAAAAGTTTAAGGAAGTCAAAGAAGCCTACGAGATGCTGACCAATCCGGAAAAGCGCGATGCGTATGACCGTTATGGTCACGCCGGCGTGGACCCGAACATGGGCGGCGGTGGCGGCTTCGGCGGCGGTGCGGGCGGCTTTGCCGACAGCTTCGGCGATATCTTCGGCGACATCTTTGGCGGTGGCGGTGGACGCAGCCGCAATGCGGGACCACAGGTGTACCGTGGCGCCGACTTGCGCTACAACCTGGAAATTACACTGGAGCAAGCTGCTCACGGCTTCGACACGACCATCCGCGTGCCGAGCTGGGACAAGTGCGACACTTGCCACGGCAGCGGCGCCAAGCCTGGCACCTCGCCCACCACCTGCGGCACTTGCGGTGGCCACGGCCAGGTGCGCATGCAGCAAGGTTTCTTCAGCATCCAGCAAACCTGCCCGAAATGCCATGGCAGCGGCAAGGTCATCACCGACCCCTGCACGCCATGCGGCGGCGCCGGTCGCATCAAGCGCAACAAGACCCTGGAAGTCAAGATTCCAGTCGGTATCGACAACGGCATGCGTATCCGTTCGTCCGGCAACGGCGAACCGGGCACGAATGGCGGCCCGTCGGGCGACCTGTATGTGGAAATCCACATCAAGCCGCACGCCGTGTTCCAGCGCGAAGGCGACGACCTGCATTGCGAAATGCCGATCTCGTTCACCAAGGCGGCCCTGGGCGGCGAAATCGAAGTGCCTACCCTGAACGGCAAAGTGTCGTTCACGATCCCGGAAGGCACCCAGTCGGGCAAGACCTTCCGCCTGAAAGGCAAGGGCATCAAGGGCGTGCGTTCCGGTTACGCGGGCGACCTGTTCTGCCACGTGGCCATCGAAACACCCGTGAAACTGACGGAAAAACAGAAAGACCTGCTGCGCGACTTTGAAAAGTCGACGACCGAGGGCGGTGCCAAGCACAGTCCGCAAAGCAAGACCTGGAAAGACAAGGTCAAGGATTTTTTTGAGTAAGCACACGTAATACCATGCGCCGGGATGCTTCAACATCCCGGCGTTTTTTTCATCACGACTGAAAAATGTGCGCGCATCGCCGGCCTATGGGCGCGATCTGCGGCCAATTCAGTCGTACGCACACAATGGGAGCGATATGACCGAACAGAAAAATGGCCCGGCCCTGGCGGAACTGCTGCAGCGTAACCGCCGCTGGGCCGACTCGATGGTGGCGAAAGACCCGAACTTCTTCAAGAATCTGGAAGCGCAGACGTCGCCCGAATACCTGTGGATTGGCTGTTCCGATAGCCGCGTTCCCGCCAACGAATTGCTGGGCATGGCGCCTGGCGACGTGTTTGTGCACCGTAATATTGCCAATGTGGTCGTGCATTCCGACCTCAATTGCCTGTCCGTCCTGCAATTTGCCGTGGACGTGCTGAAAGTCAAACATATCATCATCGTCGGCCATTACGGCTGCAAGGGCGTGCATGCGGCCATGACGGGCACGCGCATCGGCCTGGTCGACAACTGGCTGCGCCACGTGCAGGACGTGGGCCAGAAGCACGAACGCTACCTGGGCGACGTATTGACCAGCCGCCAGCGCGGCGACCGCCTGTGCGAACTCAACGTGGTCGAGCAGGTGTTGAACGTGTGCCAGACCACCGTGGTGCAAGATGCGTGGGAACGGGGCCAGGAACTCAGCGTCCATGGCTGGGTGTATGGCTTGAAGGATGGCTTGCTGAACGACCTGGAAGTGACGGTCACGGCCGGCCACGAGCTGGCGCCGCGCATGGCGACCCGCCTGGCCCGCTACGAAGCAATCGCGTAAGCGGCGCTGGCGCCGCGTCTATGGCGCGGCGCCTTCCAGGCGGTCCAGGTAATCGGCCGCCTCCCGCACGCCTTCCTGCGCCGCCTGGCGCAGCCAGGTTTTGGCCTGGGGAATGTCCTGCGGCGTGCCCCGGCCTTCGGCCAGCGCCACGCCATAGTGATAGCGCGCCAGCCGCGCATACGCGGCGTCATCGTTGGTATGGGCGCCGCGCCGCATCAGCGCCGTCGCCTGCTCCAGGTCCCTGGGGACGCCGATGCCCGTTTCATACAGCTGGGCCAGCCAAATCATCGAATACACATCGTTCCAGCGCCGGATGCAGTCTTCAAAGATGGCGACGGCTGCCGCATGGTCGCCCGTCTTGTCGGCCGCATAGCCGTACAAGCACTTGATGCGCTTGTCGCTGTGTACATAGGCTTTGTAGCTGAGATCGCCTTCATCCTGGCTATCCTGGGCATGGGAGGGTGCAGCGAGCAGCAGAGCGAGCAAGAGGGCGAGGGTGGGCATGGCGTTCCTGTCTATGCGTTGAAAATTGGTAGATAAGCAAGTTTCGTGCTAGCCCTGCACAGGGGCCAGCGCGCTGTTACTGCGGCATTACGTGACAGTGCCTGTTGCCCCGTGGCGCAACGCGCCGCGCATATCCATATAGTAAATGCTTCGTTTGCAAGGAACGCAGGCCGGCATACAGTGGACTTCCCTTGTTCACTGATGAAGCCATCATGTCGGCCGTCCTGAAACCCGCGCATTCCGCTAGTCATTTCCGTATCGAAACGTTCGACGCGCCGCTGGGCGCGCAAGTGCTGGGGCTGGACCTGGCGCAGCCGCTGTCGCTGGGCGACTTCCAGCGCCTGCACCACGCCCACCTCGACCATCATGTGCTGGTGTTCCGCGACCAGCGCATCACGCCGCAGCAGCAAGTCGATTTCAGCCGCCGCTTCGGTCCCCTGCAAATCCACGTGCTGCGCCAGTTCCAGCTGCCCACGCAGCCGGAAGTGCTGATCATCTCGAACATCGTCGAAGACGGCCAGCCCATCGGCCTGGGCGACGCGGGTCATTTCTGGCATTCCGACCTGTCGTACAAGGAAGTGCCCAGCCTCGGTTCCATGCTGCACGCGCAAGAGTTGCCGGACGAGGGCGGGGATACCGTGTTTGCCAACATGCACCTGGCGTGGGAAAGCTTGCCGGCCGCGCTGCGCCACGCCGTGCGCGGCGCCCGCGCCGAACACAGCTATTTGAGCCAGTATGAGGAGTTGCGCCGGCGCAACCCATGGCGCCCCGCGCTGACGCAGGCGCAGATCGATGAAGTCACACCCGTGACGCACCCCGTGGTACGCGTGCATCCGGAAACGGGACACCGTGCCCTGTTTGTCAGCGAGCACTTCACCACGCGCATCGTCGGCTTGCCCGAGGATGAAAGCCGCGCCCTGCTCGACGAACTGTTCGCCCACAGCGTGCGCCCGGAACACCTGTATGTGCACTGCTGGCAGCCGCACGACCTGGTGTTCTGGGACAACCGTTCCCTGATGCACCTGGCGACGGGGTGCCCGCCCGAGCAGCGCCGCAAACTGTACCGCACCACCATCGAAGGCGATGCGCCGTACTGATTTTTGACTGTTGATCTGACTCAAGGAGTGTCCATGTTGCCGATCTTTACCTTTTCCCGCCCGCGCCGTTTTCTTGCTGCCATCGCCATGTTGTGTGCCGCATGCATGACCGCGCCCATGGCCCGGGCCGAAGGCCAGATCCGCATCGCGGGCCAGCATGGCATCACCTTCTTGCTGCTCAACATTGCGCAAGAACAAAAGCTGATCGAAAAGCATGGCAAGCAGCAGGGCGTCGACGTCAAAGTCGAGTGGATCACCCTGTCCGGCGGCCCGGCCATCAATGACGCTTTGTTGTCGGGCAATATCGATATCGCGGGCGCGGGCCTGGGGCCGCTGCTGACGATCTGGGACCGCACCAAGGGACGGCAGAACGTGCGCGGCGTGGCTTCGCTCGGTAATTTTCCCTACTACTTGATCAGCAACAACCCCAAGGTGAAAACCCTGGCCGACTTGACGGACAAGGACCGCATCGCCTTGCCCGCCGTCTCCGTTTCCGTCCAGGCGAGGATATTGCAGATGGCCGTGGCGAAGCAGTGGGGCGACAAGGAATTTGCCCGTCTCGATAAAATCACGCAAACCCTGCCGCATCCGGATGCGGCGGCGGCCATCATCGCCGGCGGCACGGAATTGAGCGGCCATTTCGGCAATTCGCCGTTCCAGGAGCAGGAACTGGCGCAGAATCCGAACGCCCACATCATCCTGAACTCGTATGACGTGCAAGGCGGACCCAGTTCGTCGACCCTGCTGTATGCGACGGAAAAGTACCGCAAGGACAATCCGAAAACCTACCGCGCCTTCATCGCCGCCCTGGCCGAAGCGGCGCAGTACGCGAGCAGCAATCCGCAGGGCGCGGCCGACATCTACATCAAGGTGAACAAGAGCAAGGTGGACCGCAATCTGCTGCTGAAAATCTTTGCCAATCCGCAAGTGCAATTCAAGATCGCGCCGCAAAATACCTATGGCCTGGCGCAATTCCTGCACCGTGTGAACGCCATCCGCAACTTGCCCGACAGCTGGCGCGATTACTTTTTTGACGACCCTGCCATCACGCAAGGAGGCTGACATGAACGCGCCCGCTTTTCATCTGGTACGCGCTCCGGTTGCGCTGGAGCCATTGCTCAGCGTCAAACATGTCAGCCTGGAATACCGCACGGAACAGCGCACCGTGCGCGCCACGCACGATGTCAGTTTCGACGTGTTCCGCGGCGACCGTTTCGTGCTGCTGGGGCCATCGGGCTGCGGCAAGTCGTCCTTGCTGAAAGCCGTGGCCGGCTTCGTCGCGCCGCGTGCCGGCAGCATCGCCACGCAGGGCCAGCCCATTCATCAACCGGGGCCGGACCGTGTCGTCGTGTTCCAGGAATTCGACCAGTTGCCGCCATGGAAGACCGTGCTGGAAAACGTCATGTTCCCCTTGCTGGCCAGCAAGCGGCTGGACAAGCAGGCGGCCCGCGAGCGTGCCCATCACTGGATCGCCAAGGTGGGCCTGGCCGGCTTTGAAGACGCCCATCCGCATACCTTGTCGGGCGGCATGAAGCAGCGGGTAGCCATCGCGCGCGCCCTGGCCATGCAGCCGGAAGTGCTGCTGATGGACGAGCCGTTTGCCGCCCTCGACGCCTTGACGCGGCGCAAGATGCAGGAAGAGCTGAGCCGCCTGTGGGAAGAGCTGCGCTTTACCCTTGTCTTCGTCACGCATTCGATCGAGGAAGCCTTGGTTGTCGGCAACCGCATCCTGCTGCTGTCGCCCCATCCGGGCCGGGTGCGCGCCGAACTCAACAGCCATCAGTTCGGTTTGCACAGCGCGGGCAGTGCGGAATTCCAGGCCGCCAGCAGCCGCATCCATGGTTTGCTGTTCGATGAAGATGTTGATCCTGCTCAACAAGCGGATACGGCGCAGCGGGAGGCCGTATGAGCACGCTGCTGGAGCCGCCCATCCGCCAGGAATTCGTCTACGCCGCGCCACCGCCCGCCGGCGTCACCGTCGAGCGGCCATTGTCGCGCTGGCAGCGCTGGAGCCAGCACGCGCTGTGGCGCAAGGCCTTGATTTTGCTCGGCCTGGCCCTGCTGTGGGAAGGGGCGTCGCGCTGGACGCACAACGATTTATTGTTGCCCAGTTTTATCCAGACGGCGCAGGCGTTTATCGGCGGCATAGCCAGCGGAGAATTGCTCACGCGCACGGCCGCCTCCCTTGTCGTGTTGCTGCAGGGCTATGCGGTGGGCGTGCTGGCCGCCTTCGTGCTGACTTTGCTGGCCGTGTCGAGCCGCATCGGGCGCGACCTGCTGGAAACCCTGACGGCCATGCTCAATCCCTTGCCGGCGATTGCCCTGCTGCCGCTGGCCTTGCTGTGGTTCGGCCTGGGGCGCGCCAGTTTGATCTTTGTCATCGTCCATTCCGTGATGTGGCCGCTGGCCCTGAATACCTATGCGGGCTTCCAGGGCGTGCCCGAGACCCTGCGCATGGCGGGCCGCAACTACGGGCTGAGCGGCTTGCGCCTGGTGCTGCACATTCTCGTGCCGGGTGCCTTGCCCTCCATCGTCTCGGGCCTGAAGATAGGCTGGGCGTTTGCCTGGCGCACCCTGATTGCGGCCGAGCTGGTGTTCGGCACGACGTCGGGGCAGGGCGGCCTGGGCTGGTACATCTTCCAGAACCGCAACGAGCTGTACACGGACAAGGTGTTTGCCGGCCTGGCGGCCGTCATCGTCATCGGTTTAATCGTGGAAAACATCGGCTTTCGCACCCTGGAGCGCGTCACTTTGAAACGCTGGGGCATGCAGCGGTAGTTATCTCACCATAATTATTTCAACATCTTGCGCGCCGCCGCGACGATTTGCCGCGACAGTTGCTCCATGCGCGGCGACTGCACCTTCCACGTGTGCCAGTACAGGGCCACGTCGGCCGGCGTCTTGGGCGTGAGCATTTCCACGAGTTCGCCATCCGTATTCGCTTTCAGCAACAATTCCGGCACCATGCCGTAGCCGAGGCCGTAACGGATGGCGTTGAAGTGCGAGGTGGCGCCCGGCACGTAATGGCAGGGGTAGGCCCCTTCGGGCAGCCCCAGCGCCTCTTGCAGGAACGACGACTGCAGGGTGTCCTTGCGCGTGTAGGCAACCACGGGCGCTGTGCGCGCCGCCTTGCGCGTCAGGCCGTGCGCAAACCACTGCTGACGGAACGCTTGTGTGGCCACCAGCCAGTAGCGCATCACGCCCAGCGGTTCGGCCGTGCAGCCGCGCATGGGTTTCGGCTCCGTGCTGATGCAGCCGATCGCCATGCCCGTCTCCAGCAAAGTATAGGTGTGGTCCTGGTCTTCCACGGTCAGGTCCAGCAGCACGCGTTCGCGTATCAGCACCTCGGACAGGGCCGGAAAAAACCACGTGCCCATCGAGTCCGCATTCAGCGCCAGCACCAGGGTCAGCGGGGCATCCTGCTGCACCGCCAGTTCCGCCTGCAAGTCCGCTTCCAGCAATTTGGCCCGCTTCAGATACTGCATCAGCCGCTGGCCCATGCGCGTGGCGCGCGCGGGACGGCTGCGCACGATCAGCGCATTGCCGAGCTGGCTTTCCAGCGCCCGCACCCTCTGGGAAATGGCGGGCGACGTCAGGTGCAGCCGCAGCGCCGCCTGCTCGAAACTGCCCGTTTCGACGACGGCGCGGAACGCTTCCGTGTGCTTGGGATTGAGATCCATGACCACTGCCTAACATAAGAAAAATTTATCAATACTAAATAATACTTACTTTTCATAAGGATGGGTGTGTTGCAGTGCACAATGCCTCTTTGATGGAGCGCCGCGCGCGGCCTCCTGGCAGCAAGGGAATATCACCATGGAAGCACAAGCGAACGACCACACCCCCCGCAAGCCGCAGTCTAAGCTGGCGCGCAAGCTGAAATTCGGCCTGGGATTGACCCTGGGCCTGGGTTTGTCCGCAGCCCTGGCGGGCGGCTGGTGGCTACGCCAGGCGTGGCAGGACTTGCCGGCCGTCGAGCACCTGGCCCAGTACAAGCCCGCGCTGCCGCTGCG
This sequence comes from Janthinobacterium sp. GW822-FHT07A03, assembly GCF_058798815.1. Classification (NCBI taxonomy): domain Bacteria; kingdom Pseudomonadati; phylum Pseudomonadota; class Betaproteobacteria; order Burkholderiales; family Oxalobacteraceae; genus Janthinobacterium; species Janthinobacterium sp. GW822-FHT07A03. Next base: position 373,877 of record NZ_JBXAKW010000003.1, on the reverse strand, counting down.
CATTTTCTCCAGCGAAGGCGAGCTGCTGGCCGAGTACGGCGAAGAGCGCCGCGAGTTCCTGCCGTTGAAGGAGATCCCGCTGCGCATGCGCCAGGCCCTGCTGGCCATCGAGGATGCCCGCTTCTACGAGCATGGCGCCGTGGATTTTTACGGCTTGACGCGCGCCACCCTGGCCAACGTCGTCACGGGTCACCACGCGCAGGGCGCCAGCACCATCACCATGCAGGTGGCGCGCGACTTTTTCCTGTCGCGCGAAAAGACGGTGCAGCGCAAGCTGACGGAGATGCTGCTCGCCTACAAGCTGGAACAGCACTACGGCAAGGACAAGCTGCTGGAACTGTACATGAACCAGATTTACCTGGGCGAGCGTTCCTACGGCTTTTCCGCCGCCTCGAACATCTATTTCGACAAGCCGCTGGCCGACGTCAGCATCGCCGAAGCGGCCATGCTGGCCGGCCTGCCGAAAGCGCCGTCGGCCTATAACCCCGTCGCCAATCCGCAGCGCGCCGCCGTGCGTCAGCATTACATCCTGCAGCGCATGCGCGAACTCGGCTACATCACGCCTGCCGAATACACGGCCGCCGTGGCGGAAAAACTGGCCCTGAACAAGGACCGCAACAGCTCCGTGCACGCGGCCGCATATGCGGTCGAGGAAGCGCGTCAGCTGATCGTGCAAAGCTATCCCGAAGGCGCCTACAGCATGGGCCTGGACGTGACCACCACCATCCGCATGGCGCCGCAACGCGCGGCCGACAAGTCGCTGCGCGATGGGCTATTGAACGCGCAGGCGCGGCGCGGCTACCGCGGCCCGGAAGCGCGCCTGGCCGCCTCGGAAGACAGCGTAGCGCGCCAGCTGGCCGCCTACCCGGACAGCGGAGAGTTGCGCGCCGCGCTGGTGCGCAAGGTGGAGAGCGGAGGCAAGCGCCAGCTGACGGCGCAGCTGCGCAATGGCGATGAGATCACCTTGGCGGCGTCGGATGCGCGCCTGGGCGGCAAACTGCAGTGGGATGGCAAGCGCGCCATCGTCGAGGGCAGCGTCATCCGCGTGGTGCACGACGCGGCAAAGAAGCGCTGGCTCGTGAGCCAGCTGCCCGAGATGGAAGGCGCGCTCATTTCCGTCGAGGCGCACAGCGGCGAAATCGTCGCCATGGCGGGCGGCTTCGATTTCTACCGCAACCACTACAACCACGCCATGCAGGCCTACCGCCAGCCCGGTTCCAGCTTCAAGCCCTTCGTGTATTCGGCGGCGCTGGAAAAGGGATATTTTCCCGGCACGGCCGTGGACGACACGCAGCGCCTGCTGCTGCCGCGGGAAACGGGCGCGCAGCCGTGGCGTCCGCGCAATTACGGCAACAACTATGAAGGCTTCATCAGCGTGCGGCGCGGCCTGGTGCGCTCGAAAAACCTCGTGGCCGTCAGCCTGATGCAGGCGGCCGGCCCCGGCTACGTGCAGCACTACGCCACGCGCTTCGGCTTCGAGGGCGCGCGCAATCCCGTCTCCCTGCCGCTGGCGCTGGGCGCGGGCGCCGTCACGCCGCTGCAGCTGGCGCAATCGTATGCCGTGTTTGCCAACGGCGGCATGCAGATGCCGCCAAAACTGATCAAGGAAGTGCGCAGCCGCAGCGGAGAAGTGCTGTTTTCCGACGCGGCGCCACGCGCCAAGGGCGCGCCGGCACCGGGCACGCAGGTGATCTCCACGCGCAACGCCTACGTCATGGACAGCATGCTGCGCGACGTCGTCAAGAGCGGCACCGGGCGCGGCGCGCTGGCGTTGGGACGGGGCGACGCGGCCGGCAAGACGGGGACATCGAATAACGCGTACGACGCTTGGTTCGCCGGCTATTCCTCGGGCCTGGTGTCCGTCGTCTGGCTAGGCTACGACCAGCCGAAAAGCCTGGGCAACGCCACCGGGGGCACCCTGGCGCTGCCCGTCTGGCGCGATTACATGCAGGTAGCCGTGCAGGGCCGCCGCGAACAGGTGCTGGCCGAACCGCCTGGCCTGGCCCTGCTCGACGGCGACTACGTGTATGCCGAATACCTGGCCGGCGACTGCCTGAAGGATAACTTCGCCTTTATCCACAGCAGCGTCGGCTGCGGCAGCGCCGGTGCCGATACGCGCATGGCGCACGGTGAAGCTGGCGCTGGCGGCAATGGCGGCTCCGGCACGGGTACGAGCGAGGCGCGCACCCTGAGCGAAGCGCGCGAACGCGAACAAATTCTCAAATCATTTTCGGAAGAGTAAGACCATGCTGTTATATACGATCTACCTGGTGGCGATTGTCGCCGAAGCGATGTCCGGCGCCATCATGGGCATGCGGCGCGGCATGGACTTGTTCGGCATCTGCATGATCGGCACCGTCACGGCGCTCGGTGGCGGCACCGTGCGCGACGTGCTGCTGGGGCACTATCCGCTGGGCTGGATCGCGCATCCCGAATACCTGCTGTTTACCATCGGCGCGGCCGTCGTCACGGCCTTTGTCGCGCGCTATCTGCACCATCTGCGCGCCATCTTTTTGCTGGTCGACGGCCTGGGCCTGGTGGCGTTTTGCGTGATCGGCTGCGACATCGCCATGTCGGCCAAGATGCACCCGGCCATCGTCGTGCTGGCGGGGATGATCACGGGCGTCTTCGGCGGCCTGCTGCGCGATATCCTGTGCAACCAGATTCCCCTCGTGCTGCAGCGCGAAGTGTATGCCACCGTGGCCCTGTTCACGGGCGCCCTGTATGTCGGCCTGCTGCACTTCAAGGTCGACAGCTCGGTGGCGCAGCTGGCGTCCATCGGTGCGGGCTTTCTGTTCCGCTTCCTGGCCTTGCACTTCGAGTGGCGCCTGCCGAATTTCAACGGCGACCGCATACGGGGTTTTGAGTAAGGCGGCAGCCGCGTGAATATTTTTGCGCATATTTAACCCTTTTTTCTCCGCCGCTGCGTTTCATGTTGGACACCCCAGCCAACCGGAGAAGAAGCGATGTCCAGCGCCCTCAAGATCACATTGATACTGTCCCTGCTGCTGTCGGCAGGCAGCCACGCCGCCGGCACGGCGCCGCGCAAGACCCTGGCGCCGTTCGCCAGCGAGCAAGCCTTGAGCAGCTACCTGCAGCAGCTGCAGGCGCGCCAGGCGGCCTTGCTGCGGGAGCAGCAGAAACTGCAGCGCGCCACGGCGCAGTATTCGGCGCAGTACATGGCAGTGCCAGCGCCGGCCCCTCCCGCTACTCCAGCGCCGATGGCGGCGAAAGCGGCGCCGGCGGCATCGGCAGAAGCGGCCGAATCGGTCACCAATGTGCAGACGGCGGGCGTGGACGAAGGCGGCATCGTCAAGCTGCACGGCAAGCACCTGGTGATGCTCCGGCGCGGCAAGCTGTTCACCGTGCAGGTGGGCGGCAATGCCCTGCAGCCCGTCGCCTCGCTCGACGCGTTCGCGCCGGGCAGCGACCCGTCGGGCAGCTGGTATGACGAAATGCTGATCGATGGCGACACGGTGGTGGTGATCGGGTACAGCTACAGCCGTGGCGGCACGGAGATCGGCCTGTTCGACATCGGTGCGGACGGCAAGCTGGCCTACCGCGCCACGTATCATTTGCGCTCCAACGATTATTATTCCTCGCGCAATTACGCCAGCCGCCTGATCGGCAGCAAGCTGGTGTTCTATTCGCCCCTGTCGCTGAACCTGCGCCGGGGCGACCCGTTCGGCGGCTTTCCCGCGCTGCGCCGCTGGCGTCCCGACGCCGTGCCGTCCGACTTCAAGCGCATCGCCCCGGCCACGCGCATCTACCGCACCGATGAAGAACCCGAACCAGGCTTTGGTCTGACCCTGCATACGGTCACCGTGTGCGACCTGGCGCAGGGCGACATGCGCTGCGAAGCGACGGCCGTGATGGGGCCGCAGGGGCGCGTGTTTTATGTGTCGGGCGAATCCGTTTTCGTGTGGACCACGCGCCGGGGCAGCGACTCGGGCGTGTTCCGCATTCCCCTTGACGGCTCGGCGCCCAGCGCCCTGAAGGTGGCGGGGGCGCCCGTCGACCAGTTTTCGTTCCTGGAAAGCGCCGATGGCCACCTGAACGTCCTGCTGCGCGCCGAGGGCCAGGGCGACGCGATGTGGGATGGCGCGCGGGGCCGGGGCGACATGGCCCTGCTGCGCGTGCCATTGGCCACGTTTTCCGATGGCCGCGACAGTGCGCCGGCCGGCAGCTACAAGCCGCTGCCCGGCGGTGGCGGCTACGGCCTGCAGAACCGCTACGTGGGTCCGTATCTGCTATACGGCAATCCGGGCAATCCCGGACGCCGCAAGGCTGACCAGGCCTGGCCCCGCCAGCCCCTGTATGCCGTGCGCTGGGCCGATGCGGGCAGCGTGCAAGCATTGTCCCTGCCGCACGGCGTGGAGCGCATCGAGGTGCTGGGCAATGACGCCGTGGTGATCGGTGCGCAGGGCAGGGACCTGCACTTCAGCACCATCGGCCTGGGGGCGCAGGCGGCGGTCGCCGCGCGCTACATCCGCGCCGACGCGGCGCAGGGCGAGTCGCGCAGCCACGGCTTTTTCTACAAGCCGCAAGCGGCCGGCGAGGGCCTGATCGGCCTGCCCATCCTGGGCGCGGACGAGCGGCCTGGCCTCAACAAGCCAGCCGCCTCCGTTCTCTATCTGCGCAACAGCGGCTTGCAGTTGACGGAACTGGGCGCGCTGGCGGCGCGGCCCGGTCCGGCGCCGGACGATGGCTGCCGCGCGTCCTGCGTGGACTGGTACGGCAATGCGCGTCCTTTGTTCCTGCAGGGCCGCGTCTTCGCCCTGCTCGGCTATGAACTGGTGGAAGGGGCGCTCAGGGAGGGACAGATCCGCGAAGTGCGCCGCGTCAGCTATGCGCCCATCGCGTCCACTTTACGCTGAAGGCGCAGGGAAATTGTCGCCTTCGCGTAGTTCGGCTACACTGGTCCGCATGCCCGACACTTTATTGACCGCGACGGATGAAGACCTGATGCTGCGCTACAGCGCCGGCGACCTGCCGTCGTTTCGCGAGTTGTACCGGCGCCACAGCCAGGGCCTGTACCGCTTCGTGGCCTGGCGTTCGCCGCGCCACGCGTGGGTGGACGAGATCGTGCAGGATGCCTGGGCCAGCCTGCATGCGGCGCGCGCCGGCTACCAGCCGCAGGCGGCGTTTCGCACCTATCTGTACCAGATCGCGCGCAACCGCCTGATCGACCTCCTGCGCCAGCGGGAAGGACAGGACCACGGCGACGCGGGCGAACTGGCGGACGAGGGCGCATCGCCGCCGCAGTCGCTGGAGCAGAAACAGCAGCATGCGCGGCTGCATGCGGCCATCGCCGCGCTGCCGTCGGAACAGAAGGAAGCGCTGGTGCTGCAGCAGTTCAGCGGCATGAGCATTCTCGAGATCGCCGCAGTGACGGGGGCGGAAGCGGAAACCGTCAAGAGCCGGCTGCGCTACGCCATGCAGAAATTGCGCGCGGGCTTGGACAGCGCCGCTGGCGCGGGAGGACAGGCATGAATACGCACAATCACGACGAACCGAATGACGAGGAATTGAACGCGCTGCTGGCCAGCCTGCCGCAGCCGGCGCCTTCCAGCGCGCTCGATGCGGCCATCCTGGCCGACGCGGAAAAGGCCTTGCACCAGCCGGCAGCGGCCAACGACAGCGCCGATGGCGTGCTGCGCACTCTGCCGGCCAAGAAATCACCGGACTACCTGCAGCGCTGGCGCGTTCCGCTGGGGCTGGCCGCTGCCGTGCTGCTGACGGTAAACCTGATCGGCGTGGACTGGTTCGGCTCGAAGCCGGCGCAATTTCCCGTGGTCGGGGAACCGCTCACGCAGGAGGTGATGCGGGAAGCCGCACCGGCCGCTGCCCCTGCGACGGAGTCCGCGCCACCGCCGCCAGCACCGCGCGCCATGGCCAAGGCGGCACCGAGGCCGCCGGCGCAAGCCGAGCCAGTACCAGCACATGTGTCAGTACCCGTGGCTCCCCCTGCGCCGCCGCCTCCGCCGGCGCCTGCTGCGGCAATGGAGCAGCAAGCCGCCATGCAGGTCGAGGCCAGCATGCAGCGCCAGGCACCCATTCAGCGCGCGCTGGCCATGCCCGCGCCCGTGGCGGCCCGCTCCGCTCCGCTGCCGCCGCCGGCAAAGCTCGATGCTTCCGTGTGGCTGGTGAAGATCGACGCCCTGCTCAAGGCGGGCGAAGGCGCGCTGGCGCGCGAGGAATGGACGGCGTTCCGGCAAGCGTATCCCGACTATCCGGTGGCCGAGGAGCTGCGGCAGCGGCTGGAAAAGAAGTAAAAGACGCTAGACGATCCCCTTCCTGCGCTCCCACACGGCGCTGCCGACGAAAATGGCGGCGCATACCCATATCACGGCCGGCAGGGCGTTTACGCCCGCCGATTGCATCAGGACGCCCGTCAGCAGGGGGCCGCCGCCGCTGGTCACGCCCCAGGTGGCGTTGACGATGGCGCTGGCGCTGGTCAGCGACAGCCCCGTAAACCGCTCGCCGCAGGCCACCAGCGCCAGCATGTAGATGCCGCCCGCCGCCGCGCCCAGCAACAGCAGCAAGGTCCACCACAGCCACGGCGTGCCGACGGCAAACGGCAGCAGCGGCAGCAGCAGGCAGACGGCCACGCCGCAGCCCGCGTGCACCCTGGCACGGCCGAAACGGTCGGCCATCCATCCCAGCGCGAATTGCAGGCCCGTATCGCCCACCAGCACCACGGTGGCCGACAGCAGGGCCAGGTCGGTGCCGATGCCGTGCTCCATTGCATACAGGGGCAGGAGACTCAATGCCAGGGTGTCGAACAGGGCGAAGAAGGCGGCACCGAGCACGATCATCGGCATGCGCGGCAGGATCAGGGTCCATTTCACGCCGTGTTCTTCCGGCTCCTTTCCCGGGCCGCTGTTCGAGATCAGCATCAGGCCCGGCACGGCCAGCAAGAACAGCAGGCCGCAGGCGGCGAAGCTCCACGTAATCTTGTCGTTGAAGAGGGCCACGAGGGCGGGGCCGATCAGCTGGAAGAAGGTAAAACTGGTGGTGTACATGGCCACCACGCGGCCGCGCGAATTGTCGGGCGCCAGGCGGTTGACCCACGCTTCGCCGATGGTAAACAGCACGCCCATGGCGCCGCCGAACAGGAAGCGCAGCACGCTCCACGCCAGCAGGTGGTCGCTGAACTGCATGGCGATCGTCGCCAGCGAGGCCACCCAGACGGCGCCCAGCATGGTGGCGCGCGCGCCGAAACGCCCCACCCAGCCCGAGACGAACGGCGAGGCGGCCAGGATGCCGAGGGCGCTGACGGCCGTGATCATGCCGATGATGTCCGTGCCCACGCCGCGCTGGTGCAGGGTCAGGGCGGTGAGCGGCATGGTGGCGCCCAGGCCCAGGCCGACCACGCCGATGCTGACCACGAGGGCGAAGAAGTCGCGCCACGGCATGTGCTTCATGGCTGCCCCCGCACGGTGGAAAAGGTGTTCGGGAGGGCGGGAAAACGGTGTGGATGCATGGGAAAGTAGGCAACTGTGCCCGCGGCGCTGGTGTTTGGCGCCGGACGGGCATATGATGATTTTAATAAAGGCAATATTGCAAAGCCGTAGTGTAGGCGATGTGCGCCGCCAGTGGCCACGTCCATCGGTGTGGCCGACTCTACCGGCTCTGCTGTACAGTGAAGCGAGCGGCAGCGCAGTCATAGCGCTGTCATTGGATCGTCACGCCAGCGAGGTAGCACCATGCGCCATCCCATCGTTCTCGTTCCCGCCTGCCAGCGCCAACTGGGCAGCCACGCCTGGCACATGGCACAGGATAAATACCTGCACGCCGTGCTGCGCGGCGCCGGCTGCATGCCGCTGCTGCTGCCGGCCCTGGGCGCCGATGCCGACCTGGAAGCGGCGCTGCAGATCGCCGACGGCGTCATGCTGACCGGTTCCGCCTCGAACGTCGACGCGCGCCTGTATGGCGAAGAGATCCTGCATCCCGACCTGCCGCAGGACCCTGCGCGCGACGCCACCACCTTGCCCCTGATCCGCGCCGCACTGGCGCGCCAGCTGCCGCTGCTGGCCATCTGTCGCGGCTTCCAGGAAGTCAACGTGGCCCTGGGCGGCAGCTTGCACCAGGCCGTGCAGACGGTGCCGGGCATGATGGATCACCGTGAGAACGTGCTCGATCCGTTGGCGCGCCAGTACGCGCCCGCGCACCGCATCAAGCTGATGCCCGACGGCGTGCTGTCACGGTTGCTGGGCGGCGAGAGCGAAATGATGGTCAATTCCCTGCATGGCCAGGGTATCGCCCGGCTGGCCGATGGCTTGCTGGTGGAAGCGCTGGCCGACGACGGCCTGGTGGAAGCGTACACGGTGGCCAGCGCCGCCGGCTTTGCGCTGGCCGTGCAATGGCATCCGGAATGGCAGGTCGAGGACAATCCGCAGTCCATGCGGCTGTTCGGCGCCTTTGGCCAGGCTTGCCGCGATTACCAGGAGCAGCACAGAAAGACAGAATGACAGGCGCACCGCCCGCAGTACGCGGTGTTTGATCAAGACCAGCGAGAGGGAAACATGGCAATACGCGAAAATTTCACCTATACGGATATGGATTTGTGGCTCAATGAAAAGCGCGTCACGGAAATCGAATGCCTGGTACCCGACTTGACGGGCGTGGCGCGGGGGAAGATCCTGCCGCGCGGAAAATTCACCCAGGAGCGCGGCATGCGCATCCCGGAAGCGGTATTGGGCATGACGGTGACGGGCAATTACCCGGTCGACGATGGCGGCTATGACCGCGCCATTTCCAGCACCGACCGCGACATGATTTTAAAGGCCGATCCCACCACCATCACCATGGTACCGTGGGCTACGGACCCCACCGCGCAAGTCATCCACGACTGCTATTTTGCCGATGGCGCGCTGGTCGATTTCGCTCCCCGCTCCGTGCTGCGGCGCGTGCTGAAACTGTATGCGGACAAGGGCTGGAAACCCGTGGTGGCGCCGGAGCTGGAGTTCTACCTGACGGCGAAAAATACTGACCCCGACTTGCCATTGAAGCCGCCCATCGGGCGCAGCGGCCGGGCCGAGACGAGCCGCCAGGTGTACAGCATCGACGCCGTCAATGAATTCGACCCGCTGTTCGAGGATATCTACGATTACTGCGAACTGATGAACCTTGACGTCGATACGCTGATCCACGAAATCGGCGCGGGGCAGATGGAAATCAACTTCCTGCACGGCGATCCGCTGGGCCTGGCCGACAAGGTCTTCTTCTTCAAGCGCACCCTGCGTGAAGCAGCGTTAAAACACGATATGTACGCAACCTTCATGGCCAAGCCCATGGCCGGTGAGCCGGGTTCCGCCATGCATGTGCACCAGAGCGTGACGGATGCGAAGACGGGCCTGAACATCTTCAGCAACGAGGACGGTTCGGCCGCGCCCATCTTCAAGCATTACATCGCGGGCCTGCAGCGCTACATGCCGTCGGCCATGGCCATCGTCGCGCCCTACGTGAACTCCTACCGCCGCATCGTGCGCCACACGGCCGCACCCATCAACATCCAGTGGGGCCTGGACAACCGCACGGTGGGCTTCCGCGTGCCAGAGTCGGGCGTGCAGGACCGGCGCGTGGAAAACCGCATCATCGGCGCCGACGCGAATCCCTACCTGGCCCTGGCCGTGACCCTGGCCTGCGGATACCTCGGCATGACGGAGCAGCTGGAAGCGACGCCGATGATGGTGGGCAGCGCCTACGACATGAAGTTCGAACTGCCGCAAGGCTTGCCAGAGGCCCTGCAGCTGCTGCGCGCGGAAGACAAGCTGCGCACGGTGCTGGGCGAGCGTTTCATCGACGTGTATGCGGCCATCAAGGACCTCGAGCACCAGGAATTCATGACCGTCATCAGTCCGTGGGAGCGCGAACACCTGTTATTACACGTTTAAAAGGAATACGCATGAGCACAACAAACAATCCGCTGGCGCCGAGCGCCGCTTTTGTATCGTCCGTGGCGCAAAAGAACCCGGCGCCGCAGGTGTACGACACGGCCGCCATCCAGAAAATGGACTCGGCGCACTACCTGCATCCGTTTACCGATTTCCAGGACCTGGCAAGCAAGGGCGCCAGGGTGATGGTGCGCGGCGACGGCGTCTACCTTTGGGATAGCCAGGGCAAGAAGATCGTCGACGGCATGTCGGGCCTGTGGTGCGTCAACGTGGGCTACGGCCGCACGTCGATTTCGCAAGCCGTGTACAGGCAGATGGAGACGCTGCCCTTCTATAACAGCTTCTTTGGCACGACGAACGTGCCGGCCGCGCAGCTGGCGGCCAAGCTGGCGCAGATCTCGCCGCCGCAGTTCCAGCATGTGTTCTTCACCAGTTCCGGCTCCGAAGGCAACGACACGAATTTGCGCATGGTGCGCCGCTACTGGGATATCCTCGGCTACAAGGAGCGCCACACCATCATCAGCCGCCATAACGCGTATCACGGCAGCACGGTGGCGGGAGCGTCGCTGGGCGGCATGGACGGCATGCATGCGCAGGGCGGCTTGCCGATCCCGGGCATCGCGCATATCGGCCAGCCCAATTACCTGGAGTCGGGCCATGGCTTGTCTCCGGAAGCCTTCGGCTTGAAGGCGGCTGGCTGGCTGGAAGACAAGATCCTGGAAATCGGCGCCGACAAGGTGGCCGCCTTCATCGGCGAACCGGTGCAGGGTGCGGGCGGCGTCATCATCCCGCCTTCGACCTACTGGCCCGAAATTCAGCGCATCTGCGACAAATACGGCATCTTGCTCATCGCCGATGAAGTCATCTGCGGCTTCGGCCGACTGGGGCGCTGGTTCGGCTCCGAGCTGTTCGGCATCAAGCCCGACCTGATCACCTTTGCCAAGGGCGTCACCTCGGGCTACGTGCCCCTGGGCGGCGTGCTGGTGGGCGACAGGGTGGCCAAGGTATTAATCGAGCAGGGCGGCGAATTCACGCACGGTTTTACCTATTCCGGTCACCCCGTGGCCTGCGCGGCCGCGCTGGAAAACATCCGCATCATCGAGGAAGAGCAACTGGTGACGAAAGTGGCCGAGGACACGGGGCCGTATCTGAAGCAGTGCTTCGCCAGCCTGGGCGAGCATCCGCTGGTCGGCTATGCGGACAGCTGCGGCCTGGTTGCAGGCCTGAACCTGGTGCGCAGGAAGGGCGCCACCGTGCATGACAACGAACTGTTCGACGAGGGCCAGGGCGTGGGCATGATCTGCCGCGGCCACATGTTCGATAACGGCGTCATCATGCGCGCCGTGGGCGAGCGCATGATCGTCGCCCCGCCCCTGGTCATGACGCGGGCGCAGATCGATGAAATGGTGGGCTTGATAAGGCTGTGCCTGGACAAGACGTATGCGGACGTGAAAGCGAAGGGCTGGGTGTAGGTTTTTGCTCCATTTTGTCGCCATCTGCGCATTTTTTGGACCGCAATGGCGGCAGTTCCGCTAAACTTCCATCCTGGCCGCTCCTGTAGTGGCCAGTTTTTCATTTTGACACCCTTTTACCCAGAAGCTACCCACACATGACGATAGCAACACCTGCCGCGTCGGCCAGCGACGCCCAAGCGCCTTTCTTGCTGATTGATCAGCTGGTCAAGGAATTCGATGGCGTGCGCGCCGTCGATGGCATTTCCGTGACGATCAACAAGGGTGAGATATTCGCCCTGCTGGGCAGTTCAGGTTGCGGCAAGTCGACCCTGCTGCGCATGCTGGCCGGTTTCGAGACGCCGACCTCGGGGCGCATCGCCCTGGCGGGTAACAGCATCGTCGACGTGCCGCCGCACCAGCGGCCCATCAACATGATGTTCCAGTCATACGCGCTGTTCCCGCACCTGTCCGTGTGGGACAACATCGCCTTCGGCCTGCGCCGCGACGGCTTGCCGAAAGTGGAAGTGGCAGCGCGGGTCGAGCAGATGCTGGCGCTGGTGCAGCTGGGCCAATACGCGAAGCGCAAGCCGCACCAACTGTCGGGCGGCCAGCAGCAGCGTGTGGCACTGGCACGCAGCCTGGCCAAGCGTCCGCAATTGCTGCTGCTCGATGAGCCGCTGGGCGCGCTGGATAAAAAACTGCGCGAACGCACGCAGATGGAACTGGTCAACATCATCGAGCAGGTGGGCGTCACGTGCGTGATGGTCACGCACGACCAGGACGAGGCGATGAGCATGGCCACACGCATCGCCGTCATGAGCGAAGGGCGCATCCTGCAGGTGGGCGCACCGGGTGAAATCTACGAGACGCCCAATTGCCGCTTCGTCGCCGACTTCATCGGCAGCGTCAACCTGTTCGACGGCCGCATCACGGAAGACGAACCCGATCACGTGGTCATCGACACGCCCGACGGCCGCCACTATGTCGCGCATGGCATCACGGGCAACCTGGGCATGGATGTCTCGGTGGCCGTGCGCCCCGAAAAGATCGGCATCCAGACCGAACCTCCCGCCTTGGAAGAGCGCGCTTCGCCGGCGGAACACGGCTACAACTGCGCCCAGGGCGTGATCGTCGCCATGGCGTATTTTGGCAATGAAACCAGCTACCACGTGCGCCTCGACAGCGGCACGGTGGTGAAAGTCTCGCGCACCAACGCGGCCCGCCACGACGCCGCGCGCCTCGAGCGCGAACAGCGCGTGTGGGTGTGGTGGGATGGCGCCGACATCGTCGTGCTGACCAGCTGAGGCCATCATGACGTCCATTCTGCAATCGCTGCGCAAGCTCGTCACCCTGCGTTGGGTTACTGGGCGTAACGCCGTCATCGCCGTGCCCGCGCTGTTCCTGACGGCCGCCTTTTTGGTACCGTTCCTGATCGTGTTGCGCATCAGCCTGTCCGACATGGACACGGCGGGCAGCCCGTTCGGCGGCCTGCTGTCGTATGTCGACGGCATCGTCGTGCTGAAGGTGAAAATCGCCAACTACCTGTTCATCGCCGCCGACGAACTGTATCTGCTCACCTACCTCAGTTCCATCAAATACGCGGCCATCACCACGGCCATTTGCCTGTTCATCGGCTACCCGTTCGCCTACTTCATGGCGCGTGCCAGGCCATCCATCCGCCCCGTCCTGATGATGCTGGTGATGCTGCCGTTCTGGACCTCGTTTCTGCTGCGCGTATATGCGTGGAAGGGCATCCTGGCCAACCACGGCTTGCTCAACGATCTCTTGATCGCGCTGGGCGTGGTGAGCGAACCGCTGCACATGATGAACACCTCGTTCTCGCTGGTCGTCGGCATGGTGTATGCCTATCTGCCGTTCATGATCCTGCCCCTGTACGCCAATCTGGTCAAAATGGACGTGCGCTTCCTGGAAGCGGCGGCCGACCTGGGCGCCACGCCCTTGCAGGCGTTCTGGCGCATCACCGTGCCCCTGTCGAAGTCGGGCATCATCGCCGGCGCCATGCTGGTGTTCATCCCGTCCGTCGGCGAATACGTGATTCCCGAGCTGCTGGGCGGACCGGAAACCCTGATGATAGGCCGCGTGCTGTGGGATGAATACTTCACCAATAACGACTGGGCCATGGCTTCGTCGGTGACGGTGCTGGTGATCCTGCTGATCCTCGTGCCGATGGCCATTTTTAACAAATACAAGACCGACCAGGACGCGGAGGAGCGCACATGAACGGACGTACCTTCCTGCAGCGCTGGTTCGGGCGCGGCTGGCTCTCGCTGGGCTATTTGTTCCTCTACCTGCCCATCATCGTGCTGATCGTCTTCTCGTTCAACAGCTCGCGCCAGGACATGGTGTGGAGCGGCTTTTCGCTGCGCTGGTACAGCGAGTTGATGAACGATGCGGAAATCATCTCGGGCTTCGGTTTATCCCTGAAGATCGCCTTCATGTCGGCGACGTCTTCCGTCATCCTCGGCACGTTTGCCGCCTTCGCCTTGACCAGCTACCAGCGCTTCCGTGGCCGCACGGTGTTTTCCGCCATGGTCAGCGCGCCTTTGGTGATGCCGGAAGTGATCATCGGCCTGTCGCTGCTGCTGATGCTGGTGTCCATGCAAAAGGTCTTCGGTTTTCCCGAGCGGGGCGTGCTGACCATCTGGCTCGGCCACACCCTGCTGGGCATGGCGTATGCGGCCGTGGTGGTGCAGTCGCGCCTGCAGGAAATGAGTAAATCTCTGGCCGAAGCGGCCATGGACCTGGGCTGCCGCGCGCATCAGGTGTTCTTCCTCGTGACCCTGCCGAACATCACGCAGGCCCTGGCCTCGGCCTGGCTGCTGACGTTCACCCTGTCGCTGGACGACGTGGTGCTCTCCGCTTTCCTGTCCGGCCCCGGTTCGACGACGATGCCGCTGGTGATCTTCTCGCGCGCGCGCCTGGGGCTCGATCCGCGCGTCAATGCCATCGCCGCGCTGACCATCCTCGTCGTGACGCTCGCCGTGATCGCGTATGCCGTGATGCTGGCGCGCGCCGACCGCAGACGCCGCAAACAGATGTCCGCGGCGTATTCGGCGGACCAGGAGTAAGCTGCTTGTAAACTGACACAGGAGACGACCATGACGGAAAACACCAGCTGGCATGCACGGGCCGCAGAGATCAAGATCGATGGGCGCGCCTTCATCAACGGCGAGCGCGCCTGGGCCGGGTCCGGCCAGACCTTCGACAATCTGTCGCCCATCGACGGGCGCCTGCTGGGGCAGGTGGCTCGCTGCAACGGCGCCGACGTGGAGGCTGCCGTACAGGCCGCGCGCGCCGCTTTTGACGACCGCCGCTGGGCCGGCAAGTCGCCCGCGCAGCGCAAGCGGATACTGATCAAGTTTGCCGACCTGGTGCAGAAATACGGTCCCGAACTGGCCCTGCTGGAAACCCTGGACATGGGTAAGCCGATCAAGTACAGCCAGAGCGTGGACGTGGGCGCCACGGCCAACTGCCTGCGCTGGTACGGCGAGGCGATCGACAAGGTCTACGATGAGATTGCGCCCACGCCGGCCAACAGCCTGGCCTTGATCACGCGCGAACCGGTGGGCGTCGTCGCCGCTATCGTGCCGTGGAATTACCCGATGATCATGGCTGCCTGGAAGATCGCGCCCGCCCTCGCGGCCGGCAACAGCGTGATATTGAAACCGTCGGAAAAATCGCCATTGACGGCGCTGCGCCTGGCCGACATCGCGCTGGAAGCGGGCGTGCCGGCGGGCGTGTTCAACGTGCTGCCCGGCTACGGCAACGAGGCGGGCGCCGCGCTGGCGCTGCACATGGACGTCGATTGCATCGGCTTTACGGGTTCCACTCGCACGGGGAAACTGATCGTGCAGATGGCGGGCCAGTCGAATCTGAAACGGGCGTGGACGGAACTGGGCGGCAAGTCCGCCAACATCGTCTGCGCCGATTGCCCGGACCTGGACAAGGCCGTGGCGGCCGCCGTCGGCTCCATCTTCTTCAACCAGGGCGAAAGCTGCAATGCGCCTTCGCGATTGTTCGTGGAAGAATCGATCAGGGAAGAATTTGTCGCCAAGGCGCTGGCCATGCTGCCCCGCTTCCAGCCGGGCGATCCGCTCGATGAAGCCACCGTCATGGGCGCCATCGTCGACGCCACGCAAATGCAAACGGTGATGGGCTATATCGCGTCCGGCAAGAGCGAAGGCGCGCAGCTGCTCGGCGGCGGCGAGGCCGTGCGCCTTGATACGGGCGGCTACTACGTGCAGCCCACCATCTTCGGCGTGGATGCCGGCATGACGATCGCGCGCGAAGAGATCTTCGGCCCCGTGTTGTCCGTGCTGGGCTTTACGGATATCGCCGAGGCGGTAAAGCAGGCCAATGCCACGCCCTACGGCCTGCAGGCGGCCGTGTGGACCTCGGACATCAGCAAGGCCATCCAGACCTCGCGCGCCCTGCGCGCGGGCACCGTGCACGTCAACCAGTACGACGGCGACGATATCACCGTGCCGTTCGGCGGCTACAAGCAGTCGGGCAACGGGCGCGACAAGTCATTGCACGCGCTGGACAAGTACACGGAGTTGAAGACGACGTGGATACAGGTGGGGTAGGGCTGGGGTCAGACCCGTCGGGTCTGACCCCGATCAGAAGTCTCGTAGGTCGGCTTGGCGCGCAGCGCGCAAGCCGACTTGGACGTAAAACAAACTACATCAGAAGCAGTGTTCCAGCGCCGGGAAGCTGCCGTCCTTGACGGCCTTCACATAGCCGGTGACGGCGTCGTCGATGCTGGCCGCACCTTCCATGAAGTTGCGCACGAAGCGCGCCTTGCGGCCTGGGAACACGCCCAGCATGTCGTGCATGACGAGGACCTGGCCCGAGCAGTCGGGACCGGCGCCGATGCCGATGGTGGGGATCGTCAGCATGTCGGTCACTTCCTTGCCCAGCTGCGACGGCATGGCTTCCATCAGCACGATGGCGGCGCCCGCGTTTTGCAGCACCAGCGCGTCGTTTTTCAATTCTGCGGCGCTTTCCGTGCTCTTGCCCTGGACTTTATAACCGCCCAGCTGGTGCACGAATTGCGGCGTCAGGCCGATGTGGGCGCAGATGGGGATGCCGCGCTCGGTGAGGAAACGGACGGTCTCGGCCAGCCAGGCGCCGCCTTCGATCTTGATCATGTGCGCGCCCGCCTGCATCAGGATGACGGCGTTGGCATAGGCCGTTTCAGGCGTGCCGTACGCGCCGAACGGCAGGTCGGACAGGATCATGGCCGACTTGCTGCCGCGCGCCACGGACGCCGTGTGGTAGGCCAGTTCGGCCACGGTGACGGGCAGGGTGGAGTTCAGGCCGTTGCAGACCATGCCGAGCGAATCGCCGATCAGCAGGATCTCCACGCCGCAGCGGTCCATCAGCGACGCGAAGCTGGCGTCATAGCAGGTCAGCATGGTGATCTTTTCGCCGGCGGCGCGCAGCGTGGCCAGGGTGTGGATGGTCACGGCCTTGTTGGCGACAGGCTTGGATGGCGCCGGCGCCGGTGTGGCGGCCTTGTTGTCTTTTGCGGCCAGATCTGTTCCTTGCAAATAAGCGGACATAGGTATTCTCTAGAGTGAATGGGGGGTGATGCTATTGCGACGCCGCTAGTGTAGTACTTTATATGGCGGCGTGCAGGGGCGGCATTGTAGAGCAATACCGCGTGGCGCTCAGAGCTGGCTGATCGCCTGGTCGGCCACGCCCGCCAGGTAGCCTTGCGCCGGCCCGAGTCCGGGCACCGAAATGGCCGGCGCCAGGGCCAGCAGCGGCACCAGCACGAAGGCCCGCTCGGTGAGACGCGGATGGGGCACCGTCAAGGTGGCGCTGGCGATCTGTTTATCGCCGTACAGCAGCAAGTCCAGGTCCAGCGTGCGCGGGGCATTGCGGTAAGG
Source organism: Janthinobacterium sp. GW822-FHT07A03 (assembly GCF_058798815.1). NCBI lineage: Bacteria > Pseudomonadati > Pseudomonadota > Betaproteobacteria > Burkholderiales > Oxalobacteraceae > Janthinobacterium > Janthinobacterium sp. GW822-FHT07A03. Next base: position 356,609 of record NZ_JBXAKW010000003.1, on the reverse strand, counting down.
CCGTTCGCGTCCGTGCGCCGCCTCGATGGCGTGCAGGGCCTGCAGCAGTTCCTCCGCAGGCAGGGTGGTCGCGATGCGCGCCACGGCGTTGATGTAGTCGTCGCCACTCGAATCGATGGGCGCCGTGCGGTAGCTGGCCGAGGCGTCCAGCAAGCTGGCGCCGGGCAGGCGCGCCAGGCGCGCGATCGCATCCTGCACGTTGGCGCGCGCGTCGCCCAAGTTCGCCCCGATGCCGATGTAAGCGATCACTGACATTATTCGCCGCTGCTGCTGCCGGTGGTGGTGCTTCCGCCGCCTGTACCCGTCTTGCTGCGCGTGCTGCGGCGTGGCGGGCGCTTCTTCTTGACGGCGCCCGGCGCGGCATTGGCGCTGACGAGCAGCGCTTCGCGCGTTTCCTCGTCGCCTTCATAAAAGGCCGTCCACCATTCGCCGATGTCCATGTCGATTTCGCCCGAGGCGCAGCGCAGCAGCAGGAAATCGTAGCCGGCGCGGAAGCGCAGGTGCTCGAGCAGTTTGTACGGCGCCTTGCCGACGCGGCGCTCGAAGCGGGGCTGCATCGACCAGATGTCGCGCATGTCGGAACCGATCTTGCGCTGCAAGGCCAGTTTTTCCGTCTGCGAATCGAGCACGTCGTCGGCCGCCAGGTGCAGCGCGGGGATGGTCGACTCGCCGGCTGCGCGGTAGGCCGTCCATTTTTCCAGCACCTGGTGCCACAGCAGCGAGGCAAACAAAAAGCCCGGCGAGACGGTCTTGCCGGCGGCGATGCGCTGGTCAGTCGCATCCAGCGCCAGGGTGACGAATTTCGCGCCCAGCGGCTGTTCCAGCACCACGTCGAGCAGCGGCAGCAGGCCATGATGCAAGCCTTCCTTGCGCAGCTGCTGCAGGCAGGCCAGCGCATGACCGCTCATCAGCAGTTTGAGCATTTCGTCAAATACGCGCGGCGCCGGCACGTTGTTGATCAGCGGCGCCATGACGGGAATCGGCGCGGCCGTATGCGGTTCGATGGTGAATTTCAGCTTGGCGGCGAAGCGCACCACGCGCAGCATGCGCACGGGGTCTTCGCGGTAGCGTTCTTCCGGCTTGCCGATCATGCGCAAGGTCTTGGCGCGGATGTCTTCCACGCCGCCGTGGTAATCGAGCACTTCCTGCGTGGCCGGGTTGTAGTACATGGCGTTGATGGTGAAGTCGCGGCGCAGCGCGTCTTCATGCTGCAAACCGAAGGTGTTGTCGCGCAGGACGCGGCCATGTTCATCCTTGGGCGCCGAATCGGCGCCGGCGCCGCGGAAGGTCGTCACTTCCAGCAAATCCTGGCCGAACATCACGTGCACGATCTGGAAGCGCTTGCCGATGATGAAGGCGCGGCGGAACAAGCGCTTGACCTGTTCCGGCGTGGCGTTGGTGGCGATGTCGAAGTCCTTGGGTTTCACGCCCAGCAGCAGGTCGCGCACGGCGCCGCCGACGACAAAGGCCGCGAAGCCTGCTTCCTGCAGGCTGCTGGTGACGCGTATGGCATTCGACGATACCAGTTTCGGGTCGATTCCGTGTTGCGCAGGACCGAGCACAATGGGTGCCGTGGTGTCGCGCGCTGCCTCTTTTTTAACGCCGAGGATCTTGCGGATGAATTTTTTAATCATTGAATAAGTGGAGTGATGGCCAGCCGTGGAGGGATGCGTGTGCGCTCAAAGCGGTGTTGGGGTTGGTCGCGACCGGGTGGGTCACGACCGACAGCAGGGGAATGTCGTTGTGCGAATCGCTGTAAAAATAGCTGCGCTCGAACTGCCCCAGTTCCTTGCCCATCCTTTCCAGCCAGGCATGGGTGTGGGTCAGCTTGCCCGCGCCCAGGGTCGGCGTGCCTACCAGCTTGCCCGTGACATTGCCTTCGTCGTCATATTCGGGCATGGCGGCCAGCAGGTGTTCGACGCCCAGCGCATCGGCGATGGGTTTGGTGATGAAATGGTTGGTGGCCGTGACGATGGCCAGCAGGTCGCCCGCGTCCTGGTGCTGCTTGATCAGCGCCACGACTTCCGGGCGGATGACCGGCAAGACCACTTCGGCCATGAATTGGCGGTGCAGCGCTTCCAGGCGTTCGCGCGGGAATTGCGCCAGGGTGCCGAGCGAGAATTCCAGGTATTCCACCGGATCGAGCGTGCCGGCCTGGTATTGCGCGAAAAATTCGTCGTTGCGGCGGGTGAATTCGGCGGCGTCCACGGCACCGATGCGTACCAGGAATTCGCCCCACTCGTGATCCGAGTCGATGGGCAGCAGGGTGTGGTCGAGGTCAAACAGGGCCAGATTCATCATTCTTTCGCTTCCGCCTGCAGCAACTCGCGCAACAATGGCAAGGTGATCGGGCGTTGGGTTTCAAGGGAGTAGAGGTCGAGAGAGTCCAGCATCGTCGACAGCGAACGCATGTCGCGCCGGAAATGGGACAGCAGATAGGGTAACACGCCCGGCGACAAGGTCAAGCCGCGGGTGGTGGCCGCCTGGGTCAGGGCGGCGATTTTTTCATCGTCCGTCAAGCCGTGGATCTGGTAGATCAGGCCCCAGCCCATGCGCGTGCGCAAGTCTTCGCGCACGGGCAGCACGGCGGGCGGCACGGCGCCGCTGCAGACCATGAACGCCTTGTTGGCGCGGATTTCATTGAACAGGGCAAAGGCGTCGATCTGCGCCAGCGGCGACAGTTTTTCGCAGTCGTCGAGCAGGTACAGGTCCACGTCAGGCGAATACACGAATTCGGACTCGATCGAGAACGGCGAAATGTAGCGCGCGCGCTCGGTGCTGGCCAGGGCCTTGAGCAGGTGGCTCTTGCCGGCGGCCAGTTCGCCCCATAGGTAGGCAAAATGTTCGCGCGAAGTGCGCGCGGCGAACTGGCGCATCAGCTGCGCCACTTCGGCATTCTGTCCCACCTCGAAGGTATCGAGGCTGTGCGCCTGGTCTGTGCCTAAATCGAGCACCAGTTGTTTCATGGCGTACGCCTTGTCCTGTTTTTCATTACTGCATGTGCATCGTGGTATTGCCAGGTTGATATGATATCCGCTTTTACTAGGTATTATAGAAGCTGCTGGACAGGTAGTGGCGTCTTAGATGCTTAAAAGCGACCATCAGGACGGCAGAAGCGGGTAAAGCGAGCAAAACGCCGACGAAACCGAACAATTGTCCGAACGCCAATAGGGCGAAGATCACGGCCAGCGGGTTCAGGCCGATGCGCTCGCCGACCAGGCGCGGCGTGAGGAAAAAGCCTTCGATGACCTGGCCGCAGCCATAGATGACGGCCACGGCGATGACGCCGCTCCAGTCGGCAAACTGCAGCAGGGCGGCGATCAGCGCCAGCATCAGGCCCAGGCCGAAGCCAAGGTAGGGGATGAACACCAGCAAACCCGTGATGATGCCCACAGGCAATGCGACTTCAAAACCGGCGATGGCCAGCGCCACCGAGTAATACGTGGCCAGCACCAGCATGACGAGCAGCTGGCCGCGCAGGTATTGCGCCAGCAGGGTGTCGACTTCCTGCGCCATGCCCACCGTGCGGCCGACCCAGCGGCGCGGCACGGCGGCGGCGATGCGCGCCAGCATCGGATGCCAGTCCAGCAACAGGTAGAACAGCACCACGGGAATCAAGACCACGGTGGCCAGCCAGCCCAGCACGGCCGTACCGCCGATGCGGGCCGAGGCCAGCACGGTGCTCCAGATTTCATCGCCGCTGGTGGCCATCTGCTGGCTCAGCATGCGTTTGATGCCCGTGCCGTCCAGGCGCACGCGGATGCCCAGGTCGCGCAGTTTCGGCGCCAGGAACTCGTTCGCCTTGCTGAGAAACTGCGGGATTTGCGCCTGCAGCAGTGGGATTTCCTTTTGCAGCACAGGCACGACGATCAGCACCAGCGCCGTGATGGCGAGGAAAAACAACACTACGACGACCAGCACGGCCAGCGGACGGGGCACGTAAAAACGCCGGTAATGCAGGCGCTGCAAGCGGTCGACGCCGGGATTGAGCACGTAGGCGAGGATGGCGGCGGCCAGGAAGGGCGTCAGGATGGGGCCCAGGCTGACGAGCAGCAGCAAGAATGCCAGCCAGACCGCGATCCAAAATGCTGTTTGCTTCTGTTCGGCGGTGATGGCGAATGGCATGTGGTTTGTGCTGTTGCGTTAAAAAAAGGCAGTTAATTACGAAATGGCGGGGCAGTTTGATAAAATAGCGTCTTGATCGACCGAATTCACCCGCTGGCGCCCTGCCGCATGATGTTGAAGAACATGCTTGCGCGCGCGTGCCGGCGGGTATCCGCCTTCTATTTTACCGCCTCCGCTGCCACCACACCATGAACCAGACTTCTAATGTTTCCCTTTCCTACCGTGACGCTGGCGTCGATATCGACGCAGGCGACGCTTTAGTCGAAGCAATCAAGCCGTTTGCCAAGCGCACCCTGCGCGAAGGCGTGATGGGCGGCCTGGGCGGTTTTGGCGCCATGTTTGAAATCAGCAAGAAGTACAAGGAACCGGTGCTGGTCTCCGGCACTGACGGCGTCGGCACGAAATTGCGCCTGGCGTTCGAACTGAACCGCCATGACACGGTCGGCATCGACCTCGTCGCCATGAGCGTCAACGACATCCTCGTGCAAGGCGCCGAACCGCTGTTCTTCCTCGACTATTTTGCCTGCGGCAAGCTGGACGTGGCCATCGCCACCGACGTCATCAAGGGCATCGCCCAGGGTTGCGAACAAGCGGGCTGTGCGCTGATCGGCGGCGAAACGGCGGAAATGCCGAGCATGTACCCGGCCGGCGAATACGACCTGGCAGGTTTTGCCGTCGGCGCCGTGGAAAAATCGAAAATCATCGACGGCACCAAGATCGCCCCGGGCGACGTGGTGCTGGGCCTGGCCTCGTCGGGCGTGCACTCGAACGGTTACTCGCTGGTGCGCAAGATCATCGAAGTGGCGAAGCCGGACCTGGAAGGCGACTTCCATGGCCGTAAACTGGCCGACGTGCTGATGCAGCCGACGCGCATCTACGTCAAGCCGCTGCTGGCGCTGATGGACGCCATGGAAGTCAAGGGCATGGTGCACATCACCGGCGGCGGCCTGGTGGAAAACATCCCGCGCGTGCTGCAGCCTGGCCTGGTGGCCGAACTGGACTCGAAGGCATGGACCATGCCGCCGCTGTTCACGTGGCTGCAACAGCACGGCGGCGTGGCTGACGCCGAAATGCACCGCGTCTTCAACTGCGGCATCGGCATGACCGTCATCGTTTCGCAGGAAAACGCGGACGCCGCCATCGCGCAATTGCAGGCGGCCGGCGAAACCGTCTCGCGCATCGGCACCATCCGCGCCCGCGTAGGCGACGAGCATCAGACGATCGTGATCTAAGTTTCAGCACGCATGGAAAAGGCAGGCGCTCGCGAGAGGCCTGCCTTTTTTACGCCCGGATGTCTTACCGCGCGTGCGCCGTCTTCATGCGGCCGTCCGGCTGCGAGCCTCCCTTGCCGATCATGGCCACGCTGACGGCCGAGACGAGGGAGGCGAACAGGATGTAGCCGACGATGTGCCATGGCTCGCCCTTGCCCGTCTTGAGCAGGTAGGTGGCGATGATGGGCGTCAGGCCGCTGGCGAAGATGCCGGAGAACTGGTACACGAAGGAGATGCCCGTGTAGCGCACCTTGGCGTCGAACAGGTCGCAGAACAGGGCCGCTTCCGGGCCGTACACGGCCGAATACAGTACGCCCAGCGGGATGATCACGGAACACCACAGCAGCAGCGGATTGTCGGCGTGGTGCAGCATGATCCAGAAGGCGGGAATCGATGACACGCCCGTGATCAAGGAGCCCCAGAAGAACACCTTGGTGCGGCCGATGCGGTCCGACAGGCGGCCAAAGAAGGGGATGCAGAAGCACATCACGACGGCCGACGCCATCACGCCCATCAGCGCTTCCGTGCGGGCTATCTTGATGGTGTTGGTCAGATAAGTGATGGAAAAGACGCCAAAGATATTGAAGAATACGCCGTCGATATAGCGCGCGCCCATGCCCTTCAGGACATTGCCCGGATAGCGTTTCAAGAGGTCGAAGAACGGAATCTGCGTCTCCGCGTTCTTTTCCTTGACGGCCTGGAATTCCGGCGTTTCCATCACGTTCAGGCGTATCCACATGCCGATGAAGACGAGGGCCGCCGACAGGATGAAGGCCACGCGCCAGCCCCACGCGAGAAATTGCGCGTCGCTCAAGCTGTACGACAGGATCGCCACCACGCCGGAAGCGAGGCACAGGCCGATGGCCAGGCCGATCTGCGGCAGGCTGGCATAGAAGCCGCGCTCCTTCGGCGGCGCATATTCATACGCCATCAGCACAGCGCCGCCCCATTCGCCACCGAGGCCGATACCTTGCAGCACGCGCAGGAACAGCAGCAGGCCCGGCGCCCAGTAGCCGATGTGGTCATACGTGGGCAGCACGCCGATCAGGAAAGTGGAGATGCCCATGATCATCAGGGTCATCACCAGCATGCTCTTGCGGCCGATCTTGTCGCCGAAGTGGCCGAAGATCACGCCGCCGATGGGGCGCGACAGAAAGCCCACGGCGAAGGTGCCGTAGGCCAGCATGGTCGAGACGAGCGGATCGCCGCCCGGGAAATACAGCTTGCTGAACACGATGCCAGCGACGACGCCGTATAAAAAGAAGTCGTACCACTCGATGGTGGCGCCGATCACGCTGGCCATCACGACTTTCCGCAGCTCTTGGGCTTTTTTCGGATGATTCGGATTGTTATCCATAATATCTAGTCTCCAATCGATATCGATTATGTGTTTTTTTGATGCCTGGCTTGTCGCCGGGTCATTGGAGGCGGGGCCGTCTGCCCGCCGCTGACATCCTCCTTGCCGGGAATGGAATGGGTGGGTCAGGCCGCCTGCGGCAGCCGCACGGCGTCCGCCAGGATCATGTCGGCCGCTTTTTCGGCGATCATGATGGTGGGCGCGTTCGTATTGCCCGAGACGATTTCCGGCATGATCGACGCGTCGACCACGCGCAGGTTCTGCATGCCGTGCACGCGCAGGCGGTCGTCGACGACGGCCATGTCGTCGTGGCCCATCTTGCAGGTGCCGCTGGGGTGGTAGATGGACTGGCTGAAGCGCCGCGCCGCATCGAGCAGTTCTTCATCGCTCTGGAACTGCGGGCCGGGCACGAACTCTGAAATGATGTGCGGCGCCAGCGACGGCGCGGCGGCGATCCTGCGCGCCACGCGCAGGGCGGCAATCGCCGTCTGCTGATCGCGCGTGTCGGACAGGTAGTTCGGGTAGATGCCCGGATAGGCGAGGGGATCGGCGGACTTGATCGACACATGGCCCCGGCTGTGCGGGCGCAGCTGGCACACGGATGACGTGAAGGCGGAAAACGGATGCGCGCCTTCGCCCGGCTTGTCGGCGCTCAAGGGCTGCATGTGGAACTGGATGTCGGGCCGCTCCACCTCGGGCGAGGACTTGGTAAACACCGTCACCTGGCTGGCCGCCAAGGTGAGTGGTCCGGAGCGGGAAAACACATATTGCATGCCCACCCACAGCTTGCCCCACAGGCTGTTGACTTCATCGTTCAGGGTTTTCAGCCGCGTCTTGAAGACGAGGCGGATTTGCAGGTGGTCTTGCAGGTTCTGTCCCACGCCGGGCAAGTCGTGCACGAGCGGCACGCCCACTTCCGCGAGCAGGGCGCGCGGTCCGACGCCCGAGCATTGCAGGATTTGCGGCGAGCCGATGGCGCCCGCGCATAAAATCACTTCGCCGCTGGCGCGCGCCTGGCGCAACTGGCCATCTTGCCGGAATTCGATGCCGACGGCGCGCTTGCCCTCGAACAGCACGCGCGTGATTTGCGCGCGCACTTCCACGCGCAGGTTGGCGCGCTTGCGGGCGGGGCGCAGAAAGGCTTTCGCCGTGCTCCAGCGCAGGCCCTTGCTGGCCGTCTGCTGGAAGTAGCCGACGCCCTCCTGCGTGGCGCCGTTGTAGTCGGCATTGAAGGGGATGCCGCTTTCCGTGGCGCCGGCAATAAAATGTTCGGCGATGGGACGGCGTAGCCGCAGGTCCGACACTTTCAAGGGGCCGCCGACGCCGTGGTAATCGCTGGCACCGCGCTCCTGGTCTTCCGATTTTTTAAAGTAGGGCAGCACCTCGGCATAGCTCCAGCCTGCGTTGCCCAGTTCGGACCAGCGGTCGTAGTCTTCTTTCTGTCCACGCACGTACAGCAAGCCGTTGAGCGAGCTGGAGCCGCCCAAGACCTTGCCGCGCGGCCATTGCAGCTGGCGCCCGGCGATGCCGGCGTCCGCTTCCGTGCGGTAGCACCAGTCCAGCTTTGGGTCGTGCATGGTCTTGAAATAGCCGACCGGCACGTGTATCCAGGGATTGTTGTCCTTGCCGCCAGCTTCCAGCAGCAATACCTGGTGGTTGCTGTCGTGCGACAGGCGGTTGGCCAGCACGCAGCCGGCGGAACCGGCGCCGACAACGATGTAATCATAGTGTTTTTGCAACATGGTGCTTGTCTCCTGCGTTGCGGTATCGGCTTGCCTCGGCGGGCGTTTTTTGCGATACACTGGTCTTTATTGGTTATTTTTGGAACGTCTGGTTCCATTTATAAAAGACGTGCAGCACCGGGACAAGCGGAAATAGCCGCATACGCGAGAGGTGAAACAGAACATGCATGATGCGTTTCAAAAACGGCCGGCCGGGGCCGAGGAAGACAGTTCGGCGGGCGGTGCGGTTGGGGCCGGCACGGCGGCAAGCCATGGCGACGAAGCGCGCGGTTTGCGCGTGCTGCGCCTGATCGAGCACCTGGCCAGCGCCAGCCAGCCCTTGACCTTGTCGCAGCTGGCCGCGCGCATGCAGGTGCCCAAGGCCAGCATGATGCGTCTGCTCGATACCCTGGAGCAACACGGTTATGTGCTGCGCACGCCCGTGGGGCGCGGCTATGTGCCGGGTGCCGCGTCTACGAACCTGGCGCTGGCGACCTTGCGCAACAATGCCCTGATCCGCGTGAGCCGCAGCATCCTGGGCAGCCTGGTGGCGGCCACGGGCGAGACCTGCAATCTGGCCATTCCCGAGGGCAATGCCGTCGTCTACGTGGACCGGGTGGAAACGCAGGAACCGCTGCGCCTGCACCTGGTGCTGGGCACGCGCGCGCCCATGCATTGCACGGCCAGCGGCAAGCTTTTTTTGGCGCACATGAGTTTGCTGGAACGGCGCGCCTTGCTGGCCATGCTGACCCTGCAGGCGCGCACGCCGAAAAGCATCACCGACCCCGTGCTGCTCGAGCGCGAGATCGTGCGCATCGCCCGGCTGGGCATCGGCATTGACGACGAGGAATTCGTGCACGGCATGGTGGCCGTGGCTGTGCCCATCTGCGCGGCCGACGGGCGCATCGTGGCGGCCGTCGCCTGCCACGCGCCCGTGGCGAGAAAGTCCGTGGAGCAACTACTGCAACACGTGCCGCAATTAAAAGAAGCGGCCGTCAAGCTGCGGCCGCTGCTGCTGGCAGAAAGCAGCTAGGGTTTCAGGACCTTCGCCACCTTGGCCGCGCGCAGGCGGAACGCATCGGGCATGCCGGAGCCCAGCAGCGGACGCAGATACAGGCGGAAGGCATCGGTCACGTCCGTGCCGCTGGCGCTGATGAACTCGTCTTCCATTGTCCGCGTCTTGCCCGCCACGTCGGTCAGCGGCAGCAGTTCGTAATCGACGGAATAAAAGCCCGTGCGCTTGATGGCAACAGAGCCGTCGCGGTCGCCCCACATGGCGAACTGCACTGCCTTCTCTCCCACTTCGCGGGCTTCGCGTTGATCTACATCAGAAACACAGCCGATGAAGGAACGCTGCAGATAGCCGAAGGTATCGCCGCGCACGCGCTTGATGCCGAGCTTGGCCTTGATTTCGTCACACAGCAGGTCGGCCAGCGCGCCCGTGCCGGACAATTGCACGTTGCCATGCGCATCGCGCTCCACTTCCTTGGCCAGCAGGCTGGCGATCGGCTCGCCCGACGCGTCGTGGATGCCTTCCGAGACGGCGATTACGCAGCGGCCGTACTTCGCATAGGTGGCCTTCACGTCGGCGAGGAATTGATCCAGCGCAAAGACGCGCTCGGGCACATAGATCAGATGCGGGCCGTCGTCAGGGAACTTCTTGCCCAGCGCCGAGGCGGCCGTCAAAAAGCCCGCGTGGCGGCCCATCACCACGCCCACATAGACGCCGGGCAAGGCCGCGTTGTCGAGGTTGGCGCCGGCGAACGCTTGCGCGACGAAGCGCGCGGCCGAGGGAAAGCCCGGCGTGTGGTCGCTGCCGACGAGGTCGTTGTCGATGGTTTTCGGGATGTGGATGCAGCGCAGCGGATAGCCGGCCTTGTGCGCTTCCTCGCTGACGATGCGCACCGTATCGGACGAGTCATTGCCGCCGATGTAAAAGAAATGCTCGATCTCGTGCGCGCGCAGTACCTCGAAGATTTGCTGGCAGTAGGCGATGTCCGGTTTGTCGCGCGTGGAACCGAGCGCCGAAGACGGCGTGGCGGCCACCAGTTCCAGGTTGTGGCTGGTTTCCTGCGTCAGATCAACAAACTCTTCATTGATGATGCCGCGCACGCCGTGCAGCGCGCCGTATACGCGCGTGACGTGCTGAAAACGCCGCGATTCGAGCACCACGCCCACCAGCGACTGGTTGATGACGGCGGTGGGGCCGCCTCCCTGGGCAACAAGAATTTTTCCAGACGGCATGGGATCTCCTCGTAAGTAAAGCGGCCCTCCAGCCTACTCCTTTTTTAGCGGGGCGCTGTCTTTTCCGATATTTCTGTCGAGGAATTTCTCCACCCGGCCCCAGAAGTCGATGCGGTTCTTCGGCAGTGTCCAGCCATGACCTTCCTCATCGTATACCACCCATTCGACATCGCGGTTGTGCTGTTTGACGGCCGCGTAGAATTGTTTGCCGTGGTACAGCGGCACCCGCTGGTCGGCAGCGCCGTACGCCAGCAGCAGAGGCTGGGTGATGCGCGCCGCCTGGGCGATGGGCGAGGTGGCCTGGAATTGCGCCGCGTTCGCCGTCCGTTCGCCAATCAGCTCGGGCATGCCGTACTGTTTCCAGTCGTCGCCGAGGTCGGACTTGAAGCTCCAGTGGCCGCTATACATCAGGTTAATGTCGGTCACGCCCACCCAGTCGATGGCACAGCGGAACAGGTCGGGATCGTTGACCAGGCCCATCAGGGCAGCATAGCCGCCATAGCTGGCGCCAGCGATACAGATGCGGCGCGGATCGGCTATCCCCTCCGCGATGGCCCAGCGCGCGCCGTCGGCGAGATCGTCCTGCATCTTCAAGCCCCATTGTTTCCAGCCAGCCCGAAAATGCTTGGCGCCAAAGCCTGTGCTGCCGCGAAATTCCGGTTGCAGCACGGCATAGCCACGCGAGGCAAGAAATTGCACTTCGGCATTCCATTGCCAGGAGTTGCCGCGCACATACGGGCCGCCGTGCACGAGTACGACAAGCGGTAGTTGCTTGCCAGAACTCGTGGCGGGCACGGTGAGCCAGGCTGGAATGGCCAGGCCATCGCGCGCCGTGTAGCGCACCAGCTGCTGCTCGCTCATCTGCGCCGGCTGGATGAGCGGCTGCGTCTCGCCGATGATGCTCAGCTTGCCCGTATCGCTATTGAACAGCGAGAATTTGCCCGGCTGCCGGTCGGAATACGAGGTCACCAGCATGAAGGGCGTGGCGGGGCGGGCCGCCAGCGAGACCAGGTTGATGGTCGACGGCAACAGGGCATCGATGCGCGCCTGGGTCGCCGTCATGGCGGGATCGAACCAGCGCGTGGCACGCGCATCGCTGAGGTGGTGCACGCCCAGCAGCTTGCCTTGCCGGACGATCAGATTGCCGCTGAAATCATAACCGTCGAGCGAGATGATGGGCGTGGGCCTGATGCTGCTGCTGGCCAGGTCGTAGGCATGCACGGACAGCGTATCGCTGCCCATGCGAGCGCTCACGTACAAGGTGCCGTCCGGACCGAAGGATAGCGGGGTGAAGGCGTTGGAGCCGCCGAGGTAGGCGTCGAACTGCGCCAGCGTGCGCCAGGCGCCTCCGTCAGGTTCCCGGTACATGATGCTTTCGATATTGCGCTCCCGGGTGACGGCCAGGCGCGGTTCGCCATGCTGGTCGAGCAGCCAGCGGCGCACCTTGCCGGGCGGCTTGACGTTCGTGCTGCGGCCCGTCAGCGTATCGAGCTGCCGCAAGCCCTCATAGTCGACTTCGCCCGTCGAGGCGTACACGGTACTGCGCACATACACGGCAGCCGAATCCTGCGCACCGCGCTGGCCCGTCAGGTAGGTATGCCAGGGCAGCAGTTTATAGATCGAGGTGGAGGCATCGGGCATGGTGCTGCGGGCGGCCAGCTGGCGAAAGTTGCTGCCGTCGCGGTTGACGGCAAACAGGCCCGGCCCGAAACGCATGTCGCCGGGCGCCGTCTGACGGTCGCGCGTGTTCAGGATCAGGCGCTCGTTGCTGACCCATTCGACGTCGCCCACGTCGACATCGCTGAATTGCGCCACGACCTTGATGCTGTTATCGAGCAGGTTGACGATGGCCAGCCGTTCGCGATTGTTCGCGCCGCTCACTTTCACGGCCAGGTGACGCGCATCGGGCGACAGCTGGGGGCCGCTGAATTCCGGGTTGGCGAAGAAGGCCGACAGGGGCGGTGCGACGGCGGTGTGCGCCTGTGCGGAGATGGCCAATAGGCTGGCGCAGGCGGCCAGGATATGGAGCAGACGCAAGAGAACCTGAAGCATGGTGTGGGTTAACCTGGAAAGAAAATTGAAAGATGGAAGCTCATTCCGGCGCCCGGATGTGCTCGACCAGTCCCCTGCTGCGCCGTCCCGGCGCCGGTGTCAGCCAGCTGACCAGGATGGCGGCGGCCAGGCCGGCCGGTACGCCGAAGATGCCGGCGGAAATGGGCGCGATATGAAACCATTGTCCGCTGGCATTTCCGCCCAGCATTGTGCTGGTGTGCAGCATGTAGTACAGGCACACGCCAAAGCCCGTCAGCATGCCGGCCAGCGCGCCCTGGTAATTGGCGCGTTGCCAGAAGACGCCGAGCACCAGCGGCGGGAACAGGGTCGAGGCGGCCAGGGAAAAGGCCACGCCCACCAGCGACAGGATGTCGGCCGGCTTTTGCGAGGCCGCATAGGCGGCGATGAAGGCCACGGCCAGCAGCAGCAGTTTGGAAATCGTCACGCGCTTTTGCGTCGAGGCGCTGGGATCGACCACCTTGTAATAGATGTCGTGCGACAGGGCGTTGGAGATGGCCAGCAGCAAGCCGTCGGCCGTCGACAGGGCGGCAGCCAGGCCGCCAGCCGCCACCAGGCCGGAAATCACGTAGGGCAGGCCGGCGATCTCGGGCGTGGCCAGCACCAGCACGTCGGCGTCGATGGAAATTTCCGCCAGTTGCACGATGCCGTCGCGGTTGACGTCGACGATGCTGATCAGGGGACTGAGCTTGTCCACATTGGCCCAGTACGACACCCAGGTGGGCAGGTTCGCGTATTGCGTGCCCACCAGTGCCGAGTAGATATCGTACTTGACCAGCACCGCCAGCGCGGGAATCGTGAGGTAGATCAACAAGATGAAGAACAGGGTCCAGAACACGGACACGCGCGTTTCGTGCACGGACGGCGTGGTGTACGATCGCATGAGGATGTGGGGCAGGGCGGCCGTGCCCAGCATCATGCAAAACACGAGGGCCAGGAAATTGTTGCGTTTGATGTCGGACTGCTCCCGGTCGGCGGCGGGAAACGGCTGCGCGTGCGGAATGATCGGCTCGGCGCGTTTCTGATTCTGCGCCTGCGCCGCCTGCCACAGCACGCGTGCCTCGTCCGGGCTCTTGGGATAGGCGATCAGGTAGCGTTCCGCGTTACGGATATCGAACAGCGAGGTATTGCGCTGGCGCAAACTATCGAGCTGGCGCTGTGCCGTCAGGCGGCCTTGCTCCCAGGAACCAGGCAAGCCGTCGATGCGCGCCTGATAGCTTTGCGCGCGCTGGCGGAAGATGGCGCGCACTTTGTTTTCTTTCGGGTCCGTTTCCAGCACGTGTTCGCGCGCGCTCAGTTGCGGCAACACCTTGCCGTAGGCGATCTGCGGCACGGGATTGTCCGCATGCTTGACCGACAGCCACATGGCGGGAATCAGAAAGGCGACGAGGATGATGATGTACTGCGCCACCTGCGTCCAGGTGATGGCGCGCATGCCGCCCAGAAAGGAGCAGACGAGGATGCTGGCCAGGCCCAGGAAGATGCCGACGGAAAAATCCACGCCCGTGAAGCGCGAGGCGATCAGGCCGACGGCGTAGATCTGCGCCACGACATAGGTGAACGACACGATGATGGTGGCGGCCACGGCCACCACGCGCACGCTGGCGCCCCGTTTGTCGGTGCCGCTGCCGTAGCGCGCGGCGAGGAAGTCGGGAATCGTGTATTGGCTGAACTTGCGCAGGTAGGGGGCGATCAATAGCGCCACCAGGCAATAGCCGCCTGTCCAGCCCATGATGAAGGCCAGGCCATCGAAGCCGTTCAGGTACAGGCCGCCCGCCAGGCTGATGAAGCTGGCGGCCGAAATCCAGTCGGCGGCCGTGGCCATGCCGTTGAACATGGCCGGCACCCGGCGCCCCGCCACATAGTATTCGGTGACGTTCGAGGTGCGGCTGATGACGCCGATGGTGGCGTACAGCGTGATGGTGACGAGCATGAACAGGTAGCCGATCCACGCGCGCGGCATGCCTTCCTGTTCCAGCACCGACAGGGCCAGCAGGAAGGCGGCGAAACCGGCGGTAAACAGCAGGTAGTAGCGGCACAGGCGCGCAAAGAAGCTGCGCTGGCCGCTCATGCTTGCTCCTCGGCATGAAAAGCCCGGTCGAGGCGCCGCATGCGCCAGGCATAGAAGGCGATGATGGCCAGGTACACGAGCGAGGCGCCCTGGGCCGCCATGTAGAAGGGCAGGGGCCAGCCGAACAGGTTCAGATGCAACAGCTCGCGCGCATAGAACACGGTCAGGAAGCCCGTCAGCAGCCAGACCAGCAGCAGGATGGCCGTCAGGCGCCGCGTCTTGCGCCAGTGCACATCGCGGCGCGCCTGCAGTTCGGGGCCGGGCGTGCGCGCCGGCTGCAGCGGCGCCGTGGAAAGGCTGGGCTTATCCATACGTGATGTCATCCTCTTCTGGCGCTTCCGGCAACAGCAGGGCGATGCTCAGGCGCAGCAGGGTGCCTGGCAACTTCGGCGACGTGGCGCGCGGATTGTTAAAAATATCGACTTCGGCGCCGTGCTGCTGCGCAATCTCGCGCACGATGGCCAGGCCCAGGCCGCTGCCGTCGACATTGCTGCCAAGAATGCGGTAAAAGCGTTCGAACACGTGCGCCCGCTCGGCCGGCGCAATGCCGGGGCCCGTATCTTCCACTTCCAGGATGGCCAGTTCCAGGGTGCTGCGCACGCGCACCGTGACGCTGCCGCCCGACGGCGTGTAGCGCAGGGCATTGTCGATCAGATTGCTCAGCAGCTCGCGCAGCATCATGGCATTGCCGGAAATCATGATCGAATAGGCGGGCTGTTCGAAGCCCAGGTCGATATGCTGGGCAAACGAGGCTTGCACCCAGTCCTGCACCACGCCGCGCGCCAGTTCGCTCAGTTCGATCGGCTCGAATGCCGTGCCCGCCTGCGGCTGGTTTTCCGCGCGCGCCAGGGCCAGCAGCTGGTTGACCAGGCGCGTGGCCGCTTCCGAGCTTTTCGCCAGCTGCAGCAGCGAGCGGTGGATCTCGTCGTGATCGGTCTGGCGCAGGGCCAGCTCCGATTGCATGCGCATGCCGGCCAGCGGTGTCTTCATCTGGTGCGCCGCGTCGGCGATGAAGCGTTTCTGCATGTCGATCGACAGCGACAGGCGCGCCAGCATCTCGTTGAGCGAACCGACCAGCGGCGTGATTTCCTCGGGCACCTGGCCCGATTCGATGGGAGAGAGGTCGTCGGGCGGCCGGGCGCGTATGCGTTCCTGCAATTGCGCCAGCGGCGACAGGCCGCGCGCCAGGGCAAACCAGACCAGGGCCAGGATCACGGGCAGGATGATGAACTGAGGCAAAATCACGCCCTTGATGATTTCATTGGCCAGCTGGGCGCGCTTTTCCAGGGTTTCGGCCACCTGCACCAGCGCGCGGTGCGGCTCATCGTCGTTGCCGGAAGGAATGTCGAGATAGCTGAACGCCACGCGCACGGGCGTGCCGTGGATGGTGTCGTTGCGAAACAGCACCATGCCGCTGCGGTATTTGTCGGGGTCTTGCGGTGGCGGCAAGTCGCGGTCGCCGTCGAGGTATTCGCCGCGCGGACCCACCACCAGGTAATACAGGGTGTCGATATCGTCGCCGCGCAGGAAGTCGCGGCCGCTGCTGTTCTTTTCCGGCGCGCGGCGCAGCAGCGCGCCATCGGCCTGCTTGACCTGTTGCGTCAGCACCGTCACGCTGTCTTCCAGCGCATGGTCGAACGGCTGATTGGCGATGCCTTTGGCCACCAGATAGGTGATGGCGATGCTCATCGGCCACAGCAGCAGCAGGGGCGCCAGCATCCAGTCGAGGATTTCGCCGAACAGCGAATGCTCGATGGTGTCATCCTGCTCCGTGGTGGGCGGCTCGAACCAGTCGTCGTCGTCCGCCTCGTCCGCTGGCGCCTCGCGCGCCTTCACTTGCTGGCGGGCCCGCTGGCCGGGCTTGCCGACTCGCCCGCTTCGGCATTCAGGCGCGCCGCTTCCGAGTATTTTTCCAGGCAATAGCCGAGGCCGCGCACGGTGGCGATGCGCACGCCGCCTACCTCGATTTTCTTGCGCAGGCGGTGCACATATACTTCGATGGCGTTGTTCGATACTTCTTCGCCCCATTCGCACAGGTGGTCGACCAGCTGTTCTTTCGAGACGAGGCGGCCGGTGCGGCCCAGCAATATTTCCAGCAGGCCCAGTTCGCGCGCCGACAGGTCGAGCATCTGGTCGTTGATGTAGGCGCTGCGTCCTACCTGGTCGTAGCTGAGGGGGCCGTGCTTGATGATGGTGGCGCCGCCGCCGGCGCCGCGGCGCGTCAGGGCGCGCACTCTTGCCTCCAGTTCCGACAGGGCGAACGGCTTGGCCATATAATCATCGGCACCGAGGTCGAGGCCATTCACGCGTTGTTCGATGGAATCGGCGGCCGTCAGGATCAGCACGGGCAGCAGCGAGGCGCGCGCGCGCAGGCGGCGCAGCACTTCCAGGCCGGACATCTTCGGCAGGCCCAGATCGAGGATCAGCAGGTCGAATTCCTGGGTGGACAGGGCCGTATCGGCTTCCTGCCCGGTCTTGACGTAGTCGATCGCATAACCGGACTGGCGCAGCGAACGGGTCAGGCCATCGGCCAGCACGCTGTCATCTTCGGCAAGTAAAATACGCATGGTGCACTTCCTATGCTTGCGGCGGTAGAGGATTGTATTGTGTTTCATTTTCCGCAAGGTGGCGAGTTTTTGTGAGAAACCAGGCTTGTATTGATCTGTTTCAAAACAAATCCACGTTCCGCTTGCATTGATCACTGTTTTTTTATACAGTACTGTCTGTGTAAAGAATTTAACCCACTGGCGCTATCGCAGGCTGCCGGATTCCATTGAGTCCGCAACTGTAGAACGGCTGAAAGAACATATGGACGATAAAAAAGCTGTAGTACCCGCATCGGAAAAAGCCAAGGCGCTCGCCGCCGCACTGGCGCAGATCGAGAAGCAGTTTGGCAAAGGTTCGGTCATGCGCATGGATGCCAGCGCACCGATCGAAGAAGTGCAAGTCGTGTCGACCGGTTCGCTCGGCCTCGATATCGCGCTGGGCGTGGGCGGCTTGCCGCGCGGCCGCGTGGTGGAAATCTATGGTCCTGAATCGTCGGGTAAAACCACGCTGACCCTGCAAACCATTGCTGAAATGCAAAAACTGGGCGGCACCTGCGCCTTTATCGATGCCGAGCACGCGCTGGACGTCGGTTACGCGCAAAAGCTGGGCGTGAACCTGCATGAATTGCTGATCTCGCAACCGGATACGGGCGAGCAGGCACTGGAAATCTGCGACGCCCTCGTGCGTTCGGGCAGCGTCGACCTCGTCGTCATCGACTCCGTGGCCGCACTGACGCCACGTGCCGAGATCGAAGGCGACATGGGCGATTCCCTGCCAGGTTTGCAAGCGCGTCTGATGTCGCAAGCCCTGCGCAAGCTGACCGGCTCCATCAACCGCACGAATACCCTGGTCATCTTCATCAACCAGATCCGCATGAAGATCGGCGTGATGTTCGGCAGCCCGGAAACGACCACGGGCGGCAATGCGCTGAAATTCTACGCCTCCGTGCGCCTGGACATCCGCCGTACGGGCTCGATCAAGTCCGGCGATGAAGTCATCGGCAACGAAACCAAGGTCAAGGTCGTCAAGAACAAGATCGCGCCGCCGTTCAAGGAAGCGCACTTCGATATCCTGTACGGCGCCGGCACCTCGCGCGAAGGCGAAATCCTGGACCTGGGTTCGGATGCCAAGATCGTGGAAAAATCCGGTTCGTGGTACAGCTACAACGGCGAACGCATCGGCCAGGGCAAGGACAACGCCCGCGCCTTCCTGCAAGAGCGTCCGGCGTTGGCCCGCGAGATCGAAAACAAGGTCCGCGCTTCGCTGGGCGTGCGCGAACTGCCGCCGCTGGCTGCTGAAAAGCCGGAAAAAGCGGATAAAGCCGCCGACAAGGCTGCCAAGGCTGCGGAAGCCAAGGCAGAGTAGGTCGGATTAGCGCGGCAAAGCCGCGCGTAATCCGACAACACCACAGACGTCAACAATGTTGTCGGATTACGGCCCAAGGGGCCTAATCCGACCTACGCATGGCTTGCTGCAAGGTGTGACCATGATCGCCGTCCCGCGCTGTTGCGCCGGGCGGCGATTGTGTTTGGGTGATGTGATCGTGGAATGAAAGACAAGGTGGGGGTATGGCCGCAGTACAACTAAGCCTGAAGGGCAGGGCGCTACGCTTTTTGTCGATGCGCGAACACAGCCGCATGGAATTGCGGCGCAAGCTGCAGCGCCATGCGCAGGAGGGCGATGATGTGGAAGCCTTGCTCGACAGCCTGGAGCAGGCCAACTGGCTGTCGCAGGAGCGCTTTTCCGAGTCGCTGATCCACCGCCGCTCGGCCCGCTTCGGCAACAGCCGCATCATGGCGGAGCTGCAAAGCCACGGCATAGGCGGCGAAGCGCTGCAGGAACTCAAGGCGGGCCTGGCCGAAGGGGAAGTGGCGCGCGCCTGCGAGGTGTGGCGCCGTAAATTCGGGCAAGTGGCGCAGGATGCGGAGCAGCGCAACAAGCAGATGCGTTTTTTGATGCAGCGCGGTTTTTCCCAGCGCGCCGTGCAGGTAGCCTTGAAGGGGCTGGAGCCGGAAGACGACTAGGCGCGCGCCGCTGGTCGTCCCGCTGGTCCCGGCCCCGCTGTGTTCCTTCTGCAACAGTTCGTCGCTGCCCTGTCCCTTGCCTGACTGGCAGCCTTGCTCCAGATCATTGTTGAACTGGTAAGTTCACTTTCCTCGCTGCCAGCCTGCCGATCGGCAGGCAAATTGTTGCGCTGCGTGGGGCCGGGCCAGCCCGTGCCGTCGTGGGCCGGGCTGGCGCGGTCATTTCATGTATTCTGTGGCGCTCATCGGCCATATCTATCATCACCGTCCGTGATAACAGCGTCAATTTCCATGTGAATTCTTTATGCTTTGAAATGTTTTTATCAAAGCAATGAAAAATTATGTTGCGGCGCAACCGGCGCCTACTGTGCTACACTTTTAGGGTTTTTGCGGCGCCGCAGGTGCGGTTGCTGTTCGTAGAAGCTGCGAACAGAGTGCTTTAGGCACATGGCTGCTTACTAAATTATGGCCGCGCAAGCGGCATCGGTCTTATGCCCCTGTCAACTCCCGTATCCCGGCGCGCCCTACGGCACTCCCGCGTTATCGACGTCCAAGCGTATATGCGCGACGACGGCCTGTGGGATATTGACGCCCATATCACCGATATCAAAAGCTATGACGCGACCCTGGCCTCCGGCCCCCGTCCCGCCGGCGCCCCTCTGCATGACCTCCATTTACGCATTACCGTCGATCGCGAGCTGACCATTGTCGAGGCCGAAGCCGCCTCCGATGCCGTGCCCTATCCCGGTTTTTGCGATACCATCGGCCCCGCCTACAGGGCGCTGATCGGTTTGAACCTATTGAAGAATTTCCGCCGCGACTTGAAACAGCGCCTGGCGGGAATCGCTGGCTGTACCCATTTGACCGAACTGGCGCAAGTCTTGCCGACTGCGACGGTTCAGGCATTTGCCGGCGATGTCTGGTCGACCCGTGACGGTGCGAATGCTGACGTGTCGCATGAAAAGCCGTTTCAACTCGACAAATGCCACGCCCTGCGCACCGATGGCGGGGCGGTTGCACAGTATTACCCGCGCTGGGTAGCCAAAGCGTGACCCCGGCGCTCTGTTTTTCCTGTTTTTTTTGCACCACTAACCGTATTTTTACAAATCAGTATCAGAAGGGAAGCCAGCATGAAAATCCATGAGTATCAAGCCAAAGAAATCCTCCGGCAGCACGGAGTGACGGTACCACGCGGTATTCCGTGCATGTCCGTCGAAGAAGCCGTCAAGGCTGCGGAAACCCTGGGCGGCCCGGTGTGGGTTGTCAAGGCGCAGATCCACGCAGGTGGCCGCGGCAAGGGCGGCGGCGTGAAAGTGGCCAAATCGATGGAACAGGTCAAGGAATACGCTGACCAGATCATGGGCATGCAGCTGATCACGCACCAGACCAGCGCCGAAGGCCAGAAAGTCAACCGCCTGCTGGTGGAAGAAGGCGCCGACATCAAACAGGAACTGTACGTTTCGCTGGTCACCGACCGCGTTACCCAGAAAATCGTCCTGATGGCATCGTCCGAAGGCGGCATGGACATCGAAGAAGTGGCCGAGAGCCACCCTGAGAAGATCCACCACGTGACCATCGATCCGGGCGTTGGCCTGACCGATGCCCAGGCAGACGACATCGCCGCCAAAATCGGCGTGCCTGCCGGTTCCATCGCCGACGCCCGCGCCAACCTGCAAGGCCTGTACAAAGCCTACTGGGAAACCGACTGCTCGCTGGCCGAGATCAACCCGCTGATCGTCACCGGCAGCGGCAAGGTCATCGCCCTGGACGCCAAGTTCAACTTTGACCCGAACGCCCTGTTCCGTCATCCGGAAATCGTCGCCCTGCGCGACCTGGACGAAGAAGATCCAGCTGAAATCGAAGCGTCGAAATTCGACCTGGCCTACATTTCGCTCGACGGCAACATCGGTTGCCTGGTGAACGGCGCCGGCCTGGCCATGGCCACCATGGACACCATCAAGCTGTTCGGCGGCGAGCCAGCCAACTTCCTGGACGTCGGCGGCGGCGCCACGGCAGAAAAAGTGACCGAAGCGTTCAAGATCATGCTGAAAAACCCAGGCCTGAAAGCCATCCTGGTGAACATTTTCGGCGGCATCATGCGTTGCGACGTGATCGCTGAAGGCGTGATCGCTGCAGTGAAAGCCGTTTCGCTGAACGTACCGCTGGTCGTGCGCATGAAGGGCACCAACGAAGACCTGGGCAAAAAGATGCTGGCCGATTCCGGTCTGCCTATCATCGCAGCCGACACCATGGAAGATGCAGCCAAGAGCGTCGTTGCCGCTGCTGCCGGTCAAGCTTAATTAAGGAATCAACATGTCCATTCTGATCAATAAAGATACCAAAGTCGTTACCCAAGGGATTACCGGCAAGACCGGCCAGTTCCACACCCGCGGTTGCCGCGACTACGCGAACGGCAAAGCTGCCTTCGTGGCAGGCGTGAACCCGAAGAAAGCCGGCGAAGATTTCGAAGGCATTCCTATTTTCGCTAACGTTACCGAAGCGAAAAAAGAAACCGGCGCCAACGTTTCCGTGATCTACGTGCCGCCAGCAGGCGCGGCAGCGGCGATCTGGGAAGCTGTCGAAGCTGAAATGGATCTGGCCATTTGCATCACCGAAGGCATTCCTGTCCGTGACATGATGGCCCTGAAAGACCGCATGGCTAAAGCCAACAGCAAAACCTTGCTGCTGGGCCCTAACTGCCCAGGCTTGATCACGCCAGACGAAATCAAGATCGGCATCATGCCAGGCCACATCCACAAGAAGGGCCGTATCGGCGTCGTTTCGCGTTCGGGTACCCTGACCTATGAAGCAGTGGGTCAGCTGACCGCACTGGGCCTGGGCCAATCGTCGGCAGTCGGCATCGGCGGCGACCCGATCAACGGTCTGAAGCACATCGACATCATGAAGATGTTCAATGACGATCCGGATACCGACGCGGTCATCATGATCGGCGAAATCGGCGGTCCAGACGAAGCCAACGCGGCTTATTGGATCAAAGACAACATGAAAAAACCGGTCGTCGGCTTCATCGCTGGCGTGACCGCTCCTCCAGGCAAGCGCATGGGCCACGCCGGCGCGCTGATCTCGGGCGGTGCCGATACGGCGCAAGCCAAGCTGGAAATCATGGAAGCTTGCGGCATCACCGTGACCAAGAACCCGTCGGAAATGGCGCGTCTGCTGAAAG
Source organism: Janthinobacterium sp. GW822-FHT07A03 (assembly GCF_058798815.1). Classification (NCBI taxonomy): domain Bacteria; kingdom Pseudomonadati; phylum Pseudomonadota; class Betaproteobacteria; order Burkholderiales; family Oxalobacteraceae; genus Janthinobacterium; species Janthinobacterium sp. GW822-FHT07A03. Next base: position 333,995 of record NZ_JBXAKW010000003.1, on the reverse strand, counting down.
CCATGCTGTAATTTCAGCCCGGTATTGATGCAGGACAAAAAAGGAGCTTCGGCTCCTTTTTTTGTGTCCGCGCGACACGGCGATTTCCGGCCTGGGCCGACGACGCCGGTCCGAAGCTGCCAAAAAGTGTCGCTTTTCTTTCCACCTGTGCCGCCGCTGCCCGGGCATGCCGCTGGCATGGCGCTTGCACCGTGCAGGGCGTGACCAACTGCACTCCGGGAGGATGCGATGCGCGCGCAGAGCGGATTTACCCTGATAGAACTGATGATCGTGGTGGCCATCGCCGGCATCCTGGCGGCCGTGGCCATTCCCCAGTACGGCGACTATACGATGCGGGCCAAGGTCAGCAACGTGCTGGCCGCTGCCGCGCCCTTGAAAACGGCCGTGGCCCTGTGCGTGCAGGAAAACGGTGGGCTGGCTACCGCCTGCAGCACCCCCACCGAGGCCGTTCCCAGCTCCATTCCCGTGTTCAGTGCCACGCGCGAAGTGGCGAGCGCCACAGTGGACAAGGGGAATATCGTGCTGACCCTCGCTGCCGACCTGGGCACGGGGATCGGTGGACAAAGCGTGACGATGACCATGAAGCCGGGAACCAGCAGCCTGAGCTGGTTCAACAGCACCACCGTGACGAATCCGGCGGCGAAGGAAGCGATTACCAAAAACAACATTCCCGAGGTGGTGGCGACGCAGTGAGCGGCGCCTGCTGCGCCTGTATCAGACGATTTTTTGCCGGTCCGCGATCAGTGCTTCATAGGTAAGATTTTGCAGCAGGGTGTAGTGGGTCGGTTCCAGGTCGATGAATTGCACGCCATATGTATAGATTTCGGCGACATCGGCGGCGTGGCCATTCGAGGGCTTGCCCACGCTGACGTTCTGGATGCGGGCGCGCGTATTGACGCGCATCTGGTGCTTGTTCGGCTGCACCAGCAGGGTAAAGCTGAGCGCTACGCCCTCGTCATCGGGCGTGAGCATGCCGGGTGCCTCGATCAGCGCGCCCGACACGCTGAGGTTGACGATGAACACGGGCACGGCCGCCACGTCGCGGTAGCTCAGCTGCGCCGGAATCTCCACTTTCACGCGCATGGCCGTGCGCAGGCTGGTGCCTTGGATGGTGTCGGGAAAGCTCAGGTGCACATAATTGAGCGGCCGGCCAAAGATGCGCAGCACGCTGCAGGAAAACGAACAGACGGTGACGCCGGAAAACACGCGGATGGTCAGCTTGTCGCCCTCGTTGAGCACGATGGAGGCGCCGTTCTCCATGGGAATCTTGACGATCAGGTACTCGTCTTTCACATAGCCGATCACGGTCGAGAAATGCTGGATGGGCTTGATGGTGCGGTGCGTGATGAACTGAATGCGTCCCCCCACCTGCAGATTCATGGCTTCGAATTCGAAGTCCTGGAGCTTGCTTTCGGCGGCGGGCTTGTTGCTTGTCATGCGAGACTCATCTGGATATTGTCGACTCGCAGTATGCATGATTTCTTGATGAAAAAGCATTTATATCAATGAAATTCATATTCGCACTGAAAAATGCCATGGACAGGTCCCGCTGCGCAGTACAGGCTTTACAATTGCGTCAATATTGACGAATGTAAATTTTATGCCGCGCAGCTACTTCTGGACCATGTTGTGCCTGATCCTGCATCAGATCGATGCTGCCTACTGGAAAGAGTGGGAGATGTTTCACGTGCCGGGCGGCGTGCAGGGTTTTCTGGTGTTTAACCTGGCGGCGATTGCCGTGGTGCTGCAAGGCTACCGGCACGTGCTGCTCGGCACCGAGCGGGCGCCGTTTTACGCGGGCGTCTGCGCCGCGCTCGGCGTGGGTACTTGCCTGATCCACGCGGGCTTTGCACTGGCAGGGCAGGAACAGTTCCACTTGCCCCTGTCCGTGGCCCTCATCGTGCTGTGCCTGGGCTGCGCCGTCTGGCTGCTGTGCGACTTGCGCCGCGTCAAGCTCCATCTTGCGCGCCAGGCGGCATAGTTACACTTCCGCGTGCCAATCGCCGGACTTGCCGCCATGCTTTTCCAGCACGCGCACGTTGGTCATGACCATGCCCCGGTCGACGGCCTTGCACATGTCGTAGATCGTCAGCAAGCCGATCTGCACGGACGTCAGCGCTTCCATCTCCACGCCCGTCTTGCCCGTGGTGTCGACCTGGGCGCGGCAGTGCACGCTGTTGGCCGCTTCATCCACGTCGAAGTCGACGGTGACGCGCGTCAGCGCCAGCGGGTGGCACAGGGGAATCAGGTCGCTGGTGCGCTTGGCGCCCATGATGGCGGCGATGCGGGCGATGCCCAGCACGTCGCCCTTTTTCGCATTGCCGGAAATGATCAATGCCAGGGTGGCGGGCTGCATGCGGATGGTGCCGGCGGCCACGGCGCTGCGGCGCGTGTCTTCCTTGCTGCCCACGTCGACCATATGGGCCTGGCCCGTGGCGTCGAAATGGGTCAGTTCCCCGGCGGGGGCTTGCTTGTCTGCTGTTGTCATGGCGTCAAAATAGGTGAGGAACGGGGACGCGGCAGGCCGATTCACGACGCCATGCCACTGGCATGGCGCGTGGGAATGGGCGCCGCTAACAAGGTATGATAGCACCCGTGAATTCAAAAACCCCCCTTCCGATCGTCCCTGAGAACGCCGGCACGGCATGGCTGCGCGGCTCTTTGCGCACATCCATGCTGGCGGCATTGTGGCTGGCGGCGCCGTTTGCGCTGGCGCAAACCTATACGTCCGCGCCAGCGGCGCCGGCCGCCGGCGCGGCGGCCAAGCCTGCCGGCAACTGGACGCCGCTGGCCGTGCCGCCGGCGCCGAACCTGCCGAACCTGGGCGATACCTCGCGCGAAGACCTGTCGCCGGCGATGGAGCGCAAGATCGGCGAGGAAATCATGCGCGGCATCCGCGGCGACCGCGATTATCTCGACGACGCGCCCTTGCTCGAATACCTGAATACCTTCGGCAACGCCCTCGTGGCGGCGCGCCCCAGCGTGCGCGGCGAAACGAATTACGACTATTTCTTCTTTGCCGTGCGCGATCCCCAATTGAACGCGTTTGCCTTGCCGGGCGGCTTCATCGGCGTGCACTCGGCCCTGGTGCTGGCGGCGCAAACGGAGGCGGAACTCGCTTCCGTGCTGTCGCACGAGATCGGCCACGTGGCGCAGCGCCATATCGCGCGCATGCTGGGCCAGCAGCGCCAGGATGCCCTGATGCCGCTGGCGGCCATGCTGCTGGCGGCGCTCGCTTCGCGCGCGGGCGGCGACGTGGCCATGGGCGTGTTTGCCGCCGGCCAGGGCCTGGCCATCCAGCGCCAGCTCAATTTCGGCCGCGACGCCGAACGCGAGGCGGACCGCATCGGTTTCCAGATCATGGGGGAAGCCGGTTTCGACACCACCGGCATGGTGGCCTTTTTCGGCCGCATGCAGGCGGCCAGCCGTTCGTACAGCGACCTGATGCCCGCCTATCTGCAGACCCACCCGCTGACGACGGAACGCATCGCCGACATCCAGGCGCGCATCCGCGAGCAGCCGTACAAGCAGCGTGCGGACAGCCTGAGTTTCCACCTGGCCCGGGCGCGCGCCCGCGTGCTGCAGGATGAAAGCGTGCAAGGCCTGCTGAATGCCAAGGCCGTCTTCAAGACGCAGCTGGAGCAGCAAAGCCGCTTCCAGGTGACGGCCGCCCATTACGGATTGTCCTTTGTCGCCGTCAAGCAGGGCAAGCCGGCGGAGGCGCAAAAGGAACTCGATGCGGCCAATGCGGCCCTGCACCAGCCGGCCGGGCCGAATGTGTTTACCTCGGGCGGCACGCAGGCTCCCAATTCCCTGCTGGCGGCGATGGGGCTGGAAGTGCTGCTGATGCCGGCGCAAAAGAAGGAAGTGGCGCCACAGGCTTTGAAGGCGGCCGATGCGGCGCGCCAGCAGTTTCCCCTCTCGCGCGGCATTGCCCACCAGTATGCGGAAGCGCTGATGGCTGCCGGCAAGCTGGAGCAGGCCACCTTGTACCTGCGCGAGCAGGTGCAGCTCTACAAGGAAGAGCCGGAACTGTACGATTTACTGGCGAAAGCCTATGCGGACCAGGGCAAGATGACCTTGCAGCACATGGCGCTGGCCGAATCCTACGTGCTGCAGGGCGCCACCATGGCCGCGCTGGACCAGCTGACGATCGCCCGCAAATCGACGGACGCGACCTTCTATGACCAGGCCGTGATCGATGCGCGCGAGCGCGAATTGCAGGAAAAGCGCCGCGAACAGATCAAGGAGCAGAAGGGATAAGCCTTATTCGGCTTGCGGCGCGCGCTGGAAGCCGAAGGTCTGCGGCACGGCATCGTAGCGCAACGGCTGCACGGCAATTTCCTTGTCGTCATGCAATAAAGTCAAGCTTCCTTGTCCCCCTTCCAGCCAGGCCAGCAGGGCCTCGTCGCCGGCAAGCTGGCCATCAAGGCGCAGCGACGCCAGCACCTGCGCCATGTCGCGGTCATCGACCTGCGCCACGATATGATCGTTGCGCAGGATCAAGGCGCCGTTGTCGCACAGCCAGGCAGCATCGATGGCTGCCAGCGGCGCGCCCGTCTGCAAGACAAAACCGTGCCGCGGATCGCTGCGGGCGATGTACGGCGTCGCCTCCAGGTTCAGGTAGACGCGCTGCGGGCCATTCTGGAAGAACCAGCAGCCGCGTTCGTCGTGGCCGTAATTGCGGTTGATAAAGCTCAACAGGGCCACATGGGCGATCTTGTCGCCAGGCAGTTGTTGCTGTTGCGCCTGCTGGTCGCGCATGCGCCAGTTGCCGCGCGCGTCCAGGCCCAGCCAGCCGTAGCAGTGCGGTACGTTCGGCCATTTGGCCAGGGCCTGCTTGACGAGTTCATCCATGTTTAGCGTTTTCCGTATGAGTGCGCGCAGCGCCAGCGTGACAGGTTTGCGCTGCCGATGGCGCCGTGTTGCCGCCTTCAAAAAAATGGAGCAGGCGCTGCGGCAGCCAGCGTGTGCTTCCCGGCAACTTACCTGCCGCAAAGCCGACGTGGCCGCCGTGGCGCGGATACTCGAGCGTGACCGTCGGCGCGGCGCTGCGCGGCAGGAAGCGCCCGGGCAGGAAAGGGTCGTTCTGCGCATTCAGCACCAGGGTCGGCACGGTGATGTCCTGCAAGACGTGCTTGGCGCTGGCGCGGTGCCAGTAATCGTCGGCGTCGCGGTAGCCGTGCAGGGGCGCCGTGACGACATCGTCGAAGGCGTGCAAGTCGCGCGCGGCCAGCATGGCGTCGCGCGCAAACAGACCGGGAAACTGTTCCAGCTTGGCCAGGCATTTCGGTTTGAGCGTGTTCAGGAACATGCGCGTGTAGAGCCGGTTGGCGCCCGATGACAGGGCCTTGCCCCCTTGCGCCAGATCAAGAGGAGCCGACACGGCGGCGGCCGCATCGATGAAATCGGCCTGGTGCTGCGACTGGCCCAGCCAGCACAGCAGGGCGTTGCCGCCCAGCGAGACGCCCGCCGCGTAGAATTTTCCTGTGGCGCGCGGGCGCAGGCGCTGCACGATCCAGTCCACTTCCTGCGCATCGCCCGAATGGTAAAAGCGGGGCGCCACGTTCGCTTCACCCGAGCAGCCGCGAAAATGCGGCACGGCGCCCGACCAGCCGCGCGCGGCCACCTCGGCCATCAGGGCGCGCGCGTAATGGCTGTTCGATGAGCCTTCCAGGCCGTGGAACAGCACCACGAAGGGCTGGCCCGGCTGGCCGTCGACCAGGTCGACGTCGACGAAGTCGCCATCGGGCGCTTGCCAGCGTTCGCGGCGGAAGGCCACGGCCGGCTTGGCGAGGCACACGGCGGGATAGATCGTCTGCGCGTGGCCGCCAGGCAGCCACAGCGGGGCGGTGTAGGGGGCGTTGTCAATAAGAGGCAAAGACATCAGTGCAGTATCTGCGTTCCCGTGGCGTCGGCCGGCGCACCGCCGGGGGCGATGGAGGCGTGGTGCAGCACGATGCGCCAGCCGCGCGGCGTTTTCACGTACACATTCGTCGCCAGCAGATGCGCCGGGCCGCCTTCTTCCTGGGTCACGCCTTCGATGACCGTGTGCACTGAGCTCATCAGATTGTGCGTTTCATGCAGCTGTGCGGGCACGATGTGCAGGCCGCCGCCCGCCAGGATGGCTTCCCACGAGGCGCGGATGGCGGCATGGCCGATCAGGCGCGCGCCGCCCGGGTGGATGCAGACGATCTCTTCATCGTCGGCCCATAGCGCCATCAGCGCTTCGAGGTCGGCGCGGTGCAAGGCATCGTAGAACGCCGCTTCGACTTCCGCGGCGCTGCCATTGAGTTCTTTCAGACGTTTCATGACGACTCCGGGCTGGTGCACATAAAAACGGCGCGCTGGGAGCGCGCCGCTGGGCAGTTTAATGATGGCCGGCGCTGGCGCCTTCCTTCAGGGTGTAGGCCGTGCCGCAGTACGGGCACTTGGCGATACCGTCTTTGTTGAATTCCAGAAACACGCGCGGATGCGACGACCACAGCGGCATGGCCGGGTTAGGGCAGTGGGCTGGCAAGTCTTTACCGTCGAGTTCGACCGCTGGCTGGGTGGTTTTTGTCATCTTGTCATGCTCCGTGAGGCTGTATGGATGGAAGTCGGCTGCTGCCAAAACCACGATTTTAACGGATTCAGGCAGACAGCAAAAATCATGGCTAAAATGGCGGCTTTATCATCTTCGGCTGCGGCGCGGGTTTTCGCGGAAATATGGCAGCTGCAGCGCCACACTGACTGGATTTGCCTTGCCGGTATCACCGTTGCGGAGCCGACCTCCGCGCACCATTGTTGTGCAGTTACCACAGTGCGCCTGCCGGAGCGCCGCGTGAACGCCGTCCCGGCCACCAGCGACGATGCCTTGCTGAAAGATGCCTGGCGCGCCGGCCTGAACCTGGGCGCGCCCACCTTGCTGGGCATCGCCGCCTGGGGCATGGTGGTGGGCGTGGCCATGGTGAAAAGCGGCCTGACCGTGGCGCAGGCGGGGGCCATGACCCTGTTTGTCTTTGCCGGCTCGGCCCAGCTCGCGTCCTTGCCCCTGCTGGCCGCGCAAGCGCCCGTGTGGGTGATCTTTGCCACGGCCCTCGTCGTCAATTTGCGTTTTGTCATCTTTTCCGTGCTGCTGGCCCCCCATTTCGCGCATCTGCCGTGGCGCCAGCGCTTTGCGCTCGGCTATGTGGCCGGCGACATCACCGTGGGCCTGTTCCTGCAGCGTTACCCGCATGAAACGCCGGACCCGGCCAAGCTGCCTTTCCTGAAAGGCTTGATCTACCCCAACTGGCTGGCCTGGCAAACCGGTTCCTTCATCGGCATCGTGCTGGGCGCCGTCGTGCCGGCCGAATGGGGGCTGGGTTTTGCGGGCACCCTGGCGATCCTGTGCGTGACGGTGCCGCTGATCCTCAGCCGCGCCGCCCTGTGCGGCGTGCTGGTGGCGGGCACGGTGGCCGTGCTGGCCTTCAGCCTGCCCTATAAGCTGGGCTTGCTGGTGGCCGTCGTGGTGGGCATGGTCAGCGCCATGGCCGTGGAAGAATTGACAGAAAAATGGACAAAACGCCATGTTTGACGGCATAGCCTGGGGCAGGAGCGACGTGTGGATCGCCATCGCCGTGCTGGTGGTGGCGACAGCCGCCACGCGCAGCACCTTCTGGCTGATCGGCCATCACATCACCATTCCGCGCCGCGTGGGCGAGATGCTGCGCTATGCGCCGGCCTGCGCGCTGGCGGCCATCATCGCGCCCGACATGCTGATGGAGGGGCAGCAAATCCACTTGGAGTTGTCGAATCTGAAACTCTTGTCGGGTATTGCCGCCACGCTCTTTTTCGTGATCCGCCGCAATATGCTGCAAACCATCGTCTTCGGCATGCTGGTTTTCACGGGCTTGCGACTGTTGCACGTTTTTCAGTAAAGCAGGACAAATCGGCGATTTGCTCTGGTCATTGCGGTAAAATAGCGCACTTCCTTCCACTCGTCATCTGGATCGCCATGTCAGCTGTTCTCAACTTCATCCGTCTGCAAGATTTGATCGCCCAAAATGCACTGCAAGGCAAGCGCGTGTTTATCCGCGCCGACCTGAACGTCCCGCAAGATGACAGTGGCAAGATCACCGAAGATACGCGCATCCGCGCTTCGGTGCCGGCCATCCGCGCCGCCCTCGACGCTGGCGCCGCCGTCATGGTGACGTCGCACCTGGGCCGTCCGACGGAAGGCGAGTTCAAGCCGGCCGACAGCCTGGCGCCCGTGGCGGCCCGCCTGTCCGAGCTGCTGGGCCAAGAAGTTGCACTGAAACAAAACTGGGTCGATGGCGCCGGCCTGGAAAACCTGGCCGCCGGCCAGGTGGTCCTGCTGGAAAACGTGCGCGTCAACAAGGGCGAAAAGAAAAACAGCGATGAGCTGGCGCAAAAAATGGCGAAATTGTGCGATATCTACGTCAATGACGCGTTCGGCACGGCCCACCGCGCCGAGGCGTCGACGCACGGCATCGCCAAGTTCGCCCCTGTCGCCTGCGCCGGCCCGCTGCTGGCCGCCGAACTCGATGCACTGGGCAAAGCCTTGCACGCGCCGGCCCGTCCATTGCTGGCAATTGTTGCTGGTTCGAAAGTATCGAGCAAGCTGACCATCCTGAAAGCCCTGTCCGACAAGGTCGATAACCTGATCGTCGGCGGCGGCATCGCCAACACCTTCATGAAGGCCGTTGGCTTGAATGTCGGCAAGTCGCTGGTGGAAGCGGAACTCGTCGACGAAGCCCGTGCCATCATCGACATCATGGCCAAGCGCGGCGCGCAAGTGCCGATTCCCGTCGACGTCGTGTGCGCCAAGGAGTTTTCGCCGACAGCCGCCGCCACCGTCAAGGACGTGGCCGACGTGGCGGACGACGACATGATCCTCGATATCGGCCCGAAAACGGCCGCCCTGCTGGCGCAGCAGATCGCCGCCGCCGGCACCATCGTGTGGAACGGCCCCGTTGGCGTGTTTGAATTCGACCAGTTCGGCAACGGCACCAAGACCCTGGCCCTGGCCATTGCCGAGTCGAAAGCATTCTCGATCGCCGGCGGTGGCGACACCCTGGCGGCGATTGCCAAATACGACATTACCGATAAAATCAGCTATATCTCGACGGGCGGCGGCGCTTTCCTGGAGTTCCTGGAAGGCAAGACTTTGCCTGCCGTAGAGATCCTGATGCAACGCGCAGGCTAAGAACACCTGATTAAACCTACTGCGCGTCATGATTTGCGGCCTCCGATGCTCACTGTGCATGCGCACAGCTCCGCGTCTCGGCCACAACTCATTGCCGCTCGCTACGGTTTTCTCAGATGTTCGAGACTGTGGAATGATGAATAGACCAAGCGCAGCCTGACCGCTGCGCTTTTACCTTGCCGGCGGCTGTCTCAAACCGGCCTTGCTCACCTTCGCTCGCGCACAAGGATTCCTATGCCACGTGGTACAAAAATCGTAGCAACAATCGGCCCCGCCTCCACTGACTTCGATATTCTGGTCAAAATGATACGTGCGGGCGTTGACGTGGTGCGCTTGAATTTTTCCCACGGCAAGGCGCAGGACCATATCGACCGCGCGGCGCTGGTGCGCCTGGCGGCAGCCGAGTGCGGCCGCGAAGTGGCCATCATGGCCGACATGCAAGGGCCGAAGATTCGTGTCGGCAAGTTTGAAAACACCCGCATCCAGCTGGAAGCGGGCGAGCGCTTCATCCTCGACGCCAAGTGGGGAGAAAACGGCGAGCTGGGCAATCAGGAACGGGTCGGCCTCGACTACAAGGCCCTGCCGCGCGACCTGCACAAGGGCGACGTGCTGCTGCTGAATGACGGCCTCATCGTGCTGATCGTCGAGCGCATCCACGGCAGCGAAATCCATACCACCGTCAAGATCGGCGGTGAGTTGTCGAACAACAAGGGCATCAACCGCCAGGGCGGCGGCTTGTCCGCGCCCGCGCTGACGGCCAAGGATATGGAAGATATCAAGACGGCCATGAGTTTCCAGGCCGATTATCTGGCCATTTCCTTCCCGAAATGCGCGACGGACATGGAAATGGCGCGCCAGCTGGCCAATATCGCGGGCGAACCGTACCACCACAAGCCGATGATGATCGCCAAGATCGAGCGGGCGGAAGCCATTCCTGCCCTGCAAGAAATCCTCGACGCCTCCGACGGCATCATGGTGGCGCGCGGCGACCTGGCCGTCGAGGTGGGCAATGCAGCCGTGCCGGCCCTGCAGAAGCGCATGATCAAGATGGCGCGCGCATCGAATAAACTTGCTATTACGGCAACGCAGATGATGGAATCGATGATCGTCAACGCCGTGCCGACCCGCGCGGAAGTGTCCGACGTGGCCAATGCCGTGCTCGATGGCACGGATGCCGTCATGACGTCGGCCGAGACGGCCTCGGGCAAGTACCCGATCGAGACGGTGGAAATGATGGCCGCCATCTGCGTCGAAGCGGAACAGTCCGAATACAACAAGCTCGATGCCGATTTCCTCAACGTCACGTTTACCCGCATCGACCAGTCGATCGCCTACGGCGCCCTGTTCACGGCCCACCATTTGCGCGTGAAAGCCATCGTGGCGCTGACGGAATCGGGCTCCACCGCCTTGTGGATGAGCCGCCACAGCATCGACACGCCGATTTATGCGCTCACGCCGAGCGTCACGACTTTGCGCAAAGCCGCGCTGTACCGCAATGTTCGGGCGTATCATCTGATGCAGAACGCCCCCAGCGCGCAAGTGCTGAAGCTGGCGGAAGATTTACTCGTGGAACAGGGCATCGTCAGGAAGGGCGACATGATCGTCGTCACCTGGGGCGAGCCGATGGGCCAGGTGGGTGGCACGAATGCATTGAAAATCGTCAAGGTTGGCGACCTCGATGCCGTGCTGATCTGAGGTAAAGAATTCAGGCGCCGGCGCGGTCATCGACCGCGAAGCGCCGCAACGGTTTCTATTGTTATCTGGAGTATTACCATGTCTCTCGTATCCATGCGTCAACTGTTGGACCATGCCGCCGAAAACGGTTATGGCATTCCTGCTTTCAACGTCAACAACCTGGAACAAGTGCAGGCCATCATGGCCGCCGCCGATGCGCTCAACAGCCCGGTGATCATGCAGGCATCCGCTGGCGCGCGCAAGTACGCCGGTGAAGCCTTCCTGCGCCACCTGATCGACGCCGCCGTCGAAGCGTATCCGCACATTCCCGTCGTCATGCACCAGGATCACGGCCAGTCGCCGGCCGTCTGCATGGCCGCCATCCGCTCGGGTTTTACTTCCGTGATGATGGACGGTTCGCTGGAAGCGGACGGCAAGTCGGTCGCTTCCTACGAATACAACGTGGAAGTGTCGCGTGAAGTGGTGAAATTCTCGCACGCCATCGGCGTGACGGTGGAAGCGGAACTGGGCGTGCTCGGTTCGCTGGAAACCATGAAGGGCGACAAGGAAGACGGCCACGGCGCCGACGGCACCATGACGCGCGAGCAACTGCTGACGGACGTGGCGCAAGCGGCCGACTTCGTGCAGCGCACCCAGTGCGACGCCCTGGCGATCGCCATCGGCACCTCGCACGGCGCCTATAAATTCACGCGCAAGCCGACGGGCGACATCCTGGCCATCGACCGCATCAAGGAAATCCACGCGCGCATCCCGAACACCCACCTGGTGATGCACGGTTCCTCGTCGGTACCGCAGGAATTGCTGGCCATCATCCGCGAATTCGGCGGCGACATGAAGGAAACCTACGGCGTGCCAGTGGAAGAAATCCAGGAAGGCATCCGTCACGGCGTGCGCAAGATCAACATCGACACCGATATCCGCCTGGCGATGACGGCCGCGATCCGCAAGTACCTGTTTGAAAATCCATCGAAATTCGACCCGCGCGACTACCTGAAGCCAGCCCGTCTTGCTGCAGAGCAAATCGTACGCGCCCGCATGCAGGCATTCGGCTGCGAAGGCCAGGCGTCGAAAATCAAGGCCATGCCACTGGAAAAAATGGCCGAGCGTTACAAGGCCGGCGAGCTGTCGCAAATTGTGAAGTAAAATTCTGTCTGGAACGGGCCGGAAGCCGCATCTCCGTGCCCGATTTTCTCGACCGGCGGGCGCCTTCCCTGCCTGCCGGTTTCGTTTCATCCAACTATTCCCCCGCTATGAACAGCCTCTATCAGACTTCCATCCACTCCCTGCCATTGCTGGGCCACGGCAAGGTCCGCGACAACTACGCCGTTGGCGACGACAAGATCCTGATCGTCACCACGGACCGCCTGTCGGCCTTCGATGTCGTCATGAACGAGCCTATCCCCGGCAAGGGCAAGGTCCTCAACCAGATGAGCGACTTCTGGTTCGAGAAACTGGGCCATATCGTGCCGAACCACCTGACCGGCGTGGCGCCGGAATCCGTGGTGGCGCCCGAGGAAGTGGAGCAAGTCAAGGGCCGCGCCGTGGTGGCCAAGCGCCTGAAGCCGATCATGGTCGAGGCGGTCGTGCGCGGCTACATCATTGGTTCGGGCTGGAAAGATTACCAGGACACGGGCAGCATCTGCGGCATCAAGCTGCCAGCCGGCCTGCAACAGGCGGAAAAGCTGCCGGAACCGATCTTCACCCCGGCGGCCAAGGCCGAGCTGGGCGAACATGACGAAAACATCAGCTTTGCGGAAATGGAAGAGCGTATCGGTGCCGACCTGGCCGCCAAGATGCGCGACGTCGCCATTGCCCTGTACAAGACGGCCGCCGAGTACGCGGCCACGCGCGGCATCATCATCGCTGACACCAAGTTTGAATTCGGCCTGGACGACAACGGCGTCATGCATCTGATGGATGAAGTGCTGACGGCCGACTCCTCGCGCTTCTGGCCCGCCGATTCGTATCAGCCTGGCATTTCGCCGCCGTCGTTCGACAAGCAATTCGTGCGCGACTATCTGGAAACGTTGACCTGGGGCAAAACCGCACCGGCGCCTGCGCTGCCGGCCGACGTCATCGAAAAAACCCAGGCCAAGTATTTCGAAGCCATCGAACGCCTGACGGGCGAGAAGCTGAAGGCCTGAGATGAGCGAGCAGAATAAGCCGCTGGTCGGCGTCATCATGGGCTCGTCCTCGGACTGGGACGTGATGCAGAACGCAGTTGCCATGCTGAAACAGTTTGGCGTGCCATACGAAGCGCAAGTCATATCCGCGCACCGCATGCCCGACGAGATGTATGCGTATGCGAAAAGCGCGCGCGCGCGCGGCTTGCGCGCCATCATCGCCGGCGCCGGCGGCGCCGCCCACCTGCCTGGCATGGTGGCGGCGATGACTATCGTGCCCGTGCTGGGCGTGCCCGTGCCATCGAAATACTTGCGCGGCGAAGATTCCATGCTGTCCATCCTGCAAATGCCCAAGGGCGTGCCCGTAGCCACCTTCGCCATCGGCGAAGCGGGCGCGGCGAATGCGGCGCTGACGGCGGTGGCGATGCTTGCCGCCAACGACGACGGCCTGGCCGACCGCCTGGAAGCCTTCCGTGCCACGCAAACGGCCGCCGCCAAGGCCATGGTCTTGCCTGAATAATGTGTTTGAAAAATAATGAATAGTAAATCGACTTCCCCATTGCTGCCCGCCGCCCATCCACCGGCGTGGCTGGGCGTGATGGGCGGCGGCCAGCTCGGCCGCATGTTTGCCCAGGCCGCCCAAGGCATGGGCTACCAGGTGGCTGTGCTGGAACCATCGGACGCCTGCCCTGCGGGGCAGGTGGCGCAGCGCCTGGTCAATGCCGGCTACAGCGATGCAGCCGGCCTCGACGCCCTGGCCGCCCAATGCCTGGCCGTCACCACCGAATTCGAGAATGTGCCGGCCGACAGTCTGTCGCGCCTGGCCGAACGCGTGTTCGTGGCGCCCGATGCCCATGGCGTGTCGGTGGCGCAAGACCGCATCGCGGAAAAGCGTTTCTTTGTCGCCTGTGCCGCGAAATCCGGCGTGCTGCCGGCGCCGCACGTGGTGATCGCCACGCAGCTTGACATCGACAGCATCGCCGACGACTTGCTGCCAGGCATACTGAAAACTGTGCGCATGGGCTATGACGGCAAGGGCCAGTTCCGCGTGCGCACGCGCGACGACGTGCGCGCCGCCTTCGCGGAAATGGGCGAAGTAACTTGCCTGTTGGAAAAGATGCTGCCGCTGGCGTATGAAGTATCCGTGCTGACGGCGCGCGGCGTGGACGGTGCATCGGTCGTGTATCCGATCGCCGAAAACGTGCACCGCGACGGCGTGCTGTTTACCACCACGGTGCCGGGCCCGAACGTGTCGGACGACTGCGCCGCCAGGGCGCAGCGGGCGGCGCAGGCCATGGTTGCCGAGCTCGGCTATGTCGGCGTGCTGTGCATCGAATTTTTCGTGCTGGAAGATGGCAGCCTGGTGGTCAACGAAATGGCGCCCCGTCCGCACAACAGCGGCCACTACACGATGGATGCCTGCGTCACCAGCCAGTTCGCGCAGCAGGTGCGCGCCATGGCGCGGCTGCCGCTGGGCGAGGTGCGCCAGCATTCGCCGGCCGTGATGCTCAACCTCCTCGGTGACGCCTGGTTTGCCGACGGCAGCGATGTCGCCTGCGAACCGGCCTGGGACCGCATCCTGGCCTTGCCGGGCGCCTGTTTGCACCTGTATGGCAAGGACGATCCGCGCCGTGGCCGCAAGATGGGTCACTTGACCTTCATCGCCGCCACCTTGCCGGAGGCGCAGCAGCGCCTGCGCGACGCTTGCCTGATCCTGGGAATCGCGCCGTGAGCGTGCCCGCACAAGATCTGGCGGCGGCCGCCGCCGTGCTGGAAGCGGGCGGCCTCGTCGCTTTCCCCACGGAAACGGTGTACGGCCTGGGCGCCGATGCGGAAAACCCGGCCGCCGTGGCGCGCATCTATGAAGCCAAGGGCCGCCCCTCGGACCATCCCGTGATCGTGCACGTGGCGCCCGGCGCCGACCTGGCGCACTGGTCCGATGATATTCCAGTCGAGGCGCAGCAACTGGTGGCCGCCTTCTGGCCCGGTCCGCTGACCCTGATCGTCAAGCGCGCCGCGCACATTCCCGACGCCGTTTCCGGCGGCCAGGATACGGTGGGCTTGCGCTGTCCGTCGCATCCGGTGGCTATCGAACTGCTACGCACTTTCAAGGGCGGCAACGGTGGCCTGGCGGCGCCGTCGGCGAACAAGTTCGGCAACGTCAGCCCCACCACGGCGCAGCACGTGCGCGATGAATTCGCGGCGGAACTCGACAGCGGCCTGCTGGGCCTGGTACTCGACGGCGGCCAGAGCGACGTGGGCATCGAGTCGACCATCGTCGACCTGTCGCGCCTGGCCACGCACGGTCCCGTACTCTTGCGTCCCGGCCATATCAGCAGCGAGCAGATCGCCGCCGTCATCGGCCGCGCACCGGCCGTGGCGGACGCGACCGCGCCACGCGCCTCGGGCACCCTGGAATCGCACTACGCGCCACATACGCCTGTTGCGATGCAGCACAGCGACGACGTGCGCGCCACCTTGAACCGCCTGCTCAACGACGGGCGCCGCGTGGCCCTGATCCACTACTCGGATCTGCCGCCGGCCAGCGCCAGCGTGCGCCTGGCGGTCAGCCCGGAAAATTACGCGCATGCGCTGTATGCCTCGCTGCGCACGATGGACCAGGTCGGCGCCGAGCTGATACTCGTCGAAGCACCGCCCACCGGCCCCGCGTGGCTGGGCGTCAACGACCGTTTGCGGCGTGCCGCGTTCGGCTCAAGTGGTATCTTGCAGCAATTTCTATCCGCATCATAAAAAGCCCCGCAAGGGGCTTTTTCTTGATGCAGCGCAATAGCGATGCTTGCCACGAAACATACTAAATCCTCCATAATTCAGCGGATCGCCCCGTCATGACGGGGCGCTGGCGGTGTTGTTATTTCGTTGATTTTTAAAGCATATTTTCTATACAAGCCTGAGGAACGATGGCATATTAGTTGGGTAGCGAATAGCACGCCCGTTCGTTTAGAAACCAGAAAAAAGACCGAGGAGACAAAATGCATCAAACAAAATTCGCGCTGGCCGTGCTGGCTGCGGCTGTCCTGGCAGGTTGCGGCGGCGCCAGTGGCGGTGATCAAACCTTGAAAGTCAAATACACGGCGCAGGTGTCGTTCGGCGACAGCCTGTCCGATGTCGGTTCATATGCCGTGGCCGGCGTGGCTGCCGCCGGTGGCGGCAAGTTCACCATCAATGGCGACAATACCAAGATCAATCCTGAGCTGACGGGCAAGAACTGGACCGAGCACCTGGCCGCGCAATTCGGCTTGCCGGCGCCATGCGCTGCCGAGACGGGCCTGGAAGGCAACGTACCGACCCTGCAGGCCCCGCGCGTCAAGCACGCCGGCTGCTTCGGCTATGCCATGGGCGGTTCGCGCGTCACCAACCCCGTCGGTCCGAACAACAAGTTGACGGGCAGCGCGCTGGGCGCCCTGACCGTGCCCGTGGTGACGCAGATCGCGAACCACCTGGCCGTTTCCGGCGGCAAGTTCAGCGGCACGGAAGCCGTTTTCGTGATGGCGGGCGGCAATGACGTGCTGTTCCAGCTGGGCGCATTGCAGGCAGGCGCGACGGCCGCAGGCACGAAAGCCGGTGCCGATGCGGGCGCCCAGGCTTTCGCTACCAACCTGACCATGGCCCTGGCCGCTGGCGCGCCCAATCCCGCCACGGCGGCCGCCTCCATTGGCGCCGCCATCAAGACGGCCAGCGCGGCGCCTGGCGCCACGTCGGCGACCATCGTCGGTGCCGCCGTGCAAGCTGCTGTCATCGCGGGCAATACGGCCGTTGCCTCGCCCACCGTATATGGCCCGCTGGTCGCCAAGGCGCAAGCCGATGCGACGGTGACGGGCAATGCTGCCGGCGCCAAGGCCGGTGCCGATTATGCCGCGGCCCAGGGACCGTTGCTGGTTGCCTCCATGAAACAAGCTGGCACCGAACTGGTGGCGCTGGTCAAGGACCAGATCATCGCCAAGGGTGCCAATTATGTGGTGGTCAACAACCTGCCTGACGTGGCCGGTACGCCATCGGGCCTGAGCAAGGATGCCAATACCAAGGCGCTCATCAATGCCATGGTCAGCGCCTTCAATGGCGAACTGAGCGGCGGCCTGAGCGGCAATGCGAAAGTCTTGCTGGTCGACGTGTTTGCCGTCAGCCATGACCAGGGCGTCAATCCTGGCCCGTATGGCTTGACCAACGTCAGCGAGACGGCGTGCGACCTGACGCCAGCGAAGAATTTTCTGGGCAGCTCGCTGGTCTGCAATGGCGCGAACCTGAAAGCGGGCGACGTCAGCCACTACTCGTATGCCGACGATGTGCACCCTACGCCGTTCAACAACCTGTTGCTGGCCCGTTATGTGGCCAAGGACATGGTCGTGCGGGGCTGGCTGTAAGGAATCGCCGCGCCAGCCGCGTCCCCGGGGCGTGGCTGGCGCTGGCTGCGACAAGACTGGATAGCTGGGCTATCCGCACATAATGATCAGGAGACAAGATGAAAAATCGTTTGAATACCGCTGTACGCGTGCTGGCCGCCGCCGCCGCGATGGCCATGGCGACGGGCGCTTCGGCGCAAAGCGCGGGCACCTGGATGGCCAAGGTCGGCGTCAACAAGATCACGCCGCACGTGGACAGTGGCGATATTTCCGCGCCGGCACTGCCGGGCACGAAGGCCGACGTCAAGGCGGATACCAAGCCCATCCTGACCTTTGCATACATGTTCACGGACAATATTTCCGCTGAAATGATCCTGGGCGTGCCGTACAAGCATGACTTGATCGGCGATGGCTCCATCAAGGGCACGGGCAAGCTGGGGACGGCGGAAGCCTTGCCGCCGACGGCCTTCATCCAGTACCGTTTCTTCCAGCCCAATGCGATGATCCGCCCCTACGTGGGCGCGGGCTTGACGTATGCCTATTTCCAGAAGGAAAAAGGTTCGGGCCAGATGACGGCCTTGCTGGATCCGGGTGGAGCGCCCGTCACTTACCGCATGGATAACAAGCTGGCAGGCAGCCTGGTGGTCGGCAGCACCCTGTCCTTCAACGAGCGCTGGTTTGCCGATGTGGCCGTGGTCAAGACGTTCCTGAAAACCAGGGCGAAATTCTCGACGGGGCAGACGCAGGATATCAAGCTCGACCCGCTCGCCGTGAGTGTCAGTATCGGGTATAAATTTACCCTGTAAAATAAAAAATCCGCCTCGGCGGATTTTTTTTTGTCCCGCTCAGGCTGGCGGTGTATTGAACTTTCCATTGTGGAAGATCAAGGGCGGCTGTGCGGTAAACGCGCATTGTTCTACTTCGCCCACGAAAATGACGTGGTCGCCTTCGGGATAGCGGCTGCGGTTGTGGCATTCGAACCAGGCCGAGGCGCCTTTCAGGATGGGCTGGCCCGTGCGCGACAGCTCATACTCGACGTCGTCGAAGGGATTCGGCGTACGGCGCGCGAAGCGCTGCGCCAGTTCCGCCTGCTCGGCGCCCAGCACGTTGATGACGTAATGCGAGTTGCCACTGAAGATGGGCATGCTGTTCGCCACGGAACCGAGGCTCCACAGCACCAGGGGCGGCGACAGCGAGACGGAATTGAAGGAACTGGCCGTCAAGCCGCGGAAACTGCCGTCGGCCAGGCGCGTGGTGATGACCGTCACGCCGGTGGCAAACTGCGACAATGCCTGGCGGAAATGTGTCGTATCGAATTCTTGCGCTGGCGCGCGGGGAGAGCGTGTGTTCATGGGTGACCTGTCTATTTGCTGACATTATGCCAAAAATCGGCAGTGCCAGCGCAATCGTGGCCGGCATGCTCCTTATGTGCGGTGCACCACGCGCCGTTTCAAGCGGCCCTGCAGGCCATGGCGCTTTGCGTTACAGTCATCAAATGATACGTCGCAGAGGCGTTGCGGGAGGGCATCATGAATCAACAGATGGAAGTGGCGGTACTGGGCGGCGGCTGTTTCTGGTGCCTGGCCGCCGTGTATGGGGAAGTGCGCGGCGTGACGCGCGTCGAGTCTGGCTACACGGGCGGCAGCGTGCCCAACCCCAACTATGAACAGGTGTGCACGGGCGACACGGGCCACGCGGAAGTGGTGCGTCTGGAATTCGATCCCGCCGTCATCAGCTATCACGACTTGCTGGAAATCTTTTTCACGCTGCACGACCCCACCACCCTGAACCGGCAGGGCAACGATATCGGCACGCAATTTCGCTCCGTTATCTATTACCAGTCGGCGGAACAGGAAACCGTGGCGCGCAAGGTGCTCGCCGAGATGGCCGGCGTGTGGGATGCGCCGATCGTCACGCGGCTGGAACCGGCATCGGTCTTTTATCCGGCCGAGGATTACCACCAGAATTACGTCGAGCAGCATCCCTTGCAGGGCTATTGCGCCCTCGTCGTCGTGCCCAAGGTGGAGAAATTCCGCGCCATGTACGCGGGGCGCCTGAAGTAAGCGCCCCGTGCGCGCATCAGGATCAGGTCGCCAGCAGGGGCGCCGGCCTGGCGTCCTGCGCATACATGTAGTTGCGCGACCAGGGCAGGACGGAAGAGCGCCGGCCCGCCTTCACGCAGACGATCTGGTACAGGCTGATCAAATCTTGCTCGAAGGCATAGGCGCAGCCGGCCAGGTAGACGTGCCAGATGCGGAAGCGCCGCTCGCCCGCCAGCGGACGGATCTGCTCGGCGTTGGCTTCGAAATTTTCCGTCCACAGGGCGCAGGTGCGCGCATAGTGGCGCCGCAGGTTTTCCACGTCCAGCACTTCCAGCCCCCCTTGCTGCATGGTCTTGAGCACATTGCCGATGTGCGCCAGCTCGCCGTGCGGAAACACATATTTTTCGATGAATTCCCCGCCCCCATACGGCGTTTCGCCATTCTCCGGGTCGGTCGAGGTGATGCCGTGGTTCATCGCCATGCCGTCCGGTGCCAGCAGCTTGTTGATGATGCCGAAATACTCGGGCAAATGCTTGAGGCCCACGTGTTCGAACATGCCCACGCTGGTGATGCGGTCGAACTGGCCCGTGACGTCGCGGTAGTCTTGCAGGCGGATGTCGATCAGGTGCGCCAGGCCGGCCGCCGCCACGCGCTCGCGCGCCAGCGCGTACTGGTTTTCCGACAGGGTCACGCCCACGCAGCGGGCGCCATATTGCTGTGCAGCACGAATGACGAGCGCGCCCCAGCCGCAGCCGATGTCGAGCAGGGTCTGGCCCGGCTGCAGCTGGATTTTCTTCAGGATATGGTCGATCTTCTTGACCTGCGCCTGCGCCAGCGTTTCATCGCCGTGTTCGAAATAGGCGCAGGAATACACGAGGGCGGGGTCGAGGAATTGCTCGTAGAAGGCGTTCGACACATCGTAGTGATAGCGGATGGCTTCGGCATCCTTGCTCTTGTCGTGCGTAAAGCTGCGCACGATGCGGGCCAGCTTGCCTTCCGGTTTCAAGGTGTTGCGCGCCAGGGCATTGCAGATGGAAATCATGTCCTGGGCCGTGCCCTTGACTTCGATATTGCCTTCCACATAGGCCGAACCCAGGTTGGCCAGCGACGGGTTCAGCAGATAGCGGGCCGAGGCGACGGTCGGCAGGCGGATGGTGACACGCGGCGCTTCGCTGGACAGGTCGACATGCTGGCCATTCCACAATTCTATGCGCAGCGGCAAGGCGGTCTTGCTGCGGATGCTGGCAATCCAGGACTTGAGTTGGTTTTGTACAAACAAAATGGCCTCCAATGAAGCGGCCGCCGTTGCGCCCGCAAATTGAGAAACAATGTCATTTAGTAACTTCTACCCTCATAGCCTACACCTATATTGACCAGCTTGCTTTGCGCCGCCTTGACTATGCGCTCAAGGTTGCAGGCGTTGCATGCTCCATTGCCCGTCCGCACCACGTGTAAACACGATGCGGTCGTGGAAGCGCGAACGGCGTCCCTGCCAGAATTCGATGCGTTCCGGCTGCAAGCGGTAGCCGCCCCAGTGGGCCGGGCGTGGCGGCTGCGCATCGCCGACGGCGGCGGCCACGGCCGCGTAATTGCTTTCCAGCGCGGCACGGTCGGCGATGGGCGCGCTTTGCTGCGAGGCAATCGCCGACAAGCGGCTTTGCACGGGGCGCACATTGAAATATTCATCGCTCTCGGCGGCAGTGGTTTTCACCACCGTGCCCTCGATGCGCACTTGCCGCTCCAGCTCGCCCCAGAAGAACAGCAGGGCGGCGTGCGGGTTGTGTTCGAGCTGCTGGCCCTTGTCGCTCTGATAATTCGTGTACCAGGTAAAGCCACGCTCGTCGAACTGCTTGATCAGCACGATGCGCGAGCTGGGCTTGCCTTCGGGACTGACGGTGGACAAGCTCATGGCGTTCGGTTCCAGCACCTGGGCCTTGACGGCCTCGGCAAACCATTTCTGGAACTGGGCGACGGGATCGGCCAGCACATCGGTCTCGCTCAGGCTCGACTGCACGTAATCGGTGCGCATGGCCGCCAGCACGGCGGCTGCGTCCGGCTGGGCTGCGGCGGGTGCTTCGGGCGCGATGCCGCGGCGGCGCTGCATGGCCGTGCCCAGCTGCTCCATCTGCTGCGCGCTGAACAGGCGCTTGGCCATCGGTGCCAGCTGGCCCTCTTCCTTGCTCATGTGGGCCTGGTAGGCGGCGACATAGTCGCGCACGCCATGGGCGGACAGCTGCACGCCCGTGCCGGCGGCGATGGCGTCCAGTTCCGGGCGCAGGGCCAGCCAGGCCTGGTCCATGCGCTGGTGGTCGGCCAGGATTTCCGGCACCAGGGTCGCCAGCAGGGCCGCATCGTCGCCCGTGGCGGTGGCCTGCAGCATGGGCATCAGGTCTTGCTCTTCATCGTCATGGTGCAGATGGGCGGCTTTATTGAAGTATTGCAACACCGCCTTGGCCGCCTGCTGCGCATCCGCCGTGTTGCCGTGCTGCACCAGGTGGGCCAGCAGGTTTTGCAGGGTCGTCAGTTGCTTGCGGATCTTGTCGTGGCAATGCTTGAGCACGGCGATGGGCTGGTCAAAGCCGGGAACGGAGTCGAACAGGGGAGCGGTCATGGCGAGTTCTCGTGGTGAACGGTGTGGGGACGCGGCGACAAACGGAGCTTGTCGCTGTGTCAATCCGGCTATTTTAGAATATCCGCCAGCGCAGTGTCCGTTAAAATGGCGCCATGCATACCTCCACCAATGAACTAATTTCCATGGACTTGACCGAGATCGATTTTGAACGGCGTTTCGGCGGCATAGCCCGCCTGTACGGCGCCCCCGCTTTGGCACGCTTTCGCGCGGCCCACGTGTGTGTGATCGGCGTGGGCGGCGTCGGTTCCTGGATCGTCGAAGCGCTGGCGCGCAGCGCCGTCGGCCGCCTGACCCTGATCGACCTCGATAATGTTGCCGAATCGAACATCAACCGCCAGATCCAGGCCATGAGCGACACCATCGGCAAGGCCAAGATCACGGCCCTGGCCGAACGCATCGAACTGATCAACCCGTTTTGCCAGGTCACGCAGATCGAGGATTTCATCACCCCCGATAATCTGGAGCAGTTGCTGGGCGGGCGCGATTTCGACTACCTGGTCGACGCCATCGACAATGCCAAGGCCAAGGCGGCCGTGATCGCGTATTGCCGCGCGCGCAATATCCCCATGTTGACCATCGGCAGCGCGGGCGGGCAGACGGACCCGACCCTGATCGCCGTGCGCGACCTGTCGAAAACGGAGCAGGAGCCGCTGCTCAAGCGCGTGCGCAAACTGTTGCGTACCGAATATGGTTTCCCCCGTGGCGTGAAAAACAAATTCAATGTCGATGCCGTGTTTTCCATGGAGCCGTTGAGCACGCCAGAGAGCGCGGAAGCGTGCGCCATCGATGGCAGCACGCCCGCCGGCGTCACGGGCCTGAACTGTGCCGGCTTCGGCTCCAGCGTGGTGGTGACGGCCAGCTTCGGCATGGTGGCGGCCGCCCATGCGCTGAAAAGCTTGCGCCAGGACAAACTTGCTTCAGTGCCAGTGCCGGACGCTGCTTAAGTTCACCGCCTAAGTCAGCTTGCGGCTGGCCAGGATGCGGTAGTCGCCGCTGCTTTTCAGCGATTCCACCAGCACCAGTTCGTCCGCCTGCCAGGCGATGGGCGCGAAGTCCTGGCTTGCCGGCGGTGGCGCCTGGCGCGCCAGGGTCACGTGCGGCGTAAAGCGGTCGTGCTCGAAGCGGGGCGCCAGGCCCTGTTGCGCCAGCGCATGCATGCAGGCCGCGCGCAAGTCCAGCAGGGCCGGCGAGGGCTGCGCCAGGGCGGCCCAGGCCAGCGCCAGCTGCGTGAAGTGGCTGGCGTGGTCGAACAGCAAGGGCATGGGGCGCGCCGGCAATTGTTCCAGGATAGCCAGCAGGGCCGACAGGTCGCTGACCGGGTGCTGGCCCAGGAAGGCCAGGGTCAGGTGCAGCTTGTCCACGCGCACGGGCTTGCCTGGCAGGCGCGCCTGCCAGGCGGCCAACGCCGCGCGCGTGGCCGCATCGGGCCACAGCGCGTAAAACAGGCGGGGAGCGTGTGTATCGGGCGACAAGTTTTTCCTATCGTTGCGGCGGTTTGCTATGATTGGCGTTCCCTGCCTCTTGCATTGGCAGGGATCTCACCGAAACTCACTGAAAGAATACATCATGACGCGTAGCTCCGTTTTGTTTGCCCTGATCTGCTCCGTCGCCGCGTCGCTGGCGCAGGCACAGGCGCCAGCGCCTGTTCCCGCCTCCGCCGTCTCGCTGAGCCCTGGCCCTGTCGCCGATAAATTGATTCTGATCGACAACAAGGTCGGCACGGGCAAGGAAGCGTCCGCCGGCAGCAACGTCACCGTGCATTACACGGGCTGGCTGTACCGTCCCCTGGCGAAAGATTCGCGCGGCAAGAAGTTCGACAGCTCCGTGGGCCGTGGCCCGTTCGACTTCCCGCTGGGCAAGGGCATGGTCATCAAGGGCTGGGACCAGGGCGTGGCTGGCATGAAAGTGGGCGGCAAGCGCACCCTGATCATTCCAGGCGAACTGGCCTACGGCCCGCGCGGCGCCGGCAATGGCGACATTCCGCCGAACTCGGCACTGATCTTCGACGTGGAACTGCTGGACGTTAAGTAATTGTTCAGTTTGGCGGCGGCGCATGCTCGCGCCGCCGCCAAAACGCGGTAGACTGGATTCTTCTGTAATTGCTGTGGAGACTCCCATGAACATCGCCAACGACGTCACTGAACTGATCGGCAACACCCCCCTGGTGCGCATCAACCGCATCGCCGCCGGCAGTGTGGCCACCATCCTGGCCAAACTCGAATTCTACAATCCCGCGCACAGCGTCAAGGACCGCATCGGCCTGTCCATGATCGTCGCCGCGGAAGCCGCAGGCAAGATCCATCCCGATACCGTCATCGTCGAGCCCACCAGCGGCAACACGGGCATTGCGCTGGCCATGGTCTGCGCCGCGCGCGGCTACCGTTGCACCCTCGTCATGCCCGACACCATGAGCCGCGAACGGCGCATCCTGCTGCGCGCCTACGGCGCCGAGCTGGTGCTTACGCCGGGCAGCGAAGGCATGCTGGGTGCCATCCGCAAGGCCGAAGAGCTGGTGGCGGCCGACCCGCGCTATCTGATGCTGCAGCAATTCAACAATCCCGCCAATCCCGCCATCCACCGCGCCACGACGGCCGAGGAAATCTGGCGCGACACGGATGGGCAAGTCGACATCGTCGTCGCCGGCGTGGGCACGGGCGGCACGATTACCGGCATCGGTGAAGTGTTGAAGGAGCGCAAGCCCGGCCTGCAAGTGATCGCCGTGGAACCGGAAGCGTCGCCGATGCTGTCGAAAGGCACCAAGGGACCGCATCCGATCCAGGGCATCGGCGCCGGTTTCGTGCCGCAGATCCTGAACACGGCCATCTACGACGAAATTATTTGCGTGAAGAACGACGATGCCTTTGCCACCGCGCGCCTGGCCGCCAGCGACGAAGGCTTGTTGGTCGGCATCTCGTCGGGCGCCGCCCTGTGGGCCGCCCTGCAGGTGGCGCGCCGTCCGGAAAACGCGGGCAAGACCATCGTCACCATCATCCCGTCGTTCGGCGAGCGCTACCTGAGCACGGCCTTGTACGCTGGCCTGGGCGACTAGGAACGCCGAACCAAACCTGCTGCGCGTCGTAATTTGCGGCCTGCGATGCTCACTGTACCTTCGTACAGTTGCGCTTCTCGACCACAACTTCCTTCCGCTCGCTACGGTTTTGTTCGGCGTTGTAAAGCCAGTTACGGCTGCCGCGCTGGCAACAGTAAGGACACGTCGATCGCCTCGGCCAGCGCCCGGTTGCCTGCGTCGCCCGGGTGCAGATGGTCGCCCGAGTCGTAGGCGGGCAGCAGGCGCAGCGGATGGGCCGGGTCGCGCGCCAGTGCGTCGAAGTCGAGCACGGCGTCAAACAGGCCGCTGGCGCGTATCCATGCATTCAATTGCTGGCGCAGCGCATCTTTTTCCTTTTGATAATAGTCGCTCAGGGGCGTGCCGGGCAGGGCGCCTGCGAACGGCGTCAAAGTGGCGCCGACGACGCGCACGCCGCGGCTGTGGGCCTGGGCCACCAGCTGCGCGTAGCCGGCCGTTAATTCCTCCAGGGTGGGTCTTTGTGCCTGTGGCGCAAACGCCGTGCCGGGCCAGCTGATGTCATTGATCCCCAACAAGACGACCACCGTGCGCACGCCAGGCTGCGCCAGCACGTCGCGCCCGAAACGGTCCAGGGCGCTCTCTCCCATGCCGTCGGACAATAGCCGTCCACCGGAAATGCCCGCATTGATCACGGCCACGCCCTGCGGCACCAGGCGCCGTGCCAGGAAATCGGGCCAGCGCGCATCCATCCCCAGGCTGGCGCTGGCGCCATCGGTGATCGAATCGCCGAGGATGGCCACCGCTTGCGCTCCCGGCGCCGCTGCCACCTCGATGGCGCTGAGCAAGATGCGCGCCGTGGCGGTCTGCACGCCCGTTTGCGCCTCGTCAATGCTCACTGCCCGCGTCTGGTCGTGCGGCGCGATCCACGCCGTCTCGCGCCCATCCCAGTGAAACGTGGCGACGGGACTGGCTTGCGGCAGGTGGACGCTCACCGTCAGGCGCGCCAGGTCCGGCACGGACAGGTCGACGGGGTCGCTGACGAGCGGCGCGCCCGGCGCCATGGTGGCCGAGGGCTGGCCGGCAAACGTCAGCGTGCGCAGGCTGGCGGGCGCGATGGCCGAGCCGTTCGCCGCCAGGGCTACGCTGGCCGCGCCGATGCGCAGCGGTACCTTGCCATACGCATTCGACAGTACGATGCGCACGCGCGGGCCGCCCACGCTGAGGCGCGCCACCTGGCGCACGGTTTGCCCGTGCAGCACGGCGGGCACGTTGGCGGGAAGCACAAAGTCGCTGCCCCATACGGCTTGCGGACTGGCCGTCCAGCTGGCCAGCCAGCCGTGGGCAGCTTCGGCGTTGGCGGCCAGGGCAGGGCTGGTAGCCAATGCCAGGCTCAGCAGGGCGGCGGGGAGGAGGGAATGTCGTTGCATGGCGGCTCGCTTTATCAAGGGGAATGTGCGCATGATGAAAGCAAAGCCATTTATGCACTAGACTATCTCATCGAAGAACATTTATGAGTTGAATTCACAATGGCCAGACTGGAAGTGAACCGTTCCGGCGAGCTGGAAGTGTTCGTGCGCGTAGTCGAGCTGGGCGGCTTTTCCGCCGCCGCGCGCGCCTGCGGCATGACGCCGTCGGCCGTCAGCAAGCTCGTGTCTCGGCTGGAAGAGCGCCTGGGCGCGCGCCTGCTGAACCGCTCCACGCGCCAGCTGCAACTGACGGCCGAAGGCTGCGGCCTGTATGAACGGGGCAGGCAGGTGCTGGCGGCGCTGGACGAGGCCGAGCGCTGCGCGGGCGTGCAGGATGTCCCGCGCGGCAAGATCAGGGTGAATGCGAACGTGCCGTTCGGCCAGCACTTTCTGCTGCCGCTGGCACCGCTGTTCCTGGAATGCTATCCCGAGGTGACGCTCGACATCGTGCTCACCGATGAAGTCGTCGATATCCTCGAACAGCGCACGGACGTGGCCGTGCGGGCCGGCCCCCTGAAAAGTTCCAACTTGCTGGCGCGCAAGCTGGGCCAGACGCGCATGGCGATCGTGGCATCGCCCGCCTACCTGGCGCGGCGCGGCACGCCGCTGGCAGCGGCCGAACTGGCGTCGCACAATCTGCTCGACGCCAATTACGCGCGCGCCCGCTCGGGCTGGCCGCTGCGCCTGCCCGAGGGCGATGTCGTCGTGCCTGTCGTTGGCAATGCGCAGGCCAGCGATGGCGAAGCCTTGCGGCAATTGGCGCTGGCGGGGCTGGGACTGGCGCGCCTGGCCGCCTTCCAAGTGCGCGCCGATATCGCGGCAGGCCGCTTGCAGGCCGTGCTGGAAGCGTTCAATCCGGGCGACAGCGAAGACGTGCATGCCGTCTTCGTGGGGCAGGGCGGGCATGTGCCGCTGCGCGTGCGCGTCTTTCTCGACTTCCTGGCGCAGCACGTCGCGCTGGACTGAGCGTGTTCAGGCGATTAGGCTGCAGCCGGACGCGGCCGCGCAGTACAATATCGGACGGGCCGCAATGGTTCGGCCCGTATTGTGCCTTTGAATGGAAATATGTTCCTGGTAAAACCTGAACGCCGCCGCCTGCTGCAGGTGGGCGCAACCGTGGCTGTCATCGCGCTGGGCCTGGCCTCGCGCGCCTATCCCCAATTCCTCCCCGCCGCGCTCGGCAAGTATCCGGGCGACGCCCTGTGGGCCATGATGATCGTCTTTGCGTTGGGCATCTTCGCCACGCGCATGCGCACGTGGCAGCTGGCGCTGACTGCGCTGCTGATCTGCTTTGCCGTCGAATTCGGCCAGCTGCTCCAGACGCCCTGGCTCGTCGCGCTGCGCGCGCATCCGCTGGGGCACCTGGTGCTCGGTTCCACCTTCGGCTGGGGCGATTTGATCGCCTACACGGCCGGGGTGGCCGTGGCGGCGTTCATCGACAAGCTGGCGCTGTTCAAGCGCCGCTAGTCCTTACTTCACGTTCCCCTCGGCATCGCGCAATTCCACGGGCGCCAGTTTGAGCTTGCTCAACTGCGGGGCGATCTTCGCCTTGTCGCCCACGCCGATGACGATCAGCTTTTCCGGCTGCAGGTATTTCTTCGCCACCTGCTGCACCTGCTTGTCCGTCACGCCGGCAAAGCGCTGCGGCAAGGTCGCGTAGTAGTCGAGACCCAGGCCATAGATATACGTGTTGGCCATGCTGGCGCTGATGCTGGCATTCGTCTCGAACTGGCCCGGCAGCGACAGCACCTGCGAATTGCGCGCATTCGACAATTCCTTGGCGCTTAACGGCTTGGCGATCATGGCGCGGATTTCCTTGAAGGTTTCCGACACGGCCGCGCCCGTCACGTCGGTGCGCACGCCGGCGGCAATCGAGAACGGTCCCGGCTGGCTGCGGTACTGGAATTGCGAGCGCACGCCATACGTGTAGCCCTTCTCTTCACGCAGGTTATTGCTCAGCCGACTCGTAAACAAGCCGCCCAGCGCCGCGTTCATCACTTGCAGCGGCGCATAGTCGGGCGTCGCGCGGGCCACGGCGATGGTCGACAGGCGCACGGCCGTCTGCGGCGCGCCCGGCTTGTCGACGAGGATCAGCCTGGCTTTCGTCGTGGCCGGCGCCGCCGTCACGGACGGCGCCACCGCGCCCGCCTTCCAGCTGCCGAACTTGGCTTCGGCCAGGCTCTTCAATTCCGCCGCGCCGATGTCGCCCGAGACGATCAGGGCCGCATTGTTGGGCACATAATGCTGCTGCCAGAACGCCTGCAGGTCGGCGCGGCTGGTGGCTTTCAGGGCCGCTTCCGTGCCCAGTTGGATATAGCCGTACGGATGTTGCGGACCGTACAGGGCCGCCGCTTCCACGCGGGCCGCCACGGCCCCCGCGTTTTCGCGCTGCTGCGCCAGTTCGCCGATGCGGCTGGCGCGCTGGCGCTCCACTTCATCTTGCGGGAATTGCGGATGCTGCACCACGTCGGCCAGCACGTCGAGCGCCTGCGGGAAGGTGGTTTTCAGCGACGTCAGCTGGGCGAACGAGGCGTCCGCGCCGGAACCCGTGCCGAGGAAAGCGCCGAGTTGCGCCACGTCA
This sequence comes from Janthinobacterium sp. GW822-FHT07A03, assembly GCF_058798815.1. Lineage (NCBI taxonomy): Bacteria > Pseudomonadati > Pseudomonadota > Betaproteobacteria > Burkholderiales > Oxalobacteraceae > Janthinobacterium > Janthinobacterium sp. GW822-FHT07A03. Next base: position 304,880 of record NZ_JBXAKW010000003.1, on the reverse strand, counting down.
TCGGCGATCTGCGGCGCGCTGCGCGTACTGGTCCCTTCCTGCAGCAATTGCGCCGTAAAGCCCGACAAGCCCGGCTGCGCCAGCGGATTGGCACCCGAACCGCTTTTGACGACCAGCTGGCTGGACACGAGCGGCACGGCCGGGTTGTAGTTGTGGATCACGGTCAAGCCATTGCTCAAGGTGAAGGAGGTCGCTTGCGGCAGCACGATCTTCGGCGCGGGACCGGCCTTCGGCACCGCGTTACGCCATGGCTCGTCCGCATTGATGGCCGTGCCTGGCGCCGGCTTGACCTTGCCCGGCGCCGGTGTCGCCACTTCCGGACCCAGGTCCGGCTTGCCCGGTACGCCATACACGACCACGCGCGCCTGGTTTTTCAGGTAGGTGTCGACGGCGCGCTGCACGCCGGCCGCCGTCACCTGGCGGTAGCGTTCGATATCCTTGCCCAGGTAGCCGGGGTCGCCCAGGTACTGGTTGTACTGGTTCATCATGTTGGCATTGCCGCCCACTTTTTCCACTTGGCTCAGCATGCTCGTCTCGATGCTGTTGCGGGCCCGCTCGAGTTCCTTCTCGCTGGGCCCCTGGGCGCGCAACTGTTCCAGTTCCGCCTGCATGGCTTGCTCGATTTCCTCGGGCTGATGGCCGGGGCGGGCCGTCACGTCGAGGGTGAACACGGAGGTAAGGGCGTTCGAACTCTGGTTGGCGCCCACGTCCTGCGCGATCTGCTTGTCGTACACGAGGGACTTATACAGGCGGCTGGACTTGCCGCCGGCCAGGATCTGCGCCGCCATCGACAGTTCCGCATCGTCAGGGGCGTAGGCGGACGGCGTGAGCCAGGCCATGAAGACGCGCGGCAGTTCGACCCGGTCCTGCACCACGATGCGGCGTTCCTGCGTGATGGGCGGCGTCACGACGTCGGGCTTGGCCACGGCGGGGCCGCTCTTGAAGCTGCCGAAGTATTGGTTGACCAGCTCCTTGGTCTTGGCCTTGTCGATGTCGCCCGCGATCACCAGGCTGGCATTGTTGGGACCATAGTATTTGGTGAAGAATTCCTTGATGTCGGCCAGTTTCGCGTTCTGGATGTCTGCGTGCGAACCGATGACGCTGGCGTAATACGGGTGGCTCTTCGGGAACAGCTGGTGGTACAGGGCTTCCTGCACGATGCCGTAGGGTGCGTTTTCCACGCTCTGGCGGCGTTCGTTGCGCACCACGTCCTGCTGGTTCGTCAGCGCCGTCTGGTCGAGCACGTCCAGCAGATAGCCCATGCGGTCCGAATGGGCCCACAGGGCCAGTTCCAGCTGGTTCGACGGCACCGTGTCGAAATAATTGGTGCGGTCGAAATCCGTGCTGCCGTTCGAATCGGTGGCGCCCGCGCCTTCCAGCAGCTGGTCGGCCATGCCGCGCGGCACGTGCTTGGTGGCGGCAAACATCATGTGCTCGAACAGATGCGCAAAGCCCGTCAAGCCCGGCGCTTCATTTGCCGGTCCCACGTGGTACCAGATGTTGACGGCCGTGACGGGCAATTTATGGTCTTCCACGAGGATCACGTCGAGGCCGTTCGGCAGCGTGTATTTTTCGTAGGCAACATTTGGCACGGCCGTGGCTGCCGTCGCGGCAGCGGCGCCGGCGGCATGGGCGAGCGTGAGCGGGGCGCCGTACAGCGACAGCATCAGGGCGGGAATGGCCAGCAATTTGATCGGTTTCATGCATGCTTCCAGGCTAGGGTGAGGGAAGACGCTGCTGCCCGCTCGTGGCTGGCGCAGCGCGATGGTGCTACGGTCGGTGCTACAGTTTATACAGCAGGGCTGCGCCGCCCAGCACCAGCAGCGCGCAGGCGAGCGAGACGATGGCCGCCGCGCCCAGCAAACGCCATTCGCGCGGCGTAAAAAGGGGGGCAGGCCCGGGCGCTTGCTGCATGGGCTGCGGCATGGCTGCGGCCGGTTCGGGCGGCAAGCCGCCCGTGGCGCGCGCCTGCGCCGCCAGCGCCAGGGTGGCGGCGTCCAGCAGGGCCAGCTGGCGCTCGACGGTGTCCGCCAGCACCGCTTCGTTCAAGGCCACCAGGGCGAATATCGGGTCGTCGACGTCGACCTTGATGCCCGTCTTGTCGAACACGTGGCTGCGCAGTTTGTGCGGGTCCATCTACCACTGCACCTTGTCGAGCTGTTCGAAGATGTCGCGGTAGACGACCTTGATGCGCTGCTTTTCCATGATGTTGAACTTGTCGTTCTGCAACACTTCCTGCATCGTCAGGCGCGCCGTGTTCATTTTCTTGACGTCGGCGCCGAAGGTGTCGGGGTTGCGCTGGCTCAAGGTGATGCTGCCTTTCACGCGCGCGCGGTTGTCGGCATACGATTGCGATTCGACGAACTGCTTGCCGGACGCCGATTGCAGCAGGCCGAAGTGTTCGTTTTGCCACAGCACCAGCGGCACCTTCGTCGCTTGGGCCGTGGCGACAAAACCCGTGGCCGTGTCGTGCAGGGTGTCGCCGCCGCCGACGATGGTGTGGATGTACACCTTGCGGCCCGATTCTTCCAGCAGAGAGAAACAGTCGTTTTCCAGCAGGTAGCCCATCAGCGGCGAAAACGTGTTCGCGCCATTGTCGACCACGCAGTTGCCGTCCGTGTCGAGGATGTCGATCATCAGCGCGTCGAAGCGTTTCGGGTCGATGTTGCGCGCATCCGTCATCACGGGCACATGCTTGACGTTCATCGCCTTGTAGCGCGAAAAGGTGGCGTTTTCCTGGTCGGTGTCATAACAGCGCAAAGGCGTGTCGTCCTTGCCGCCTATCCACTGGGCCAGCAGGGTCGAGACGAGGGTCTTGCCGATGCCGCCCTTGCCCTGCAGGATGAAATGTACCGTGTTTTGCATTGCGACTACTCCAAGTTGTTGCGTCAGTGACAATCAAAGATCCGTGACAGCGGCGCTGGCGCCCGGCCAGGCCACGACTGGCATTTTTACCACAATCCTTTGCAAAGATGCCATGCGCGGGAGCGAATCTGGTTATGATGTTAATCAGGATACCATTGATACAGAGCAAGTTTTGTGTGGAAAATGCACCCCAGAGTGTGAACGAGGACGCAGTGCCGATCTCCAGTCTCGATAAAGCCGACATTGACCGTTTGAATCAGCAAGCCCTGTCTTGCCTGGTCGGCAACCGCCGCCAGGCGCGCCGGCTGGCGCAGATGGCGCTGGCGGCGGCGCAACGGCAACAGTATGCGCGCGGCGGCGCGTATGCGGAACTCAATCATTGCTGGCTGTCCTATTATGCGGGCGAAACGGAACCATCGTGCGAGCGCCTGCGCGCGTATTTCCAGCACAGCGACGACCTGGAAGGGGGCATGGAAGTGGCGGCCCTGCAGGGCGCGTATGCGAGCCGGCGCGGCGACTTTGCCGATGCCGAGCAGCATTTCCTGCAGGCACGCAGCCAGGCCGCGCAGATACCCGATTCCCTGCACAAGTTCATGCTGTACGCGCGCCTGGGCGTCGATGCCCTGAACCGTGGCGATACGCAGGACGGCCCGCGCAACTTCCTGCTGGCGCTCGACATCGCCGAGCGTTTCGGCAGCCCCGCGCACCGGGTCAACAGCCTGTCGAACCTGGCGTCGTCGCAGCATGACCTGGGCAACGATGAAGACGCCATTCCCCTGCTGGTCGAGGCGCTGGAGATCATCGGCACGCAAAAGCTCAAATACCAGCAAACCATCGTTTCGGCCAACCTGGCCATGTGTTTATTAGCCACCGGCAAGCCGGCCGAGGCGCTGGCGCTGGTGGAACCGTTTTACGAGTGGCCGGAAGAAGACCTGGCCGTGCGCGCCTTCCTGTTCTGCATTGCCGCCCACGCCGCCATCCTGCTGCAGCGGCCCGACAGCGCCTTGCAATTGCTGTTGCGGGCCGAAGAGTATGCGCGCCGCGGCCAGGACCTGGAAGAGCAGATGCACGCGTGGCTGGTGCGCGGCAAGCTGGACTTGCACGCGGGCCAGACGGCGCAGGCGCTGGCCTCGCTGACGCAGGCGCACAGCCTGCTGAGCTGGACGCGCAATCCGTTTCATCAGCAGCAGATCCTGCGCGGTTTGTCCGATATCAATGCCCAGCTGGGCCAATGGCAAGCCGCGTACGGCTTTTTGCAGCAATACCAGGCCGCGTACGAGGCCAGCAGCAAGTCGGCGCGCGCCTCGCGCAGCCTGATGCGCAACCTGGAAAAGGAAATGCACAGCCTGAAGGCCGAGCGCGACAAGGCGCTGGAGCTGCAGGCGGCGCGCGAATCGGAAAACGTCAAGCTCGAACACCTGAACCGCGAACTGGCGCACCAGATCCTGCATGTCAATTCGCTGCAGGACAGCCTGAAGGAGCAGGCCATGCGCGACCACCTGACGGGCCTGTACAACCGCCGCCATTTTGAAACCTGTTTGAATGCCATCCTGCACGAAGCCGCTGCGGATGCGCCCGTGGCCATCGCCATCATCGACCTGGATTTCTTCAAGCGCGTCAACGACACCTACGGGCACAATTTTGGCGACGAAGTGCTGATCCAGTTCGCCCGCCTGGTGGAAGGCCAGCTGCGCGGCACCGACATGGTGTGCCGCTATGGCGGCGAGGAATTCTGCCTGCTGTTGCGCGAGGCCGACAGCGTCATCGCCGCGCACAAGATCGACGATATCGCCGCGCGCTACCGCCAGTTGCTGATCCAGCAGGCGCCGCACAGCCTGTCCGGCTGCACCTTTTCCGCCGGCATCGCCGAATATCCGCGCCACGGCGCCGGCCGCCACGAATTGCTGATGCGCGCCGACAGCGCCCTGTACGCGGCCAAGCAGGCAGGACGCGACCGGGCCTGCATCGCCGACGCTACTGAATAAAGCGCAGCAGCTCGCGCAGGGCGTGCGCCACCGCCTGCTCGCGCACGGCCTGGCGGTCGCCGGCAAACACCAGCCGCTGCGTCTGCACGCGCCCGTCCATGGCCCAGCCGAAGCAGACGGTGCCGACGGGCTTGCCCGGTACGCCGCCCGTGGGGCCGGCGATGCCCGTGGTCGAGACGGCCACCTGGGCCTCGCTGTGGGCCAGGGTGCCTTGCGCCATGGCGGCGGCCACTTCCTCGCTGACGGCGCCGTGGGCGGCGATCAGCCCGGCGGGCACGCCCAGCATGCCGCTCTTGGCGCCGTTGGAATAGGTGACGAAGCCCCGCTCGAACCAGGCGCTCGAGCCTGAGATATCGGTGACGGCCTGCGCCACGCCGCCGCCCGTGCACGATTCGGCCGTGGCCAGCAGCAGGCCTTTTGCCTGCAAGGCCAGGCCGACGGCGGTGGAGAGGGGGACGAGTTCCTTGCTCATGGATGGCTCCTGTGTGCGGTGAAAATGGTGGCAAGACTGTAGCATGGCCCACGGTAAAAGAAACTTTCCCCGGTAACAGCGAAAATGCGTACACTCTTTTATACATTTGCTACCACTTCGGGCCGGCAGGCGCTCTGTCGCTGCGCTACCCTGGTGCGCATCGCTCGAACAGGCAAGCGGCATGGTGCCGCGCCTTCGTATGCATTATCTTTACTCGGTTGTCATGGCAATTCTGAACTGGACCTGGTGGCGTCATCCTGGCCCCCTGCGCCGCCCCGTGCGCGGCGGCCATCGCTCCCTTCGCTGGGGCTGGCTATTGCTGCTCCTGGGCGCGCTGTGCGCCGAGGCGCGGGCGCAGGTGCCGGGCGACCTGGAGCGCCAGGTCAAGGCCGCGTATCTGTACAAGTTTGCCGGCTATGTCGAGTGGCCTGACGGCAGCTTTGCCCGGTCCGACTCTCCGCTGGTGATCGGCGTGGCGGGCGCCGACGCGCTGGCCGAGCAGCTCGAACTGAGCGTGGCCGGGCACAGCGTCAACGGCCGCGCCGTGCAGGTGAAAAAAGTGCGCCGTGGCGAAGCGCTGGCCGGGCTGCACGTGCTGTACCTGGGCGCGCTGGATAAAACGGCGCTGCAGGAGATGCTGGCCGCCAGCCGTAGCCTGGCGTTGCTGACGGTGTCCGATTCGGATGAGGTCTACGCGATGGGCAGCATGATCAATTTTGTGATGGCTGAAGACAAGGTGCGCTTCGACGTGGCCCTGAAACCCGTGGCGCAGGCGCATATCCGCATCAGCGCGCGCATGCTGCTGGCCGCCTATCGCGTGCAGACGGGAGGCGCCTAGATGATACGACTGCGTTCCATCCGCCACAAACTGATGTCGGTGGTCTTGCTGACCACCCTGGTGGCGCTCGTCATTTCGCTGGGCACCATCGTCGCCTACGACTTGCGCGCCTACCACCGCAACCTGGTGGCCGACATCAGTACCCAGGCCGAACTGCTGGGGCACATGAGTTCGGCCGCGCTGGCCTTCGACGACGAACGCCTGGCGCTGGAAAACCTCAACCTGATGCGCATCCGCCCGCGCGTGACGGCCGGCGCCCTGTACAAGGCCGACGGCAGCCTGTTCGCCAGTTACCGCGCGAACGAGCACGTGGGCGAGCTGCCGGCGAAGGTGGGCAAGGAAGGCGAAACCATCCAGGGCAACTCGGTGGAGCTGTTCAAGCCCATCGTCGACAATGGCGAACTGCTGGGCACCGTGTATCTGCGCGCCGATTACGAGCTGGCCGGCCGCACGGCCGATTACCTGGCCATCGCGCTGGGCGTGACGGTGCTGGCGCTGCTGGTGGCCTTGCTGCTGCTGCGCCGCCTCGATTTCGTCATCACGCAGCCCATCCTCGATATCGCCGACGTGGCGCGCGAAGTGATCGAGACGGGCGACTACTCGCGCCGCGCACGCAAGCTCAGCGTCGACGAAGTGGCGCAGCTGGTCGATTCCTTCAACAAGATGCTGGCCGAGATCGAGCTGCGCACGCAGGCGCTGGAGCGCTCGAACGGCGAATTGGCGCGCGAGGGCGAGCAGCGCACCCAGGCGCAGCAGGAAGTCATGCGCCTGAACCAGGAACTGGAAGTGCGCGTGCACGAGCGCACGATGCAGCTGGAAATGACGAACGGCGAACTGGCCATGGCGATGGAAGAGGCGCGCAGCGCCAACTATGCCAAATCGGCCTTCCTGTCGTCGATGAGCCATGAATTGCGCACGCCCCTGAACGCCATCCTGGGCTTCGCGCAAATCCTCAGTTCCGACCGCCTGCCCTCGACCCTGGAGCAAAAGAAGGAGTTCGCCGGGCATATCCTGAAATCGGGACGCCATTTGTTGACATTGATCAATGAAATCCTCGACCTGGCCAAGGTGGAGTCGGGCACGGTCAGCCTGTCGCTCGAACCGGTGGCCCTGGACGCCATCCTGCAGGAATGCCGCGACATGATCGCGCCGCTGGCCAGCCAGCGCGGCATCGGCATGACCTTCCCCGACGCCTGCCCCCTGAACGTGCTGGCCGACCGCACGCGCCTCAAGCAGATTTTGTTGAACCTGCTGTCGAATGCGCTCAAGTACAACCGCGAGCAGGGGCGGGTGACCATCGATTGCGCGCCGCAGGCGGCCGGCCGGGTACGCATCAGCGTGCGCGACACGGGCATAGGCCTCGACGGCGAACAGGTGGCGCTGCTGTTCCAGCCCTTCAACCGGCTGGGGCAGGAGGGCGGCACGGAAGAAGGCAGCGGCATCGGCCTGGTGGTCACCAAGCGCCTGGTGGAGCTGATGGATGGCAGCATCGGCGTTTCCAGCGCGCCCGGCGAGGGCAGCACGTTCTGGATCGAGCTGCGCGTGGTCGACGCCTTGCCCGCCCCCGACCTGCTGGCCTTGCCTCGGCCGGACCTGGCCGGCGCGCTGCTCGATCACAGCGCTCCCGTGACCTTGCTGTACGTGGAAGACAATCCCGCCAACCTGACCCTGGTCGAGGAAATCGTCCGCTACTGCCCGCAATTGCAGCTGCTGACGGCCACGGATGGCCGTCTGGGCGTGGAAATGGCGCGCACGCACCTGCCGCAGCTGATCTTGATGGATATCAACCTGCCGCACGTGAATGGCACGGACGCGCTGAAGCTGCTGCGCGCCGACCCGCGCACGGCGCACATTCCCGTCATCGCCCTGACGGCCAACGCCATGCCGGGCGACGTCGAGCGCAGCATGGCGCTGGGCTTTTACCGCTATCTGACCAAGCCGATCAACCTCGATGAATTTACCGAGGCGATCAACAGCACCCTGGCCTATGTGGCGCAGCAGCGCCGGCAGAAGGGAACAGGCGCGCCATGATCAGCCAGGCCGATATCTATGCGGCGAAAATCCTCATCGTCGACGACCAGGACGTCAATTTGCGCCTGCTCGAGCATTTGCTGCACAGCGGCGGCTACACGGCCGTCACCAGCACCCTCGACGCGCGCGCCGTGGCCGGTCTGCACCAGCGCCACCAGTTCGACCTGATCATCCTCGACCTGGTGATGCCCGGCATGAGCGGCTATGAGGTGATGGATACCTTGCGCCCGCTGGAACTGGAAGGCTACCTGCCCGTGCTGGTGATCGCCGCCGACCCGGACGCCAAGCTGGCGGCACTGGAAGCGGGCGCGCGCGACTTCATCAGCAAGCCGTTCGACGCGCTCGAAGTGCTCACGCGCATCCGCAACATGCTCGAAGTGCGGCTGCTGCACCGCGCCGCGCGCCACTACAACACCTTGCTCGAACGCACGGTGGGCCAGCGCACGGCCGAACTGCAGCGCTTTCGCGGCGCCATGGACGCCACCACCGACGCCATCTTCCTCGTCGACGTGCTGGGCATGACCCTGGTCGACGTCAACGACGGCGCGTGCCGCCTGCTCGGCTATGCCCGCGCAGAACTGCTGGCGCTGTCGCCCGGCACCCTGCTGCCTTCGCCGCCGGCGCCGCCCCTGGCCGCGCTGCCGGGCGGCCCGGCCCACCTGGCCACGGAAGTGACGGAATGCGAGCTGGTGCGGCGCGACCTGAGCCTGGTACCCGTGGAACTGGGCTGGCACTGGTATGCGCAGGCGCCCGTGGCGGGCGGTGGGCAGGGCGCGGGCGGCCTGCTGCTGATCGCCGTGGCGCGCGACATCAGCGAGCGGCGCCAGGCGCAGGAGCGCCTGAAGCACCTGGCCCATTACGACGGCTTGACGGGACTGCCGAACCGCAGCCTGTTTTACCAGACGCTGGCCCAGGCCGTCGAACTGGCGCAGGAAAAAAGCTGGCGCATCGTGGTGCTGTTCATCGCGCTGGACCGCTTCAAAAGCATCAACGACACCCTGGGCGCGGCGCTGGGCGACGAACTGCTGCGCCAGTTCAGCAACCGCCTGGTCGAATGCGTGCGCCTGCGCGACACGGTGGGGCGCCTGGGCAACGACGAATTCGCGCTGATACTCACCATGAGCCGCAACCAGCAGGAAGCCGTGGCCGTGGCCAACCAGGTGCGCGAAGCCTTGAGGGCGCCGTTCGACTTGCGCGGCCACGCGGCCACCCTGACGGCCAGCATCGGCATCGCCATGTATCCGGACGACGCCACCGACCCGGAAACCCTGATCAAATACGCGAATACGGCCATGGGCGGCGCCAAGCAGGCCGGCCGCGACGGCTACCGCTTTTTCACGGCCGGCATGAACGTGCAGGTGCTGGCGCGCCTGGACCTGGAACTGGCGCTGCGCCATGCACTGGAACACGAGCAGTTCATCCTGTACTACCAGCCGAAGGTGGACTTGCGCACGGGCCGCATCAGCGGCGTGGAAGCGCTGCTGCGCTGGCGCCGTCCCGGCTACGGCCTGGTGGCGCCGGCCGAATTCGTGCCCGTGCTGGAAGACACGGGCCTGATCGTGCGCGTGGGCGCCTGGGTGATCCAGGCTGCCTGCCGCCAGATCGCCGAATGGCGCGACAGCGAGGTGGGACCCGTGCACGTGGCCGTGAACGTGTCGAGCCGCCAGTTTGCCGAAGGCGACCTGGAAGGCGAAGTGACGCGCGCGCTGGCGCAGCACGGGGTGGCGCCGGAATTGCTGGAGCTGGAATTGACGGAAACGGCGCTGATGTCGAACGCCGAGCGCACCATCGTCGTGCTGGGCAAATTGAAGAAGATCGGCGTGAAGGTGGCCATCGACGATTTCGGCACCGGCTACTCGAGCCTGGCGTATCTGCAGCGCTTCCCCATCGACAAGCTGAAAATCGACATCGCCTTCGTGCGCAATATCACCAGCAACCCGAACGACGCGGCCATCGCACTGGCCATCGTCAGCATGGCGCACAGCCTGAAACTGAGCGTGGTGGCCGAGGGCGTGGAATCGCGCCCGCAGCTCGAATACCTGCGGCGCAACCGCTGCGATGAAATCCAGGGCTTCTATTTCAGCCGCGCCCTGCCGGCGCTGGAACTGGGGCAGATGATCGCCGCCGGCGCCGGCCTGCCGCCCGGCCACGACCCGGCCGCCCAGCCGGCGCAAACCCTGCTCATCGTCGACGACGACGTCAACGTGCTGTCGTCGCTGCACCGGTTGTTCCGCCCCGAGGGCTACCAGATTCTCACGGCCAGCACGCCGGCCGAAGGATTCGAGATGCTGGCCCTGCACAGGGTCCATGTCATCGTCTGCGACCAGCGCATGCCCAGCATGAGCGGCACCGAGTTCTTGAGCAAGGTCAAGGAGCTGTACCCGGAAACCATCCGCATCATCCTGTCCGGCTACACGGGCCTGGAAGCGGTGCTCGACTCGATCAACCGGGGCGCCATCTATCGTTTTTATACGAAACCGTGGGATGACACCCAGCTGCGCGACAATATCCGCCTGGCTTTCCAGCACTACTGGATGGTGAACCAGCCGGGATTGGCGCGCGTGGCGGTGCGCTAGCTCAGTCGCTGAAGTGGTCGAATGACGATAACTGCAGATCGAGCGGCTGTCCCTGCGCGTCCACCAGCCGCAAGCCTGCTTGCGCCTCGATGCGGCCCACGCGCGTGGCGGGCGTGCCGCAGCTGACCGCCAGCGCGGCGATGGCCTCGCGCGACGATGCGGGCGCCGTGAAGCACAGTTCATAGTCGTCGCCGCCGGCGGCCGTGTAGCGGCGGCGCAGTCCTGTTTCCTGCCGCGCCAGCACGGGCCCGGCCGGCAGGGCGTCGACGTCCAGGGTGGCGCCCACTTGCGACGCTTTCAAGATGTGTCCCAGGTCGCCCGCCAGGCCGTCCGAGATGTCGATGGCCGCATGCGCCAGGCCCGCTTCGGCCAGCGCGCAGCCGAGCGCCACGCGCGGCGTCGGCGTGTGCATGTGCACGGCGGCCGTCAGCAGGTCGGCGGGGGACAGTTCCTGTTCCATGCGGTAGCCGGCCAGCGCCAGGCGCGCGTCGCCCAGGGTGCCGCTGACCCAGATATCGTCGCCCGCCACGGCCGCGCTGCGGCGCAGGGCCTGGCCCGGCGCCAGTTCGCCGAACACGGTGATGCAGATATTCAGGGGGCCTTTGGTGGTGTCGCCGCCGATCAGTTCGCAATCAAAGGCGTCGGCCAGCGCGAACAGGCCTTCGGCAAAGCCGGCCAGCCAGGCGCGTTCCGCTTGCGGCAGGGCCAGGGCCAACGTGAATGCCACGGGGCGCGCGCCCATGGCGGCCAGGTCGGACAGGTTCACGGCCAGGCTTTTGTGGCCGAGCATGCGGGCGTCGGCGCCGGCAAAGAAGTGCCGGTCCTCGACCAGCATGTCCGACGAGATGGCGATCTGCTTGCCGGCCGCTGGCGTCATCAGCGCGCAATCGTCGCCGATGCCCAGGGTGGCGCGGCCGGGGCGCTGGCGCACGAAATAGTGTTTGATCAGGTCGAATTCGGAAAGCGCGTCGTGTGGGGCCATGGCGTGGTCTGTTCGTTGAATGATGGTGTGGCCCGGCTATTATAGGCTGGCCTACAATACAGGCCTTTGTCACTGCCGAGCAACTTGCCATGCCCCTTTCCGATATTCACGTCTTACTGCAATCCTGGCTCGACCACGGCTGGCTGCGCGACCCGCAAGCCGTCGGCTTGAACACCTTCGAGGCGCAGGAGCTGGCGGCGCGCGGCTTCGACGCCATCAGCGACGGCGGTCAGCTGTGCCTGTACGAGGATGAGCGTATGTTTCGCAGGGGCAAGCGGCCCGTGCAGGCGTCGTTCAAGGCGTATCTGCAGCGCGGCCAGCTGGGCGCGAATGGCCTGGACCTTGGTTACCAGGTGCACCTGGCCGGTTTCCTGCGCGCCGCGCGGCAGCCCCTGCCGGCGTTTCGCGTGCTGCTGGAGCAGGGCGGCCGCAGCGGCGCCCTGCTGTTCGACAGCGGCCTGGTGCTGCAGTTTGCCGCCAATTTGCGCGGCAAGCCCCGCCATTACTATCTGACCCTGGTCGAGGGCCACGTGGCCGACGCCGAGCTTGCGGACCGTGACAGCGATATCGACTTGCGCGCCGCCAGCGTGGGGCATGTCCAGGCCCTGTACGACAGCCGCGATCCTGCCGACCTGCAGCGCCTGGCCCGGCGCGGCAGTGCGGCGTTGCGCGAGCTGGCGCAGCTGCTTTCCTAGACTTTCTTCGCCTGCGCCATGCCGTGCAGCAGCTTGGCCAGCAACTGGTCGAGCTGGCGCTGCTCGTCCGCGTTCAACGGCGACAGCATGGCGCGCTCGTTCTCCACGTGCAGCAGCACCAGCCGTTCGATCAGGGCCAGCCCTTGGGGCGTGAGGGCCACCAGCACGCCGCGCCGGTCCGTCGGGTGCTTCTGCCGTTCGATCAGGCCGGCCGCTTCCAGCCGGTCGATGCGGTTGGTCATGCCGCCCGAGGACAGCATGGCCGCCTCGTACAGGGCCGTCGGCGTCAGGCTGTAGGGCGCGCCCGAGCGGCGCAAGGTCGCCAGCACGTCGAATTCGCCCGGCTGCAAACCGTGTTCGGCAAACAGAGGATTGAGCCAGTCGCGCGCCATCAGCTGCGCCACCGTGCCCAGCTGGCCCACCAGCTGCATGGCGGCGGTATCCATCTGCGGCAGCTCGCGCTGCCATTGTTTTGCCGCAAATTGCGCGCGCGTGTGTTCTTGCGGGGTATCTGTCATGGTGTATGTATTTATCTCGACGTCAAGATAGATTTCTATCTTTATGCTAAGATACTTTTCATTAAGTGATTATGTCACGCATTAAACCATGTGCCTCCCTGCGAGGCAAGGACTACTCTGCCATGCCTGTTGAACGCCCCGTATCTTCCCCGCTGCCCTCGTCCGCCCTGCTGGTGGCCGCCATCATCCTGCTGGGCCTGAACCTGCGCCCCATCCTGGCCGCCATCGGCCCCTTGCTCGACAGCATCCAGGCCAGCACGGGCCTCAGCAATGCCGACGCGGGCTTGCTGACCACTGTGCCCGTGTTCGCCATGGGCGTGTGCGCGCTGGCGGGCGCGCAGCTGCAGCGCCGGCTGGGCGTGGCGCGCGGCATCGGCATCGGCATCGCCATCATCGCTGCCGCCTGCGCGCTGCGCTGGCCCTTGCACGGCAGCGGCGGCCTGATCGCCACGGCGGCCCTGGGCGGCCTGGGCATCGCGCTGGTGCAAGCCTTGCTGCCGGCCTTCATCAAGCGCCATTTCCCCGAACGGGCGGGCCAGCTGATGGGTTTTTATACGACGGGCATCATGGGCGGCGCGGCCATTGCGGCCGCGTCCGCCTCACCCTTGGCGCAAAGCTGGGGCTGGAACGCGCTGCTGGCCCTGTGGGCGCTGCCCGCCGTGGCCGCCGCGCTGCTGTGGCGCCGCGCCGCCACCTCGCGCGTGGACGTGTCCGGCGGCGCGGGCGCCAGCCTGCCCGTGGCCAGTGGCCGCGCCTGGCTGCTGATGGTGTTCTTTGGCATCGGCACGGGGGCGTACACGCTGGTGCTGGCCTGGCTGCCGCCGTTTTACACGGAACTGGGCTGGAGCGCGGCCGACAGCGGCTTGCTGCTCGGTGGCCTGACCCTGGTGGAAGTGCTGGCGGGGCTGGTGATTTCCAGCGTCATCCACCGCTTCCCCGACCGCCGCATCCTGCTGCTGTCGGTACTGTTGGCCGTGCTGGCCGGCCTGGCTTGCCTGATCGTGGCGCCCGCGCAACTGGCCATTCCCGCCGTAATATTGCTCGGTTGCGGCATCGGCGCCCTGTTTCCCCTGTCGCTGATCGTCAGCATGGATCACGTGCGTGACCCTGCCGGCGCCGGCGCCTTGCTCGGTTTCGTGCAGGGCGGCGGCTACATCATCGCCAGCAGCATGCCTTTCATCGCCGGGCTGATCCGCCAGCATTCGTCCAGCCTGGCGCAGGCGTGGATGGTGATGGCGGGCGGCGTGGTGCTGTTGCTGCTGATCGCCGTGCGCTTCGCGCCGGGGGCGCGGCTGGCCGGTGCGCGCTAGCGTGCGCATGGCGGATCGGCCAGCTGATATATTTCGGTCATGAACATCGTCGACCACTATTTAGCCGGCTTGCGCCAGGCCATGCCGCCCGAGCCGCTGGCGGAGCTGGCGCTGGCCAGCGGCGCCAGCGCGGCGCAACTGGACAGCTTGCGCCAGGCGTATCCGCTGTGCCCGGACAGCCTGCTGCGCCTGCTGGGCCGCTACAACGGCACCTATTACCAGAAATATGCGGGCGGCATGGTGCTGGTGTACATGCTGGGCTCGGACGTGTTCGAATATCCGTATTACCTGAGCTCCGTCGAACATATCCTGGAAGACCGGCAGGCGAACCAGCGCAGCATCGCCGATATCTACGGCCATTACCTGGAAGACGACCCCGGCATCGTCGATACCCGCATCGACGCGGGCATCCAGCAGGGCCAGCGCCTGTGTTTTTCGCATTGCATGAACAATGGCGGCTCCTCGCGGCTGTATGTCGATTTCACGCCCACGGCATCGGGCAAGGTGGGGCAGGTCGTGCGCTTCCTGCACGACCCCGACAACTACCAGGTCATCGCCGACAGTTTCGATGCGTATCTGCAGATGCTGATCGATGAGGACTACGGCTTCCTGATCGATGACAATTTCGAATAAGCGGGCCGCGCCGCCATCCCTGCTGCCCGCCAACCGCCGCATCGTGCTGTCCGGCGAGGATGCGCTGCGTATCTTGCGCGAGATCGAATTTTTGTTGATATCGCTCAATAATATCGG
Source organism: Janthinobacterium sp. GW822-FHT07A03 (assembly GCF_058798815.1). Taxonomy (NCBI): domain Bacteria; kingdom Pseudomonadati; phylum Pseudomonadota; class Betaproteobacteria; order Burkholderiales; family Oxalobacteraceae; genus Janthinobacterium; species Janthinobacterium sp. GW822-FHT07A03. The sequence goes on along the minus strand of NZ_JBXAKW010000003.1, from coordinate 289,858 downwards.
CCGCCATTTTTATCCCGACGGCGACGATGACGGCGCCGATGTGCTGCGCCGCGCGCAGTATTGCGCGGAGACGACGTGCTTCATCGACGCACAGCAGGCGACGACGCGCCTGGCGCTGATGCGCCGCATCCTGTCCGCGCCATTCGACACCAGCCTGGGCGACGACGAGATGGACGATATCGAGCGCGCCGTCGCCGCGCTGCCGCTATGGCGTGCCCCTGATGCATCATCATGAAAACTAATTGAAATCTAAAATTTGATAGTTTTTCCTGCTGAGGACGTTTGTGCCGCCGGACGGCCTTACAATGCTAGGTTATGCGTTTTCGTGATATCAGACTGTGGCTAGCGGAAAATACCTAGCTAATTGAAAGAATCGGTCTGATAAAATCCGGAACACCCGATCGACCAAACAGGAAGGCAGCACAGCATGGATTCGTCATCTGATAAAAAAGAAGAATTGCGTCAACAATTGCGCTTGGCCGCACTCGAGTATCACGAGTGCCCGCGCCCCGGCAAAATCAGCGTGACGCCGACCAAACAACTGACCAACCAGCGCGACCTGGCGCTGGCCTACTCGCCAGGCGTGGCCGCTCCCTGTGAAGAAATCGTCATCGATCCGGCCAATGCCTATAAATATACGGCGCGCGGCAACCTGGTGGCCGTCATCACGAACGGCACGGCCGTGCTGGGACTGGGCAATATCGGCCCGCTGGCCGCCAAGCCGGTGATGGAAGGCAAGGGCGTGCTGTTCAAGAAATTCGCCGGCATCGACGTCTTCGACATCGAAATCAACGAATCGGACCCGGATAAACTGGTCGACATCATCGCGTCGCTGGAACCGACCTTCGGCGGCGTGAACCTGGAAGACATCAAGGCGCCCGAGTGCTTCTACATCGAGCGCCAGCTGCGCGACCGCATGAAGATTCCCGTCTTCCATGACGACCAGCACGGCACCGCCATCATCGTCGGCGCGGCCATCCTGAACGGCCTGAAAGCCGTCGGCAAGCAGATCGAGGACTGCAAGCTGGTCGTCTCGGGCGCGGGCGCCGCGGCGCTGGCCTGCCTGGACCTGATCGTCGACCTGGGCTTTCCCCTGAAAAACATCTACGTCACCGATCTGGCCGGCGTGGTCTACAAGGGCCGCACGGAACTGATGGACCCGGACAAGGAACGCTTCGCGCAAGACACGCCGCTGCGTACCCTGGCCGAGATCATCCCGGACGCCGACATCTTCCTCGGCGTTTCCGCCGGCGGCGTGCTGAAGCAGGACATGGTGCGCAAGATGGCGCCCAATCCATTGATTTTGGCGCTGGCCAACCCGAATCCGGAAATCCTGCCGGAAGAAGTCAAGGCCGTGCGCAGCGACGCCATCATCGCCACGGGCCGTTCGGACTATCCGAACCAGGTCAACAACGTGCTGTGCTTCCCCTACATCTTCCGCGGCGCCCTCGATTGCGGCGCAACCACCATCACGCGCGAGATGGAAATCGCCGTCGTGCACGCGATCGCCGACCTGGCGCATGCCGAGCAGTCGGACATCGTCGCCACCACCTACGGCATCAGCAACCTGTCGTTCGGCCCTGAATACCTGATTCCGATGCCGTTCGATCCCCGCCTCTTGATCAAGATTGCGCCGGCCGTCGCCAAGGCAGCCGAGGATTCGGGCGTCGCCACGCGTCCGATCAAGGACTTGCAGGCGTACGCGGACAGCCTGCAGCAATTCGTCTACCGCAGCGGCACCTTCATGAAGCCGCTGTTCCTGATGGCCAAATCCACGCCTGCCGAACTGAAGCGCATCGTCTACGCCGAAGGCGAAGAAGAGCGCGTGCTGCGCGCCGTGCAAGTGGTGGTCGATGAAAAACTGGCGCGTCCCATCCTGGTGGGCCGTCCGCCCGTGCTCGAAGCGCGCATCCAGAAGTTCGGCCTGCGCCTCAAGCAAGGCGTCGATTTCGACGTCATCAACCCGGACTTCGACGAGCGCTATCGCGATTACTGGAATACGTACTACGCCATGACCAGCCGCAAGGGCGTCACCGAGGAATACGCTAAACTGGAAATGCGCCGCCGCCACACCCTGATCGGTTCGATGATGATCCACAAGGGCGATGCCGACGGCATGATCTGCGGCACCTTCGGCACCACCCAGCTGCACCTGAAATACATCGACCAGGTGCTGGGCAAGCGCGCCGGCAGCAATGTCTACGCCGCCATGAACGTGCTGATCATGCCTGAACGCCAGCTGGTGATGGTCGACACGCACGTCAATGAAAACCCGGACGCCGAGCAATTGGCCGAGATCACCATCATGGCCGCCGAAGAGATGACTCGTTTCGGCCTGTCGCCGCGCGCGGCCCTGCTGTCGCACTCGAACTTCGGTTCCAGCGACAGCGCCTCGGCGCAAAAGATGCGCGCCGCGCTGGCCATCATCAAGGAACGCGCGCCGGACCTGGAAATCGACGGCGAAATGCACGGCGATACGGCCCTCGACAGCAAGCTGCGTCAAAAACTCATGCCGAATTCGGCACTGAAGAACGACGCCAACCTGCTCGTCATGCCGAACATCGAATCGGCCAACATCGCCTACAACCTGGTGAAGACGGCCGCCGGCAACGGCATCGCCGTGGGCCCGATCCTGCTCGGCTGCGCCAAGCCCGTGCACATCCTGACGCCATCGGCCACCGTGCGCCGCATCGTCAACATGACGGCCCTGTGCGTGGTCGACGCAGTTGCCCAGCGTAAAGTCTAAGCGTTAGCCGCGCATGAAAAGCCGCCCCGTCCGCAAGGAGGGGCGGCTTTTTTTACGTCGGTGGCACGGGCAGGGCCGTGGCGGCCGGCTGGCGGCGCAGGTAATAGTGGCGGTACAGCATGATCTCGCCCCACACCAGCAGCAGCGTTAGCAGCGCGAACAGGCCCAGCGTGATCTTGAGCGAATTGAAATACGCGCCGGCCTGGCGTTTGATGGCGTCGATGAAGATCATCGGCACGGATTTATCGAGTTTGCTGAAGTCGGCCTGGCGCGCCACATCGGTGGTCAGCCGCACGGCCAGGTCGGTGCCCAGGCTGGCCAGCTCGCCCGTCGCCTGGCCACGGAAGTTGGCGCCCTTGAGCGCTTCGCCCAGCAGGCCGACCCTGGCGATCAGCTGTTCCTGCAGCACCTGCGTCAGCAGCACGCTGCCGCGGCGCAGGATGAATTCATTGATCCAGCGCGCCTTGCTGCGTTCCCAGTAACCGTCCGAGGTGGGCCGGTAATACAGGTCTTGCACGAAGGGCTCGAGCAGGCTGCGCATGCTGACCGGCTGGCCCGGGGCGATCAGCCTGGCCTGCTGTTCCAGGTAGACGCGCAGCGCCGGCATCTGCGCTTCGACCACCGGCTGCAGGTCGCGCTCGAGGGCCTGGTTGACCACGCGGTGCACGCTGTGCACGGCGCCAAGCCCGCCGCCGAGGAGCGGCAGCGCGAGCAGGATCAACACATAGCTGAGCTTGGCCGCCACGTGCCAGGCGGGCGGACGGCGCACCAGCAGGCATTTTCTGGCCAGCTGGTGGCAGATGCCGAGCGCCAGCACAAAGCCGATCACGCCATACAGCAGCATCCACGGCAGGACGGTCCACAGCAGGTCGCTGCCGAACGGCGCCAGGGCGCTGCCCCAATTGATCAGTTGTTGCTTCATCTACATTGCCTTGATATGAAAAATCAGGCAAGTATAGCCATTGTGCAACAAAACGTGGCGCGCGGGACCTCAGTGCGCCATCAGCACGGGCAAGGTCATCTGGCGCAGCACGGTTTCCGTCACGCCGCCCAGCAGGATTTCGCGGAAGCGCGCGTGGCCGTAGCCGCCCATCACGAGCAGGTTCGCATGCACTTCGGCGGCCATGGCCAGCAGCGCTGCGCCGATGTCGCCCGTGGTGATGGCGGGCCGCACCTCGACGGGCACGCCATGGCGGCTCAGGTAGGCGGCGATGTCGGCGCCCGGATGGCGGGCCGGCTGCGCGTGGCCGGCGGGCGGATGCAGCAGGGCCAGCACCACCAGGCGCGCCGCGCGCAACAGGGGCAGGGCGTGGCCGATGGCGCGCGTCGCTTCCATGCTGCCATCCCAGGCCACCACCACCGTGTGGTTCAGTTCCATGAATTGACCGCTGCGCGGCACGATCAGCACGGGCCGGGCCGCGTTCAGCATGACGTAGGGCACCAGGTCGCTCATGGCGCCGGGCAGCGCTTCGCTGTCGTCGTGCTGGCTGAGCACGGTCAAGTCGCTGTAGCGGGCGCTGACGGCCATGCCGCCATCTTCATCGTCTTCGATCAGGCGCCGCTCGAGCGAGACGGCGCCGGCCTGGCGCGCCAGCGTTTCAAACTGGGCCAGCGCCTGTTCCGCCTGCCCGTGCAGGGCATTGATCTGCGCCGCCACGGCGCCGCCGCGCATGCCGCGGTTGTTTTCCAGGGTAAAGCGCGACACGCCCGTCATGGCGGCGCCGATCAGGTGCGCCTGGTACGCGTGCGCCAGCCGTGCCGCGATGGCGATGCGCTGCGGCGCATGGCGCGACAGGTCGGCGTGGACGAGGATGGATTTGTAAGCCATGGTGTCATTCGCTAGTCAGGATGGCAACAAGGCTAGAACGGCAACACGGGCAAGTCCAGCATTGCCGTGCCGGCGGGCAGTTTTCTTATGCGGAACTTGACGTGGGTCAAAAAAATACGAGCCATGACCTTTCGCAAGGCCAAAGCCAGGAAATGTCGATCTATTTGATGTGCATCAAAATGCCTGGCCCCCTGCAGGCGATAATGGCATCGAACTCCTTGCCCTTCCAGTGGTCTGCATCGGCGCCGGCGCCATCTGTCCGGCACTTCCTTGTGTGACGCAACAACGCTGGCCGTGGCGGGAGTTCACTTCTCGGGCTTCCATGCCTTCTCGTATTCTTTTTCGGCCAGCACGCGCAGTGCGGCGCCTTGCCTGGAGTCATGCTACATTCGTGTCCTGTTTTTTTCTGAAAGGATGAGGATGCCTTTAGGTAACAACTTCTTGCGGCACAATCAGCAAGCCTGGGATGCCCAGGCTGCACGGAACAGCCCGTGGTCGCAGCCCGTCGACAGCGCCACCATCGCCGCGGCCCGTGCCGGGCAGTGGCAAATCCATCTGACACCAGGTCCCTTTCCGGCCGGCTGGCTGGACGAGGTGCGCGGCAAGCGCATCCTGTGCCTGGCCGGTGCCGGCGGGCAGCAGGCGCCCGTGCTGGCTGCCGCCGGCGCGCACGTCACCGTCTTCGACCTGTCTGAACAGCAACTGGCGCAAGACCGCATGGTGGCCGAACGCGACGGCTTGCAACTGGCCACCGTCCAGGGCGACATGCGCGACCTGGCCCGCTTTGCCGACGCCAGCTTCGATGTCATCATCCACCCCGTGTCGAACCAGTACGTGCCCGATATCGCCCCCGTGTGGCGCGAATGCGCGCGCGTGCTGGCCGATGGCGGCGTGCTGCTGAGCAGTTTCTTCAACCCGGCCGTGTTCATCGGCGACCGCGATCCGCAATGGGCACAGCAGGGCTTGATACGCCCCCGTTTCGTGCTGCCGTATTCGGATGTGGAGGATATGGATGCCGATGCGCTGGCGGCGCGCATGGAAAAGGGCGAGGCGCTGGTCTTCGGCCACGGCCTGGACAGCCAGATTGGCGGCCAGCTGGCGGCGGGCTTCGTGCTGGCGGGTTACCACGAGGAAATGCATCCCCACCCGCGCTTTGAAATTGAAAAATTCCTGCCCAGCTTTATTGCCACGCGGGCCGTCAGGCTGGCGCGCGCGCTATAGCGGTCATTAATTGTACGGCTGCAAGTCCAGCCACACGGCATACGACAGGCGCTTGCCGTTCCACAGGCCGCCGCCGCGGATGACGGCGTCGCACGAGGTCAGCTGGCCCACCAGGTCCTGGCGGCCCAGGTTGCGGCGCAGGCGCAGGGCGTCGTTGTGCGACAGGTAGCCCACCAGCAGGCTATCGATGAAGACGGCGATGGCCTTGTCCTGGAACGGGTTGGCATCGTCGCAGACGAGCAGGGCCAGGCATTTTTCTTCCGCGTTGCCGGGGCCGTGCTCGCCAGCCAGCTTGGCGATGGCGGGCTGGTACATCGCTTCGTTTTCCACTTCCGATGCAAAGCGCCCCTCGTCGCTCCAGTGGTGCGCGGGTGCGCCCGCAGGGATCGCCGGCACGTACTGGCGCACGGAGAGGAGCGGCTTGTGCAGCGGTTTGACGGGCGTGCGGCCGCTGAAGACGTAGTACAGCAGGGCGATGACGATCACGATGGCAAGCAGGTAAAGCATGGTATCTCTCTGATTTCTAAGGGGGGAGCCAGGGGCGCGGGCGTGCCGCGCGGCGTTGCCGCTACTATAGCAAGTTCGCCGCCCGGTCCCGGGTAAATCTGGCCATGATCCGCCGTCGCCGGCGCAATGCCAGCGGATCGTTCAGCACGATGGGCGAGGCGCCCGTCAAGCCCGAATAATACTGGCCGTGCCGGCGCAGGACGGCGGCATAGTCGCGCAGCGCGTGGCCGTGCGCCAGCATGCGCGCATCGCAATCGACCTCGATGGCAAAGCGCAGCCGGTGCAGCTGCCACCACAGGGGCACATTCCACGGCATGATAATCATCAATGTGTAGGCCAGGGCCAGCAACTGCGGGTCGCGCGCGGCCAGCCGGCATTGTGCGTGCGCCAGCAGCAGCGCCTGTTGCTGCGGAGGAATCAGTTGCAGCCAGACGGGCATCACGATGCGCGGCCGCAGCAGTCCCGCCACGCAGGGGCCGATGCCGCCGCTCAAGTACACGGGCGTGCCCAGCAACGATGTTTTCTGCCAGCGCCGCTGGTGCGACAGCAGCCAGACGCTGCGCAGCGCCAGCAGCAAGAGCATGCCGCTCGATAAGACAAACCAGCCCAGTTTCAGCTGTGCCTGCTCCGCCGGCATGGCCGCCAGTACGCCGGGCAGCCATGCCAGGGGCAAGGTGACGGACGCGGCGATGGCCGCCAGCCACAGCCAGCGTGTCGTGCGCCCGCGCCGCTGCCGCGCGCGCTCGGCGCGCCAGGCGGCAGCGCTCAACAGCAGCGCCAGCGCCATGCTGCATAGCAGCCAGGCAGGCATCGGGCGCCTAGCGCTTCAGCGCCATGCCGACCGAGGCGGGCGCCGTGTGCTGGAAACCGAATTGCACATACAGGTCTTGCGCCTGGCCATCGGCGATCAGGCTGACGTACGCGCTTTCCGGCACGCCCGTCTCGATGAAGCGCATGATCTCGCGCATGATCAGCTTGCCCAGGCCCTTGCCTTGGTGGGCCGGCAGCACGGCGATATCGGTGACCTGGAAGAAGCAGCCGCCATCGCCGATGACCCTGCCCATGCCGACGACCTCGTCGCCATGCAGCACTTGCACGGCAAACAGGGAATTCGGCAAGCCCTTGGCCGCCGCCGCCGTGCTTTTCGCACTCAGGCCGGCGGCGACGCGCAGCTGCTGGTAGGTGGCGATGGAGGGAATGGCCAGGCGGGTGGTGTAGGGCGATGCTGCGGTCAAGACGGTCTCCTGTGCAATATGGATGGAATGGCCATTATAGGCGGCGAGCGCGGCCGGGGGCGGCACGCTTTATTCGCCGCGCGCTATGTCGTCCGCGGCGCTTTTGCGCTATGGTGGCGTCATCCAATCATTTGTTGAAAGCACGCCATGTCCGCAGGATTTACCGCCACCGAGTTGTCCGTCATCAATGAAGACGACGCCCTGATCACCACCCTGGCCGCGCCAGCCGGCAAAGGCGAGCCCGTCTACCTGATGCTGCAGCGCGCCGATGAATACGACGAGCAGGACGTGGCCATGGGCATGGACGAACCGTATATTGAATATTGCGGCCAGGAATTTGCCTGGTATGGCCACATGCACGCCGTGATCCTGCATCCGAACCGCCTGTCCGTGCAGATGGATGCCGAGGCGGCCATGCAGATGGATGACGACGGCCAGATCGACGTGCGTTTCAACCTGACCCCTGAGCGCTACGCCCAGCTGCAACAGGCGCTGCGCACCACGTTTGAAGGCTGCGACTACTATCGCGAGGAACGTTGATCTGCGTGGACACCGCACGAGCGGATCAAGGTTCAGGAGGATCATCACGAGCAATAACATAGGCATTCGCGTGATCCATAACGGTAAAGAAATTTACGCAGTAGCAGAACCCTCACGCTTATGCGCACGGCATTCGAGGTAAGCCGAAAGAAAGGTTTTTCTTGCTGTATATCAATCATGTCAACCAGTCCACATGGAAATTCGTTATTCCTCAAGGAAATATTTGATTCAGTTTTTAAGGGATGTCTATGCGTAAAATACTTGTCTTGCTTCTTCTCGGAACGATTCTCGGCGGCTGTGCTGGGCAGCGTGTTTCTTCTGATGATCCGATAAACAGAGCGCTGAAGCTTTGTGGACTTGGTATTGATACCAAGTCTGCCGACGTATACAAGGCTGCCGTGGATTTCGCAAACAAAAAAGGCTCTGTCTCATTTGGTAGCGAGGTGTCTGAAGCAGTGGATACGCAGATTGGTATTCTGTTAAAGCAAACGGATTTGAAGTCTGACACTGGGCGCAAGGATGTTGTGGACGAAATCCAAAGGACCCGCCAGTGTGTCATTAGTCAAGTTGAGCTAGCAAGACCTCTCAAGAAGGCTGAGCTGCTTGAGCTATGTCGGGTTGATGTCCAAAGAAAGATTTCTCCACCGGGAAACACATCCTATGGCACGCTTCGCAACTGGAATCAAGCATCAGGTAGTTTCAGTGATTCAGAGATTGTGACGATGACTGGATTATTTGATACTCACGGAAGCTCATCGTTCTGGCTAAGGGCGCAATGCGATCTTCAGGGAGGTACGTTCAATGAGGCAGTGATTCAGCATAGCAATAACTAGCGACAGAGTCAGAGCGATGCGTGCGTCACTTCTAGTGGAGAGTAACTGCCCAAGAGGCTAATTCGTGTCCCTTTAGTTTCTTTTATCATGGATTTGATTCCTGCAAATTTCTCGGCTTTCTCGGAACTCCATTCCGTATCTCATTCGAGTAATTTTCGCAGCACTGCATCATTTGCTTTCTGGCCGGTAGGGGCCCAGTGCGGTTGCAGGCCCGCCAGTTGGGATCGATGACTGCATGTGTCAGTTAGTGCTCGATGAGGTCGAGGTGCTCACCCAACACTTCATCGAGGTTGGCTTGCGCCATCGCCATTTCCCGTCGGGGGGGGGGGGGGGCTCCGCGCTCTAGAAAGAAGTACTGGGTCATATCGCTAAATTCAATAATGTATGCGATTTGTAAAGCGACGGGCAGCCAATAAAAAAACCCGCAGCATCTGGCGATGGGCGGGTTTGATCAGGTACAACTAAAGTGTTCTGTGGTGCCGGGAGCCGGAATCGAACCGGCACGCTGTTTCCAGCGCGGGATTTTGAGTCCCGTGCGTCTACCTATTCCGCCATCCCGGCAACGCGAGACGCATTATCACTGATTTGTCACAATCTGGCAAGTTTTATGCTTGGCGTGTGTTTTGCACAAGCATGCAGAATCGTTGACGGCGGCGATTCCAGCGCAAGAAGCGGAGTGCCGCACCGGGCTTGCCGGCCTATCTTTTTCCTTTCAATCACTTGAAAGGAAATCAAATGTTGCAACTGGAAAATAAGGTCGCCATCATCACGGGTGCCAGCTCGGGCATCGGCCATGCGGCGGCGCGGCTGTTTGCCCGCCATGGCGCGCGGCTGGTGCTGGTGGCGCGGCGGCAGAAGGAGCTCGAGGCGCTGGTGGCGCAGCTGGCGGACGGCGGCGCGCAAGCCGTGGCCTGCGCCGGCGATGTGGCCGACGCGGCGTGCGCGCAAGGGGCCGTGGCGCTGGCGCTGCAACGCTTTGGCGGCCTCGATATCGCCTTCAATAATGCGGGCACCCTGGGGCCCATGGGACCCACGCCCGAGCTTGCCCTGGACGACTGGCGGGCGGCGGTCGATACCAATCTCACCAGTGCCTTCCTGGCGGCAAAATATCAGCTGCCCGCCATGGCGGCGCGCGGCGGCGGTTCGCTGATTTTTACCTCGACCTTTGTCGGGCATACGCTGGGCATGGCCGGCATGGCCGCGTATGCGGCCAGCAAGGCGGGCGTGATCGGCTTGACCAAGGCCCTGGCGGCCGAGTATGGCGCGGCGGGCGTGCGCGTGAATGCCCTGCTGCCGGGCGGCACCGATACGCCCATGGGGCGGGCAGTGGCGAATACGCCCGAAGCGCTGGCCTTCGTGGCGGGCTTGCATGCCTTGAAACGTCTGGCTACGCCGGACGAGATCGCCCGCTCGGCGCTGTACCTGGCCTCCGATGCATCGAGCTTCACCACCGGCACGGCGCTGCTGGCCGACGGCGGCGTGTCCATCGTGCGCGCATAAGGCACGCGCAGAAACGCCGACGGCCCGGGGATGAGCCGGGCCGTCGGTGGTGTGTTGCTACATCAAGTTCAGTTTCAAGCTCAGTTGTGAACCGAGTTCAGCTGGCGCGCGATGATGTCGTGGTTGAGCCAGACGACGGGCGCTTGCGGCTCCGACATGGCGTGGAACATCAGCGGGCCCGTGCCTTCCAGCACCAGCGAGCTCAGGTGGTCGGTGATCAGTTCCTTGCGGTCCTTGTGCAGCTTGGTGATGTCGTCCGAGGTACCGATCATGACTTCGGCCAGCTCCGGCGTGTTGTCCATCGGCCAGGCAGCGAAGTTGCGGAACTGCACGCTGGTGGCGTCGCCGTTGTAGGCGGCGATACGGTCGAGCAAGTCTTGCAGCGACACGCCGTCTTCCAGCAAGCCCTGGCAGGTTTCCCATTGCTCTTCGGCCCAGGCAGCGCCGCCTTCTTTTTTCAGCGCGTCGAGCAGGGGGAACAGCGACAGTTCCACGCCGACGAAAATGTCGGATGAATTCGTGCGGATTTCCGGGCAATTGAAGACGGTCGCCTTGATGCCTTTTTCCCACGCGGCCTTGGCCACGTTTTCCAGGCGCATCTTGGCCAGGCCTTGCGTGTAGTTGCTGTAGGTTTGCCACTGGTATTTGCCGTCGATCAAGATCTCGGTACCGTGGTAGCCGTAGGCGCTGTAGCGCACCTGGCCGCCCGTTTGCTCGATGCGGGCGCGGATGGCGGCGCTGCCGTCGATCAGGTGCTGCAGGGTGTTGGCCGTGACTTCGTCAAAGTTCATCAGGATCAACTTGCCCAGGTCGCTGTCGAGCAGGGCGCGCGAAGACATGAAGCGCTCGCCACGGCCTTTGTAGATGCGGTTGGCGATCGCCAGGAAGACCTTGACCTTTGGAATGCCGCCCGCCATGGTGTGGGCGAAATACACATTGCTGCCGTCAGGAATCAGGCTGTCCAGTTCGGCCATGGCTTTGGCCACGGACGTGCTGAAGCGGGCGATGCCGGCTTCGCGGCAGCGTTCGATCTGCGCCCAGTCCAGCTTGTCTTCCTGCCAGCTTTTCAGGGTCATGTCGGCCAGCAGGGCCGTCGGCGTCGGTTCGCCGGCGGGCGCGTCGAGGTCGAAACCGGCCATCAGCGGCACATTGATGATGCGGCCACCCAGGTTGGCTTCGGCTTCCGCCAGCTCTTCCGCGTTCAGGGGGCGCAGCGCCATGTTTTCATCGCGGCGGCCGACCGTCATGCCGACGATATTCATGCCCGCCTTGCGCGCTTCGTCCAGCAAGCCATTCACATAGCCGCGGCCGAACAGCTCGCCGAACAGCACAAAGGTGTCGCCCTTGCGGAAGATATTTTTTTGCGGGATGTCTCTCAGGGACGTGATCTCGGTCATGGTGTCAATTCATTCAAAAATTAGCAGGGCAGATGGCTGGTGCTGCTGCCCGCTGGTTCAACATAGTGTGAAATTATGCGCCATTTCAGCGGGGAAAATCTTCTTGCGAATGATTCTCGTCTGGAATGGCATCTTCTTCATGCAGCTCTTATTCTTTCGCCAAGGCGTATTTTACGCTGCCCCGGCGCACAGCGCCCGCGGACTGGCCCGGCAGGCGCCGATATTACCTCAGCTTGGCTGTGCCGGTCAGCAAAATTGATCTAAAACAAATCCTGCTGACCGGACACGAGGCGCGAAAAATCGTCGCCCAGGAAGGGCAAGATGGCGTCCGCGACCGGCTGCAGCTGGCGCGTCAGGTAATGCTGGTAGTCGATGGGCGAGCGCTGCGTTTCCAGCGGTTCCGGCCCCGCCACCGTGATGACATAGCTGATCCAGCCGCCGTTCTGGTATTGCAGCGGCCGGCCCTGCGCCAGGTTGTAGGCGTCGGCCGTGCGCGCCGCGCGCACGTGGGGCGGCACGTTGCGCTGGTAATCGTCGAGCGGGCGGCGCAAGCGCTTGCGGTAGACCAATAAAGCGTCGAATTCGCCGCGCACCGTGCGCGCCACGTAGTCGCGCACATAGTCCTGGTAGGCGGCGCGCTGGAAGATGCGCAGGTACAAGGCTTGCTGGAATTGCTGCGCCAGCGGCGTCCAGTCGCTGCGCACCGTTTCCAAGCCCTTGTAGACCATCTGTTCGCTGCCGTCGGGTTTGCCGACCAGGCCCGCGTAGCGCTTCTTGCTGCCTTCTTCCGAGCCGCGGATGGTGGGCATCAGGAAACGCCGGTAATGCGTCTCGAATTCCAGTTCCAGCGCATTTTCCAGGCCGAATTCCTCGCGCAGATGGGCGTCCCACCAGGCGTTCACATGCGCCACCAGGGCGCGGCCGATCTTGCCCGCCTCTTCGTCGCTATGCGCCGTCTTCAGCCACACAAACGTGGAATCCGTGTCGCCATAGATCACCTGATAACCCTGCTCGGTGATCAGCTCGCGCGTGCGGTGCATGATGTCGTGGCCGCGCAGGGTGATCGACGAGGCCAGGCGCGGATCGAAAAAGCGGCAGCCGCTGGAGCCCAGCACGCCGTAGAACGCGTTCATGATGATCTTTAACGCTTGCGACAGCGGCGCGTTGCGCTCGCGCTTGGCCGTCTCGCGCCCTTGCCACACCTGTTTCACGATGGCAGGCAGGCAATGTTTTACACGCGAAAACTGCGCGCCCCGGTAGCCGGGCACGGTATCGGCCTCGTCGCCGCTGGTGCCCACCACCAGCCCCACGGGGTCGATCAGGAAAGTGCGGATGATGGACGGGTACAGGCTTTTATAGTCGAGCACCAGCACGGAATCGTACAGGCCCGACTGCGAATCCATGACGAAGCCGCCCGGGCTGTTTTCGCCGGAGATATCGCCCAGGTTGGGCGCCACGTAACCCTGCCGGTGCATCAGCGGCAAGTACAGGTGTTCGAAGGCGGCCACGGAGCCGCCGCTGCGGTCGGCCGCCAGCCCCGTCACGCTGGCCCGCTCCAGCAGGAAGGTCAGCAGTTCGGTTTTCGCGAAGATGCGCGTGACCAGCTCGCAATCCTTGAGGTTGTAGCGGGCCAGCGCGGGCTTGTCTTCGCGGAAGCGCCGGTCGATCTCGGCCATGCGCTGGTAGGGATTGTCGATGGACTTGCCTTCGCCCAGCAAGGTCTGTGCCACGTTTTCCAGGCTGAACGAAGAAAAATTCCACGTCGCCGACCGGAGCGCTTCGATGCCATCGATGATCAGGCGGCCGGCCGCAGCGGCAAAATAGTGTTCCTGCTTGCCGCCGTGCTCGCGCCATTCCATCACGGCGCCGCCGCGTCCCAGTTTCAAGGACACTTGATAACGCTCAGCATGTTCCTTGAGCACGCGCAAGTCGAACTGCACCAGGTTCCAGCCGATGATGGCGTCCGGGTCGTGCCGCTCCATCCACGTGTTCAGGCGCTCGAGGATCTGCGCGCGCGTGTCGCAGTATTCGAGGTCGAAGTCGAGTAGCTCATCGCCGCCGTTTTGCGGCCCCAGCATGTAGACCTGGCGCTGGCCGCAGCCTTCCAGGGCCAGCGAATACAGCTCGCCATGCGCCGTCGTCTCGATATCGAGCGATGCCAGTTTCAAGCTTGGCCGGTAGCCGGGCGCCGGTTTCAGCTGCACATCCTGCGCCGTATCCCCGCTGAACGATACGGGTGCCGTAATGAAGCGCTCCATCAGGTAGCGCTCGGGCGGGCGGATGTCCGCTTCGTACACGTCGACGCCGTGGGCGCGCAGCTGCTTTTCCAGCTTCAGCAAATGCCGGTATTGCTTGCAGTACAGCCCCAGCACGGGGCGGTGGTGGAAATCGCACAGCGACAGGGGCCGCAGCTCCGCGTGGCGCTCGCCGCGCAGCAGCTGTTGCGCCTGTTCCTGCTGCTCCATGGGAAGGAAGGCGACGGCCGTCTGCAGTGGCAGGCGCACGTGGCGGGGCCCGGCATCCGTTGCCAGCCAGAAATCGACCTCCGTGCCGGCGGGCGTGTCGCGCCAGTGGCGGGTCAAAATGAAGCCCTGTTCGGGCGGGTGCTGCGCGTTGCCTGTCATGGTGCCGTGAGTATCTGCTGTGCTGGCCTGCACATTACAGCAAGCTGACGCAGGGCGGGGGCGGTTGCGGCTATAATTTTCTGCATCGAAGACGATAACAAGAGCGCGCCGCGCCACACACCCTGGAGACAGCATGCAAGCAATGAGTTATGTACACGGCGCCCACGAGACGCCGTTGATCGGCGAAACGATAGGCGCCTACCTGGACGGCATCGCCGCCCGCTATGGCCAGCACGATGCCCTGATCGTAGCGCACCAGAACGTGCGCTGGACGTATCTTGAATTCCAGCAGCGCGTTCACAAGCTGGCCGCCGGCCTGTTGAAACTGGGCTTGCAGCCGGGCGACCGGGTCGGCATCTGGTCGCAAAACTGCGCCGAATGGGTGCTGACCCAGTTTGCCACGGCGAAAGCTGGCTTGATCATGGTCAACATCAACCCCGCCTACCGCCGCTCGGAACTCGAATACGTGCTCGACAAGGTGCAATGCAGCGCGCTGATCCTGTCGCCCAGCTTCAAGTCCAGCGATTACCTGGCCATCGTGCAAGACGTGGTGCCGGAAATCGCCCGTTCGCGCGCCGGCGCCCTGCAGTCGCCGCGCCTGCCGCAATTGCGCCACGTCATCCGCCTGGGCGCGGCCGCCACGCCGGGCATGCACAATTTCGACGCGGTGATGGACGGCATCACGGACGCCGACCTGGCGCAGCTGGCCGAAGTGAGCGCTGGCTTGCAGTTTGACGACGCCGTCAACATTCAGTTCACGTCCGGCACCACGGGCGCGCCGAAGGGCGCCACCTTGACGCACCACAATATCCTGAACAATGGCTTTTTCATCGGCGAAGCCATGCGCCTGACGCAACGGGACCGCTTGTGCATCCCCGTGCCCCTGTACCACTGCTTCGGCATGGTGCTGGGCAACCTGGCCTGCGTCACGCATGGCGCGGCCATGGTGTTCCCTGGCGAAGGCTTCGATCCGAAAGCCGTGCTGGAAACGGTGCAGGCCGAGCGCTGCACGGGCTTGCATGGCGTGCCCACCATGTTCATCGCCATCCTCGACCATCCTGATTTCAAGCAATACGATCTGTCGAACTTGCGCACCGGCATCATGGCCGGCTCGCCATGCCCGATGGAAGTCATGACGAGGGTCATCGAATTGATGCACATGGCGGAAATCACGATTGCGTATGGCATGACGGAAACGTCGCCCGTCAGCTTCCAGACGTCGATCGACGACCCGCGCGAGATGCGCGTCTCGTCCATCGGCCGCGTCCACCCGCACCTGGAAGTGAAAATCATCGATGCGGAAGGGCGCATCGTGCCGCGCGGCGAAAAGGGCGAATTGCTCACGCGCGGCTATTCCGTGATGCAGGGCTACTGGGGCGATCCTGAAAAAACCAGCGAAGCCATCGACACGGCGCGCTGGATGCACACGGGCGACCTGGCCGTCATCGACGACTACGGCTTTTGCAGCATCGTCGGCCGCTCGAAGGACATGGTGATACGCGGCGGCGAAAACATCTACCCGCGCGAAGTCGAGGAATTCCTGTACCGCCACCCGAGCGTGCTCGACGTGCAATGCGTGGGCGTGCCGGACGCCAAGTATGGTGAAGAACTGTGCGCCTGCATCATCTTGCGCCCGGGCACGCAGGCCACCAGCGAGGATATCCGCGCCTTTTGCGATGGGCAGATCGCCTATTACAAGATTCCCCGCTATGTGCGCTTCGTCGAGGAATTCCCCATGACGGTGACGGGCAAGATCCAGAAATACTTATTGCGCAAGCAGGTGGCGACGGATCTGGGGCTGAGCGCGGATTAGTTTTTCGCCAGCACATAAAAAAACACCGGGACGCTCGCGCGGCCCGGTGTTTTTTATTGATGTAGCGTAAAGCTTAGGCCATCGCGGCTTGCGGTGCGCGCGCTGGCGTGCGGCGGCGCATGAAGGCCAGCAAGCCCAGGCCGGCCAGCAGCATGGCGTAGGTGCCTGGCTCAGGTACGGCCGAGACGTTGACCGTGTTGAAGCCGGAGCCGTTCATCGCAACATGGCCATAATTGATCGAGCTGACCGAATTGGCGATCAGGGTGCCATTCATGTCGCCGGAGCCCGAGAACGCGCTGTTCGGCGCCAGGATGCTGCCGTTGATGCCGACGTTCTGCAGGCTGGTGGTGGTGGCGTTGGCGAAGTTGAACAACGTGCGGTTGGCGAAACTGGCGAAATTGTCGAAGCCGCCGCTCATGGTGATGTTGGTGGCCGTGCCGTTGATGATGATGCTGGCCGTGCTTTTCAGCGAGGACAGGTCCAGGGTCAGGTTATGCAGGTTCGACGCATCGATGTTGAAAATATTCACGTCGGCGTTGACATTGCCCACCAGGGTCATGTTGCCGTACTGCGAAATCACGGTACCGTTCGATTGCAGCTTGGCCACGTCGCCCGACAGGGTCGTCAGTTGCTGCTTGGCGCCCGCGAAGTCCAGGGTGGACGCATTGCCTTTGCTGATGTTGTTCGTTGGGAACCATTGCGGCGCCGTCAGGGTGGCGTTAGGGTTGCTGACGCCGTACACGGCCGAACCGCTGAGCGTGCCCCAGCCCGTGTTCAGGTTGCCGCCAGCAACGACCGAATTGATGGCGCTGCCTGGCTTTTTATTCGTGCCAACGCTGTAGTTGTCCAGGTAGATATTGCCGCCAGCGGCAATGCTGCCACCGACGCTGGTAAAGCCGCTGGAGCCGCTGCTGCCGATGTTGCCGAAGATAAAGGCCGAGTAGCCATTGGCAACGCCCAGGTCGACCACGGTCGCTTGCGCCGAAGCGCTGAAGGAGAAGGCGAACAGGGCGGCGCTGATGAGCGGCAAGGTGCGTGTGGTAAATAATTTCATGGACAATCTCATAGTGAATTGGGGGACGATTCGGGCGGGAAAGCAAGACACCGCCATCGCGCAGTCCGCTATTATAATCTAAAAAACAATGTTAGTTCAATTTAGGTAATTAACTATATTTTAAGACAACACTTTTCCTGGCGGCAATTATTCTCTGCCGGACGTAAAAAAACCGGGGCTGGCCCGGTTTTTTTTGCTGCTTACCTGACGCGCTGGTACAGGCGGAAGCGTTCCACGTCATCCGTGGGGCGGCGCCCTTCCCACAGCTTGATCCAGTCCGCACCGTGGTGTTCCGGCAGCTTTTCCTTGTTGTCGGGAACTTTGATGCTGTCTTGCAACAAGAACACATCGCATTGCTGCTGCCCCACCGTGGCAAACGGCAGGTGGCCGTAGTAGGCGAACGAGGCGCGCTGGGCGGCGCCGACATTGCTGTTGATGCAAGTAGTGCCCGGCGGCAGGTGGACTGAAATCTGGTGCGCCACGCTGGCGTAGCTCTTGCTGTAGTTCAGCGGCGGCAGGAACAGGGTCATGATCAGCACCCAGATCAGGATCAGCCCGCCGGACGACAGCACCACGGCGCGCCACAGCACGGCCGGCTGGCGCGAGATGCGCCAGTGCACCAGCGCCACCCAGCCCGCGCTGGCGCAGGCGGCGACGAAGAAGGCCAGCAAGTCCAGCTCGGGCTTGAAGCCGGGCATGAGTTTCAGAGCATTATGCGACAGTTTCGGCGGCCAGCCGGTCAGGATGGCGAACCAGAACAGCCACAGCGCGAGGGCGCAGATGGTCAGCACCATCACGGAGAACCAGTCGATGGCGTTGATGGCGCCCCGTTTCATGGTCAGCAGGCCGAACGCGGCCATCACGGCCAGCGGCGGCAGCAGCGGCAGCAGCTGGCTCGGGTCGGGATCGGGATGGCACAGGCCCAAAATGGCCAGCATGGCAACAAAGGTCAGCGGCACGACGATGTGCAGCACGTGGTGCTGGCGGCGCCAGGCATACACGGCCCAGGCGGCGAACGGCCACGCGGGCCAGAAGAACCAGATGCCGACGCGCAAGAAGTACTGCACGCTTTTCAGGCTCGGGGCGCTGAACTGGCGGCAATTCCATTCCATCCATGCCTGCATCGGCGAATGGCCGTACGGCTGCAGCCATTCGCCCGGCAGCAGCCAGAGCAGGGTCAGCGCGGCGCCGATCAGGATGGCCAGCGCCAGGTGGCGCACGCTGCGCAGCAGCGGCAGGCGCAGGAAGACGGTGCACAGCAGCAGGGCGATGCTCAGCGCCGCCGGCGTGATCCAGCCGCGCGTGAGGGTCAGGCCGCCCAGCGCCAGGCCCAGCAGGGCGGCATTGCGCACGGACGGGCCTTCCATGTAGCGCACGGCGCGGTACAGCAGATAGGCCATCAGGGACACGTACAGCGCTTCGGCCGTGATGTCGTGGCTGTGCTGCAGCAGGCCCAGGCAGCCCAGATAGATGAGCACGGCGGCATCGGCCAGGGTGCGGCCGAAATCGTCTGGCTCGGGCTGGCCGCCGAAGGCCAGGCGCAGCGGCTGGGCGTCGTTGCGGCGGCCCAGGTTGAAGGCGGTGTACCAGACGGACAGGGTGCTGACGACGAAGATGCCGATGGTCGACATGCGCGCGCCGAAGACGTCGCCGTCGATCCAGCCGAACAGCTTGATGAAGATGGCGCCCAGCCAGAAGGTCAGCGGGCCTTCATCGGGCAGCGACAGGCCGGCCACGTTGGGCCACAGCCAGTCGTTCAGGCCGCCATGCGCCATGGTCCACATGATGCCGAAACTGGCGGCGTCATCGTTCTTCCACGGTTCGCGGCCGATCAGGCCAGGCAGGATGTACAGCAGGCCGAGCGCAAACAAGGCCCATCGTGGCAGCGCGAGTGTGGCAGCGGCGGGAAGGCGGACTGGCTTCATCGATAATCGGTATCAGAATAGTGGCAAGACGCGACGAATGGCGTCGGGTATGCGCGAGTATAAAGTAAAGCGGCCAAAGACAAAAAAGGCAGCCGTGGCTGCCTTTTCTCTGGCAGCCGAAGCTGCCCTGTTTTGCCGCAAAGCGGCAAAAATCAGCCTGCTGCGACTGCGGTTTTCGAACCAACCGAACCGAACTTCTGACGGAACTTCTCGACGCGACCAGCGGTATCGACGATTTTGTGCTTGCCCGTGAAGAATGGGTGCGATTCAGCCGAAACCTCGATCTTCACCAGTGGGTATTCTTTACCGTCGTGGGTGATTTTTTCGCGGGTTTGGATGGTCGAGCGGGTAACGAATTTGAAATCGCACGACAGATCGTGGAAAACAACTTCGCGGTATTCTGGATGGGTATCGACTTTCATGGTCTTCTCTCTAGTTTGGTAGCCAAACAGCACTTCGTCGGTCGTCCTGCTTCTTGACCCGATTGCCGATCACTTGCCAGGGTTTAAAATAATGCAACCGTCGATTATATAGCGCTTTCGGGCCGGCGGCAATAAAAAAGCCGCTCCAGGAGCGGCTTGGGCCGGTAGCGCATTGATATGACGCCACCGAGGGGAGGGAAACCGTAGCGAGCAGGCCCGATATACGGCCGAGTAGCGCAGCTGTACGAAGGTACAGCGAGCAACACAGGCCGTAGAGCGGGACGCGCAGTAGGTTTACCCCCCTCGGCGCATCATGTCGAAGAACTCGGCGTTGTTCTTCGTGGCCTTCATCTTGTCCAGAATGAACTCCATCGCCTCGATCTCGTCCATCGAGTACAGCAACTTGCGCAGGATCCAGATTTTCTGCAGCTCGTTCGGCTTGATCAGCAGTTCTTCGCGGCGGGTACCTGATTTGTTCAGGTTAATTGCCGGATAGACACGTTTTTCGGCCAAACGGCGTTCCAGATGCACTTCCATGTTGCCGGTACCCTTGAATTCTTCAAAGATCACGTCATCCATGCGCGAACCCGTTTCGATCAGCGCCGTGGCGATGATGGTCAGCGAGCCGCCTTCTTCGATATTGCGCGCGGCGCCGAAGAAGCGTTTTGGACGTTGCAGCGCGTTCGCGTCGACACCGCCGGTCAGGACCTTGCCCGAGGCAGGGATGACGGTGTTGTAGGCACGCGCCAGGCGGGTGATCGAGTCGAGCAGGATGACCACGTCTTTTTTCATTTCGACCAGGCGCTTGGCTTTTTCCAGCACCATCTCGGCCACTTGCACGTGGCGCGTGGCCGGCTCGTCGAAGGTCGAGGCGACGACTTCGCCGCGGACCGAACGTTGCATTTCGGTAACTTCTTCCGGACGTTCGTCGATCAGCAGCACGATCAGGGTGATGTCCGGGTGATTGGCCGTGATCGCATGCGCGATGTGCTGCAGGATCACGGATTTGCCGGATTTCGGCGACGCCACCAGCAAGCCGCGCTGGCCTTTGCCGATCGGGGCGATCAGGTCGATGATGCGGCCGGTGATGTTTTCCTGGCCATTCATTTCACGTTCCAGGCGCAGCGGCTCGTTCGGGTGCAGCGGCGTCAGGTTTTCAAACAGGATGCGGTGTTTCGACATCTCCGGCGATTCGCCGTTGACCTTGTCGACTTTGACCAGTGCGAAATAGCGTTCGCCATCTTTCGGGGTCCGTACCTCGCCTTCGATCGAATCGCCGGTGTGCAGATTGAAGCGGCGGATTTGCGAAGGGGAGATGTAAATATCGTCGGTGGACGCCATGTAGCTGGCGTCAGGCGAGCGCAGGAAGCCGAAGCCGTCAGGCAGCACTTCCAGGGCGCCGTCGCCAAAAATCTGTTCGCCGGACTTGGCGCGTTTCTTCAGGATAGCGAACATCAGCTCCTGTTTGCGCAAGCGGGCTGCGTTGTCAATGTCAAGACCGATCGCCATCTCAAGCAGGGCGGATACGTGTAGGGCCTTTAGTTCGGATAAATGCATATGTGTTGAGTGTCCCGAGACGGGATGTAAAGGTAGGGGAGGGGACTGCGTGGCGTTGATTAATTATTGGGGAAGGCTGTGCACGAATGAGGCAAAGCCGCTTCCCGGTCTATCCAGTCAGGCGGCGCTGCGGGCGCAGCGCTGCCCATCATACATTAAATGTTGCTGTCGACGAAAGCGGTCAACTGGCCCTTGGCCATGGCGCCCACTTTTTGAGCAGCTGCAACACCATCCTTGAACAGGATCAGGGTCGGGATGCCGCGGATGCCGAACTTGGCAGGCACTGCCTGGTTGGCGTCCACGTCCATCTTGGCGATCACGATGCGGCCGGCGTATTCCTTGGCCACTTCTTCCAGGATCGGAGCGATGGCCTTGCAGGGACCGCACCATTCTGCCCAGAAGTCGACCAGTACTGGCAACTCGGATTTCAGGACGTCTGCTTCAAAAGATGCATCGCTAATGTGTTTGATATTTTCGCTCATATTTTCCTCAAATGAGGGTGGGATCAATAATGCCTGGAATTAACCATACGCTGGTTCGCCATCCATGCTTCCTGGAATGCAGTGAGAAGATGGGGGCAATGGGCACAAATTCAATGTTCTTGGAAGGTGCGACCAGAGGTATGCAGGCGGGGATGGCTGAAATAATAACCCATTTTTTCAAAGCGTGGCGATTATTGCAGAAAAACTTGAGGCATATCACCAGCATATCGTCCCTGCGCGTGCGGGCAGGGCGGCAAAGCCGCATGTCTGCTGGCCTGCAGCGCCGTGTCCGCCCTCCCGGCCTGGCTGTGCGATCAGGCTTGCGCGCTGGCCTGACGCGCCGTGTGCTGCAGCTGCAAGTTCACCATGAGCTGCAGTTCCGCGCTTTCCATCGGCTTGCGGAAGGTGCCTAATATATGCAGTCCGTTGGCCATGGCCAGGCGTTCGGCCGCCAGGCGCACGGCCGAATGCAGGCCCGACAGCAGGACCACGCCGCCGCGGAAGCCGTTTTCAGCCGCCATGCGCAAGAATTCGATGCCGTCGATGTCGGGCATGGACAGGTCGCAGATCAGCAGATCGGGCTGGTGCTGCTTCAGGGTGGCCAGCGCCTGTTCGCTGTGCGACTCGCAGCGGATGTCGAACTGGCCCATCTGCTCGAGCATGTCGCTGAGCACGTCGAGCATGAACACGTCGTCGTCCAGCAGCAATACGCGCAATGGCGCCAGGCCTGCTTCGCTGTGTTCCCGGCTTGCTTGGTTTGATACAGTAGTCATCGTCCTGTCTTTCTATTGATATGCGCATCGCTGTCGATGCCGATACCTTGCCTCAAAGGAATTTGGCGGTAGCTAATCGTCATTGGCAAAGCTGGTGTTATTCATGATTTGTTCGGTAATCTGTTCCAGCAGGGGCCACAGGCGCGCGACGATGTGCTGCGCCCGCTCCGCCTCGTCGGCCGGTTCGCCCGGCGCCAGGGTTTCCAGGTTGTGGCACAGCTCGGCCAGCCCCAGGGCCCCCACGGTGCGCGCCGACGACTTGATGCGGTGCCCCAGTTCCCGCACCTGGTGCACGTCGCCGCGCGCCAGGGCCGCATCGATGTCGCCAAAGCCATCCTGCGTCGTCTGCAGGAACTTGAAGGCGAATTTGCGCACCTTTTCCGGGTTGTAGCCCAGCAACTTGGCGAGGATCGACAGGTCGATCACCTGCGGGTCGCCCGCCAGCGTGGTCTTGAAGGCGGGCGCGGCGCGGCTGCGCGCCGGTGGCGGCGGCGTTTCGCGCGCCGGCAGCCAGCTGGCGATGGTCTGGTACATCATGGCCGGCTGGATGGGCTTGGAAATGAAATCGTCCATGCCCGCGTCCAGGCAGCGCACGCGGTCTTCGCTGGTGGCCGTGGCCGTCATGGCCAGCACGCGCAGGTGCGCCAGCTGCGGGTCGGCGCGGATGTGGCGCGTCGCCTGCAAGCCATCCATCAGCGGCATCTGCACGTCCATCAGCACGCAGTCGAACTGGGTCTGGCGCAGCAAATCGAGCGCTTCCTCGCCATTGTTGGCCAGGCAGACGGAGGCGCCCGCTTCCTCCAGCAATTCCAGCGCCACCTGCTGATTAAACGTGTTGTCTTCCACCAGCAGGATGCGCGCATGCTTGAGCGTGCGCATCACCAGGGCCGCGTCGGCGCTGGCGCGCATGGCCGCCGCCGTCTGCACCATGCTGTCGAGCATGGCGGGCGCCGCCTGGTCGGAAATGCCCAGGTTGGCCGTGAACCAGAAGGTGCTGCCGGCGCCGGGACGGCTGTCGACGCCCACGTCGCCGCCCATCAGCTGGGCCAGCTGCTTGCAGATGGCCAGGCCCAGGCCCGTGCCGCCATATTCGCGCGTGGTGGAGGTGTCGGCTTGCTGGAAGGACTGGAACAGTTTGCTCATTTCATCCTGTGACAGGCCGATGCCGTGGTCGCACACTTCGAAGCGCACCAGGCAGTGCCTGGCGTCCGCCACCACCTTGCGCACTTTCACGGTGATGCTGCCCTGTTCGCTGAACTTGATGGCGTTATTGGCGTAGTTGATCAGCACTTGTCCCAGGCGCAGCGGGTCGCCCACGAGCACGGCCGGCAGTTGCGGGTCGATTTCGAACAGCAGCTCCAGGTTCTTGCCGGCGGCGCGCGGCGCCACCACCGTCATCAGCGTTTGCACGACGTGGTCGAAACTGAAGTTGACGCGCTCGATTTCCAGCTTGCCCGCCTCGATCTTCGAGATGTCGAGAATGTCGTCGATGATGCCCAGCAAGTGCTCTCCGGCAAAACGGATTTTTTCCAGGTAATCGCGCTGGCGCGGTTCCAAATCCGTTTTCAGGGCCAGATAGGCCATGCCGATCACGCCATTCATGGGCGTGCGGATTTCATGGCTCATGTTGGCCAGGAATTGTCCCTTCGCCAGGCTGGCTTCTTCGGCCACCTGCTTGGCCTGGTCCAGCTGCTCCGTGCGCTGCGCCACGCGCTCTTCCAGATGTTCATTGAGTTCGCGCAAGGCGCTCTCGCTGCGCTTGTGATACGTGATGTCCGTCAGGCTGGCCACCACCATGCCCACCTTGCCGTATTCATCGCGGATGGCCTCGGTATTCACGGACAGCCACGACAGGCTGCCGTCGGGTTGCTGCACGCCCATCAGCACGTCGCGCATGGCCTCGCCCGTCGACAGGGTGATGTGCACGGGATGGCTGCGCTGGTCGAAGGCGGAGCCGTCTTCGCGGATGGCTTGCCACAGGCTGTTGCCGGCCGGGCTGGCCGCCAGCATGCGCTCGGCGGCGGCGTTGCTTTCCAGAATGTGACCGTGGCTGTCCTGCACCACCAGGCCATTCGTCACGGCGCCGAAGACGGACGCCATGCGCTGGCTCGAATTCGACAGGGCGATCGACGCCTGGCGCCGTTCCGTGATGTCGGTGATCATCGCCAGGGTGCCGCCCGGCTCGCCGTTGTCCGACTGGATGCTGGTGCTCGACAGCAAGCCCCACAGGCTGGACTGATCCTTGCGGAAGAAGCGGAAATCGACCTGGTCCGGCTGGCTGGCGGCACTGCCGTGGCTGGCCAGGCGGCGCTGCATCAGCAGCTGGCTGTCGCGGTCCATGAAGTCGAGCAGGGGCCGGCCCAGCATTTCCTGCACCGTGTAGCCCAGCATGTGCGCCATCTTCGGGTTGACGAAGGTGGTCTTGCCGTCCGCATCCGTCATCCAGATGCCTTCGGCGGCCGTCTGTACGATCAGGCGGTAGCGTTCCGAGCTGGCGTGCAGGGCTTCCTCGGCGCGTTGCCGCTGCGTCATGTCGCGCAGCGAGACGATGGAAAACAATTGCCCGGCCATGCGCAGCGGCGACAGGCTGACCTTGGCGGGGAAGTGCGTGCCGTCGCGGCGGCGCGCCATCATCACCCGGCCTGGCAGGCTGTGCCGCGCTTGCGGGTCACCCACGGACTGGCTGGCCGTGCTTTCCGGTACCAATTGTTCCAGCGACATGCCCGTTAATTCGGCCAGCGGATAGCCGAAGCAGCGCGCGCCGATCTGGTTGGCGTAATGCACCTTGCCCTCGACGTCGGCCACCAGCATGGCTTCGGGCGCCGCTTCCAGCATCGAGCGCATGCGCGATTGCTCGTCCTGCTTGCGCTCGCTGATATCGCAGACGATGCCGCTGGCCTGCGTGGCGGCGCCATCCGAGGCGCGTGTCAGCACGGCGCCGCGCGCCAGCAGCCAGCGCCAGTGGCCGTCGCTGTGGCGCAAGCGGAATTCGCAATTGAAGGTGCCGGGCGCCTGGCCATCCAGATGCTGGCGAAAGGCCAGGCTCAGGCGCGCGCGGTCGTCGCGGTGCACTTCGGCCAGCCAGTCGGCCAGGGCATGGTCGAGCCTGGCGCCCTTGTCGCCCAGCACGTCCTGGTACTGGGGGGCGAACAGCAGCCGGTCGGACTGGCGCCGCCAGGTCCAGCCAGCCATGGCCGCGCCGCGCAAGGCTTGCCCGGCATCCTGTTCCGCCAGGGCATGCGCGGGCAGCAGCAGGCGGCGCAACTGTTGCCGCAGCCGCCAGGCTTGCCAGCAAGCCACTCCCGCCAGGGCGGTGGCGCTGGCCGCAGCGTATGGCCACAGCAGTGCCGGCGCCATGCCGTGTGCCGCCGCCTGCGCCGGCAGCGAGAATGCCATGCCTGCCGCCAGCATCGTACGAGCGAGCCGGCGCAGCGCAGGGCGCCGTCGGCGTGGTGCGCTGAAACTCGTGTGGCTGCAATACGACAAATGCATCCCTTTCTGGGGCGTGATTGGACTGGGCTGGCAGTGCATGATGCGCGCTCAAATAAACGCCTGCGGCGCTTTCTGGCGGCAACTATAGCATCGAATATTTAGTCGGAGTAGTTAAGTTCTGAAACAGCCAGAACGGGATTTTTTTTGCCCCGGAATGGCTGTTTTTTTTGCGATTTGGTGAGAATCTGAGAGAAAGTTGGCGCGAAATCGTGCTACTCAATCGAGGCGATAGCCTTTAAGTGAAACTGCCGGCAAACTGATAGCGGTGTCCGGGATGCCACATGGTGGCGATCGAGGCAATCTTGCCGCCCGAGCGCGTCTGGCGGCGCAGCACCAGGCATGCCTGTTTCGTGTCGATGGCCAGCATTTCGGCGATGTCGCGCGGCGCCGACAGCGCCTCGATGCTGTAGGTGGCCCCTTGCAGGGGCGCGGCGGCCATCAGGTATTCGTTCGGCGTGATGCTGGAAAAATCCTGCGTCATGTAGTCGGGCGCGCACTCGGGGTTGACCCAGCGGTCTTCCACCTGGATCGGCACGCCGTTTTCAAAATGCACGATCAGCGAATGAAACAGCGGGTGTTCCGGCGGCAGGCCGAATTGCTTGGCCAGCAAATCCGAGGCTTTGGTGCGTTCCAGCAATTGCAGGCTGCTGCGGTGGATATGCCCGCGCGCGCGCACTTCATCGGCGATACTCTTGATTTCCAACAAAGTCGCCTGATATTTTTGCTGTGCCACATAGGTGCCCGATCCCTGGCGCCGCGTCAGCACCTGTTCGCTGGTCAGTTCGCGCACGGCGCGGTTGACCGTCATGCGCGAGACGCCGAACTGCTTCACCAGGGCTTGCTCGGAGGGAATCACATCGCCCTCCTTCCAGCGGCCGGCGGCAATGCCGGCCAGCAGAAAATCCTTGATGCGCTGGAAAATGGGCGTATTTTCCTGGGTAGTATGATCGTCCAATGCGGTTTCTCCGGGGCGCGGGCAGGACGCGCCGCCGGCTGGAGGCGCGATGGCCGATTTTAGCACCGAGCGCGATGCCTGCCGCCAGCCTTTTTTTGAATTCAAAAGCAAGCGCCGGAGTGTGGCGCGCCCTGGCGCTGGCTATGCTGGTGACTTACTATTGACTTGCACGGAGTTCGCCATGGAACACGCTTACCTGACTGACGATGAACGCTGGGATGCCCTGCAGCGGCGCGCGCCCGATGCCGACGGCGTCTTTTATTACTCGGTGCGCACGACGGGCGTGTATTGCCGCCCTTCCTGCGCGGCGCGCCCCGCCTTGCGCCGCAACGTGGCTTTCCACGCCACGTGTGAGCAGGCGGAGGCGGCCGGTTTCCGCCCCTGCCTGCGCTGCAAACCGAACTTGCCGCCCCTGGCCCAGCGCCAGGCGGCCATCGTGGCCGATATCTGCCGGCTGATCGACGCCAGCGACGAGCTGCCTGACCTCGACAGCCTTGCCAGCGCCGCCGGCATGAGCCGCTTTCACTTTCACCGCGTCTTCAAGGCGCACACGGGCATCACGCCGAAAGCCTATGCGGCGGCGCGGCGCGGCGAGCGCCTGAAGGCCGGCTTGCAGGGCGCGGCGAACGTCACGGAAACGTTATATGCGGCCGGCTTCAATTCCAGCGGCCGCCTGTACGCCGCCACGCCCGGCTTGCTGGGCATGACGCCGGGCGCATTCCGTGCCGGCGGCAGCGGCGCCGTGATCCGCTTTGCCATCGGCGCCTGTTCGCTGGGCGCCATCCTCGTGGCCAGCACGGAGAAGGGCATCTGCGCGATTCTGATCGACGACGACCCGGAAGTGCTGCTGCGCGACTTGCAGGACCGCTTTCCGCAAGCCGAGCTGCGCGGCGCCGAGCCTGACTATGAACAGACGGTGGCGCAGGTGGTGGGCCTGGTCGAGGCGCCCGCTATCGGCCTGGACTTGCCGCTCGACGTGCGCGGCACCGTGTTCCAGCAACGCGTGTGGCAAGCCCTGCGCGAGATTCCTGCCGGCAGCACGGTCAGCTATGC
Source organism: Janthinobacterium sp. GW822-FHT07A03 (assembly GCF_058798815.1). Classification (NCBI taxonomy): domain Bacteria; kingdom Pseudomonadati; phylum Pseudomonadota; class Betaproteobacteria; order Burkholderiales; family Oxalobacteraceae; genus Janthinobacterium; species Janthinobacterium sp. GW822-FHT07A03. The sequence continues at coordinate 261,901 of NZ_JBXAKW010000003.1, read as the reverse complement.
CGAGCTGGCGCGGCGCATCGGCGCCCCGCAAGGCGCGCGCGCCGTGGCGGGCGCCTGCGCCGCCAATGCGCTGGCCGTCGCCATTCCCTGCCACCGCGTGGTGCGCAACGATGGCGCGCTGTCCGGCTACCGCTGGGGCGTGGAACGCAAGCAGGCGCTGCTCGAACGCGAAGGGAAGGCATGATGGCGCTGGACTGGCGGCAGATCGAGGATGAGCTGAATCAATACGGTTGCGCCGTCGTGCCGGGCTTGCTCAATCCCGCGCAGTGCGGGGCGCTGGCAGCGCAATACGACGATGCATCGCGCTTTCGCAGCAAGGTGGTGATGCAGCGCCACGGTTTTGGACAGGGCGAGTACCAGTATTGGGCGCATCCGCTGCCGGACGTGGTGGCCGCCTTGCGCGAACAGTTGTACGGGCCGCTGGTGGCGATTGCCAACCGCTGGCACGCCAGCATGGGCCTGGAAGCGCGCTTTCCGTCCCGCCACGCCGATTTCCTGGCGCGCTGCCATGCGGCGGGGCAGACGCGGCCCACTCCCTTGCTCTTGCGCTACCGCAAGGACGATTACAACTGCCTGCACCAGGACCTGTATGGCGAGCACGTGTTTCCGTTGCAGCTGGCCGTGCTGCTGTCGCGCCCGCAAGACGATTTCACGGGTGGCGAGTTCGTGCTGACGGAGCAGCGCCCGCGCATGCAGTCGCGTGCCGAGGTGGTGCCGCTGGCGCAGGGCGACGCCGTCATCTTTCCCGTGGCGCAGCGCCCCGTGAATGGCACGCGCGGCAGTTACCGCGTCAACATGCGCCATGGCGTGTCGCGCCTGCGTTCGGGCTTGCGCCATACCCTGGGCATCATTTTTCATGATGCGAGCTGAACGCTAGCTGCGGCGCTTGAGTTTCCGCAATTACATGGCATGATGGCTGCTCCTTGTCACTCTTTCATTTCTGCCATGTCCGCGTTGCTCCGCCTGTTGTGCCTGTTGACGATCTTCCTGCTGCCCGCAGCCCACGCGGACGAGGGCGCATCCTCGCTCGTTGCGGAAGCCGCGACCGCCATCGCGCCGTCACAGGTCGCCGTTGTCAAGACGGCGCCGCTGATGTTTGCCAACCGCAAGGTATTCGTCTTCCGCGCCGCGCTGGCCGGCTATCCGCCCGATGAACGGGCCATCGGCGCGCAGCGCCGCCTGGAAGGCGTGCTGGCGAAAAACGGCCCGCTTCAGGCGAGCACGCGCATGATTCCCGAGGGCACGCAGGTGCTGCTCGACGGCGTGCAACTGTTCGTCGTCGTGCCTGGCGACGTCAACTTGCTGGCCGGCGACACGACGGAAAGCGTGGCGAAAACGGCCGCCAGCGAGTTGAGCAAGGCCGTGTTTGACTATCGCGAACAGGGCAGCTGGCGCTACCTGTCGATTGCCGCCGCCGTGTGCGCGGCCGCCACCCTCGTTTTCTGGCTGGTGTGGATGGGCTTGACGCGCTTGTACCGCTGGGCCAAGCGCCGCAGCGGCATCCTGCTGGCCTCGCGCCTGCGCGACGTGCGCCTGAAAAACGTGCGCGTGCTCGACGCCGAACACTACATCGCCTTCGCGTATCAACTGCTCAGCGCCGTGCTGTGGGGTTTGCGCCTGATGGCCACCTATCTGTGGGCCGCCTTCGTGCTGGGCCGCCTGCCCTACACGCGTTCCTGGGGCGAAAGCCTGAGCGGCTATCTGTTCGACGTGGCGGCCGACGTCTTCCACGCCATCATCGGCGCTTTGCCGGGGCTGGTGCTGGTGTGCGTGATCTTCGCCATCGCGCGCCTGATCGCCGCCACCGCCGCCTCGCTGTTCAAGCGCGTGGAAAGCGGCGAATTGCAGATCGGCTGGCTGGACAAGGACACGGCCCTGCCCACGCGCCGCATCGCCAGCGTGGTGATCTGGCTGTTCGCGCTGGCCATGGCGTACCCGTATTTGCCCGGCTCGCACACGGCCGCCTTCCAGGGCCTGTCCGTGCTGGTGGGCCTGATGGTGTCGATCGGCGCGTCGAGCATCGTGGGCCAGGGCGCCAGCGGCCTGATCCTGATGTACACGCGCGCCCTGCGCAAGGGAGAATACGTGCGCGTGGGCGACAGCGAGGGCACGGTGGTTGACGTCGGCATGTTCGAGACGCGCCTGCGCACGGGCCTGGGCGAGGAAGTTGCCTTGCCGAACGCCTGGGTGATGTCGCAAACGACAAAGAACTATTCGCGCGCCCAGCCCGGCGGCGGCTTCGTGCTCGACTCCACCGTCACCATCGGCTACGCCACGCCCTGGCGCCAGGTGCACGCCATGCTGGAACTGGCCGCTGCCCGCACGCCGGAGCTGTCGACTGCGCCGAAACCGTACGTGATGCAGCTGGCGCTGCAGGATTACTACGTGCAATACCGCCTCGTCGCCTACGCCAGCGCCGAAGTCCCCCGCCAGCGCGCCGAAGTGCTGAACCGCTTGCACCAGAACATCATCGACGTCTTCAACGAATTCGACGTGCAGATCACCTCGCCGCACTACATCGACGACCCGAAAGAATCGCACGTGGTGCCGCCCGGTGAATGGTTCAGGGCGCCGGCGAAGCGGGGGGAGGAATCGATTGAGGTGGTTCCGCCCAAGTCTTGAGCGCGAGGCGTGGTCTGTGCGTGACGTATGCAATGGCACGCGCTATCTTGGTTTTTCTTCGGGAGCGCAGGTATTCTTGCCATTTGTCAGCTGAATCACCTGGAAACCCCCGGCGGGTGCCGTGAGCAGGCAAAAATCTGCCGAGTAGCGCGAAGTAGGATCGGATGCGGAAGGTGGCCTTCCCAGGAAGGATACGCCATACACTTTTCCCGCAAGCAGCGGCGCGGTATCGCTGCTCTCGGCCCCCTCGGGTGCCTTGCCATAGCGCACGCATCCCTTGCTTGGCAGGCGATAGCTGGGATCGCCAAACGAGGCATTGGGAAACATGACCGTCCATACATCTTTCCAGCCATTCGGCCCAGGTGTGCTGATCGTCAGCATCTTCAGGCTGACTGGCCCCCTTGAGCGTTCCTCTTCGCTGGCAATTTTGAAGCAGGGAAGGCCCGCCTCAGTCATGACGGCGGCGGTGCCCATGCGCGACCACGCCGAGGCATTGATGCTCGTCAAGGCGGCAAGCAGGAATAACAGTGTGTGACGATATGGCATGGCGATCTTTGCACTATCTGATGAGCGAATGCTCCGGGCAACTATCCTGTTTCCACGCTGGCGTGTCGCTGCCAATGGCGATGATTTTTCGTTCACCAGTGGCCGTGGCTACTATGCAAAACTTTCCCATGTAGCCATAGGTACCAATAGGCTCTTGTGGCAGATGGGCATTATTGGCCTTTTTGTGCTGGGATGTTTGCTGGGCAAATTTCATCTATCCAGGCCGGCATATCGCGCTTGATGGGAGTGACCTGTTGACCACCGTTAGCTGTCGCGATGAGACAGAATTTCCCTTTATAGCCACGGGTCGAGTCAGACGGGTCATCCGGCCTGCCATTCAAGAAGACGCTGTACATCCTGCCTTTTTTCAACATCGTCGCGGCAGTCGATTCGGCTCCTGCTGGTACTTGGCCATACAAATAGCAGGTTTTTGCATGCATGGGTAGGGTCGTCGCTCCAGGGAGAATGAAGGACCAGACCTCTACAGGCGGCTTTATGGAGATATCGTAAACCATGAGTGCGCCCAGCATTGGTGTTCCATTGCGGCTTTCTTCTTTTTTTGAAATGGTAAAGCATGGTATGCCTTTGAAAGCGCTAATCTCGGCTTCGGCCATGCGGGACATCGGGTACGCGTCACGGCATGTCAAACAAAGGCTCATGGTCAATGTCATTTCCAGGAAGATTGGTCTTGCTTTTTCTATTTTTAAGAAATTCATTGATCACCTCTTCGTAGAGAATCAGGGAGTTCCGGTATTCTTTTTGATTCATAGCTTTTGGTGTTTTCAAATACCTTAGTCCGAAATAATCTGCCAGTAAGTTGCCCTGTGCCTCCATGTTGAAGTCAGATAGTTTTTTTCCTCGCTTTAAAAAATACGTGTAATTCAATCCGAAACGGATCGCCCCACGCAATGCAACCGGATAGCCCAATTGATACTGCCAGACATGGACCATTTCATGCATGAACCAGTTTTTGTCTATTGGCTGAGCTATGGAAAAATCCTCTTGATACTCCGACTCATGAAAATAAATCTCCCCATCCGGCGTCATGGCCACATCCTTTGGTTGCAAACCAAACCATAGATATGGTTCGCCATGCACCTTGACCTTGCCGTAGTCGATCGCATCCTGGAACAGCATCCACGCCATGTCGATCTCGCCCCTGGTCAGCGGGCGAACCTTGTCCTTCACTTTCACCTGTTTGACGGACGAACCGACGTCCTTGTCGGTCGTCTTGATGCCTTCCAGCAGGACGATCTTGACGGCTGGCGCCGCGTGTTTGGGCGCGGCGGCGCAGCATGGCGATTTGTCCGCGTGCGGCAGGAATTCGGCCTGGGTAATTTGCTCTTCCCGCTTGCTGGTGACGCGCCCCGTGCGTCCCTTCGCATCCGTCGTGCCCGTCCACGTTTCGCCATTGCTCAAGGTGAGCCGGTAGTCGGCGTGCGCCAGCGGCACCTTGTTTTGCGAGACGAATTCCAGCTGTTCGTCGTAGCCGCAGCACCAGCATTCGTCGGGCTGGCCGGCCAAGCGGTGCAGTTCGCAGCCGCTTGTCGCGTTGCGCAGGGTCGCGCCCAGCACGGATCGGCCGTCGGCGCTGAAGGTGACGATCATGCTGTCGAAGCGCGCGCCCAGGCTTTTCTTTTGGTGGGCCACGAGCTTGAAGAACACGTCGCACGCGGTGGTGCTGATGACATGGTGCCTGGCCATGGAACCTCCGCGATAAAACGCCAGCGTAGGCCAGCGGTGGCGGGGAGGTATTGACCGAGCGCAAGGCTTGGGCGCTTGCGTTAAGATGCCCGGCGTTTCCCCGTTACGATGAGAAGAAAGAGAACCCATGTCCAGCGCCCCCCATAATGAAGCATCGCAAGCCGCCCGCAGCCTGGCCGCCGCCCTGATCGGCGACCCGTTCTACCGCGCCGTCACGGTGGCCTGCGGCGACGACGAAGCGGCGCGGCTGGCCATGCTGGAAGCGTACTTCGCGCTGGCGCTGGACGAAGGCTGGCAGGCGGGCCGCGTCGACCTGGCTGGCGATGGGTGCAATGAGGCGGGCAATGGCGCCGCCATCTGGACGACGGACACGCCGGCAGCCCGGCGCCAGGCCGCCTACGCGCAGCGCGCGGCTGCCTTGCGCGTGCTGCTGGGAGAGCAGGGCTACGCCCATTTCACGGCCATCGTCGAAAACATGGAGCACGCGCTGGCGCCGCATGGTCTGCAGGACGCGTGGTATCTGTCGATCGCCGGCATCGCCCCGGACGCGCAGGGCCGGGGACTGGGTGCATCCGTGCTGGCGCCGGGCCTGGCCGCCGTCGATGCGGCGGGCGCCGCGTGCTTCCTGGAGACCTACAATGAGCGCAGCCTGCCGTTTTATGCCCGCCTGGGCTTCGTGGTGGCGGGGCGTTACGCGGAAGCCGTCACGGGCTGCGATTACTGGCTGCTGCTGCGGCAACCCGCTGCTGCCTGATTGACCATTTTGCCAATTTCTATACACTCGTCTTTTCGCTCATTGACTTAAATTAAAAGACCTGGAGATGGAAATGCCGACCTTGCCCTTGCGCCGTACCCTGCTCACGCTCGCCTGCCTGGGCGCCCTTGGCCACGTTCACGCCGATACCGTCATCGACAATGCCAACGGCTACACGCTCAATGCTGCCGGCAAGGTGGTCCGCTTCACGGCGCTGGCCTTTGACGACGGGGGCAAGCTGCTCGCCGTCGGCAGCGCCGCGCAGGTGAAGCGCAAGGCGGCCAGGGGCGCCACGCACATCGACGTGCAGGGCAAGACCGTGTTGCCGGGCCTGATCGACGCGCACGGCCACGTGTTCGGCCTGGGGACGATCGCCAGCGGCGTGATGCTGTACGGTTCGTCGTCGCTGCAGGCCGCCGTGCAGGCCGTGGGCGACTTCGCCCGCGCGCATCCCGAGCGCAATTGGATCGTCGGCAGCGGCTGGAACCAGGAAATCTGGAAGCTGGGGCGCTTTCCCACGGCCGCAGAACTCGATGCGGCGGAAAGCGCGCGGCCCGTGTGGCTGCGCCGGGTCGATGGCCACGCGGGCTGGGCCAACAGCCGCGCGCTGGCGCTGGCCGGCATCACGCCCGCCACGCCGGATCCGGCCGGCGGCAAGATAGTCCGCGATGCGGACGGCAATGCCACCGGCGTGCTGGTCGACAATGCCATGGACTTGATGGATGCCGTGCTGCCCAAGCCGGGCGACGTGGAAAACCGCGCCGCCCTCGATGGCGCGCTGGCGCAGCTGTCGCAGGCGGGCTTGACCAGCGTGCACGATGCGGGCATCGGCCAGATGCAGGACCGGCTGTTCCGCGACTACGCGGACCACGGCAAGCTGACGGTGCGCGTCTACGGCATGATTGCCGACACGACGGACGACTTCGACGCGCTGTCGAAAAACGGCCCATTAAAAAGCTATGCGCGCGACATGTACGCCTTGCGCGCCGTCAAACTGCTGTCCGACGGCGCCCTGGGCAGCCGCGGCGCGGCCCTGCTGGCGCCGTACAGCGACGATCCTTCTACCAGCGGCCTGCTGTTCTACAAGGACGCCGCCATGCGCGCGAAGATGGAAAAAGCCATGCGTGCCGGCTACCAGGTGAACGTGCACGCCATCGGCGACGCGGGCAACCATCAAATCCTCGACGGCTACCAGGCCTTGATCGCGCAATACCATAGCGTGGGCCTGCGCCACCGCATGGAGCACGCGCAGGTGGTGCAATTGTCCGACATCCCCCGTTTCAAGGCGCTGGGCATCGTGCCGTCGATGCAGCCCACGCACGCGACGTCCGACCAGAACATGGCGGAGCAGCGCGTGGGCCACGAACGCATCAAGGGCGCATATGCGTGGCGCACCTTCCTCAAGCAGGGTTCGCGCATCGCCTGCGGCTCCGACTTCCCCATCGAGTCGCCGAACCCGTTCGAGGGCATTCACGCGGCCGTCACGCGGCAAAACAGCGAGGGGTTCCCGGCCGGCGGCTGGTATCCGCAGCAAGCCATGACGGTCACCGAGGCGCTGCGCTGCTTCACCTTGGACGCGGCCTGGGCGGCGCATCAGGAAAAGGTCATCGGCACGCTGGAAGCGGGCAAATGGGCGGATTTTATCGTCGTCGACCAGGACCTGTTTACCGTCGCGCCAGCGGCCATCGGCAAGACGCAGGTGCTGCAGACGTGGGTGGCGGGCAAGCGCGTGTTCGAGAAAAAATAGGCAGTTTGCGCTTGCAAAAACCTGTTGACTTGGTTGTATAGACAACCTATGCTGGGAGTACCAGAGCGGACCACGCATGTCCGCTCGCACCCTACGAGGAGACAGCATGAACAGCACAATGGACACCGATCCACGCTTTGATGCCAGCCGTACCATCCGCGCCCCGCGCGGCACGGTCATGGCTTGCAAGAGTTGGCAGGCCGAGGCGGCCTACCGCATGTTGCAAAACAACCTGGACCCGGAAGTGGCGGAAAATCCGCAGCACCTGGTCGTCTACGGCGGCATCGGCCGCGCCGCCCGCAACTGGGCCTGTTTCGACCAGATCCTCGCCTCGCTGCGCGAGCTGGAAGACGACCAGACTCTCCTGATCCAGTCCGGCAAGCCGGTGGGCGTGTTCCAGACCCACGCGGACGCGCCGCGCGTGCTGATCGCGAACTCCAATCTGGTGCCGAAATGGGCCAACTGGGAACACTTCAACGAACTCGATCGCCAGGGCCTGTTCATGTACGGCCAGATGACGGCCGGCAGCTGGATCTACATCGGCACGCAGGGCATCGTGCAGGGCACGTATGAAACCTTCGCCGAGGCGGGACGCCAGCATTTCGGCGGCGACTGGGGCGGGCGCTGGATCCTGACGGCGGGCCTGGGCGGCATGGGTGGCGCGCAGCCGCTGGCCGCCACCATGGCCGGTGCCGTTTCGCTCAATATCGAATGCCAGCAAAGCAGCATCGACTTCCGTTTGCGCACGCGCTACCTGGACAAGCAGGCGGCCAGCCTGGACGAAGCTTTGACGCTGGTCAAATACCATACCGAGCGCAAGGAAGCCATTTCCATCGGCCTCCTGGGCAACGCGGCCGAAGTGCTGCCGGAACTGGTGCGCCGCGCCAAGGCGGGCGGCCTGGTGCCGGACCTGGTGACGGACCAGACGTCCGCGCACGACCTGGTCAACGGCTATCTGCCGCGCGGCTGGAGCGTGTCGGACTGGAAGGCGGCGCAGCAGGACCCGCAGCGCCACGCGCGCCTGACGGTGGCCGCCGCCGATTCCTGCGCCGCCCACGTGCAGGCCATGCTCGATTTCCACGCCATGGGCGTGCACACGGTCGATTACGGCAACAACATCCGCCAGGTGGCGTTCGACCAGGGCGTGCAGAACGCCTTCGACTTCCCCGGCTTCGTGCCCGCGTATATTCGCCCGCAATTTTGCGAAGGGCGGGGGCCGTTCCGCTGGGTGGCCCTGTCGGGCGACCCGGAAGACATCTATAAAACGGATGCGAAGATCAAGGAGCTGTTCCCGCACCACAAGCAGGTGCACCACTGGCTGGACATGGCGCGCGAGCGCATTGCCTTCCAGGGCCTGCCGGCGCGCATCTGCTGGCTGGGACTGGGCGAGCGCCACATCGCCGGCCTGGCCTTCAACGAGATGGTGCGCACGGGCGAACTGAAGGCGCCCATCGTCATCGGCCGCGACCACCTGGACACGGGTTCCGTCGCCAGCCCGAACCGCGAGACGGAAAGCATGAAGGACGGCACGGACGCCGTCTCCGACTGGCCGCTGCTCAACGCCATGCTCAACACGGCCGGCGGCGCCACCTGGGTCTCGCTGCACCATGGCGGCGGCGTGGGAATGGGGTATTCTCAGCATGCGGGCATGGTCATCGTGGCCGACGGCAGCGAAGCGGCGGCGAAACGCCTGGCCCGGGTGCTGGTCAACGACAGCGGCTCGGGCGTCATGCGCCATGCCGATGCCGGCTATGAAACCGCGGCCGCCTGCGCCAAGCGCAACGGCCTGATTCTTCCCATGCTTCCTTGAGACTTAGACGCGAATGACTATGACACAGCACTCCAAAAGTTGGACCCTGAAACCGGGCGCGATGACCCTGGGCGACCTGCGCGCCGTCTGGGCCGCGCCCGCGAAACTGATCCTCGCCGCCGAGGCCTATCCCGTCATCGAGGCGTCGGCCGCCGCCGTGCAAGCCATCGTCGCCAAGGGCGATGCGGCCTACGGCATCAACACGGGTTTCGGCCTGCTCGCCAAGACGCGCATCCCCGATGAAAAACTCGAGCAATTGCAGCGCAACCTGATCCTGTCGCATTCCGTCGGCACGGGAGAGCTGCTGTCGGACGCCGTCGTGCGCCTGATCATGCTGATGAAGATCGGCAGCCTGGCGCGCGGCTTTTCCGGCGTGCGTCCGCTGATCGTCGACACCCTGATCGCCCTGTACAACGCGGGCATCATGCCGGCCATTCCCGCCAAGGGCTCCGTCGGTGCCTCGGGCGACCTGGCGCCCCTGTCGCATATGACCCTGGCCATGCTGGGCGTGGGCGACGTGCGCGTCAACGGCGAACTGATGCCGGCGCCCGAGGCGCTGGCGCAGGCGGGCATCGCGCCCGTCGTGCTGGCGGCAAAAGAAGGGCTGGCGCTGATCAACGGCACGCAGGTGTCGAACGCGCTGGCGCTGCACGGGCTGTTCATGGCCGAGCGCCTGCTGGAAGCGGCCATGGTCACGGGCGCGCTGTCGCTGGACGCGGCCAAGGGCAGCGATGCGCCGTTCGACGCGCGCGTGCACGCCGTGCGGGGCCAGCCGGGGCAGATCCTGGCCGCACAGATGTACCGCCAGCTGGTGGCCAACAGCGCCATCCGCGCCTCGCACCTGGAGGGCGACGAGCGCGTGCAGGACCCGTACAGCCTGCGTTGCCAGCCGCAAGTCATGGGCGCCTGCCTCGATTTGATCGGCAACGTTGGCCGCACCCTGCTGATCGAAGCCAATGCCGTCACGGATAATCCGCTGATTTTCCAGGATGGCCACAACGGGCAGGCGGAAATCGTCTCGGGGGGCAATTTCCATGCCGAGCCGGTGGCGTTTGCCGCCGACACCCTGGCGCTGGCGATTTCCGAAATCGGCGCGCTGGCCGAGCGCCGCATCGCGCTGCTGATCGATGCGACGCTCTCCGGCCTGCCACCGTTCCTCGTGCGCGACCCGGGCGTCAATTCCGGCTTCATGATCGCCCACGTGACGGCCGCCGCACTGGCGTCGGAAAACAAGTCGCTCGCCCATCCGGCCAGCGTCGACAGCCTGCCCACGTCCGCCAACCAGGAAGACCACGTGAGCATGGCCACGTTCGCCGGGCGCCGCCTGGGCGACATGGCGCACAACACGGCCGTCATCGTCGGCATCGAGCTGCTGGCCGCCGCGCAGGGCATCGATTTCCACCGTCCCCTGAAAACCTCGCCGCACCTGGAGCACGTGCATCACCAGCTGCGCCAGAAGGTGCCGTTCTTCGACGCCGACCGCTTTTTTGCGCCCGATATCGAGGCGGCCAAGCAGATGGTGCTGCAGGGTGAATTGAGCAGCACCTGCAAGAATTTGTTCGCCCCGCTGTACGCTTGAGCGGGCGCAAGGAGACAGGCATGGATTTCCGCTTTAATGAAGGCAGCATCCCGCTGCTCGTGTCGATGCCCCACGTGGGCACCGACATACCGGACGATATCGCCGCGCGCATGACGCCGCAGGCCCTGGTCAAGGCCGACACGGACTGGCATTTGCGCGAGCTGTACGGCTTTTTGCAGGAGATGGATGCGTCCGTGCTGTCGGCGCGCTGGTCGCGCTACACCATCGACTTGAACCGCCCGCGGGAAGACACGAATCTGTATCCGGGCCAGGATACGACGGGCTTGCTGCCCAACGATACCTTCCACCGCGAGCCGCTGTACCTGGCCGGCAAGGAGCCCGATGCGGCCGACGTGCAGCGCCGATTGCAGCGCTACTGGGCGCCGTATCATGCGCAGCTGCGCGCGGAACTGGACCGGCTGCTGCGCGTGCATGGCGCCGTGGTGCTGTGGGATGCCCATTCCATCGCCTCGCATGTGCCGCGCTTCTTCGACGGCAAGCTGCCCGACCTGAACTTCGGCACGGCCGATGGCGCCAGCTGCGATGCGGGCCTGACGTCCGCCGTGGTGGATATCGCGCGCGCGCAGGAACAGTTTACCGTGGCGCTCAACGGCCGCTTCAAGGGCGGGCATATCACGCGCCATTACGGCCAGCCGGCAGGCCGCGTGCATGCGATCCAGCTGGAGATGTGCCAGTGCCTGTACATGAATGAACCTGGCATGGACGAATCGGCGCCATTCGGCTACCGGCCCGACCTGGCAGCCCGGGTGCAGCCGCTGCTGCGGCAGATGATGGAAGCGGCCGTGGCGTGGGTGGCGCATTGAGTACCTGTCTGTTCGCGCGCCACGCGCTGCTGCCGCAAGGCTGGCGCCGCGACGTGCTGCTGGAATGGGATGCGGCCGGCGACTTGACGCACGTCAAGGAGGGCGCCACGCCGCCGTCAGGCGTGGAAGTGGCCGAATATGTCTTGCCCGGCATGGTCAACCTGCATTCGCATGCCTTCCAGCGGGCGCTGGGCGGCATGACGGAAGTCGCCGGCGATGGCGCTGGCGATGCGCCGGACAGCTTCTGGACCTGGCGCGAGCTGATGTACCGTTTCGCGCGCCACATCACGCCGGAGCAGATGGAGGCCATCGCCGCGCAGCTGTTTGCCGAATGCCTGCGCCATGGCTACACGTCCGTCTGCGAATTCCACTACCTGCAGCGCGATGCGGGCGGCGCGCTGTATGCGCGTCCCGCCGAAACGGCCGAACGGGTGCTGGCCGCGGCGCGCGTCAGCGGCATCGGCATGACCATGCTGCCCGTGCTGTACAGCCATGCGGGCTTCGGCGAGCAGTCCCTCAAACCCGAGCAGGCGCGTTTCCGCACGGGGGCGGACGATGTCTTGCGCATCGTCGAGGCGCTGGCGCCGCAGCGGGGCGGGCAGGTGGAAGTGGGCTTTGCGCCCCATTCGCTGCGCGCGGCCGGTGTGGCGCAGATCCGCGAAGTGGCGCAAGCGCTGCCTGCGGGCCGCCCGATCCACATCCACATCGCCGAGCAGCAGGGCGAGGTGCGCCAGTGCCTGGACTACAGCGGCCGGCGCCCGGTGCAGTATTTGTACGACCAGGTCGACGTCGATGCGCGCTGGTGCCTCGTGCATGCCACGCATGTGCAGCCCGATGAAGTGGCGCTGATGGCCGCCAGCGGCGCCGTGGCGGGCCTGTGCCCGACGACGGAAGCGAACCTGGGCGACGGCCTGTTTCCGCTGGCCGAATTCATCGCCGCCGGCGGGCGTTTTGGCGTCGGCAGCGACAGCCACGTGTCGCAGTCGCCGGTGGAGGAATTGCGCTGGCTCGAATATGGCCAGCGCCTGCAGCGGCAGCAGCGCAACGTGGCCGCCACGCCGGAGCAGCGCCATGTGGGCGACTATCTGTGGCAGGCGGCCTTGCAGGGGGGCGCGCAGGCGTCCGGACGCAGGCTCGGTGCCCTGGCGCCGGGCTGCCGCGCCGACGTGCTGGTGCTCGACGACGCGCATGTGAACCTGTGCGGCGTGGCCATCGCCGATGTGCTGGGCAGTTTTATCTTCTGCGGCAACGACAGGCTGGTGCGCGACGTGCTGTGCGGCGGCCAGTGGCAGGTGCGCGATGGGCGCCACGTGGCGCAGGATGCCATCGCCACCGCCTACAAGCGCACCCTGGCGCAACTGAGGGCGCTCTGATGGCGACCTTCATCCCACAGGAATACCTGCGCGCCGCGCCGTGGAAAAACGGCGGCGGCAGCACGACGGAAATCGCCATTTCTCCCCCGGGCGCCGGTTTCGACGATTTTGACTGGCGTATCAGCCTGGCGACGATCACGGCCAGCGGGCCGTTTTCCAGCTTTCCCGGCATCGACCGCAGCCTGATGCTGGTCGATGGCGACAGCGTGCAGCTGACGCTCGACGGCACGCGCAAGGTGACCTTGAACGCGGCACAACCGATGCTGTGGTTTCCCGGCGAGGCCGCCGTGGAGGCGCAAGTCAAGGGGCCGACGACGGACTTCAATGTGATGACGCGGCGCGACCGCTGCCGCCACCAGCTGGGAAAAATCACGGCGCCGGGCAAGCTGGTACGGCGCAGCGCGGCCACCCTGCTGTTTGTCGCCGGCGAGGGGGCCGTGCTGGCGCGCGGTGGCGACCAGCAGTTTGCGCTGGCCCGCCATGACGCGCTGCTGCTGGACGTCGACGATGCGCAGGAATGGCGGCTCGACGCCTTGCAGCGCACGGCCGTGTTCCGCGTCGACCTGTTCATCTAGGAGAGAAAAGCGATGCAAGACTGGGACATGGTCATCCACAACGTCCACCTGGCCACCATGGAGCACGGCTATGGCGAACTGCTGGACGCGGCCATCGCCGTCAAGGATGGTCGTATCGCCTGGTTCGGCCCCGGCGACGAGCTGCCGGCCAGCGGTGCGGTGCTGATTGACGGCCAGGGCTGCTGGCTGACGCCCGGCCTGATCGACTGCCATACGCACATCGTCCACGCGGGCAACCGCAGCGACGAATTCGAGGCGCGCCTGAATGGCGCCAGCTATGAAGACATCAGCCGCGCCGGCGGCGGCATCATGTCCACCGTGCGCGCCACGCGCGCGGCCAGCGACGACGAATTGCTGCGGCAAAGCCTGCCCCGCGTGCTGGCGCTGCTGGCCGAAGGCGTGACTACGCTGGAAATCAAGTCCGGCTACGGTCTGGATGCGGACAGCGAGGCGAAGATGCTGCGCGTGGCGCGCAGGATAGGGAAGCAGCTTCCGGTCACCGTGCGCACCACGTTTCTCGGCGCGCACGCGCTGCCGCCCGAATACGCGGGCCAGGCCGACTCTTATATCGACCTGCTGTGCGCGCAGATGCTGCCCCGGCTGGCTGGCGATGGCCTGGTGGACGCCGTCGACGCGTTTTGCGAGCGCATCGGCTTTACGCCGGCGCAAACGCAGCGCATGTTTGACGCGGCGCAAGGCCTGGGTTTACCTGTAAAACTGCATGCGGAGCAGCTGTCGGACCTGGGCGGCGCGGCGCTGGTGGCGCGCCATGGCGGCCTGTCGGCCGACCATTTGGAATTCCTGTCGCAGGAGGGCGTCGCCGCCATGGCAAAACACGGCACGGTGGCCGTGCTGCTGCCGGGTGCATATTACTTTTTGCGCGAGACGCAGCCGCCGCCTGTCGCGGCCTTGCGCGCGGCGGGCGTGCCGATGGCAGTGTCCACCGATTGCAACCCGGGCACCTCGCCCATGACGTCATTGCTGCTGGCGATGAACATGGCGTGCACCCTGTGGCGCCTGACGCCGCAGGAAGCGCTGGCCGGTGCCACGTGCCACGCGGCGCGCGCGCTGGGCCTGCAGCAGGAAACGGGCAGCCTGGCGGTGGGCAAGCGCGCCGATTTCGCCCTGTGGCGCATCGCGCGCCCGGCCGACCTGGCATATGCGCTGGGCCTGAACCCGTGCGCGGGCGTGGTGCATGGCGGTGTCTGGCGCGCGCCGGTGGTAAGCTTGCCGGATTGATCATCCGTCCTGGAGCGCCGCGTGCGTGCTGCTTATTTGCCGTTTTACTTGCTGTTGTTACTTGTCTTCGCCGCCGCGCCCATGTCCTCCCTTGCCATGGATGGCGGCACCTTGAAGGTGGGTTCGAAGCGCTTCACGGAATCGTACATCCTCGGAGAGATCATCCAGCAGAGCGCCGCGCCGCACGTTGCGGCGCAGCACCGCCAGGGCCTGGGCAACACGGCCATCGTGCTGGCCGCGCTGCAGGCGGGCAGCATCGACGTGTATGCCGAATACATGGGCACCATCGCCGGCGAAATCCTCAAGCACGACAAACCGATTGATCTGGATCAGATGCGGCGCGAGCTGGCGGCGCTGGGGCTGGGCGTGGCCGTGCCGCTGGGCTTTAACAATACCTATGCGCTGGCCATGCGCGGCGATGAACAATCCATCGCCAGCCTGGCGCAGCTGGCCCAGCACCCGGCCCTGAAATTCGGCCTGTCGCATGAATTCATCGGCAGGGTCGATGGCTGGCCGGGCCTGGCCGCGCGCTATGGCTTGCCGCAGCGCCCGCGCGGCCTCGATCACGGCATTGCGTATGAAGCGCTGGCGCAGCGCCAGGTGGACGTGATCGACATCTATTCGACGGATGCGAAGATCCGCCAGTACGGCTTGCGCGTGCTGGCCGACACGCAGCAGTATTTTCCCCGCTACGACGCCATGCTGCTGTACCGGCTCGACGTGCCGCAGCGCTTTCCCGCCGCCTGGCAAGCCTTGCAGGCGCTGCAGGGGCGCATCAGCGAGGCCGACATGATCACCATGAATGCAGCCGTGGAAATCGACGGCAAGAGCTTTGCCGGCGTGGCGCGGCAGTGGCTGGCGTCCGGCACGCGGGCAAATAAGCCGGCCGCCGCGCGCAGTACCCTGCTCGATAAAATCATCGGCGACGATCTGTGGACCCTGACGCGCCAGCACCTGACCCTGGTGCTGCTGTCGGTCGCGCTGGCGTGCCTGATCGGCATTCCGCTGGGCGTGCTGGCGGCGTTTTCGGCGCCGCTGCGGCAAACGGTGCTGGCTTTCGTCGGCGTGCTGCAGACGGTGCCGTCGCTGGCCCTGCTGGCGATATTGATTCCCGTGCTGGGCATGATCGGCACCGTGCCGGCGCTGGTAGCGCTATTCGTGTACGCCTTGCTGCCCATCGTGCGCAACACGTGCACGGGCATCTTGCAGGTGCCGCAAGGCTTGCGCATGGCGGCGCTGGCGCTGGGTTTGAGCCGGCGCGACCGCCTGCTGCACGTGGACTTGCCGCTGGCCTTGCCCGTCATGCTGGCGGGCGTGAAAACGGCGGCCGTGATGAGCGTGGGCACGGCCACCATCGCCGCCTTCATCGGCGCGGGCGGCTATGGCGAACGCATCACCATCGGCCTGGCGCTGAACGACAACGACATGCTGCTGGCCGGCGCGATCCCCGCAGCCGTGCTGGCCCTGCTGACGCAGGGCCTGTTCGAGCTGGTGGAGCGCTGGGCCGTGGCCGGCCGGCAGCACTGACCGCATCACGGTTACAGCGAGTGCAGTTTCGAGCGCACCGAGACGACGGCCTGGTGCAGGATGCGTTCAGCCTGGAAGTCGTTCTCGCGCTGTTCGGCGATGGCTTGCAAGTCGCGCGTGTAGCGTTCCAGGCGGGAACGCAGGTAGGCGCGGTAGATTTTCATGACGAGCGGTTTGGCAGAGACATTCATGATGTGGCTCCCGTATGCGTAACGATTCGTTCATTGATTCGTTCATTGTGTGTGAGCGCATTGCCGCCATTTTGCGTCGCATCAAACGCCAGCGCGCCGTCATTTTGACGCGTTTGATATTCCGCAATGCCCCACCAGCAGAAGATGCCAAACTGAATCTTCCCTGTCTGGCCATCATCGGCCGCAGGCTTGGATCCCCCTGATACCTTCAAGCATATTCAAGGAGCGTCGCATGGTCATTTTTGCCGTGGTTGCTGGCTGCATCGCCTGCCTGACAGTGTACCAAATCTATAAAAATGCGCAGGGTGGCAGTGGCGTTGCGCAACAACATATCGGCTTGCACGGCACATTGATTGAACCACGGAAATAAACTGTCGCAAATGGTGGACAGTTAGGTGTCAGCTTTAAGGAAAATGTAAGGCCCGGTAAGCAAATGTAAAGGTCGGCGCGGTGACCAGTCGTAGCGTTTATATTGATAACCGTTGATTGCATTCTCCCCCTCCCACTTGACAATGGGTTCACCCCGCGGTGCCGCTAGCCCGCGGGGATTTTTTTTGGGGAACTTACATTGTCAGTTGCCTCGCTACAATTCCAATCAGGCCGCTTTCGGCGTGCCCGCCGACAATTGCGTCAAGGCATCGCCAGCCACGCGGCAGATGCGCCAGTCCGGCATCACGTCCGCGCCCATGCCCTTGTAGAAGTTGATCGCGTTGTCATTCCAGTCCAGCACCGACCATTCGAAGCGGCCGCAATCGCGTTCGACGGCCAGTTGCGCCAGTGCCACGAGCATCTGCTTGCCATAGCCCTTGCCGCGCACCGATTGCTTCACATACAGGTCTTCCAGGTACAGCCCCTTGCGGCACAGGAAGGTGGAAAAGTTGTGGAAGAACAAGGCGAAGGTCACGACCGTGCCGTCTTCCTCGCCCACCAGCGCTTCGCACGCGGGGTGCTTGCCGAACAGGCTGTCGTGCAGCATGGATTCCTTGGCGATCATCATGTGCTCGAGTTTTTCAAACACGGCCAGTTCGTGGATCATGCCGAAGATGGCAGCCACGTCGGATGCGGTCGCGGGACGGATGGCGAGGGAGGAAGAGGTGCTCATGTTGCCTTTGCGGATGGAGTGGTGGAAAGAGAGGATGCGGCAGCCGTCTTGCGCGCGCCCGACGTCAGGGCCCAAGCCACGCTGGACAGGCATAGCACCATGCCTACCCATTCGATGGGGGCGGGCCGGTAATGTTCGAACTGCACCGACAGCAGCACGGAAATGACGGGCGTGACGACGCCGATATACACGGTCTTTTGCGTGCCGATGCGTGCGATTAAAGTGAAATACGCGCTGAAGGCGATCACCGAGCCGAAGATGGCCAGGTACAGCAATCCCATCCAGTAACTGGTGCGCGTAGGCAATTGCCAGGACTGGCCCGTGGCGATGGCCCAGGCGGCGACCATCAAGGTGCCCCACAGCATGGTCCAGGCCATGGTCAGCATCACGTTGCCGGATTGTTCGCGCACTTTCATGACGAGGGCATTGCCCACCGTGCTCGACACGGTGGCCACCAGGGCCAGCATGAAACCGAGCAGGAAATGGCCATTGCCGCCGCCGAGCATATCGTGCAGCGCCGCGCCGATGGACTGGTAAAACAGCAGCACGATGCCGCAGATGGCGACAAACGCGGCGCAGCAGGTGCTCCAGGTGATGGGGGTGCCGAAGGCGATGCGGTTGAGCAAGGGCGTCCAGAACACCATCAGCGCGAACAGCACGCTGACGAGGGCCGAGACCAGGTATTGCTCCGAACTGTAGGTGCACACATAGCTGAGGGCGAACGAGGCCAGGCCCTGCAGCAGCATCCATTTTTGCGCGCGCCAGGGCAGGCGCAGGCGGTCGCCGCGCAAGGCGCACCAGGCAAACAGGGTGGCGGACGCGAGGCCGAAGCGGTAGACGACGGACACGGCGGGGGCGACATCGCCCAGCTGCAAGGTGATGGCCCAGAAAGTGGAGCCCCAGATCAGGCAGGCAATGATGAACAGGAGAGGAGAGGACATCGCGCAAGTATACGGGCATCGCGTCTCCCGGTCGAGCTTGCCATCTGGATGGGCGGCATGCGCAGGAGGAGACACTCCAGTATTGAGCCAGCGCAGTGCTTCTGGAGAATGTTGAATTTATGAAAATATTTACTTTAATATCAAGTAAATGTTTTCTGAATTGCATCTTTGAACGGAGACCGCCATGCCAGCCTCACTGCAGATCAAAATATGGAGCGTGCTTGTGTATGTCATCGTGGCAACATGGATTGCCGTCTGGCTGCATGAGGGCATGTCGCCCTCGACTTTGCTCATCGCTGCCGGCGCATTCGGCTGAGCGCATGCGCCGGCAAGCAGATCAGTGGGTGACGCGGGTCTTGCGGCCATCCGACAGCAGGCGCACGCGCTCGCCCGGACGGAACAGTTCGTCCGCGTCTTGCACGATGGCGCGCATGTCGCCATTGTCCAGGCGCACGGTGATTTCCAGGCCGGGCTTGTTCGAGGCATTCGCTTCGATGCTCTTGCCGGCCATGCCGCCGGCTACCGCGCCGAGGATGCTGGCCGCGATGGCGCCCTTGCCGCCTCCGACTGTCGAGCCGGCCACGCCGCCCAGCGCCGCGCCAGCCAGCACGCCCGTGCCCGTTTCGCCCTTGTCGATGGTTACCTGGCGCACGGATTCCACCGTGCCCATGCGAACCGATTGTTCATTCTGTGCCTGGCGCGCGTTGTACACATTCGCCGAGTTCGGTTGTACGGCGCAGCCGGCCAGGGTGGCGAGCAATGCCACTGCAATAATTGGTGCTTTCATGTAGGACTCCCTTGGACAAAAGTTGGTTGCCGATTGCGTCGACCGGCAGATGATGACTTATCATAAGGACACTTGCCGCATATAACTAGTTGCGAATAGTAAAAATCTGTTACCGGTCCCGCGTGACCAAGGGACCACCTGCCGCTCAATACGCCAGCCGCAGGCGCCGGTACAAAAATCCCAGCACGAACAGCGGACCCACCAGCAAAAAGCGCAAGTCGTCGAGAAACGACGGTTTCTTGCCTTCGATCTGGTGGCCGATGAACTGGCCTATCCAGGCCAGCACGAACAGTGCCAGCGACGCGGGCAAAATAGTCAGCGGCGGCATGAGCAGCAGCAGGCCCAGCATGACGGCCAGCATCGCCAGCATACCCGCCGCAAACGGGCGCGACAGCTTGTAGTAATAGTATAAGGCCAGAATACTGCCGAGCAGCGCCACGCTGGGATGCACGCTCCACAGCAGCCCCAGCAGGCTGAAAACGATCAGCGGCACGCACACGATGTGCACCCATTCATTGACGTGGTTGCGGTGGCTTTCGCCATACTGGGCCAGCAGGGTGTCGATGGTGCGCATGGGCGGTCTCTTGTAGAGGGAGGGGTGTGCGGGAATTCTACACCGTCGCGTGGCCGGGTAAAATGCTCCTTCGTCTTCCCTTCCGGATATCTGATTTGAACAGCCCAGCCTTCCTGCCAGACCATGCTGCCGATGCGCGCAAGCGCTGTTTCGATCCCGTCGTCGACGCCGGCACGCGCTTGCTGATACTGGGCAGCCTGCCCGGCGAAAAATCGCTGGCGGACAGCCAGTACTATGCGCATCCGCAAAACAAGTTCTGGATGCTGCTGGGAGAAGTGCTGGGCGTGGATTTGACCAGCCTGCCCTATGAGGCGCGTCTGGCCAGCTTGCTGGCGCACGGCGTGGGCTTGTGGGACGTGGTGGCGCAGGCGCAGCGCACGGGCAGCCTGGACAGCAATATCCGCGCCCGCGACGACAACGACCTGGTGGCCCTGGCCGCCAGCCTGCCGCGGCTGCACACGATCGCCTTCAACGGCGGCACGGCCGCGAAGCTGGGCGTCAAGGTGCTGGGCGAACACGCGCAGCGTTACCGCATCGTCAGCTTGCCGTCGAGCAGCCCGGCCTATACCTTGGCGTATGCGCAGAAATTGCAGGCGTGGCTGTCTTTGCGCCGCTGATGTCAGGTGGCAAGCTTGAGCATGTGGCGCCGCGCCTGCTCCTGCCGGTACTGGCGCCGCCAGAACCACGCGATGCAGATCAAGCCCAGCACGGATGGCGCCAACTGCGTCCAAGGCTGGCCCATGCGCAGCAGGTTGCCCGCGGCGGCCGAGAGCATGGCGAACAGCGAGGCGAGCAGTTTGTAGATATGTTCATAGCGCCACAGCACGCCATGCCAGCGGCGGGGAAAGGCCCAGCGCGCGCCGTCGTAGACGAGGATGGCGGCCAAGCCGCCCAGCGATGACAGCACGACGATGGCTTGTTGTCCGGAAGCATCGTGCTGCAGGCGCAGCAGGATCAGCCCGCCCGCCATCAGCGCAAGCGCCGTCATGGCGCCATCAACGGCTTGCGGACCGGCATCGCGCGTGTAGACGGTGCGCCAGCCGCTCAGCAGCTGGTACAGCACCAGCACGGTCAGCACGGCAAAGACGGGGCGATAGTCAAACAGCAGGTTGCCGAGGGCGGCCGTGGCGCAGACCAGCAAGGTCAGCCAGGCGAACAGCCTGCCGCGGCGACGGTGCTGCGGCGTGCCCTTGGCGGTCGCAAGCAGGAACAAGCCCAGGCCGATGGCGGCGCTGCCGGTCAGCACATGGGTGGCAATATTGATCAGTTGCGGCTGGGGCATGCGCATCTCCGGACGGTGCGCCTGGCTGGTCGCACGCTAACGGGAGATGGTATCTTGATAACTACCGCCTGTCGAGATGGCGGGCGGCAGGGGCAAACTCAGGCAGGCGCGTACGGCTGCGCTTCCACCGGCTGCCCCTTGGCATCGAATTTCAGCGCCACGGACAAGTTGGTGACGCCGATGGTGGCCAGCGCGTCGCAGATGTCGTCGACTTCGTCCTGCAGGTCGGCGGCCAGGTCCAGCGGCTTGTCGGCGCTGTGCAGCAGTGCGCCGTCCGCCGTGCTGACGTTGACGCGCAACAGCATTTCGCCATGCTCATCGGCCGGGCCGACGACCACCGAGACATCCGCAGCGTCCACGTTGTTTTCCGCCAAGGCATGGTTGATGCCGGACATCATCTGCAGCATCGCATACTCGCTCATGCCTTGCTCCTTGCCACCGTGGAACAGATCCTGGTACAGAAAACTCACTTCCAGGGCACTGCCGGCCGGCGCCAGGCAGCGTTTCACCAGGTCGCCCACTTCCGTCGTCCACTGCTGGTAGCGGGCCATGCGCGCGTCGAACCAGGCGTCGAGCGCCGCTTCATCCTTTGGTTCCGCATAGAAAGGGTCGTCCACGCGCTTCAGGGCAAAGCCCAGCAGGAAGCGCAGTTCGACGGCCGTGTCCTGCGGGCCGAAGGCCGTCTCGCTCCAGCCGACGATGCTGCTTTCCAGGCCCGGCGTGGCGACGATCTTCTTGTCCGTCATCGACGAGTAGGCATCGCGCACCATATCGTGCAAATGGCTGTAGGTGATGCGGTCGATTTCATCGAGGTCGTAGGCATGGCTCATCAGGACCACCTTGGCCTTGGCGCTTTCCAGTTGTGCCTGCTGGAAACTCTTCACCAGCGCTTCGAAAGCGTCCTGGTCCTGGAAGCTGTCCGCTTCCTTCAGGCCGCCCGTGCTTTGCACCAGCAGGGGCACGACGAAGGCGTTGATTTCCATGGCCGGGGCGTTTTCGCGGCGGATCACGGAAATGGACGCCGCTTCCTCGATATGGCCGCGCAGGTACTGGTAGGCGCCCACGTCCTCGTACTTGGAACGCTCGATGGCGTCGTACAGGATTTCATCCTTCTTTTGATTCAGGGCCTTGCGGATCAGGCGGCCGAACTCGACGGCTTGCTCGGCCAGCACCGTGCCCTGCGATTCGCTGTCTTCCTGCTCCGCCAGGTTCAGGGCCATCGTGCACAGCATGCGTGTAACGGACTCATCCTTGTCTTCAGGCGTGTTGGCGGATTTACGGGGGACAGGGCGCTTATTTTTGGGCATGGCGATCAACAGGTTAAGAAATACGGTCAGGCAAACGGAAACGGGCGCCAGGGCTTTGCCAGGCGCCGGGACGGATCATACAGGCGGACGCGGCCGCCTGATACCTCAATGGTCGGTATCGAACATCTCGTGCAGCTCGTCGAGTAGGTCGGCGGCTTCTTCCTGCGACAGGCCAAGATGCTGGCAAGCAAGTTCGCCGCCCTTGTCCCACTCCAGCGAAGTACTGTTGCCATGGTAGCGCTGAATGCCCTTTTCGGCCAGCAGCGACAGGGCGACGAGCGAGCGGATGGCGTCGTCCGTGGACGGGTCCGCCAGCACCTTGTAGTCGTGGTGGTGCAAAATCGCCCAGGAAACGTCGGAGGACAGGCCCCAGTTGCGCGCCAGCAAGCAGCCGATGGCCGCGTGGTTGGTCTGGTGGCGCGCGTCTTCCAAGGCCGTAAAACAGTTGTGCGCATCGTTGGCCGCCGCCGCATAGGTGTTGACGTAGTCGGGGAAACGGTTCATCAGCAGGGGCACGCCGATGTCGCAGAACAGGCCGAAGGTATGCGCGATATCGGGCGGGGCGATGCGCAGCTTGCGCGAGGTAAATACCAAGGCGCGTGCGCGCTTGGCCGACACATCCCAGAAGTTGGTCAGTTCCACGCCTTCCGCTTCCAGCGCCTGGCGCGCCAGCAAGCCCGTCATCATGGCGCTGCATTGATTGATGCCGAGAAAGTTGATGCCTTGCTCGACGGACTTGGCCTTGCGCGCGGCGCCATAGAACGGCGAATTCGCCAATTTCAGCAGCGCGCCGGACATGCCGACATCGTCGGCGATGATGCGCGCGATGCGGCGCGGCGACGGGTCGTCTTCCGCCAGTTCGCGCTGCAGGTCGACCAGCAGGCTGGGACGCGGCGGGATACGGATGGAACGCATCAAGGCGTCAACCGGATCTTCCTGCACTACCTGCTTTTGCGCTGCCGCTCTCATCATCATTGTCTTGCCTGGTTGTTATCTTGTTGCGCTGCCGCCATCCGCCTCGTGAGCGCCCGGCGCGGTGCCGACGATTATCGCTGTTTATGCGTGGCAATAGTTCATCTGTGCAAACTATTCTGGAAAAAATCCCCGTTTTGGCCTGGTCCACGCCCTATTTTCCGCATTTTGCGACGCTGCCCATCCCGATATTAATGATAAAAACATCAAGTTTTATTTGTTTTTAAGGCGAGACAAGGCGTGCGGCGGAGCGCGTGGCATTACAATTGCCGGATGAAAAAAATCCTCGCGGGTATCGATTTTGCGGACGATTCCAGCAGCGTGGCGCGCCAGCTGATCGGCGTGACCGTGCTGGTCGACGGCGTGGGCGGGCGCATCGTGGAAACGGAGGCGTATGACCGGCTGGACCCCGCTTCGCACACGTATGGCGGCTTGACGCCGCGCAATGCGGCCATGTTCGGCCCGCCCGCGCACGCCTATGTCTACCGCTCGTACGGCATTCACTGGTGCCTGAACTTTGTCTGCCGCGAAGCGGGGCATGGCGCAGGCGTGCTGATCCGTGCCATCGAACCGCTGGCGGGCATCGATGCTATGCGCGAGCGGCGCGGTGTCGAGGATGCGCGGCTGCTGTGTTCGGGGCCGGGCAAGGTGTGCCAGGCGCTCGGTGTCACGCATAGGCAGAACCGCCTGGCGCTCGATGCGCCGCCCTTCATGCTGCTGGCGCGCGAGGAAGAGGTTGCCGTACAGGCGGGGCCGCGCATCGGCATTTCCAGGGCGATGGAGACGCCATGGCGCTTTGTGCTGGCCGGTTCGCGCTATCTGAGCAAACCGATGCACACGCCTGTCATTGAGTTACCTCGCTAGCCGCGCCGGCGCCGGGGCGCATCCTTCGCGCCACGCATGCCGGGCATGCCGCGTAGCGGGCTGTGCAGTGCGCGCCGTTCCTGGGCGGGCATCCTGGCGGGGTCTTGAAAGGCGTCGTCGTCCGCGCTGGCGGGCGTTGCCGGCGCCGCTTGATCCAGGGTAAAGACGTTGACCGCCGCCGACAGTTTGACGGCCTGGTCCTGCAAACTGGCCGCCGCTGCCGCCGCCTGCTCCACCAGGGCCGCGTTTTGCTGGGTGACGCCATCCATTTGCGCCACGGCATGGTTGACTTCCGTGATGCCCGAGGCCTGCTCCGCGCTGGCCTCTTTCACGCGCTGGATGATCTCGTTGACTTGCTGCACCGACGCCACGATGGCGCCCATGCTGTCGCCCGCTTGCTGCACGGCCACGCTGCCGCCATCGATGGTGGTGACGGAGGTGGCGATCAGGGTCTTGATTTCCTTGGCCGCCTGCGCCGAGCGCTGCGCCAGGGTACGCACTTCCGACGCCACCACGGCAAAGCCGCGGCCTTGCTCGCCCGCGCGCGCCGCTTCCACCGCCGCATTCAGCGCGAGGATATTGGTCTGGAAGGAAATGCCGTCGATCACGCCGATAATATCCACGATCTGGCGCGAATTGGCGCGTATCGTCGCCATCGTCGCCACCGCTTGCTGCATCGACTCCCCCCCTTGCATGGCCAGGGTGGAGGCTTGCCCCGCCAGGTCGCAGGCCAGCTGGGCGTTGTCGGCATTGTTGTTGACGGCTTCCGTCAAGGTTTCCATGGCGCTCGACGTTTCTTCCAGCGAACTGGCTTGCATTTCCGTGCGCGCCGACAAATCCAGATTGCCGGTGGCAATTTCACGCGAGGCCGTGTCGATCGATTGCACGGCGCCCATGATGGTGCGCAAGGTCTGGTTCAGGTGGGCGATGGTCTGGTCCAGCACGCGCGACGTGGCGGCGATTTCGTCATTGCCCTGCTTGGGTGCGCCGGCCATCAGCTTGCCCGCCGCCAAGTCTTGCACGGCGTCGGCAATGCCGCGGATTTCCACCAGCATGGCGCGGCGTACCAGCATGGTCACCACGATGGAGGCGAGGATCGACAGCAGGACGGTCAGCAGCAGGCTCCAGCCCAGGCTGCGGAACTCGGCGCTGGCCGTCGTATGGGCCTGGCTGCTGAGCTTTGTTTCCAGGGCAGACAGTTGCGCCAGCTGCGTATTGAACTGGACGAATTGCGTTTCCGCCTTGAGCATGGAATTGGTGGCGATCGACTGGTCCATCTGCGCCATTTCCATGGTTTCCAGCACGGCCTTGCGATAACCGGCCAGGGCCGTGATGGCCGCATCGACCAGGGTGCGCTCGGCACCCGTGGCCGTGGAGCGCAGCGTGGCCAGCTGGGTGCCGATGGCCGCGTGGCGCGCCTTGATCTGTTGCTCCAGCGCATCGAGGCGGGCCTTGGCGAAGCTGCCATTCGTCCACGACAGCAACTGGTACATATTGCCATGCACATGCTTGGCCTCGCCGACGACATCGGCGGCCGCCTTCAAATGCGCGATGCGCACCAGCACCATGTTTTCCAGCGAGGCATTTTGCCGCACCATGCCATACCAGGCACCGGTCGAGCTGAGTATCAGCAGCAGCAAGACCAGGGTGGGCGCCAGCAATAATTTTGGTCCGATGCGTAATTGATTGAGCATGCTTGACTCCTGGCTATGGCTGTTCAAACCGCAGGCGGCGCGCGGCGTTCCTGCGCGCCGCCCCTGCCTTATTTTTTGTAGATACCCGCTTCCAGCACCACATCGTTGACGCGCAGGATGTACGTGGTCTTCGGTTCGATCTTGCCGCTGGTGGGATTCTTGTACTGGTAATCGACCCAGCCCTTGCCCTGTTTTTGCGCCAGCTCAATGATTTCACGCCGATATTTCTTGCCATTCGCATCCGGTACATCCGTCAAATCCTTGCCCACGATGGAAGGATTGATGGGGTGGGCCAGCACGATGCCCGTCTTGATGTCGCGCATGTCCACATACAGCGAGCCCTGCACGAAGTCCGGGTCTTTCGCCGTGATTTTCTTCATCATTTCTTCCTTGCCATGCGCCTTCATGAAGGCGGCACCCCGTTCGGCCATGGCGATGGCGTCTTTTTCCGTTGGTTCGACCGCGGCACTGACGCTGCCGCCGGCAAATGCCAGGCACAGCAGGCTACCCGTGAATAAGCGTTTCATGAAAGCTCCTTGTGATATCGAGGGATGTGTTGCCAAGTCGTAATTTACGTCGCTGGCGGCGCCATCAAATTGCGATGGAACAAACTAAGGTGTTGCTTGTAGGCAGCGTGCAACGTATCGGGAGGCTTGTTGATATGTAGCAATTTGGTTCCTGGTAGCAAGAACTATGATGACTTTCACAGCATGCCGAGATGGACATGGCATGTGGGGGAAGAGGCTGGAATTGGCCGACATGGGCTGATTTCATGAAAGTTATCGCTATTTACAGGCAAGGAGCCGATCGTGTCCGCACTCATTACCGAGCCGTTTTCACCCAAGTTCAAGCCGTATACGCGGCAAACCATTCAACAGGCGCGGCAGTGGGAATGGCTGCCGGAAGAGCAGCGCGAAGCCGTGCAAGTGGTCTCGCACGTCTTGCCGTTTCGCACCAATGAATATGTGCTCGATCAGCTGATCGACTGGAACAACATCCCTGACGACCCCATCTACCGCCTCGTGTTTCCCCACCGCGATATGCTGCCGCCCGAGCAGTACGCGCATCTGCGCGACTTGGTGCTGGTCAAGCAGGACAAGGCCGCCATCGATGCCTATGTGCATGGCTTGCGCCTGGGAATGAATCCCCATCCGGCCGGGCAGATGACGCATAACGTGCCGCGGGTCAACGATGCGCCCGTGCGCGGCCTGCAGCATAAATATGCGCAGACGGTGCTGTTTTTCCCCAGCGCCGGCCAGACGTGCCACGCGTATTGCACTTTCTGTTTCCGCTGGCCCCAGTTCGTCGGCATGGACGACATGAAGTTCGATGCGCGCGAATCGAACGAGCTGGCCGCCTACCTGAAACTGCATCCGGAAGTGACGGACGTGCTGATCACGGGCGGCGATCCGA
Organism: Janthinobacterium sp. GW822-FHT07A03; assembly: GCF_058798815.1. Taxonomy (NCBI): domain Bacteria; kingdom Pseudomonadati; phylum Pseudomonadota; class Betaproteobacteria; order Burkholderiales; family Oxalobacteraceae; genus Janthinobacterium; species Janthinobacterium sp. GW822-FHT07A03. Next base: position 234,474 of record NZ_JBXAKW010000003.1, on the reverse strand, counting down.
TGATCATGAACACGCGGCAACTGGCCTCCTACCTGGAGCCGCTGCTGGCGCCAGGCCTGGAACACATCCAGAACATTCGCATCGGCACCAAGGCGGTGGCGTATTGGCCGCAGCGCTTTGTCTCGGACCGCGATGCGGATGACTTGATGCGCCTGTTCGAGCGCATCGTCAAGGCGGGCAAGAACCTGGCCGTGATGGGCCATTACAGCCATGCCGTCGAGTTGCGCCAGGATATCGCGCAGCAAGCCGTGAAACGCATCGTTTCCACGGGCGCCACCTTGCGCATGCAGGGGCCGCTGATTCGCCATATCAACGAAGACCCGGCAAGCTGGGCCGAGCTGTGGCAGACGGGCACGCGCCTGGGGGCGATTCCGTATTACATGTTTGTCGAACGGGACACGGGGCCGCGCGGCTATTTCGAGTTGCCCCTGGCGAAGGCGCACGAGATTTTCCAAGCCGCCTACCAGATGGTGTCGGGCCTGTCGCGCACGGTACGGGGGCCGTCCATGAGCGCCTTCCCCGGCAAGGTCGTCATCGACGGCATCGTCACCATCAATGGCGAAAAACTGTTTGCCCTGCAATTTTTGCAGGCGCGCAACCCGGACTGGGTGCGCCGGCCGTTTTATGCGAAGTTCGATGCGGAAGCGACGTGGATGGACGATTTGAAGCCCGCGTTCGGCCACGATAAATTCTTCTTCGAGACGGATGAACCTGTGCCGCAGCTGCCGCACAAAATCATCCGCCTGGCGCAGGCTGCCTGAGCATGCATGCCGTCGGTGCGCCTGCCCGTTCCGGCGTGGCCGTGTTTTGCCTGGTGTTCCTGCCGTTCGCGCTCGGGCATTACCTGTCGTGCCTGCTGCGCGGCGTGAATGCCGTGCTGACGGCCGAATTGCTGGGCGCCATCGCCCTGACGCCGGCCCAGCTGGGCCTGCTGACCAGCGCCTTTTTTCTCGCCTTTGCGCTGGTGCAATTGCCAGTCGGCATGGCGCTCGACCGTTACGGCCCCCGCACGGTGCAACTGTGGCTGCTGGCGCTGGCGGCCCTGGGCGTGTGGCTGTTCAGCCGGGGCCACAGCTTTGCCGAACTGATGTGGGCGCGCGCCATCATGGGCGCCGGGCTGGGCGGCTGTTTCATGGCCGCCGTGAAAGCGATCTCGTGCGCCATCGCGCCGTCGCGCCTGCCCTCCGTGCATGGCTACCTGATCGCCGTGGGCGGCCTGGGCGCGGCCACGGCCACCATGCCCGTCAAGCTGGCCCTGCACTACACGGACTGGCGCGGCGTGTTCCTGGGGCTGGCGCTGGCGGCGCTGGCCATCGGCTTGTTGATCCGCCTGCTGTCGTCGGCCATGCCCGCGCCTGCCGCAGGCATGCACAAGGTGAGCAAGGTCAGCGTCTGGAGCGTGTACCTCGATCCCGGCTTTCGCCGCACCATTGCGCTGATCCTGCTGCCGCACACGGTGTTCTTTGGCGTGCAGGGCTTGTGGGTGGGGCGCTGGCTGGCCGACGTGGGCGGCTTGTCCGATGACAACGTGGCGTATTTGCTGTACCTGGGCATGGCAGCCGTCATCTTCGGCGCCATCGGCATGGGCATGCTGACGGAATGGGCAGGGCGGCGTGGCATTGCACCCATGCAAGTGGCGGCCGCCGGCATCGTCCTGTTTGTCGCCGTGCAAGTGGCGATGGCGTGCAATGTGGTGCCCGGCCTGCCTTTGCTGTCCGTGCTGTTTACCTTGCTGGGCACGGTGACGGGTCTCGAGTATGCGATCGTCGCGCAAAGCATGCCCGCCAGCCTGACGGGCAGGGCGGCCACCTGTTTGAATTTGCTCATTTTTACGGGCGCCTTCCTGGTGCAGGCGGGTTTTGGCCTGATCCTCGGCTGCTGGCCCCTGAATAGCCAGCAGCAGTACCCGCCGCAGGCGTATCAGGTGGCGTTTGGCGTGCTGGCGGCCTTGCAACTGCCGGGACTTGCGATGTTTTTCATCAACCGCTACAGGCGTGCCGGGCCATCCGGTAAAATGGCAGCCTGCACAGCGGCAATGATCAACTCCAAGGAAGACTATGAAACTCGTTCGTTATGGACGTCCAGGCAAGGAAAAACCGGGCCTGATCGATGAAGAAGGCAAACTGCGCGACCTGTCCGGCGTGATTGCCGATATTGACGGCGCGCAACTGTCCGACAAGGCCTTGCGCAAGCTGGCCAAGCTCGACGAAAAGACCTTGCCCCTGGTGCGCGGCAACCCGCGCTTCGGCGTGCCGGTGGCCAAGGTCGGCAAGTTCATCGGCATCGGCCTGAACTACGCGGACCACGCGGCCGAATCGGGCATGCCGATCCCGGCCGAACCGATCGTGTTCATGAAGGCAATCACTTGCCTGAACGGTCCGGATGACAATGTCGTGCTGCCGAAAGGCTCGAAAAAGACGGACTGGGAAGTCGAGCTGGGCGTGATCATCGGCACGCGCGCGCAGTACGTGAGCGAAGAGGACGCGCTGAAATACGTGGCCGGCTATTGCGTCGTCAACGATATTTCCGAGCGCTCGTTCCAGCTGGAGCGGGGCGGCCAATGGGACAAGGGCAAGGGCTGCGACACCTTCGGCCCTGTCGGCCCGTGGCTGGTGACGCGCGATGAAGTTATCGACGAGCAAGACCTGGACCTGTACCTGGAAGTCAACGGCAAGCGCATGCAGACTGGCAATACGCAAACCATGATCTTCACGGTGGCGCAGATCGTCAGCTACCTGTCGCAATTCATGACTCTGGAACCGGGCGACGTGATCGCCACGGGCACGCCGCCGGGCGTGGGCCAGGGCCGCAAGCCGCAGCGCTTCCTCAAAAAAGGCGACAGCCTGCGCCTGGGCATCGCCGGCCTGGGCGAACAGCAGCAGGACGTCGTCGCCTGGACTGCCTGATGGCCGGTAGCGATATCGACCGTTTGCCCGCGCTGCCGCTGGACCGGCTGGACCCGCAGCAGCGCGCCGCCGCGCAAGCCATCATCGATGGTCCGCGCGGTGCCCTGTACGGCCCCTTCGTGCCCCTGATCCGCAGCCCCGAGCTGATGGAAACGGCGCAGCGCATGGGCGAATATTTGCGCTACCGCAGTGCCATCGGCACGCGCCTGTCGGAACTGGCGATCCTGGTGACGGCGCGCCAGTGGGACCAGCAGGTCGAGTGGGCCATCCACGCGCCGCTGGCCGTGCAGAACGGTATCGCGCAAGCGGCCGTGGACGCCATCGCCGCGCGGCGCCTGCCGCTTGCCCTGAAGGAAGATGAACAAGCCGTGCATGATTTTTGCATCGAGTTGCAGCAAAACAAGCGCGTCGGCGACGCGACGTATGCACGGGCGCTGGCGCTGTTTGGCGAGCACGGCGTGGTCGACTTGATGGGCATCAATGGCTATTACACCTTCCTGGCCATGGTGATGAATGGGGCGCAGACGGCCGTGCCGGCCTTGGGCGTCACGCCTTTGCCCGATTAGAATAGTTCTTCGGGAAAAGATGGACAAAGTGTAATGAAGTTGCAATTATTCAATATATAATTTTGCTTCCCTTCCATTGCCAAAAAGCTCAATGAAAACTCGTCCGTGCATCACCCTGATGGGCCGCGCCTTCCTGGCGCTGGCCCTTTCTTTTTCCCCCTTGATGACGCTGCGGGCGCTTGCCGCCGAGACCGCCGCTACGGCGACCGCCAGTGCTTCCGCCCTGGAAAATTCCGTCGTCAAGGTGTTTTCCACCCTGCGCGGGCCGGACCCGTATAAACCCTGGAGCAAGGCCGCGCCGCAAGAGGTGACGGGCTCGGGCGTCGTCATCGAAGGCCGCCGCATCCTTACCAATGCGCACGTGGTCGGCTATGCCAGCCAGGTGCAGATCCAGGCGAATGGCGCGGGCGACAAGATACCGGCAACCGTGCTGGCCATTTCGCGCGGCATGGACCTGGCCTTGCTGAAGATCGACGACGACAGTTTTTTCGCCAGCCACAAGGCGGTGCCGCGCGCCAACGTCTTGCCGGACGTGCGCGATGCCGTGCTGGCGTATGGCTATCCGACGGGCGGCACCTCGCTGTCGATCACCAAGGGTATCGTCTCGCGCATCGAATTCGTGCGCTACAACTTCCCCGTCTCCGGCCTGCGCATCCAGATCGATGCAGCCATCAATCCGGGCAATAGCGGCGGCCCCGTGATTGCCGGCGACAAGATGATCGGCCTGGCCTTTGCGGGCATGCTCAATGCGCAAAACATCGGCTACATCATCCCCAACGAGGAAATCGAGCTGTTCCTGCGCGATCAGGAAAGCGGCGCTCCCAAGGGCAAGCCGGCCATGCGCGACGTGACGCAAACGCTGGAAAATCCCGCGCTGCGCACCTACCTGAAGCTGGCCAAGGGTGTCGAGGGCGCCGTCGTGATGACGCCGGCCAGCAAGGATGCCGGCTATCCGCTCAAGGAGTGGGATGTGATCACGCATATCGGTGAATTTCCTATCGACAACCAGGGCATGGTCAAGCTGAATGCCAACAGCCGCGTGCGCTTCCAGTACCGCGTGCAGCAACTGGCGAAAGACGGCGAGTTGCCGTTGACGGTAGTGCGCCAGGGCGCGCCCCTGAAAATCAAGGTGCCCGTCTCGGCGGCGCACCCGATGCTCATTAGCGGTCTGCAGGGCAATTATCCGTCTTATTTCATCTTCGGCCCGATGGTGTTTTCGCGCGCCACCACGGAATTCATGGCGGCGCCGAGTGGCAACCCGGCAATGCTGGGCGGCATGGCGTTTGCCGGCAATCCGCTGGCCACGCGGCGCGGCGATGCGCCCGATAGCGAGCGCGAAGAGCTGGTGGTGATCGCCGCGCCATTCTTCCCGCACAAGCTGATGAATGGTTACAGTACCCGTTTCTTCTCGGTCGTCGATTCCGTCAATGGCGTGCGCGTGCGCAGCCTGGCGCACCTGGTGGCCTTGCTGCGCGACCAGACCGATGAGCTGCTGACGTTCCGCTTCCAGCAGCGCGATGCGGAAATGGTCGTCGTGCCCCGCAAGGAGATGCTGGCCGCGACGGAATCGGTGCTGACGGACAACGGTATCCGCTCGGAAGCGTCGCCCGACATGTTGAAGATATGGAATGCAAAAACGCCGGCGAACTGATCGTTCCTGGCGTTCCGTATGACAACAGGCGCGGCGCACACCGCGCCTGTTTTACTTTAAGCCAATACTTTTTTCAGCCACGCGCCGATGGCGTCGATTTCTTCCTGGCACAGCGAGTGCTGCATCATGTACTCGTGCCATTCCACCTTGTAACCCATGCCGGTGAGCAAGTCGCGTGACTGCTGCGCGCGGCCGATCGGCACCACGGGGTCGGCCGTGCCGTGCGCCATGAAAATCGGCGTCTGCAGGCTCGCCGGCGTGCGTTCAAGAGCCGTCTTGTCGGCCAGGGGCAGGTAGCCGGACAGGCACATCAGGCCGGCCAGCGGTTCCGCATGGCGCAAGCCCGTCTGCAAGGTCATGGCACAGCCTTGCGAGAAGCCTGCCAGGATGATGCGGCTGGCGGGAATGCCGCGCGCTTTTTCGCGCGCGATCAGCGCTTCGATCTGCGCCTGCGAGGCACGCAGGCCGCCCTCGTCTTCGCGGCGCACGAGGTCGTTCACGAGGATGTCGTACCAGGCGCGCATCACGTAGCCGTTGTTGATGGTGACGGGCATGGTGCCGGCGCTGGGGAAGATGAAGCGGATGGCGGGGCAGCCGCGCAAATCGAGTTCTTTTACCAGGGGCACGAAATCGTTGCCGTCGGCGCCCAGGCCGTGCATCCAGATGATGGAAACGGTGGGGTTCGGTGCGCTGTCGAGTTCTATGGTTTCCAGCAAGGTGCTCATGTATTTTCCTCAGGTAAAGGTTGCGCCGGACGCAGCGCCGATTTGGGACGGAAGGCCTTGCAGATGGCCGGGTCGGTTTCCATGTAGGGGCCACCGATGAGGTCGATGCAATAGGGGACGGCGGCAAAGATACCGTTCACCAATTGATTTCCATCAACATCCTTCAAGCCCTCCAGGGTTTCCTTGATGGCTTTTGGCTGGCCCGGCAAGTTCATGATCAGGCAAGCGCGCTCGGGCGTCTCGCGGATCACGGCCACCTGGCGCGACAGGATCGCCGTCGGCACGAATTGCAGGCTGATCTGGCGCATCTGTTCGCCGAAACCGGGCATTTCCTTGGTGCCCACGCTGAGCGTGGCGTCCGGCGTGACGTCGCGCCGCGCCGGACCCGTGCCGCCCGTCGTCAGGATCAGATGGCAGTGGTTCAGGTCGACCATGTCGATCAGGGTGTTTTCAATTTGCGAGCGCTCGTCGGGGATCAGGCGCTTTTCCAGGCGGAAAGGCGTGCGGATGGCGGCGGACAGCCAGCTTTCCAGGGCCGGAATGCCCAGGTCTTCATACACGCCGCCGCTGGCGCGGTCGGAGATCGACACGAGGCCGATAATCAATTCGTCTTCGAGAGTGGTGGACATCGGTCACCTATAAAGTCTGGAGTGGCGTAAAAACAATAAAACCGGGATTATCCCGGTTTTTTGTCCATCTTTGCGTTTCGGACGGCGAATTACTCGTCGTCTTCCGCTTCTGCGCCATCTTCATCGGCATCTTTCTTGCCGCTGTTGTTCTTCTTGGCGATCTCTTTCAAGATCTGGAAGATTTCGCGGTAGGCTTTCGGCGGCTTGTTCTCGGCTTGCTCCTTGCGGGCATTGCGGATCAGGGTGCGCAGGTGCTGCACGTCCAGTTCCGGGTTTTCCGACAGCAAGACGGTCAGCGCTTTGTCATCCGTCAAGAGCTTGTCGCGGCGGCGTTCCATCGCGTGCATATTGGCCGTGTCGGCTTTCGACAAGCCTTTCCAGCTATCGATGGTGCGTTGGATGGCGGCAACTTCTTCTTCATCCAGGGTACGCATTTTCTTGCCCACGTATTGCAGCTGGCGGCGGCGGCCTTCGTGATCCTTGATCTGCTGGCATTCGAGAATGGCGTCGCGCACGTCTTCCGGCATCGGGACGCGCTTGACGCGGTCGCGTGCCTCATTGACGAGTTCTTCGCCCAGCTTTTGCAGGACGGTCATCTGGCGCTTGAGTTCCGACTTCGACGGACGTTCATATTCCTGTTCGAATTCGGTGGATTGGAAGCCGCAAGCTCCCCGGTTTGGATTTGGCATGATATATAAGGCGGGAGAGGACTTGTGGACCGCTCCTGTAAACTGTAAACGACTGCTATGATAACCTTTTTAGCGGCTTTCCGAAGAAAACAGCGCATGAACGACTCCGTATTTACCCATAGTCAAGAGCAATTGCAGCAACTGGCCCGTGATGTGTTGTCTTTTGTGCGGGAAGCGGGCGGTACCGACGCAGCCGTCGAAGTCAGCGAAGGCGGCGGCCTGTCCGTTTCTGTACGAAAAGGCAAGATCGAGACGATCGAGCAAAACAAGGACAAGGGCATGGGCGTGACCGTGTTTGTCGGCAAGAAACGCGGCAATGCCAGCACCTCCGACTTTTCCCCTGCCGCCCTGCGCGCCACGGTGGACGCCGCCTACAATATCGCCCGCTTCACGGCCGAGGACGATTGCGCGGGGCTGGCCGACGCCGACATGCTGGAAATGTCCCCCCGCGATTTGCAACTGTTTTATCCCTGGCTCATTTCCGCCGAGGAAGCCGTCGCACTGGCCCAGCGGGCCGAAGCGGCCGCGTTCGCCGTCGACCCGCGCATCACGAACAGCGAGGGCGCCAGCGTGCACGTGCAGCAATCGCACTTTGTGTCCGCCAATTCGCGCGGCTTCATCGGCGGCTACCCGTTTTCGCGCCATACGCTGTCCGTGGCACCCATCGCCGGCAAGGGCGCGAAGATGCAGCGCGACGACTGGTATTCGTCCGTGCGCGACGCCGCCAAGATGTCGAGTCCGGAAGCCATCGGCCGCTACGCCGCCGAGCGCGCCCTGTCGCGCCTGAATGCGCGCAAGCTGGGCACGCGCACTTGTCCCGTGCTGTTCGAGGCGCCGCTGGCGGCCGGTTTGCTCGGTACCTATGTACAAGCGACCTCGGGCGGCGCCCTGTACCGCAAATCCACGTTCCTGAACGATTCCCTGGGCACGCAGGTGCTGCCGTCGCACGTGCAGATCTTCGAAGACCCGCACGTGATCGGCGGCGTCGGTTCCGCGCCGTTCGACGAAGAGGGCGTCAAGACTGTCAGCCGCGACGTCGTCAAGGATGGCGTGGTGCAAGGCTATTTCCTGTCGACCTATACGGCCCGCAAGCTGGGCATGCAGACGACGGGCAATGCGGGCGGCTCGCACAATCTGTACCTGACCTCGAACCTGACGGCCGCCAGCGACGATTTCAGTGCCATGCTGAAAAAGCTGGGCACGGGCTTGCTGGTGACGGAACTGATGGGACAAGGAACCAATTACGTGACGGGCGACTATTCGCGCGGCGCCTCCGGTTTCTGGGTGGAAAACGGCGTGATCCAGTATCCGGTGGAAGAAATCACGATTGCCGGCAACATGAAGGACATGCTGCGCAACATCGTCGCCGTGGGCGCCGACGTCTTGCGTCGCGGAACCAAAGAGACGGGTTCCATCCTCATCGAGAGCATGGTGGTGGCCGGCGGCTGAACGGATGCATTCCTCCTGATCAAAAGGCGCCGCTGGCGCCTTTTTTCTTGTCCCTGTGGTTTTTCGCGCAGCGGCCTGGTCGTCATACGGCGGAAATATTCGCTTCGTATGATGACGCCATCTGACGTTATCTGCGTAATTTAGATGCTTTTAATGTAAGTAAGCCGAACTTCGTGATATTTCATGCAAGATGCGAGTCTTGCCGTGACGCGTCGTTGTTGATCCAACCTGCATAGTGAACTCTCTCCATGACCTGTTCCCGTACCCGCATCGCCCGCGCGGCGGCCCTGTTGTGCGCCTTGAGCGCCGTCTTCGCCAGCCAGGCGCATGCCCATGGCGATGCGCCCGCCGCGCCCGTTGCTGCCAGCGATATCCTTGATACAACGCAAGCCGTGATCGTCACCGGCACGCGCGGCAGCAACCGCACGCAGTTCGATACCATGGCGCCCGTCGATGTGTTCAACCGCGAAGATATCGGCGCCGTCGAATCGTCGGACTTGAACGATGTCCTGGCGCAATTGGTTCCCTCGTACGTGGTGCAGCGCTTGCCGATGGCCGACGGGCAAGTCTTCGTGCGCCCGGCTACCCTGCGCGGCTTGTCGCCGGACCAGACTTTGGTCTTGATCAATGGCAAGCGTTTCCACCGCAGCGCCCTGCTCGGAGCGCGCGGTGCGCAGGCGCCGGACCTGGCGCAGATTCCCGTGTCCGCCATCAAGCGCATCGAGGTGCTGCGTGACGGCGCTTCGGCCCAGTACGGTTCCGACGCGATCGCGGGCGTGATCAACATCATTCTCGACGACACGGTCGGCACGGAGCTGTCCGTGCACCATTCGCAATATTCGGAAGGCGACGGCAAGGGCAATGAGCTCAACCTGAAGACGGGCTTTACGTTTGGCGAGACGGGCAAGGCGACGATTTTCGGCGCGCTGGCCCAGTCCGACCCCACTTCGCGCACGCGCCAGCGGGCCGACGCCATTGCTTTCCAGAATGCCCATCCTGAACTGAAGGTGCCGAATCCCGTGCAGCGCTGGGGCCAGCCTGAACTCGACAGCAAGCGCATCGGCTTCAATGCCAGCTTGGCCCTGTCCGACACGGCGGAACTGTACGGTTTCGGCCTGTTCAGCCGCAGCGACGGCACCTCGGATTTCAATTGGAGAAATCCAGACACCAGCACGGGCGCGTATAAGACCAGCAGCCTGTTCCCCGGCTGGGACTTGCGCAGCCTGTATCCGCTTGGTTTCAGCCCCAGCTATTCGAACGACCAGGATGATTTGCAGTTGGTGGCCGGTGTGCGCGGTCACTTCAACGACCGCTTCGGCTGGGATGTGAGCGCTTCCTATGGCCGTAACCGCATTGATTACAAGCTGGCCAATTCCATCAACGCCTCGATGGGGCCGAGCAGCCCGACGTCGTTCTACCTGGGCCAGTTGTCGCAGGCGGAAAAGATTCTCAACGCCAACTTCAACTATGAACTGCCCGTGGCATCGTTGCCGCAACCCGTCAATATCGCGTTTGGCGCGGAAGCGCGCAATGAAACGTATGGCGTGAAGGCGGGCGATGTAGCGTCCTGGACGGTGGGGCCGGGCGCGGCCGTCGGCCTGGACGCGAACGCCAACGGCGCGCCCGGTTTCAGCGACCGCCAGGCGGGCAGCTGGGGGCAGGACAGCTATGCGGCCTACCTGGACGTGGAAGTGCCCGTCAGCAAGGCCTTGAGCCTGGGCGGCGCGGCCCGCTATGAACATTTCTCGGAATTTGGCAGCACCGTCAACGGCAAGCTGTCGGCCCGCTACGCCTTGAGCGAAGACCTGGCCCTGCGCGGTTCCTACTCGACGGGTTTCCGCGCGCCAACGCCGGGCCAGTCGAACACCAACAGCACCAACCAGGGCCTCGACACCAAGACCCTGCTGTTGTTTACCAGTGGCCGCCTGGCCAACAACGACCCGCTGGCCATCCTGCTCGGTGCGCAGGCGCTGAAGCCTGAAAAATCGAAGAACCTGTCGCTGGGTTTTACCTGGAAGACGCCGGCCGGCTTTTCCGGTTCCGTCGACGTGTATGACATCAAGGTCAGCGACCGCTTCAGCACGTCCGCCGCGTTTGCCGTGCCCGCTGGCGTGGCCAACCCGCTGCGCTACACCTCCGTCAGCTATTTCACGAACGACTTCGACACCACCACGCGCGGCATCGATATCGTGGGCAGCCACGTCAGCCGTATCGGCGACGGCAAGCTGAACCTGACCCTGGCCTACAACTACAACACCACCAAGGTTGACGGCGGCAAGTCCAGCCTGGTGACTAATGCAGCCCAGCGCCAGGTGTTCGAAGAGCGCCTGCCGCGCCAGAAAGCCACCATCAGCGGCAACTACGACCTGGGCAGCTGGAATGCCCTGGCCCGCGTGCGCTACTACGGCGCCTGGACGGACAATTCCGGCAACGCCACGGGCGATATCTTCCAGCGTTTTGGCGCCATGCAATTTCTCGACCTGGCGGTCAGCTACAAGATCAGCGACAAGCAGTCCGTGCGCGTGGGTATCGACAACGTGCTGGACAAATATCCCGATGAGGCAACCTTCCAGGCCAGCCGCGGTCTGATCTATTCGCGCAACGCGCCATACGACACGGACGGGCGCAAGCTGTACGTCGAGTACAAAGTGAAATTTTAAGGGGGATGACGATGAATCCACAACGCCGCGCCTTGTTGCGTGCGGGTTCGCTGGCGGCGGCGCTGCCCTTGACGGCGGGCGCAGGATCGGCGGCGTCCGCCGCCTTGCCACCACCTTTGCCGGCAGTGCCCGCCGGCACCACGCCGGAGACGCTGGCCAGCAACCAGGCTTACTGGCAAGCCGTGGCCGGGCAATACGACACCACCGATGCCATCGTGCAACTCGACAATGCCTACTGGGGTTCGATGGCCAGGCCCGTGCTGCGTCATTACGAGCAGCAATTGACCATGGTCAACCGCGACAACGCCTGGTATGCGCGCATGCGCTTTCCCGCCGACTTCGAGGCGGCCCGCGCGGCGGCGGCCAGGGCGCTGGGCGTGGGGATCGATGAAATCGTGCTGACGCGGGGCGCCACGGAAGCGCTGCAAGTCTTGATCGCCGGCTACAACCGCCTGCAGCCGGGCGATGCGGTGCTGTACGCGGACATCGATTACGACAATATGATCACCGTCACGCGCTGGCTGCAGCAGCGGCGTGGCGCCCAGGTGGTGTCCATTGCCATCCCGGAACCATTTACGCATGACAATGTGGTTGCTGCCTATGTTGCCGCCATGGAACGTCAGCCGAAGCTGAAATTGATGCTGCTCACGCATGTCAACCACCGCAACGGTATGGTCTTGCCCGTGGCCGAGATCAGCCGCCTGGCGCGCGCACGGGGCATCGATGTGATCGTCGACACGGCGCATGGCTTTGGCCAGCTGGACATGACGATCCCCGACCTGCAGGCGGACTTTGCCGGCATCAACCTGCACAAATGGATAGGCGCGCCCGTGGGCGTGGGCGCCGCCTACATCAAGCGGGGCCGGGCGGCTGATATCGACCCGTACCTGGGAGAAAAGGCGGGCGACGATATCCGTACCCGCGTACATACGGGCACGCTCAATTTCGCCGCCTACCTGAGTTTGCCGGCGGCACTGGACTTGCATGCGCACATCGGCGTGGCCAACAAGCAGGCGCGGCTGCGGCTGCTGCGCAACCGCTGGGTGGAGGCGGCGCGCGGCATCGATGGCATCGAGGTGCTGGCGTCCAGCGATCCACGCCTGACGAGCGCCATCGCTTCGTTCCGTCTGAAAGGCAGGACCAGCGTGGCAGACAGTTATGCCCTGTCGAAAAAGCTGGTGCAGGAACACGGCATCTTTGCCGTGCCGCGTGACGGTCTTGCCAGCGGCGCATGCGTGCGCGTCACGCCGGGCATCTTTACGCCCGAGTCGCATCTGGACCGGCTGGTCGATGCCCTGCGCAAGGTGGCGCGCGGCTAGTTGCCAGGGGGGGCGTTCCGGCGCTGGAACGCCCCATGTATTACTGCTGGACTTGATAGCCATCCGTCAGCGTGGCCAAAAACTTCACCATATCCTCGATCTCGCCCGCCGTCAGCGCGGGCGCCATGCCCCGCTTGCGGTCGAACGGCCCCTCCTTGACGTTGACGTTGGCGCGGTACCTGGCGGGTAAGTCATTGAATTTCTGCACTTTTCCCCGCTTGTCGCGCGGATACCATTCTTGCGGATGCGTATCGCGCCGCACATAGAAACGCAGGGCATCCGTCAGATTGTCGAACACGCCGTTATGGAAAAACACCTGGCGCGTGGCGACATTGCGCAGGCTGGGCACCTTGAAGGCGCCGCATAACGCTCCTTTTGTGGCCAGGTCCGTGCGGTCGGGGCCGCACAAGCCCAGGTCGAAATAGGCGGGGTCGGCCGTGGCGGGAATGCGCGTATTGCGCGGCACGCCCAGATTGTCGAAACTGAAGTCCGTAAACAAGGGCGGCGCGCCATGTTCGCCCCGCACGCTGGGGTGGCAAGCGGCGCAATTGCCCTTGCGTTCATCGTTGAACAGGGCCAGGCCCCGCAATTCCGCCAGCTCCAGCGGAACCTTGTTGGCCAGGTAGAGGTCATATTTGGAATCGTAGCGGTGGAAATCCGGCTCTTCCTGTTGGAATTGCTGCAAGGCATAGGTGATGCGGCGAAAGGCCTGTTGCGGTTGCGCAAAGATGGCAGCGCCAAAGACGTGCCGGAATGCTTCCGCGTAGCTGCCGTTGCGCAGCCGCTCCACCACTTCATCCGTGCTGGCATTGGCCATTTCGTGCGCTGCCAGGAAAGGCCGTTCCGCCTGTTCCGCCAGGCTGGCGGCGCGGCCGTCCCAGTTGATGCCGCCGTTGGGCGCGCCTTCCTCATCAAAGCGGAAGGGCGGATTGTGTTCCAGGTAGCGCAGCGATGGCGTGGCGCGGTAGCCGTGGGCCCGGCCATCGGCGCCTCCCAGTTGCACCGCCAGTTTGTTGCCGGGCGCGTAAGCGTGGGCCGGGTCGTGGCAGCTGGCGCACGACTGCTTGCCCGAAGCGGACAGGCTGGCATCGTGGAAGATGCGCCGCCCCAGCTGGGCGGCAGGGCTGAGTTCGGCCGCCGTACCCGGCACGCCGTGCAAGCCAAGAAACAAGAATATGCACACGTGTGCAAATCGGGTCGGCGAAAATCGCGCCGCAGCGCGTGGCTGGTCTTTGATGGTCATAGGTGGGTGCTTATCGGCAAGGGAAGGGACAGGCAATGCTGCGCCCAGTATAGGCAGCAATGGCCGGCGTGGCAACGATTAGCGATGCTGCGCTGCGCCATGGTGGCGTGCATGCCGATGCGCTCGTGTTCCCTGTTGAAAGCTGGTTCGGCAGGTACGCAGCCATGATGCCAGGGGCGATGCCATGGCTGCGTATTGCAGAGAATCGGCTTGCCGGGCGGGCATAAAAAATACCCCGGCGAGCGGGGCATGGGATCAAGCGGACCGCTTCGGCCCTGGCGCTCAGGCGCGCAAGGTGGACAGAATCGGTTGCAGCACGGCCGCGCCCAAGGCGGCGCTGCGGGCGCCGCTCCAGCCCGTTTGCGGGTCGGGATCGTTGGCGTTGTCCTTGAACGGCAGTTCCAGGGTCAGCGACAGGCAGGCGAAGGCGTGCGTGATGTGGGGCGAGCCCATGGTCAGCACTTCCGGCGTGAACGGGCCGTCTTCATAGCCGTGCTCATCCTGGAAGTCGGGGCTGGCCACCTTGAAGTCGGCGATGAAGCGGTCTTGCGCCGCCTTCTGTGCTGGCGTAAAGTTTTCCAGCGCATCGCTGCCGGCCACGAAGACGTAAGGCAAGCCTTCGTCGCCATGCACGTCGAGGAACAGGTCGCAACCGATTTCATGCATTTTCTGTTTCACCAGGAATACTTCCGGGCTGCGCTCCATGGTCGGCGTCATCCATTCGCGGTTCAGGTTGGCGCCGGCCGCGTTGGTGCGCAGATTGCCGTGCACGGAACCGTCCGGGTTCATGTTCGGCACCACGTAGAAGACGGCGTCCTGCAGGCACTGGCGGGCAAACGGATTGGCCTGGTCCAGCAGCGCTTCGAGCATGCCTTCGACAAACCATTCGGCCATCGTCTCGCCCGGGTGCTGGCGCGCAATGACCCAGACTTTCTTTTCAGCATCGGCGTCGCCGACGACCAGCAGGTTCATGTCGCGGCCTTCCACGGTGCTGCCCAGGTCGATCAAGCGCACGAGCGGCGACGCTTGCGCGCTGTCGATCAGGGCCAGGTGGCGGTCCCATGGATACGGCTCGAAGTAGGCGTAGTAGACGCTTTCTTCTTCCGGCGTGTGTTCGATGGTCATTACCGTACCGTCAAAGCTGGTGGGCACGCGGAACCACGTTTCGCGGTCGTAGCTGGCCACGGCCTGGTAATCTTTCCAGCCGTCCGGGTAGGCCGACTTGCCTGCGTTCATGAAGCGCATCGTGCACGCCTCGCCTTGCGCGCCTTGCAGGCGGAAGTAAAACCACTGCGTGATGTCGGCATGGGAATCCTTGCGGATGTTCAGCTCGATGGATTGGGCATCGTCGGCGCGCAGCACCTCGATCGCGCCGGCGTCGAATTGCTGGCTGATTTTAATGGTCATGAGTGTTCCTGATAAAAACGTATGGGTTTTGCATCGTGTGCAATGGCGCGATGATACCTGTTTTGCGCTGGCCTTTGTGCTGGCGCAAACGATGACGGGTGTGCTTTGCTAAGGTGGAAGCTCCGACACGGGGAGAGCATCATGGATGACAACGGTAAACACATACGCGAACTGGAAAAGAAAATCAGCGCCCTCAGCGACGCCCTGGCGCACCTGGGCAAGGGTACGACCTTGCAGGAATTGCTGCGCATCATACGTTTCCCCGGCTATACGACGCCGGCCGAATTCACCTTCAACGTCGCCATCCTCGACACCATGCTGGTGCAGGCCAATGCGCTGGAAAAGCTGGGGCAGGATTTGCTGGCAGGGGCCAAGCAAGTGGTGGTGAAACAGTGAGCAGGCAGTGACTTACAACACCTAACAAAACCGTAGCGAGCGGAAGGGAGTTGTGGTTGAGAAACGCAACTGTACTAAGGTACAGTGAGCATCGCAGGCCGCAAATACCGACGCGCAGTAGGTTTTGATAGGTGTTCTTATTCCTGAACGCCTGAAAAATGGCCAGGGCAAGGCGCAGGGCCGCAGGCAGTACGAACGTACGCCCAGGCCCTGCAACGCCGCCATGGACGTTTTCTCAGGCGTTCAGGCCGCCGAAACGTTCAAAAAACCACGGCTCCACGTCCGGCGCGTGCTCGTCCTCGCGCCGCAGGGTGGCCAGGATGTGTTCCTCGGCCGCCGCATACGTGATGCGGTACAGGTCGCGCGCCAGCGCATAGGCTTGCGTGCCGGGCCACGGTTCGGGCAGCAGCTCGACGGGCAGTTGCGGGTCGTGCAACTGCACGCGGCGGTAGGCGTGCGTCAGCAGCGAGCGGATGACGAATGCCTGTTCCGCATCGAACACGGGCTCTTCCTGCAGCAGGGTCAGCAGGGGCTGGAAGCTGGCGATGAATTTTTCGTAGCCGGCCATCACTTCCGACAAGTCCCAGCATTCGCCCACCATGTCGCGCAGGGGGCGCGTACTGACGCCTGGCAACTCTGTTGTGTGGCAGACATACAGCTTGCCCTGCACCTCGTTGCGCACGAGGATATCTTCCAGCGCCTCCGTATTGCTGGCCGGGTGGCCAAAGATGCCAGGGGAAATCAAGCCGTAGCCCGCCCACAATAATTCCTTGCGCAGCGCGCCCCGTTCGGCGGCGCCGATGCTGCCGGCCGGCCCGATCACCAGGGTCCAGCTGCCATCCCAATGCACGACCAGCGGCGCATAGATGCGGCGGTAGGCGCGTTCGAAGCGGGCCAGCGCCTCCGGGCGTATCGTATAGGCGCTGCGGCGGCCGTCGCGTTGCGAGCTGAGCCAGCCTTCCTGCGCCAGGCGGAACACGCTGGTGCGCAATAGCCGGTCATTGACGCCGAACGGCGCCAGCAGTTCGATCAGGCTGCCCAGCCAGATGGCGCCGCCGCGCGGCACGATGGCGTCGCCAAAGATGGTCATCACCAGGGACTTCGAGCGCGGTGGGTCGCTTTCCAGGAAATCGGCTATCCATGCCGTGCAGCGGGTGTTCTTCATGTGGTTCCGGTCTGGCCGT
Organism: Janthinobacterium sp. GW822-FHT07A03; assembly: GCF_058798815.1. Classification (NCBI taxonomy): domain Bacteria; kingdom Pseudomonadati; phylum Pseudomonadota; class Betaproteobacteria; order Burkholderiales; family Oxalobacteraceae; genus Janthinobacterium; species Janthinobacterium sp. GW822-FHT07A03. Next base: position 217,650 of record NZ_JBXAKW010000003.1, on the reverse strand, counting down.
GTTGCGGTCGGTTCAATAAAAGCAGCAGTTTACTTGGCTGCGCGGGTAGCGCGGCAATAATTTGCCGGATGCACGGGTAGCGCTCCATGGTGTTTTCTCATAAGCAATATCATACGCACAAAAAAGCGGCACAAGATACGAATTTTTAAAATGATTCACATCAAGTGTATGCAAATCGTTTTTTGTATCGTATTATCTGTTCATCGCACCGCGTTGCTGCGCAAAATCAAAGACATGGGAGACACATCATGTACGCACAAATGGTTGAAACCGGCCTCAAGAACGTCCGCTCCATCGACGACATGGGCCAGGAAGAGCGCGCTTTCCAGGCGCGCATCGACGAAGGCATCAAGATCGAGGCCAAGGACTGGATGCCCGACGCCTACCGCAAGACCCTGATCCGCCAGATTTCGCAGCACGCCCACTCGGAAATCGTCGGCCAATTGCCCGAAGGTAACTGGGTCACGCGCGCACCGACCCTGAAACGCAAATCGATCCTGCTGGCGAAGATCCAAGACGAAGCGGGCCACGGCCTGTACCTGTACAGCGCCGCGGAAACCCTGGGCGTCTCGCGCGACGATTTGCTCGCCGCCTTGCACTCGGGCAAAGCCAAATATTCCAGCATCTTTAACTATCCCACCCTGTCGTGGGCCGACATGGGCGCCATCGGCTGGCTGGTCGACGGTTCCGCCATCATCAACCAGATTCCCCTGTGCCGCTGCTCCTACGGTCCGTATGCGCGCGCCATGATCCGCGTCTGCAAGGAAGAATCGTTCCATGCGCGCCAGGGCTACGACATCATGATGTCGCTGTGCAAGGGCACCCCGGCACAGAAAGCCATGGCGCAGGATGCGCTGAACCGCTGGTGGTGGCCGTCGCTGATGATGTTCGGTCCATCGGACGCCGCTTCCGTCAACAGCGCCCAGTCCGCGCAATGGCGCATCAAGCTGTTCTCGAACGATGAATTGCGCCAGCGCATGGTCGACCAGACCGTGCCGCAAATCGAATACCTGGGCCTGACCGTGCCCGATCCCGACCTGAAGTTCAACGCCGAGACGGGCCATTATGAATTCGGCGAGATCGACTGGTCCGAGTTCAACAATGTCCTGAAGGGCAATGGCCCATGCAACCGCGAGCGTTTGCAAACGCGCGTGAAAGCGTATGAAGATGGTGCATGGTTCCGCGATGCCTTGGTCGCCTATGCCGACAAGCAAGCCGCTAACAAAGCAGCAGCGTAATTACATAAGACAGATAGGGGATAGCAACATGAGCAAAGAATGGCCTTTGTGGGAAGTTTTCATCCGCAGCCAGCACGGCCTGGCGCACAAGCATGTGGGCAGCCTGCACGCTTCCGACGCCACCATGGCGGTCAACCATGCGCGCGACGTCTACACGCGCCGCAATGAAGGCGTGAGCATCTGGGTGGTGCGCGCGGCCGATATCGTCGCCAGCAGCCCCGGCGACAAGGGCGCCCTGTTCGAGCCGTCGAACAGCAAGGTATACCGCCATCCCACCTTCTTCCCGATGCCGGAAGAAGTCAAGAACCTGTGATGGGAGCGCCTGCAATGGATGACAAGGTCAACTACCTTTTGCGCTTGGGCGACAATGCCCTGATCCTCAGCCAGCAGCTGTCGCAGCTGTGCGGCAAGGGGCCGGCGCTGGAAGAAGACATGGCGCTGACCAACGTGGCGCTCGACCTGCTGGGCCAGACGCGTTTGTGGTTCAGCTATGCGGCGGAACTGGAAAACGCGGGCCGCGACGAGGACGACATCGCCTTCCTGCGCGACGCCCACGATTTCAAGAATTGCCTGCTGGTCGAACAGCCGAACGGCAATTACGCCGACACCATGATGCGCCAGTTCTTCTTCGACAGTTGGCATTACTTCCAGCTGCTGGAACTGACGAAATCGACGGATGCGCGCATCGTCGAAGTGGCGCAAAAGTCGATCAAGGAAGTCACGTATCACTTGCGCCGCAGCGGTGACCTGATCGTGCGCCTCGGCGACGGCACGGCGGAAAGCCATGCGAAAACGCAGGCCGCGGCCGACAAGCTGTGGATGTACACGGGCGAGATGTTCAAGTACGACGCCGTCGACCAGGCCATGGTCGCCGCCGGCATCGCGCCCCCATCGGACATCCTGCGCCAGGCTTTCCTCGAACACGTCGCCGAGATCTTCGCCGAAGCGACATTGACCATGCCGGCGCCCGACGCCTGGATGCAAAAGGGCGGCAAGCAGGGCACGCACACGGAACACCTGGGTTTTATCCTGGCCGAGATGCAGTTCCTGCAGCGCGCCTATCCCGGGGCAGAGTGGTAATGAACACGGCCGCTGGCGCCGCCGCGCTGGATGCCGCCCAGGTCTGGGCCTGGCTGGGCGACGTGCCCGACCCGGAAATTCCCGTCATTTCGGTGGTGGACCTGGGCATCGTGCGCGCCGTCGAAGTCACGGATGGCGATGCCTGCACCGTGACGATCACGCCCACGTATTCGGGCTGCCCGGCCATGCAGGTGATCGCCGACGCCGTCACGGAAGCCTTGCGCAGCCATGGCGTGGCGAAGGTGACCCTGGTGAACCAGCTGGCACCCGCCTGGACCACGGACTGGATGAGCGAGACGGGCAAGGCCAAGCTGAAAGGCTATGGCATCGCCCCGCCGCAGCAGCAGGTGATCGACATCAGCGGCTTGCGTGGTGGCGTGAAACGGCAACCGATGCCCAAGCTGGAGGTGATCTGCCCGAACTGCGGTTCCACGCATACGCAGCTGACCAGCCAGTTCGGCTCCACGCCGTGCAAGGCCCTGTATAAATGCCTGGCTTGCCGCGAACCGTTTGACTACTTCAAGTGCCACTAAAAAAATCAGGCACACGTTCCGAAGAAACTGGAGATGAAGCATGAGTAAATTTTATCCGCTGTGCGTAGCGAACGTGCGCAACGAAACGCGCGACACCATCGCCGTCACGTTCGACGTGCCAGCCGAGCTGCAGCAGCAGTTCCGCTTCCAGCAGGGCCAGCACCTGACCCTGCGCGCCCATATCAATGCGGAAGACGTGCGCCGCTCGTATTCCATCTGTTCGGCGGTGCAGGACGGCACGCTGCGCGTGGCCATCAAGCGCACGCCAGGCGGCGCCTTTTCCACCTGGGCGAACGACACCTTGAAAGCCGGCGCCACCATCGACGTGATGCCGCCCATGGGCCACTTCAACGTGCCGCTCGACTGCGTCAACCGCAAGCACTACCTGGCGTTTGCGGCCGGCAGCGGCATCACGCCCATCCTCTCCATCATCAAGACGACCCTGCTGGCGGAACCCCTGAGCCGTTTTACTCTGTTCTATGGCAACCGCGCCTCGTCGTCCGTCATCTTCAAGGAAGAATTGACGGACTTGAAGGATGTGTACCTGGAGCGTTTGAACCTCGTCTACGTGATGAGCCGCGAGCAGCAGGACATCGAATTGTTCAACGGCCGCATCACGCAGGAAAAATGCGAGCAGTTCCTGCAGCACTGGATCAAAGTCGAAGACTACGACAACGCGTTTATTTGTGGCCCGGAAGACATGATGCTGGGCGTGTCCGCTGCCCTGCAGGCGGCCGGCATGCCCAAGCAGAATATCAAGATCGAACTGTTCGCCGCCAGCATCCCGAAAAACGCCCACAAGCCGCGCGCCCAGCTGGCTGCGGATGCCGTGCAGGAAACGGAAGTGACCGTCATCATGGACGGCAACCACACCACCTTCATGATGGACAAGGACAAGGAGTCCATCCTCGACGCGGGACTGCGCAGTGGGCTGGACATGCGCTACTCGTGCAAGGGCGGCGTATGCTCGACCTGCCGCTGCAAGATCCTCGACGGCAAAGTCGAGATGGACGTCAACTACGCGCTGGAAGACTACGAAGTGGCGCGCGGTTTCGTCCTCAGCTGCCAGAGTTTTCCGCTGACCGACAAGGTGATTGTCGATTTCGATCAGGCAGAATAGTCGCAAACCCCAAACAACATCTGGGGTCGGACCTTAAGGTCCGACCCCGGCAGTGGCACCTGGGTTAAAAATAAACGTACACGAGACACGCCATGACCTACCAAAACATCCTCTTCACCATTGAGCAGGGTATCGCGACGCTGACCCTGAACCGTCCCGACAAGCTCAATAGCTTTACGCAAGCCATGCACGAGGAAGTGCGCGACGCGATTGCGCAAGTGAACGCCGACAGCACCGTGCGCGTCTTCGTGCTGACGGGCGCGGGCCGCGGCTTTTGCGCGGGCCAGGATTTGTCCGACCGCGCCGTGGAACCCGGTTCGAAGGGCGTGGACCTGGGCGAATCGGTGGAAAAGAACTACGCGCCGCTGGTGCTGGCCTTGAAAGCCCTGGCTATGCCCGTGATCTGCGCCGTCAACGGCGTGGCCGCGGGTGCGGGCGCCAACCTGGCGCTGGCTTGCGACATCGTCATCGCCGGCAAGTCGGCCAGCTTCGTCGAAGTGTTCTGCAAGCTGGGCCTGATTCCGGATACGGGCGGCACCTTCTTCCTGCCGCGTCTGATCGGTTCGGCACGCGCCATGGGACTGGCCATGCTCGGCGAAAAACTGACGGCCGAAAAGGCCGAGGACTGGGGTTTGATCTGGAAATGCGTGGACGACGCCGAATTGGCGGAAGAGACGCGCAAGCTGGCCGTGCACTTTTCCACGGCGCCGACCAAGGGCCTGGCGTACACCAAGCAGGCGCTGGGTCTCAGTGGCGCCAATACCCTGCCGCAGCAGCTTGCGCTGGAAGCGCGCATGATGAGCGATCTCGGTAACAGCGACGATTACCGCGAAGGCGTGGCCGCCTTCATGGAAAAACGCACACCGCAATTCAAGGGACACTGATATGGCAGCTTTGGATAACAACAGTATCGTCGCCGTCATCGGCAGCGGCGCCATGGGCGCCGGCATCGCGCAGGTGGCAGCTGCCGCCGGCTACAGGGTCAAACTGTACGACGCGCGCGCGGAAGCGGTGAGCAAGGCTTTGCTTGATATCGGCAAGATGTATGCGAAGCTGGCCGAGAAGGGCCGTATGACGGCGGACGAAGCCACGGCCGCCACGGCGCGCCTGCAGGCGGCCGGCAGCCTGGCCGACATGAGCGGCGCCGCATTGGTAGTGGAAGCGATCGTGGAAAACCTCGACGTCAAGCGCGGCCTGTTCGCCGAACTCGAAGCGTTAGTCAGCGACGACTGCATCCTGGCGACGAATACCTCGTCGATCTCCGTCACGGCGATCGCCGCCAAGCTGCGCCGGCCGGAACGCCTGGTCGGCATGCATTTCTTTAATCCCGTGCCCCTGATGGCGCTGGTGGAAGTGATCAGTGGCCTGGCCACCAGCGAGCAAGTCGCCGCCACCGTCTACGACACCTCGATTGCCTGGGGCAAGAACCCCGTGCATGCGAAATCGACACCGGGCTTCATCGTCAACCGAGTCGCCCGTCCGTTTTATGCGGAAGGCTGGCGCCTGTTGAACGAGCAGGCGGGCGATGCCGCCACCATCGATGCCGTGCTGCGCGAAGCGGGCGGTTTCCGCATGGGGCCATTCGAATTGATGGACCTGATCGGCCATGACGTGAATTTCTCCGTTACGCAATCCGTATTCGGCGCCTATTTCAACGACCCGCGCTTCACGCCGTCCGTGCTGCAGCAGGAAATGGTCAACGCCGGTTTCCTGGGGCGCAAATCGGGCCGTGGTTTTTATCTGTACGGCGAAGGCGCCGCTGCCCCTGTCGCGCAGGCGGAAAGCACGCAGCCGAAGCCGGAATTCGTCGCCCTGTCGGCCGCCATCGGCGGCGATGGCCGTGGCCACAGCGGCATCATCCGCAGCCTGGTGCAGCGGCTGGAACAGGCGGGCGTCACCGTCAGCCGCCGCGTGACGCAGGAAGGCCAGGCGCATGACGAGGCACCGGCCCTGCATTGCCATGGCGCCGCGATCTATCTGACCGATGGCCGCAGCGCCACCCAGCGCGCGCACGACAACCAGCATCCGGACACGGTGCTGTTCGATCTGGCGCTCGATTACGCCAGTGCAAAGCGCATCGCCGTGGCCCGTGCCGACCAGTGCAGCGACGACGCCTATGCGGCCGCCGTCGGCCTGTTCCAGGCGGCCGGTTTCACCGTCACGCACCTGGACGACGTGCCTGGCTTGGCCGTCATGCGCACGGTCGCCATGCTGGCCAACGAGGCGGCCGACGCCGTCAACCAGGGCGTGTGCACGGCGGATGCCGTCGATATCGCCATGCAAAAGGGCGTCAATTATCCGCGCGGACCGCTGGCCTGGGCCGATGCGGTAGGCGTTCAACAGATCGTGACCGTGCTGCACCACCTGGCGCAAGGCTATGGCGAAGACCGCTACCGGGTCTCGCCGCTGTTGCGCCGCAAACTCGCCAATGGAGCACCGTTTCATGCATAAGGAAGACCATATTCACGCCGCCCAGGCTTTGGCCGAAGCGGCTGCCGCCTCCATGCTGTCGCGCGATAACGCCACCGCCGCCATGGGCATCGCCCTGGCCGACGTGGGCCCCGGCCATGCGCGCATGACGATGACGGTGCGCGCCGACATGCTCAATGGCCACCAGACCTGCCATGGCGGTTTCATTTTTGCCCTGGCCGACAGCGCCTTCGCCTTCGCCTGCAACAGCTACAACATGAACACCGTGGGCGCCGGCTGCACCATCGACTACCTGGCGCCAGGCCGCGAAGGCGACGTGCTGACGGCGCACGCCGTGGAGCAGGCGCTGGCGGGCAAGAGCGGCGTCTACGACGTCAAGGTCAGCAACCAGGAAGGGCGCGCCATCGCGCTCTTCCGCGGCAAGTCGATCCGCGTGGCGGGCGAAGTCATTAGCGGTTGAACAGCACAAGAGCAGGTTTGAACTGCCGCAGCCGATTTGAAAAATTGAAGAACCGATTAGGAGACAGAAATGGTCCAACGCTATCCCGCCCCGAATGACCTCGAGCCGATCGAGCGCGCCAGCAAGGATGAACTGCAGGCGCTGCAGCTCGAACGCATGAAATGGACGCTCAAGCACGCTTATGACAACGTGCCCCATTACCGTGCCGCCTTTGACGAAGCGGGCGTGCATCCGGACGATCTCAAATCCCTGTCCGATTTGTCGAAATTTCCGTTCACCGATAAAAAAGTCTTGCGCGACAATTACCCGTTCGGCCTGTTCGCCGTGCCGCGCGAGCAGGTGGTGCGTATCCACGCATCGAGCGGTACCACGGGCAAGGCCACGGTGGTCGGCTACACGCAGAACGATATCGACACCTGGGCCAACGTGGTGGCGCGCTCGATCCGCGCCGGCGGCGGCCGCGCGGGCGACATGGTGCATATCTCGTATGGCTACGGCCTGTTCACGGGCGGCCTGGGCGCGCACTACGGCGCCGAGCGCCTGGGCTGCACGGTCATCCCGATGTCCGGCGGCCAGACGGAAAAGCAGGTGCAGCTGATCCAGGATTTCAAGCCGTCCATCATCATGGTCACGCCGTCGTACATGCTCAACATCATCGAGGAATTCACGCGCCAGGGCCTGGACCCGGCCGAATCGTCGCTGAAGGTGGGCATCTTCGGCGCCGAACCGTGGACGGACGCCATGCGTTCGGAAATCGAGGCGCGCGCCGGCATCGACGCCGTCGACATCTACGGCCTGTCCGAAGTGATGGGGCCTGGCGTGGCGTCCGAATGTATCGAGAGCAAGGACGGTCCCGTCATCTGGGAAGACCATTTTTACCCCGAGATCATCGATCCGGAAACGGGCGAAGTGCTGCCGGACGGCGAAGAGGGCGAACTGGTGTTTACCTCCTTGTCGAAAGAGGCGCTGCCCATCATCCGCTACCGCACGCGCGACCTGACCCGCTTGCTGCCGCCGACCTCGCGCTCGATGCGCCGCATCGGCAAGATCACGGGCCGCTCCGACGACATGCTGATCATTCGCGGCGTGAACGTCTTCCCCACGCAGATCGAGGAACTGATCCTCAAAATGCCGAAGCTGGCGCCGCAATACCAGCTGGTCGTCACGCGCGACGGCCACCTCGACAAGCTCGAAGTGATCGCCGAGCTGCGCATCGACCTGACGGCCACCATCTCGGCCAGCGAAACGGACGCCCTGGCGCGCGAGCTGGAACACCGTATCAAGACGCACGTGGGCGTGAGCACGCGCGTGCGCCTGGTGGCCGCCGCCGGCATCGAACGCACGCTGACGGGCAAGGCCCGCCGCGTGGTCGACCAGCGCCCGAAGATTTTCTCCTGATAGCCCGAACAAGGAAGCAAACATGAACGAAGCCTTTATCTGTGACGCCGTGCGCACACCTTTCGGCCGCTACGGCGGTGCCTTGTCCAGCGTGCGCGCGGACGACCTGGGCGCGCTGCCGATTGCCGCGCTGATCGCCCGCAACCCCTCCGTCGACTGGTCCGCCATCGATGACGTGTTCTACGGCTGCGCCAACCAGGCGGGCGAGGACAACCGCAACGTGGGCCGCATGGCCGCGCTGCTGGCGGGCTTGCCGGCGGCAGTGCCGGCCAATACCATCAACCGCCTGTGCGGCTCCAGCCTGGACGCCGTGGGCATGGCCGCCCGCTCGATCAAGGCGGGCGAGGCGGAACTGATCATCGCCGGCGGCGTGGAAAGCATGACGCGCGCGCCTTTCGTGATGGGCAAGGCCGACAGCGCGTTCTCGCGCGCGGCGAAAATCGAAGACACGACCCTGGGCTGGCGCTTCGTCAACGGCAAGATGAAGGCGCAGTACGGCATCGACACCATGCCTGAAACGGCGGAAAACGTGGCCGTGGAATTTCGCATCAGCCGCGCCGACCAGGACGCGCTGGCCTTGCGCAGTCAGCAGCGCTGGGCCGCCGCCAACGCGGCCGGCGTGTTCGATCGCGAAATCGTGCCCGTCGCCGTGCCGCAAAAAAAGGGCGAGCCGAAGATGGTGACGATGGATGAACATCCGCGTCCGGACACCTCGCTGGAAATGCTGGCGAAACTGAAAGGCGTGGTGAAAGCGGATGGCACGGTCACGGCCGGCAATGCCTCGGGCTTGAACGACGGCGCTTGCGCGATCTTGCTGGCGTCCGCCGCCGCCGTGGATAAATACAAATTGACGCCGCGCGCAAAGGTGCTGGGCATGGCCACGGCCGGTCTGGCGCCGCGCATCATGGGCTTCGGTCCGTCGCCGGCGTCGCGCAAGGTGCTGGCGCAGACCGGCCTCACCATCGAGCAGATGGACGTGATCGAACTCAATGAAGCGTTTGCCGCGCAGGCCCTGGCCGTCACGCGCGACCTGGGCCTGGACGACGATGCGGCCCACGTGAACCCGAATGGCGGGGCGATTGCCATCGGCCATCCGCTGGGCGCATCGGGGGCGCGCCTGGTGATGGCGGCGCTGAACCAGCTGGAGCGCACGGGCGGACGCTATGCGCTGTGCACCATGTGCATCGGCGTGGGACAGGGTATTGCTGTCGTCATTGAACGCGTATAAAAAAGTAAAACAAAAAAAAGGCGCAGGCTTGCAAAAAAGCGCCAACCATAATTGACCGTAGTGCCAACCTGGTGGAGACCATAATGATTGCCAATATCTTCAAGAAAACCCTGATCGCCGGCGTGCTGGCCATGACTGCCGCGGGTGCGTACGCGGCCGACAACATCAAGATCGGTTCCGTGCTGTCCGTCACGGGACCTGCCGCCTTCCTGGGCGACCCGGAACTGAAAACCCTGCAGCTGTATATCGAGAAAATCAATGCGGCCGGCGGCGTCCTGGGACGCAAGCTGGAACTGGTGCACTACGACGACGGCAGCGACGCGGCCAAGGCCAACGGTTTTACCAAGCGCCTGATCGAGTCGGACAAGGTCGACGTGCTGATCGGCGGCACCACCACCGGCGCGACGATGGCGATGGCGCCGCTGGTGGATCGCGCCAGCATGCCGTTCATCTCGCTGGCGGGCGCCGTGGTCATCATCGATCCGGTCAAGAAATGGGTCTTCAAGACGCCGCATACGGACCGCATGGCGGCCGAGAAGGTGTTCGAGGACATGAAGAAGCGCGGCATCAGCAAGGTGGGCCTGCTGTCGGAAACGAGCGGCTTCGGCGCCTCGGGCCGCAAGGAGTCGCAGATCGTCGCTTCCAAATATGGCATCACCCTGGTGGCCGATGAAACCTACGGCCCGAAAGACACGGACATCACGGCGCAGCTCACGCGCATCAAGAATACGGCTGGCGTGCAGGCCGTCTTCGTCTTCGGCCTGGGCCAGGGCCCGGCCGTCGTGACCAAGAATTACGGCCAGCTGGGTATGGCCGCGCTGCCGCTGTACCAGTCGCATGGCGTGGCGTCGGACGAATACCTGAAGCTGTCGGGCAAGGCCGCCGAAGGCGTGCGCCTGCCGACGCCGGCCCTCTTGATCGGCGCCATGCTGCCCGACAGCGACGCGCAGAAGGCCGTCGTCGTCGGCTACGACAAGACGTATAAAGAGCGCTACAAGATCGATCCGTCGACCTTTGGCGGCTATGCGCTCGACGCGCTGAACCTGTCGGTGGACGCCATCAAGCGCGCCGGCGGCACGGACCGCGAAAAAGTGCGCACGGCACTGGAACAGACCAAGGGTTTTGTGGGCACGACCGGCGTGTTCAACATGTCGGCCAAGGACCACATGGGCCTGGATCTGTCGGCTTTCCGCATGGTGGAAGTGAAGAACGGCGAATGGCAATTGTCGAAGTGATGTAAGCCAGAGTACCTGCGCGAGGCCGTCCTCGAAGGCGGCCCGCGCATAGCCGAACATAATGGAGACACCATGGAAGTCGCTCAATTTCTACAATTTCTGTATTCCGGGATGACGGTCGGTTCCGCCTACGCGCTGGCGGCGCTGGGCTTTACCATCATCTACAACACCAGCGGCGTGATCAATTTCGCCCAGGGCGAATTCATCATGCTGGGCGGGATGCTGGCCGCCGTGATGTCGGCCGCCGGCGTGCCGCTGCCGCTGGCCATCATCCTGGCCGTCATCGCCACCGGTCTGGTGGGCCTGTTGATGGAAAAAACCGTGATCGAACCGGCGCAAAACGCGCAGGTCATCACCCTCTTGATCATCACCATCGGCGCTTCGCTCGTGCTGCGCGGCCTCGTGCAAATCTGGCTGGGCAAGGATACGCATTCTCTGCCGGCCTTTTCCGGCGACGCGCCGATCGATTTTTTAGGTGCCAGCCTGCTGCCGCAAAGCCTGTGGGTACTGGGCGTGACGGTCGTCATCGTGCTGGTGCTGGGCTGGTTCTTCGGCCGCACCCTGATGGGCAAGGCCATGCTGGCCACCTCGCACAACAAGCTGGCCGCGCAACTGGTGGGCATCAACACGCGCAAGGTGCTGCTGTTCTCGTTCGGCCTGTCGGCCCTGCTGGGCGCGGCGGGCGGCATCCTAGTCGCTCCGATCACGTATACCTCATATGACGCGGGCATCATGTTGGGCCTGAAAGGCTTTGTCGCCGCCGTATTGGGTGGCCTGGGCGGCGGCGCAGGCGCGATTGCCGGTGGCCTGATCCTCGGCATCGCCGAAGCCATGACGGCCGGCTACATCTCGTCGGCCTACAAGGACGCGGTACCGTTCGTGCTGATTCTATTGATCCTGTTCTTCCTGCCGCAAGGCTTGTTTGGCGCTAAAAATTCGGAGCGTGTATGAAGAATTTCCTTACCCGCTCGCGCCATGGCGGTTTGCTGGTGCTGGCCCTGGTGCTGGCCATCCTGCCGCTGTTCCTCAGCAATGCGTTCTACTATGACGTGGCGATCCGCATCGCCCTCAACGCCATCGTCGTCATCGGCCTGAACCTCTTGATGGGCTATACGGGCCAGATCAGCCTCGGCCACGCGGGCTTCTATGGCCTGGGCGCGTATGCGTCGGCCGTGCTGACCACGCACTATGGCTGGCCGCCGCTGGCCGCCTTGGCCGCCGGCGCCGTCGCTACGGGCCTGCTGGCGTTGCTGCTGGCCCGTCCTGTACTGAAACTCAAGGGCCATACCCTGGCCATGGCGACCCTGGGACTGGGCATCATCATTTCCATCGTGATCAACAACGAGACGCAATGGACGGGCGGTCCGGACGGCATCGGCGTCTCCGCCTTCAGTGTCGCCGGCCTGGAAATCGCCGGCGAAAAATCGTGGTACCTGGTGTGCGCCGTGCTGCTGTTGCTGGTCACGTGGCTGGCCCTGAACCTGATCGATTCGCCCGTCGGCCGCGCGCTGCAGGCCATCCACGGTTCTGAAGTGGCGGCCCGCGTGGTCGGCGTCGACACGACGCGCTTCAAGGTGCGCGTGTTCGTGCTGTCGGCCGTCATCGCCAGCATCGCGGGCAGCATCAGCGCCCATTACATCGGTTTCATCACGCCCAACCTGGCCGGCTTCTTCCACTCGATTGAGCTGGTGACGATGGTGGTGGTGGGCGGCATGGCGTCGATCTTCGGTTCCATCATCGGCGCCGCGCTGTTGACGGTCTTGCCGCAACTGCTGTCCAGTTTTGAAGGCTGGGAAACGGTGGTGTTCGGCGTGATCCTGATGGTGACCATGATCTTCATGCCAAAGGGCCTGGTGCCTAGTCTGGCCAGCCGTTCGCGCAAGCGTTCTGCTACGCCGAAAGCACCGCCTCAATCTGCACGGGAGGTGTGAGATGCTGACGATTAACAACCTGAGCAAGAGCTTCGGCGGCGTGCATGCGGTGCAGGACGTGAGCTTTACCGTCAAGGAAGGCAACATCCACTCCGTGATCGGGCCGAACGGCGCCGGCAAGACGACCTTGTTCAACCTGATCACCGGTGTCTACACGCCGACCAAAGGCGAGATCCTGCTCAATGGCGAGGACGTGGCCGCCATGTCGCCCGATGCATTGGCGCGGCGCGGCATGAGCCGCACCTTCCAGAACCTGCAGGTGTGCATGAACATGACGGCCATCGACAATGTGATGGTGGGCGCGCACCTGCGCCTGAACCAGAACCTGTTCGCCTCCATGCTGCGTTTGCCTTCCGTGCGCCGCGCCGATGCGGCCTGCCGCGACGAGGCGGCGGGGCTGATGGAGTTTGTCGGCGTGGGCCGGCATATCGATGACGAGGCGGGGCAGATGTCGTATGGCGCGTTAAAGCGCCTGGAAATCGCCCGCGCGCTGGCGGCCAAGCCGAAAGTGCTGCTGCTCGATGAACCGGCCGCGGGCCTGAACCACACGGAGACGGGCGAGATCGAAGCCCTGATCCGCAAGGTGGCGCAATCGGGCGTGACGGTGGTGCTGGTCGAGCATGACATGAAACTGGTGATGAATTTGTCGGACCATATCCTGGTGCTCGACTATGGCAAGAAGCTGGCCGAAGGGACCGCCGCCGAAGTGCGCGCGAACCCCGACGTGGTGGCGGCATACCTGGGAGTGGCGGCATGATGAAGATGGAAAAACCTCAGACACCGCTGGTGCTCGATATCGCCGACCTGACCAGCCATTACGGCCGCATCCAGGCCCTGCACGGCATCGACCTGCAAGTGCGCCAGGGCCAACTGGTGGCGCTGGTGGGCGCCAATGGCGCCGGCAAGACGACTTTGCTGCGGACGATCTCCGGCGTGCAGCCGATCAGCGCCGGCAGCATCGCCTTTGCCGGCCAGGACGTCAGCCGCATGAGCGCCGACAAGCGCGTGCGCGCCGGCATCTGCCAGGTGCCGGAAGGGCGGCAAGTGTTCGGCCCCATGACGGTGGAAGATAATCTGCGCCTGGGCGCGTTTACACGCCCCGCACAGGACGTGGCGGGCGACATGGAGCGCATGTACGGCCTGTTCCCGATCCTGAAGGAAAAGCGCTTGCTGCTGGCCGGGACGCTCTCCGGCGGGCAGCAGCAGATGCTGGCCATGGCGCGCGCGCTGATGGGCCGCCCGCAACTGCTGCTGCTCGATGAGCCGAGCATGGGCCTGGCGCCGCTCCTGATCGCGGAAATTTTCCGCATCGTGGCCGAGCTGCGCGACCAGGGGATCACCATCTTCCTCGTCGAGCAGAACGCGCACGCGGCCCTGTCGATCGCCGACGTGGGCTATGTGATCGAGACGGGCGCCATCACCCTGTCCGGTCCCGGACCCGAATTGCTGCATAACGAGCAGGTGCAAAGCGCGTACCTGGGTATGTGAAGACGTAGGTCGGATTAGCGGGGGCGCCGAGCCGCTTGCGCGTAATCCGACATCAGCCGCTACGGCTGGCAATAAAGTTTTGGAGAACAACATGGTCAAAGTCTACGAAATCAACGGCGTCACCCCCGTCGTCCACCCCAGCGCCTATGTGCACCCGTCGGCCGTACTGATCGGCGACGTGATCGTCGGTCCGCGCTGCTATATCGGCCCGCTGGCCTCGATCCGCGGCGACTTCGGCCGCTTGATTCTGGAAGAGGGGGCGAACCTGCAGGATACCTGCGTCATGCACGGTTTTCCCGGCTGCGACACGGTGGTCGAAGTCGACGGCCATATCGGCCATGGCGCCGTGCTGCACGGCTGCCGCATCGGCCGCAACGCGCTCGTCGGCATGAACGCCGTGGTGATGGATAACGCCGTCATCGGCGAGGAATCCATCGTCGCCGCCATGAGTTTCGTCAAGGCGGGCATGCTCGTCGCGCCGCGCAGCATGGTCGTGGGCACGCCCGCCAAGGTGATCCGCGCGCTGACCGACGATGAAATCAAATGGAAAAGCTCGGGCACGGGCCAGTACCACGAACTGGCCGTGCGTTCGATGCAGACGATGCGCGAGGTGGAAGCGCTGACGCAAGTCGAGGCGAACCGCCAGCGCCTGAATTTTGAATCCGCATTGCCGCTGCACCTGCACAAGAACGCCGCAGCGCAATAACCTTTAACCCTTTAAATGCTGGGGTCAGTCCTTTCAAGATCGGAATAGATGCCATTGGCATCCATTCCCCCGACGGCTCTGACCCCTAACGGAGAATCCACATGGCTCACATATCCACCCTGCAAAGCCTGATCGCCGGCCGCTGGCTGGGCGAAAACGCCGCCGTGCCCCTGCACAGCGCCTTGAACAACCGCGTCATCTATCACACGCATGCGGAAAAGATCGACTTCGACGAAGCCGTCACGTATGCGCGCAAGACGGGCGTGCCGGGCCTGATGGCGCTCGATTTCCAGCAGCGCGCCGCGCGCCTGAAGGCGCTGGCCCTGTACCTGGTCGAACGCAAGGAAGAACTGTATGCGATCTCGCACCTGTCCGGCGCCACGCGCGCCGACAGCTGGGTCGATATCGAAGGCGGCACGGGCACCCTGTTCGCCTACGCCAGCATGGGCAGCAACGAGCTGCCGTCGTCGAATGTGCTGCATGAAGGCCCGGCCATCGCGCTGGGCAAGAAGGGCGGCTTCGCCGGTACCCACATCCTGGTGCCGCGCGGCGGCCTGGCCGTGCACATCAACGCCTTCAACTTCCCCATCTGGGGCTTGCTGGAAAAATTCGCGCCCAGCTTCCTGGCGGCCATGCCCTGCATCGCCAAGCCGGCCACGGCGACCAGCTATCTGACGCAGGCCGTCGTGCGCATGATGCATGAATCGGGCCTGCTGCCGGCCGGCAGCCTGCAGCTGGTGATCGGCTCCACGGGCGACTTGCTGGACCGCCTGAATGGCCAGGATTTCGTCACGTTTACAGGATCGGCCGCCACGGCCGCCAAGCTGCGCACCAATCCGAACCTGATCGCCCAGTCCGTGCCGTTCAACGGCGAAGCCGACTCGCTCAACTGCGCCATCCTGGCGCCGGACGTCACGCCCGACGACGTGGAATTCGACCTGTTCGTGAAGGAAGTCGTGCGCGAGATGACGGGCAAGTCGGGTCAGAAGTGCACGGCGATCCGCCGCATCATCGTGCCCGAGCACCTGATGGACGCCGTCGGCACACGCCTGCGCGAGCGCCTGGCCAAGGTGGTGGTGGGCGACCCGTCCATCGAAGGCGTGCGCATGGGCGCGCTGGCGTCGAAAGAGCAGCAGAACGACGTGGCCGAACGGGTTGCCACGCTGTCGCAGGGTAACGAAGTGGTGTTCGGTGTGGCCGACGGATTTAATCCGCTCGGCGATGGTGCACAGGACGGCAGCTTCTTCTCGCCGACCCTGCTGATGTGCCGCGACGCCTTCGGCAACGATGCCGTGCATGATGTGGAAGCGTTCGGCCCGGTCAGCACCATGATGGGTTACAAGGACATTGACGAGGCGCTGGCCCTGGCCGCGCGCGGCAAGGGCAGCCTGGTGAGCACCCTGGTGACGCGCGATCCGAAGATAGCCGCGCGTGTAGTGCCGCAAATGGCGGCCACGCATGGCCGCGTACATGTGCTCGAGCGCGTGGCCTCCGTCGATTCGACGGGCCATGGCTCGCCCCTGCCGCAGCTGAAGCACGGCGGCCCTGGCCGCGCGGGCGGCGGCGAAGAGCTGGGCGGCGTGCGCGCCGTGCGCCATTACCTGCAACGGGCGGCCGTGCAAGGCTCGCCGACCATGCTGGCGGCCATCACGGGCGAATACGTGCGCGGCGCGGACGTCAATGAAAGCCCGATCCACCCGTTCCGCAAGCATTTCGAGGATCTAAAGACGGGCGACTCGCTGCTGACGCACCGCCGCACCGTTAGCGAGGCCGACATCGTCGCCTTCGGCGGCATCTCGGGCGACTTCTTCTACATGCACTTCGACGAAATCGCCGCCAAGGAATCGCAGTTCGGCAAGCGCATCGCCCACGGCTACTTCGTGCTGTCGGCCGCCGCCGGCCTGTTCGTCTCGCCCGGCGTCGGCCCCGTGCTGGCCAACTATGGACTGGACAACCTGCGCTTCGTCGCGCCTGTCGCCATCGGCGACACCATCCGCGCGCGCCTGACCTGCAAGCGCAAGGTCGACCGTAACCGCAAGGACGTCTTTGGCGTGGGCCAGGGCGTGGTCGCGTGGGACGTGCAGGTGACCAACCAGAACGAGGAACTGGTGGCCAGCTACGACATCCTGACCCTGGTGTCGAAGCGCGAGTAAGTCCGAGAGTAAGCGTCTCCGGCAGGACTGGTGTGAATGGCGCCGCCCGCGAACTTCGCGCGGGTGGCGCTTTTTTTATGCGGGTTCTTTTGGTCTTGAATTATCCATAAGTGTATGAAAAATATAGGCTAAGTGTGGTTTTGCACAGCGTGCTATTTAGATAAACCCCTCTAGAACGCGTGCTTTTTTCATCAAAAGCGACGAATTTACGCATTGCTGCAAGAAAACTTTCCAACGTAAAACCTTTTCTATGTAGCATGGTTTTACTCACTGGTCACGCCGCCATGCACGCCCAAGGCGATGGCGGCGCGAAAAAAAGGACCCGGCCCTTTACGGCCGGTGAGCCCTCGACCGCGAGTCCCATTCCACGTTCACCGCTACGGGTATTTAATTACTATGAATAAACACGTCCTGATTTTCATGCTGGCCATGCCCCTGGCCATCAGCCACGCGTATGCGGAAGAAGTCGATGGCCCCGCCGTCAAGATTAGCGGTTACGGCACTGCCGCCCTGACCATGGCCGATACGGACAACGCGCAGTTTGCGCGCCCGAACCAGGCTGCCGGCGCCGGCCGCACCGCCCGCACGGGCGTCGATTCCAACCTGGGCTTGCAAGCCAATGTCACCGTCAACCCGTGGCTGTCGGCCACCGTGCAGGGCCTGGCGCGCAAGGATGGCGAGGATGATGTCGGCGCCGAACTGGCGTGGGCCTTCGCCAAGGCCAAGGTATCGGACAGCTTCAGCGTGCGCGTCGGCCGCATGGGCCTGCCAGTCTTCATGATTTCCGATTATCGCAACGTGGGTTATGCCAACACCATGCTGCGCCCGCCCGGCGAAATGTATTCGCAGGTACCGCTGAACAGCATCGACGGCATCGACGGCACCTACCAGTTCAGCGCGGGCGATACCAGCATCACCACGCAGCTGGCGCTGGGCCGCACCAAGGCCACCCTGGCCACGGGTCCCGCTTCGACCGTGCAGGTGGAGGGCAAGTCCATCGTCGCCTTGAACGTGGTGGCTGAGCATGGCCCCGTCACCGTGCGCTTCGGCCGGGCCGAGACCAAGTTGACGATCAACGATTCGCCGAGCCTGAACACCTTGATGGGCAGCTTGCGCGCGGCCGGCAGCGGCTACCGGATCGCCCAGCTGGGCGCCCTGGCCGATGCGCTGGAAGTCAAGGACAAGAAGGCGTCGTTTACCTCCGTGGGCCTGGGCCTGGACTGGAACAACGTGCTGCTGCAGTCCGAATATGCGAAGCGCAAGACGGACAGCTATGTCAGCGACAGCACCTCGTGGTATGTGATGGGCGGCTACCGCCTCGGTGCTTTCCTGCCCTACTACAGCCACGCCAGCCTGAAGGCCGATGGCCGCGTGAACAACACCGTGCCCGCATCCTGCCCTGCCGGCTATCCGGCCGCCTGTACGCCGACCCTGCGCGCCCTGTCGGCCGGCGTCGAGACCCTGGCCACCATGCGCAACCAGCTCGAGCAATCGACGGACAGCATCGGCGTGCGCTGGGACTTCCACCGTTCGGCCGCGCTGAAAGTGCAGATCGACCGCATCAAGCCGAAGAATGGCCCTGGCCTGTTCGTGCAAGCCAAGCCGGGCTTCCATGGTCCCGTCACGGTGGCTGCCGCCGCCATCGATTTCGTTTTCTGAGGAGCGCCGCATGAAACCATTGATCTTGAATGTGGCTGCCTTGCTGGCGCTGTCGACAGCCGTTCCCGCCATGGCCGAAGTGGTCGTGGTGGTCAATCCGAAAAGCGCCGCTGGCGCCATGACGAATGAACAGGTGGCGCAATTCTTCCTCGGTAAATCGACGGCCATGACGCCGATCGACCAGCCGGAAAGCGCCCCCGTGCGCGCCGAGTTCTACAAGAAGGTGACGGACAAGGAACCGTCGCAAGCGAAGGCCCTGTGGTCCAAGCTGGTCTTCACGGGCAAGGCCACCTTGCCGAAGGAAGTGGCCAACAGCGCCGACGTGAAGAAGGCCGTGGCTGCCGATCCGAAAGCCATCGGCTATATCGAAAAGAGTGCCGTCGACGCCAGCGTCAAAGTGGTGCTGACGGCGCCATAAAGCCGGCCCGGGCCGCACGCCATGCGGCGGCCCGATAATTCATCAGAATCAGGAGACAGCAATGAGCATCAAACGCAAGATATGGGCGCTGCCTGTCGTCTCGGCCGTGATTTTCGGGCTGGGGCTGGCCGTCAGCGCCTACCTGTCCACGGCCACGCTCAATTCCATCCACGCCACGGAAAGCGCAGACTATCCCGTGCTTGACCTGGCCAAGTCGCTGACCCTGGACGTGGCCGCCGTCGCCGACGCCCTGCGCGATGCCGTCAGCGAAGGCGACAAGGAACGCATCGGGCAAGTCGGCGACCAGGCTACCAAGCTGCACGCCAGGCTGGGCGACTTTGCGGCGATCCCCGGCCAGCGCGAGCACGGTGCGCGGCTGGCCAGGGAATTCGATGCCTACTATGCGCCGGCCCTGAGCGCGGCGCGCATCATGCTGGAAATGGAAGAGGGTGACCCGCAGGCGACCGTGGCGCGCATGCAGGGCGCGCTGGCGGTGCTCAATGCCGACCTGGCAAAGACCAATGAACAGGCGCAAGCGCAGTTCAGGCAGGGCATAGAACGCAGCGCTGCCAATGTGCGCAATGCGCTCAATACCAGCATCGCCGTAGCGCTGGCCGTCATCGTTTGCCTGGTGGCCGTGTCGCATTTCGTCGTGCGCGCCATCTGGCAGCAGCTGGGCGGCGAACCCGAATATGCGCGCCAGATCGCGCGCGCCGTGGCCGATGGCGACCTGTCGATGCACATCGTGACCGAGGCGGGCGACCAGGACAGCCTGCTGGCGGCGCTGAAGGACATGCGCGCCAAGCTTGGCAGCATGGTCTCCGATATCAAGGCGTCGGCCGAAACCATCCAGGTGGCCAGCGCGGAAATCGCCCAGGGCAATGCGGACCTGGCCGCGCGCACGGAATCGCAGGCGGGCAGCCTGGACCAGACGGCGCGCAGCATGGACAGCCTGACTTCCACCGTGCGCGACAACGCCGCCAACGCGGGCCAGGCGCATGCGCTGGTGGTGTCGGCATCGTCGGTTGCCGTGAAGGGCGGGCAGGTGGTCAGCCAGGTGGTCACCACCATGGGCGAGATCAACGATGCATCGAAACGCATCGTCGACATCATCGGCGTCATCGACGGCATCGCCTTCCAGACGAACATCCTGGCCTTGAATGCGGCCGTGGAAGCGGCGCGCGCCGGCGAACAGGGGCGTGGCTTTGCCGTAGTGGCGTCCGAAGTGCGCAACCTCGCGCAGCGCAGCGCGGCAGCGGCGCGCGAGATCAAGCAATTGATCGGCGATTCGGTGGCCAGGGTGAATGTCGGCTCGAAGCTGGTCGACGAGGCGGGTCTGACCATGGGCCAGATCGTCGATTCCGTGAAAAAGGTGGCCGACATCATGGCCGAGATCAGCGCCGCCAGCCAGGCGCAGAGCGCCGGCATCGGCGACATCGGCGTGGCCATCGGCAGCATGGACCAGATGACGCAGCAGAATTCCGCGCTGGTGGAAGAGGCGTCGGCGGCGGCTGAATCGCTGCAGGAACAGGCCGTGCAGCTGGGCACGGCGCTGGCCGTGTTCAAGCTGGCGCAGGGTGCTGTGTCGGATTACGCGCTGCGCGCTAATCCGACCTACCAGGTATTGGCGTATGCGTAGGTTGGATTAGCGCAGCGTAATCCAACACAGGAGCGCCGGCTTACGTGCGCAAGCCGAACGGATCGTCGATGCTGTGCGCCGGTTGCGTGAACCAGCGCGGTCCGTTTTCCGTCATATAAAAATGGTCTTCGTGGCGGATGCCGAATTCGCCGGGGATGCAGATCATCGGCTCGTTCGAGAAGCACATGCCCACGTCGAGCGGCGTCGTGTCGTTGCCCACCAGGTAAGGCCACTCGTGGATATCGAGGCCGATGCCGTGGCCCGTGCGGTGCGGCAGTCCGGGCAGCTTGTAGCCGGGGCCGTAGCCGTCCGCTTCCAGCGAGACGCGCGCGGCGCGGTCCACGTCGCCGCACGGTACGCCCAGCCGGGCGGCCGCGAATGCGGCTGCCTGCGCGGCCTTTTCGCTGTTCCATACGCTGCGCTGGCGCTCGCTGATCTGTCCGAAAACATAGGTGCGCGTGATGTCGGAGATGTAGTTCATCACCTGGCAGCCCGTGTCGATCAGCACCGTGTCGCCCGCCTTCAGGGTTTGCACGTAATTCACGCCATGCGGATAGGCGGTCGCCTCGCCGAACAGCACGATGCAGAAGTACGAGCGGGGCGCCCCCACTTTGCGGTGCGCGCGCTGGATGAATTCTTCCACTTCCACCGTCGTGATGCCTTCGTACAGCATGCTGGCCGTGGCCACGTGCACGGCCAGGGTCATGTCCATCACGCGCTGCATCAGGGCGATTTCCGCCTGTGATTTTCTGCTGCGGCAGTACGCGGTGACGGTGCGCGCGTTTTCCAGCGCGTAGCCGGGCGCCAGTGGCTTGATGCCGTCATAGATGAAGAAGGCGGCGCTTTCGCAGATGCCCACGCGCGGCGGCGCGGCCGCATCCTGGGCGATTCCCATGCGCGCCAGCACGTCGACGAACAGCTGGTACGGGCTTTCATGCTCTTCCCAGCAATTGACCTTGCCCTCGATGAGCATGAAGCCTTGCAGGGTGCTTTCCTCGAAGGCGGGGGCGATGTATTCGATGTCGCCGCTGGCCGGCAGGATGGCGCCCACCATGCGTTCGCTGGCATACCATTTGGTGCCCGTGAAATAGGTGAGGTTGGCGCCCGCGTTCAGGTAGATGGCGGCGATGCCCTGTTCGCGCATGAACGCTTGCGCCCTGGCGATGCGTTGCGCATGTTCGTCCTGGCCGATGGCGACCATGCCGCCCGTCATGTCCGACAGCGACGCCAATGCCTGTTCGATGGAAGTGCCACCTATGCTCATGCCTGCTCCTTTGCTCGATGCTGAATATGGAATGCGGGCATGATATCAGTTCGCGCCTTTCGGCTTGAGGCCGGGCGCGCCGCCGGCCGCGTCGGGCGTGGCCAGCACCAGGTCGTGCGGATAGGTGAATTGCCAGTCCGCGTAGCGCTGCTTGCGGCGCAGGCTGGCGTCTTCGTCAAGGAAGTTGTCCTGCTTGATGGGCAGCTGCGGCGACAGCGAATGGATGCCGACGATGCGTCCCTCCTGCCGCAGCACGCCCCATTCCGCCTTGCCCGTGACGGGGTCCGCATACAGGCGGCGCAAGTGCCGCCGGGCGTTGGCAAAGCGCGGGTCGCGCAGCAGTTCCTGCAGGGTCAAGGGATAGCGGGGCCGCCCGTCGGCCGGCGTGCTATCGTAGTAGCGGCCCAGCGCGTTGCGGAATTCATGGCCGATGAACAGCAGCTCGCGTTCCTTCTCGCGACGCGCGGCCGTGGCAAACAGTTCGCTGGCCAGCACCAGGCCCACGCCCATGAAGGCCACCAGCATCAGGGTCCAGATATACGCGAAGCCCCGTGCGCCGCGCCGGAAACTAGAGCTGCTCAAAGGGAATGCCCTCGCGCGTCTTGCCCTTGGCGCCGCTGCGCACGTCGGCCACGCCGCCGATCTCGCCATTCGGCGAAGGGATCAGCTGCCAGGTGGCGGCCGACTCCGTGACAGGATCCAGCGGCACGCTGCGGAAGTAATGGTGGGTCACCAGGTCGGCCAGCGCGGCCGGATATTCTCCCTTGTCGGCATAGTATTTATCGAGGCCGCTCCTGAGCACCTGCAGGTTTTCCTTCAGGGCGACTTCCTTCGATTTTTCCACCGAGCCGAAATAGCGGGGGATGGCGATCGTCAGCAGCAGCGAGATGATCGCCAGCACCACCAGCAGTTCGACCAGGGTAAAGCCGCGGCGTATGGTCATGGTATGCATGGCGGTCACCATTGATTGAGCGGCACGCCGTTCAGGCCCACCTTGGTCGAGCGCGAGGCGACGTCGAACACGTCTTCGCCTTCGCTGGGATTGTCGGGCGGCGAAGCATAGGCGCGCTTGCTCCAGCTGTCGGACGCGCTGCCGGCTTCCCTGGGCTGGAACGGGTCGCGCGGCAGGCGGCGCAGGAAATAGATGTTCTGTTTTGATGGACTGCGCTGGTCGGGCACGCCCTCGACCAGTTCCTCGAGTTTTTTCGGATAGCCGGAAGCGCCCAGCGACAGCTTGATGCGGCCATTGTCCGAAGCGCGCTTGTAGGCGTCGATCGCTTCGCGCATCTCGATCAGGGCGCTGCGCAGTTCCTGCTCCTTCGCCCGTTGCAAGGCCACCTGCGCCATCGGCACGGCCACCGTGGCCAGCGTCGCCATGATGGCCAGGGTGATCATCAGTTCGATGAAAGTAAAGCCTTTATGCTTCACTGGCCACCTTTGCTTGTCTTGTCGGCGGCGGGCGCTTCGTCACCGCCCGTCATGGGCGAGCCGGCGCGCGGCGGGGCTTGCTCTGGCGCGGCGATGGCTTCCTGTGTGCCGCCCACGCTGGCGCGCCCGCCCACGGACGCCTCGGTGCCGGAATTGAATTCGGCCGTCATCAGGTCCGGGCGGCGGATGCTGCGCAGCAGGCGCGGCGTGATCGACAGCACGATCTCGCTGCGCATGGCGTCGTCCTTCTGGCTGCCGAACAGGCGGTTCAGCACGGGCAGTTCGCCCACGCCCGGCACCTTGTTGGCCGTGCCCCGGTCCTCGTCGCTGATCAGGCCGGCCAGCACCTGCGTTTCGCCATCTTTCAGCCGCAACACGGTCGAGGCGCTGCGCGTGCCGATCTGGTAAGCCTGCGTGCCCGTCTTGCTGATCACTTCCTTGACGACGTTCGATACTTCCAGGTTGATCTTGATGGCCACTTCATCGTCCAGGTAGACGTTCGGCTCCACGTCGAGTTTCAGGCCCACGTCGATGTAGTTGACGCTGTCGGAACTGACGCCATTATTCGTCGTGACGGTAATGACGGGCACGCGGTCGCCGATGAGGATCTTCGCCTTTTCCTTGTTCCGCACGCGGATGCGCGGGTTGGCCAGGATATTGCTGTCGCTGTCCGTCTTGTTGGCGTTGAGAGTGACGCCGCCGATACCCAGGTTGATATTCTCGCCATTGATGCGGTGCAAGTCCGCCACCTTCAGGCCGCCCAAGCCGCTGCCGACGCCCGCCAGGGTCAGGCTGGCCTGGTCGGGCCAGCGCACGCCCAATTCCATCAGGCGCGTGCGCTTGACTTCCAGCACCTCGACTTCCAGCATGACTTCCGGGTCGGCCAGGTCCTGCACGTTGATGATGCGCTCGGCCATGCGCACCATTTCCGGCGTATCGCGCAGCATGATGATGCCCAGGCGCTCGTCGGTGACGACGTCCTTGGCCTTGAGCAGGGTCTTGATGGAAAACGCCACCGTCTTGACGTCCGCGTTGGCGAGGAAAAAAGTGCGTACCACCAGCTGCTGGTAATCCTTCACCTTTTGCGGCGTGTTCGGGTAGATCGTGATCGACTTGTCGCTGGTGACGCTTTGCTCCAGCTGATTCGCGCCCAGCAGCATGGCAATCGCCTCTTCGATGCTGGTGTCGCGCACGGAGATGGTGGCGCGCAGGGCGGGATCGACCTCCTTGTCGAAGACGAAGTTCAGGCCCGACACCTTGCTGATGAAGTCGAATACGGAGCGCAGGGACGCATCGCGAAATTCCAGGGTCACGGGTTTGCGGTAGGCGGCCGCCAGCTTGCCGCCGGCCGGCCGGCTTTTGGCCTGCTCGTCGCCGATGCGGCCTTTCAGGGCCAGCGCCTCGCGCTGCGCGGGTCGCTCCTGCAGCACCTGGCGCAAGGCTTCCTGCGCCTGCGCGACATTCGCTTCGCCGCCGCGCTGGTAGCTGGACTGTGCCTCCTGCACCAGCTTGCGGTGCCGTTCATCCTGCGCCACGCCGGCCAGGCCCCGCTGCGCCACGTCGTTGCTGGCGTCCAGCGCCAGCGCCTGCTGGTACAGCGCTTGCGCTTCGGACAGCTTGCCCTGCTGGCGCAGCGCCTCGGCGCGGCCATTGAGGTTGTTCAGCGCGTGCATCCTGCCATTGCTGACGGCGATGCGGTACTTGGCGTTGGTCGGTTCGGCCTGCGCCGCCTGTTCCAGCAGCGCCAGGCCCTGTTCCGTGCGGCCGGCCCCCAGCATGGCCTGGCCGTCGGTATAGGCCTGGTTGCCGGCGCAGGCAGCCAGCAGGGACAGCATCGGCAGCAGGGTAATGCCAGTACGTGGTGTGCGTCGTTTCAATTGATATCCCCTACGGCGAGTGTCTGTTTCAGGTTGAGCGGCAGATAGGTAAATTGCAGGGCGCCCTGCACCACGCCGTCGAAGCGGTAGCGCTCTTCGAGCGTGTCGCCCGGCCGCGCCACCACGTTGCGTTCGCCCGCCTGGAGAAAATAGGCGGCCTTGCCTTCGTCGACGAAGCGGCCAAGGAACTGGAAGGGCAAAGGCGGCGGCGCGTTCGCGTCGACGGCGGCGACAGTGCGCGTGGCCTGCGCCGCCTGCTGGTCGAGCATGATCTTTTTCGGCGTCTCCGGCTGCCAGCTTTGCTTGGCGAACAGGGTGGCCGCTTCCTCGTCGTCGAGCCCCCG
This sequence comes from Janthinobacterium sp. GW822-FHT07A03, assembly GCF_058798815.1. Lineage (NCBI taxonomy): Bacteria > Pseudomonadati > Pseudomonadota > Betaproteobacteria > Burkholderiales > Oxalobacteraceae > Janthinobacterium > Janthinobacterium sp. GW822-FHT07A03. The sequence goes on along the minus strand of NZ_JBXAKW010000003.1, from coordinate 192,021 downwards.
GCGCGGTTCGATGGCCAGTGCGCGATTGGCTGGCGCAGTGGCAGTGGTGACGACGAGGGGCGCTGGCGCCACCCGTTCCACCTGGCGCGGCGTGGCCGTGGCCGGCCCCACGATGCTGCCTTCGTCCTCCGGGGCAAAGAGGGCGGCCAGCAAGGTCGCCACGGCGGCGGCTCCCAGTACGGCTTTTTTCATGGGCGCGCCTCCGCCTTCTTGACCAGCAGGATGAACTGGATGCGCGCATCGATCTCGCCCGCCTCGATCTGCTCGCGCTTGAACAGCACGGAGTCGAGCGTCAGCGTGGGCAGCGCCTGCAGGGCGTCGACGATAAAGGTTTGCAGCTGCGCGTATTCGGCCTTCACGGGCAAGGTGATCTGGTAGCGCAAAAAGGCCGTATTGCCGTCTTCCTGCGGCTTGTAGTCGGCCTTGGCCAGGGTGACGCCGCTCTTCTGCGCCACTTCCAGCAAGGCCTTCAACTGCTCGGGAATGCTGTCGCGCGCGGGCAGGTAGGCGTGAAAGGCGGCCAGGCTGTCCGCATCGGCGTCGAGCGTGACGGGCGCCGGCGGCAGCGCCGCCTGTTTCGCCATCATGGCCAGCTGCGCGCGCAATGGCTGCTGGCGTCCGGCCAGCGCCTCGCCCTGCTGCATGGCGACGGCGGCCAGCGCCAGGCTTGCCGCGCCGATGGCGCTGGGCGAGCCCAGGGCACGCCACAGACGCGCCGTTTCCCACGCCAGGCGCGGAGGCAGGCGCAGTTGCAGGCGCGGCCGGGCCACGGGCGTGCCGGCTTTTAACAGGGGTTTTATTGCCGCCATTGCGCCTCCAGCTGAAAACGGTAAGGGTGTTCGGGGGCGTTCGCATTCATCTCGTGCTTGAGCAGATACACGGAGCTGAACATGGGCTGCTGGTTCAGGAAGGCCAGGTAGTTGAGCATGTCTTGCGGGGTTTCCGCCTCGGCGGCGATTTTCAGCACGCTGGCGCCATCCTGTCCCTGCTGCGCGTTCAGGTCCAGCCCCAGCAGGGCCACGCGCACGTCGCGCGGCGCCTGCACCGTCCTGACCAGGCGCGTGACGGGCAGGTTGAGCTGGCGCACGGCGGCGGCCACCTGTTTCAGTTCGATGTCGCGCTCGCGCTGCTGGCTTGCCGAGAGGGGCGCGCGCACGGGACGCGCCGGCTGCAGCTGCGCCAGCTGCGCTTCCAGGCGCCGCGTTTCCTGCGCCTGCACCAGCCAGTACCCGGCGGCCGGCAGCAGCAGCAAGCCGCCCGCCAGGCACAGGGCCAGGCGCCAGCCCTTGAACGTCTGCGCGGCGCCGGGCGGCAGGAATTCCAGGCGGCTCAGGCCCATGCGGCCTCCCGCATCAGGTGGGCGGCGCCGGCCACGGCGATGGGCACGAAGCGTTCTGGCACGTTCGATTGCGGCACGCCGCTCAAGTCGATCAGGGCCACGTGTTCGATGGCGTCGAGCTGCGGCGCGCGCAAGTTCCAGCGCCGCCATGCCCGGTCCAGTTCATCGCCCCAGGCCGCGGCGCAGGACTGGCTGTGCAGGGCCGTGATGCGTCCGCCGCTCGTCGTTGCCAGCAGCAGCCGTCCCGCTTCCACCAGGGCGAAGGCGGCGGGTTTTTCCCCGGCGATGCTGCGCCAGGCCGGTCCGGCGATCGGTTCGATGGACAGGCAGCGCCGGCCATGCGCGGCCGCCGCGTCCTGCACGCCTTGCAGCAGGGCCGCATCGATGCCGCAGGCCAGGCGCGGCATGCCATAGGGAGCGTCGTCGGCGGCCAAGCGCCAGGTCCGCGCGCCTTCGCCATACACGGCGCCGAACTGGCTGTGCAGGAAGCGCTGTGCGCTGCTGCGGTCGAGCAGGGCGCCGCTCCACGGCACCATCAGCATGGCGCACCAGCGGCTGGCCAGGCTGACGGCCAGCGGCAGTTTTTTGCCGCCATCGTGTTCGAGCCAGCCGCGCAGGGCGGCCAGCGCCACTTCCCAGCTGGCGTCGGGATTCGCAATGGGCAGGTGAAAGGCGCTGTCGGGCAAGGGGCGGCCGGCGCGGCGCAGCACGCCGTGCAGCCCGTGCGGGGCCAGGTGCAGGCATACGGTGGCGCGGGTAAGGCGTTCAATAAGTGACACGATTGAGCTCCGCTAAAGTGGTTTCGCCGCGCCGCACCAGGTCCAGGCCCGCTTCGCGCGCCAGGCGGAAACCGTTGCGCGCCGCCTCTTCCTTCATCTGGCTCAGGGGCGCGCGCGTGCAGATCATTTCGCGCATCGTATCGCTGAGCATCAGCACCTCGGCGACGGCCTTGCGGCCCTTGTAGCCGGTGCCGCGGCAGTGGCCGCAGCCTTTGCCGGCCATGAATTGCCAGTCCTGCACCTGATGCAGGGCCAGGCCGCTGTCGCGCAGCTGCTGCGCGTCGGCCAGCACCTCGGCGCTGGCGTCGACGGCGCAATGGGCGCAATTGAGGCGCAGCAGGCGCTGCGCCACGATGCCGTTCAGGGCCGCCGCAAAGCTGTAGGCATCGACGCCCATGTGCAGGAAGCGTCCGACCACATCAAAGACATTGTTCGCGTGCACGGTGGTAAACACCAAGTGGCCAGTGAGCGCGGCCTGCACGGCGATCTGCGCCGTTTCATCGTCGCGGATCTCGCCGATCATGATCTTGTCGGGATCGTGGCGCAGGATGGAGCGCAGGCCGCGCGCGAACGTCAGTCCCTTTTTTTCGTTGACGGGAATCTGCAGCACGCGCGGCAAGCGGTATTCGACGGGGTCTTCGATGGTGACGATCTTGTCGCGCCCCGTGTTGATTTCCGTGATGGCCGCGTACAGGGTGGTGGTCTTGCCGGAACCGGTGGGCCCCGTCACCAGCAGCATGCCGTGCGGCTTGGCGGCCAGGCGGCGGATCTGTTCGATGGCGTCCTCGTTCAGGCCCAGGCTTTCCAGACGCAGCGCCTGCGCCGCCTCCGTCAGCGCGCGCCGGTCCAGCAGGCGCAGCACGGCATCCTCGCCAAAGATATTGGGCATGATGGAAACGCGGAAGTCGATCTCCGCCCCTTTCACGCGCACCTTGAAGCGGCCATCCTGCGGGATACGGCGCTCGGCGATGTCGAGGTCGGCCATGACCTTGATGCGCGAGATGATCTGTTCGGCCATCTGCAGCCCCTGCACCTGGCCCGCCTGCACCAGCACGCCGTCGACGCGGTACTTGATGACCAGGCTGGCCACGTCGCATTCGAGGTGGATGTCGCTGGCCTGGAATTTCAGGGCATCGTAGATGGTGGAGTTCACCAGTTTCACGACCGGGCTGCTGTCTTCGCTGATGCGGATCAGCGAGATGTCTTCGATGCTCTGGTCGAGGCCCGGCACATCATCTCCGTGCTGCATTTCCTGCATCGCCTGCTGCACGCTTTCCTGCTGCTGCAGGTAGGCGGACAGGTCGTCCGGATGCGCCAGCGCCACCGTGAAAGGCGTGGACAGGGCGAAGTCGGCCCATTGCAGCAGGTCCTCGCTGAAGGGATTGCCGATGACGAGCACGGGCGGCGCGCCTGGCGCATCGGGCTGCAGCAGCACGCAGTCGCGCTGGGCGCAATCGGTATAGGGCAGCAGGGCAAAGGCGGGCAGGGCGGCCTGCAGTTCGGCCATCGTCCAGGCCGGATAGCGGAACAGGGCGGCCAGCTGGCGCAAAAAGACTTCGGGCGGCAGGGCTGCCGTTTCCTGCAGCACGGCCATCTGCGGACGGCCCTGTTCCAGCGCGCTCGCGTGGGCCCGGCGCAGCATGGCCGCATCGAGCACGGCCCGTTCTTCGTCGCGTGCGTTCATGACATGACCTTCAAGATAAGCTCCCCGCCAGTTCAAAGATCGGCATGTACATCAGCACCACCACGCCGCCGATGACGACGCCGATGATGGTCATCAAGAGCGGCTCGAGCAGGCGCGAAGCCCAGTCCACCCAGCGGGCGAATTCCTCGTCGTGGAATTTTGCCGAACGTTCCAGCATGTCGCCCAGGCGGCCCGTGTTCTCGCCCACCTTCAGCAGCGATTGCGCCACCGGCGTGGCCATGCCGGCCTGTTCCAGCGCGGTGGAAAACGGCATGCCTTCCTGCACCGCGCGGCGCGCCTGCGCCAGCTGCTCCTGCTGCGCCGGCAGCAGCATGGGGCCGACCATGGCCAGCGCCTTGTGCAGCGGGATGCCCGCGTGCAGCAGCAGGCTCAGGGCGCGGTAGAAGCGGGCCAGGCGGAATTCCGCCGCCTTGTCCGCCAGTACGGGCAGGCGCAGCAGGCGCAGCACCAGCGCCATGCGCATGGCGCGGTTGGCGATGCCGAAGACCACGACGCCGACGGCCGCGGCCAGCGCGCCGGCGCACAGCAGCGGATGCGCGGCCAGGGTCTGGCCAAAACCGAGCAGCATTTGCGACATCCAGGGAATCTCGCGGCCCGAGCTTTCGTAGACGACGCTGAATTTTGGCACCACGTAGCCGAGCAGGAACAGGGTCACCAAGCCGCCGACGACGAGCAGCATGCACGGGTAGATGGCGGCGGAAATGAGTTTTTTGCGGATGGCGTCGAACTGCAGCTGGTAGGCGACGAAGCGCGCCAGCGCCTCGGGCAGGTTGCCCGAGCGTTCGGCTGCGTGCACGGTGGCGATGTAAATGTCGGGGAAGATATCGGGGAAACCGGCCAGGGTGTCGGAAAAGCTTTGTCCCTGCTGCAGGGTGAGCACGATGGCGGCCAGGGTGCTCCTCGCGCCCGGGCGCGTTTCCTTGTTGTGCAGGGTGGCCATGGCCTCGCCCAGGTTCAGGCCCGCTTCGAGCAGGGCCAGCAGCTCCTGGCTGAATTGCAGCAGGGGCAGGCCCTGTTTGCCGGGGCGCAGCGCGACACCCGCGTCCTGCGCGGTGCCGTCGTCGACGGCCAGAACGCGCCAGCCGCCGCGCACGGCCGCGCGGATCGCCTCGGCCTCGCTGGCGGCGTCGATGGCCAGCGCCTGGCTGCCCGCCGGGCCCTGCACCTGGAGGTGGAACTGCATGGCCGGCTCAGGCGAACATGGTGGCAGGCGTAAAAATGGACAGGCTGGAATGGGGGAAAGCGCGTGCGGACAAGGTCGAAGTAGGCATCGGTCAGAAACCATCCAAAAAAAGTTCAATTCGTCGCGGGTACCGGCAGCAGGCAAGAGGCAATCACTGCCTCAGGGTAGACTGGAATTGCCAGGAAATCAATCGTGCCGTGTGGTGGATGCGGGCGACTGGCGGCAAACCGGCCTGCCGCCCGCATGTTCAGCCGCTTACTGGGTAACCAGGCTGACCTTGTCGATCACGAACGAGGTTTGCAGCGACGCATCCTCGGTGGCGGCGAACGAGATCTGCACGGTCTGGCCCTTGTAGGCGATCAGGTCGAAGGTGCGGATCTGGTAGCCGGCCGCCTTGTTCACGTTCGAGTACGAGGCCAGGGTGCCCAGCACCGTGCCGGCGCTGTTCTTCACGGTGACGACCAGCTTGTCGTACACGGTATTGCCCGTTTCAGCCGTGTCGATATGCAGCGCGAAGCTCAGGCTGGCGGACGTGGCGGCGGCCGGAATGGCGACGCTTTGCGTCAGCGATTCGCTGGCCGTGACGCCATTGCCGCCCAGCCAGGCGTACTGCGTGCCTTCGTACGCGGTTTGCCCCGTAAACGTGCCGATGGCGCCCGTGGTGCCGCTCCAGCCCGTGGCGCCGGCCTCGAAGCCGCCGTTCGTCACGCGTTCGGTGGCGCTGCTGGTGCCCACCGTCAGCGTGGCGTTGTTCGACGTGGCCGTCACGGCGGGCGACGAGGAATCCGTCACCGTGGCCTTGAAGACGGCGCCGCTGTCGGCCGCCGCGGCCGTGAAGCTGTAGGCCGGCGATGTGGCGCCGCTGATCACGGCACCATTGCGGTACCACTTGTAGGTGTACGGCGCCGTGCCGCCGCCCGCGCCCACGGCGAACGAGGCGGTGCCGCCCGGTGCGACGGTGATGCTGGCTGGCTGGCTGGTGATGGTCACCGCGCCGCCCGTCGTCGACTCATCGACGTCGGTACCCACGTTGATGGCCGCATACGCGCGCTTGACGGCGATCGATTCCGCGCTGCCCACGCCATACAGTTCCTCGGCTGCCTGCAGCACCTTGTTGCGCGCGTCGGCGTAGTTGGTCGACGAGGTGAACTTGGTGGTGGCGGCCTTGAACCAGATGCGGTAAGCCTTGTCGCTGCCGATACCGGTCATGGCCAGCGGGCTTTTGTTCAGGTAGGAGCTGTAGTAGTCGCTGCTGGACGTCGAATTCGAGCCTTGCGACAGGAAGTAGAACATGCGGTTGTTCGGACCGCTGCTGTAGTGGACGTCGAGGTTCTTGATGGTGCTGCTCCACGCATTCGGGCTGCTGCCATCCTTGCTCGGCTTGTACAGCCAGCGCAGCGGCTGGCCATTCTTGGCGATTTCCTTGCCCGTCATCCAATCGTTGCCCGTGTTGGGAATCGTGGTGCCCGTGCCGCCGGCGCGCGCATACGCTTCCACCATCTCGCCGGCGATGTCCGAGCTCGATTCGTTCAAGCCGCCCGACTCCTGCGAGTAGATCAGGCCCGAGGTGGCGTCCGTGATGCCGTGGCCCATCTCATGGCCGATCACGTCGATGGAGCCGAGGTTGTTGAACGAGCTGCCGCCGTCGCCGATGTACATGCATTTGCAGTTGCCGTCGTAGTAGGCGTTGTCGTAGGCCGTGTTGACGTGGGCGGCAATGTGGGTGGCCGTGTTGTTGCCGTCCAGGCTGGACCAGCCCAGCACATTCTTGTGCGTGTCGTAGGTGTTCATCAAGCCCCACATCGCGTTGACGGCCGCCGTCTGGCCGTTGGCGTTGGTGGTGCTGCCGCCGCTGATGTACTGCTGGCCGTCGCCCCAGGTATTGCTGGTGCTGCTGTACACGCTGCCCGAGGTGGTGCCGTGGTTGGCATTCGTGATGGCCATGCCGCCGAAGCTGCCGCCCGTGCCGCGGCTGGGGTCCTTCATGGTGTAGGTGCTGCCGGTGAGCGTGGTATTGAGCGGCACCTGGCCGTTGTACTGGCTGTTGCCGATACCGGCGACGGTTTTCAGGGCTTTCCATTGACGCAGGATGCGGCCATCCTTGGCGCTGACGACGGTGTCGTAGTAGACGGGCTTGCTGCCGCTGATCATGCGCGTCTGCACCAGGTAGGCCAGCTCGTAGTGGTCGACCACATCCTGCACGTCGAGGGCGTTCAGCGCGGCTTCCGATTTGTTCTCGGCGCCGGCCACGCGCACGGTTTTCATGACAGGGTAGATCAGCAGCTGTGCATGCGGCGGCACATGGTCGACGGCGGGCACGCCGATGCTTTTCACGGCGGCGGCAATGGCGGCGGCGGCGCTGACGGCCGGCGTGGTGTCGATATCGGTGGTGGCGCTGCGGGTGACGGAATTGACGCCGCCGCTACCGAGGCCGGACGCGCGGTCCGACACGGATTCGCTGACGATGTCGCCGGCGCTGTTGCTGACCACGACCGTCTCGGAACCGAAGACGGGCAAGCCCTTGTAGGTGTGCTGTACGCGGCTCACGCGGGTGCCGCTGACGCCCGGATGCTGGGCGCCGACAGCAAAGCCATGCTCGGTATTCAGGCCGCGGCTGCGTGCCTGCGCGGCCAGCTTGTTGACCAGGCTGGCGGTCTCTTGTGGAGACGCCAGGGCGACCGGGGCTGCCATCAGGGTCTGTGGCAGCGGCGTGGCGGCGTCGGCCGTGGTGGCCATCAGCGGCAGGGCGGCGATGGATGCGGCAACTATCGTCAAACGTAAATTCATTTCTGCTCCATGGTATCGGTTAAGGAAATGGTGAATGAACTGGCCGCGATGCCTGATGGCCACCCCGGCGCGCCTGGCAGCGGGCGGATAGCCTGCCGTTTTGTGGTGGCATGACGCCGGGTAGGGCGACACTAAACTTGTCGAGATCGCCATGTCAAAAAATTCAAGAAATGGGTCACTGCGCGAATTTTTGTTAAGAATTGAACATTTATCGACGTCGCATCGTAGGAAAGTTTGATCTACCACAAGCTGCAACTTTTGTTTTGGACTACTTCCCCTAATGGCGCGTTCTGTTGGAAAAACACTGTTGCCTTTTCTAAATGTTGCGATCTACACTAGCTCTTCGCATTGTCCCCAGCGGACTACGCGAAGACAAAAAAAGCGCACGCGGCAATGACCGCGTCCAGATACAGCGCATCGGGAAAAAAATCGGGAGTTTCACATGACGTCAGTTCTGTTTTCTGCTGTTGGTTTCAGCCACTTCCCCTCTGGAGCGGCACTCATGCTGCATCCGCCTTCCTAGCCGCCGCTAGCCGGCTCTTCCCCCGCGAGGGGGTTCTTTTCAGCGAGTCCGACCGCGCCATCCGGCGCGGCCGCTGGCGCAATGCATCTTTTTTTCAGGAAGGGTTGCCGGCTCCTGGTGCGTGCACCGGAATCACCGGCCCGAAGAACTATGCTTTCGATAGCGACCAAAGTGGAACAGATCGTGATGGAATCGGCCTTTCTCAGCGAAGGATTGGGCCGTGGCTTGCTCAACCTGTCGGAGCTGGCGCGCCAGCTGCAGCCGCAATTGCAGACCGACCTATGGAAACCGGTGGGGCAGGCCGCCGTGGTGATGGCGCTGCGCCGCCTGGCCGAGCGGATGCCGCAGCAGAAAAGCGGCGAGATCGTGCTGGCGCACCGCGCGGGAGAACTGTCCACGCGCAGTGAATTGATGGTTTTTACCTACCGCTATTCCGACCAGACGTATGCCTGCCAGCGCCAGTTGCTGGCGCTGGCAGCGCCCCAGCGGGGCACGTTCATCACCATTACGCGCGGCGTCAACGAGGTGATGGTGATCTGCAGCCGTTCGCTGCACGCGCTGGTGGAAGAGGTGTTCGGCGAAGAGCAGGAACTGGCGCGCCTGGAGCGGGTGACGGCCGTGACCCTGCACCTGGCCGCTGAAACCTGCTATACGCCGGGCGTGTATCACGCCATCCTCAAGCGCCTGGCCTGGGAACGGATCAACCTGATCAACATCATTTGCACGTATACGGAGCTGACCTTGCTGCTGGAAGCGTCGCAGACGGGCGCCGCGTTTTCCGTACTGTCGAAAATCGTGGCGCAATGAAAAACGCCCCGCTGCAGCGATGCAGCGGGGCGTTTGCCGGCATGCGCCGGTTTTATTTTTCCAGCTGCGTACGCACGCGGGCGATCGCGGCGCGTACCTGGCGTGGCGCGGTGCCGCCCACGTGGTCGCGCGCGGCAACGGAGCCTTCCAGCGTCAGTACCTCGAATACGTCTTCGCCGGTCAGCGGCGAGAAGGCGCGTAGCTGCTCCAGCGACAGGTCGGCCAGGTCGCAGCCGGCGTCGACGCAGGCGCGCACGGCCAGGGCCACCGCTTCATGGGCGTCGCGGAATGGCAAGCCTTTCTTGACCAGGTAGTCGGCCAGGTCGGTCGCCGTGGCGTAGCCTTGCAGGGCGGCCGCGCGCATCGCTTCCGATTTCACCGTGATGCCGCCGGCCATGTCGGCGAAGATGCGCAGTGTGTCGATGACGGTGTCTACCGTGTCGAACAGCGGTTCCTTGTCTTCCTGGTTGTCCTTGTTGTAGGCCAGCGGCTGGCCTTTCATCAGGGTCAAGAGGCCAATCAGATGGCCGTAGACGCGGCCCGTCTTGCCACGCGCCAGTTCCGGCACGTCCGGGTTTTTCTTTTGCGGCATGATCGACGAGCCGGTGCAGAAGCGGTCGGCGATGTCGATGAAGCCGATGCGTGGGCTCATCCAGATCACCAGTTCTTCGGCCATGCGTGACACGTGCATCATCAGCACGGCGGAGGCGGCGCAAAATTCGATGGCGAAGTCGCGGTCCGAGACGGCGTCGAGCGAGTTGTGGCAGACGTCGTCAAAGCCCAGCGTCTTGGCCACGCGCAGGCGGTCGATGGGGAAGGTGGTGCCGGCCAGGGCGGCGGCGCCCAGCGGCAGGCGGTTGACGCGCTTGCGGCAGTCGGCCATGCGCTCGGCGTCGCGGCCGAACATTTCGACGTACGCCAGCATGTGGTGGCCGAAGGTGATCGGCTGGGCCACCTGCATGTGGGTAAAGCCCGGCATGATGGTATCGGCATGCTGCTCGGCCAAGTCCGTCAGCGCGCTGCGGAAGGTCGCCAGCAGGGCGGTGATGTCGTCGATGGCGGAACGCACGTACAGGCGGATGTCGGTGGCCACCTGGTCGTTGCGTGAACGGCCCGTGTGCAGGCGCTTGCCCGCATCGCCTACCAGTTCGGTCAGGCGTTTTTCGATATTCAGGTGGACATCTTCCAGGTCCAGCAGCCATTCGAACTGGCCGGCGGCGATTTCCTGCGAAATTTGCGCCATGCCGCGCTGGATTTCCGCGTAGTCGGCCGGGCTGATGATGGCTTGCGCATGCAGCATTTCCGCATGGGCCAGCGAACCTTCGATGTCGAACAGCGCCAGGCGCTTGTCAAAAAATACAGAAGCTGTGTAGCGCTTGACGAGGTCCGAGACCGGTTCGGAAAACCGGGCCGACCAGGCTTCGCCCTTTTTGGAGAATTGATCAGTCATGAAAGAAGTCCTTTAGTGTAGGGCGATTATAAACAAGGTTGGCCGGCGGTAGGGCTTTTAGGGGCTTGCAGGGCGCTGAAATGGCCAGGAATGGGGCTGGCAAGCCTCAAATGCCACGCCGAGGGCATGTTGTGCGTTTCATCGGGGCTTTTTGTATTCTGTCCCGCGAATCGTGCGTTTGGTCGCAATCCGATGGTAGTTCAGGGGGGATCGGCCTACAGTTCAATCATCGCAACACACAACCAGCCACCCAAAGGACACCATCATGAACATCGCTAAAAACATGGAAGCCATCTTCGTTGCCATCATCGCCGTCGCTGCCGCCACCAGCCTGGCCACCGCCGCCGTGCCGAAGTTCCGCGCCGCGCCCGCCCCCATCGTCGCCAGCGCCGATCAAGCCACCATGCACACCGTGTACGTCAGCGCCAAGCGTTTGAGCGCTGAAGAAAAAGCCGCCCTGTAAGCGCGGCGATGGCATTGCAGGCAGTTCAAGAAGCATCCGCAGCAAACAGCAACACCGCATCACGGACAGGCAGAACGGGCGGCGCCCCCGGTTCTATCCAGCCCTGGTGACAGCCGCAGAAAAAAGGCCGATGATCGTGTTTTTCAACGATAGCAAAGCCAGCGCGATGTCACATTTGATGATCAGCACCGACAAGGCGGAACTCGACGTTCCAGCCATCCACCATTTTCTCAGCGCACAATCGACATGGGCCATCGGCATACCGCTGGCTACCGTACAGCGCGCGATCGACCATTCGCTCTGCTTTGGCGGCACGCTGGACGGCCATCAGGTGGCGTTCGCCCGCGTGGTCACCGACTACGCCACGTTTGCCTATCTGGTCGACGTGTATGTGCTGGAAGAATACCGCGGCCGTGGCTACAGCAAGCGCCTGATGGAGGCCGTGACGGCGCATCCCGGCTTGCAGGGCCTGCGCCGCTTCATGCTGGCCACCAGCACGGCGCATGATTTGTATGCACGCTACGGCTTTACGGCGCCGCTCAGGCCGGAGACGCTGATGGAGCGGTATGTGCCGGATATCTACCAGCGTTGATTGCCTGAGCAGCTGGGTCGGCGCTCACTGCCAGTGCATCAGGCACGGTGGAATCAATAGCAGCAGCGCCAGCACCAGGTAGATCAGTTGCAGCGGGATCATCCACTTGGCCCAGGTAATCCAGGGCACGCGCGCCAGCGCCAGCACGCCGACGGTGATGCCGGACGTGGGGATCATCGGCGTGGTGAATTCGCCGAACTGGAAGGCCAGGATGGCCGTCTGGCGCGTCACGCCGACCAGGTCGGCCAGCGGCGCCATGATGGGCATGGTCAGCGCCGCCTGGCCGCTGCCCGAGTGGATGAAGAAGTTGATCACCGACTGCATGAAGAACATCTTTTGCGCGGCGAAGACGGGACTCGACGACGCCACCAGGGGCGTCAATGCATGCAGTATGGTGTCGATGATCTGCGCGTCGCGCGCCAGGATCATGGTGCCGCGCGCTAGCGCGATGACCAGCGCCACGCTGACCATGTCGCGCGCGCCCTGCACGAAGGATGCGACCAGGCTGTCCATGTCGAGCCGGCCGACCAGGCCGACGACGATGGCCATCACCAGGAACAGGGCGGCGATTTCATCGATGAACCAGTCGTACTTGACGACGCCGACGACCATCGTCAGCAGGGTCGCCATGAAAATCCACAGCACGGCGCGGTGCGTGCGCGTCATGCCGGCAAAGCTGTCCAGGTCCATCGAATGCTCGCTGCGCTTTTCGATATCGAGCAGGTAGGTCGGGCTTTTTTCCGGATGGCGCTTGATGCGCGCCGCGTACCACATCAAAAACACGATGCTGACCGCAGTGGCGATGGCCCACACGATCAGGCGGTAGCCGATGCCGGAAAAGATCGGCACGCCCGCGATGCCCTGCGCGATGCCGACGTTGAACGGATTTAAAAAGGCGGCGGAAAAGCCCACCTGCGAGCCGATGAAGGGTATCGACACGCCCGTGATGGTGTCGTAGCCCAGGGCCAGCGCCAGCGGCACGAAGATCAGGATGAAGGGAATCGCTTCCTCGTTCATGCCGAAAGTGGCGCCACCCAGCGAAAACATGGTGAAGAAGACGGGGATGATGGCGGCGCGCACGAAGCGCGAGCTGGTATGGGCCTTGGCGATGGCCTTGATCAGCGAGTCGAAGGCTTCCGTTTTTTGCAGCACGGCGAAGGCGCCGCCGACGATCAGCACGAAGCCGATGATCAGGCTGGCGTCGACGAAGCCCTTGATGGGCGCCATCATCAGCGCGGCCAGGCCCTGCGGCTTGTTGGCTACGTAATGAAACGTGCCGGGGATGATCAGCTGCTTGCCGTTGACCAGCTGGGTGTCGAATTTCCCGCCCGGCACCAGCCAGGTCGCCAGGGCGATCATGGCCAGGATGGCGCACAGCAGGACGAAGGTATTGGGGAGCTTGAATGTTCTCATGGCGTCATTGGCTCAGCAGGCTGCCGCCGCGGAAGGCGACCGCGCCGGCGACCTTGCCGACGTTCATGCCGCGCAGGACGTGGCGGTGGGCGCTGCGCGCAAAAAAGACCCCGGCGACGGTGCAGCGCAAGGTCGTCGTCTCGCCGCTGACGGGGTCGATCAAGTCGGCCACGGCATCGCCGGCGGCCAATATGTCGCCCATTTCGCGCAGGTAGACCAGCACGCCGTGATGCGGTGCGAGGATGGGTTCCACGCCGGCCAGCGGCGTGGGCGTGCATTGCGGCGCGGGCAGGTCGTTGCCGGCGCCGGCGATCTCCAGCACGCCCTCGATGGCGAGAAAGCGCAGCAGGGCGGCCGCGTCGCGTTCGGCCAGCGCGTAGCTCACTTCCACTTCGCCGCGCAATTCGACGGTGGTCGACAGGCAGGCGGCGGGAATCGGATAGCGGCCCTGGAAGTGCGCGTCGAGATCCCACCACAAGCGGCTGCATGCTTCGTCGAACGGCTCTTCGCCGGCCGCCAGTTCCAGCAGCACGGCGCGCGCGCCCAGCAGCGCGGACAGGGGCGCGATCTGCGCCGCCAGCGGCGTGCCCGTATAGATGTGCAGGGCCGCTTCGTTATCGCAATGCAGGTCGAGCACGATGTCGGCGTCGATGGCCATGCCCAGCAGGGTTTTCTTCAGCGTTTCCGCATCCGTGCCCGGCCGCCAGGCGGCGACGGCGGCGCGCGCGTGCGCGCGTATCAGCGCCACGTTGGCTTGCGCATCCTGTCCCAGCTGGCCATCGAGCGTGGTTTTCAGTTCATCGGCCACATGGCGGTAGGCGCGGTTGAAGTTGATGCCGGTGGTCAGGTCGAAACGGCCGAACGGCGCGCCATGGATGGCTTGCGCCAGGCCGATCGGGTTGGCGGCCGGCACCAGGATGATTTCGCCGTGCACCTTGCCGGCCGCCTCCAGCGCCAGCAGTTCGCGGCGCAAAAATTGCGACACCAGCATGCCCGGTACCTCGTCCGCATGCAGCGCCGCCTGGATGTACACCTTCTTGCCGCTGCGGCTGGTGGTGGCCGCAGTGCCGAAGTGGAAGCTGCTCAATTGGCAGGAGACGCTGGCGTGCGCGGTGGAGATGGGATGCTGTTGTACTTGCATGGTGAATTCGCCCCAAAACGGGGCGCGGTTGATGGATTCCGGTCGATTATGTAGCAATATTTTCACGAAGTAAATCAATGAAAATCCTTTTACAAATATTTGTTGAGTTTTCTTTTTGATATGAGTACAGTAAGTTCCAGCGTCCCGTTTTCGCCTCCTTATCCGTCATTCGCCACACACAAGAACACAGGCCGCCAGCGATATGAGAGCATCCGCCAGTCCTGCCAGAAGCAGCGCCCCCACGCCACTTGCCACCACGCTGGCGTCGCCCGATGCCGCGTTCGCGCAATCGCCGCTGGGGCAGGCGCTGATGCACGTGCTGGCCGGCGGCTCGGCCTCGCAGCGGCAGATCGCCGACTACCTGCTGCGCAACCAGATGCGCGTGACGGCGTTGGGCATTGAGGAACTGGCCGACAGCTGCCAGGTGTCGACGGCCACCATCAGCCGCTTCGCGCGCGACATCGGCCAGAAGAATTATTCGGCCATGCGCGGCGCCATGGCCGAAACCCTGCAATCGCTGCTGCAGCCGGTCGACAAACTGCGCCGCACGATAGAACGGCGCGCGCGCGCCACCTCGCCGATCACGGAAAGCCTGGAATATGCGGCCGCCAACATCGCCGCCACGTCCGATGCCCTGTCTCCGCCCGCCGTGCAGGCCGTGGTGCGCCGCCTGACGCGCGCCAAGGTCGTGTACGTGATGGGTTTCGGCCTGTCGGCCAACCTGGCGGGCATGCTGGTGCAGCACCTGCAGCCGTTTTGCCCGCATGTGGTGGAAGTGGTGGGCATCGGCGGCTCGGAAGTGGCGGCCGGTCACCTGGTCAACCTGACGGCGCACGACGTGCTGGTGGTGATCTCGTTCCCCCGCTACACGCTCGACTGCATCGGCCTGGCCAGCTTCGCGCGCGACCGCGGCGCCTGCATCGTGGCGCTGACCGACTCGCCCGCATCGCCCCTGGCCGAACTGGCCGATCACGCGCTGTATGCGCAAAGCACGCATCCCGTTTTACCCAGCAGCGCCAGCACGGCGCTGGCCATGATCGAGGCGCTGGCCGTGGCGCTGATGGTGTCGAACAAAAAGAACGTTGAAAAAGCGGCCCGCTTGAGCGACGTCATCGCAGCCTATCTGTATGGCGGCGAACATGGCGTGCAGGGTGTGCGGAAAACAGCTTCAAGGCAACGCAAGGCAGTCCCAAAATCATGATAAAAATCAGACGTACACCATTGGGGAGAGAGGCAATGCAGATGAAAAGACAGGATGGCGGCTCCTTGCCACGCGAGTCGCTGCTGGCGCAAGGCGTGCGGCTGGCGCTGGGCGCCTTGAGCGTGTCGGCGGCGCTGGGCATGCTGGCCGGCGGCGCGCGGGCCCAGGAGCAGGGGCCGGACGTGGAGCCGGCGCCGAAAAAAATGCAGCGCGTGGAGATCACGGGGTCGGCCATCAAGCGGCTGGAGTCGGAGACGGCGCTGCCAGTGCAGATCATCACGCGCGCCGAGATCGAAAAGGCGGGCGTGACGACGGCGGCCGAGCTGATGGCGCGCGTGTCGGCCAACGTGGGCGGTCTGACGGACGGCGCCAGCATCAACGTGGGCGGCGACCAGCGCGGCTTCAACAGCGCCAACCTGCGCGGCGTGGGCACGTCGTCGACCCTGGTGCTGCTCAATGGCCGGCGCATGGCCAACTTTGCCTCGCCCGGCGACGATGCGGGCGTGGACCTCAATAACATTCCCGCCGCCGCCCTGCAGCGCGTGGAAGTGCTGCTCGACGGCGCCTCGGCCCTGTACGGCACGGACGCCATCGGCGGCGTCATCAATTTCATTACGCGCAAGGATTACCAGGGCGTGGAGCTGAACGTCTACGGCAGCCGCACCGACGAAGGCGGCGCGGGCAAGCGCACGGCCAGCATCACGGCCGGCACGGGCGACCTGGCGGCCGATGGCTACAATATCTTTGCCGTGGCCGACCTGCAAAAAACGGACCGTCTGCGCTCTTCGCAGCGCAAGTTCATCCCGAACCTGCAGATCCCGCAGCGCCTGGGCCATCTGCTGTCGAACTTTACCAGCCCGGCGAATATCCGCCTGTCCAGCGCCCAGCGCGAGCACCTGCAGGACAACGGTTTTCTGCTCAATGGAAAGCCGATCACCAACCGCCAGATCAATTTTGCGATTCCGGACTGCGCGCCGCCGGCCAATCTGTATCTGTCGGCGGGTACGGGCGGCGTCGATGCCTGCACCTACGACTACATGGGCGACACGGAGCTGTATCCGAAGACGGACAAGCTGAACCTGCTCACGCGCGGCGTGCTGAAACTGAATAACGATCACCAGCTGTATGCGGAAGTGGCGCTGAGCCGTTCGCGCAGCTATTACGTGGGCTCGTCGGCGCGCGTGACTGGCTTTCTCGATTACAGCAAGGTGCCGCAGCTGGCCAACGCCGGTTTCGATACCATACTGGACGACGATGGCAAGCAGGTGGAGCGCGAACTGGAGCTGCGCATGCGCCTGAACGAGGCGGGCATGCGCACCAGTCAGCTGACCAGCGAAAGCCAGCGTGTCGTGGTGGGCGCCACCGGCACGCTCGCCGGCTGGGATTACGACGTGGGCTTCAATCACAGCGTCAACGTCGTGAAGGACCGCGATACGCATGGCTACGTCCTGTACGACAAGCTGATCGCGGGGATTGCCGCCGGCGACATCAATCCGTTCGGGCCCTCCGGCGCGAAAGGCCGGGCGCTGCTCGACAGCATCCAGGTCGACGACGAGGTGCGCCATGCGCGCGGCACCATGGATGGGGTGGATTTCAAGGCCTCGCGCGCACTGATGGCCATGGGCGGCGGCGACATGGCGCTGGCCGTGGGCGGCGAAGTGCGGCGCGAACGCACCGAGTTCCGCCCATCGGCACTGCTGATGAGCGACAACATCAACAACGATGCGGCGCCGGAAGGTGGCAAGGGCACCAGCGACAGCCGCAATGTGCAAGCCGTGTACGGCGAATTGCTGCTGCCGTTTAGCAAACAGTGGCAGGCGCAGTTGTCTGGCCGCTACGACCATTACGAGCAGGTGGGCGGCGCCCTCAGTCCCAAGGTGGGCCTGACCTACATGCCCGCCAAGCAGGTGCTGCTGCGGGCCTCGGCCGGCAAGGGCTTCCGCGCGCCGTCGATGTCGGATTTGCACCGTCCCACTGTCTACAGCAGCACGGCGACCTTGCCCGATCCCGTGCTGTGCGCCACCGTGGACAACAATTATGCCGATTGCGCGCAAAACTGGGACACGCGCCGCTATAGCAACGACAAGCTGAAACCGGAACACAGCCGCCAGTTCTCGGCCGGCCTGGTGCTCGAACCTGGCCAGCACTGGACCTTCAGTGTCGATTACTGGAACATCAAGCGCACGGACCTGATCAGCGAAATCGGCGACGACATCATCCTAGGCAATCTGGCCAAGTACGGCAACCTCGTGCACCGCAACGAGGACAATGAAATCGACTATATCGAGCTGCGCAAGGAAAACCGCGGCGCGCAAAAAGCCTCGGGTATCGATATCACGGCCGACCTGCACGGCGTGAAAACGGCGTGGGGACGCTTTGGCGGGCACCTGAGCGGCACGTATGTGCTCGGCTCAAAAATACAGACCAGCCCTGGCGATACCTTTGTCAGCAATCTCAATCGCTTCGTCACGGATGGCGTGGTGCAGCGCTGGCGCCACACGATCACGCTCGACTGGGACAACGGCCCGTATTCGGCCAGCCTGTCGAACACGTATTCGAGCGGCTACGATGACCAGAATTCGGCCATCAACACGGACGACGGCAGCGTGGTCAAGCCGAATCGCGTGAAGGCGTACACGCTGTGGGATATGTCGGGCGCGTATGCGGTCAGCCAGCAGTTCAAGCTGCGCGCCGGCATACAGAATCTGTTCAATACCAGTCCGCCGTACTCGAACCAGGCATACTTTTTCCTGTCCGGCTATGACCCCAGCTATTCGGACCCGCGCGGCCGGCGCTTCTATGCCAGCGCCAATTACAGCTTCAAATAAGGCGGCAAAGCAGGAGATGCCGCAATACCGCTGTCACACGCAGCGGGTAGTATCGCAGTTGGGTTGCAAGCAGCAGTTTTGGCAGCAAGGGCGCATACCTGCATCAACCAGTGTGCACCCCTTTCCTTGTATTTGAAAGGCACCATGAAATCATTCTCAAGCCGGTATCACACCTTTTGCGCCGCGCTGCTGTTCGCGCTGGCATTGTGCAGCTTTCATGCCGTGGCGGCGCCTGGCGGCAGCGCCATCGGCAGCGCGCCGCAGGGCACCCTCGTCATCATCGGCGGCGGCCTGCGCGCGGACAATGCCGAAGTGTGGCAGCGCATCGTCAAGTTGTCGGGCGGTCCCGGCGCGCGCATCGCCGTGCTGGCCTCGGCCGCGATGAACCCGGAAAAATCGGGTGAAAGCATCATCAGGAAGCTCAATCAATATGGCGCGGATGCCTTTTTCGTGCCGCTGGCCGTCAAGCTGGCCAATCGCGATTACCGCAAGGCGGCCGAAGATCCGGCCATCGTTACGCAGATCAAGTCGGCCACCGGCATCTATTTTGCCGGCGGCGACCAGGGGCGCATCACGCAAGCGTTGCTGCGCCCGGACGGCAGCCGCACGGCCGCGCTGGAAGCCATCTGGTCGGTCTACCGCAACGGCGGCGTGATCGCCGGTTCCAGCGCCGGCGCGGCCATCATGAGCACCACCATGTTCTACGATGCCAAACCCGTGCTCGACATGCTCAAGATGGGCGTCACGGACGGCCGCGAGATCGCGCCGGGCCTGGGCTTCATCGGCAGCGACGTCTTCGTCGACCAGCATTTGCTGGTGCGCGGGCGCTTTGCCCGCATGATTCCCGTGATGCTGAAAAAAGGCTATCACCTGGGACTGGGCATCGATGAAAACAGCGCCATGGTGGTCGACGCCATGCGCGACGTGGAAGTGATCGGCTACAGCGGCGCTCTGCTGATCGACCTGTCGGGCGCCATCAGCGACCGCGGCGTGAAAAATTTCAATATCAGCAACGCCGCCATCAGCTATCTGGACCGGGGCGACAAGTTCAACCTCGTCACGCGCGTGTTTACGCCCTCGCCGGACAAGGCCGACAACAAGCTCGATCCGAACCAGCCCGACATGCGCGAGCCCGTGTTTACCAACGATATCCTCGGCAACAACGCCGTGCTCGACCTGATGGGCAATTTGATCGACAACGCGCAGCAGGAAGCCATCGGCATCGCCTTCGGCAACCCGCGCGACCCGTACCCGGACCTGGGCTTCGAGTTCCGCTTCAGTAAAACGGTCAACAGCGTCGGCTACAGCTCGACCGAGGCGGAAGCGTATTCGGTGCTCAAGCTGCGCCTCGACATCCGCCCCATCCAGCTGCGCCAGCCGCTGTACCGCTACAAATAAGCGGCGCCGCTGCGCCGCCAGCGCGGCCATGCGGCGATCGTCAAGGCCCGCAGCAGCCATTCGACGGGGCCGTACGCGTGGCCGCGCAGCCACCAGCGGCTAAACGGCAGTTGCAGGCTGAAGATGATGACGGCCAGCGCCAGGGCGCCCAGCGGCGAGACGCTGCCCATCAAGCGCGCGCCATACGCGAGGAACAGCCAGGCGCAGACGGCCGACTGCAGCAGGTAGTTCGACAGGGCCATGCGGCCCGTGTCGGCCAGCAGCGCAAACAGCGTGCCGTCGCGCAGACGCTCGAACAGGGCCAGCGCCAATGCCAGGTAGGCGCCCGCCAGCAGCGGCGCGCTCGCCAGGCCGACGGCCAGTCCCGCCACCTGCCATGCCTGGCTGTCGCCATACACGGAGGTCCACGCATAAAAGGCGGCGCCGGGCAATCCCGCCAGCGCGCCGGCCCACAGCAGGCGGTGGCGCAGCGGCAGATAATCGGCCGCGTGCAGCAGCATTTCGCGCTTGCCGGCGCCCAGGCCGCACAGGAACATGGCCAGCGCGCACGGCGCCTGCACCAGCAGCAGGACGATCCAGATGTCGCTCAGTTCGTGCAAGTGCTGGTTGACGACGGCGGCCGGCGTGGCGCGGTAGGCGGCCAGCGCGCTTGCCGCCTTTTGCGCCATGGCCACGGCGTTGTCCGCCGCGTCGCCCGGCGGCTGCAGGCTTTGCAGCCAGGCCATGCCTGCCCAGAATACCGCGCAGACGGCGACGAGCATCAAGGCCAGGGACAGTGCCTGGCGTTCGCCGCAGCGGTGCAGCGCCAGCAGCACGATGCCCAGCACGGCGTAGGTGGTCAGTATGTCGCCATGAAACAGGATCACGGCATGCAGGGCGCCGATCAGCCACAGGCCCGCCTGCCGGCGCAGCATGCGCGGCACGAACGGTGCATCGGCGCGCGCCGCCGCCTGCATCTGCAAGGTGAAGCTGTAGCCGAACAGGAAGGAAAACAGCAGATAGAACTTGGTCTCGAACAGCAGCGCGACAAGAAAATGCGTGGCGCGGTCCACGCCGCCGTGAAAGGCCGGATCGGTCAAGCCCAGGCCGAACCAGGGCGTGGCGAAGGCGCCGATATTGACGACCAAAATACCGAACAGGGCGCAGCCGCGCAGGGCGTCGACGTCGGCGATGCGCGCGGGCCGGGTTTGCATGGCGGCGCTCATGCCAGGGCAGGGCGCAGGAAGCGCGCCAGCAGCAGGTGCAAACTGGCGCGCTGCGCCAGCGGCGCGTAGTCGGGATCGACGGCGACCCGGTTGAAGATGCCGTCGATCAACGCGGCGATCCAGCCGGCCGTTTGCGCGGCGTCCAGCGCGGCGTCGATCTGGCCTGCCGCCGCCGCCTCTGCCAGCAAGGTTTGCAGGCCGCCGCGCAGGCTGGCGTCGTTGCGCGCCACCCTGGCCGCGATATCCGTGTCGCGCATCGCCTCGGCGGCAATGTCCAGCGCCAGTCCCGCAAAGTCCCCGTCGGCCGCCAGCGCCAGCACCAGGTCCATGAAGTTGAGCAGGGCGCCGTACGCATCGGCGCTGCCGTGCACGCCGGCGAAATAGGCGGCCGTCTCGCTGCCTTCCTGGTCGACGATGGCGGCGATGATGGCTTGCTTGGTGGGGAAATAGTGAAACAGGTTGCCGGGACTCATGCCCGCCTGCGCGCAGATGGCGGCGGTGCTGGTCTGGTGAAAGCCCTTGCGCGCGAAGCAGCTGCGCGCGGCGGCGAGAATGGCGTCGCGGCGGGCCGCGTGTTTGCCGGGATCGATGGTGCGCATGGCGGTTGGCTATCCTTTTAATTAATTGATTAGTCAGTCTAATATAAATGGATTGCGCGGCGCGGTCAAGCGGGGCGTGAAATGGATGCTTTGCAGTGCCGATTCCTGTCGCTACAATGTGCCGCACCGGATTTTTCCATGCCCGCCGCTGGCGCCGCTGTTTGTTCGGAAAACCGCTTCTTTTACCCGTTTTTCTACCGTGTCAGGAATGAAATGCAGCAGACCCCGATTCGATCCTTCCTCTGCGCGCTGGCGCTGGCCGCTGGCATCGTCCCTGCAGCGCAGGCTGCCGGTGCCGCCCAGCCGGCCACCATGCGCCTCGATTACCAGCACAGCGGCAATGCGCTGGGCGAACATTATGCGGTCGAGCGCGTGCTGGTCGAGCCCTTGCCGTGGCCGGGCAACCTGGCGCGCCCCATCGATGACAGCAACCGCGGCAACAATCTGCTGGAAGTGGTCGATATCAAGTCCGGCAAGGTGCTGTATTCGCGCGGCTTCTCCACCATTTTCGGTGAATGGGCCAGTACCGACGAAGCGAAAACCACCACGCGCGCGTTCCAGGAATCCGTGCGCTTCCCGCAGCCCGAGCACCCCGTGCGCGTGCGCATCCTCAAGCGCGACGAGCGCGGCCTGTTTTCCGTTGCGTGGAGCACCGATGTCGACCCGGTCGCGCAGGACGTGATCCGCAAGCAGCCGCCGGCACCGGTCAAGCCGATACCGATCCGCATCAGTGGCCCCTCGTCCGAGAAGGTCGACCTGCTGATCATGGGCGACGGCTACACGGCCGCCGAAATGGGCAAGTTCGAAGCGACGGCGCGCAAATTGGCCGAGCACCTGTTTACGGTCTCGCCGTTCCGCGAACGGGCCAATGACTTCAACGTGTGGGCCATGGCCGCGCCGACGCAGGAATCGGGCGTGTCGCGTCCATCGACGGGCGTGCACCATGCGTCGCCGCTGGGCACGCGCTACGATATTTTCGGCAGCGAGCGTTATGTGCTGACGACGGACAACCGCGCCCTGCGCGACCTGGCGCAGTATGCGCCGTATGAATTCATCGAAATCCTCGTCAACAACGACACCTACGGCGGTGGCGGCATCTTCGGCCAGTTCAGCACGGCCGCAGCCAACAACGACTGGGCCAATTACCTGTTCGTGCATGAATTCGGCCACCATTTCGCCGGCCTGGCCGACGAGTACTACACCTCGCCCGTGGCCTATCAGTCGAATGGCGAGCGGCAGGAGCCGTGGGAGCCGAACGCCACGGCGCTGCGCGATCCGGCCAGGCTGAAATGGCAGAACCACGTCAAGGCAGGCACGCCGCTGCCGACGCCATGGCCGAAGGAAGCCTACGACAGTCATGCACGCGAGTACCAGAAGCAGCGCGCCGCCCTGCGCGCGGCCAATCGCCCGGAAAGCGAGATGAGCGACTTGTTCAAGGCCGACCTGGCGTACACGCAGCAACTGTTCTCGAAGGCGCCGCAGCGCCATGCGGTGGGCGCCTTCGAAGGCGCAAACTATGAATCGTCCGGCTACTACCGGCCCGAGATGCAGTGCATCATGTTCGACCGCAGCGAGACGTTCTGCTCCGTATGCCAGGATGGCATCAGCACCATCATCGACCTGTATTCGCGTCCTGCCCCGGCGCTGGGCAAATAGTACTGTTCATCTCCATCCGGTAATGCATGGTGGGCCATGTTGCAACGCAATAGCATGGCCCCCGTTCTGCCTCTCCCCACCGTCTGCCTTCTTCTACCGCTCAACGTTGCTTGTTTTCCAGGCAATATGCATCGTCGCTGGCAAAGCTTCTTTTCTTCCCTTCAGCCCAGTATTATTGTCAAATACACACTCCCGCACGCTTGCCTGAAAAATATTTCATTTAGATAATATTCAGGTAAAATTTGATTTACATCAATGTTGCATTGCCGCAATCGCACTTATAGTTGACCTAGCTCAAAACGATAAGCATGCGGACCGGACTCATCGCGAATCACGTATCTAAATGCTGTAGAGTAATTTTCGCCCTGTACCAGTTCCTCGAGAATGCACTGGTGCCGGCCTCGAATTTCAGTGACGGAAGCCGATTCATGAAGATGCACACCCCCGCGCCTGACGCGTGCAGTACCCTCCATCCCCACACACCGATTACCTTACCGTATGCGCGCGCCGGCGGCGTGACCCTGGCCATGTGCGCCGCCGCCATGCATGCCGGCGCGGTGCGCTGCGTACAGGCGGCCACGCCGTGGCCCGCCTTACGTCCAGTCCAGGCATGACGGCCGACTTGCGCCCACACTTGCCTTTGCAGGGCAAGCGGGGCCTGGTGGTGGGCATCGCCAACGCGCAAAGCATCGCCTGGGGCTGCGCCAGCGCCCTGCGCGCGGCCGGTGCCGAACTGGCCGTGACCTGGCTCAATGACAAGGCCAGAGCGCACGTGGAGCCGCTGGCGCAGCAAGTGCAGGCGGCCATCATGGCGCCGCTCGACGTGGCCGTGCCGGGCCAGCTCGAAGCGGTGTTCGCGCAGATCGAACGGCAGTGGGGCGCCATCGATTTCGTCGTGCATTCCATCGCGTATGCGCCGAAACACGATTTGCATGGCCGCGTGACGGACAGTTCGGCCGACGGTTTTGCCCAGGCGATGGATATCTCTTGCCACTCCTTCATGCGCATGGCGAAGCTGGCCGAACCCCTGATGCGGGACGGCGGCAGCCTGATGACCATGAGCTACCTGGGCGCCGAGGAAGTCATCGCCGACTACGGCCTGATGGGGCCCGTGAAGGCGGCGCTGGAAGCGTCGGTGCGCTACCTGGCCGCCGAACTGGGGCCGCAAGGCATCCGCGTCAACGCCATCTCGCCGGGGCCACTGGAGACGCGTGCCGCTTCCGGCATTGCCCATTTCGACCGCCTGATGGCCGACGCCATCGAACGCTCGCCCATGCGCCGCCTGGCCACCATCGAGGACGTGGGCGCGCTGTGCGCCTTCCTCGCCGGCGACGGCGCGCGCGCCATCACGGGCGGCACCCTGTATGTCGATGGCGGCTACAACATTCTGAATTGACTGGAAGACGATGACCATGGCTGTTTCTACTTTGCCCAACCGCGCCAGGATGGCCGCGCTGGCCACCGCGCTGGCCCTGGCCGGCTGCGCCTCGATGGCGCCGCCGTACGCGCCGCCGCCGCTGCCCGTGGCGGCGCAGTATCCGGAAACCGATCCGGCCGGCGCGCAGGCGCCCGACGTCGCCTGGCAAGCCTACTTTGCCGACCCGCGTCTGCAGGCGCTGATTGCGCAGGCACTGGCCGGCAACCGCGACATCCGCATCGCCGCCCTGCGCGTGGAAGAGGCGCGCGCCGCGTATGGCATCCAGCGCGCGGAGCAGTTCCCCACCATCGCGCTGGGCGCCTCCGGCAGCCGCGCGCGCGTGCCAGATGACTTGAGTCCGACGGGCCGCGCCATGACGAGCGCGCAGTACCAGGCGGGCTTGAACGTGAGCGCCTGGGAACTCGATTTCTGGGGCAGGGTGCGCAGCCTGAAGGACAGCGCCCTGCAAACCCTGCTGGCCAGCGACGAGGCGCGCCGCGCCGTCGGCGTGGCCCTGGTGGCGCAGGTGGCCAATGGCTACCTGGGCTTGCGCGAACTCGACGAGCGCGTGGAACTGGCGCGCGCCACGGTCGACAGCCGCGCCGAATCGCTGCGCATCTTCACGCGCCGCTTCGAGGTGGGATCGATTTCCAAGCTGGACCTGACGCAGGTGGAAACCCTGCTCAGCCAGGCCCTGTCGCTGTCGGCCCAGCTGGAACAGGCGCGCGCCGTGCAGGCGCATGCGCTGGCCCAGCTGGTGGGCGGCCCCGTCGACCTGGCGCCGGTGGCTGGCGAGGTGCGCCGCTTCGACGATGCCAGCGTGCTGCAGCCGCTGCATGCGGGCCTGCCCTCGGCTTTACTTACGCAGCGCCCCGACCTGGTGGCGGCCGAGCACCAGCTGCGCGCCGCGCAGGCGAATATCGGCGCCGCGCGCGCCGCCTTCTTCCCGACGATCTCACTGACGGCCGCCTATGGCACGGCCAGCGCGGAATTGAGCGGCCTGTTCGACTCGGGCAGCGGCGCCTGGAATTTCGCGCCGCGCCTAGTGCTGCCGATTTTTGACGCGGGCCGCATCCGCGCCAACATGGACCTGGCCGAGGTGCGCCGCGACGTGGCCGTGGCAAATTACGAAAAGAGCGTGCAGGGCGCCTTCCGCGAAGTGGCCGATGCGCTGTCGAACCGGCGCTGGCTGGCGCTGCAGGTCGATATCGGCAAGACCACGCTGGCCGCGCAGAGCGAACGGGCGCGCCTGGCCAAGCTGCGCTACGACAATGGCGCCGCGCCCTACCTGGAAGTGCTCGATGCACAGCGCGACTTGCTGACGGTCGAGCAGCAGCTGGTGCAGACGCGCCGCGCGCTGCTGTCCAGCCAGGTCAGCCTGTACGCGGCCCTGGGCGGCGGCGCACCCGCACCCGCCGCCGCTTCCACCCACTAATTTGATCGCCTCGATACCATGAATGCTCAACTGAAGAAAAAACTCATCCCCGCGGCGCTTGTCGTGGCCGTTCTCGTGCTGGGCTACGTGGCCTGGCAAAAAATGCGCCCCACGGGCCCTGGCGAAGGTTTTGTCAGCGGCAATGGCCGCATCGAAGCGACGGAAGTCGACGTCGCCACCAAGCTGGCCGGCCGGGTCAAGGAGATCCTCGTGCGCGAGGGCGATTTCGTCAAGGCGGGCCAGCCGCTGGCCACCATGCAGGTCGACTCGCTGACGGCCCAGCGCGACGAGGCGCGCGCGCGCCAGCAGCAGGCGTCCGATGCCGTGGTCGGCGCGCAGGCGCAGGTGGCCGTGCGCGAGAGTGACAAGGCGGCCGCGCTGGCCATGGTGGCGCAGCGCGAAAGCGAACTCGATGCGGCCAAGCGCCGCCTGGCCCGCTCCGAAACCCTGTCGAAGGAAGGTGCTTCCTCGGTGCAGGAACTCGACGATGATCGCGCCCGGGTGCGCAGCGTGGCCGCCGCCCTGAATGCGGCCAAGGCGCAGGTGACGGCGGCGCAGGCGGCCATCGACGCGGCAAAGGCGCAGGTGGTCGGCTCGCGTTCGGCCGTGGTGGCCGCCGAGGCGACCACGGCGCGCATCGATTCCGACCTGGCCGATGGCCAGCTGACGGCGCCGCGCGACGGCCGCGTGCAATACCTGGTGGCGCAGCAGGGCGAAGTATTGGCCGGCGGCGGCAAGGTGCTCAACCTGGTCGACCTGTCCGACGTCTACATGACCTTCTTTCTGCCCGAGACAGCGGCCGGCAAGGTGGCGATGGGCGGCGAAGTGCACATCATCCTCGACGCGGCGCCCAATTACGTGATTCCCGCGACGATTTCGTTTGTCGCCGCCAGCGCGCAGTTCACGCCGAAGACGGTGGAAACGGCCAGCGAGCGCCAAAAACTGATGTTCCGCGTGAAGGCGCAGATCAGCCGCGAGCTGCTGCAAAAGCACCTGGCGCTGGTGAAAGTGGGCTTGCCCGGCGTGGCCTGGGTGCGCCTCGATGCGAAGCAGCCATGGCCCGCTGAACTGACGGCGAAGGTTCCGCAGTGAGCATGGACGCGACTTCCTTTGTCGTCAGCATCCAGGGCGTCAGCCAGCATTACGGCAAGACGGTGGCGCTCGACGGCGTCGACCTCGACGTGCCGGCCGGCCGCATGGTGGGGCTGATCGGCCCCGATGGCGTGGGCAAATCGAGCCTGCTGTCGCTGGTAGCCGGTGCGCGCGCCGTGCAGCAGGGCAGCGTGATGGCGCTGGGCGGCGACATGCGCGATGCGCGCCACCGCGACGATGTCTGCCCGCGCATTGCCTACATGCCGCAAGGCTTGGGCAAGAATCTGTATCCTACCCTGTCGGTCGAGGAAAACCTGCAGTTTTTCGCGCGCCTGTTCGGCCACGACGCCGCCGAGCGCCGCCGCCGCATCGACCAGCTGACCGCCAGCACGGGCCTGCAGCCCTTCCTCGCGCGCCCGGCGGGCAAGCTGTCGGGCGGCATGAAGCAGAAGCTGGGGCTGTGCTGCGCCCTGATCCACGATCCCGACCTGCTCATTCTCGATGAGCCGACCACCGGCGTCGATCCGCTGGCGCGCGCCCAGTTCTGGGACCTGATCGCGGGCATCCGCGTGCAGCGCCCGCAAATGAGCGTGATGGTGGCCACCGCCTACATGGACGAGGCGCAGCGCTTCGACTGGCTCGTGGCCATGGATGACGGCAAGGTGCTCGATACGGGCACGCCGGCCGAACTGCTGGCGCGTACCGAAAGCGGCAACCTGGAAGCGGCCTTCATCAAGCTACTGCCCGAAGCCAAGCGCGCCGGCCACCAGCCCGTCGTGATCACGCCGCTGGACCCTGCCAGCGCGCAGGACGTCGCCATCGAGGCCAAAGACCTGACCATGCGCTTCGGCGATTTCACGGCCGTCGATCATGTGAATTTCCGCATCGGCCGCGGCGAGATCTTCGGCTTTCTCGGCTCGAACGGCTGCGGCAAGTCGACCACCATGAAGATGCTCACGGGCTTGCTGCCGGCCACGGAAGGCAAGGCCTGGCTGTTCGGCAAGGAGGTCGATTCCAACGACATCGACACGCGCCGCAGGGTCGGCTACATGTCGCAGGCGTTTTCCCTGTACAGCGAACTGACGGTGCGCCAGAACCTGGTGCTGCACGCGCGCCTGTTCCACGTGCCGGAGGGCGAGATCCTGGCAAGGATCGATGAAATGGCGCAGCGCTTCGACTTGCGCGCCGTGATGGACGACTTGCCCGACAGCCTGCCGCTGGGCATACGCCAGCGGCTGTCGCTGGCCGTGGCCATGGTGCACAAGCCGGAAATGCTGATCCTCGACGAGCCGACGTCCGGCGTCGATCCCATCGCGCGCGACAATTTCTGGCGCCTGATGATCGAACTGGCGCGGCGCGACCGCGTCACCATCTTCATTTCCACCCACTTCATGAACGAGGCCGAGCGCTGCGACCGCATCTCGCTGATGCACGCGGGTAAAGTGCTGGTAAGCGATGCGCCGGCCGAACTGGTGCGCAAGAAGGGCGCGCCATCGCTGGAAGCGGCCTTCATCGCCTACCTGGAAGAGGCGGGCGGCGGCACGGCAGCGGCGGCGCAGGAAAGCGAAGCCGAAGCGCCCGTGCAGAAGGCTGAAGCGGCCGCACCGCAGCACCGGCGCAGCCGTTTCAGCCTGGGCCGCATGCTCAGCTACATGTGGCGCGAGGCGCTGGAATTGCGCCGCGACCCCGTGCGTCTGACCCTGGCGCTGGGCGGCTCCGTGCTGCTGCTGTTCGTCATCGGCTTCGGCATCAGCCTGGACGTCGAGGACTTGAGCTACGCGGTGCTCGACCACGACCAGACCACCTTGAGCCAGAATTACACGAACAACCTGGCCGGCTCGCGCTACTTCGTCGAGCGCCCGCCGCTGCGCGACTATGCCGATATCGACAAGCGCATGCGCAGCGGCGAGCTGTCGCTGGCCATCGAGATTCCGCCCGGCTTCGCGCGCGACGTGCAGCGCGGCGCGCCGGCGCAGGTGGGCGCGTGGATCGACGGCGCCATGCCGATGCGCGCCGAAACCGTGCAGGGCTACGTGCAGGGCATGCATCAGCTGTGGCTGGCCGACCAAGCGCTGCACCGCTACGGCATCACGATGAGCAACCCCGTCGCCATCCAGACGCGCTACCGCTACAACCCGGACGTGAAAAGCCTGCCCGCCATGGTGCCGGCCGTGATTCCCTTGCTGCTGCTGATGCTGCCGGCCATGCTGGCGGCGCTGTCCGTGGTGCGCGAAAAGGAACTCGGTTCCATCATCAACCTGTACGTGACGCCCGTCACGCGCCTGGAATTCTTGCTCGGCAAGCAGGTGCCGTACGTCGTGCTGGCCATGTTCAACTTCGTCCTCATGGCCCTGCTGGCGGTCACCGCCTTCGGCGTGCCGATCAAGGGCAGCTTGCCGACCCTGATCGGCGCCACCTTCATCTTCAATATCTGCGCCACGGGCATCGGCCTGTTCGCCTCGACCTTTACGCGCAGCCAGATCGCGGCCCTGTTCGTGACCATGATCGGCACCATGATCCCGGCCATCCAGTTTTCCGGCCTGCTCAATCCCGTCTCGTCGATGGAAGGCGTGGGCAAGGCCATCGGCCTGATGTACCCGGCCACGCATATGCTCAATATCAGCCGGGGCGTGTTCAACAAGGCGCTGGGCTTCGGCGACCTGCACGCCTCGTTCTGGCCCCTGCTCGTCGCCATTCCCGTGATCCTCGGCGTGACGGTGGCGCTGCTGAAGAAACAGGAGAGCTGACATGCGCCACCTTGAAAACATCTACCGCCTGGGCGTGAAGGAAATCTGGAGCCTGATCCGCGACCCGATGATGCTGATCCTGATCCTCTACACGTTCACCCTGGCGATCTACGTGGCCGCCACGGCCAAGCCGGAAACCCTGCACATGGCCTCGATCGCCATCGTCGACGAGGATGGCTCGCCCCTGTCCGGGCGCATCGCCTCGGCCTTCTTCCCGCCCCAGTTCACGCCGCCGGCCATGATCAACCAGAGCCAGGTCGATGCGGGCCTGGACGCGGGCCGGTACACCTTCGTGCTGACGATCCCGCCCAAGCTGCAGGCCGACGTGCTGGGCGGGCGCCAGGCGGAATTGCAGCTGAACGTGGACGCCACGCGCATGAGCCAGGCCTTCAGCGGCAGCGGCTACATCCAGCAGATCGTCGCCGGTGAAATAGCCGAATTCGGCAAACGCTACCGGGGCGCGACCGTCTCGCCCGTGGAGCTGGTGATGCGCGCGCGCTTCAATCCCTCGCTGAGCCAGGCGTGGTTTGGCTCGCTGATGGAGCTCATCAACCAGGTGACGATGCTGTCGATCATCCTCACGGGCGCGGCCCTGATACGCGAGCGCGAACACGGCACCATTGAGCACTTGCTGGTGATGCCCGTGACGCCGGCCGAGATCATGCTGGGCAAGGTTTGGTCGATGGGTCTGGTGGTGCTGCTGGCCGCCGCCCTGTCGCTGAACCTGGTGGTGCGCGGCATGCTGCACGTGCCGATCGAAGGCTCGATCGCGCTGTTCCTGTGCGGCGCGGCCCTGCACCTGTTCGCCACCACCTCGATGGGCATTTTCCTGGCCACCGTGGCGCGCAGCATGCCGCAGTTCGGCATGCTCCTGATCCTCGTGCTGCTGCCGCTGCAGATGCTCTCGGGCGGCAGCACGCCGCGCGAAAGCATGCCCGAGCTGGTGCAGAACATCATGCTGATCGCCCCGACCACGCATTTCGTCGAATTGAGCCAGGCGATTCTGTACCGGGCCGCCGGCATCGACGTGGTGTGGAAACCGTTCCTGGCCTTGCTGGCCATCGGCACGGCCCTGTTTACCTTCGCGCTGGCGCGTTTTCGCAAGACCATCAGCCAGATGGCGTAGCCCCCGCGCCGGAATGGTCCGGCGTTTTTTGCATGAAAAGGATAGCCATGAAGATCGAAGCTGCACCATTTTTCTCCACCGGCGGCTTGCCGTCGCTGGGCATGCTGGGCGACTATGCGCGCGACTCGTGGCAGCGCATCGTGCTGTACGCGGACGTGATGCGCCGGCGCGGCAACCAGTACCAAGAGCACCTGGCCGAGGAAGTACCGAACGTGCTGGACTTCCCCGCCGAACTGGTGATGTCCGGCCTTGAGCTGGCGCGCCCCGTCAACTACGGCCTGGCGCGCATTTTGACGCCCGATGCGCCCGAGCCTGATCCATCGAAGCGCCCTTTTGTTGTCGTCGATCCGCGCGCCGGCCATGGTCCCGGCATCGGCGGCTTCAAGGCCGAGAGCGAGATCGGCGTGGCTCTGCGCGCCGGCCATCCGTGCTACTTCATCGGTTTCCTGCCCGATCCCGTGCCGGGACAGACGGTGGAAGACGTGATGCACGCGGAGGCGGCCTTCCTGGAAAAAGTCATCGCCCTGCATCCGCTCAGCGAAGGCAAGCCCGTCGTCATCGGCAATTGCCAGGCGGGTTGGCAAATCCTCATGACGGCGGCCATGCGCCCGGAACTATTCGGCCCCATCATCGTGGCCGGCGCGCCCGTGTCCTATTGGGCCGGCTGGCATGGCCGCAACCCGATGCGCTACGCGGGCGGCCTGATGGGCGGCAGCTGGGCCACGGCGCTGGCGGGCGACCTGGGCAACGGCCGCTTCGACGGCGCCAGCCTGGTGCAGAATTTCGAGAAGCTCAACCCGGCCAACACCCTGTGGAGCAAGCAGTACAACCTGTACGCGAACATCGACACGGAAGCGCCCCGCTACCTGGAATTTGAAAAATACTGGGGCGGCCACGTCTTCCTCAATGACGTCGAGATGCAGTACATCGTCGACAATCTGTTCATCGGCAACCGCCTGGCCACGGCGGAATTGATTACCTCCGACGGCGTGCGCCTGGACTTGCGCAATATCCGTTCGCCCATCGTCGTGTTCTGCTCGAATGGCGACAACATCACGCCGCCGCCGCAGGCGCTGGGCTGGATCACGGACCTGTACCGCGACGACAAGGACGTGCTGATGCACGACCAGACCATCGTGTATGCCGTGCATGACAGCATCGGCCACCTGGGCATCTTCGTCTCGGCCAAGGTGGGGCACAAGGAACACCAGAAATTCGCCAGCAATATCGACCTGATCAACCTGCTGCCGGCCGGTATCTACGAAGCGCGGATCGTCGACAAGACGCCCGACACGCCGAACGCGGACCTGGCCAGCGGAGATTATGTGCTGCAGGTCGAGCACCGCGGCATCGAGGACGTGCGCGCCATCGTGCGGCCGAGCGTGGAAAACGACCGCAAGTTCGCCGCCGCCGCGCGCGTATCTGAGGTCAACCTGGCCCTGTACCGCACGTTCGCGCAGCCGTGGGTACGCGCCATGGTCACGCCGCAGACCGCGCGCTTCCTGCAGCTTGCGCATCCGCTGCGCGTGTCGTACGAGCGCTGGACCGATCACAATCCGCTGGCCAGGCTGGTGGCCAGGGAGGCGGAAAAAGTGCGCGCCCACCGCCAGCCGGTATCGCCCGACAATCCGCTGCTGGCCATGCAGGAAGCCGTCTCCGGCGCCATCACGGCCGGTTTGAACAGCTGGCGCGACTGGCGCGATACTGTGCAGGAAAGCACCTTCGACCTGGTGTACGGCTCGCCCCTGGTGCAGGCGCTGACGGGACAGGCCATCGGCGATGCCGCGCCGCCGCGCCCCCATCCCGGCATCTCGCCCGAGCATTGCGAATACGTGCGCTGCGAAACGCGCAAGATGGACGAGGACATGCAGCGCGGCGGCCTGGTGGAAGCGGCCGTGCGCGCGCTGTTCTATATCTACCGCTTCCGCATGATCGCCGACGAGCGCAGGGTCAACCTGGCCCTCAAATTGATCAAGCCGCAATACCGACAGGAGGTCGGCATGGAGGAATTCCGCGGCATCGTGCGCCAGCAGGCGCGCCTGATGCTGCATGATTTCGATGCCGCCATCGCCGCCTTGCCGGCCTTGCTGTCGCGCGCCGATCCGGATGACATCGGCGCGCTGGCCGAGTGGCTGCAGCAGGTGCTGCAAGTGCCCGAGGCGCCGACGCCGGACGAGGAAGCGAGCCTGCAGCAGATGCTTGACGTCTTCGACCGCGCGATCAAGGCGCAGGCGCAGGCGCTGCCGCCGGACGCGCGCCCATCCCATGCCGGACCCAAGGCCAAACCGGCCAAACACATTACCTCTGCCTAGAAGACCACGATGACTACTACCCAAGACGATGATCTGCATATCGTGCGTAACCGCACCTTCGACCAGATCGCCATCGGCGACACCGCCAGCATCACGCGCACCCTGAGCATGGACGATATCGCCCTGTTCGCGGTGATGTCGGGCGATGACAACCCGCAGCACCTCGATACGGAATTTGCCGTCGCCACCCGCTACCAGGGCGTGATCGCGCACGGCATGTGGGGCGCGGCTCTCATTTCCGCCGTGCTGGGCACGCGCCTGCCAGGCGCCGGCACCGTCTACACGGGCCAGACCCTGCGCTTTTTGCAGCCCGTGCGCGTGGGCGATACCTTGGCCATCAGCGTCACCGTCACGGCCCTCGAGCCGCGCAGCCGCCACGTGACCCTGGCTTGCCGCTGCGTCAACCAGCACGGCGCCGTGGTGCTCGACGGCGAGGCGCAGGTGATCGCGCCGGCCGAGCAGATCGAACGGGCGCGCGCCACCTTGCCCGAAGTGCGGCTGCATAACGGCGACGGCACGCGGCGCCTGCTGGAGCATGCGCGCACGCTGGGACCCATCAAGGTCGCCGTGATCCATCCCTGCGATGAATTGAGCCTGTCGGGCGCGCTCGACGCCTATGCGGCCGGCCTGATCACGCCCGTGCTGGTGGCGCCGCGCGCGCGCCTGGAAGCGGTGGCGGCCGAAGCGGGCCTGAGCCTGGCCGGCATCGCCATCGAGGACGTCGAGCATAGCCATGCGGCGGCCGCGCGCGGCGCCGAACTGGCGGGCAAGGGTGAAGTGGAGGCACTGATGAAGGGCAGCCTGCATACGGACGAACTGATGTCGGCCGTGCTGTCGGCCAGCGCCGGCCTGCGCACCAAGCGCCGCATCAGCCACTGCTTCCTGATGCAGACGCCCGCCTATCCGCGCCCCTTCATCATCACGGATGCCGCCATCAATATCGCGCCCAACCTGGCCATGAAGGCCGACATCGTGCGCAACGCCATCGACCTGGCGCACGTGATCGGCGTGGCCTGCCCGCGTGTGGCCATCCTGGCCGCCGTGGAAACGGTGAACGCGGACATGCCGGCGACTTTGGACGCTGCCGCCCTGTGCAAGATGGCCGACCGCGGACAGATCACGGGGGCGATCCTCGACGGCCCGCTGGCTTTTGATAACGCCGTCTCGATCGCCGCCGCCACCGTCAAGGGCATCGTCTCGGAAGTGGCGGGCCGCGCCGACATCCTGCTGGTGCCGGACCTGGAAAGCGGCAACATGCTGGCCAAGCAGCTCGAATACATGGGCGACGCGGACAGCGCGGGCATCGTGCTGGGCGCGAAGATCCCCGTCATCCTCACCAGCCGCGCCGATTCGCGCGCCAGCCGCATCGCTTCGTGCGCCATCGCCGTGATGCTGGCCAACCATTACCGGAGCACGCCGCCATGAACGCGCAAATCACCCACGCCGACGGTGCCTTGATCCTGGTGCTCAATTGCGGCTCGTCGAGCATCAAGTTCGCCCTGTTCGAGCAGGCGGACGGCGTGCTGCCGCAGCAGGCGCAATGGAGCGGCAAGGTCGAAGGCATCGGCCGCGAAAACGCCACGTACCGCGCCGGCGGCCTGCCGGCGGTCGCCTTGCAGCTGGACCCGCAGCAGCCGCATCACGCGGCGCTCGAATACATCCGCGCGCAAGTGGTGGCGCAGCTGGACGGGCGTGCGCTGCGCGCCGTGGCGCACCGCGTGGTGCATGGCGGCAGCAAGTACTTCGCCCCCGTGCGCATCGATTTCGCCGTGCTGGCGGACCTGAAAAGCTATGTGCCGCTGGCGCCCCTGCACCAGCCGTTCGCGCTCGAGGCGATCGAGGTGCTGCTCACATCGCGGCCCGACATCGCCCAGGTGGCGTGCTTCGACACGGCCTTCCACCATACGGTGCCGCAGGTCGAACAGATGCTGGCCCTGCCTTACGATGCGTGGGAGCGGGGCTTGCGCCGCTACGGCTTCCACGGCCTGTCCTACGAATACCAGTCGCTGGTGCTGGAGCGGCGTTTTGGCGCTGTCGCGCGCGGCAAGGTCATCGTCGCCCACCTGGGCAGCGGCGCCAGCCTGTGCGCAATGGACAATTTGCACAGCGTGGCCACCACCATGGGGTTTTCCGCGCTCGACGGCCTGATGATGGGCACGCGCTGCGGCTCGCTCGATCCGGGCGCCGTGATCTACCTGATGGAAATCGAAAAGCTGTCGCTGGAAAAAGTGGCGCACGTGCTGTACCACGAGTCGGGCTTGCTGGGCGTGTCCGGCGTGTCGGCCGACCCACCCGTGCTGCTGGCGCAGCAGGACCGGCAGGATGCGACGGGCGAACGCATCCGCGCCGCGCTGGCTTTATATGTCCGCCGCATCGTGCGCGAGATCGGCGCCCTGACAGCCGTGCTGGGGGGGCTGGACATGCTGGTGTTTACGGCCGGTATCGGCGAGCACAGCGCCGAACTGCGCCAGCGCATCTGCGCCGAGCTCGGTTTTATCGGCCCCGTGCTCGATGCGCAGGCCAATGCGCGCAACGCCAGCCGTATCTCCACCGACGCCAGCCGCATCGTGGTAGGCGTGGAGCCGGCCAACGAGGAGTGGGTGGCGGCGCGCCACGCGGCGCTGGCCGTGGGCGCATGAGGATCTGAAGCGTCCGGCCGCACTCGATGGGAAATTTGTCGATTTGCACATATTTCTCGTTGAGTGCGCTACCGCACTGTGTGGTTTGCCAGTTATCTTTACTATGAAGTCATGCCATTGCGCTACATCAAGAAACAGCGCGATGCCTGGCAAATTTTGAACATTTTGCCCGCCTTTAGTAAGAATAAAATTAAACCATATTGAAAGGTCTCATCATGAACAAATTACTCGCCGCACTGATCGCTACCCTGTTTGCTACCGCCGCCTTCGCTCAAACGGCGCCGGCCACGGAAGCTGTCGTGAAAGCCCAGGCTTCAGCGCAAAAAGATGTCAACAAGGCTGCCGCTTCGGAAGCCAAGGTCGATGCCAAGGCTGACGCCAATGTCGCCAAGGCCGAAATGAAGGCTGACGAAAAGAAAGCCGACGCCCATCACAAGGCGAACAAAACCAAGGCCAAGGCCCATGACAAAGTCGTCAACGCCGATGCGGAAGACAAGCTGAAAGCGGAAGCCAAGGCAGACAAGACCGATGCCAAGGCCGATGCGAAAGCTACCAAGGCTGCCGTGAAAGCGAACGCC
Source organism: Janthinobacterium sp. GW822-FHT07A03 (assembly GCF_058798815.1). NCBI lineage: Bacteria > Pseudomonadati > Pseudomonadota > Betaproteobacteria > Burkholderiales > Oxalobacteraceae > Janthinobacterium > Janthinobacterium sp. GW822-FHT07A03. The sequence continues at coordinate 155,606 of NZ_JBXAKW010000003.1, read as the reverse complement.
AAGGTCGCCAAGGAAAAAGTGGAAGCGAACGCCGACAAAGCCCTCGCCGCCACCAAGACGGAAGAAGCCAAGGCCAAGGCCGACGCTGAAGTCAAGGCCGCCGCCGCCAAGTAATTCCCCGTTTGCGGGCCACGGCCTGCAAGCAAAAAAAGACAGCTTCGGCTGTCTTTTTTTTCGTCCGCCACTTTTCTCAGGCACCGCTTGCCAGTCTTGATCTGGCGCAAATGCTCCTCTTTTCGCCGTGCCATAGTGAATTGGCAAACAGACGAAGGAGACATCATGAGCACCGCTAAAACGAAAAAAACACCGGCCACCGGTTCGGCGGAAGGCGCGCCGGCCATGCAGTCCATGCAGTCCATGCCGGTCGAGGGAGACGTGCATGCCGGCACTGATGTGGCCGGCGCCGGCGCCATGCCGGGGCCGCGCCTGGGCATGTCGTACGCAGACCAGGCCGCCACCCATGCTGCAGCTGCCAGCGCGGGGAGCATGCCGGGCGGCGGCATGCAGCAGGCATCGCAGGGCATGGCCGGCGCCAGTTGCATGCACGTGGGCGATGGCGGCGGCATGGGGGGCGACCGCGATGGCGGGGGCGGGGGCGGGGGAGGCGGCATGGGCGGTGACGGCGGCGGCCAGGGAGGCGGCGCGCCGCAGGTGCGCACCTGCGCCACGATGGATGTGCATCGCCGCCTGCTGACTGAAGATCCATCGTATGCGAGCGTGCGCGCCGATATTGAAAACCTGGCCGGTCTCTACGAGGGCGACGGCAGCATTGCAGCACGTTCCGGCGTGACGCAGATACCGGTGGTCGTGCACGTGGTGTGGAATACGGCCGCGCAGAATATTTCGGATGCGCAGATCGCCAGCCAGATCGACGTACTGAACCGTGATTTCCGGCGTGTCAATCCCGATGTGAACAGCACGCCGGCGCCGTTCCTGCCGCTGACGGCCGATGCGCGCGTGGAGTTCGCGCTGGCCACGACCGATCCGAACGGCGCGGCCACCAGCGGCGTCGAGCGGCGCCAGACGACCGTGGCCTCGTTTGGCGCCGACGATGCCGTCAAATCGCAGGCGATGGGCGGCATGGATGCCTGGCCGGCCGACACCTACCTGAATATCTGGGTTTGCCAGCTGGGCGGCGGCTTGCTCGGCTACGCGCAGTTTCCCGGCGGACCGGCCGCCACCGACGGCGTGGTGATCCTGCAATCGGCCTTCGGCACGACGGGCACGGCCGCGCCGCCCTTCCACCTGGGGCGCACGGCCACGCACGAAATCGGCCACTGGCTGAACCTGAATCATATCTGGGGCGACGACGGCACCGGGTGCTCGGGCACGGACAACGTGGCCGACACGCCGAACCAGGGCGGACCGAACACGGGCCAGCCTTCGTTCCCGCACATTTCCTGCAGTAACGGGCCGAATGGCGACATGTTCATGAACTACATGGATTACGTCGACGATCCCGCCATGTTCATGTTCACGGCGGGCCAGGTGGCGCGCATGCAGGCCTGCCTCGATGGTCCGCGCGCCAGCATCGGCACGGGGACGGGCGGCACGGGCGCCACGCCGCGTCAGAGTTCCTCCCCCGTCGTGGCCTGGGGCGCGAACCGCCTCGACGTCTTCGTGCTGGGCACGGATCGCGCGCTGTACCACAAGGCCTGGAACGGCACGGCCTGGGCGCCGTCCGTCACCGGCTATGAAGGGCAGGGCGGCATCTGTACCAGCGCGCCGCAGGTGGTGTCGTGGGCGCCGAACCGGCTCGACGTGTTCGTCACTGGCACCGACAGCGGCTTGTTCCACAAATGGTGGAACGGCACGGCCTGGGGACCGTCCCTGACCGGTTATGAAGCGATGGGCGGCTTGTGCGTGGGCGACCCGCGCGCCGTGGCCTGGGGGCCGAATCGCCTCGACGTGTTTGTCGTCGGCACGGACCGCGGCCTGTATCACAAGTGGTGGAACGGGTCCGCCTGGGGGCCGTCGCTGACCGGGTACGAAGCCATGGGCGGCATCTGCCTGGGCCAGCCGGACGCCGTGGCGTGGGGGCCGAACCGCCTCGATGTCTTCGTCATCGGCACGGACCGGGCGCTGTACCACAAGTGGTGGAACGGCACCGCCTGGGGACCGTCGCTGACGGGCTACGAGCGCCTGGGCGGCATTTGCACCTCGTCGCCGAAGGCGGTGGCGTGGGGACCGAACCGCCTCGACGTTTTTGTTACGGGCACCGATGGCGCCCTGTACCACAAGTGGTGGGACGGCGCCAAATGGGGGCCGTCCAACGACGGCTTCGAACGGCTGGGCGGCATCTGCGTGGGCGAGGTGGAAGCCGTGTCGTGGGCGCCCAACCGGCTCGACCTGTTCGTCATCGGCACCGATAGCGCCCTGTACCACAAGGCGTGGAACGGCAGCACCTGGACGCCGTCGCTGACGGGCTTTGAAAGCCTGGGCGGCGTGTGCACCTCGCGTCCGCGCGCCACGGCCTGGGCGCCGAACCGGCTCGACGTGTTTGTCACGGGTACGAATGGCGCCCTGTTCCACAAGGCCTGGAACGGCACGGCCTGGTCACCGTCCGTGAGCGGCTATGAAAGCCTGGGCGGCGTGGTATCGTGTTTCTGACGTCAATGCGTTAAACGGGAGGCGGCATGCACGGCATGACAACGGCACTGCCCAGCGGCAGCTGGACGCATTCCTTCGAGGAGGATGCCGACGGTATCGAGGTGTACCGGCCCACGGCCACCTTCGCCTTTCCTCCCAGCCGCAAGGGGCGCAAGGTGCTCGAATTCGGCGCGCCCGCCGGCGCCATGGCGCAAGGGGAGGCGACATTGACGTCCATGGCGCCCGGCCCCGACGACCGTCCCCGCGCCGGCCCCGTTACCTGGCTGGTGCCCCTGGGCATGGGTCGCTATGCGCTCAGCGATGCTGGCGGGGCGCAGGACGTGATCGACATCGTCGAAGCGACGCCCGACGTGCTGCGCCTGGCGCGGCGTTAAGGCTGGCCGCGCAGCTTGTGCGCGAGCGCCGTGCGGTTGCCCACGCCCAGCTTCTGGTAAATCGCATGCAGCTGGTTGCGCACGGTGGCCGGCGACTTGCCCAGTTCCCTGGCGATGCTTTTATACGGCAAGCCTTCGGCCGCCATGGCCGCCACCAGCCGTTCTGCCGGCGTCAGGCGCTGCATGGCAGCCTGCCTGAGACGTTGTGTGTCATCCTTGCTCTCCTGTCCGTGGGCGGCATGCCGGTGGCATGCCTGCAGGGATAACGGGAGCACGGCGCCTATCTGTAAAATTATTTACTCTGCTGCCAGATGCGATGGGCGAAAAAAAAGACAGGCGAACCTGTCTTTTCGTGTGGCTGGGTGGCGCTCAGCCGATGGCTGTCATCGAGACAGGCTTCAGCTTGGCCGCCAGCGCCTTGCCCTTCTTGGCGCGCTTGCCGAAGTGCTCGGCCAGGGCCGTGGCGCCCAGCGACGCATCCTGCGGTTTCGACGCGCGGCCGATGCCCGAGACCACCACGCCGCGCTGCGTGATCGGCTGCACGGCCAGCAGCTTGTCCTTGGCATCGAGGTCGATCAGCTTGACGCCCGTGCCGCCCTTGGACAGGATTTTCATTTCATCGAGGCCGAACACCAGCAGGCGCGCGCCTTCCGTCAAACAGGCCAGGGCGCTGGCCGCCTCGGGGATGACTTTCGGTTCCAGAGGCACGTCGCCATCGTCCAGGGTGATGAAGGCCTTGCCGCCTTTCAGACGGCTCGTCATGTCGCCCGCCTTGGCGATGAAGCCGTAGCCGGCGCTCGACGCCAGCAGCAAATTGGTGGCGCCATTGCCCGCAAAGTAGTGCAGGATGCGCACGGCATTGCCCGGCGTGCCGCCGCTCAGGTCGCACAAGGTCGTGATCGGCACGCCGTCGCCGCGCGCGTTGGGCAGCGCCGAGACGGGCACCGAGTAGATCTTGCCGTTGTTGCCAAAGCCCAGCAGGGTGTCGACCGTGCGGCACTCGAAGGCGCCATGCAGGCTGTCGCCCGCCTTGAAGGTGAACTGCGCCGCATCGTGGCCGATGCCGGTACGCGCGCGCACCCAGCCTTTTTCCGAGATGATGACGGTGACCGGCTCATCGACCACCTTCTGTTCGGCCACGGCTTTCTGCGCTTCCTCGATCAGGGTGCGGCGCGCGTCGCCGAACTGCTTGGCGTCCGCTTCGATCTCGCGGATGATGGCGCGCTTCATCGAGCCCGGGTTGTCGAGCAGGTCCTGCAGCGATTTTTCTTCCTTGCGCAGCTCGGCCAGTTCCTGCTGGATCTTGATCGTTTCCAGGCGCGCCAGCTGGCGCAAACGGATTTCCAGGATATCGTCGGCCTGGCGCTCGGACAGCTTGAACGCCTCGATCAGGGCCGCCTTCGGCTCATCCGAATTGCGGATGATCTGGATCACCTTGTCGATATTGAGCAGGATCGCTTCGCGTCCTTCCAGGATATGGATGCGGTCCTTGACCTTGCCCAGTTTGTAGCCGGTGCGGCGCGTGACGGTCTCGAAACGGAAGTCGATCCACTCGCGCAGGATGTCGCCCAGGCCTTTCTGGCGCGGACGGCCATCGCCGCCTATCATCACCAGGTTGATCGAGGTCGACGATTCCAGCGACGTGTGCGCCAGCAGCATCAGCATGAATTCCGTCTGGTCCTGGTTTTTCGACTTCGGTTCGAACACGAGGCGCACTGGCGCGGCGCGGCCCGATTCGTCGCGGATGGTGTCGAGCGAATTGAGGATCAGCGCCTTCAGGGCTACCTGGTCCGGCGACAGCGCCTTCTTGCCCAGCTTGATCTTCGGATTCGTCAGTTCCTCGATTTCTTCCAGCACCTTTTGCGACGAGGTGCCCGGCGGCAGTTCCGTCACGACGGCTTGCCACTGGCCGCGCGCCAGTTCCTCGATCTTCCAGCGCGCGCGCACCTTCATGCTGCCACGGCCGCTCGCGTACATGTCGGCGATCTGCGAGGGCGGCGTGATGATCTGGCCGCCGCCGGGGAAGTCGGGACCGGGAATGATGGCCATCAGCTCGGCGTGCGTCATCTTCGGATCGCGGATCATGGCGACGGCTGCTTTCGCCACTTCGGCCAGGTTGTGCGACGGGATTTCCGTCGCCAGGCCCACGGCGATGCCGGAGGCGCCATTGAGCAGCACCATCGGCAGGCGCGCCGGCAGCAGCTTCGGTTCTTCCGTCGAACCGTCGTAGTTGGGCTGGAAATCCACCGTGCCCATGCCGATTTCATCCATCAGCAGCTTGGCGATCGGCGTCAGACGCGCTTCCGTGTAACGCATGGCCGCGGCGCCGTCGCCATCGCGCGAGCCGAAGTTGCCCTGGCCATCGATCAGCGGGTAGCGCAAGGAGAAATCCTGCGCCATGCGCACCAGCGCGTCGTACACGGACTGGTCGCCGTGCGGATGCAATTTACCCAGCACGTCGCCGACCACGGCCGCCGATTTGCGCGGCTTCGCCGTGGAATTCAAGCCCAGCTCATTCATCGCATACAGGATGCGGCGCTGCACGGGCTTCTGGCCGTCGCACACGTCGGGCAGGGCGCGGCCCTTGACGACGGAGATGGCGTAATCGAGATAGGCGCGCTCGGCAAAGGTGGACAGGGTCAGCGCTTCGCCGTCGAATACCGGTTCATCCGGCTCGATCGGCTCAGGCTGGGCATCGTCAAATAAATTGGTTTGTGTGGACATGGCGCTTGTTTCGGTGTTAAGTGGTTGCGGTTGAATTCGTGGGGCTGATTATGACAGCCGGGATTTGGAAAAGGACTTGCCGTACGTCAGATACATATAGCGCAAGGTCAGATACAGCACGGCCAGGGCCAGCTCCACGCTGTTGTGCATCATCTGCATGGCGCGGATGGCCGGGGGCTGGCCGGCCAGCACGACGCTGGCGAGGGACGGCACCAGTATCACCGGCCAGATCGTCTTCCATTTGAAATCGGTGGGGGAAAACAGCAGGCCGGCGCACGACCAGGCATACAGCGCGGCGCCGACGAGGGCGGCCGGCAGCTGCTGCAAATACAGCAAGGACAGCAGGCCCGCACAGCCGATCAGCCATGCCGCGCGCAGGCGGGGCAAGAGCGCCTCCGGCCAGCCGCAATCGCCATACAGGCCGGTGGCGCTGCGCAGGGCCAGCGCCGCCAGACAAAACATCATCGGCATGGCGTCGCCGATGGCCAGCGCCGGCTGGCCCTTGCCGCTCATGAACATGGCGGCGAACAGCGACATGCCCAGGACCAGGAGCAGCAGCATGCCATGCAGCAGCTGGCGGTTCATCGCATACGCGAGCAGGGCCGACGCGCACAGGCCGCCCGCGGTGACGAGGCGCATGGTGTCGCTGCGTTCGGGCAGGAACAGCATCAGCGCCAGTACGAGGTAGGGCGCGATCCAGCCCAGTTGCCGCAAGCCGGGCCGATGCCACAGCACGGGCAGGCGGTCCTGCAGCGCTTCCTGCAGCGAGTCCAGCCGCGCGAACAGGGGCGCCGGCCACCGCAAGGCATGCATGGCCAACAGGGCAAAGGTTAGCGCCTGGAAACCGAGCAGGCTGGCATAGGCGGCCGTGTCGCCGAGCTTGAAGCCGGCCGCATCGAGCACGCCCGCGAGCATGAAGTGCAGCACGAAGCCCAGGCCGCCCGACGCGAGCGCCGTCTGCTTGAAGTAACGTTTGCCATGCACGGCGTGTTCCCACTGCTCGAACAGGTCCGTATCGAGCTTGTAGGCCAGCATCTCGCCGTGCTGCCAGCGTATCGCGTGCAGCAGCTCGCGCAGCTGCAGCGTGAATTTTTCATCGAACAGCTGGCGCGCGTAGGCGCTTGGCGGCTGCTGCGACATGATGCAGTCCAGGCCCGGGTAGCTGTCGCGGTTGTCGCTGAAATGGGCGAACGAGCGGTCGGCCCGGTAGCGCTGCACGGCGGCGCGCACCAGGTCCGCATGGCTGCGCGCCAGGTAGGAAAAGTCGTGCTCCCAGTCCAGCTGCTCGAACAGGGCCTGGCGCAGCGCCAGGTCATAGCCGGCGCTGGCGCAATAGCGCAGCGCGCACAGGTCGAATTCTTCGCGCACGTCGAGGTTCAGCATGGCGTCGTCCTGCAGCATGCGGGCCAGCGCGTCGCCCGCATCCGCGTGCCGCATCCATGCCAGGCAGCCTTGCCAAAGATTGGCCGCTTCCTGCGCCGGATCGATGGCGACCACGCCCCATAGTTCCGGCGGCGGTGCCTGGTTCTGGGCGATGACGCCCCACAGTTCCGCGTGCGCTTGCTGCGCGGGTTCGTCGATGACGCCCCACAGGTCGGCCGGCTCCATGGGCGGCGCTTCTGGCGTTTCCGCCACCGCCGCTTCGGCCGCTTGCGTTTCCGGCAGCTCACCAGCAAACAGGTGCGCATGGCACAGCGCGTATTCATACGCTTCGCGCAGCTCCTGGAAGGCGGCAGGATCGTCTTCGGGACGCGTCGCCTTCAGGCGCTTCGCATACGCGCGCTTGAGGGCGCGCTCGTCGCCGGTCGGCTCCGTGCCGAGGATGGCCCACAGGCCGCGCTGGCCGTTGTGCATGCCATCACTCATCGATAGCCCCGTCGATCCATGACCGGAAAATCAGGAAAAATAGTTTTCATCTTGTTCCGCATGATACATATTGGTCAGCATGAAAATGGTCACGATTAGCAGCAAGGGCATCAGGAATACGAGGCGGGTATCGGGCAGGCCGTCCAGATAATCGCGCACATGATCCCAGCCGCCTTTCAGGAACAGCAGGGGCCATATCAGCATAACGGGCGGCAATTTAGTGGGCGTGAAGCGGGACAACAGGATGCCGCTCAGGCACCATAGCCACGTCAGCAGGACCGGCAAGGCCGCCGGCAGGATGCCAGGTGCCAGCATGATCAACAGTACCGGCAGGCTACATAGCCATGCCAGGCGCACTACCCTCAGCCTGGCGGGCGGCCAGCCCGATGCCAGGAACAGCCGTACCCCACCGCGCATGGCCTGCGCCAGCAAGCAGGTGCAGAACGACAGCAGGACACCGTTGCCGTAGTTGCCGAAGCCGCATTCTCGCATCAGCATGGCCGATGCCAGCGCCAGTGGCATCAGCAGAAGTAGATGATACCAGCGCAGGACGACGGATGCCGCCAACAGCGCCAGTAATGCGCACACCATCAGTCCTGGCTGCATTACGTAGGACAACGGCCGATAGCCGCCAGGCAGGAACAGCGGCAGCGATAGCAGCACGAATGGCGGCAGCCAGCCCAATTGCCAGCTGGCCTGGTAGCGCCGCTGGTGCAGGTAGATATCCAGTCTGCGCTCCTTGAACTGTGCCATCCTGGCCAGCAGCTTGCGTGGCGGCAGGAATGCCAGGGCCGCGAAGACGCAGAACGTCAGGGCCTGCGTGCCGAAAAAGGCGATGGCGTTGAAATACGCGATTTTCTCACCCTCCCGGAGAGACTCGAATACGAGGGCGATGATGAACAGCACCAGCCCGACAATGAAGGAGTGCACCGCCGTATCGACATGATAGCGTTTGGCGCTGGCGTGCCGCTCCCACCAGTCGAGTACCTCGGGATTGACGCGGTACGCGAGGAAATCCTGGTGCTGCCAGCGCAGCCGCGTGATCAACTCGAGCAGGGTGCGCGTAAAGATCTTGTCACCCAGCAATCCCGTATAGGCAGGAGGGCGGGGCGCCAGCAGCACTTTCAACGCGGCCTTCTGCTGATGGTCGCCATGCAGCAGGAACTCATGCGAACGGGCGGCGTTGTAGCGTGCCATCGTGGTATGCGCATCGTCGCGGTTGATCTTCTCCAGGCGCTGGAAATATTTTTGCCACTCAAAGTGTGCGACCAGGGCGTCGCGCTCCTCGTCGCCGCAGATCTCGCTGGCGCAATAGTCCAGCGCCAGGCGCTCGAATTGTTCGCGCACGGCGAAATCGAGCAGCTGTTCGCTGGCCGCCAGCGCCGCCAGGCTTTCGAGCGGGTGCTCATGGTTATTCTCGCGCCAGGCGAAAAATGCCTCTTGCGACCGTTGCACCGCGTCCGGCACGGTGACAGTCTGGCGATGGGAAGGCGGGGCTTCAAGCGGGGCGGCAAGGCCGGCTTCCTGCTTCTGCGTGGCGAGATGCAGCGCGTATTCATAGGCGTCGCGTAGCTCCTGGAAGGCGGCAGGATCGTCTTCGGGACGCGACACCTTCAGGCGTTTCGCATACGCGCGCTTGAGGGCGCGCTCGTCGCCGGTCGGCTCCGTGCCCAGGATGGCCCACAGGCCGCGCTGGCCGTTGTGCATGCCGCCGTCCATTTACAGGAAACTCTCGCTCTCGACCTGGCGCAACACCTCGTCGAGCGCCTGGCGCGCCTTGCGGATGGTGGCCGGGTCCTGCGTTTCCAGCGCGGCCTGGAAGTTGGCCGTGTGCGCCGCCAGGTACTGGCGCACGTCGCCCAGCGACTGTTCGTACAGGCGGTCGGCGCGCGTGACCAGGGTGCGGTTTTCCATCTGCTCGCGCGGGTGGATCTTCAGGTCGGCCAGTTCCGCAAAGCGCTGCTCGATCTGTTCCGGCGTCATCACGCCCGCGTTGTCGCTGATGATCATCTTGTGCTTTTCCTGCGTGGCCAGCACCGTCACTTCCGCTTCCAGCACGCCGCTGACGTCATAGGTGAAGCGCACGTCGATGCCGATCTCGCCCGCCTTTTTCGCGGGGATCGGGAAGCTGATCTTGCCCAGGAAGACGTTGTCGGCCACCAGGCGCGACTCGCCCTGGAAGATCGCCACGTTGATTTCCTTCTGGTTGTCGTGGATGGTGGTGATGTTTTCCGTGCGCGAGACGGGCACCACGGAGTTGCGCTCGATGATGGGCAGGTAATGCCCGCCCTCATACTGGTTCGCGCCGACCTGGCGCGAAATCGAAATGCCCAGCGAATACGGCGCCACGTCCGTCATGACCACTTCGTCGAGGGCCACGTCGCGCATCTTCAGACCCGCCTGCACGGCGGCGCCCAGCGCCACGGCTTCGTCCGGGTCCAGGTGGATGGCGGGGAAGCGGCCGAACATGCGCGAGACGAGTTTACGCACCAGCGGCATGCGCGTGGCGCCGCCGGCCAGCACCACTTCATTCAATTCCGCCGCGCGGATGGTGGCGTCGCGCAGCGCCCGTTCCACGGGCAGGCGCAAACGGGCCAGCAGCGGTTCGCACAACTGCGCCAGCTTGTCTTCGCCGATCTCCCAGCTGTACTCCTTGTCCTGGTAGCGCGTGGCCATGCGCACGGACGGCTGGTCTGACAGCAATCGCTTGACGCGCTCGGCTTCGTCGCGCAGCAGCTGCTGCTGGCGCGGGTCGAGCAGGCGGCTGCCGACGGCGCCGCGCAGGCCGCTGCCTTCCATGAAAGCGTCGACCAGCACGGTGACGAAGTCTTCGCCGCCCAGAAAATTATCGCCGGCCGAGGCGCGCACTTCCATCACGCCTTCGAACAGCTCCAGGATCGACACGTCGAACGTGCCGCCGCCCAGGTCGAAGACGAGAAATTTGCTTTCCTGTTCCTTGTCGCGGATGCCGTAGGCCAGCGCGGCGGCCGTCGGCTCGTTGAGCAGGCGCTCCACGCGCAGCCCCGCCAACTGGCCGGCGATGCGCGTGGCCTTGCGCTGCGCATCGCTGAAATACGCGGGCACGGTGATGATGGCTTCCTCGACCTTGTGGCCCAGGAAGGCTTCGGCATCTTCCTTCAGCGCGCGCAGCACCATCGACGACAGCTCTTCCGGGCGGAATTGCTGCGTGCCGAGGGTGATCTTCTTTTCGCTGCCCATGTAGCGCTTGAAGACGGCCGCCGTCAGTTGCGGGTGCGTCTGCAGCCGTTCGCGCGCGGCGCGCCCCACCAGCACGGTGCCGTCGTCGTCGATGCTCACGCACGACGGTGTCAGGTGTTCACCGAGCGCATTCGGGATGATGGCAGCCTTGCCGTCGCGCCAGATGGCAACCAGGCTGTTGGTGGTGCCCAGGTCGATGCCGATGATCATCAGATATCCGCCTCCGCCTCATTGCCGTGTTCCTCGATCCAGGCGCGGCGTCCTGCCGCTTCGCCCTTGCCCATCAACATATTGAAGCGGGACGCCGAGGCCATGTGGTCGATTTCACCGAGCGTGACGGGCAGCAAACGGCGCGTGTCCGGGTTCATCGTCGTTTCCCACAGCTGCTCGGCGTTCATCTCGCCCAGGCCCTTGAAGCGCGAGATCGACCAGGCGCCCTGTTTCACGCCTTCCTTGCGCAGCTTGTCCTCGATGGCCAGCAGTTCGCCGTCGTCGAGCGCATAGATTTTCTGCATCGGCTTCTTGCCGCGCGCGGGCGCGTCCACGCGGTACAAAGGCGGACGGGCGATGCAGATGTGGCCCTTGTTGATCAGGACGGGGAAGTGCTTGAAGAACAGGGTCAGCAGCAGTACCTGGATGTGCGAGCCATCCACGTCCGCATCGGACAGGATGCAGATCTTGCCGTAGCGCAGGCCCGACAGGTCGGGCGAGTCGCCCACGCTGTGCGGATCGACGCCGATGGCCACCGCGATGTCGTGGATCTCGTTATTGGCGAACAGGCGGTCGCGGTCCGTCTCCCACGAGTTCAACACCTTGCCGCGCAGGGGCAAGATCGCCTGGAATTCCTTGTCGCGGCCCATCTTGGCCGAACCGCCCGCCGAGTCGCCCTCGACGAGGAACAGTTCATTGCGCGCGATGTCCGACGATTCGCAGTCGGTCAGCTTGCCCGGCAATACGGCCACGCCCGAGGATTTTTTCTTTTCCACTTTTTGCAGTGAACGCTGGCGCGACTGCGCCTGCTTGATCACGAGCTCGGCCAGCTTCTTGCCATAATCGACGTGCTGGTTCAGCCACAGTTCCAGCGGCGGCTTGGTGAAGGTCGACACGAGGCGCACGGCGTCGCGCGAATTCAGGCGTTCCTTGATCTGGCCCTGGAATTGCGGGTCCAGCACCTTGGCCGACAGCACGAAGGAAGCGCGCGCGAACACGTCTTCCGGCAGCAGTTTCACGCCTTTGGGCAGCAGCGAGTGCATTTCGACGAAGTTTTTCACGGCGCCGAACAGGCCGTCGCGCAAGCCCGATTCATGCGTGCCGCCATTCGAGGTGGGAATCAGGTTGACATACGATTCGCGCACGATGGCGCCTTCTTCCGTCCACGCCACGACCCAGGCCGCGCCTTCGCCTTCGGCAAATCCTTCCGAGTCCGGGCCCGCGTATTGCGCGCCTTCGAACAGGGGAATCAGGGTTTCGCCATTCGATACCTGCGCCAGCGTTTCGGTCAGGTAGCCGCGCAAGCCTTCCGCGTACTGCCAGGTCTGCGTATCGCCCGTCTTCGCGTTGGTCAGCGTGACGGTGACGCCCGGCAGCAGCACGGCTTTCGAGCGCAGCAGGCGTTGCAGCTCCGTTTGCGAGATGTTCGGCGAATCAAAGTATTTTGCATCGGGCCAGGCCGTGACGCGCGTGCCCGATTTTTTTCCGTCGCGCGGGGCGGGGCGGGAACTCAGGGGCTCGATCACGTCGCCGTTGGCAAACACCATGTGATGCAGGCCGTTGCCGTCGCTTTCCTTGCGCCAGACGGTGATTTCCAGGCGCGTCGACAGCGCATTGGTGACGGACACGCCGACGCCGTGCAAGCCGCCCGAGAACGCGTAGGCGCCGCCCGAACCCTTGTCGAACTTGCCGCCCGCGTGCAGCCGTGTAAACACGATTTCCACCGTCGGCACGCCTTCTTCCGGGTGCAGGCCGACGGGAATGCCGCGGCCATTGTCTTCGACGGTGATGCTGCCATCCGTGTTCTGCGTCACGGCGATATGCGTGCAATGACCGCCCAGCGCCTCGTCGGAGGCATTGTCGATCACTTCCTGAATGATGTGCAGCGGATTTTCAGTGCGGGTGTACATCCCCGGGCGCTGCTTGACGGGTTCCAGTCCTTTCAGGACACGGATGGATGATTCGCTGTAGTCGGATGCTGGTTTTTTAGTGGCCATACGTGTTCAAGCTAAGTAAAGACAGTGGTTGGAACGCCAGGCCAGGGCACTGCGGGGCGCAATGACAGCGGCGGCGATAACTGTATGAATATACAGTATATCCCGTCCAGCGTCACTGGGGGAGGGCAGTGCGGCAGGCTTGGCGTCCTTGTGCGGACGCTCGCGCATTCTATCTTGTCCGGCGAGCAATAGCGCTACTCCAGGGCAACAACGGTGCGCCGCGCGCGTGGTTTTGCGCCAATTGTGATGGATTTAATGCGGTAAAGCCGCCTTTTTTACATCTTGTTTACAGCTGCCTTCCCAGTCTTTACGAATTTTTTAGACCCTTTTGGCTAATCTGCTCACTATCAAAACAAACCTGAATGAGGGTGGGAATGGATCTCGTATATCTCGGCTTGATTGCCGTGTTTTTCGTCGTGGCGGCCGGCTTTGCCGTCGCCTGCGACAAATTAGGGAGCGTCAAATGAACGCGTTTTATGTGCTGGGCGCCGTCGTCTCGGCCGGCCTGCTCGTGTACCTGCTGGTGGCGCTGCTGAAGGCGGAGGAACTGTGATGACGACGCAATCGATACTGTTATTGGTGGCCTTCCTGGCGGTGCTGCTGGCCGCCGGCTATCCGCTGGGCCTGTACATGGCCAGGGTGGCCGGCGATGGCCCCGTGCGCGGCCTGGGCTGGCTGCAAAAGCTGGAAAACCTGCTGTACCGCTGGTCCGGCCTTCCCGCCGACAAGGCCATGGGCTGGAAAAGCTATGCCATCGCCCTGATCGTCTTCAATACCGTGGGCGCCGTCTTCGTCTACGGCCTGCAGCGCCTGCAGGGTTTCCTGCCCTTGAATCCCCAGGGCCTGGGCGCCGTCAGCCCCGATTCCTCGTTCAATACCACCGTCAGCTTCGTCGCCAATACCAACTGGCAGGGCTACGGCGGTGAACAGACCATGAGCTATCTGACGCAGATGCTGGGCATGGCATGCCAGAACTTCTTTTCGGCGGCCACCGGCATCGCCGTGATCTTCGCGTTGGTGCGCGGCTTCGCCTCGCGCTCGGGCAAATCGATCGGCAATTTCTGGGTTGACCTGGTGCGCTCGACCCTGTATATCCTGCTGCCGCTGTCCCTGGCCTTGTCCGTCGTCTTCATGGGCGAAGGCATGATCCAGAATTTTTCCGCCTACAAGGAAGTGACCCTGCTCGACCACGTGGCGTATGAAACGCCGAAGGTGACGGCTGACGGCCAGCCCGTGCTGGACGCCGCCGGCAAACCCGTGATGGAAGCGCAAGTGGCGACGACGCAGACAATCGCCATGGGCCCCGTCGCGTCGCAGGAGTCGATCAAGCTGCTGGGCACGAATGGCGGCGGCTTCTTCAATGCCAATTCCTCGCACCCGTACGAAAACCCCACCGTGCTGTCGAACTTCCTGCAGATGCTGGCCATCTTCATCATTCCCGCCGGCCTGTGCTTCACGTTCGGCCGCATGGTGGGCGACATGCGCCAGGGCTGGGCCGTGCTGGCCGCGATGACCCTGATCTTTGTCGTCATGACGGCCGGCGTGATGAGCGCCGAGCAGCAAGCCAATCCTGCCTTGCAGGCCTTGGGCGTGGACCAGCAGGCCAGCAGCCTGCAATCGGGCGGCAATATGGAAGGCAAGGAAACGCGCTTCGGCATCAGCTCCTCGACCCTGTTCGCGGCGGTGACGACGGCCGCATCGTGCGGTGCCGTCAATTCCATGCACGACTCCTACATGCCCCTGGGCGGCATGGTGCCGCTGCTGCTGATGCAGTTCGGCGAAGTGATCTTCGGCGGCGTGGGCACGGGCCTGTACGGCATGCTGATGTTCGCCATCCTGGCCGTCTTCATCGCCGGCCTGATGATAGGCCGCACGCCTGAATACCTGGGCAAGAAAATCCAGGCGTATGAAATGAAGATGGTGTCGCTGGCCATCCTGATTACGCCAGCCCTCGTATTGACGGGCACGGCGATCTCCGTGATGGTCGAACCGGGCAAGATCGGCGTGGCCAATCCGGGCGCGCACGGTTTCTCCGAGATTCTGTACGCCTTCACGTCGGCGGCCAACAACAACGGCAGCGCGTTTGCCGGCCTGTCCGCCAACACGCCGTTCTACAACGTGATGCTGGCGATCGCCATGTGGTTCGGCCGCTTCGGTGTGATCGTGCCCGTGCTGGCGGTGGCCGGTTCGCTGGCGGCCAAGCAGCGCCTGTCGGCCAACGCGGGCACCATGCCGACGCATGGTCCCATGTTCATCGGTCTGCTGATCGGCGTCGTCGTGCTGGTTGGTGTATTGAATTACGTTCCCGCGCTGGCCCTGGGCCCGATCGTCGAACACCTGCAACTTTTCATCAAATAAGAGGCTACCATGTCACGCACAAGCCTGACTTTGTTCGATTCCGCACTGATTGGCCCAGCCATCGTCGATGCGTTCAAAAAACTCGACCCCCGCACGCAGTGGCGCAGCCCCGTGATGTTCGTCGTCTATGTCGGCAGCATCATCACGACCCTGCTGGCCATCCAGGCCCTGAATGGCCAGGGTGAAGCGCCGTTCGGCTTCATCGTCGCCGTCGCCGTGTGGCTGTGGTTTACCGTGCTGTTCGCGAACTTCGCCGAAGCGCTGGCCGAAGGCCGCAGCAAGGCCCAGGCGGCCTCCCTGCGCGCGCTGAAGCAGACGGTGATGGCAAAGAAAATGCAAACGCCGAAATACGGCACCTCCTGGCTGCCCACGCCTGCGACCGACCTGCGCAAGGGCATGACGGTGCTGGTCGAGGCGGGCGACGTGATTCCCGCCGACGGCGAAGTGACGGCCGGCGTGGCCTCCGTCGACGAAAGCGCCATCACGGGCGAATCGGCGCCCGTCATCCGCGAATCGGGCGGCGACTTTTCCGCCGTCACGGGCGGCACCCGCGTGCTGTCCGACTGGCTGCTGGTGCGCGTTTCCGTCAACCCGGGCGAAGCCTTCATCGACCGCATGATCGCCATGGTCGAAGGCGCCAAGCGCCAGAAGACGCCGAACGAGATCGCCCTGACGATTTTATTGGTGGCCCTGTCGATCGTGTTCCTGATCGTCACCGTGACCTTGCTGCCGTACTCGCTGTTTTCCGTGGCGGCGGCCGGCAGCGGCACGCCGGTGACGATCACCGTGCTGATCGCGCTGCTCGTGTGCCTGATTCCGACCACCATCGGCGGCCTGCTGTCGGCCATCGGCGTGGCCGGCATGAGCCGCATGATGCAGGCCAATGTGATCGCCACCTCGGGCCGCGCCGTGGAAGCGGCCGGCGACGTGGACGTGCTGCTGCTCGATAAGACGGGCACCATCACCCTCGGCAACCGCCAGGCGTCGAGCTTCGTGCCGGCGCCCGGCGTGACGGAACAGCAGCTGGCCGATGCGGCGCAGCTGGCCTCGCTGGCCGATGAAACGCCGGAAGGGCGCAGCATCGTCGTGCTGGCCAAGCAGAAGTTCAACATCCGCGAACGCGAGATGGCCAGCCTGCACGCCACCTTCGTGCCGTTCACGGCGCAGACGCGCATGAGCGGCGTGGATATTCCGGGCGAGCAGCAGGTGCGCCAGCTGCGCAAGGGCGCGGCCGATTCCATGAAAAAGTATGTGGAAGCGCTGGGCCAGCCGTATCCGGCCGAGGTGGGACGCGCCGTCGACGACATCGCGCGCCGCGGCAGCACGCCGCTGGTGGTGGTGGACGACGGCCGCGTCATGGGCGCCGTGGAACTGAAGGATATCGTCAAGGGCGGCATCAAGGAGCGCTTCGCGGAATTGCGCCGCATGGGCATCAAGACGGTGATGATCACGGGCGACAACAAGCTGACGGCGGCCGCGATTGCCGCCGAAGCGGGCGTGGACGATTTCCTCGCCGAGGCGACGCCGGAAGACAAGCTCAAGCTGATTCGCAGCTACCAGTCCGAAGGCCGCCTGGTGGCGATGACGGGCGACGGCACCAACGATGCACCGGCGCTGGCCCAGGCCGACGTGGCCGTGGCCATGAACTCGGGCACGCAGGCGGCAAAGGAGGCGGGCAATATGGTCGACCTCGATTCGAACCCGACCAAGCTGCTGGAAATCGTTGAAATCGGCAAGCAGATGCTGATGACGCGCGGTTCGCTGACGACGTTCTCGATCTCGAACGACATCGCCAAGTACTTCGCCATCATCCCGGCCGCCTTCGTGGGCACCTATCCGCAATTGAAGACACTCGACATCATGCATTTGGCCAGCCCCGCCTCGGCCATCATGTCGGCCGTGATCTTCAATGCCCTGATCATCGTCGTGCTCATTCCGCTGGCGCTGAAAGGCGTGCAGTACCGGGCCATCGGCGCGGCCAGCCTGTTGCGCCGCAACCTGCTGATCTACGGCCTGGGCGGGATTATTTTGCCCTTCATCGGGATCAAGCTGATCGACATGCTGCTGTCCGCCATCAATTTAGTCTAAAGGAACCATCATGAGCACTATCGTCCGTCCCGCCCTGGTCCTGTTTGCCGCGCTGACCGTGATCTGCGGCGTCGTCTATCCGTTTGCCACGGCCGGCATCGGCCAGCTGGCCTTCAACGATGAAGTCAACGGCAGCATCGTCGAGCGTGGGGGCAAGCCCGTCGGCTCGACCCTGATCGGCCAGTCCTTTACCTCGCCCAAGTATTTCTGGGGCCGGCCGTCGGCCACCGCGCCGATGGCCAATAACGGCGCCGGTTCGGGCGGCTCGAACCAGGGGCCGACCAATCCCGCCCTGGTGGACGCCGTCAAGGCGCGCATCGCCGCCCTGCAGGCAGCCGATCCCGGCAACCGCAAGCCGATCCCCGTCGACCTGGTGACGGCGTCGAGCAGCGGCCTGGATCCGGAAATCAGCCTGGCGGGCGCCCTGTACCAGGCACCGCGCGTGGCTCGCGTACGTGGCGTGCCGCTGGCGCAGGTGGAAAACGCCATCGCCAAGGTGCAGAAAACCGCGTATATCGGCTTTTTCGGCGAACCGCGCGTGAATGTGCTGGAACTGAATCTGGCGCTCGATGCGGCCGCGAAGTAAGATGATGCAGGGGCAGAGCCGCCGGTTTTGCTCCTGGTTTTGATATAAAAAGATACCCATGCTCCCCAACGACAGCCAACGCCCCGACCCTGATGCCCTGCTGGCGCAAGTGCAGGCGCAGGAACAGAAAGCCGCGCGCGGCCGGCTGCGCATCTATTTCGGCGCCTCGGCCGGCGTCGGCAAGACTTACGCGATGCTGGCGGCCGCCCGCAAATTGCTGGCCGACGGCCAGGACTTGCTGGTGGGCGTGGTGGAGACGCATGGGCGCCAGGATACGGCGGCCCAGCTGGACGGCTTGCCCGTGCTTCCGCTCAAAGCCATCGAGTACCGGGGCAAGACCCTGTACGAGTTCGACCTCGACGAGGCCCTGCGCCGCGCGCCGCCGCTGATACTGATGGATGAACTGGCCCATTCGAACGTGGCCGGTTCGCGCCATCCTAAGCGCTGGCAGGACGTCGAGGAATTGCTGGCGGCCGGCATCGACGTGCTGTCGACCGTGAACGTGCAGCACCTGGAAAGCCTGAACGACGTGGTGGGCGGGATCACGGGCGTGCGCGTGGCCGAGACCCTGCCCGACACGGTGTTCGACCGCGCCGATGAAGTGGTGCTGGTCGATATCCCCGCCGATGAACTGCTGCGCCGCCTGAAGCAGGGCAAGGTGTATCAGCCGCAGCAGGCCGAACGGGCATCGCAGCATTTTTTCCGCAAGGGTAACCTGATCGCCCTGCGCGAGCTGGCCTTGCGCCGCACGGCGGACCGGATCCAGGATGACGTGCAGGCCTACCGCGTCGAAAAATCGATCAATCCCGTGTGGAAGACGGGCGCCGCATTGCTGGCCTGCGTGGGACCGCACGCGGGGGGCGAACACGTGATCCGCAGCACGGCGCGCCTGGCCAGCCAGCTGAACGCGGAATGGCACGCGCTGTACGTGGAAACGCCGCGCTTGCAGCGCCTGCCGGCGGGCCAGCGCGAACGCATCCTGAAAACCCTGAAGCTGGCGCAGGACCTGGGCGCGCGCACGGCCATTGTGCCGTCCGCCGACATCGCCGGCGCCGTGGTCGAGTATGCGCGCGGCGCGAATATCTCGAAAGTCATCGTGGGGCGTGGCCGCGGCGGCGCGCTGGCGCGCCTGTGGCAGGCGCCGCCTGCCGCGCGCATGGCCAGCCTGGCGCCCGATATCGACCTGATCGAAGTGGGCTTGCCGCCGGCCGATGCTGCGCCCCGGCGCGCGGCGGGCGACGATGCGGAGGCGCCGCGCCGGCCATCGCGTCACTGGCGCTACATCCTGGCCGCCGGCGCCAGCCTGGGCACGGCCCTCGCGTCGGTCCCGCTGCAGCCCTACCTGGACCTGGCCAACATCGCCATGCTGTCCCTGCTGACGGTGGTGCTGGTGGCCGTGCGCCTGGGACGCGGCCCGGCGGCATTGGCCAGCCTGGTGGGCGTGGCCTGCTTCGATTTCATCTTCGTGCCGCCCCGTTTCTCGTTTGCCGTGGGCGATTTCCAGTATGTGATCACGTTTGGCGTGATGCTGGCCGTGGGCCTGATCACGGGCCACCTGACGGCCGGTCTGCGCTTCCAGGCGCGCGTGGCCTCGCACCGCGAAGCGCGCGCCCGCGCCCTGTACGAATTCTCGCGCGAATTGTCCGGCGTACTGCAGACGGAGCAGATTTTCGACATCACGAAAAGCGCCATCGAACGGGCGTTCCGCGCGCGCGCCACCTTGCTGCTGCCCGATGACGAGGGCAGCTTGCAGGCCGCGAACGGCGGCGAACCGCTCGATATCGGCATCGCGCAATGGGCCTTCGACCACGCGCAGGCGGCGGGGACGGGCACTGATACCTTGCCGGCTTCGCCCATTTTCTACCTGCCGCTGATCGCGCCGATGCGCACGCGCGGCGTGCTGGCGCTGCTACCGCTCGATGGCGCGCAGCGCGGGCGCTGGCTGCTGGTGCCGGAACAGCGCCAGCACCTCGATACCTTTGCCGCGCTGGCGGCCATCGCCCTCGAGCGCGTGCACTACATCGACGTGGCCCAGGGCGCGCTGCTGCAGATGGAATCGGAGCGGCTGCGCAATTCGCTGCTGGCGGCCCTGTCGCACGACTTGCGCACGCCCTTGACGTCGCTGGTGGGCCTGGCCGAATCGCTGGCGCTGTCCCGGCCTGCGCTGTCGCCCGCGCAGCTGGACATGGCGCGCTCGCTGCAGTCCGAAACCGTGCGCATGAGCGCCCTGGTGGCGAACTTGCTGGACATGGCGCGCATCGAGAGCGGCCAGGTGCGCCTGAACCTGCAATGGCAGGCGCTGGAAGAAGTGGTGGGCAGCGCGCTGCGCGCCAGCGGTCCGCAATTGCAGCAGCACGCCGTGCAGACGCAGCTGGCGCCGGACCTGCCGCTGGTGCGCTACGATGCCGTGCTGATCGAGCGCGTGCTGTGCAACCTGCTGGAAAACGCGGCCAAGTACACGCCGCCCGGCAGCACCATCACGGTCGCGGCCGGGGTGCACGGCCAGTTCCTGCAGGTGACGGTGCTTGACGATGGCCCGGGCCTGCCGCCCGGCCGCGAAGAAGCCATCTTTGAAAAATTCACGCGCGGCGAGCGCGAATCGAACAAGCCGGGCGTCGGCCTGGGGCTGGCCATTTGCCGCGCCATCGTCGAAGCCCACGGCGGCACCATCCACGCGCAGCCCCACGTGCCGGGGCAGGGCGCCGCCATCGTCTTCAGCCTGCCGCTGGGCACGCCTCCTGCGCCGCCGGAGATCGAGCTCGATGACGCCAACGACCATGAAACAGGAAAACCAACATGAACGAACCTTCCGCCACTGCCTTGCTGGTCGAGGATGAACCGCAAATCCGCCGCTTCGTGCGCGCCGCGCTGGAAGACGAGGGCTGGCAGATTTTCGAGTCCGCCACCATGCAGCGGGGCCTGATCGACGCGGGCACGCGCCGGCCCGACCTGATCGTGCTGGACCTGGGGCTGCCCGACGGCGACGGCATCGATTTCATCGCTGACATCCGCAAATGGTCGGCCGTGCCCATCATCGTGCTGTCGGCGCGGGTCGACGAGCAGGACAAGATCCGCGCGCTCGATGCGGGCGCCGACGACTATCTGACCAAGCCGTTCGGCGTGGGCGAGCTGCTGGCCCGCGTGCGCGCCACCTTGCGCCGCCAGCGCCAGCCCGCCGCCAGCGACGATGGCGTGGTGCAGTTCGGCGACGTGCGCGTCGACCTGAAGGACCGGCTGGTCACGCGCAACAAGCAACTGGTGCACATGACGCCGACGGAATTTCGCCTGCTGTCGGTGCTCGTAAAGAACGCGGGCAGGGTGGTCACCAATCCGCAGTTGCTGCGCGAAGTGTGGGGGCCGTCGAACAGCGAAAATGGCCATTACCTGCGCATCTACATGGGCCATCTGCGCCAGAAGCTGGAAGCCGATCCGGCCCAGCCGCAGTACCTGCTGACGGAAACGGCCATCGGTTACCGCTTGCTGCTGCCGCTCTAACACCTGTTATTTCCCCTGTTTGAAAACAGGCGCCGCGCGCGCCGGGGGGACGCTTTACTTTAAATTTTTGCAGCGGCGGGCCAGCTGCGCCATGTTGGCAAAGGCCCATACCACCCATGAAGAAGAAAAAACCATGAATAAAATGCTACTTGCACTTGCCGTCGCCACCTCCTTGACGGGTAGCCTGGCCCACGCGGACGAGGCCAAGGCCGACAATGAAGTCAGTTTCAACGTGGCCGGTGTGTCCGACTACCGTTACCGGGGCATCTCGCAGACGCGCTTGAAGCCCGCGCTGCAAGGCGGCGTGGATTACATCAACAATCCGACGGGCTTGTATGCGGGCGCCTGGGCCTCCACCATCAAGTGGACGAAGGATGCGGGCGGCAGCGGCGACGTGGAAGTGGACCTGTATGCGGGCAAGCGCGGCCAGTTGGGCGGCGATGTTGGCTATGACGTGGGCGTGCTCGCGTATGTGTACGCCGACAACGGCTTGAAGCACGTCGCCGGCCTGGCCGACGCGGATACGCAGGAAGTCTACGGCCAGCTGTCGTACGGCCCCGCCTACGTCAAGTATTCGCATGCCGTCTCGAACCTGTTCGGCATCGTCAACAGCAAGAACAGCGGCTACCTCGATATCGGCGCGACTATCGACCTGACGAACGGCTGGACCGGCAACCTGCATGCGGGCCACCAGAAGGTCAAAAACAATGATGCGGCTAGCTACACGGACTGGAAAGTGGGCGTTACGCGCGACTTCGGTTTTGTTTCGGGCGCGCTGGCCGTGATCGGCACGAACGCGGGCAAGTCCGCCTATGCCTCGCCCGTGAATGGCAAATTCATGGGCAAGACGGCGCTGCAGCTGACGGTCAGCAAGACGTTTTAATTGACAGGGGAGGGAGGCGGCGCATGCGCCGCCTTTTTTGCGTGCCCGGACGGGCTAGGCAGAAAGGTTGAAAACGGCGCAATACAGCTGTTCCAGACCGACTACGCGGGCGGCTGGAATTCGCGCGGCCAGGGCGTGGGCGGGCGCCGCTTGCGTGTCCCTTGCCAGCAGGACGCGCAGGCCGGGATTGACGCTGCGCGCGTGCGCGATGCGGCGCGCCAGGCCCGTTTGCGCTCCGGCGTCGACGACGCCGTCGAGCGGCACCACCAGTACGCGCGCGGCGATCAGGGCCGAACGGCTGCCCATGGAGTCGCGGCCTTCGCTGTCGATGACGATGTCGTGGTAGCAGTGCACCAGGTGCTCGAGCTCCGGCTGCAAGCCCTTGGCGCTGATGGCGCGCGCCATCAGGCGAGGCCGCGTCAAGCTGCCGTGCATGGCGCCGTCGTGCAGGTTCCTGGCTTGCGCCATGGCGCCCTGGCGCGGATCGGCATCGAGTAGCAATACCTTGCGTCCGGCCAGCGCGCGCGAGGCGGCCAGCCGTCCGGCCAGGATGGATTTCTCCATCCCCCCGCGTTCATCCGTGATGGCGATGATCATCTTGGCGCACGGCTGGCATGATGTTGGCAGGGGAAACCAGTTGCAGCAGACAGCCTTCGCGCGGCGCATCCCTGTCGCCCGCGGTCCATGCGGGCAGCTGCATCAGTGGCTCCAGCGTTTCGGCCAGGGCGGCCTGGCCGGTGGCGGACATGGGCGTCATCGGCAAACGCAATGCGTCGCGTACCTTGCCCTGCATGGCCAGCGCGGCCTTCACGGGAGCGGGATTCGGTTCGGCAAACAGCAGGCGGATAACGGGCAGCATGGTCTTGAACAGGGCGCCGGCCGCGCCGTGGCGGCCCTGCCTGACGAGGTGGTACAGCTGCGCATACAGGTCGGGGCGCACTTGGGCGGCGGCCGACATGGCGCCGTGGCCGCCCATGGACAGGCTGGCCAGCAGCAGCGCGTCGTCGCCGCACAGCACGTCCAGGCGGGTGTCGAGCAGCAGTTCGCCCAGCTGCTGCAGCTTGCCGCCCGCTTCCTTGATGGCGACGAAGTGCGAGTCGCGCGCCAGCAGCGCCGCCGTCTGCGGTTCGATATTGACGCCCGTGCGGGCCGGCACGTTGTACAGCACGATGGACTGGTCGGTGGCGGCGGCGATGGCCTGGAAGTGGCGCACGATGCCGTCCTGCGAAGGGCGCACATACGCTGGTGCCGAGACCAGCAGACCGGCCAGCGGATGGTCGTTGTAGCGCTGCACCGTGGCGACGACGCTGCGCGTATCGCTGCCGCCGATCCCCATCACGACGGGGAAGCGGGGGCCGACGGCTTCAAGCACGCTGTCGAGCAGCATGCTCTGTTCCGCAGCGCTCAGCATGGCCGCTTCGCCCGTGGTGCCGCACACCACCAGGCCATCGACGCCGCTGGCGGCCAGTTCGCACGCGAGCCGCTGGGCCGCGTCGAAGTCGATGTCGCCATCGCCGTCGCAAAATGGCGTGACCATCGGCACCCAGATGCCCTGGAAGTGCGCGGTGATGCGCGATGAAGACATGGCCTGTTCGCAGGAATACTGGTTCATAGCGATTTCCCCTGGCTGATGCGGCCAAATTCCGCCGCCGGCAGCAGGCGCATGACGGCATCCATGGTCAGGCGCAGCGCCGGTTCCGTCACGCACAGCCAGACCTTCATGCGCTCGGCATGGTCGACCGCCTCGACGCGCATGAACGACAGCATGCCGCCGCAGGTCCTGACGACCAGCTGGCGCAGCTCGGCCAGGCAGGCTTTGTCGACCGTGATGTGCATGAGGAAGGTGGGCAGGCGGGGATGGCGGTGGGGCAGTGCTTGATGCGATGGCAGGCGTGAATGGGGTTCCATGGTGGCTTTGCAGCGGTGGTTGAGGTACGTTCAAGATTAGCAGCGGGGGCGTAAAGATTCTCTAAAAAGCGGGGCCGCCGGCGTAAACGGGCTGTATGCAGGCGGCGTGAGTGTGTTGCGCAGAGGCCCCGCGCGTGGGCTTTTGTTACAAAATTGAATCGTGCTTTCGGGGGAGGGGGTTTATATTGAAAACGTCTCCGCTTTCAGTCAGCCTTGCCATGTCAGACGAAAAAGATCCCCAGCAGCCGCCATCCACCGATCCCGCAGCGCCAGCGCCGTCCCGGCCCGACCGGGTAGGCCGCCGGGCGCCCGATGATGAGCACCGCGCGCGCGATGCCGCGCCGCGCTACCTGAAGGATAACGACACGCCGCTGGCGCTGGCCTGGCGGGTGATCTCGTCGCGCTACCGTTCCATGCGCGACAAGGCCAGCCGCGATTTCATGCGGCGCACCCTGCGTATCGGCATCTCGGCGCGCATTTTCCACCCCGAGCCGGGCGCCACTGGCCTGCGCAGCAAGAACCTGCAATACCTGGAAGAGTCGATTGCCCAGTGGGTCATGTCGCGCGACGTGCTGGTATTCATGATCCCGACCGTCAATACCAGCGGCCAGCTACACCCGAGCAATATCACCCTGCGCCACTATGCGCGCCACCTGGACGGCCTGGTGCTGCAGGGCGGCGCCGACGTCTCGCCACAGACGTATTCCGAGGCGGCCACGCGGCCCGAATGGAACGGCGACCGCGCGCGCGACCTGTACGAGCTGGAACTGCTGCATGAATTCGTCGATGCGGGCAAACCCGTGCTGGGCATTTGCCGCGGCTGCCAACTGATCAACGTGGGCTTTGGCGGCACCCTGTACCAGGACATCGCCTCGGACGTGGCAGGCGCGACTTCCCATGTCAACGACCTGTATGACCGCCACCGCCACACCATCGTCTTCCCGAAAGGCTCGTCCCTGGCGGGCATGTTCCCGAAGGCGGGCGAGGCGCTCGTCAATTCCATCCACCACCAGTCGGTCAAGGATCTGGGGCACGACGTCACCGTGGAAGCGTATTCGCAAGGGGACAACATCGTCGAGGCCATCCGCTACCAGCGTGCCCGCTTCGTCATGGGCTTGCAGTGGCACCCGGAATTCCATTCGGCGGGCGGCGTCGAGCTGCTCGATTGCACGCCCATCCTCGATAACTTTTTGCGCGCGGCGCGGGAGACGCGGTTTTGAGTACGCATCTGATCCGCCGGCGCGCCGTGCTGGCCGGCCTGCTGGCGCTGCCCCTGGCGGGCTTGCGCGCGGCGACGCGCCCGCATGAAGGCGCGCCGCCGTTTGCGCTGACGTCCGCCGCGCGCGCACGCACGCTCAAGGCGCGGGTGGCGCCGGCCATCGCTGAACAGGTGGTCAAGGCGGCGCGCAAGGACGCTGCGCGGCCCGTGCACCTGATGGCGCAAGTGCGCACGGGCGGCTTGCTGAAGGGAGAGGGCGGGCGCGAGACCAGCCAGCAGGCGCAGGAAGACTGGCGCCAGGCGCGCTTGCAGGCGCTGGCCTGGCGGCTGTCGGGCGAGATGCCGCATTTCGAGGCGGCGCGCCAGCTGCTGCTGGCCTGGAGCGGCAGCTATCAGCCCTCGTTCAGCCCCGTCGACGAGACGGAACTGGCCAGCCTGCTGATGGGATTTGACCTGGTGCAGGAGCGCTTGAACGGTATCGAGCGCGAGCAGGTGCGGGCGTTTTGCCGCACCCTGGCGCACGGTTATCTGAGTGATCCGATCAAGGTGGGAGGCCCGTCCACGGCGCGCAACAACTGGCACAGCCACCGCATCAAGATCGGCACGGCCGCCGCGTATGTCACGGGCGACGCCTTGCTGGTCGCGCGGGCGAAGGAACGCTTCCTGGCGCATGTGCCGCGCAATATCGGCGCCGGCGGCGTGCCCTTCGACTTCGAGCAGCGCGACGCCCTGCACTACACCACCTACAGCCTGGAGCCGCTGCTGACGACGGCCCTGATGGCGCAGGCGCATGGCGACGACTGGTATGGCGCGCCGGAAGCGCGGCGCCTGGCCGAGGCGCTGGCCTGGCTGGCGCCGTATGCGCAGGGCAAAAAGACGCACGAGGAGTTCGCGAAAAGCGCCGTGCCCTTCGACCGCAAGCGCGTGGCCGCCGGTGAAAAGGGCTTTACGGGGAATTGGGAGACCAAGGGCGCCGCCAATGTGTATCTGCTGGCGGCGCGCTTCGATCCCGCTTACCTGTCCCTGGCGCTGGAATTGCGCCCGCCAGCCTGGGCGCTGGCGCTGTATGGCAGTTAGTTAGAACTTCGTGCGCACGGTGAACATCACGTTGCGCGGTTCGCCATAAAAGCCCGTCTGGAACAGGCCCAGGCCCGTCAAGTACTTCTTGTCCAGCAGGTTGTTCACGTTGAGGCTGGCCGTGACGTTCTTGCTGATCTCGTAGCGCGCCATCAGGTTGACCAGCGCGTAGCCGCCCTGCTTGATGCGTGAATAATCCTCGATGGCGGGATTCCAGATATTGCCGTCGTAGCTGCTTTGCCAGTTGATGCCGCCACCGACGGTCAGCTTGTCCAAGCTGGCCGGCAGGCGCCACGAGCCTTGCAGGCGTACCAGGTGGGCAGGCTGCGTGGTTTGCAGCATGGTGGAAAAGACATCCTTGCCATCCGCGTCGCGCACATGCGAATACGTGTAGCCGGCGCTCAGCTTCACATCTTTCATTACTTCGCCCGTCACCTCCATTTCCACGCCACGGCTGGTGACGCCATCGATGGCTTTATACGCTTCTTCGCCGTTGACTTCACCGACAGAGCTGGCCACGTTGCTCTGGCGGATCTGGAACAGGGACGCGCTGGCATTGACCTTGCCATCGAGATATTCGGCTTTCACGCCTGTCTCGATACCTTTGCCGCGCACGGGCGACAGAAACCGACGGTTCACATCGCGGTTGCTTTGCGGAGCGAAGATGCTGGTATAGCTGCCGAAGAGGGAATACGTCTTGTCGAGGTCATACACGACGCCCGTATACGGGGTGATGACGTTGCTTTCCTCGATACGCGAGGTGATGCGCGCGGTCTTGGGGTCGAAGAAGCTACGGTCCTGCTCCAGCTTGTAGCTGCTCACGCGCGCGCCGACGATGACGGACAGCGCGTCGGCCGGATGCAGGCGCACGGCGCCATACAGGCCGCTCTGGCGCGTGCTGTCGTTGTCGTTGCCCAGGCGGGTAAATGCGGGTTCCGCATACTGGCCGCGCCAGTCGAAATAGCTGCCTTCCACGGGTGGGTAGACCGATTCGTAGACGGGGCCGTCCTGCTTCGCGCTGGAATGGGAATAGCCGATCATCGCTTCATGGCGACGGCCAAAGGCGGTAAACGGCCCGCTGGCGTCGACGTTGACGGTGGTCTGGCGGCGGTCGCCCTTGTATTTGCCCATGAAGAAATAGGCGCCTTCGCCCGTGACGGGGTCGGGATTGCCGCCGCTGGCCGAACCGAGCACGCTGTCATGCTTGCTGCGCAGCTGGTTGGCGCTCAGTGTCAGTTTCCACTCGTTGGCGAACGTGTGTTCGAGCGACGAGAACAGCGTGGTGTTCTGCATGTCGCGGCGGCTCCAGCCGGTGGCGGGATTCCACGCGGTGGGGAAATCCGTGTGGGTGCCGTCGGCCAGCAGCACGGGGAAGCCCGTCCAGGTCGAGCCGCGCGGCTTGTAATCCTGGTGCGTAAAGCCGGCCGTCAGCAGGGTGACGGGTGTCAGGTCCGCCTCGACGATGCCGTAGGCGACGGATTTTTGCTGCTTGTAGCGGTCCAGGTAAGAGTGCTTGTCCTGGTAGGCACCCACCAGGCGGCCGCGCACCGTGCGGCTGTCGTTCAGGGGGCCGGAGACATCGGCCTCGCCCCGGTAGTTGTCCCACGATCCCGCGCCCACGGTGGCCGCGCCCTCGAAGCTGGCAGTGGGACGCTTGCGCACCATGTTGACGGTGGCGGACGGGTCGCCCGAGCCGCTCATCAGGCCCGTCGCGCCCTTCAGCACTTCGATGCGGTCATAGATGGCCATGTCGCTGTTGGTCGTGCCCCAGTCGTAGACGCCGTCATAGATGGCCGACACGCCGTCATACTGGAAATTGGTGACGGCAAAGCCGCGCGCCTGGAAGCTCCAGCGGTCGCTGTCGTAGTTTTGCACGCTCACGCCATTGACGTTCTTCATGACGTCGGAGACGGCGTTGCTGTTCTGGTCATCCATCTGCTGGCGCGTGACGATGGTCAGCGACTGCGGCGTTTCGCGCTGCGTCAGTGCCAGGCCCGTGGCGCCGCTGGCGGGGCCGCCCGTGTAGCTGCCCGTGCCGCTGGTGGCAGCGCTGCGCTCGGCCGCCGCCACCACGGTGACGCCGCTCATGACGGCCATGCCGCGACTGTCCGCCGTGGGAGCGTTCGCGCCGGCGGGGATTTTTTGCAGCAGGTAGCCGCCATTCGATTGCGGCACGGCTTGCAGGCCGCTGCCGGCCAGCAGCACGCGGAAACCATCGTGCAGGCTGTAGCTGCCTTGCAGGCCGGCGCTGCGCAAGCCTTGCGTGGTATCGCTGGAGAAGGACAGCAGGATGGCGCTGTCGCTGCCGAAGCGCGTCAGCACGTCGCCCAGCGCGCCGGCCGGAATGCTGTAAGCGCGTACTTGCCGGCTTTGCGCCTGGGCTGGCGCCGGCAGGGCCAGGGCCATGCCGATCTGCGCCAGGGCGCAGGCCAGAACGGTACGGGTAAGGAGGGAACGCGAAGCGTGGTGCATGGAAAAAAGCCTTTCGTGGATGCGCAAGATGGAGACTGCCTACCTTCCAAGTCACGCGAGCACGCTAAAACAGCTCACTTTGCAGAAAATATTTTTCAGCAGGCCGCCAGTTCGATGCGCACCACCTGATGGCCCCAGAAGCGCGTGATGGTATTGCGCCGTAACTGCAGGCTGGCGCTGACGGCATCGACGATGGCATCGACGTCGGCCAGCGGGTAGGAGCCGGACATGCGCAAACCGGCGATGGCGGGCGTGCAGCTCAGCGGATGGTCGCTGTAGCGCGACAGCTCGGCGAGGAAATCGGCCAGGCGCATGTCGCGCGCCACCAGCATGCCATCGAGCCACGCGCCGCCGTACGGCACCAGCGCCTGGCGGTGATAACCATCAGTGTCGAAATGCGCGCCTTCGCCGGGGCGCAGTACCAGGCGCTGGCTGCCGTCACCGGCCAGCACGGCGACGGCCCCTTCGAGCACGCCGGCGCTGACGTATTGCTCGTGCAGGCGCACGGTGAAACGCGTGCCCAGCGCCTGCAGGCTGCCATGCGGCGTGTCGACGAAGAACGGCCGTTGCGCCGCATCCTTGCCAGTGGCGATGAAGATTTCGCCGGCCAGCAGGTCGATGCGGCGCTGCGCGCCGTCGTAAGCGATATTCACGGCGCTGCTGGTGTTGAGCGTGAGCTGCGTACCATCGTTCAAGGTCACCACGCGGCGCTGGTTGATGCCCGTGCGGTAGTCGGCCGTCCAGCTGCGCCATGGGCTGCGGCGTTCGAATGCATACAGCGAGGCGCCGCAGGCCAGCAACAGTGCCAGCGTCTTGACGGCGCGGCGGCGCGGCGCGTTGGCTTGCACGCAGGCGCGCAGCAGGGTCGCGTGCGTCCCGGGCGGCAGTTGCTCGTGCTGCATTTGCAGCTGCTGCCATGCCTGTGTTGCGCTGCTTGCCCGCTGCAGATGGCGTTTCACGGTGGCCAGCGAGATGCCGAGCCGGCGCGCAATATCTTCCTGCGGCAGTTCGTCGAGCTGGCGCAGTAAAAAAGCCCGTTTGACGGGCGGCGGCAAGCCGTCGAGCATGCGATCCAGTTCAAACACGGTGGACAGCAGCAGCGCGCGTTCCTCGGGAGATGGCGCATGCAGGGGCGGCAACTGGGCCAGCACGTCGAGGTAAGCCTGTTCGAGTTTCTGGCGGCGGTAATGGTTGAACAGTACGTGCTGCGCCACGGTGGCGAGAAAGGCGCGCGGTTCGCGCGCGGCGACGGCGTCTTCGCGGTCGAGCAGGCGCAGGAAGGTATCGTGCGCCACGTCGGCCGCGCAGGCCGTGCTGCCGAGTTTTTTGCGCAGCCAGCCCTGCAGCCAGCCGTGGTGGTCGGCATACAGTGTCGCGATGTCCTGGCGTTGTAGCGGCTCTGCCAGCGGCATCGCGTTCCCCTTGCATGGCCGGCCCGAATGGACTGGTGTTTTTAAACGGCAATAAGAATCATTCTCACTTATTGTAACAAGTTGGGGAGGGGGATGTAAATGACGGGGAAGCGGGGTGTGGTTTTTTGGCGCGTTGCTACGACAGCGGCGCAGGTCGGATTAGGTGGGGCCGCCGAGGTCCGAAGGACCGTAATCCGACAACATTGTTGGCAGCGCCCGTCGGATTACGCGGCGTGCCGCCGCTAATCCGACCTACGTTTCCAGGCTGACATCCTCAATAGTTCATGGGTTCACCGCGGAAGCATCTGATCGCCGAATCGACCATGCCCTCGGCGCTGCCCTGCAGGCTGTGCTGCTTGCGCAGGTATTGCGCGTCGCTCCACTGCTTGGCCACGTCCGACAGGTGTTTCAGGGCCGGCGTGCTGCCCAGCGCCTCGGCGTGCGGTTCCATCTTGCGCAGGGTGGTCATGATGTCTTCGCGCAGCGACATCGTCTCGTAGGTTTTCGGATGCGTGATCGCGCCATCGAGGCCGAAGCGGCAGGCCTGGAAGCGGTTGTAGTTATATACGAGGTAATCGTCTTCCACGGGCGGCGCTTCGCGGCGTTCGAGCAGGTAGCGGCACAGCGCCTGCAGGTAGGCGGCCAGCGCGGCGGCCCGCTCCACTGTCAGCGGCGTGTCGCACACGCGCAGTTCGATGGTGCCGAATTCCGGCTTGGGACGGATATCCCAGTAAAAATCCTTCATGCTCTTGATGATGCCCGTGTTCTCCATCTTGGCGAAATACTCGTTGGAGAACTGGTCCCAACTGAGGGTGAACGGCGCCCGTCCGCTCATGGGAAACGCGAACACAGAATTCAAACGGGCCGAATCGAACAGGGTGTCGCGGCCCTGCACGTAGGGCGAGGACGCCGACAGGGCGATGAAATGGGGGATGTAGCGGTTCAGCGAATGCAGCAGGAACATGGCGTCGTCGCCCGAGGCGCAGCCGATGTGCACGTGCTGGCCGAAGATGGTGAACTGCTTGGCCAGGTAGCCGTACAGTTCCGAAATCTCCTGGAAGCGGGGCTTGGAAAAGATCTTTTGCGACGACCATTGCTGGAACGGGTGCGTGCCGCCGCCCGCGATGCCGATATTGAGCTTGTCGCCGGCCGTGATCAAGGTGTCGCGGATTTCCTGCAATTGCTCCAACAGGGGGCCGTGGTGCGTGTGCACGCTCGAGTTAATCTCGATCATGCTCTCGGTGATTTCCGGCGTGACGTTGCCGGGGAACGGCTTTTTATTCAGCAGATGCAGCAGGTCGGGGCTGGCGGCCGTCAAGTCATAGTCCGACAGGTTCACCAGTTGCAGTTCGAGTTCGACGCCGAAGGTCAGCGCGGCCGATTGGCCAAAGGGTTCCAGCGGCATTTAGCGCTCCTTGATTTCGTGGGTTTCTTTGGCCAGCATGAGCACGCGCTGCACCAGCACGGGACCGACCAGTTCCAGGCCCAGGGTGATGGCGGCCAGGGCGTTCAATTCGTCGCCGAAGTTCACGCCGTGCTGGCGCGCGTGTTCGAGCAGCAGGATGATGAAGACGGAGACGGGCGTCAGGGCCACGCCCGTCAGCACGCCCTTGCGCCAGGAAATGCCGCTGACATGTGAAAACGCGGCCACGCCGGCGACCTTCGTCAGCAATCGCCCGCCGACGACGGCCAGGGCCAGGCCCGCGCCGGCCGTCACGCTGGCCCATTCCAGGGTCGAGGCGGCATACACGAACAGCAGCACCGTCAGCAGCTCGCCCAGCGCGCCGAAATTGCGCTGCGCCTGGCTGAAGGCGACGCGGCGGTGGCGCGCCACCAGGCCGAAGGTGAGGGTGGCCAGCAGCGGCGACAGGCTGGTGGTGTAGGTCAGGGCGACGAGCAGCATCACCGACAGCGCGAACGCCACGGTGGCGTCCTGCGCCATGTTGCCCAGGCGCCGCAGCATGGCCGGCACGACGATGCCGAAGACGGTGCCGGCGGCCACGGAGGCGGCCAGCACGGCGGCGCTGCTGCTGCTCGCCTCGATCAGGTCGGTGGAACTCTGGAACATCCAGAAGCCGACGATGATGTTGAACGTGAAGACGGCCAGCACGCAGTTCAGGGCGGTGAGGTGGACGATGCGTTCCGTGACCTGGCCCGAACTGCGTTCCTCGTTGATGACGCGCATGATGGTGGCCGGCGAGGTGGACATGGCCAGCGATGCGAGCAGCAGCGCCGTCATCGAGGTGCTGCCGAATTCGATGCCGATGAAGTAGACGACGGCAAAGGTCAGCAGGGATTCGACCAGGCCCGTGACGGCGATCCACGGATTGTTCTTCAGCCAGCGCAGGTTGATGCGGTAGCCCACCTCGAACAGGATCAGGCCGAAGGCCACGTCGGCCAGCACCAGCATGGGGCCGGCGTCCGTCTGGGGAAGGATGCCTACCTGCGTTTGGGCGAGGACGAAACCGATCACGCCGTAAAAACTGATGCGCGGCAGGCCCGTCCAGCGGTGGCCGAATTCGCCCACCACCCAGGCCAGGGTAATGGCGAACGGCCAGGACAGGTCGGCGGCGATCGAGATCAGACTTTGCATGCTCATTCCTTTGAAAATGGCGCTGGCACCGGCCGGCAGCATGGGGGCTGGCGCGGCAATGTCGTGGTGCAGCGGTGGTGCATAGTTTGCGCAGAGCGATGCGCCGATTCTACCGGAGCAGAAGGCGCGCACGATGTGCGCAATCGAACAGTGTCGCGACCATGGCGGCCGCGCACGGGATGCAGCAGGGTGGGGCAGGGCTGGTATCGGCGTATGCTACCCGCCCGCGGCGGAGATGCTCCGCACGGTAGTGCCGTGTCGCAGTGTACGGCATGGCGGCCCCATGCCGCCATGGACTTTTTGTTGCGTGCTTTTATTTACTGAGCAGACGCATGCCCCGTTCCAGCCCGTCGATCGACAAGGGGAACATGCGGTTGTTCATCAACTGCCGCATCACGCCGATCGACTGGCGGTACTGCCACAATCCCTCCGACTCCGGATTGAGCCAGATGAATTTCGGGAACGCCTGGGTAAAGCGCGCCAGCCACGCCGATCCCGCTTCCTCGTTGTTGTATTCCACGCTGCCGCCCGGCTGCAGGATTTCGTAGGGGCTCATGGTGGCGTCGCCGACGAAAATCAGCTTGGTGTCGGGCGGGTATTTGCGCAGCACGTCCCAGGTGGGAAAACGCTCGGCGTTGCGGCGCCGGTTGTTCTTCCACAGATAGTCGTAGACGCAGTTATGGAAGTAAAAGAACTCCATGTTCTTGAATTCCGTCTTCGCCGCCGAGAACAGTTCCTCGGTGCGCTCGATATGGTCGTCCATGCTGCCGCCCACGTCAAACAACATCAGCACCTTGATGCGGTTCTTGCGCTCGGGCCGCATTTTGATGTCGAGGTAGCCCGCATTGTTCGCCGTGGCGGCGATGGTGGCGTCGAGCGCCAGTTCATCTTCCGCGCCTTCGCGCGCGAACTTGCGCAGGCGGCGCAAGGCCACCTTGATGTTGCGCGTGCCCAGTTCGCGCTCGCCGTCGTAATCCTTGTAGCTGCGCGCTTCCCACACTTTCACGGCCGTGCGGTTGCCGCCCTTGCCGCCGATGCGGATGCCTTCCGGATTCGTGCCGCCATTGCCGAACGGCGAGGTGCCGCCCGTGCCGATCCACTTGCTGCCGCCCTCGTGGCGCTCCTTCTGCTCCTTCAGCAGCTCGTTCAGGCGGTCCATCAGCTTGTCGTAGCCGAATTTCTCCAGCTGCGCCTTCTGCTCTTCGGACAGCTCGCGCTGCATGCGCTTGAGCAGCCAGTCGAGGGGAATTGCCGCGTTCGTGTCGAAGGCCGCGTTAACGCCCTTGAAGTACTGGGCAAAGGCGCGGTCGAACTTGTCGAAATGGGCTTCATCCTTGACCAGGGTCAGGCGCGCCAGATAGTAGAAATCGTCCATCGAGGCGTCGATGACGTTCTTTTGCAGCGCTTCAAGAAGGGTCAGAAATTCCTTGATCGAGACGGGAATCTTCGCATCCTTGAGCGTGAAGAAGAAATCGATCAGCATGGCGCGGACTCTCCTCCGGCGCGGGGCAGTGCGGCGATGGGGCGCTGCGCGAGCTTGTAGCGCAAATGGGCGGCGATTTCCGGCCACTCGCCGCGCGTGATGCTGTACATGACCGTGTCGCGCACGGTGCCGTCGCGGCGCAGCGCATGGTGGCGCAGCACACCATCCTTTTTCGCGCCCAGGCGCTCGATGGCCGCCTGCGAGGCGTGGTTGAAATTGTCGGTGCGCAGACCCACCAGCGCGCAGCCGAGGTTGTCGAAGGCGTGCGCCAGCAGCAGCAATTTGCAGGTGGTGTTGACGTGGCTGCGCTGGCAGCGCTTCGCATACCAGGTGTAGCCGATTTCCAGGCGTCCAATGGCCGGCACCACGTCGTGATAGCTGGTGGTGCCGAGCACCTCGCCGCTGGCCGCGTCGATGACGGCAAAGGCGAAGCGCGTGGGGCGCATCTCGATGCCCTTGAAAATGTATTGGTCCACCTGGTCTGGTTCGGGCACGGAGGTGACGCGCAGATTCCACAGTTCGCCATCCATGGCCGCCGCGCGCAGGCCAGGTGCGTGGTGCGGCGCCAAGGCTTCGAGGCGGATGCCGTGCAGTTCCAGGGGGATGAAGACCTTGTCGGGGCTGATATCGTTCACCGGCGCTCCTTAGCGGTTGGTGCGCGACATGAACATCAGGCGCTCGAACAGGTGCACGTCCTGCTCGTTTTTCAGCAGCGCGCCGTGCAGCGGCGGCACGACGGCCTTGTTGTCCTTGCTGCGCAGCGCGTCAACGGGGATATCCTCGGCCAGCAGGAGCTTGAGCCAGTCGAGGAATTCCGACGTCGACGGTTTTTTCTTCAGGCCCGGCACGTCGCGCACTTCATAGAAGGTTTGCAGCGCCTGCGCCAGCAATTCCTGCTTCAGGTGCGGGTAGTGGACGGCGACGATCTGCTCCATCGTGTCCTTGTCCGGGAATTTGATGTAGTGGAAGAAGCAGCGGCGCAGGAAGGCGTCCGGCAATTCCTTCTCGTTGTTCGAGGTGATGATGACGAGCGGGCGGTGGCGCGCCGTGACCATTTCGCGCGTCTCATACACATAGAATTCCATGCGGTCCAGTTCGCGCAGCAGGTCGTTCGGGAATTCGATGTCGGCCTTGTCGATTTCATCGATCAGCAGCACCACCGGTTCTGGCGCCGTGAACGCCTGCCACAGCACGCCCTTGACGATGTAGTTCTGGATGTCGCGTACGCGCTCGTCGCCCAGCTGCGAATCGCGCAGGCGCGACACGGCGTCGTATTCGTACAGGCCCTGCTGCGCCTTGGTGGTCGATTTGATATGCCATTGCATCAGCGGCATGTTCAGCGCGGCGGCCACTTCCTCGGCCAGCATGGTCTTGCCCGTGCCCGGTTCGCCCTTGATCAGCAGCGGGCGCTGCAGGGTCAGCGCCGCATTCACGGCCAGTTTCAGGTCGGCGGTGGCGACATAGCTGTCGGAACCTTCGAAGCGTTGGCCTTGCTGGGGGTGCTGTGCTTGCATGAGCGGTCTGCCAAAGTAGGGAAATGGTGAGTATAAACAGAACTGTGGCGCGCTGCCACGCGGACGGCCTGTGCCTGCCTGCCGACAATGCGGGTTTTATAGGTGGACTTGCAAGAATATCTTGGCTAGAATCGGCAAGCAGCAGATTAATTGTCAACCTTAATTGTCAACACATAAAATCAATAAAAACCAGCTCTGGCGTTTCTCCGATTACCTTTGTTCACATTGCCACTATGAAAAAAATATTTGCACTTCTCGTGCTTGCCGGCATAGCAAATGCCGTCACAGCGGCTGACATTGTAGGAAACGCCAAGGCAGCCCCTGCCAAGGTGGAAATGTGTATCGGCTGCCACGGCATCCCCGGTTACAAGGCGACCTTTCCCGAAGTGTTCCAGGTGCCGATGATCGGCGGCCAGCCGGCAAAATATATCGAGAATGCGCTGCAAGCCTACAAGAAGGGCGACCGCAAGCACCCCAGCATGAAGGGCATCGCCAGCAGCCTGTCGGACCAGGATATCGCCGATGTCGCCGCGTACTATGCGCAACAAGCCAAGCCGAACTGAGGACCAGCCAGATGATGAAAACACTACTCGCCGCCCTCGTTTGCGCCACCGTCTCGTTTTCCGCCAGCGCCGCCGGCAATATCAACACGGGCAAGGCCCTGGCCGAAAAATACAGCTGCGCCACCTGCCACGGCAAGGATTACGGTTCGCCCATCGACCCGTCCTACCCGAAACTGGCGGGCCAGCACAGGGATTACCTGGAACACGCGTTGACGGCGTATAAACGGGGTGACAAGGCCAACGGCCGCAACAACGCCATCATGACGGGCCAGGTGAAACCGCTGAGCAGCCAGGACATCAAGGACCTGGCCGCCTACCTGCACAGCCTGCCGACCACCCTGGTGATCCACCGCTGAACTGTATCTCCGCGTCAGGCTTTCAGTCCGACGCGGCGCGCCAGCTTGTGCAGATTGCTGGCGTCCAGCCCCAACTGCCGCGCCGCGGCGGCCCAGTTATCCTGATGCAGTACCAGCGCTTGCCGGATGGCCTGGCGCTGGCTCGCTTCCACGATCTGATGCATGGACAGCGGCGCCGCCGCCGGCGTGCCGCACGCGGCCGGCGCCGGCGGCAGCGCGTCCGTACCGGCCGGCGCTTCCAGCGCATCGAGGTCGAGCATATCCGTTTCCAGGGTCACGATGTCCTTGCGGTCCGCGCCGCGGATCACGGCTTTCAGCGCGGCCCGGCTGATCACATGTTCCAGTTCGCGCACGTTGCCCGGCCAGCGGTAATGGCACAGGGCGTTTTCCGCCGCGGCGGACAGGCGCAGGCTGCGCAAGCCCAGGCGCGCGCGGTTCAGTTCCAGGAAACCACCGGCCAGCAGCAGCACGTCATTGCCCCGCTCGCGCAGCGGCGGAATCGGCACGGGATAGACGGATAAACGGTGGTACAGGTCGGCGCGGAACGAGCCGTCGCGCACATGTTCGCGCAGGCTGCGGTTGGTGGCGGCGATCACGCGCACGTTGACCCGGCGCGGCCGGTCCGCGCCCAGGCGCTGGATTTCGCCATTTTGCAAGGTGCGCAGCAGCTTGGCCTGTATCGACAGCGGCAATTCCCCCACTTCATCGAGAAACAG
This sequence comes from Janthinobacterium sp. GW822-FHT07A03, assembly GCF_058798815.1. Taxonomy (NCBI): domain Bacteria; kingdom Pseudomonadati; phylum Pseudomonadota; class Betaproteobacteria; order Burkholderiales; family Oxalobacteraceae; genus Janthinobacterium; species Janthinobacterium sp. GW822-FHT07A03. The sequence continues at coordinate 117,883 of NZ_JBXAKW010000003.1, read as the reverse complement.
GGTGCCCCCTTCGGCCGCCTCGAAACGGCCGGGCCGGTCGCTGACGGCGCCGGAAAACGCGCCCCGTACATGGCCGAACAATTCGCTCTCGGCCAGCGATTCCGGCAAGGCCGCGCAATTGACGTGGATCAATGGCTTGCCCGCGCGGCGCGACAGGCGGTGCAGGCGGTGCGCGCACAATTCCTTGCCGACGCCCGTCTCTCCCAGCAGCAGCACGGGCAGTTCGGAATCGGCGACCACCTGCAATTCGTGCAGCAAGTGCGTGATGGCGCTGCTCTGGCCGACGAAGTCGTGTTCTTCGCGCGGCGCCTGCGCATCGGCCAGCATGGCGCCGCCCGACAGGCGCAGGGCGCGGATTTCCGTCTCCAGGCGGGTCACGCGCACGGCCGCCTCGATGGCGCAGGCCAGCTCGCCCAAGTCGCGCTGCGCCTGCGTATCGAAGGTGCCCACCCGCAGCGCGTCGAGCGTGATCACGCCCCAGCGTTCGCCTTCCAGGTCCAGCGCCATGCCCATGCAGTCGTGCACGGGCAGCGGTTCGCCGGCCCGCTCGGCGATCAGGCCGTCGTAGGGATCGGGCAGGGAACTGTCGTGATGGAAGCACAGCACGCCGCGCCGCTGCAGGATGGCGGCCAGGCGCGGATGGCCGGCGACGGCGAAGCGGCGTCCCAGCGCGTCGCTGGCCAGGCCGGCCATCGCCACGGGGCGCAAGTGCTCGCCATCGAGCTTGAGCAAGGCCACGGCCTCGCAGCCGAAGTGTGCGCGCAGGCTGCCCACCAGGCGCTGCAGGCGCACGGCCACGGGCAGGTCGGCGACCAGGTCGGTGAGCAGCAGCAGGTGGATGGCGGTGGTGGTCATAAGTACCATGCAGGGTACAACGGACCACGGTGAAAGAGGGTCATGATGACCGTGCATTTTTCAAATCGTTGATTTAAAACAAGTTTTTCCTGGCACACCGTTTGCCTAGGTAAGGGTGCCGAACCGGCATACAAGACCAAGGAAAGCCTGATGAAAACGACTCCCTCCCTCCACGCCATTGCCGCCGCCGTCTGCGTACTGGCCATGCCCCTGTCCGTGCAAGCCCAGGCGAGCCTGCCGGCCAGCGCCGCCGCCACTGCGGCCGCTGTCAGCCAACCCTCTGCCGCCGCCGCGCTCAAGCGCTATGAACTGCAAACCAATATCGTCGACGGCAAGATGGTATTCATCGACGCCAAGGGCCAGGTCAACCCCGTGCTGGCGGCCAAGGTGGGCGACACGGTCGAACTGGTGCTGAAAAGCGGCGAAGGCGCCGAGCACGACCTGCTGATCCCGGAACTCAATGTGGCATCAAACAAGTTCAGCGCCAACAGTGGCAGCACCACCGTGCGCTTCAAGGTCACGCGCGCCGGCACGTTCACCTATTACTGCTCGATTCCCGGCCACCGCCAGATCGGCATGGAGGGCAAGCTGGAAGTCGCCGGCGCCCCGCTGGCCGAAGCCGGCGCACCGAAGGCCGCTGGCGCCGGCAGCGCAGCGGGCGAATCGAGCCAGGCGGCCGCGCTGGCCCTGTACACGCCCGCGCCGTCGCCGATGCGCGGCCCCGATCCATCGGCCGTCAGCGTGGCCGCCAATCCGGCGCAGGTGCCTTCCGCCATCGGCGCGCGCGCGCCGCAAACCCTGAAATACCGCATGGAGACGGTGGAACTGCCGGGCAAGCTCGATGACGGCACCAGTTTTACGTATTGGACCTTCAACCGGCAAGTACCGGGTCCGATGCTGCGCGCCAAGGTGGGCGACACGGTCGAACTGACCCTGTTCAACGCCAAGGACAGCAAGATGATCCACTCGATCGACCTGCACGCCGTGACGGGTGGCCATGGCGGCGGACAGCACACGCAGGTGGCGCCGGGGCAGGAAAAGACGGTCACATTCAAGGCGCTCAATCCGGGCCTGTTCGTCTACCACTGCGCCACGCCGCTGGTGCCGCAGCATATCGCGGCCGGCATGTACGGCATGATCCTGGTCGAACCGGAAGGCGGCCTGTCGAAGGTCGACCGCGAGTATTACGTGATGCAGGGCGAGATGTACACGGGCCGTCCGCACGGCGCGCCCGTGCACCAGGAACCGAACCTGGAAAAAATGGCCAATGAGCTGCCCGATTACTACGTCTTCAACGGCGAAGTGGGCGCCCTGAGCAAGACGCACAAATTGCAGGCGAAAGTCGGCGAGACCGTGCGCATCTATTTCGGCGTGGGTGGCCCGAACAAGATTTCATCGTTCCACATCATCGGCGAGATCTTCGACAAGGTGTACAGCGAAGGCTCGATCAGCAGCCCGAAACACGACGTGCAAACCACGCTCGTCGCACCGGGCGGCGCGACCATCGTCGAACTCAAGGTACAGCATCCGGGCAGCTATCTGCTGGTCGACCATGCGCTGTCGCGCGCCGGCAAGGGCGCCGTGGGCGTGCTGGAAGTGACGGGCGAAGCCGTGCCCGGCGTCTACCACGCGGGCGCCGTCCAATAAAACAACCCCCCATTCATCATCAAGGAACTGCTATGGAAATGATCGACCTATCCCTGGGCCAGCTGGCCCGCCGCATCCCCGGCGCCACGCGCCTGTTCGATGCGCACCGCCTCGATTTCTGCTGCGGCGGCAACAAGACCCTGCGCGCGGCGGCCGAAGCGGCCGGCGTGGACACGGCGCCCATCGTCAAGGAACTGGAAGTGCTGGCAGGACGGATTGACGCTAGCGGCGCGCGTGACTGGCAGGACGCTCCGGCCACCGAGCTGGTGGAACATATCCTGGCGCGCTACCACGCCGTGCACCGCGAGCAGCTGCCCGAGCTGATACGCCTGGCGCGCAAGGTCGAGCAGGTGCATGGCGACCGCGCGGACTGTCCGCACGGGCTGGCGGAACACCTGTCGGCCATGGCGCAGGAGCTGGAAAGCCATATGCGCAAGGAAGAAGACGTGCTGTTCCCCATGATCGTGCGCGGCCAGGGTCCCCGGGCCGGCGCGCCCATCAACGTGATGCGCATGGAGCACGACGACCATGGCGTGGCCTTGCGCGCCATGGAGGCGATGACGAACGATATCACCGCACCTGGCGGCGCCTGCACCACCTGGCGCGCACTGTACACGGGCTTGCGCACCTTCCGCGAAGACCTGATGGCGCACATCCATACTGAAAACAACATCCTGTTCGAGCGCTTTGCGCCGGCCGTGGTGCACTGACAAAGGAAAGACCCATGGGTCCCTACAAAAAACTCTGGTTCACCCTGATCGGTGTGCTGATCGTGACGTTCTCGCTGCTCGGCTACTACGGCACGGAAGTGTATCGGCAGGCGCCGCCGATTCCCGCGCAAGTGCTGGCGCAGGATGGCCGGCAGCTGTTCGACCGCGAGGGCGTCCTCGACGGCCAGACGGCCTGGCAATCGGTCGGCGGCATGCAGCTGGGCTCCATATGGGGCCACGGCGCCTACCAGGCGCCCGACTGGACGGCCGACTGGCTGCACCGCGAACTGACGGCCTGGCTGGAACTGGCCGCGCAAGAGCAGCATGGCAAGGCGTACGCGGCGCTCGACGGCCCCGCGCAGGCGGCGCTGCGCGAAGCGCTCAAGCTGGAATACCGCGGCAACCGTACCGATGATGCGCAAGTGCTGCGCCTGTCGGCGCGCCGCGTGCAAGCCATCGCCAACACGGCGAATTATTACGACCAGCTGTTCTCGGATGCGCCTGCGCTGCACGCCAGCCGCGAGCATTTCGCCATGAAGGAAAATACCCTGCCCAGTGCCGCGCGGCGCGCGCAGATGACGCAGTTCTTCTTGTGGACGGCGTGGGCCGCCGCCACCGAGCGCCCTGGCCAGAAAGTGACCTATACGAACAACTGGCCGCACGAACCGCTGATCGGCAACCAGCCCAGCGGTGAAAACCTCGTCTGGTCGGTCGCCAGCGTGGTGGTGCTGCTGGCCGGCGTGGGCTTCCTCGTCTGGGGCTGGGCCTTCTTGCGCGACCATGACGAAGCGTTGCCGGTGGCCGGTCCGCGCGACCCGCTCACCACTTTTGCGCTGACGCCTTCGCAGCGGGGACTGGGAAAATATCTGTTCCTGGTGGTGGCGCTGTTCATCTTCCAGGTCTTCATCGGCGGCTTTACGGCGCACTACACGGTGGAAGGACAGCAGTTCTACGGCATCGACGTGTCGCGCTGGTTCCCGTATGCGCTCACGCGCACCTGGCATATCCAGGCCGCGCTGTTCTGGATCGCCACGGGCTTCCTGGCCGCCGGCCTGTTCCTCGCGCCCTTGATCAATGGCGGCAAGGATCCCGAGTGGCAGCGCCTCGGTGTCGACGTGCTGTTCTGGGCCCTCGTCGCGGTCGTCGTCGGCTCGTTCATCGGCAATTACCTGGCCATTGCGCAAGTGATGCCGCCCGAGTGGAATTTCTGGCTTGGCCACCAGGGCTATGAATATGTGGACCTGGGCCGTTTGTGGCAGATCGGCAAATTTGTCGGTATTCTGCTGTGGCTCGTGCTGATGTTGCGCGGCGTCGTGCCGGCCCTGCGCCAGCCGGGCGGCGACAAGAACCTGCTGGCGCTGCTGACCGCGTCCGTGGGCGCCATCGGCCTGTTCTACGGTGCCGGCCTGTTCTACGGCGAGCGCACGCATTTATCGGTGATGGAATACTGGCGCTGGTGGGTGGTGCACCTGTGGGTGGAAGGTTTCTTTGAAGTGTTCGCCACCACGGCGCTGGCCTTCATCTTCTCGACCCTGGGCCTGGTGTCGGTGCGCATGGCCACGACGGCCAGCCTGGCGTCGGCCTCGCTGTTCATGCTGGGCGGGATTCCCGGTACCTTCCACCACCTGTACTTTGCCGGCACCACCACGCCCGTGATGGCCATCGGCGCGAGCTTCAGTGCGCTGGAAGTGGTGCCGCTGATCGTGCTGGGCCACGAAGCGTGGGAAAACTGGCGCCTGAAGGAGCGCGCACCGTGGATGGAGCAATTGCGCTGGCCCCTGATGTGCTTTGTCGCCGTCGCCTTCTGGAACATGCTGGGCGCGGGCGTGCTGGGCTTCATGATCAATCCGCCCGTGGCCTTGTACTACATCCAGGGCTTGAACACGACTCCCGTGCATGCGCATGCGGCGCTGTTCGGCGTGTACGGCTTCCTGGCGCTGGGCTTTACCTTGCTGGTGCTGCGTTATCTGCGGCCCGACTACCGCTTCAGCCCTGCCTTGATGAAGACGGCGTTCTGGGGCTTGAACGGGGGCCTGGCGCTGATGATCTTTACCAGTCTGTTGCCGATTGGCATTATCCAGTTCCACGCCAGCGTGACGGAAGGCCTGTGGTACGCGCGCAGCGAAGGCTTCATGCAGCAGCCGCTATTGCAAAACCTGCGCTGGATACGCACCTTCGGCGACGTGGTCTTCATCGTCGGCGCCATCGCCATGGCATTGCAGGTGGTGCTGGGCTTGCTGGGCAAGGCGCCGAAGGCAGCGGTACTGCAGCCTTCAGCGGTGTAGCCCGGTTAACGCCTGCGGACGCAGTCGATATAGGCGTCCGTATCGGGCGGCAAGCCCGAGCGCTGCGACGCCCAGATCATCTGGCCCAGGCATTCCATCACTTCGTGCTGGGCAGCATGGGCCGAATCGAGGCGCTGGGTCAGTTGCTGGACGGCCGGGCGGATGCCGCGCGGCTGGTCCACCTGCACCTGCTCCGTGATCGACAGATGCATGGACAGGTGCAGGAATGGATTGGCCTGGCCCCCTTCGACGGAGTAGTCGCGCGCCAGCGCCGCTTCGACGTCGGAGAGCTCGTTTTCATACTCGGGGTGTTCGAGGATCCAGTCGAGCGCGATGGCTTCCATCGGCGTGAGGATTTCATGGGCGCGGTGCTTGCGCAATGTTTCGCAAAAGAAACGGCGCACGTCGTCGGAAGAGGGGTTGAACATGGCGGAAGGACTATGGCTAAAGGGCAGCCGGCATTGTACCGCGTACGTCAACGCAGGGCATCGGGGATGCCCTTTTTGTCGTCTGGCACCCGCTTGCATGACCCGATAGTCACCGTCATTTAATACCCTGCAGTAAGTATTATCCACTACCGCCACGGCCCGGCGGCGCCAAATAACGGTGATAAAATCGCCGCTCTTGATATTTGCTCTGGACACGATGGCGATTTTGTTGCCACTCCGTGCTTCCATTGCCCGCACCTTTGCCACCAGATCTTGCTCCTGGCTTATCCCGGAGCGCGGCAGCATGCCTATCACCATCGACATCGAGCTGTCCGGCCGCCCTGGCGTTCCGGCTGGCTGGCTGTTTTTCATTCAACACAGCGATGGTGCCGCCACGGTGGCGCGCAAGAATCATCCTTCAGTATCCAAAAATGGAGTTACGAATGCGTAAATCGCTATTACTTTTGATGTCGTGCCTGATCCTGGCGGCATGTAACAAGACCCCTTCCGCTTCGTCCGAAAAGCCGGTTGACGTGCTGCTGATCGGCGCCGGCACCATGAGCGCCACCCTGGGCAGCATGCTCAAGGAACTCGATCCGTCGCTGACGATGGAAATGGTCGAGCGCCTCGATTCCGTGGCGGCCGAAAGCTCGGACGCGATGAACAACGCAGGCACGGGCCACTCGGCATTCGCCGAACTGAACTACACGCCGGAAGCGGCCGACGGCAGCATCGAGACCAAGAAAGCCGTTGCCATCAACGAGCAATTCGAAATTTCCAAGCAATTCTGGGCTTATCAGGTAGCCAACAAGCACCTGGGCGCGCCGCAGACCTTCATCAACAATGTGCCGCACATGGCCTTTGTCTGGGGTGACGACAATATTGCCTTTTTGAAGAAGCGCTATGCTGCGCTGCAAAAGGAAAACCTGTTCAAGGGCATGCTGTTCTCGGAAGACCAGGCGCAGATCGAGCAATGGGCGCCGCTGGTCATGCAAGGCCGCGACAAGGGCCAGAAAGTGGCCGCGACACGCATGGAAATCGGTACCGACGTCAATTTCGGCAACCTCACGCGCGGCCTGGTGAAATACCTGACGGACAGCCACGGCATGGTCCTGCACCTGCGCCACCAGGTGGAAGACATCCAGCGCGGCGCCGATGGCGTGTGGAACGTGACGGTGAAAGACCTGGCTGCCGGCAAGGAAAAGACCATGCGCGCCAAGTTCGTCTTTATCGGCGCTGGCGGCGGTTCGCTGCCGCTGCTGGAAAAATCGGGTATTCCTGAAGCCAAGGGCTACGGCGGCGTGCCGGTGGGCGGCCAATGGCTGGTGACCACCAATCCGGAACTGGTGGCGGCGCATGCGGCCAAGGTGTACGGCAAGGCGTCCGTCGGTTCGCCGCCGATGTCCGTGCCACATCTGGACACGCGCATCATCGACGGTAAGAAAGCCCTGCTGTTTGGCCCGTTCGCCACCTTCTCGACGAAGTTCCTGAAAAACGGCTCGTGGATCGACTTGCCTGCTTCGATCGGCACGGGCAATGTGAAACCGATGCTGCAAGCCGGCTACGACAATATTCCGCTGACGAAATATCTGGTCGAACAAGTCATGAACACGCCGGAAGACCGCCTGAAGACCCTGCGCGAATACTTGCCGAACGCCAAGATGGAAGACTGGACCCTGCAAAACGCCGGCCAGCGCGTGCAGATCGTCAAGGATGACCCTGTCAAAGGCGGCTTGCTGCAGTTTGGCACGGAAGTCGTCGGCGCCGCCGATGGCAGCATCGTTGCCCTGCTGGGCGCATCGCCAGGCGCCTCGACCGCGCCGCCGATCATGATCAAGGTGCTGCAAACGGCCTTCAAGAGCCGTCTGGCCACGCCGGAATGGCAAGCGAAGATGGTGGAAATGGTGCCGTCGTACGGCCAAAAGCTGAACAACGATCCGGCCCTGGCCAACAAGATCCGCCACTACAGCAGCAATATCCTGGGTCTGAAAGCCATTACCCTGGATGTTCCCGCCGCTGCGCCAGCGCCGGCAGCAAACTAAGTCAGCCTGACCGGCAGGGTAGTTTCCTGCCGGCATGAAAAAAGGGGCAGCCTGTTCAGGCTGCCCCTTTTGCGTGGGAGCGTGCGTTCATTGCGGCGGACTACCCCTTGCCCGGCAAGATCAGTTCCGGCGTACACCCTTCGGCGGCAATGCCGTCGCAAGGCTTGGCCAGTGCCGCGCCGTCCTGTGTCCTTGGCGCATGGGGCTGGCGCAGGTAGCGCGAGGTGTGGCGGTGCGCTTGCTGGGCGTTGCCATGTACGGGCCAGGTCAGGAAGCGGGACAGCTCCTGCAAGGCGCGCTGGTACACATCGCGTTTAAATTCAATGACGACATCGAGCGGGACCCAGTATTCATGCCAGCGCCAGGCGTCGAACTCGGGATGGTCGGTCAGGCGCAGATTGACGTCGTTATCGCGCGCGCACATTCTCAGCAGAAACCAAATCTGCTTCTGGCCACGGTAATGGCCGCGAATCTCGCGCTTGATGAAGTGGTCTGGCACCTCATAGCGCAGCCAGTCGCGGGTGCGGCCGACAATTTTGACGTGTTCCTGTCTGAGTCCGATTTCCTCTTCAAGTTCGCGAAACATGGCTTGTTCCGGTGTTTCGCCATATTTGATACCGCCTTGCGGAAACTGCCATGAGTGCTCGCGCACCCGCTTGCCCCACCACACCTCGTTCTGGGCGTTTAGCAGGATGATGCCGACGTTGGGCCGAAACCCTTCACGGTCGAGCATAATGCACCTCAAACTTTCTGCGACAGTGCGTCCTTTTTTTACATAATTACCCACAACTTCGCAAGCCGGTGACCTTTTCGGGGTGCGAAAAGCGCCGGAATCGCACCAATTGAGCGCATTTGTGTAAAGTATGGACGCATCAGCCAGCTAATCCTTTAAAATTAGGTTGATTATAACCCTCTCTTTTTAAAAAGAATTCACCGTTATGCGCGCCTCCCGTTTTTTTATTTCCACACTTAAAGATGCACCTTCTGACGCGGAAATCGTCAGCCACCAATTGATGATGCGTGCAGGCATGATCAAACGCCTCGGTTCCGGCATCTATACCTACATGCCGATGGGCTTGCGCGTGATCCGCAAGGTGGAAGCCATCATCCGTGACGAGATGAACAAAGCCGCCGGCATCGAACTGCTGATGCCGCTCGTGCAGCCGGCCGAACTGTGGCAGGAAACGGGCCGCTGGACCAAGATGGGCGACGAACTGATGCGCGTGAAAGACCGCCATGGCCGCGAATACGCGATCCAGCCGACATCGGAAGAAGTGATCACGGACGTCGTGCGCACGGAAATCAAGTCCTACCGCCAGTTGCCGTTGAACTTTTATCATATCCAGACCAAGTTCCGCGACGAGCGCCGCCCACGTTTCGGCCTGATGCGCGGCCGCGAATTCACCATGAAGGACGCGTATTCGTTCGACCGCGACCTGGCCGGCATGCAGGCGTCGTATAAAGTCATGTTCGACGCCTACACGCGCATCTTCACGCGTTTCGGCCTGAAATTCCGCGCCGTGGCGGCCGACAACGGCGCCATTGGCGGCTCCGGTTCGCACGAATTCCACGTCATCGCCCACACGGGTGAAGACGCGCTCGTGTACTGCCCGACCTCCGACTACGCCGCCAACATGGAAGCGGCCGAAGCGCTGCCGCCAGCCGGCGAGCGCCCGGCCGCCACCCAGGCGCTGACGAAAACGGCCACGCCGGACACCGTCAAGTGCGAAACCGTGGCCGCCTTGCTGGGCATCGAGCTGTCGCGCACCGTGAAAACCATCGCTTTGACGGTGGAAACGACGGGCAAGGACGAAAAAATCACGAAACAGCATTTCATGCTGCTGCTGCGCGGCGACCATGAATTGAACGAGATCAAGGTGGGCAAGGTTGCCGGCCTGGCCGGTCACCGTTTCTCGACGGAAGCGGAAATCCTGGAAGTCTACGGCACCATCCCTGGCTACCTGGGCCCGATCGGCACGAAGGCACCCGTCACCGTGGTGGCGGACCGCACGGTCGCCCACATGAGCGACTTCGTCTGCGGCGCGAATGAGGCCGGTTTCCACTACACGGGCGCCAACTGGGGCCGTGACATGGCCGAGCCTGCCATCGTGGCCGACTTGCGCAATGTCGTCGCCGGCGACGCGTCGCCGGACGGCCAGGGCGCACTGGCCATCGAGCGCGGCATCGAAGTGGGCCACGTGTTCCAGCTGGGGACGGCGTACTCGGAAAGCATGAAAGCCACCTTCCTCGATGAAAACGGCAAGCCTGCGCCGCTGCAGATGGGTTGCTACGGCATCGGCGTGACGCGCATCCTGGGCGCCGCCATCGAACAGAACTTCGACGACAAGGGCATCATCTGGCCAGCGTCGATCGCGCCGTTCGAAGTCGTGCTGTGCCCGATGGGCATGGACCGCAGCGAACTGGTCAAGGAAGAGACGGAGAAGCTGTACGCGGCCCTGCAAGGCGCTGGCGTGGACGTTATCGTCGACGACCGCGGCTTGCGTCCAGGCGCCATGTTCGCTGACTGGGAACTGATTGGCGTGCCGCACCGCATCGTCATCGGCGAGCGCGGCCTGAAAGAAGGCAAGCTGGAGTACCAGGGCCGCCGCGACGCGGAAGCGACCGGCGTTGCGCCGGACGAGATCGTCGCCTTCATCCAGGGCAAAATGGCGCAGTGAAGCGTTTATCCGTAAGCAAGACGGCCGGCGCGCTCGCGCTGGCCGCCGGCCTGGCCTGCACTCCCTTGGTGCAGGCCGGCAACCAGAAGGAGGAGGCGCTGGCCGACTCCGTCCGCCTGGCCCTGTCGCACGCGATCCGCGATGAACGCCCGCCGCAACCCAAATTTGCCACACCCGCCGACTTGCAGCGCTACCAGCAATGGCTGGCGCAGATGTCGCAACGCCTGCAGCGCAAGCTGCCGGACGCCCAGCTGCGCACGGAATTCCTGGAAACCGTCTGGTACGAGTCGCGCCGCGCGGGCCTGGAGCCGGCCCTGGTGCTGGGTCTGATCCAGGTGGAATCGGCCTACCGCAAATATGCCGTCTCGCTGGCTGGCGCGCGTGGCTACATGCAGGTGATGCCGTTCTGGACGGGCGTCATCGGCGACCATGACCGCAGCAAGCTGTTCCACATGCAGACGAATCTGCGCTATGGCTGCGCGATCCTGCGCATGTACCTGGATATGGAAAAGGGCGACTTGTACCTGGCGCTGGGGCGGTATAACGGCAGCCGGGGCAGGGCCGAGTATCCGAATGCGGTGCGTGCCGCGTGGAGCCAGTGGGAATTCAAGCCGGCCGGGTGAATGGCCAGCGCAAAAAAATGCCCCGCTCGCAGTGATGCGGCGGGGCACTCGCTCGGTGTTAGCCGGCGCGTATCTGATTATTTCAAATGATCGGAGATCAGTTTCGTCATTTCAAACATGGAGACTTGGGCTTTGCCGCCGAAAACTGCTTTCAGCTTGTCGTCCGCATTGATCATGCGGCGGTTGGCCGGATCTTGCAGATCGAGTTTTTTGATGTAATCCCATACCTTTTTGGTCACTTCCGTGCGCGGCAGTGGTGCTGCGCCAACAACGGCGGCCAGCTCTTTCGATGGCGTCATTGCTTTCATGAATGCTGCGTTTGGCTTGCGTGGTGTTGCCGGTGCTGCCGCTTTCTTCGCCGCTGCAGGTTTAGCTGCTGCCTTGGCTGCGGGTGCTGCTTTCTTGGCGGCTGCAGGCTTGGCTGCTGCTGCTTTGGCTGGCGCTGCTACTGGGGTTTTTTTGGCTGTTGCCATCTTCGAGCCTCCTTAACAAACACATGGGAAATTGCGCAATTAATCGCACGGCTAATATTGGTGTGGATTTACCTTGTATGCAAGTGTTTTTCACGTTTTCACGAGGAAAAAGCAGGGAAATGGCCATGCTGTCGCCCGGGCGCACCGCTTGGGAGCGCAGAACGGCGTTTTTACCCGTAAATGGCATGGTTGCTGGCTATGCGGGGAGGGGCGTTGCGGAGGGCGGGAAGCGTGATGCCGGACACATGAAAATGCAATCCGGCATTATTTGGAACAGTGTTTTTTGAGTTTCAAGCGATGATCCTGCGGTGTCACGAAGTCCGTCAGAATCCCCGCGAACGGGGATTCTGACGCCTTACCTCATGCCGGGCATCATGCCCTTCATGGAGCGCATCATCTTCATCATGCCGCCGCCCGACAATTTCTTCATCATCGTCTGCATCTGCTCGAATTGCGTCAGCATGCGGTTCACTTCCTGCACCTGCACGCCGGCGCCGGCGGCGATGCGGCGCTTGCGCGTGGCCTTGATCAGTTCAGGCTTGGCGCGTTCCTGCGGCGTCATCGAGTCGATGATGCCGCACATGCGGCGCACCTGTTTATCGGCCTGATCCATGTTCTTGCCGCCTGCCGCCTGCTGGAACTGGGCTGGAAGCTTGTCCATCAGGTTGGCCATGCCGCCCATTTTCTTCATTTGGCCCAGTTGCGCCTTGAAGTCGTTCATGTCGAACTTGCCGCCGACCTTGATCTTTTGCGCCAGGTCGGCCGCCGCCTTGCTGTCGACGCCCTTGCGCGCCTCTTCGACCAGGGCGAGGATGTCGCCCATGCCGAGGATGCGGTTGGCCATGCGGGTCGGGTCGAACGCTTCCAGGCCGTCGAGTTTTTCCGAGACACCGGCAAACTTGATCGGCTTGCCCGTGATGTGGCGCACGGACAGTGCTGCACCGCCGCGCGCGTCACCGTCGAGCTTGGTCAGCACGATACCGGTCAGCGGCAGCGCATCATTGAAGGCCTTGGCCGTATTGATGGCGTCCTGGCCCAGCATGGCGTCGACGACAAACAGGGTTTCGATCGGTTTCACGGCGCCGTGGACGGCGGCGATTTCGCGCATCATCTCTTCGTCGATACCGAGACGGCCCGCCGTATCGATGATCAGCACGTCGTGGTAGTGCTTTTTCGCCCAGTCCAGCGCGGCCAGGGCGATATCGACCGGCTTGTCCGTGCTGGTGGACGGGAAGAAGTCGGCGCCGACCTGGGCAGTGACCGATTGCAGCTGGGCGATCGCGGCGGGACGGTACACGTCGGCCGAGACGGTCAGCACTTTTTTCTTCTTTTCTTCCTTCAGGTACTTCGCCAGCTTGCCGACGGTGGTGGTTTTACCCACACCTTGCAGACCGGCCATCAGGATGATGGCGGGCGGCTGCTGCGCAAAGCTGATCTGCGACGCTTCCGGTCCCAGGTCGGCGCCCATCAGGGCGGCCAGCTCGCGCTGCACCACGCCAACGAGGGCCTGGCCTGGCGTCAGCGAGGAAATGACATCCTCGCCCATGGCTTTTTCTTTGACTTTGGCGATGAATTCGCGCACGGCGGGCAGGGCGACGTCGGCTTCGAGCAGCGCCAGGCGCACTTCGCGCAGCATGTCGGCGGTGTTCGCTTCGGTCAGGCGCGCCTCGCCGCGCATGGTCTTGACGACTTTGGCAAGCCGTTGGGTGAGATTATCTAGCATGATGAACCTGCAATGAAAAGCTTGGGAGTGGGCGGCGCAAGCCGGACGATGGCCGTCATTTTACCTTATCGCGGGTGGCTGGCGGTCCTGCGCTGCAGCGCCTGGCGGTTGGCCGGCTTTTGAATTAGTTGGTATTTCTGTCAATGCCGCGATTGCATCAAAGGCATTGCGCGGTTAGAATGAGAATAATTCTTATTTACATTCTCGGGTGGCGCACGCCTGAGCGGAAAGGGATGCCATGTCGGCCGCCGATTTTGCACAGCAACAAGACCTGCACGCGCTCTACAGCAGCCATCACGGCTGGCTGCAGGGCTGGCTGCGGCATAAGCTGGGCAATGCGGGTGACGCGGCGGATCTGGCGCAAGACACCTTTATCAGCGTGCTGACGGCCGCTTCCGCGCCGCAGATCCGCGAAGCGCGGCCTTTTCTCGCCACCGTCGCGCGCCGCCTGGTGGCGCACCGCTACCGCCGGCAAGTACTGGAAGACGCCTACGTGGAGGCGCTCGCTTGCCTGCCCCCCGAGGTGGCGCCCGCACCCGAAGCGCGGCTGCTGGCGCTGGAAGCCTTGCAGGAAATCGACCTGGCCCTCGACGGCTTGCCCGCGCCTGTGCGCACGGCGTTCTTGCTGGCGCAGCTCGAAGGTCTCAGCTATGCCGAGATCGCCGCGCGCCTGAAGGTATCGGCCAGCTCGGTCAAGCAATACCTGACGCGTGCCAACCGCCAGGTGTTTTTCTCGTTGCCGGCATGAGCAAGTTGGCAGAGCCTGCGGCATCGCCAGCCATCCGCGAGGAAGTGCAGCAGCAGGCGGCCGAGTGGCTGACCGTGCTGATGTCGGACGCGGCCGGCGAAGCGGAACACGCCGCCTGGCAGCGTTGGTGCGCCGCCGACCCGGAACATGAACGGGCATGGCGGCATATCGAAGCGGTATCGCGGCGTTTCAACGGCTTGCACCGCGGCGCGGCCGCGCAGGCGCTGGCCGGCACGCAGCGCAAAGCCGTCAACGGCAAGCGGCGCCAGTTGCTGGCGTGGCTGGGCGTGGCGGCCGGCGGCGGCATGCTGGCCGCGCAGACGGGCGCCTGGGATGGCGTGCGCGCCTTGCGTGCCGACTACCGCACGGCCACGGGCGAGCGGCGCGAAGTGGTGCTGGACGATGGCAGCGTGCTCAGTCTGAATACGGGATCGGCCGTCAACGTGCGTTTCGACGCCAGCCGCCGCCTGATCGAGCTGCTGGCCGGCGAGGTCCTCGTGGCCAGCGGCCACGGTGCCGGCAGCGCCGCGCCTTTGGTCGTGGCCACGCGCGAAGGCCTGGTGCGCGCGCTGGGCACGCGCTTTGCCGTGCGCCAGCAAGATGACTACAGCACGGTGGATGTGTTTGAAAGCGCCGTTGAAATCCGCCCCCGCGACGGTGTTGGCGCGCCAATGCTGCTGGCGGCCGGGCGCGGCGTGGCCTTTTGCCGCCACGCGCCGGACGCGCCGCACGCCATCGATGCGTATGCGGATGCCTGGTCGCGCGGGCAACTGATCGTCGACGACGTGACCTTGGGCGATTTCCTGGCCGACCTGGCCCGCTACCGCCCCGGCGTGATCGACTGCGCGCCAGAAGTGGCCCAGCTGCGCTTGTCGGGCGTGTTCCCGCTGGCCGACACGCAGCGCATTTTGAACATGCTGCCCAACTCATTGCCGGTGCAGGTACGCAGCCGCACGCGCTATTGGGTCAGCGTCGAACCGGCGTCATAGCACGCCGCGCAAAAATATTTAGCCATCCGGCTGCCCGTTTTTCGTTTTCGCGGCACCTACAGAGTAGGGCGCCTGTCTTTTACCGTCTCATGACGCCACCATCAGGAACTTTCATGTCGTACGCTTTGAATTTTGTCAGTTTGCCATCACCTTACTGCGCATTGCGCCCGCTGGCACAAGCGGCTGCGGCCCTGTGCCTGGCCGCCAGCTTGCCGGCGCTGGCGCAGCAGGCGCCCGCCATTCCCGCATCCGAGCAGACCATGGCCGGCGTGTCGGTCACGGCGGGGCGCGATGCGACGACGGAAGGCAGCGGCTCCTATACGACGGGCGTGAGCAACACGGCAACCAAGCTGAACCTGTCGCTGCGCGAGACGCCGCAGTCGGTCAGCGTGCTGACGCGCCAGCAGATCGACGACCTGGGCATCACGACCCTGGACGACGCCGTGCAGTCGATCACGGGGCTGGTCATGCAAAAGGGCAACTTTACGGGCGATTCGGGCAGTTTCAGCGCACGCGGCTTTCCAGTCGACAATATTCTGCTCGACGGCTTGCCCACCAGCCTGGGCGCGAACAACACTTTCAATGGCGACAATGACGACCTGGCCATCTACGACCGCATCGAGGTGGTGCGCGGCGCCACGGGCTTGACCACGGGCAGCGGCACGCCTAGCGCAGCCATCAACCTGGTGCGCAAGCGACCGACGGCCACACCCCAGGCGTCGTTTTCGGCCAGCGTGGGCGGCTGGAGCAACTACCGCCTGGAAGCCGACGCGGCCAACGCGCTCAACGCAGCGAAGACCCTGCGCGGGCGCATCGTCGTCACGGTGCAGGACAAAAAGGATTTTGTCGACGTGCTGCATGGCCGCAATCACCAGCTGTACGGCGTCATCGAGGCCGACCTGCGTCCCGATACCACGCTGACCGTGGGCGCCCACTACCGCAAGACCGATAACGACGGCGTGACGACGGGCGTGGTGACGGCCGCCGACGGCCGCTTTTTGAATTTGCCCCGCTCCACTTACCTGGGCAGCGACTTCGACGGCTGGCGCCAGACCGATAAAACCATCTTCGCCGAACTGGAACACCGTTTCGGCAACGGCTGGAAGGCCAAGCTGGCGGCCACGCGCAAGACGCCCGAGATCGACACGACGTTTTCCGGCATCAACCGCCGCGGCGACACCCTGCGCTTCAATTCGCAAAGCTACCGCGCCGAGGTGGCCAATACCAGCTACGACGCGTATGCCAGCGGCAGCTACAGCCTGTTCGGCCGCGAGCACGAGCTGACCGTCGGCGCCAGCCACCGCCGTTCGTCGAAAAACAGCTATGGCGGCTGGGCGCCGTACAGCTGGGGCGCAGCCGCGCCCGTGCTCGACCCGTTCAACTGGGATGCGGGCAGCGTGACGCGCCCCGTCATCAACTACGCGCAGTGGCACACGGCCAGCATCACCGAGCAAAGCGGCGTCTATGCGGGCACGCGCCTGCGCCTGGCCGAGCCGCTGTCGCTGGTGCTGGGCGGGCGCGTGAGCTGGTACAAGGACGATGCCGGCTACTCGGTGGCGCGCGAATTCACGCCCTACGCCGGTGTCGTGTATGACCTCGACAAGCAGCATTCCGTGTACGCCAGCTGGACCGAGATCTTCCAGCCGCAGGCGTCCACCGATGCCAATGCGCAGCCGTTGAAGCCGATCAGCGGCACCAACTACGAAGCGGGCGTGAAGGGCGAATACTTCGGCGGCGCCCTCAATGCCAGCGCGGCCGTGTTCCAGATCCGCCAGCAGAACCGGGGCGTGGACGACCTGGCTGGCCCGAATCCCTGCCCCGGCAGCACCTGGGGCTATTGCCAGCGCGCGTCGGGCGAAGTGCGCAGCGAAGGCGTGGAACTGGACGTGGCGGGCGCGCTGACGCCCGACTGGCAGCTGTCGGCCGGTTTTACTTATGTGAAGGCGCAATTCACGCGCGACAGCGATCCGGCCAATATTGGCAAGGATTTCAACAGCCGCTATCCGCGCCAGCAGCTCAAGCTGGCCACCAGCTACCGCCTGTCCGGCGCCGCACAGGGCTGGCGCGTCGGCGCGTCGGTGTACGGGCAGGGCGCGACCGAGTCGAGCGACGGCACCTACCATCTGCGCCAGGGCCGCTATGCGATCGTGGGCCTGAATGCGGCCTGGCAGATCGACAGCCGCGCCGAGCTGCGCCTGAACGTCAACAATGCACTCGACAAGCACTATTACCAGAGTATCTATTCCGATGTCTTCGGCAACCTGGTGGGCACGCCGCGCAACCTGATGCTGACATTGAACTACAAACTGTAAACAATCACTTTTGAATGACCTATCTTGATGAAGGATGCATGGCTTATGGATGTGCAGTTGAATCTGGCCCGCGACGGCGTGAACACGCTGGCGCTGCAGGGAGCGCCGCGATGATGAGATCGGCCAACATGATGTTGTTTTCGCGCGTGCTCGCCGCCGTCTTTGGCGGCTATGCGCTGACGTCCGGCGTGGCCGTGCTGCTGGCGGCCGTGCTGCCGCTGTCGCGCGCCGAGGCCGTGCTGACGGCCACCCTGAGCGCCTTTGTCGTGTATACCTGCGCCGTCATCTGGGTCTTTGCCGTGCAGGACCTGCGCCGCGTCTGGATCGGCATGCTGCTGCCAGCCATCGTCTGCGGCGGCATCGGCATGCTGCTGTCGCGAGGTGCCGCATGAACGCCGTCAAGGTCGATAAAGTGGTGAAAACGCCACAGCAGGGCGGCTTGCGCCAGGCAATGGCCTGGCTGCATACGTGGAGCGGCCTGTGGATTTCCTGGCTGCTGTTCGCCATCTTCCTGACCGGCACCCTGGCCGTCTTCGACGACCCGATCGGCCACTGGATGACGCCCGAACACGCGTTGGAAGAAGCGGCGCATGCGAACGATCCGCCGCTGCCGAAGGTCACGGACCGCGCGCACCGCCTGGAGCTGGCGCTCGACTTCATGGCGAAGGAACACCCGAAGGCGGACATGTGGGAAATCTGGCCCGTGCAGCGTCCCGGCCATGGCCTGTCCGCCTACTGGTTCCAGCCCAGCGGCGGCTATGGCTCGGCGGAGCTCGATCCGCTGACGGGCGCCGTCATCGAACATGCGCGCGAGGCAAGCGAGCGCGAAACCATCGGCGGCCACCATTTCGTCGATTTCCACTACGAGCTGCATGCGGGACGCATCGGCGTCTGGATCGTCGGCATCACCACCATGATCATGCTGGTGGCGCTGGTGAGCGGCGTCATCACGCACAAGCGCATCTTCAAGGATTTCTTCACCTTCCGTCCGGCCAAGGGCCAGCGCTCGTGGCTCGACGCACACAACGCGGTAGCCGTGCTGACCTTGCCGTTCCAGTTCATGATCGCCTACACGGGCCTGGCATTTTTCAGCGATGACTATGTGCCGGCGCCCGTGGTGGCGCAATACGGCATGGACAACCCCAAGAAAGCCTTTTTAAGTGACTGGAACGACGCGGGCAAACCTGTGAAGACGGGCCAGCCGCTGGCCATTCCCGCGCTGGAAGCGTTCGCGCAGCGCGCCGAACAGGCCATCGGCCAGGAAATCCGCGCCGTGGTGCTGGACAATCCGAACGATGCCTCCATGCGCGTGTGCATGTATGGCTGGAATGAAGAGACGGATACGATGGAACGCATCAGCGCCAACACGGGCAGGGCTTGCTATGCGCTGGCCACGGGCGAGCAGACCGCCTTGCGCCTGCCCGGCGCGTCCGACACGGGCGGCGCGGGCCTGACGCGCTCCGTCATGTCGAATCTGCACATGGTGGGTTTTGGCGGCACGCCCATGCGCTGGCTGTACTTCTTCTGCGGCTTGGCCGGCACGGCCATGATGGGCACGGGCGCCATTTTGTTCATGGTCAAGCGGCGCCAGAAGTCGGGCGGCGAGTTCGGCACCTACACGCAGCGCGTCTACCGCGTCATCGAATGCCTGAACGTGGCGGCGATTGCCGGCCTGTCCATCGCCTGCGTGGGCTTCCTGTGGGCGAACCGTTTGATCCCCGTCGGCCTCGAGTACCGCGCCGGCTGGGAAGTGCGGGCCTTCTTCGGCGTGTGGTTTTTGATGCTCGTGCACGCCTGCCTGCGCGCGGAAAAGCGCGCGTGGATCGAGCAACTGTGCCTGCTGGCCGCCCTGTGCCTGCTGCTGCCTGTCCTGAATGTGCTGAGCACAGGCGACAACCTGGCGGCGCAAATCGCGCGCGGCGACTGGGAAAGCGCCGGCGTGGAGCTGGGCTGCATGGCCTTCGGCCTGCTGGCCGCCTGGGGCGCGTGGAAAGTCCACAAACGCAAGGAAAAACCGCTCAAAAAGACGGCAAGCAAGGAAACACCATCGGTCAGCCTGCACGTCACTACGGAAGGACAGTCATGATTAACACCATCTTGTGCGCGCTGGGTCTGTCGTATGCGGGCATGGCCAGCCTCTCGCTGGCGATGGACCGCCACCATGGCCAGGTCTGGGGCACGGATGCGGCGCCGAACGTGCGGCGCGCGCTGCAGCTGGCGGGCGCCGTCCTGCTGGCGCTGGCCATCTGGCCTTGCGTGGCCGGCTGGAGTGCCACCGTCGGCGTCGTCGCCTGGCTGGGATTCATCGGGGCCGGGGCGCTGCTGGTGGCCCTGCTGCTGCCGTATGCCCCCCGCTTGTTGTTGCGTAGTACCCTGCTGGCAGCCGTCGCCGCGCTGGCAGGTCTTGTGACGTTCCTGCGGTGATGTCCACCGCTATTTTCAAGGATAGACCGATGCATTTTTCACGTTTGGCGACACCGTTTTACTTTACCTGTAACCGCAAGGCGGCTGCCTGATGGCGGCCCGCCTGCCTTCCCGCCGCGCCCGCATCCTCGGCGGCGTGGTCTTGCTGGCGCTGTTTGGCACCGGCACCCTGTGGGCTACGCGCGGCCCGGCCACCGTGTTCGACACGGCGCCCGTCAAGCGCGGCAATATCGAAGCCAGCGTCACGGCCATCGGCACCCTGCAGCCGCAAACCTATGTCGACGTGGGCGCGCAGGTGTCTGGCCAGATCACGCGCCTGCACGTGCAGCCGGGCAGCGCCGTGGAAAAGGGCCAGTTGCTGGCCGAGATCGACCCCAGCGTGCAGCAGGCCACGGTCGACGCGGGCCGCGCCGCGCTGGCGGGCTTGCGCGCGCAACTGGCCGACCAGCAGGCGCAGCACCGCCTGGCGGGCCAGCAGCACGTGCGCCAGAAGCGGATGGCCAAGTTCGATTCGACACCCTTGGCCGACCTGGAGACGGCCGAAGCCACCTTGGCCTCGGCTGGCGCCAAGATCGACCACCTGAAGGCGCAGATCGCCCAGACCCAGGCCAGCCTGAAGGCGGACGAGGCGCGCCTCGGCTATACGCGCATCTACGCGCCGATGGCCGGCAAGGTGGTGGGGCTGGACGCGAAAGAGGGGCAAACCTTGAACGCCACGTATCAGACGCCGAATATCCTGCGCATTGCCGACCTGTCGGCCATGACGGTATGGACGGAAGTGTCGGAAGCGGACGTGCGCCGCGTGCGCCCGGACATGCCCGTGTACTTCACCACTCTGGGCGGCGACCAGCGGCGCTGGAGCGGCAAGGTGCGGCAAGTGCTGCCGGCCCCGCCGGTGCCCGGTGGTGCTGCCGCCGGCACGGCCCTGGCGCCGTCGACCAGCAAGGTAATCCTTTATACCGTGCTGTTCGACGTCGATAACGCCGATGGCGAACTGATGCCGCAGATGACGGCGCAAGTGGTGTTTGTCACGGCCGCGGCGAACAATGTGCTGGCCGTGCCCTTGCCGGCCCTGAAGCCATCGACGGAAGAAGGCGCCAAACCGGGGCAGTTCACGGCCCGCGTGATGGATGCGGACGGCAAGGTCGATACGCGCACCGTCACCGTGGGCGTGCGCAACCGCCTCAGCGCGGAAGTGCTGCAAGGCTTGCGCGAAGGCGAATTGCTGGTGACGGGCGAGCAGCCGGCCGGCAGTGGCGCCAGCAGGTTCCAGCTGTGAGCGCCATGAGCGAGGTCAGGTCGCTGGGGCAGTCCGGGGAACCCGGCCAGCCGGCGCCACTGATTGAACTTGCCGGCATCCGCAAGCGCTACGGCGGCCATGACGGCGCGCCGGCCGTGGAAGTGCTGCGCGGGTTGACTCTGTCCATCGGCGCCGGCGAATTCGTCGCCATCGTGGGCGCGTCCGGTTCCGGCAAGTCGACCCTGATGCATCTGCTCGGCTGTCTCGACAGGCCCAGCGACGGCAGCTACCGCTTCGCCGGCCAGGACGTGGCCAGCCTGAATCCCGATGAACTGGCGTGGCTGCGGCGCGAAGCGTTCGGCTTCGTCTTCCAGGGGTATCACCTGATCGCCACCGAATCGGCGCGCGAAAACGTGGAAGTGCCGGCCCTGTACGCGGGCATGCCGGCCGCCGCCCGCCACGCCCGCTCGGATGCGCTGCTCAAGCGCCTGGGCCTGGGTGAGCGGCTCGACCACCGGCCGAATCAATTGTCGGGCGGGCAGCAGCAGCGCGTGTCGATCGCGCGTGCCCTGATGAATGGCGGGCGCATCATCCTCGCCGATGAACCGACGGGGGCGTTAGATAGCAGCAGCGGCGCCGAAGTCATGGCCCTCTTGGGCGAACTGGCCGACGCGGGCCATACCATCATCCTCATCACGCATGACCGCAAGGTGGCGGCCCAGGCGCGCCGCGTGATCGAGATCAGCGATGGCGAAATCATCGCGGACACGGGCGCCATCGCCATTCCCGCCACGTCGACGGCCCTGCCGCCGCTGGACATGTCGCGCGCCGCCCACGACACGGGCGCGTCGCTGGGCACGGAATTGCTCGATGCGGCGCGCGCCGCCTGGCGCGTGTTGTGGATCAACCGCTTCCGCACGGGCTTGACCCTGCTCGGCATCGTCATCGGCGTCGCTTCCGTGATCGTCATGCTGGCCATCGGCCTGGGCACGCGCCAGCAGGTGATGGCGCAATTGGGCGCCTTCGGCTCGAACTTGCTGTACATGGCGTCGCGCGGCGAAAGCTCGCGCATCCCCGGGCGCAGCATCACCCTGGCCGACCTCGATGCGCTCAAGGACGTACCGGGCATTTCCCACGTGCTGCCGAATGTCACAGGCAACAAGGTGATACGCCACGGCAACCTCGACGTGCAGACCTATGTGCGCGGCACGGGGCCGGCTCTGCCGCAGATCCAGACCTGGCCCGTGGCCAAAGGCGGCTTCTTTACCGAGGAAGACGAGCGCGAGATGGCCACCGTGGCCGTGCTGGGCGCGCACCTGGCCGAAAAGCTGATGCCCGACGTGCCCAATCCCGTGGGGCAGAGCATCCTGATCGGGAACGTGCCGTTCCAGGTGATCGGCGTGATGAGCGCGAAGGGCGCGCTGACGGGCGAGAAGGATGAAGACGACGTGCTGCTGCTGCCGTTTTCCACGGCCGGCATCCGCGTCTTCGGCCAGCGCGAGCCGACGTACACGGTCATGGCCGTGGACGACGTCAAGCGCGTGACCGAGGTGGAGGCGGCGGTCGACGCCACCATGTTCGAGCGCCACCGCATCCGCGACTACGGCATCAGCAACGCGGCCGCGTCGATTGCCGCCGAAGCGAAGACGCAGGACAACATGACCATGATGCTCAGCCTGATCGCCGCCGTCTCGCTGGTGGTGGGCGGCATCGGCGTCATGAACGTGATGCTGATGACGGTGCGCGAGCGCACGCGCGAAATCGGCATCCGCATGGCGACGGGCGCGCGCCGGCGCGACATCCTGCGCCAGTTCCTCACCGAGGCCGTGCTGGTGTCGGTGGTGGGCGGCGTGGCCGGCATCGTGGTCGGCGTGACGGTGGCCGGCCTGCTGCTGGTATGGGACGTGCCTGTGATCTTTTCCCTGAGCGCCATCGGCGGCGCGTTTGCCTGCGCCGTGGTGACGGGGCTGGTGTTTGGCTTCATGCCGGCGCGCAAGGCGTCGGGACTCGATCCGGTGGTGGCGCTGGCGGGGCAGTAGCAATAGACAGTAGTAACAACGCCGGCAGCGTGGCTGCCGGCAAAAAAATGTTGCCCTGGCTCCAACACGCGGTACTATCTCCCCATAATAAGAGCAGTGTTTCGTGTTTTATGCCCTTGCGGGCACATACCAACCACCACAGGAGAACCCGATGCAGAAAAAATCAACCTTGAAGACCGGTATCGCCGCCGCCCTCATGCTGGGGTTCGGCATGGGAGCGGTGCAGGTACAGGCGCAGGAAGTCGTGCGCTTGGGTAACTTGAAATTCGCCCATTACGGCGCCGTGTCGTACATCAAGGAAATCGCGCCCAAGTGCGGCATCAAGGTCGAAGAGCATGTCTTCGCCAAAGGCCTCGACGTGATGCAGGCGATTATCGCGGGTGAGCTGGACGTGGGCGCGACGGCGTCCGAAGCGGCCATTTCCGGCCGCGCCGGCGGCGCACCGATCTATGTAGTGGCCGGCTTTGCCAAGGGCGGCGCGCGCCTGGTGGCGGGCGCAGGGCAAAAGATCGCCAGCGTCAAGGAACTCAAGGGCAAGCGCGTGGGCGTGACGCGCGGCGGCATCCAGGAAGTGCTGCTGCTGGCCGAGCTGTCGCAGGCGGGCCTGACCTATTCCGAAACCAAGGGCAAGGATGTGCAGCTGGTGTTCCTGGCCTACGCCGACTTGAATCAGGCGCTGATGGGCAAGAATATCGATGCCATGATGCAGTCGGAGCCGCAATCGTCGCAGGCGATCAACAAGGGTTTCGGCGTGGAAATATTAAAGCCGTACGACACGCCCATCGGCGAGCCCGTGCGCACCATGGTGATGACGGAAAAGTTCTACAAGGAACGCCGTCCGGTGGCGGAAAAATTCATGCGCTGCTTCGTCGAAGCGACGAAAACCTTTATCGACAACAAGGCGACGGCGGAAAAGTATGTGCGTGAAGTCGTGTTCCGCGGCCAGATCACGAAGGATGACTTCGACGACGCGATCAGCAATTCGCCGTATTCGTACGACATCTCGCCCGAGCATATCCAAGTCACCACGGATGTGATGGTGAAAACGGGCGTGGGCCGCATGACAAAACCGCCCGTGGCCAAGGACTGGGTCAAGACGGACTTGCTCGAGCAGGCGAAAAAGAGCCTGAATGTGAAGTAAACCGGATATTGGCATTACCCGATGGCTCGCTTAGCGGGCCATCATTTTTTTGCGGCATACTATATATATGTAGCGGTGCGAAAGATTGCCGAAATCTTGAGGGTGCGCCACCCCGTCGCGGCCGAGGCGCGATATCATGGCAGGCTTGCGGTATCGGCTGGCGCCAATTGCCTACAGCCCATACTGTCGCTTGAATCGCGCTTGCCGGCTATGGTGTAAACTTAAACTATGCAGATCTATTTCTTTTTCATCGCCGCCCTGTTGTACGCGGCGTGCGCGGTGCTTCCCTCGTCCCGTGCCCGGCTCATTGCCGGCCTGACCGGCGTTGCCTGGCTGGCGCACGCCGCCACCCTGTGGTTCGACCTGATGGCGCCTGGCACCTTGCGGTTCGGTTTTTCCGCCATGCTGTCGGCCGCGCTGTGGGTCTCGGTCGGCGCCTACTGGATAGAGAACCGCAATTTCAGCCTGGACGGGCTGCGCCGCATGGTCATGCCCAGCGCCGTCATCGCCATCGGCCTTGCCTGGGCTTTTCCCGGCAGCCAGGTCAGCATGGAAGGCAAGTCGGCTGTCTTCGGCTGGCATATTGCCGTGGCAGTGCTCGCGTACAGCACCTTGACAATCGCCGCTTTTCACGCCGTACTCATGGCGCTGCAGGAGTCGCGCCTGCATACGCGCAGCGAAAGCCGCGGCTTCATCGGCAGCGCGCTGGACCAGTTGCCAGCCCTGTTGACGATGGAAAAGTTGCTTTTCCGCATGATCGGCCTGGGTTTCATCCTGCTCAGCCTGACCGTGCTGTCGGGTATCGTGTTTTCCGAGCAATTATTTGGCAAGGCGCTCAACTGGGATCACAAATCGGTGTTTACCATGCTGTCGTGGCTATTGTTTGCCGCCCTGCTGGCAGGGCGCCGCTTTCGCGGCTGGCGCGGCAAGACGGCCCTGAGCTTCACCCTGGCCGGTTTCGCCACCTTGCTGCTGGCCTATGTCGGCAGCCGTTTTGTACTGGAAGTGGTTTTACACCGAGGATTCGCATGACACGTGTTTTATTCTGGCTGGCGCTGGTGTTCCTGGTGCTGTTTGCTATCCGCAGCAAGATCCGCGGCATGCAGCAGCGCGCCCGCGCACAGCAGCAGCCAAACCCGTTTACGCCGCCGGCCCGGCCGCAGGAATTGCCCGATGCCGAGCTGATGCTGTGCTGCGCCCATTGCGGCGTGTACTACCCGGCCTCGGAAAACGTGCAGGCAAAGGGCCACGATTACTGCAGCCACGCGCACGCCACCTTGTAAGGGCAGGCCCGCAGCTTCGCGCGCGTTGCTCATCCGTATCGTAACGACCTCCTGCACCCATCCGGCGTAGCATCTGCAGCAGGCGGTTTGCCACCGCCATTGCAGAAAGGCGCGTCCCCATGTCCCGTTCCAGCCCGCATACCGTGCCCACCGCCGACAAGCCGGGGGCGCCGCAACTGAGCGGCAACTCGCTGCCCATGCAGGCGCTGCGCGCGCAGATAAGCCGCATCGCCCGCTGCGGCGCACCGGTGGCGATCCGCGGCGAATCGGGCACGGGCAAGGAATTGGCGGCGCGCGCCATCCATGCGCAGGGCGCGCGCGCCGGCTTTCCGTTTATCGCCGTCAACTGCGGCGCCATTCCCGAAGCGCTGATGGAAGCGGAATTCTTCGGCTGCCGCCCCGGCGCCTATACGGGCGCGCTGCACGAACGCCAAGGCTTGTTCCAGGCGGCCCATGGCGGCAGCCTGCTGCTCGACGAAGTCGATGACCTGCCCCTGGCCATGCAGGTGAAACTGCTGCGCGTGCTGCAGGAGCGCCGCGTGCGCAAGCTGGGCGGCAATACTGACGAGGCGATTGATGTGCGCATCCTGTGCGCCAGCCAGCAGGGCCTGGCGCGCGGCATGGCCGCCGGCACGTTCCGCCAGGATCTGTTTTACCGGCTCAATGTGATCGAGCTGGCGCTGCCGCCGCTGCGCGAGCGGCGCGGCGATCTGCAGGTATTATGTGAGGTGATCCTCGCGCGTCTGTCGCCACGCCGGGCCGTGAGCCTGGCGCCGCCCGTGCTGGCGGCCCTGGCCGCATATGCGTTTCCCGGCAATGTGCGCGAACTGGAAAACGTTCTGGAGCGGGCGCTGGCCTTTGCCGACGGCGGCGTGATCGCGCTCGACGGGCTGGCCTTGCCATCCACGCCGGGCAGCATGCCGTTGCGGGCGGCGCCGGCACTGCCGGCCGCGCCGGAGCGGCAACTGTGCCTGCCCGGCATGGCGGCATATGGTGTGGCCCCGCTCCTGCCGCTGGACGTGTATTTGCGCCAGGCCGAGCGCGACATGATCATGCAGGCGCTGGTGCAGGCGCGCTATCACCGCGCACGGGCGGCGCGCCAGCTGGGGCTGAGCGTGCGCCAGTTGCGTTACCGTATGCAGAAATTGACGATACAGGAAGCCCTACTTGATGAGCGCATGGACGATAGATGAAGATGGCTGGTGCGACGGCGCACTGCGCTATGACTCGCCGCACCACGACGCGCGCCCGGACGGTGCGCAAGTCGACTTGCTGGTGATCCATAACATCAGCTTGCCGGGCGGCCACTTCGGCGGACCGCATGTGTCGGACTTGTTTACGGGCCGGGTAGATTATAATGCCGATCCTTCTTTCGCCGACCTGCGTGGCTTGCAGGTGTCGGCGCACTTTTTTGTGCGGCGCGATGGCGCGCTGTTGCAATATGTTTCTGCTGATCAACGTGCCTGGCATGCGGGCGCATCCATGTTTGAAGGACGCCCGCAATGCAATGGCTATTCCATCGGTATCGAAATGGAAGGCTCGGACTTTGTCCCCTTTCAGCCGCAGCAATACCGCGTGCTGGCGGTGCTGACGGCGGCGCTGGTGGCACGCTACGGGCTGTCCCAGGTACGTGGCCACGAGCATATCGCACCGGGGAGGAAGACGGATCCGGGGCCGTTTTTTGACTGGCATTTTTACCAAGTATGCTGGCTGGAAACCCTGCGCGGGCAGCCTGCGTTAGCGCTTACTTCGCGGGGATTGGGCTTTCCATCCATACCCTGAAAAGTCAACCGAAATCGTATATGAAAATACAAAAAATTACGCCGACGGATGCCGGAAAACTATTGCATCGCCCTTCGATGAGCACTACAATTAGTGCAGAAGTTGGATGTAAAGACTATATGTAGTGCCATCACAGACGTTTTCAGAATTATTGTCAAAGCTACCCGGATTGCTGATAAAGCACTGGAACTGGCGGTTTATCACCCTTGATCGTGTTTCGCGCCAGCCGGGCAGTACGGTGTGGCGCTATGGATTCTGACCCTGTTTTATGCATTATAAATTTACTATTTAGCAACAAATACCTGAAGAAACCCTGACCATCGGGCGTTCTATTCAACAACACACGCGGCAGAAAAACTGCAGGCTGACTTTAGCTGACAACGGGAGCTTCAATGCAATCACCACAAGATATTTCCATCCATCCAACGCCAGTATCGCCAGCGCCAGGCGCGGCCAACAGCGTGGCGAGCACGGGCGCGGCATTGGGCGACTATCGCATCATCCGCCGCAACGGCGCGGTGGTGGCATTTGAGCCTTCGAAGATCGCCATCGCCATGACCAAGGCGTTTTTGGCCGTTAACGGCGGCCAGGGCGCAGCCTCGGCACGCATCCGCGAACTGGTGGAGCAGCTGACCGACGGCGTCGTCGCCGCGCTGGTGCGCCGCCATCCGGGCGGCGGCACCTTCCATATCGAAGACGTGCAAGACCAGGTGGAACTGTCGCTGATGCGTTCGGGCGAGCACGACGTGGCGCGTGCCTACGTGCTGTACCGTGCCAAGCACATGGAAGAGCGCCGTCTGCAGAAGGAAGCGCAAGGCGCATCCGCGCAAGTTTCCGCACCACAATTAAATGTCACCGACAACGGCGTGCGCCGCCTGCTGGACATGCAGGAAGTGCGCGACCTGATCAACGCCGCCTGCGCCGGCCTGGAAAAGCACGTCGATGCCGATGCCATCCTGGCTGAAACGGTGAAGAACCTGTACGACGGCGTGCCCGTCGAAGAGCTGCACAAGTCGGCCATCCTGGCGGCGCGCGCGCTGATGGAAAAAGACCCGGCCTACAGCCAGGTCACGGCCCGCATCCTGCTGCACACGGTGCGCAAGGAAGTGTTCGGCAAGGAAGTGCCGCAAGCGGCTGCCGCCGCCGAATACCTGACGTATTTCCCGCAATACATCGCCAAGGGCATCGCCGCCGAGCTGCTGAACCCGGTACTCGCCAGCTTCGACCTGGAGCGCCTGGCGAAAGCCATCGTCGCCGACCGCGACTTGCAATTCGGCTACATCGGCCTGCAAACCCTGTACGACCGCTACTTCCTGCACATCCAGGACGTGCGCATCGAAATGCCGCAAGCGTTCTACATGCGCGTGGCCATGGGCCTGGCGCTGAACGAAGCGGACCGCGAAGCGCGCGCCATCGAGTTCTACAGCCTGCTGTCCTCGTTCGACTTCATGAGCTCGACCCCGACCCTGTTCAATTCGGGCACCCTGCGCTCGCAGCTGTCGTCGTGCTACCTGAGCACCGTCTCCGATGACCTGGAAGGCATCTACGACGCCATCAAGGACAACGCGCTGCTGGCCAAGTTCGCCGGCGGCCTGGGCAACGACTGGACACCGGTGCGCGCCCTGGGCGCCCACATCAAGGGCACCAACGGCAAGTCGCAAGGCGTGGTGCCGTTCCTGAAAGTGGTCAACGACACGGCCGTGGCAGTCAACCAGGGCGGCAAGCGCAAGGGCGCCGTCTGCGCCTACCTGGAAACCTGGCACATGGACATCGAGGAATTCCTCGACCTGCGCAAGAACACGGGCGACGACCGCCGCCGCACGCACGACATGAACACGGCGAACTGGATTCCCGACATGTTCATGAAGCGCGTCATGGAAAAAGGCGAATGGACCCTGTTCTCGCCATCGGACACGCCAGACCTGCACGACAAGGTCGGCAAGGCCTTTGAACAGGCTTACCTGGGCTACGAAGCCAAGGCCGCCGCCGGCGAAATCCGCGTCTTCAAGAAGATCGCCGCGCTGGACCTGTGGCGCAAGATGCTGTCGATGCTGTTCGAAACGGGCCACCCATGGATCACGTTCAAGGATCCTTGCAACATCCGCAGCCCGCAGTCGCACGTCGGCGTCGTCCACAGCTCGAACCTGTGCACGGAAATCACCCTGAACACCAGCAGCGATGAAATCGCCGTCTGCAACCTCGGCTCCGTGAACATGCCGGCGCACATGAAAGAAGGCAAGCTCGATCACGTCAAGCTGGCCAAGACCGTCCGCACCGCCATGCGCATGCTCGACAACGTCATCGACATCAACTACTACGCCGTCGACAAGGCGCGCAATTCGAACATGCGCCACCGTCCGGTCGGCATGGGCGTGATGGGCTTCCAGGACTGCCTGCACATGATGCGCGTGCCGTTCGCCTCGGACGCGGCTGTCAGCTTCGCCGACACCTCGATGGAAGCCGTCTGCTACTACGCCTACCTGGCGTCGACGGAACTGGCCGAAGAGCGCGGCCGCTATGAGTCGTACGCCGGTTCGCTGTGGGACCGCGGCATCCTGCCGCAGGATTCGGTCAAACTGCTGGCCGAAGAGCGCGGCGGCTACCTGGAAGTCGATTCCTCGTCGGCCATGGACTGGACCCCGGTGCGCGAACGCATCGCCAAGTTCGGCATGCGCAACTCGAACTGCGTGGCGATCGCCCCGACGGCGACGATTTCGAACATCATCGGCGTCTCGGCCTGTATCGAGCCGACGTTCCAGAACCTGTACGTGAAATCGAACCTGTCGGGCGAATTCACCGAGATCAACGGCTACCTGGTGCGCGACCTGAAGGCGCGCGACCTGTGGGATGAAGTCATGATCTCCGACCTGAAGTACTTCGACGGCTCGTTGGTGAAGATCGACCGCATCCCGCAAGACTTGCGCGACATCTACGCCACAGCCTTTGAAGTGTCGCCAAGCTGGCTGGTGGAAGCGGCTTCGCGTCGCCAGAAGTGGATCGACCAGGCACAGTCGCTGAACATCTACATGGCGGGCGCTTCGGGCAAGAAACTGGACGAGACCTACAAGCTGGCATGGCTGCGTGGCTTGAAAACCACCTACTACCTGCGTACCATCGCCGCTACCCACATGGAGAAATCGACCTCCAAGACGGGCGCCCTGAACGCCGTGGCAGTCGATGGCGGCATGTCGGCCAGCGCACAGAGCGCCCAGGCAGCCGTCGTGGCAGCGGCAGCAGTGGCCGTGGCGCCGGTGGCAGCCGTGGCAGCGGCAGCGGCAGCGGACGACGCCGATGGCGAAGCCTGCTACCTGCGCCCGGGTGATGACGGCTTCGAAGAGTGCGAAGCCTGCCAGTAAGATTTTAGTTGTCAGCCCAGAACTTCTGGGCTGATTCAATGTTGTCAATGTCCGCATTGTCCGATTCAACGGGCCTGTTGCGGACCGCCGGCTCGCCGGCATGGAAAGGAAGAAGAATATGTCGTTGTCTTGGGATGATGAAACCACGTCGGCAGCTGTGCCGCGTCCGGCGCAGCAAGCGCCACTGGGAAATACCGATTTGAACCTGCCGGCCGGCGCCGAGCCGTCCGAAGCGAACGCCGAACAAGTGGCGCGCCGCGTGAATGCCGACGACAAGCGCATCATCAACGGCAAGACGGACGTCAACCAGCTGGTGCCGTTCAAGTACAAATGGGCGTGGGATAAATACCTGGCAGGCTGCGCCAACCACTGGATGCCGCAGGAAGTGAACATGCAGCGCGATATCGAGCTGTGGAAAAACCCGAACGGCCTGACGGACGACGAGCGCCGCCTGGTCAAGCGCAATCTGGGCTTCTTCGTGACGGCCGACTCGCTGGCCGCCAATAATATCGTGCTGGGCACCTACCGCCACATCACGGCGCCCGAGTGCCGCCAGTACCTGCTGCGCCAGGCGTTCGAGGAAGCGATCCACACGCACGCCTACCAGTACATCGTCGAATCGCTGGGACTGGACGAAGGCGAGATCTTCAACGCCTACAACGAAGTCAAGTCGATCCGCGACAAGGATGAATTCCTGATCCCGTTCATCAACACCCTGACCGACCCGGCGTTCGTCACCGGCACGGTGGAAAACGACCAGAAACTGCTGAAGTCCCTGATCGTGTTTGCCTGCCTGATGGAAGGCCTGTTCTTCTACGTCGGTTTCACGCAGATCCTGGCGCTGGGCCGCCAGAACAAGATGATGGGCGCGGCCGAGCAGTACCAGTACATCCTGCGCGACGAATCGATGCACTGTAACTTCGGCATCGATTTGATCAATACGATCAAGATGGAAAACCCGCAGCTGTGGACGGCCGCCTTCCGCGAAGAGATCAAGGATCTGTTCATGAAGGCCGTGGAACTGGAATACGCGTACGCGGAAGACACCATGCCGCGCGGCGTGCTGGGTCTGAACGCGCCGATGTTCAAGGGTTACCTGCGCTTCATCGCCAACCGCCGCGCGCAGCAGATCGGCATCGAGCCGCTGTTCGCCCAGGAAGAAAATCCGTTCCCGTGGATGAGCGAGATGATCGACATGAAGAAGGAGCGCAACTTCTTCGAGACCCGCGTGACCGAGTATCAAACGGGTGGTGCGCTGAACTGGGAATAAGCTTTTTCCCGCCAACGCCAAGAAGCGCCGTCATCGTGACGGCGCTTTTTTTTTTGCGTGCATGGCGGCGGAAAAATGCGTGCATCATCCCGCCATGCGAGGAGGCTTGCGCCAGGATTTTCGGATGCCGCGCATGGCCGCATGGCGGGTCCAAAAAAGCATTTCCGGAGACGCTGGCGGCGGCATTTGCCGCGCGATTGTGCGATAGCACGCGTATCGTGCAAAAAAGCAGGCGAAAACGTGTCGTGCCGGTTGCGCATTGACAAGGTTTTCGTGTACTTTATGAGATTGCAAATGCGAGCGTTAGAATGCGGGGGTTTTTAACCAGCGCGGTAGCGAAAAAACCTCGCAAAACAGGGATACAGATTTACACGGATATGCACAAAACCACACCGTTTTCGTCTGCCGCCGTGCCCGAATTTTTTCAGGCATGGCGGTTTTTTATTTGACGCATGGGTGTTGTGGCGAGCGCGATGCGAGGAGCGAAAAAACGCACGGCATCGAAAACGAATGACCGAATTCAGACTTTGCCACCAGCTGCGAGATAAAGCAGGGTGGCACCGACGATGGCTGAAGCGCTGCAAACGTGAGGAGTTGCAGCAGTTCAGCTGGTGCCGAATTCATTAGCGCAAACGACCGTTTGTGCCGATGAATAATTCGCCTGGCCTATCCCTGTGGTGGGTCGGACGGGTTTAAATCTTGTAGCTTAAATTTCTCATCTCAGATGAAGGAGAGACAAATGGCAACAGCCGCTAAGAAATCAGAAGTAAAGAAACCAGCCGCCAAGGCTGCTCCTGCCGCGAAGAAGCCGGCAGCCGCAGCGAAGACGGTTGCCGCTAAACCAGCTGCCAAAGCCGCAGCGAAACCAGCAGCAAAACCAGCCGCCAAAGCCGCAGCCAAGCCTGCAGCAAAAGTGGCTGCCAAGCCAGTAGCGAAAGCCGCAGCAAAACCAGCGGCCAAGGCCGCAGCAAAACCGGCAGCTAAGCCGGCAGCCAAGCCAGCAGCGAAAGTGGCAGCGAAACCTGTCGCCAAGGCAGCAGCAAAGCCAGCGGCGAAAAAAGCCGTTGCCAAGCCAGCAGCAAAAGCTGCAGCGAAACCTGCCGCCAAGGCAGCAGCCAAGCCAGCAGTGAAAAAAGCCGCAGCGAAACCTGCAGCCAAGCCAGCAGCGAAAAAAGTCGTCGCCAAGGCAGCAGCCAAGCCGGCCGCCAAAGCAGCAGCGAAGCCAGCAGCTAAGGCAGCAGCCAAGCCAGCGGCCAAGGTAGTTGCGAAGCCGGCAGCGAAAAAAGCCGTAGCGAAACCTGCAGCCAAGGCAGCAGCAAAGCCGGCCGCCAAAGCGGCAGCCAAGCCAGCAGCGAAAAAAGTCGTCGCCAAGGCAGCAGCGAAGCCAGCTGCCAAAGCAGCAGCCAAGCCAGCAGCAAAAGCTGCAGCGAAGCCAGCGGCCAAGGCAGCAACTAAGGCTGCAGCGAAGCCAGCGGCCAAGGTAGCAGCGAAGCCGGCAGCAAAAGCTGCCGCCAAGCCAGCGGCCAAGGCAGCAGCGAAGCCGGCAGCAAAAGCTGCCGCCAAGCCAGCGGCCAAGGTCGCCGCCAAGCCGGCAGCCAAAGCAGCAGCGAAACCTGCCGCCAAGGTTGCAGCGAAGCCAGCAGCGAAGCCAGCAGCGAAACCTGCAGCCAAGCCAGCGGCCAAGGTAGCAGCGAAGCCGGCGGCAAAAGCTGCAGCCAAGCCAGCGGCCAAGCCGGCAGCGAAAGCAGCAGCGAAACCTGCCGCCAAGCCAGCCGCAGCGCCAGTCGTGGCAGCCGCACCAGCAGCAGCGCCGGCAGCAGCTCCAGCGGCACCAGCCGCCGTGGCCGCCAAGAAGGCCGCGCCTAAAAAGGCCGCACCGAAGAAGGCAGCGCCTGTCGCCAAGCCATCGGCGCCTATCGCACCTGTAGCAAAAACCGTGTTGGCACCGGCTGCAGCCTGGCCATTCCCAACCAGCACCCGCCCATCGTAATTCCAACGATACGGGTGCCTGGATGAGGCAACACGCCGCTGTGTGACTCAATCACACAGCGGTTTTTTTTTGGAGAATTAGTCGTGCTGATCGTTATCCTTACATTGATCGTTGATACCATCGCCACCTTGCTGGGGGGCGTGTTGCTGCTGCGCTTCTGGATGCAGGCGGTGCGCGTGCGGCCGCCCTCGTCGGTGGCGCAATTCACGTTTCAATTGTCCGACTGGCTGGTGCGCCCCCTGCGCCGCGTGGTGCCGGGCGTGGGCGGGTATGACTGGGCCAGCCTGATCGGCGCCTTCCTGATCGTGCTGCTGGCCAGCTCGGTGCTGTTTATTTCCGGCGCTCCCGTCGAAGTGGTACTGCTCAAGTCGCTGCAACGCTTCCTGCAATGGATACTCTACGGTTTCATGGCTTTGCTGATCATCGAAGCCATCTTCAGCTGGGTCAATCCGCATGCGCCGCTGGCGCCGTTTGTACGGGCCCTGAACGAGCCGCTGCTGCGTCCGATCCGCAAGGTGGTGCCGCTGGTAGGCAGCCTGGACCTGTCGCTGCTGGTGGCGTTGATTTTGCTGCAGATTGCGCAAGTGCTGGTGGGGATGATTATTGTGCTGAGGTAAGGCGGGGAGGTCGGCCTGGCGCTGAGGCGCAAGCCGACCTGGCTATCTGTTAATAGCGGTAACCGAATGCCGCTTCGAACTGGTCGGCGATGCTCTCCGGCGTAAACACATGGTTTTGCGCGCCCTGGGTGGCGATCTTGATGGCGCCCAGCAGGCTGGCCAGACGGCCGCTGGTTTCCCAGCCCAGGTCGTTGGTGATGCCGAACAGCAAGCCGGCACGGTAGGCGTCGCCGCAACCGGTCGGGTCCAGCACTTCCTTGGCGGTCACGACAGGAATGTCGATGCGCTTGCCGTCCGTATAGATTTCCGATCCTTTTTCGCCACGCGTGACGATCAGCGCTTCCAGGCGGCTGGCGATGTCCGGCAGGGTCAAGCCCGTGCGTTCCATCAACATTTCCATCTCATAATCGTTGGCCGACACATACGTGGCCTTGTTGATGAAGTCGATCAACTGTTCGCCATTGAAGCGTGGCAACTGTTGACCCGGGTCAAACATGAAGGGGATGCCCAGCTCGGCCAGGTCGGCGGCGTGCTTGAGCATGCCCTGGTCGCCGTCCGGCGAGATGATGGCGACCTTGGCCGGACCCGCATTGGCGATCGGGTTTTCATGTGCAAACGACATGGCGCCCGGGTGGAAGGCGTTGATCTGGTT
Organism: Janthinobacterium sp. GW822-FHT07A03; assembly: GCF_058798815.1. Classification (NCBI taxonomy): domain Bacteria; kingdom Pseudomonadati; phylum Pseudomonadota; class Betaproteobacteria; order Burkholderiales; family Oxalobacteraceae; genus Janthinobacterium; species Janthinobacterium sp. GW822-FHT07A03. The sequence continues at coordinate 82,576 of NZ_JBXAKW010000003.1, read as the reverse complement.
ATTGTCCGCATCTGCCGTGACGAAGCACTGCGCGTTGTAGCTGTCAGCCTTGATCAGGATGTTGGCGGTGGAAATGCCCAGCTTTTGCAGGCGTTCCAGATAGGCGGCGCTATCTTGCCCCATGACACCGACGATGCGCGGGTCGCCGCCCAGCATTTTCAGGCTGTAGGCGATATTGCCCGAGCAGCCGCCGAACTCTGTGCGCATGGTGGGCACGAGGAAGGAGACGTTCACCTTGTGCAACTGGTCGGCCAGCAGGGATTCACCAAAGCGGCCAGGGAATTGCATGATGGTGTCGGTGGCAAGCGAGCCGCAGATCAGCGATGTTTTGGTCATGATAGTGTCTGTTAAGGGTAGAAGATGGCGATATGGTAGCCAGACGCCGTGAGCTGGTCTAATGCAAAATACAGTTTGATGGTTTGTTCCGAGCGCGGCGCAAACCCCGCACTGACGTCGATCGTGGCCGGCAGATAGTCGCGCGGCGCGATCACGCGGCGCAAGAGGGGCTTGTCGTTCGCGTCGTTGAGGATCAGTTCGATGCTGGGCCAGGCTTGCACGCTGCGGCTGTGGTTGCGCAGCAGCGAGACATAGGAAAAGGTTTGTTCCTTCAGTGTCTGCAACTCGCCCTGCTCAATGGCCAGCGCCTCGATCTGCGCCGGCAAGTCGACCTGGCAGCCGCTGAGCTTGCACAGCGCGACCAGGGTCGGCTTCCACTGCGGAAATTGCGCCGCCAGCGGATTGCGGAAGGTGGTCATTACTTGCAGGAATAAAAAAAGCAGCAGCGCCAGCGAGCCGATAGCCATGGCCACGCGCAGGGCTTTGCCGCTCTGTTCGCGGCGCCGGCCCTGGGTGACAAAGGCCGGCTCGTCGTGGGCCGACGGCAGGACTGGTTCCTCATGCTCTTCGGCTGGAGCCGGCGCAACGGGGGCGGCGGACAGCGGCGTGAAGGAATGGTCGGCCAGCGTCGGTTCCCGGCGTGCGGGGCTGGTTGCGGCAGGCGCAGGCGGCACCGGCTTGTCCAGGCTGACTTTTTCCGTCGCCGGCAGCGCCGGTGCGGTGCCAGCGTCCAGATTCGGTTCGCGGCGGCTGTCGCGCAGATACGTGGCGAAGGCGGGCACGTCATCGACCTGGCGGCGCCTGAAGGGCGCCATCGGCTGGGGCAGCGGCGCTTCGGGTAGCTCTGCCGGTGTTTCTGCAGGGAATTCAATAATAGGTGCGGCGACAGGCGCGTGGGCCGGCACCTCGTCGGGGAGGACCACGTTGAGGTCCAGCTCGATGTGCTCATCATCGTCTGCGTCGTCCTTGAGCTGCGCCGTTTCCGGCAAGATGCCGAACGGGTCGAACGAGGTGTCGAAGTCGAGGGAATAAATGGGTTCGTCATCCGTAGCGGACGGCAGGGTGTTGTCGACCGGATAACTGGTTGACGGCGGGGTGGCAGTGGCGGGGCCGGACGTTAAAAACGGCGATGCCGCAGCTGGATCGACCAGCGCGGCATTGCCGTCAAACACTTCCCTGCACGTGCCACAGCGCACGATGCCCCCACGTAACTTCAACTGGTCAGCAGCGACCCGAAATATCGTGTTGCAATGGGGGCATTTGGTGGCGAGGGCCATTGCTGTGCTTATGCACCTTCCGCACGGGGCGCAGGCGCTTGCGTTGCACCCAGGCGACCATGCAGGGCCACCCAGCCGTCTTGCTCGGCCCACACACCCAGCTGGATGAATGGCGCATAGGCGGCGGCCACTTCTTCCGCCTGGCGTGCCAGGACGCCGGACAGGATCAGGGCGCCACCGTCGGCAACGCGGCCCGACAGCATCGGCGCCATCAGTTTCAATGGGCTCGACAGGATATTCGCGACGACGATGTCAAACTTGGCCGTGGCGTGTGCCGAGGTGGCAAACGTGTCTGGCAAGAAATATTCGATGTCGCACTGGTTGCGCTCGGCATTGTCGCGCGCCGATTCGATCGCCTGCGGGTCGATATCGACGCCGGCCACCGTTTGCGCACCGAGTTTCTTTGCCACCATAGCCAGGATGCCGGAACCGCAACCGTAGTCGAGCACGGTCTTGCCTGGGGCCGGATTGGCTTCCAGCCATTCCATGCACAAACGCGTGGTCGGATGGCTGCCCGTGCCGAAAGCCAGGCCGGGGTCCAGTTCCAGGATCAGACCGCTTGGGTCCGGTGCCTCGTGCCAGCTGGGCACGACCCAGATATTCTTGCCGATGTGAATCGGTGCGAATTGCGACTGGGTCAGACGCACCCAGTCCTGCTCTTCCACGGGGCGCATGGTAAAGGCGGGCACTTCCGTCATGCCGACGGCTTGCGCAGCGGCGGCGACGATGGCGGCCTGGTCGGCGTCGACGTCCGTCAGCGCCACCACGCGGCTGCGTTCCCACGCCGCTTCCTTGGGTTCCATGCCGGGCTCGCCAAACAGGGGCTGCTCGGCATCCGTGCCTTCATCGGCGTCTTCCACCGATACCGACAGGGCGCCCGCTTCCATCAACGCGTCGGACATGGCCTCGGCGTTGTCACGGGCGATTTCGATGACGATTTCCGTCCAGCTCATGCGCCCGCCTTGATTTCGGATTTCTTGGCGATGCTGGGGCTGCCGCCATTCAGGTTCTTGCCCAGGTCCGGCATGTCGGCCAGTTTCTGTTCCAGATAGTGAATGTTGGTGCCGCCTTCGATGAAGCGCGCGTCGATCATCAGTTCGCGGTGCAGGGCGATATTCGTGTTGATGCCTTCGACCACCATTTCGGACAGGGCGATCTGCATGCGGCGGATCGCTTGTTCGCGCGTGGCGCCGTAAGCGATCACTTTGCCGATCATCGAGTCGTAGTGCGGCGGCACGTAGTAGCCGGCGTAGGCGTGCGAATCGACGCGGATGCCTGGGCCACCCGGTGCATGCCACGACACGATCTTGCCTGGCGATGGCGTGAATTTGAACGGATCTTCCGCATTGATGCGGCACTCGATGGCGTGGCCCGACAGCAAGACGTCGCGCTGGCGGAAACGCAGTTTTTCGCCGGCGGCGATGCGGATCTGTTCTTGCACGATGTCGATGCCGGTGATCATCTCGGTGACGGGATGCTCCACCTGCACGCGGGTATTCATTTCAATGAAATAGAACTCGCCGTTTTCGTACAGGAATTCAAACGTGCCGGCGCCGCGGTAGCCGATCTTGCGGCATGCCTCGGCGCAACGGTCGCCGATTTTCTCGATCAGTTTGCGCGGGATGCCCGGCGCCGGTGCTTCTTCGATCACTTTCTGGTGGCGGCGCTGCATGGAGCAGTCGCGCTCGCCCAGCCAGACGGCGTTCTTGTGTTCGTCGGCGAGGATCTGGATTTCCACGTGGCGCGGATTTTCCAGGTACTTCTCCATATACACTTCAGGGTTGCCGAAAGCGGTGCCCGCTTCCGTCTTGGTCATCGCCACGGCGTTGATCAGGGCCGCTTCCGTGTGCACCACGCGCATGCCGCGTCCACCACCGCCGCCGGCGGCCTTGATGATGACCGGGTAGCCGATCTTGCGGGCAATTTGCACGATCGCTTTCGGATCGTCCGGCAACGCGCCTTCCGAGCCGGGTACGCACGGTACGCCAGCCTTGATCATGGTTTGCTTGGCCGACACTTTGTCGCCCATCAAGCGGATCGATTCGGAGCGGGGGCCGATGAAGACGAAGCCCGATTTCTCGACGCGTTCGGCAAAGTCGGCATTTTCCGACAGGAAGCCATAGCCTGGGTGAATCGCTTGCGCATCCGTCACTTCAGCGGCGCTGATAATGGCGGGCATGTTCAGGTAGCTCAGGGTCGACTGTGCCGGCCCGATACAAACGGATTCGTCGGCCAGCTTGACGTATTTCGCGTCCTTGTCGGCTTCGGAGTGGACTACAACCGTTTTAATGCCCATTTCGCGGCAGGCGCGCTGAATACGGAGGGCAATTTCACCACGGTTGGCAATCAGGATTTTTTCAAACATGGTAGGTTCGCGTATGTCTGTGAGAGCCGGCGAGCCGGCGAAACAACAAGTGTGAGGGGCTAAAACTGCAAACGGCCGTTGCCGGCCGTGTGGACTGGGTTTTAGCCGATCACAAACAAGGGTTGACCGAATTCGACCGGTTGGCCGTTTTCGACCAGGATCTGGGTCACGACACCGGCTTTATCGGAGTCGATTTCATTCAGCAGCTTCATCGCTTCGATGATGCACAGGGTATCACCTTCCTTGACGGTCGAGCCCACTTCAACATAGGCGGCGCTGCCAGGAGCGGAGGAGCGGTAGAAGGTGCCGACCATCGGCGACTTGACCACATAGCCCGTTGGCTCGGCGGCGACCACGACGGCAGGTGCCGCAGCGGGAGCGGCGGCTGGCGCGGCTGGCTGGTATTGGGCTTGCATGCCTTGCGGCTGCATCATGACCATCTGGTTTTGCGGCATGGCCGACGATTTGACGATGCGAACCTTGCTTTCGCCTTCGGTAACTTCCAGCTCTGCGATATCCGATTCGGCGACCAGGTCGATCAAGGTCTTGAGTTTTCGTAGATCCATGTAAAACCCCTAGGAATGTAGTTTGTTTTATGAGTGATGCGGTGATGTCCAAGAGCCTATCGCCGCGCTAAATGCGTGCAGATCGCGTAGATTAACGTTTTTTAAGCGCAAAGTCGATGGCAAACCGATATCCATCGATACCTAGCCCGCAGATCGTCCCCTGCGCGATCGCGCTGAGAAATGAGTGATGTCGAAACGTTTCGCGTTGATAAATATTCGAGATATGGACTTCCACGAACGGGATGGCGACCCCGGCCAGCGCATCGCGCAAGGCAACGCTGGTATGGGTCAGGCCGCCCGGATTGATGACGATGGCATCGATCCCTTCCGCTCGCGCGGCATGGATGCGGTCGATCAGCGCGCCTTCGTGGTTGCTTTGAAAGCAGACCAGGTCGGCACCGGCCGCCATGGCTTGCGCCATTGCTGCCTGCTCGATATCGGCCAAGGTGCTGGCGCCGTAGACCTCAGGCTCGCGCGTTCCCAGCAAATTCAGGTTGGGACCGTTGAGCAGAAGGAGGTTTTTTGCCATGTATGGAAGACCGTTTTAGCGAAAGTTCCGCATTTTGCCGCCAAAGATACGCATTGGCAAGAGAAAAAAGCACGCTCCGAATTTACAATTTATCCAGATCGGCGCGCAACTGATCAAATTTCAAGCGGCCCAGATAGGTCTTTTTGACTTCGCCATCGGCGCCGATCAGCACCGTAAAGGGCAAGCCGCCCGTGGCATTGCCAAAATGACGCGACAGGTCGGTACCGCTCATGCCGGAGACATACACGGGATAGGCGATCTTGACCTTGCTGGCAAAAGTGGCAATATTGCTGGCCGAATCGATGCCAATGCCGATGACCTGCAGGTTTTTCGCCGCATAGTGGCCTTGTACTTCGGATAACTCCGGCATTTCTTCCACGCAAGGCGGGCACCACGGGGCCCAGAAATTGACCAGCAAATTCTTGCCTTTCCATTGCGACAAGGCTTGCGTGGCGCCCGCCGCGTCCGGCAAGGACAGCGCATACAGCTCATTGACGGGACCCGTCGCGCCTGGCGCGATGGTGGTCGTCAGCGGTCCCGCTGCTTTCGTTTTTTCCTTGCTCAAACCGACGTAGGCGCCCATGCCGCCAAACATCAGCGCGACGATGGCGCAGGCGATCCAATTCTTTTTTGTCATAACTTTATCTATATCAATGTTAGTCGGCAGCCGGCACGCCATCGGCAAGGCTGGCGGCCAGCAGGCTGCGCAGCCCGGCGATATCGGTGCGCAGCACCTTGCCGTCCGCCTTGGCTTTCAGCGCGCCGCGCATATCGTCGAGCTCATACATGGCCGCGTGCACGCCTTCATTTTTCCACAAGAAACTGGCTGTCTCGACCGCATCATAACGCGCTCCCTTGAAATGCGGGCTTTCCGACATGTCGAGCACGACATTTTTATTCAGCAGGAAGATGTGGATTTCCTTGGCGCTCTCGGCAAACAGCTGCAAATAGATCTCGTCGTGGGGGCCGGCCGTGCCGTTGAGCACGGGGCCGCTGAGCAGGGGATGAAATTGTTGCAACGCTTCCATGACCTGCAGCGCAATCGTGCGCAGCTGGAACAGGCGCGCCGGCTGGCTGTCGGCCAGGAACAGGGCATTGTATTGCCGCACCTGCTCCTCGATCATGTCGTTGTCCGGCAGTATATTGGGCCGATTCGTGGGCCGGTTCGGCGCGTCGCCCAGGACTTGCCGCGCCGCCTTGCGCTTGGCGCTGCCATAGTCGGCGCCATCCTGCGCCACGAGGCGCGCGGCAGCGGCGGCGATTTCCAGGCGCAACTGCGCGCTATCGTCAAATGCATCGTTCGTCATGAGCGAGATGATACTCCGAAGCGGAAAAAGTCATGGCGTCAGGTAAAATCCTGCACTTGCTGTTTTTTATCTCACCGTCTTACTTACTTAAGCGTGCGCCTTTCGCACTGATCACATGCATATTCATATTCTCGGTATTTGCGGTACCTTCATGGGCGGCCTGGCTGTCCTGGCCAAGGAAGCCGGCCATAAAGTCACCGGTTGCGATGCCAACGTCTATCCGCCGATGAGCACTCAGCTGGAATCGCAGGGAATCGAACTGATCCAGGGGTTCGATCCGGAACAGACCAAGCTGAACCCGGATTTGTATGTGATTGGCAATGTCGTCTCGCGCGGCAACCCGCTGGTGGAAGAAATCCTCAACCGCAGCCTGCCGTATGTATCGGGTCCGCAGTGGATCGGCGAACACATCCTGCGCGATCGGTGGGTACTGGCCGTGGCCGGCACGCATGGCAAGACGACAACATCAGCCATGCTGGCCTGGATACTCGAAGACGCGGGCTACGCGCCGGGCTTCCTGATCGGCGGCGTGCCGATGAACTTTGGCATTTCGGCCCGCCTCAGCGGCAAGATCGATGGCAAGAGCGCCGATTCGGACTTCTTCGTCATCGAAGCCGACGAATACGATACGGCCTTCTTCGACAAGCGTAGCAAGTTCGTGCATTACCACGCGAAGACGGCCGTCATGAATAACCTGGAATACGATCACGCCGATATCTTCCCCGATCTGCACGCGATCGAGACGCAATTCCACCATCTGGTGCGCACCGTGCCCGGCATCGGCCGCCTGGTCTACAACGGCGACGAGGCGTCGCTGCAGCGCGTGCTGGCGCGTGGTTGCTGGAGCGAACAGGAAAGTTTTGGTCAAGATGCCAACTGGCAACTGCAAGAGCAGGCCGATGGCAGCTTCGACGTGTTCTTCAATGGAAAGCAGGAAGGCCACGTGGCGTGGGCGCTCACGGGCAAGCACAACCGCAGCAATGCGCTGGCGGCCATCGCCGCCGCGCGCCACGTGGGCGTACCCATTGCCCAGGCGTGCGCCTCGCTGGCCACGTTCGAGAGCGTCAAGCGCCGCATGGAAGTGCGCGGCGTCGTCAACAATATTACCGTGTACGATGATTTCGCCCACCACCCGACGGCGATTGCCACCACCGTGGGCGGCTTGCGCCAAAAAGTTGGCGGCAGCGCCCGCATCCTGGCCGTGCTGGAGCCGCGCTCGAACACCATGAAGCTGGGCGCCATGAAAGATGCGCTGCCGGGCAGCCTGAAGGATGCGGACCTGGTCTTCGGCTTCGGCAGCCAGCAAGCGCTGGGCTGGAGCCTGGGCGACGCGCTGGCGCCGCTGGGCAAGATCGCCAGCGCGTATGAGGATATCGATACCCTGGTGGTGGCCGTGGCGGCTGCCGCTCGTCCCGGCGACCAGATCGTCGTCATGAGCAACGGCGGCTTTGGCGGCGTGCACCAGAAATTGCTGGAGGCGCTCGGCCGATGATTCTGTACCTGCATGGATTCCGTTCGTCGCCCCTGTCGATGAAGTCGCGCCTGCTGGCTGCGCAGATGCAGGCGCTGGGCCGCGAAGCAGAGTGGCTGTGCCCGCAATTGCCGGCCTCGCCCAAGCTGGCCATCGAATTGGCCTTGTCATTAGTCAACAACGTGGCGCCAGCGGACCTGACGATTATCGGCTCCTCCCTGGGGGGGTATTACGCCACCTGGCTGGCCGAGCGGCTCGGTTGCCGCGCAGTATTGCTCAATCCCGCCATCGTGCCCCTGATCGACCTGGAACAGCATGTGGGCGTGACGACGGAGTTTCATTCTGACAAGCCATTCGAGTTCAAGCGCGAATACATCGCCGAGCTTGGAAGCTTTGCTGTAGAGCAAATTACTGAACCGCAACGTTACTTCCTGATTGCCGCCACGGGCGATGAAGTGCTCGACTACCGCGACATGGTGGCGCATTATCAGGGGGCGCAGCAGTGCGTCATCGATGGCAGCGACCATGGCATCAGCGAATTTGCCGCATACCTGGCGCCCGTGCTGGCCTTTTGCGGCATCCCGACGGACGCGGCCCAGTGAGGCCGGGTTCGCTGCGCCAGGCGCAATGGCATGCGCACGTCAACGCCGTCAATGCGCCGCCGGCCTTGCGCCATTGGCTCACGGGCGGCGGTTCGTTGACGGCCAAGCTGAAAGCGCATAGCCAGGCATTCCGCGTGCAATGTTTGCATCAGGAAACGGCACGCTGCCTGAGCGACGAGGCCGCCATCATTGGTTTGCACCGCGCGGGCCGGGTATGGGAACGCGAAGTGCTGTTGCGTTGTGATAACAGACCGGCCGTGTTTGGCCATACCGTCGTGCCCATGCAGGCGACGGCCACGGACTGGCCCTTGTTTTCCGCGCTGGGCGAGCGTTCGCTGGGCACGACCCTGTTTGGCGACCGCATGGTGCGTCGCGGTGCACTGGAATTTGCCCGCTTGCGTGCCGGGCACCCGCTGGTGCAGCGGGCACAGGCGGCGCTGGCATTGGAAGGGCGGCGCTTTGACGCCAAGTCGCTGTTTTTTGCCCGCCGCTGCCTGTATCAGCGTCACCAGGGCTTGCTGCTGGTAACCGAAGTATTTTTGCCGGCGGTGCTCGAGTTGACATCCATCACTCGCACCGTTGCAACCGACACATTAATAAACAAAGCATAACAATGAATCTATTTTTTGAAGAATCCGGCGATTTCAAGGTCGGCACGGTCCTGTCGCAAGCGGGTGAAGCGTATCAGGTCGAAATGGCCAGCGGCAAGCGCACCAAGGTCAAGGTCAAGGATGTGCTGCTGCAGTATGAAAAGCCGGCCCCGGCCGAGCTACTGGAACAGGCCAAGGCCGTTGCCGCAGAGATCGATCTCGATTTCCTGTGGGAAGTGGCGGGCGAAGACGAGTTCGGCTTTGCCGAGCTGGGCGCCGAGTATTTCGGCCATGCCCCCTTGCCGCCGGAAGCGGCCGGCCTGATCCTGGCCCTGCATTCGGCGCCCGTGTATTTCTACAAGAAGGGCCGTGGCCGCTACAAGGCGGCGCCGGAAGCATCCTTGAAGGCGGCCCTTGCCGGTATCGAAAAGAAAAAGCAGCAGGCGCTGGTGCAGGCAGGCTATGTGGAAGAGCTGAAACAGAACCGCTTGCCGGCCTCGATGCAACCGATGGTGCTGCAACTGCTGTTCAAGCCGGACAAGAACACGATTGAATACAAGGCGCTGGAAGCGGCGTGCACGGAATTGCACACGACGCCGCCGCGCCTGATGCTGGCCGTCGGTGGTATTGCTTCGCCGAAAGACTTGCACCTGTCGAAATTCCTCTTCGAAAATTTCCCCAAGGGCGCCGGTTTCCCGAGCGTCCCTGTGCCTTCCGTGACGGCCAAGCTGCCGCTGGCCGACGTGGCCGCCTTCTCGATCGACGACGTGACCACCACCGAGATCGACGATGCGTTTTCCGTGCAGCCGTTGCCGGATGGCACCGTGAAAGTGGGCATTCACATCGCCGCGCCGGGCCTGGGCATCCGCCCGGAAGACGTGATCGACAAGATGGCGCGCCAGCGCATGTCGACCGTCTACATGCCGGGCGACAAGATCACCATGCTGCCGGACGAAATCGTCAATGCATTTACCCTGGCGGAAGGCACGACGTGTCCGGCCCTGTCGCTGTACGCCACTCTGGACCCGAAAGCGGACTGGGCCGTGGTCAGCACGCAGACGCGCGCCGAGCTGGTGCCGATCGCCAGCAACTTGCGCCATAACCAGCTCGACGATCTGGTCAACGAAGAAACCCTGGCCAGCGGCGAGGGAGAATACCCGCACAAGGCCGATTTCGCTGTGCTGTGGCAATGGGCGCAGCAGCTGGAACAGGGCCGCATGAAGAAGCGCGAAGCGTTTGGCCTGAAGCCGGAACAGAATAACCGCGTCGATTTCAACTTCTATGTAGAAAACGACATCGTCACCGTGGCGCGCCGCAAGCGCGGGGCGCCGCTGGACAAGATCGTTGCCGAATTGATGATTTTCGCCAACAGTACCTGGGGCAAGATGTTGCACGACCATGGCGTGCCCGGCATCTACCGCAGCCAGGGCGGCGGCAGCGGCAATAGCTGGGCTGCAAAGATGCAGGTGCGCATGGTCACCCATGCCGCGCCGCACCAGGGCCTGGGCGTGGATCAATACGCGTGGAGCACTTCGCCCTTGCGCCGCTACACGGACCTGGTGAACCAGTGGCAAATCATCGCCTGCGCCGAGCATGGCGTGACGGCGCCGCTGGTGGCCCCGTTCAAGCCGCGCGATGCGAATCTGTTCGCCATCGTCTCGGCTTTCGACGCCGCCTATGCCGCGTATGGCGATTTCCAGTCGAATATGGAACGCTACTGGTGCTTGCGCTGGCTGCACCAGGAAAACGCGCGCCAGGTCGATGCCGTCGTGCTGAAAGACGAGATTTTGCGCCTGGTCGACATTCCGCTGGTCATCAAGCTGCCGGGCATGCCATCGGTGGCGCGCGGTGCCCAGGTGAAACTGGACTTGCTGCGCTGGGATGAAGTCGACCTGAGCATCGAAGCGCGCTTGCTGGAAATCGCCGCCGTGCCCGATGCGGCGGCCGATGCCGAGCTCGACTACGAAGAAGAATCGGGCGACGAAGGCGCCGGCGAGGACGACGCGGCGCCGGAAGCATCGCCGGAAGCGGCGAACCAGGTCAGCGATGCCGATGCGGAAGTGGCAGAACTGGCCAGCGAAGACGTGGTCAGCGAACCCGAGGTCAAGTAAGGCCGCGGGGCGGCGCGAAAAACGGGAGCAAAACTGTTTCCAGCGCCGTCCTTTGACGTAGAATTCAGCAGTCTTGTATCTTGTGCTTGTTGCGAACTGGGTTGCGCGTGAAGTCTTTCCAAGAGAATCGTTTCCTGATGATCGCCGTGGCGGTATCGCTGCTGGCGCACGGCGCCTTGCTGGCGATGCATTTTGTCGCCCCGGCCCCGCAGCGGGCCGTGGCCACCGATCCCGGCCTGGAAGTGATACTGGTCAATGCCAAGCATGCGGACAAGCCGCTGAAGGCCGATGCCCTGGCGCAAGCCAACCTCGATGGTGGCGGACAAGCCGACAAGGGCCGCGCCAAATCGCCCTTGCCCGACATGCGCAAGGTGGAAGAGGGCGACAGCGTCAAGGCCAGCGCCCGGCGCATCGCCGAGCTGGAGCAGAAGCAGCAGGAACTGCTGACGCAGGCGGCCAAGGCGACGCCCTACAGCGCCGCGCCCGTCACGGAAAAGGACAAGCCCAATCCCCTGGCCAGCGGTTCTGACTTGATGGAAAGCAGCAAGGCCATCGCGCGCATGGCGGCCGAGATCAGCCAGACCGTGGAAGACCAGAATAAACGTCCGCGCAAGACGTTTATTACGCCCAGCACGCAGGAGGTCGGCTATGCCATGTATTACAAGACCTTGCAAAAGCGTATCGAGGAAATCGGTACCCTGAATTTCCCGCAAAAGAATGGCCGCAAGATGTATGGCGAACTGGTCGTTTACATCCCCATCTTCCAGGACGGCACGATCTACCAGAAAGAGGGCGGCGCCCGCGTGGAGAAAAGCTCGGGCAATCCCGCGCTGGACGCGGCGGCCCTGGCCATCGTGCGCCGTTCGGCGCCGTTTGGCCGTTTCCCACCGAATATGTTGTCGAGTGATAAAGATGATCTGTGGGTCGTCATCACCCGTTTCAAATTTACCCGCGAAGAAAAAATGGAAGCTAACCTGACTGGCGGCAGCAATTGAGCAAGCAAAACATTAATTCAGATCAATATTGCGTCTTCGGCAATCCCATCGCCCACAGCAAGTCCCCCCTGATCCATGCCGCGTTTGCCCTGCAGACAGGACAAGCGTTGGTCTACGAGCGCCGCCTGGCGCCGTTGGACGGCTTCGCGCTGGCGGCCCGCACGTTTGCCGCCGAGGGTGGCAAGGGCGCGAACGTGACGGTGCCCTTCAAGCTCGACGCGTGCGCGCTGGCCACGGAGCTGACGGCGCGGGCTAGGGCCGCCGGCGCCGTCAATACCCTGCGTTTCGATGGCGATACCATTCTTGGCGACAATACCGATGGCGCGGGCCTGGTGGCCGACATCGTGCGCAACGCGGGCGTAGCCATCGCCGGCAAGCGCGTCCTGCTGCTGGGGGCGGGCGGCGCGGCGCGCGGCGTGATCCTGCCCTTGCTGGAACAGGGACCGCAGGCAATGTTCATTGCCAACCGCACCGTGGCCACGGCCGAGGCGCTGGTGGCGCAGTTTGCCGATGCGCTGGCGCACCCCGGCCAGCTGCGCGCCGGCGGCTTCACGCAGCCTGAAGGCGTCTTCGATATCGTCATCAATGCCACCTCGGCCAGCCTGGCGGGCGACTTGCCGCCCGTGCCGCCCGGTATCTTCGGCAGCCACACCCTGGCGCTGGACATGATGTATGGCGCCCGGCCCACCGTCTTCATGGATTTTGCCGCCCAGCATGGCGCGCAGGTGCGCGACGGCCTGGGCATGCTGGTGGAGCAGGCGGCCGAAGCGTTTTACGTGTGGCGCGGCGTGCGGCCGCAGACGCAAGACTTGCTGGCGCAATTGCGCGGTGCCCTGTGAGCGCCGGCAAGAAGGGTGCGCGCAAGAGCGGCCGTGGCTACGGCTGGATCAAGTGGCTGTTCATCGTGCCCGTGCTGGCCTTTATCGTCGTGCAGCTGTATTTTTTCCTGCAAATCTGGTGGTGGGTCGACCATAACCCGTCCAGCACGGCTTTCATGCGCGAACAGTTGTCTGTCTTGCAGGACAAGAATCCGAATGCCACGATCAAGCAGACGTGGGTGCCGTACAACCGCATCTCGAACAACCTGAAACGGGCCATCATCGCCTCGGAAGATGCGAATTTTTCCGAGCACGAAGGCGTGGATTGGGAAGCCTTGCAAAAGGCATATGAAAAAAACAGCAAGAAACAGAAGGTCGTGGCGGGCGGTTCCACCATCACGCAGCAGCTGGCGAAGAACCTGTTCCTGTCCGGTTCGCGCAGCTATGTGCGCAAGGGTCAGGAATTGATCATCACGTATATGCTGGAAAACCTGATGGAAAAGCAGCGCATTTTCGAGATTTATCTGAACGTGGTGGAATTTGGCACGGGCACCTTCGGCGCCGAGGCGGCTGCGCGCCACTATTACAAGGTCAGCGCGGCGGGCCTGAGCGCGGGACAGGCGGCGAAACTGGCCGTGATGCTGCCGAATCCCCGTTTTTATGACCGCCACCGCGATACCGGCTATCTGAACCGGCGCACGGGCGTGATCCTGCGCCGCATGGGGGCGGCGGAATTGCCGTGATGGCGGCCAGCTTTCTTTGCATAAAATCAAAGCTGTTGAATTGGCACTATTGCGGCGCAGCATCTTAATCGCTTCGATTGGTGCAGCGCCGCACTTTTTCCGTGAAAAAGCAGTGCCGGGGGTGGTCGTGAAAAGGCCTTTGCGGGTACACTTGCGCTGTTTTCATTTTTGGCGCCAGCGCCAGCACATTACGATAACCCAACATCCGGCTGAGAGCGCGCATGATCAATGTCTTTGTATTACAGAATGGCCGGCTCAACCAGGTGCCGATCGACAGCCGCGCAGACCTCGAAAATGCCGAACCGGTGTGGGTCGACCTGACCGACCCTACCGACGATGAACGGGCCTGGGTCAAGGCCATCTACAACGTCACCCTGCCGGGCGAAGACGAAGTCAAGGATATTGAAGCGTCGGCACGCTATTACGAAGCGGAAAATGGCGACTTGCATCTGCGCACGGATTTCTTGCGCGAAGAAGACGACGGCCCGTCGCGCGTCATCACCGTGGCCTTCATCCTGGCCCGCAAGATTTTGTTTTCCATGCATACGGACGACTTGCCCGTGTTCCGCCTGGTGCGGATGCGCGCCCGCTCGCGGCCCGGCTCGATCGCCGACTACATGGACGTGCTGCTCGACCTGTACGCCACCGATGCCGAATATTCGGCCGACGTGCTCGAAGGCATCTACCAGAACCTGGAAGAAGTCAGCACGCGCGTGCTGCAAAAGGAATTTACCGATGCGCACGCGGCCGAAGCGCTGAATGCTATTGCCCATGAGGAAGATTTGAATGGCCGTATCCGCCGCAACATGATGGATACGCGCCGCGCCGTGAGCTTCCTGATGCGCGGCCGCTTGCTCAATTCCGAGCAGTTCGAGGAAGCGCGCCAGATTTTGCGCGACATCGAATCGCTGGACGGTCACACGTCTTTCCTGTTCGACAAGATCAACTTCCTGATGGACGCCACCGTCGGCTTCATCAACATCAACCAGAACAAGATCATCAAGATCTTCTCCGTGGCCAGCGTGGCCTTCCTGCCGCCCACCCTGATCGCCAGCGTGTACGGCATGAACTTCAAGCTGATGCCGGAACTGGAATGGTCGTTCGGCTATCCATGGGCCTGGGGCTTGATGATCACCAGCGCCATCGCGCCCTTCCTGTACTTCCGCCACCGCGGCTGGCTGAAATAAGCCCTCTTGCCGGGACGCTCCCGCGTCCCGGTTTCAAGGCGAGCGCAGCAAATTCAAAAATCAGCGATAATCACTGGTATTGCGTGGTATTGAATTGGTATCTACGTTGTCTGTGCTGAGCCAGTCTTTTCCCCCGTAGTCTGCCTTTTGCAGAAAAGTATCGTCATTGAGCCGTTTTCTGCGTGGCAGCGTCCGCCTGTTCCACCTATGATCGTTGCGATGCCAGCCTTGGCCGGCCGGCCGCCGCATTTCCCGTCACCGTTGTTCTTCTGGAGAGTCCATGCCTGATACCGCCATCACCCCACCGCGCTTCACCCATCTGATCAGCGACTGCGATGGCGTGCTGATCGACAGCGAAGCCGTGGCCCTGCAAGCGCTGCTGGAGTTGCTGGGGCCACGCCTGCCGAACCTGCCCGAGGGCGTCACCGTGCAAGGCTTGATCGAGCCGCGCCTGGGCCAGCGCCTGGTGCCGCTGATGCAGGATATCTACAAGGAACTGGGCTTGCCGCAATTGCCGGCCGACGAGATCATGGCCATCGGCAACGCCGTCGATGCGGCCTGCGATGCGCAATTGCGCGCCGTGCCCGGCGTGGCGCAGGCGCTGGCCGCCATTCCGCTGCCCAAGGCTGTGGCCTCGAACAGCGTCAGCGCGCGCGTGCTGTCGGCACTCGAACGGACCGGCATGGCGCCGCTGTTCGACAAGCGCGTGTTTACGCCGGACCTGGTGGGCCACGCCAAGCCGCATCCGGGCGTCTACCTGGCGGCGGCAGCCGCCTTTGGCGTGCCGCCAAGCCAGTGCCTGGTGCTGGAAGACAGCGTCACGGGCGTGACGGCCGCCGTGGCGGCGGGCATGACGGTATTGGGATTCATCGGCGGCGGGCATATCGCCGCCGGCCAGGAAGCACGCCTGAAGGCGGCCGGCGCGCATGTCGTGTTCAGCGACATGGCCAGGCTGCCGGCGCTGGTGGCGGAACTGCTACAAGGCGCTACAGTGTAACGACACCTGACAAAACCGTAGCGAGCGGCAGTGATTTGTGGCCGAGAAGCGCAACCGTACTTTAGTACGGTGAGCATCGCCGGCCGCAAAGCGCGACGCGCAGTAGGTTTTGTCAGGTGTGTACCTTACGCCAGCTTGGCAAACACCTTGCGTGCGGCAGCGATGGTGGCGTCGATGACGGCGTCATCGTGCTGTGCCGAGACGAAGCCTGCCTCGAACGCGGCGGGCGCGAAGTACACGCCTTCGTCCAGCATGGCGTGGAAGAAGGCGTTGAACTTGCTGCGGTCGCCCGCCATCATTTCCGCGTAGCTGGTCGGCGGCGTTTCGCTGAAATAGATGCCGAACATGCCGCCGATGTAGTCGGCGCAGAACACCACGCCTGCCTCCTTGGCGGCGGCGGTCAGGCCTTCGGCCAGGCGCTTGGCCGTGGCGCCCAGCTGCTCGTAGAAGCCAGGCTGCTGGATCAGTTTCAGGGTAGCCATGCCGGCCGCCACGGCGACCGGGTTGCCGGACAAGGTGCCGGCCTGGTAGACGGCGCCCAGCGGCGCCATGTTGTGCATCAGCGCCGCGCTGCCGCCGAAGGCCGCCACCGGCATGCCGCCGCCGATCACCTTGCCCAGCGCGGTGAGGTCGGGCTTGATGCCGTACAGCGCCTGCGCGCCGCCCAGGGCCACGCGCAAGCCGCACATGACCTCATCGAAAATGAGCAGGGCGCCGTGCTGCGTGCACAGTTCGCGCATCGCCTGCAGGAATTCTGGCGTGGCTTTTACCAGGTTCATGTTGCCGGCCACGGGTTCGACGATGACGCAGGCGATCTCCGCGCCGAAGCTGTCGAAGGCGTCCTTCAGCTGTTCCACGTTGTTATAGTCGAGCACCAGGGTGTGCTTGACAAAATCTTCCGGCACGCCGGCCGATGTCGGATTGCCGAAGGTGAGCAGGCCGCTGCCCGCCTTGACCAGCAGCGAATCGGCGTGGCCGTGGTAGCAGCCTTCGAACTTGACGATCTTGTCGCGTCCCGTGGCGCCGCGCGCCAGGCGCAGGGCGCTCATGGTCGCTTCCGTGCCCGACGACACCAGGCGCACTTGCTCGATCGACGGCACCAGGCGCGTGATTTCCTCGGCCATCAGCACTTCGCCTTCGGTCGGCGCGCCGAACGACAGGCCCAGCGCGGCCGCATCCTGCACCGCTTTCACCACTTCCGGGTGGGCGTGGCCGACGATGGCCGGGCCCCACGAGCCGATGTAGTCGATATAGCGCTTGCCGTCCGCGTCCCAGA
This sequence comes from Janthinobacterium sp. GW822-FHT07A03, assembly GCF_058798815.1. NCBI lineage: Bacteria > Pseudomonadati > Pseudomonadota > Betaproteobacteria > Burkholderiales > Oxalobacteraceae > Janthinobacterium > Janthinobacterium sp. GW822-FHT07A03. Next base: position 65,406 of record NZ_JBXAKW010000003.1, on the reverse strand, counting down.
AGTACGGGCCTTCGGCGCGCGTGATGAAGCGCGGCGTGCCGCCCACGGAGCGGAAGGCGCGTACGGGCGAATTGACGCCGCCGGGCGTGGTTTTTTGTGCGCGGGCAAACAGGATGTCGTTCTGTGAAGTCGTCGTCATGATAATCGTGCCTTGAGAGTGGATCGTTGTCTGTGTCGTCTGTGTTTGTCTGGACGGGATTATTGGGCGCCGTGCTGGCGCTGCTGCCGGAACAGCCGGTTCGGTACCAGCTTGCCCATGCCGTGGCGTTGCGCGTGGGCCAGCGCGCCGGCCGTGAATTCCTGCGCCGCCACGACCACCTGCGGCACGTCGTCTTCGTTTGCCGCCAGGGCCAGCAGGGCGGTGGCCGCGGCCGACAGGGTGCTGCCGGCGCCGTTGAAGATGCCCGGCAGGTGCTGCCATTCGTCGTGGCGCACCACGCCGTCCTCGCCGAACAGGGTATTGGCGCGCAGCTTGCCTTCGCCCATGCCGGACTTGCTGGCGTCGGCCGGCATGCCGGTGACGAGCACGTATTCGCAGCCCAGCGCCACCAGGTAGTCGACGTCGTTTTGCAGGGTGTCGTCCGGATCGGCGTCGCGCCAGGTCTCGGCCAGGCGCTCCAGTTCCACCGGCGAGAGCACCAGCAGGGTCGTTTGCGGGATCAGCAGCTGGCGCACGGCGGTGAGGATGTCTTCGTCGTCCATGCCCTGTTCCGGCAGCGCCGAGATGAAGGGATCGAGGATCAGCGGCACGGTCGGATAGTCGGAGACGATTTCGGCGATGGCCGTGACGTTTTCCACGCTGCCCAGCGCGCCGATCTTGATGGCGGCGACGGACATGTCTTCCAGCAGCACGCGCGCCTGGTCGGAAACCCAGTCCGGGTCGACCGCCTGCACGTCTTCCACGCGTGCCGTATCGCTGATCAGCAGGCCCGTGGTGACCGACAGGCCATGGCAGCCGAAGGCTGAAAACGTGGCCAGATCGGCTTGAATGCCGATCGCGCCGACCGGATCGGACACGCCGAAGCTTAATATGAGGGGAGAAGTTTGGTTTTGCACGGCGGGTAGATTAAGATACCTAATTCAGCATTTTACTTGATTGAAGGGTGGCAGAACGTGAGTAGCAACGAAACAACGCAGCAATTCCAAACGTGGATGTGTCTTATTTGCGGCTGGGTTTATGATGAAGCGGCCGGCTTGCCCGACGAAGACATCGCTCCCGGCACGCGTTGGGCCGATGTTCCGATGAACTGGACCTGTCCTGAATGCGGTGCGCGCAAGGATGATTTCGAGATGGTGGCGCTGTAATCAATCAGGTCCACGGGATGCCGCTGCCGCACGCTGGTATCGCGGCCGCCTGTGCTATGGTATGAAAGATTGTCGAATAATCACATGACGCGTCCCTTCCCGCCCGAGGTGCCGCCCGATGCCGTGTGCGCCAGCGCCACGATACTCGTCATCGACGACAGCGCGACGATACGCAGCGCGGCCGCGAAGATCCTCGGCGAGGCCGGTTATCGCGTGGTGGTGGCGGAAAACGGCTTCGAGGCCCTGGCCAAGATCGCCGACTGCCAGCCGGCGCTGATCGTGTGCGACATTCTGATGCCGCGCCTGGACGGCTACCGTACTTGTGCGCTGATCAAGGCCAGCGCCGCGTATCACGCCACGCCGGTGCTGATGCTGTCGTCGAAGGAAGGCTTGTTCGACCGCGCGCGCGGCGCCATGGCGGGCGCCAGTGCCTGCCTGGCCAAGCCGCTGGCGCGCGAGGCGCTGCTGGAGGCCGTGCGGCTGCACCTGGCCGGGCATTTTGAGTAAGTGGTTTTATTGATTGACAACGCAGCAAGGAAGCAGATGGCCATACACACAATTCTGATCGTCGATGACTCGCCGACAGAACGCTACTACCTGAGCGAGATGCTGGTGCGTGCCGGTTATGCCGTCCTCACGGCGCAGGACGGCGCCGACGCGCTGGCGCAACTCAAAGAGGCCAGGCCCGACCTGATCCTGATGGACGTGGTGATGCCCGGTGCGAATGGCTTCCAGATCACGCGCGCCATCGCGCGCGATCCCGAACTGCAGGACGTGCCGGTGATTATCTGCTCCAGCAAGAGCCAGGAAACGGACCGCATCTGGGGCTTGCGCCAGGGCGCGCGCGATTACCTGGTCAAGCCGGTGGTGGAAGCCGAGCTGCTGGCCAAGATCGCCGCGCTTTCCTGAGCATGCACACGATGCCAGGTCACGGCGTGTCCACAACGGCCTTTCCGCCTGCCGCTGCCGCCATGCCATCCTTCGAGGCGGGTGCGCGGCAGGGGCGCTTGCGCCAGTATCAGCTGCAATTGATCGAGCGGATACAGGCAGCGCGCAGCGGCGCGCTGGCGGCGCGCAAGGAACTGGGCGTGATGCTCGGTGGCCGCCCCTGTCTGCTCGACCTGACGCAGCTCGGTGAAATCGTCATTGCCGCCGGTGTGCAGATCCAGAGCGTGCCGCTGGCGCAGGACTGGTACCTGGGCCTGGCGGCCATGCGCGGACGCCTGACGGGGGTCGTCGACCTGGCCCGTTACATGGGCGAGCCGGCCTGCGTGCCCGGCAATCACTGCCGCATCATCACCTTTTCACCCCGCCTGGGCCTCAATTGCGCATTGCTGGTCGAGCGCGTACTGGGCTTGCGCCAGCTGCGCGCGATGCAGCCCGTCTCCTTGCCGGATGGACCGCCGTCGTGGGCGGCGCAGGCGCTGCGCGACAGCGAAGGGCAGCAATGGCTGCGCCTGGACCTGGCGCAGCTGGCGCAAGCGGAACGCTTCCTCGATGCCGGCTTTGGCGGCCTTGCCGCCCACAAGGACATCTGCTGATGGGCGCCCATTCCCCCATCCTGGCGGCCGGCATGCCCGAAGCGGAGCACGCGCCCGGCGAGCCGGCATCGGCTGCCGACCTGCCGCTGCGCCTGCGCGACGCGCTGGGACGGCGCAAGTCGCTGGCCAATGCGCCGGTGCGCGACTTGAAGCTGCCGCTGATCGGCCATTTTCCGCTGCAAAAGCAGCTGAGCATCCTGTCAACGGTGATGGCCCTGAGCCTGGCCGCCAGCCTGCTGTTCGTGGGACTCAATACGCGCAGCGGCAATATCGCCTCGGCGCAGACGCAGCTGGCCAGCGATGCGCTGATGCATTCGCAGCGCATCGGCAAGGCCGCGCCGAACGCCGTGCAAGGCAATCCGGAAGCGTTCCGCCAGCTCGAGGAAAGCCGCAATGAACTGAACCAGGATTTCCGCCTGATGCTGCGCGGCGGGACGTATCACGGCCGCGATATCGGCGAGTCGCGTTCCGCCCTGCTGGCGGCCGTGGCCGACGCGCGCAAGAAGTGGGCCAGCAGCGACCGCGCGGCCAGCACCATCCTGCGCCTGAAAACGGAACTGGGCGAATTCGACAAGACCTTGCAGCAATTGAACGCGCTGTCGCCGGCGCTGCTGGCGCAGACCGAGGAAGTCGCGGCCCTGAAGGTGCAGCGCGGCGGCAATGCGCGCGACCTAGCCGTCATCGGCCGCCTGATGATGCTGAGCCAGCGCATGAGCCGCAGCGCCAGCGAGTTCCTGTCGTCGGGCAGCATCAGCTCGGAAACGGCGTTTTCGCTGGGACGCGACACGACGTATTTCCGTACCGCCGTGGAAGGCCTGTTGAACGGCAGCGTGTCGCTGCAACTGGCGCCCACGCGCGATGCCGAATTGCGCGACCGGCTGGTGGTGCTGAAAGCCAGTTTCGATAATTACCAGAAGCTGGTGTCGTCGATACTCGACCGGCTCGACAAATTCAGCTCGGCGAAAAGCGCCGAACAGCTGATCTTCAACGAGAACGAAGACCTGCGCCAGCGTTTGACCCTGCTGCAGCAGATGTACCACGTGAACCAGGAAACCCTGGGCGTCGCCTTCTGGATGATGGTCGGCGGCGTGTTGCTGACCCTGATCGCGGCGGCCGGCATCGGCCGCGTGCTGCTGCAGGACTCCGTCAACCGCACGCGCGACGCCGAGCGGCGGCGCCAGGAAGCGGAAATCCTGCGGCTCCAGTCGCAGGGAAAAGAGGAAGAGGCGAAGGCCAGGAATGACCAGAACCAGGCGGCCATCCTGCGCCTGATGAACGAATTGCAGAAGGTCGCCGATGGCGACCTGACGGTGCAGGCCACCGTGTCGGAAGACATCACGGGCGCCATCGCCGATTCCGTCAACTACACGGTCGAGGAATTGCGCGGGCTGGTGGGACGGGTGACGGCGACGGCCGAACAGGTCAACCGCGCCTCGACGCAGGCGCAAAGCATCTCCAGCAAGCTGCTGATCGCGTCGCAGCAGCAGTCGCGCGAAATCCAGGGCGTCAGCGCCACCGTGGTCAAGATGGCCAATGCGATCACCGACGTGTCGAAGTCGGCCAGCGTCTCGGCCGACGTGGCGCGCCAGTCGGTGGCAGCGGCGCAGCAGGGTTCGACGGCGGTGGAAAATGCCATCAAGGGCATGCATGAAATCCGCGAGCAGATCCAGGATACGTCCAAGCGCATCAAGCGCCTGGGCGAATCGTCGCAGGAAATCGGCGAAATCACCGAGCTCATTTCCGACATCACCGAGCAGACCAATGTGCTGGCGCTGAACGCCGCCATCCAGGCCGCATCGGCCGGCGAGGCGGGGCGCGGCTTTTCCGTCGTCGCCGAGGAAGTGCAGCGCCTGGCCGAACGCTCGGCGGCCGCCGCCAAGCAGATCGGCGCGCTGGTGCGCACCATCCAGGCCGATACCCAGGATGCGACGCGGGCGATGGAAACGTCCACGCAGGGCGTGGTCGAGGGCGCGCGCCTGTCCGACGCGGCCGGCGCCGCCTTGAGCGACATCAGTCAGGTGTCGAAACACCTGGCCGAACTGATCCAGGGCATCTCGTTCGCCACCGGCACGCAGGCCGGCTCGGCCAGCGGCGTGGCCTTGAATATCCAGCATATCCTGAGCGTGACGGAGCAGACGCAGGACGGCACGCAGCAAACGGCGCAATCGATCCATAAACTGTCGATGCTGGCGCAGGAACTGAAAAATTCGGTGTCGCGCTTCCGCGTCGCCGCCTGAATGTCGCGCCAAGCCAGGGCGATTTCCTTACCGAGGCATGCATGAGCACACCTGATAGTCCACAGCAGTCCAAGCCGTTCGACAGCGAACCTTTGTCGTGGGTGATGGTGGAAATCCGCGAAGCCCTGGGCCGCTCGAAAACAGCCCTTTTCGAGGCGGGAGGCCGCGAGCGCGAGGAACGCGCCACGGCCCTGCAGCATGCACGCTCGCACCTGCACCAGGCGCATGGCGCGCTGGTGATGGTGGACGTGGCCGGCGCCAGCCTGCTGACGGACGGCGCGGAACGGGCGCTGGCGCGCTTTCGCGACGGCAGCCTCGAATACACGCTGGACCATGCGCAAATCGTCGCCGGACTGTATCAGGCATTGACGGAATACCTGGAAGACCTGGTGGCCGGCACGCCGCCGCAGCCGGCGCGCTTGTTCCCCTACTACCGCGATCTGCAAACCCTGCTGGGCGCCGAGCGCATCCACCCGGCCGACCTGTTTTTTCCGCCTTCATCGGTGCTGGAAGGGCAGGCCATCGCGCTGGCCGACACGCCACCCGTGGCGGACTATCCTGCCTGGCGCGGACGCTTTGAAAAATCCCTGCTGCCCTTCCTGAAGGCGCAGGATGACGCCGCGCGGCGCCAGCATGCGGGCGAGCTGCACGCCACCTTGACCCTGGTGGCCGACGCGCAGCAGGAAGCGCCGGCGCGCACCTTCTGGTTCGCGATGCAGGCGTTCGCCGGGCTGGCGGCCAGCGGCGAAGGCATGGGCACGCTCAACGTCAAACAGCTGTTCGGCCTGATCAATCTGCAATTGCGCCGCCTGGCGCAGGGCACGGCCAGCCTGCCCGAAACGATGCTGCGCGACGCCCTGTTCTTCATCGCCGCGGCACAGGAACCGATGCCGGAGGCACGCCAGTTGCGCGCCGCTTTCGCCCTGGACGGCATGGTGCCCGCCGACGTGGAAACGCGGCGCTACGGCCAGATCGACCAGGATGCCTTGCAAGGCGCCCGCACGGCCCTGGCGCAGGCGCGCGCCAGCTGGAGCCGTCTGGCGCAAGCCGACCTCGATCCAGTCCTGGGCACGGATTTCGACGCATCGCTGCACGAAGTGGCGGCACACGTGGAGACCCTGAAGCAGCCGGCCCTGGCCAGCCTGCTGCGCGAATGCGCGGCCGTGGCGCGGCAAGCCGTCACCACCGGGCGCAGCGCGGCTCTGGAGAATGAAATCGGCATGGCGCTGCTGTTTGCCGACACGGGCCTGGAGCAGCTGCGCCGCCTGCCCGACGATTTCGCCGGCAATGCGGAAACCATCGCCGCGCGCCTGCAGGCACTGCTGGCCGGCGAAGCGCCGCCGCCCGTCACGGCGGGCGAGCTGTCGCGCCAGATCGAGCAGGGCCAGACCGTGGCCGCGCTGGCCGAGGACATGAAGACGGGGCTGCGCCAGGTGGAAAAGGTGCTCAACGCCTACTACGCGGATGCAGCGGGTGCGGGGAAGGCGGGGGCACTCGATGGCGTCGCGCCCGTGCTGGAGCAGTTGCAGCAGCAACTGGCCGGGCTGGGACAGGACGACGCGCGCGCCACCGTGCTGCAGGTCGACGCCGCCGTGCGGCAGCTGGCCGGTGGCGACGCCAATGCGCACGCCAATGCGGAGTCGCCCGCCGCGGCGCTCGACGAGATCGCGCAAAATGTCAGCGCGCTGGGCTTTTTTGTCGATATGCTGGGCCGCAACGCGCAGGCGGCCAGCGGGCGTTTCCATTTCGATGCCGCCGCCGGCACCTTCCGCGCCCTGCCATTTGAAAAAGTCGCCGCCGCCGGCGCCGTGCCCGTGCCCTTGCTCGACCAGGCATTGGCGCCCGCCGCGCCCGCCGGCATGGATGCCGCACCGGCAGTGACCGATGTCGACGCGGAGATGCTCGACATTTTTATCGCCGAAGCGCGCGAAGTGCTGGCCTTTATCGACACCACGCTGGCCTTGCCGCGCGAGCAGGCCGCCAGTGGCGACCACCTGGCCATGCTGCGCCGCTCGTTTCATACCCTGAAAGGCAGCAGCCGCATGATCGGCCTGGCGCAGTTTGCCGAAGCGGCCGGCGCCATCGAGCGCGTCATGAATACCTGGCTGGCCGAAGCGCGCCCCGTCAGCGACGACTTGTTTACCTTGCTTAATTACGGCTGGTACCAGCTCAGCGAATGGGTGGCCGAACTGGAAGGCGGCGCGGGGCGCGAGCGTGAGCCCGGCATGCTGCTGGCGGCGGCCGAGCGCGTGCGCGAAGGGGGGGCGTTCGAACTGCGCAAGCCGCGTCCGGCCACGCCGGTGGCCAGCAATGGCAATGTGATCGGACTTCCTTTGGCCACGGCGCCCGCGCTCCATGAAGCGCCGGACGATCACCTCAAGCACGTGGGCGAACTGCGCATCAGTCTTCCCCTGTACAACATCTACCTGGCCGAGACGGATGAATTGCTGCGCGTGCTCACGCGCGACTTCGGCGAATGGCGCCATGAACAGCGCGCCGTCAGCGCGGAGGCGCTGCAAGCCGTGCATACGCTGGCGGGGACGTCCGGCACGGTCGGCTTCCAGTCCCTGCGCGACCTGGCGCACGCTCTCGAGACGGTGATCGAAACGGTGGTGCCGCCGCTGGCCGGGCTGCAGGAAGCCCAGCACGACGTGCTGGAGCAGGCCACGCAGCGCATCGGGCAAATGCTGCAGGCGTTCGCGCTGGGCGACCTGGCGCCATCGCAGCCGGACATGATCGAAGCGCTCAACACCCTGTGGCGGGCCTTGACGGCGCCGCCCGGCGAGAGCCAGGAAGACCGGCTCGACGCCCTGTTTGCGGCCGCTTACGCCAGCATCGTCGGCGCGCCCGCGCAGCCCGCCGCGCCGCTTCCCGAAGTTCCTGTACCGCAGCTCGAGACCCTGTTCGAGGCGACGTATGCGAGCATCGTCGCCGATGCACTGCAGCCAGCTGCTGCCGAAGCACCTGTACCAGCACCGGTGCTGGACAGCGGCGCCAGCGACGACCTGTTCGACGCCGGTTTCGAACACGCACCGCCGCTGGAGTACGCGGCGCCGGAAGCGCCGGCGCCCGCCATCATGCCGGCCGATGCGGCCGCGCTGCTGGCGGCGAGCGCCGGCATCAGCGATGAACTCGACCTCGATTTATTGTCCGTCTTCCTGGAAGAGGGCGCCGACCTGCTGCCGCAGATCGGCGAAGCGCTGCGCAGCTGGCAGCAGCAGCCGCACGACAGCGGCCAGGCGCAGATGCTGCTGCGCACCCTGCATACGGTCAAGGGCAGCGCGCGCATGGCCGGCGCCATGCGCCTGGGCCAGCATGCGCATGAAATCGAGACGCATATCGAAAACATGCTGCACGCGGGCACCGCCACGCCGCAGGCCTTCGAGGAATTGCTGGCCCACTACGACCATGCGCTGCACCTGTTCGAGCAGCTGCAGCAGCCCTTGCTGCCCTTGCCGGGCATGGAAGACACGCCGGTGGCCGAACCGAAGGCGGCGCTGGTGCGCGTGCGCGCCGATATCCTCGACCGCCTGGTGAACCAGGCCGGCGAAGTGTCGATCACGCGCTCGAAGATGGAAAATGAAGTGGGCGTGCTGGGCGCTTCGCTGTCCGAGTTTTCCGACAACCTGGCGCGCCTGCGGCGCCAGCTGCGCGAAGTGGAAATGCAGGCCGAATCGCAGATCGCCTCGCGCATGGCCGTCGGCAGCGAGCGCGAATTCGATCCGCTCGAATTCGACCGTTTTACGCGCCTGCAGGAACTCACGCGCATGATGGCCGAAAGCGTCAACGACGTGGCCTCGTTCCACGAAAACCTCAGCCACAGCGTCGATGCGGTGACGGACGACCTGGTGCTGCAGGCGCGGCTGACGCGCGAGCTGCAGCGCGACCTGATGCAGATCCGCATGGTGCCGTTTGCCAGCATCGCCGAACGCCTGTTCCGCGTGGCGCGGCAAAGCGCCAAGGAAGTCGACAAGCGGGTCAACCTCGACATCCGCGGCGGCGGCGTGGAAATCGACCGCAGCGTGCTCGAACGCATGGCCGCGCCCTTCGAGCACCTGCTGCGCAACGCCATCGTGCACGGCGTCGAGCCGCGCGACGCGCGCCTGCTTGCTGGCAAGAGCGAGACGGGCGAGCTGCTGGTGCAGGTCAGCCAGCATGGCAATGAAGTGGCGATCGCCTTTTCCGACGATGGCGCGGGACTGGACCTGGAGCGCATCCGCGCCAAGGCGCACGGCGCCGGTCTTGTGGCGACGGACGCGCCGCTGACCGACGCGCAGGCGACCGAGCTGATTTTTACGCCAGGGTTTTCCACCGCCGACAGCCTGACGGAACTGGCCGGACGCGGTGTTGGCATGGACATCGTGCGCTCCGAAGCGCTTGCCCTGGGCGGCCGCGTGGAAACGCTGACGCAGGCGGGCCTGGGCATGCGCTTCACCATCCACCTGCCGCTGACCCTGGCCGTTACGCAAGTGGTGCTGCTGGCGGCGAACGGCAAGACGTATGCCTTGCCGTCGGTGCTGGTCGAGCAGGTGCTGCACCTGAAAGGCGAACAGCTGGAGCAGGTGCGGGCGGCCGGGCGCATCGAGTCGCACGGGCAGTCGCTGGCGCTGCATCACCTGTCGGCCATGCTGGGCGAGACGCCGGCGGTGCAGGCCACGCAGCGCCATGCGCCCGTGCTGCTGCTGAGGAATGGCAACGACAGGCTGGCCTTGCAGGTCGATGACGTGGTGGGCAACCGCGAAGTCGTGGTCAAGCACGTGGGCCCGCAACTGGCGCGCATGCCGGGCATCGCCGGCGCCACGGTGCTGGGTACGGGCGACATCGTGCTGATCCTCAATCCGGTGGCGCTGGCGCAGCACCTCGAGCATCATCCGGAACTGCTGTCGCAGTATGCGCTGGCCAGCAGCGAGCAGCATGCGGCCACCAGTGCACTGGCTGCGCCAGCTATCCGCGTGATGGCGGTCGACGATTCGCTGACGGTGCGCCGCGTGATGCAGCGTTTGTTCGAGCGCGAAGGCTACCAGGTGCTGCTGGCCAAGGATGGTCTTGATGCGCTGGAGCAGCTGCATGCGCTGGAACCGGCTGCCATGCCGGCGCTGTTGCTGGTCGACGTGGAAATGCCGCGCATGGACGGTTTTGATTTGACGCGCAATGTGCGCAGCGACGACAAGACGCGCACCATCCCCGTCATCATGATCACTTCGCGCAGCGCCGAGAAGCACCGCGCGCACGCATTCGAGCTGGGCGTGAATGCGTATTTCGGCAAGCCGTTCCAGGAAGAGGAATTGCTGGCCGAGGTTGGGCGCTTGCTGGCTGGCGCTTGAGCTATGCTGCCGCCTTGACCACCGCATAGCGCTCGAGGGTTTCCTTGCGCGCCTCGTCGTGCTGCACGATGGGTTCCGGATAGTCGCGCCCCAGCATGATGTTTTTTTGCTCGAGCAGCATGCGCGGTACCAGCCAGGGCGCGTGGATTTCCTTGTCGCCCAGCGCCTTGAGCTGCGGCAGGTAGCGGCGGATGAAGCGCCCGCCGGCATCGAATTTTTCCGACTGCGTGATGGGATTGAAGATGCGGAAGTAGGGCTGGGCATCGCAACCGGACGAGGACGCCCATTGCCAGCCGCCGTTGTTCGACGCCAGATCGAAGTCATTGAGGTGCAGCGCGAAATACGCTTCGCCGCGGCGCCAGTCGATGCCCAGATCCTTGATCAGGAAGCATGCCGTGACCATGCGCAGGCGGTTGTGCATATAGCCCGTCTGGTTCAGCTGCGCCATGGCCGCGTCGACCAGCGGATAGCCGGTGCGCCCCTCGCACCAGGCGGCAAAAGCGGCATCGGCCTCGGCTCCCGTTTCCCAGGCGATGGCGTCGTAGGCCGGTTTGAAGGCGCCGCCTTCCACGTGCGGGTTCTGGTACAGGATCATGGCGTAGAAATCGCGCCAGATCAGTTCAGCCAGCCACACGGGTGCGCCATCGCCGCCGCCGCCCCGGTCCATCAGGTCGACCACGGTGCGCACCAGATAGCGCAGCGATACGGTGCCGAAGCGCAGATGCATGGACAGGTAGGACGGCCCCTTCAGGGCGGGGAAATCGCGCGCCACGTCATAGCGGGCCACACGCGGCAAAAAATCCTCGAACAGCGCGCTGGCGCCCGACATACCGGTGGGAATGGCCAGTTCGGCCAGGTTGCTCGCTTCGAAACCGAGCTCGCCCAAGCTGGGCAGGGGCGCCGGCGTGCCATTGCGCGGCGGCGCCAGGCTGGCCGCATGCGGTTCGATATCGAACGGCGCCAGGCAGCCGGGTTCGGCGCGCATTTTCTTCAGCCAGGCATTCTTGTACGGCGTGTAGACGGTGTACGGCTTGGCCGAGAGCGTCAGCACTTCGTCCTTTTCAAAGATGACCTGGTCCTTGAAGCTGAACCACAGGCGCGCGTCGCGCGTGAGCGCGGCGGCCACGGTGGCGTCGCGCGCGATGGCTTGCGGTTCGTAGTCGTGGTTGGCAAAGACGGCGTCGGCGTTCAGTTCGGCGGCCAGGCGCGGGATGGCCTCGGCCGCGTCCGCGTGCAGCACGATCAGGTCGCCGCCCAGTTGGCGCAGCTCATGGGCCAGCTCGGCCACGCTGGCATGGATGAAGTCGACCCGCCGGTCGCGGCGCGGCAGCATTGCCAGGATGGCGGTGTCGTAGACGAAGACGCAATGCACGGCCTGGCTCTGGCGCAGAGCGTGATGCAGTGCAGCATGGTCAAACGCGCGCAGATCGCGCCGGAACCACACCAGGGAAGTCTTGATTGTCATTATTTCGCGTGTTCAGGGTCAAAGATAGGCGATTTTTTGCCGCCAACAGGGCTTTATGGCCGCTCGCGTCGTGCCTTTGGCGTCGCTGCGGTGGCAATTCAGTGTAAACTACCGGGTATGTTCATGGTGCTTTATGTGCGACAGCGATTTTGCAATCAATTTTACAATTGGCATTGACATGCGCCTGCAGGCATAGTGAATTGATCATTAATTTACAACATAACAAGAATAGCGCCTGGCAACACGGTGCGCGCCGCCCAGGATGTGCGGCCGCTTGCGCCAGGCGTACGATAGCGGGGTAAGCGAGACTTGCCAGCAAGCCCACAGAGAGAGCATCGCGTATGAAAAAGAGTAAAATCGACCAGACTCTACCAGGACATCGCCTGATGCAGGGTGTGGGAGAGCCGGCCGCGACCGGTTCCTCCACCCTGAATCTGGCCAACCATTTCCTGATTGCGATGCCGGCCATGCAAGACCCGATCTTCGGCGGCACGGTCGTGTACGTGTGCGAACACAATGAAAACGGCGTGCTGGGCGTCGTCATCAACAAGCCCACCGACATGACCATGGAAGTGCTGTTCGACCGCATCGACCTGAAACTGGCGGCCGGCAGCGACACGCCCATCATCAACGAGCCGATCATGTTCGGCGGCCCGGTGCAGGACGACCGCGGCTTCGTGCTGCATACGCCGGGCGAGCGCTATTCCTCGTCGCTGACGGTGACCGATGAAGTGGCCTTTACCACCTCGATCGACGTGCTCGAAGCCGTCGCCAAGGGCGATGGTCCCGAGCGCATGCTCGTCTCGATCGGCTACTCGGGCTGGAGCCCGGGCCAGCTGGAAGACGAGATCGGCCGCAACGGCTGGCTGACGGTAGGCGCTTCGGCCGACATCCTGTTCGATTTCCCCATCGAGCAGCGCTACGTGGCGGCCATCAAGTTGCTGGGCATCGATCCCCTCATGCTGGCGAGCGAGGCTGGCCACGCATGAGCGGTGACGCCATCGACACCATCCTCGCCTTCGATTTCGGCTTGAAACGCATCGGCGTGGCCATCGGCAATACCATGATTTGCCAGGCCAAGCCGCTCAGCGTGATCACGGCCACGGCGAACGAACCGAAGTTTGCCGCCATCGATAGCCTGATCAGGGAGTGGGGCGCCAGCCGCATCGTGGTGGGTTTGCCCAGCCACCCGGACGGCACCGAGCACGAGATGAGCGCGCGCTGCCGCCGTTTCGCTAACCAGGTGCATGGCCGCTTCAACCTGCCGGTGGAACTGGTCGACGAGCGTTATTCCTCGGCCGTCATCGCCGCCAAGCGCGGCGAAGTCATCGACGACCGCGCCGCCGCCATCATCCTGCAACAGTATTTCGACGCGAATTATTAATCTGACCCTAGACTTCCTCCCTGAATGATCAAGAACTCTATGCCGCATCCTACGAATCCTTCCCAACTCGACGCCGAGGCCTTGTACGCGGTCTTGCTGCAGCAGGTGCAGAGCGGCCTGGCGGGCATCCCTAACGTGGCCATCGTCGGCATCCATTCGGGCGGCGCCTGGCTGGCTGAACGCCTGGCGCGCGACCTGAACCTGCTCGACCGCCTGGGCGTGCTCGATGTCTCGTTCTACCGCGACGACTTTGCCCAGAAGGGCTTGCATGCGGACGTCAAGCCAACGCAAATCGCCTTCGATGTGGCCGGCGCCACTATCCTGCTGGTCGACGACGTGCTGTACACGGGCCGCACCACGCGCGCGGCCATCAACGAATTGTTCGACTATGGCCGCCCGGCCAAGATCATGCTGGCCTCCCTGGTCGACCGCGGCGAACGCCAGCTGCCGGTGGCCGCCGATTTCGTGGCCGCCTTCACTGCCGTGCCGCCGGGCCAGGCCCTGGTCCTGAAGCAAGCCGACGATGGAAAATTCACGCTCACCATAGATACCCACCATGCTTAATCCGCAACTGAATAAACACGGCGAACTGCAACATCTGCTGACGATCGAAGGCTTGCCGAAGTCTATCGTCAACCACATCCTCGACACCGCTTCCTCGTTCGTCGGCATTTCCGACCGCGACGTGAAAAAGGTGCCGCTGATGCGCGGCAAGAGCGTTTTCAACCTGTTCTTTGAAAACTCCACGCGCACCCGCACCACCTTCGAAATCGCCTCGAAGCGCCTGTCGGCCGACGTCATCAACCTGAACATCCAGGCCTCGTCGGCCAGCAAGGGCGAATCGCTGCTCGACACCATCGACAACCTGTCGGCCATGCATGCCGACATGTTCGTCGTGCGCCACGCGCAGTCGGGCGCGCCCTACCTGATCGCCAAGCACCTGATCGACACCAAGCAGCCGCACGTCCACGTGGTCAACGCGGGCGACGGACGCCACGCGCACCCGACCCAGGGCTTGCTCGACATGTACACGATCCGCCACTACAAGAAGGATTTCACCAACCTGACGGTGGCCATCGTGGGCGACATTTTGCACAGCCGCGTGGCTCGCTCCGACATCCATGCGTTGACCACCCTGGGCGTGCCGGAAGTGCGCGCCATCGGCCCGCACACCCTGCTGCCGGGCGGCCTGGAACAGATGGGCGTGCGTACCTTCACCAACATGGATGAAGGCCTCAAGGGCGTGGACGTGATCATCATGCTGCGCCTGCAGAATGAACGCATGAGCGGCGCGCTGCTGCCGTCGGCGCAGGAATACTTCAAGAGCTATGGCCTCACGCCCGAACGCCTGGCGCTGGCGAAACCGGATGCCATCGTCATGCATCCGGGCCCGATGAACCGCGGCGTGGAAATCGATTCGGCCGTGGCCGACGGTCCGCAGGCGGTGATCCTGCCGCAGGTGACGTTCGGTATCGCCGTGCGCATGGCGGTAATGAGTATTTTGGCTGGTAATCAGGGCTGATAGCCCAAGGACGAGTAAGCGAGCATGACGACACTACATATCAAGAACGGCCACCTGATCGACCCTGCCAACGGCATCGATGGCTTGCAAGACCTGTTTATCGCCGACGGCAAGGTGCTGGCCGTGGGCAGCGCCCCGGCCGGCTTCAAGGCCGACACCACGTTTGACGCGGCCGGCCTGGTGGTTTCCCCCGGCCTGGTTGACCTGTCCGCGCGCCTGCGCGAGCCGGGCTACGAATACAAGGCGACCCTGGAATCGGAACTGCAGGCGGCGCTGCAAGGCGGCGTCACGAGCCTGGTCTGCCCGCCCGACACCGATCCCGTGCTCGACGAGCCGGGCCTGGTGGAGATGCTGAAATACCGCGCCAAGACGCAGAACAAGGCCCACGTGCACCCGCTGGGCGCGCTGACCATGGGCTTGAAGGGCCAGTCGCTGACGGAAATGGCGGAACTGACGGAAGCGGGCTGCATCGGCTTCGCACAGGCGGAAGAGCCGATCGAGGACACCACCGTGCTGCTGCGCGCCATGCAGTATGCGAACACCTTCGGCTACACCGTCTGGCTGCGCCCGCAAGACCCGCACATCGGCCGTGGCGGCATCGCCCACAGCGGCCCGCTGGCGTCGCGCCTGGGCTTGTCCGGCGTGCCCGTGATGTCCGAGACCATCGCGCTGCACACGATCTTTGAATTGATGCGCGCCAGCCGCGCGCGCGTGCACCTGTGCCGCATCTCTTCGGCGGCGGGCCTGGAACTGATCCGCGCCGCCAAGGCCGAAGGCTTGCCCGTCACCTGCGACGTGGGCGTGCATCACGTGCACCTGACGGACGCCGACATCGGCTTCTTCGATCCGAACGCGCGCGTGACGCCGCCGTTCCGCAGCCAGCGCGACCGCGACGCGATCCGCGCCGGCCTGCTCGACGGCACGGTCGACGCCATGTGCTCGGACCACACGCCCGTCGACGACGATGAAAAACTGCTGCCGTTCGGCGAAGCGTCGCCCGGCGCCACGGGCCTGGAACTGCTGCTGTCGCTGGCCCTGAAATGGGCCGACGACTATGCGCTGGGCCAGCCGCAGGCGGGTGCCCGTCCGCTGGCGCGCGCCGTGGCCAAGGTCACGTCCGATGCGGCCCGTGTCGCCGGCATCCCGGCCGGCAGCCTGGCCGTGGGCGAAGCGGCCGACATCTGCGTCTTCGATCCCGCCGCGCGCTGGACCGTGTCGTCGGCGTCGCTGGCCAGCCAGGGCAAGCACACGCCTTTCCTCGGCTATGAGCTGAGCGGCATCGTCAAGGCGACCATCGTTGCCGGACAGGTGGCGTTTCAGCGTTAATTTTTTGTATCGGAGCCGTAGGTCGGATTAGCGGTACGCGTAATCCGACAAGTCCATGGCGGCTCCTGTCGGCTTACGCAGCGCCTCGCGGGCGCTGCTAAGCCGACCTACGCGGCTGTATGGCTTTGCTTCCAACCTTGGTGTCATTTGAAACTTCTGCTTACCTACCGCCTCGCGCGCATCGCCATTCACCTGAGCTGCGGCATGGCCAAGAGCGCCGTGCTCTTTCCCTGGCTGGACCTGGAAGGGCGCAACCGGCGCATCCGCCGCTGGTCGACGCAGCTGCTCGACATCTGCGGCGTGCATGTGGCGCAGCCGGCAGACAGCGTGCCGGCCCTCGACCATGCGATGGTGGTGGCGAACCACGTGTCGTGGCTCGACATCTTCGTCATCAATGCCGTCCACCCCTGCCGTTTTGTCGCCAAGGCGGAAATCCGTGCCTGGCCGATCCTGGGCTGGCTGGCGGGACGCGCCGGCACCATCTTCATTTCGCGCGGCAGCAAGCGCGACCTGCGCCTGATCTTCCAGGGGCTGGTGGATAAACTGACGGCGGGCGAGCGCATCGCGTTCTTCCCCGAAGGCACGACCGCCGCGCAAGGGCAGATCCTGCCGTTTCACGCCAACCTGTTCGAGGCGGCCATCGACGCGCAAGTGCCGGTGCAGCCGTTCGCGCTCGTGTACGTGGATGACAAGGGGGCCTTGCATCACGCCGTCGACTTCATCGGCGAGATGAGCTTTGCGCAAAGCATGGTGGCGATCCTGAGCGGCCCGCCGATCACGGCGCGCCTGACCTGCCTGGCGCCAGTGGCGACGTCCGACGCGCACCGGCGCGAACTGGCGGCGGCAACGCAGGCGGCGGTGGCCGCTGCGCTGCCGCTGGAAAAGGCGGCCTAGTTTTTGACGTGCAGCCAGCGCGCATGCGCGGCGCGGGCCAGGTAGTCGAGGATGAAACCTAACATCCCGATCAGCACGATGGCAGCCATCAGCTCCGAATACGCGAGGCGGTCGCGCGTGTCGAGGATGAAGTAGCCGAGGCCGGCCGACACGCCCAGCATTTCGGCCGGCACCAGCACGATCCAGATGATGCCGATGGCCAGGCGTACGCCCGTCAGGATATCGGCCGTGATGCCCGGCAAAATCACCTTGAAGACGATCTCGCTGCGCGTGGCCGACAGGCTGCGCGCCAGCAGCAGCCAGTTCGGATCGAGCCGCGCCACGCCGGCCGCCGTATTGAGCAGGATAGGCCAGACGGCCGCGAACGCCAGCAGGAAGTACACGGGCGCGTCGCCGACGCCGAGCACCATCACGGCGATCGGCATCCACGACAGCGGCGAAATCATGCGCAGCAGCTGGAACAGCGGCATGGCCGCGCCGGAAAAGCTCTTCGACATGGCCACCAGCACGCCCAGCGGCACGCCGATGACGATCGCCAGTCCCAGGCCCACGGCCACCCTTTGCAGGCTCAATACCACGTGCAGCCAGATATCGGAGCCGCCCAGCATTTCCTTGAACGCCAGCGCCGTAGGCAAGGGCGCGAAGGCGGTGGCGATCGGCGTGGACTTTTCCAGCGCCGTCACGCCCATGGACCACAACAGCAAGGCACAGGCCAGCCCCACCAGGGGCAGGCCGAACTTCGTGAACAACTTGCTTGCCATCGTCAGACCGCCACGGTTTCGCTGCGCAGCAGGTTGGCCGGCAAGCCGAAGGCGGCCGGGCCGCCGACTGCCGTGATGGCCTTGCGCACGAAGCGGTCATCGACCAGGTCGCGCGCGGCGAACTTCGGATCGAGGTTCGCCAGGAAGCGCGTATCGCCTTCGACCTTGGTGCGGCCGATGGCGCGCACCAGTTCTTCCGTGTACGAGGCAAATGGATACGGCTGGAAGTCGATGCGGCGCTGCTGCCAGTTCTTGTGCATGATCAGGCCCTGCTTTTCATAGCCGGCGTAGTCGGTGGTGGCCAGCACTTTGGTCAGCACCTGCAGCGGATGCGGCGTGTAGCGGTGCTCGCCCACGTTCGACAGCAGTTTGGCCGTGTCGACCTGGTTCGAGCGCGTCCACAGCTGCGCCTTGACGATGGCGTTGGTGACTTTCTGCGCCCATTCGGGGCGCGTGTTGATGTCGCGCTCGGACAGGAAGGTGACGCAGCACGCGTGGTTTTTCCACACGTCGCCCGAGAAGCGCAGGATCTTGCCGATGCCGGCGTTTTCCGCCGCCGCATTGAACGGCTCGGCCACGATGTAGCCGGCGATCGACTTGCTGGCCAGGGCGGAGACCATTTCTGCCGGCGCCAGCACGATCAGGTTGACTTCATTCGGCTTGATGGCCGCGTTGCGCGCGCGCGTGACCGGCGTCAGGCCATTGGCGGACAGGATTTGCTGCAGCAGGATGTTGTGGATCGAATACCAGAACGGGATCGCGACCGTGCGCCCGCCCAGGTCGGAGACCTTGTTGATCTCGTTGGCCACCGTCAGCGCGGAACCGTTGACGTGGTTCCAGGCGACGACCTTGGCCGGGAACTTGGCGCCGTAGCGCACCCACAGGGTGGCAGGCGACAGCAGGTGGATGACGTTGACCTGGCCGGCGACGAAAGCTTCGATGATCTGCGCCCAGCTGCGGAACAGGCGCGGCGTTTCCGCCTGCAAGCCTTCCGCCTCGAACAGCTTGCGCGCGTGGGCGACGAGCAGCGGAGTGGCGTCGGTGATCGGCAGGTAGCCGATCTTGACGGGCTGGTCGTCGCTTTTCGGGCCTTGCTGGGCCATGGCGTCGCCGGCGAACAGCAGCGGCGAGGCGACGCTGGCCGTGGCCAGGGCCGACATGCGCAGGAAGTCGCGCCGCGTCAGGCCGCAGTCGCAATCGGACGAGGCGCAGATATGCAGGGGTTTGTTTTGGTCTTCGAATGTCATGGGAAAGTTCCGGTCGATTAATTGGGAGCAAAGGCGGGCGTTTGATCCTGCTTTTGCAGCGCCTGCAGGGCGTCGAGGATGTCCATCTTGAGGGCGATGACGTCGGCGCTGTGGCCGATGCGCGGCTGCTCGATGGCGACGGGCCACTCGCGCACGATGTTGCCCGGCTTGCCGCCCATGAGCAGGATGCGGTCGGCCACGAGGATGGCTTCGTCGATATCGTGCGTGACCAGCAGCACGGCCGTGTGCCAGCGGTGCACCACGTCGACCAGCAGCGACTGCATCTCGGCGCGGGTGATGGCGTCGAGGGCGGAAAACGGTTCATCGGCGAACAGCAGTTCCGGTTCGCGCGCCAGCGCGCGAGCCAGGGCCACGCGCTGCGCCATGCCGCCCGACAGCGCGGACGGATACAGTTTTTCGCGCCCCTTCAAACCGACGGCTTCGATGGCTTGCGCCACGCGTGCCTCGTGCGCTGCGCGCGTGAGCTGCGGCTGGTGCTTGAAGTCCAGGCCGAAACCGGCGTTGCCCGTGACGTTCAGCCAGGGCAAAAGGCTCGCCTGCTGGAATACGAGGGCGCTGCGCGGATCCGGTTCGCGCATGGGCGCGTCCAGGAATTGAATGGCGCCCGTGGACGGCGGCTGCAGGCCGGCCAGCACGCGCAGCAGGCTCGATTTACCGCAGCCGCTGCCGCCCAGCAGGCAGACGATTTCGCGCTTGCGCACGCCCAGCGAGACGTGCTGGAATACGGGCGCGCTGCCCGCATAGGAAAAACTCAGATCCTGCGCCTGCAAGGCCCAATCAGCAACGCTCATGCCGATGCTCCCGCCTTGGCCGCCTGCTGGCTGTCGAACAGCTGCAAGGCCGCCTGCAATTGCGTCAGGCTGGGGGTGACGATGGGGATGAACGACGATTCGCGCCAGCGGCGGGCAAAGCCCTGCTGCTCGGCGTTCAGGTAGGCACGCCCGCCCATGGCTTGCAGTTCCAGCATCAGCGCTTGCTGCAGCACGTCGGCCAGCTGTATGCGCAGGCGGAACATGGCCGGCGCCTGTGTCTTGAAGCGGCCATCGTGCACGCCGGCCAGCAGGGTAGCGACGGCATTTTCCAGGACCGCCTGCAGCGCTTCGATGCGCGGCGTGAGCTGGTTGCGCGAGCCGGCCGAGATTTGCGCCGCCTGCGCCAGGCTGGCGCGTGCCAGTCCGATCGACAGGCCGCACTGCATGCCGAGGAAGGAAGGGCGCACCTGCGGCAGCCAGGCCGGGGCGTTGTCGCTGATGATGTCCGCGGCGGGGATGTGCACCTGCGCCAGCTTGACGGAAGCCGTATTGCTGCCGCGCAGGGCGATCAGGTCCAGGTCGTCGCTGCGCTTGACGCCCGCCGTGCCGCTGTCGAAGGCGACGATGAGGGGTGGCGCGCCATCGTCGGGCGCCACGGCGGCTGCCGCGACAAAGCCCGCCTTGCGCAAGTTGGTCACCCAGGCCAGGCCGCCGTCGACGAGCAAGCCGTCGCCGTGGCGCGCGCCCGTGATTT
This sequence comes from Janthinobacterium sp. GW822-FHT07A03, assembly GCF_058798815.1. Lineage (NCBI taxonomy): Bacteria > Pseudomonadati > Pseudomonadota > Betaproteobacteria > Burkholderiales > Oxalobacteraceae > Janthinobacterium > Janthinobacterium sp. GW822-FHT07A03. The sequence continues at coordinate 44,873 of NZ_JBXAKW010000003.1, read as the reverse complement.
GCAGCTGCTCGATGCCGGACAAGAATTTCATGGCGTTCGACAGGCCGCTGGCGCCGGCCTGCGTGCCGGCCAGCAGGCCGGGCAAGCGGCGCTCTGCCAGCGCGCGGTTCTCGCTTTGCAGCAGGAATTCGATGAAGCAGCGCTGGCCCCAGAAGACAAAGGCGGCCGTCACCGATTGCTCGGCCACCTTGGCGATGGCCTCGATGGCGTCGCGCACGTCGCCGCCCGCGCCGCCGTGTTCCTGCGGCACGCCGATGGCCAGCAGCTTGTCGCCAGCGAGGGCAGGCAAAACGGTTTCAGCCAGTTCCGGCGATTGGTCGAGCTGGTCGGCGTGCATGTGCAGCCAGTGATTGAGGCGGCCCATGTCAGACGGCGCCAGGCAGGTAGGGTGTCAGTTGCGGATTGACGGGTGTGCCGGCCAGGCTGTTGGAGAAATTGCACAGGGTGGCCAGGCTGATGCCCAGCACGACTTCCAGCGCCTGCTGTTCGTTGTAGCCGGCGGCCAGGAAGGCTTGATATTCGGCGTCGCTGACGGCGCCGCGCGTGGCGATGACGGCCGTGGCGAAGGCGGCGACGGCGTCGAGCTTCGTATCGCCCGTCGGCTGGCCGTGCTGCAGGGCGCGCACGGTATCGGGTGTCTGGCCCGCTTTTTTCAGCGAGATGGCGCTATGGCCGGCGATGCAGAAGTCGCAGCCATGGATGCGCGCGGCCGTGATCTGCACCACTTCGCGTTCCATTAACGTCAGGCTGGCGCGTGCATTGATGCCGGACACGGTCAGATAGGTTTCCAGCGCCAGCGGGGCATTGGCCAGCACGCCGATCAGGTTGGGCAGGAAGCCGTTGTTGGCGATGGCCTTTTCCACGCAGGGACGGCTGTCGGCCGGTGCGGTATCGAGAGTGTGCAGCGTCAGACGGGACATGGGGTACCTTGCTAAGTTAGTAAGTCACCCGGGCATTATATCGGCCATATCGCGCACGCAACAGACGTCAGCGTCGTCCTTTTGTGCTCGTTCGTCTGTGATTGTGTGATCCTTGATCCCGGCAGCCTCTTAGCTGGCCAGCTGGCGCAATCGGTGGTCGCGCCGGTAGGCGCCAGGCTGCTCGCCCGTGACCCGCTTGAAGGCGCGCGTAAAGGCGGCGTGCGAGCGGTAGCCCACCAGTTCGGCCGCGCGTTCGACGGAGACGCCGTCGTGCAGGCGCCGCGCGGCGATCTTCATGCGCAGCAGGAGCCGGAACTGGGCCGGCGAGTGGCCGCTGGCGCTGGCGAAATGCTTGCAGAAGCTGGCGCGCGACATGCACGCTGCCTTGGCCATGTTCTCGATCGACCAGTCGTCGGCAGGGGCGTCGAGCATGCGTTCGAGCAGCGGCGAAAATGCGGGCTGGTGCAGCAGCGACAGCAGGCCGGCCGCCACCTGCTCGCCCTGCGCCACATGGCGGATCAGGTAGAAGAACAGCAGCTCGACCAGGCGCGCGATGAGCGGCGACGGCTGTTCCGGGTCGCCGCCGGCCTCCGCCAGGATCAGGTCGAACAGCGCGGCGGCGGCGCTGAAGGCGGGCGCGTCGCCGCGTATCAGCAGATACGGCGGAAACGAGTCGACGATCAGCGCGGAGAGGGCGCCGCGGAATTGAAAGAAGCCGCAGGCCAGCGCCGTCGCCAGGCCATCCGTGGGCGATTGCAGTGGCAGCATGGCTTGTGCGCTCATCGCTTGCAGCGGGTCGCTGTGGGGGCTGAGAAAGTGCGGCAAGTCGCGCAGCAGGAAGACGCCGTCGCGCGGGCCGAGCGCAATCGGCGCCGCGCCGTCGAGGTGCAAATAGCAGTGGCCATCGAGCACCAGGTGGAAGCTGCCCAGTTCCCGGCCCGCCGTGGAAGCGCGCCAGCGGCCGCAGTACTGGCCCACGTGCAGGACGGCGGTGTCGAGTTCCAGGCTGCCGAGCAGCCAGCGCGCCAGCTTGTCGGTATCAGGATGCATGGGATCGCAAAGGCAAAAGCTGCATCATACGGGCCGCGCCCCGCATGGCCAACGACCGATTTCGACTAAGCATATGCGCGATGCGGCTTACTGCTTGCCGCTGTGCTGCTGGAAGGCGGGACAATCGACTTGCAGCAGCGAGCGGTCTTCCAGGCACACGGCCGACAATTTTCCGCCCCACACGCAGCCGCTATCGAGGCCGATCAGGTGCTCCCGCAATTGCAGTCCCAGCGCCGACCAGTGGCCGAAGACGATGGTGTCGCCAGCGCTGCGCCGGCCCGGAACGTCGAACCAGGGCAGCAGGCCGGAACCTGGCGGCGGGCTGCCGCTTTCCTTCATCTTGAAGTCCATCATGCCGTCCGGCGTGCAAAAGCGCAGCCGCGTCATGGCGTTGACGATGCAGCGCAGCCGGTCGGCTCCCTGCAGGTCGTCGCGCCAGGCGGCCGGCTCGTTGCCGTACATGGTGCGCAGGAACGCCACCCAGCCGTCGCTGCGCAGCATGGTGGATACCTCCTCGCTCAGGGACAGGGCCTGGGCCGCGCTCCATTGCGGCAGCAAGCCCGCATGCACGAGCACATGGCCATCGTGTTCCAGTGCCAGCGGCCGCTGGCGCAGCCAGGTGATCAATTCCTCACGGTCGGGCGCATCGAGGATTTCTGCGAGGGTGTCGGAAGCATGTTCGGGCCGGATGCCGTTGGCCACGGCCAGCAAGTGCAAGTCATGATTGCCCAGGACGCTGTCGGCCAGGCCCTGCTGCGCCAGCGCGTGAATGTGGCGCAGGGTGGCCAGCGAGGCCGGGCCGCGATTGATCAAGTCGCCTGCGAACAGCAGGCGGTACGGACCATCCGCTGCCATCTGGATCCGTTCGATCAATTCGACGGTTTGTGCATGGCAGCCTTGCAGATCGCCGATAAAGTAAGTTTTCATATGTGCCGGGTGAAGTGAACTACGCGCCTGCATTATAAGCATGCCCGCCCTTTGGCGTCGGGGGTATTTCTGGCAGGTGCCCGATTGCGCGCTTGGCCGGCGGGAAGAAAAAGCGGGTGCCGATTATGTCGTATAGGGAATTTAATTGGGCTGCACTTCTCGCTGCCATATATCGGTCATAAGCCGCCGGTACACCGCTCAGGCATGCCGGAATGCCATTTCATTCATATTTATTCAATTTCCACGCGCGCTTGCTGAATATTCTTCATTTAATCTTAATGTTGCTCCGTTAAATAAAACGATGGCCGTGATTCAATTGGCGAGAGATTATGCAATGGTGCGCAGATGTTTATGCAATGTAGTATATTCCACGTGATTTTATTATTTAAATTAATATAAAGGATGTACCAATGGATCTGTCAACGATGACGATGCTGGAATTACGCAAACTGGAAGATAACGTCAAGCAGGAATTGAACCGCCGCGAACGCGCAGACTTGAACAAGGCGCGCGAACAGATCATGGCCATCGCGCAGCAAGCGGGCATTCCGCTGAAGCAGCTGATACTCGATGGCTTGCACCCGCGCACGGGTAAAGTCGCGGTGCGTTACCGCCATCCTGACAATACCAATGAACAATGGACAGGTCGTGGCCGCCAGCCGCTGTGGGTCAGACAGTGGGTGGAATCGGGCAAGTCGATCGATCTGCTGCGCGTATAATTCGGTATACTCTTGGCGCAGTAGCAAGCTGCCAGCCGCGCGCTGCATCTTGCCATGCACCCTATTTGACCCTTACTTCTTCTTTCTTATATACCGCCCACACCATGCTTCCATTGTCCAGAACGATCTTCAAGGCCTACGATATTCGCGGCATCATCGCCAAAACCCTCGATGCCAGCGTGGCTCACAAGATCGGTCAGGCATTTGGCCAGGCCGCCTTGGCCAAGGGCGAGCAGCGGGTCGTGATCGGCCGCGATGGCCGTCTGTCTGGACCTGAATTGACGGCGGCGCTGGCGCAGGGCTTGCAAGCGGCTGGCGTCGACGTGATCGACCTGGGCGTGGTGGCCACGCCGATGGTCTACTTCGGCACGAATGTGCTCGACACGCGCTCCGGCATCATGGTCACGGGCAGCCACAATCCGCCCGACTATAACGGTTTCAAGATGGTGCTGGCCGGTGAAGCCATCCACGGCGAAGCGATCCAGGCGCTGTACCACAGCATCGTCGCCCACGATGGCAGCGCCAGCGCTACGCCGGGAACTTATGCGACGCACGATATCCGCGCCGCCTACCTGGAGCGCATCCTGGGCGACGTCAAGCTGGCGCGCCCGATCAAGATCGCCGTCGATTGCGGCAATGGTGTCGCGGGCGCGTTCGCGGGCGACCTGTTCCGCGGCATGGGCTGCGAAGTCATCGAACTGTTCTGCGAAGTCGACGGCAATTTCCCGAACCACCATCCGGACCCGGCGCATCCGGAAAACCTGCAAGACCTGATCCGCTGCCTGGCCGAGACGGATGCCGAAATCGGCATCGCCTTCGACGGCGACGGCGACCGCCTGGGCGTGGTCACCAAGGATGGCCAGATCATCTACCCTGACCGCCAGATGATGCTGTTCGCGGCCGACGTGCTGACCCGCTACCCTGGCGCGCAAATTCTGTACGACGTGAAATGTACGCGTCACCTGGCGCCGTGGATCAGCAAGCATGGCGGCGTGCCGCTGATGTACAAGACGGGCCACTCGCTGGTAAAAGCCAAGCTGCGTGAAACGGGTGCGCCGCTGGGCGGCGAAATGAGCGGCCATATCTTCTTCAAGGACCGTTGGTACGGTTTCGACGACGGCCTGTATTCGGCCGCGCGCCTGCTGGAAATCCTCACGCGCGAAGCCGATCCTTCAGCCTTGCTGAACTCCCTGCCTCAGTCCGACAGCACGCCGGAACTGCACTTGGAACTGAAGGAAGGCGAGAGCGTCGCGCTGATGGACATGCTGCGCCGCGACGCCGTCTTCCCCGGCAATGAACAGATCATCACCATCGACGGCCTGCGCGTGGAATACGCGGACGGTTTCGGCCTGGCCCGTTCATCGAACACCACGCCGGTGATCGTCATGCGCTTCGAGGCGGAAACGCCGGCGGCCCTGGCGCGCATCCAGGGACAGTTCAAGAGCGTGATCCTGGCCGCCAAGCCAGACGCGGTACTGCCGTTCTGACAGCATGGCCGGTCAACCTGGCGCACAGGCGCCCTTGAAAATCCTGCTGGTGCGGGTGTCCTCGCTGGGCGACGTGCTGCATAACCTGCCCATGGTGGCGGACATCGCCCGCCATTATCCCGATGCGACGATCGACTGGGTGGTCGAGGAGGGCTATACCAGCCTGGTGCGCCTGAACCCGCGCGTGGGTACCATCTTTCCCTTTGCGCTACGGCGCTGGCGCAAGAGCCTGGGCAAGAAGGAGACGCGCGCGGAAATCGCTGCCTTCTTCCGCAGCCTGCGCCAGACGCGCTACGATTATGTGTTCGATACCCAGGGCTTGCTCAAGACGGGCATCATCATGGGCGCCGCGCGCCTGGCGCCGGGCGGGCAGAAGGTCGGCCTGGCGAACGGCAGCGAAGGCTCCGGCTATGAATGCATCTCGCGTCTGTTTCACACGAAGAGCATTCCGCTCGACCCGCGCACGCATGCGGTAGCGCGCGGCCGCCTGGTGGCTGCCGCCGCACTCGGCTACACGGTCGATACGCCGGCCGATTTCGGTTTGCCGGAAGTCTCCGGCAGCGAACCGCGCCCGGACTGGATGGGCGAAGCGCCTTACTGCGTGTATTTTCACGGCACCGCGCGCGACGCCAAGAAATGGGCGCCGCAGAACTGGATCGCCCTGGGCCAGGCGCTCGCGCCCATGCCGATTTTGCTGCCCTGGGGTTCGCCCAGGGAAAAGGCGGAAGCCGAACAGCTGGCGGCCAGCCTGCCGAATGCGCGCGTGCTGCCCAAGCTGTCGATGGGCGACGCCACCCTGCTGGCGCGCCACGCGGCGCTGGTGATCGGCGTCGATACGGGTCTCACGCATATCGCCGCCGCCTTCGTGCGCCCGACGGTGGAAATCTATGCCGATTCGCCGCTGTGGAAAACGGAAGGCAACTGGTCGCCGAAAATCATCAACCTGGGCGACAAGGGTGCGCCGCCCGGCGTGCCGGAAGTGCTGGCCGCGGCACGTCGCCTGCTGGCCGACTATCCTACCTCCTGACTTCAACATTCAACAATCATGCGACTTCTTTATACCCTCGCCTGGTGGCTGGCCTTGCCCCTGGTGCTGGCGCGACTGTGGCTGCGCGGACGCCAGGAACCCGGCTACCGCCAGCACTGGGGCGAGCGCCTGGGCTTTTACGGCCGCCAGCCGACAACGGCTACAGACACCATCTGGCTGCACGCCGTCTCCGTCGGCGAGACGCGCGCGGCCGAGCCGCTGATCGATGCGCTGCTGGCCGCCTGGCCCAGGTGCCGCATCGTCCTCACGCACATGACGCCGACGGGGCGCGCCACGGGAAAGTCGCTGTTCGCCAAACACGGCGCGCGCCTGGTGCAAAGCTATCTGCCGTATGACACGGGCGCCATGCCGGCCCGTTTCATCCGCCACTTTGCGCCGTGCATCTGCATCCTGATGGAGACGGAAGTGTGGCCGAATCTGATCCATCAATGCACTCGCTACAAAGTGCCCGTGGTGTTGGCCAATGCGCGCTTGTCACAGCGTTCGCTGGGCAAGGCGCAGCGTCTTGGCAAGCTCATTGCCGACGCAGCGCGCGGCATCACCCTGGTGGCGGCGCAGACGCAGGACGACGCCGATCGCATGCGTCAGCTGGGCGTGCAGCACGTGGTTGTCACGGGCAGCATCAAGTTTGACGTCGTCGTGCCCGACGCGGCCCTGGCGACGGGGGCTTGGCTGCGCGGCGCCATCGGTGCGCGCCCCGTGCTGCTGTGCGCCAGCACGCGCGAAGGCGAGGAGCAGCTGATCCTTGATGCGTATATCCGCGCCAGCTTGCCGGCGCATGCGCTGCTGCTGATCGTGCCGCGTCATCCGCAGCGCTTCGACGAGGTGGAAAAGTTGATCGCGGCGCAGGGGCTGGTCGTCCAGCGCAGGTCCGGCCTGGCGCAGGACGATGCCGTGGCGCAGGGCACGCAGGTGCTGCTGGGCGATACCATGGGCGAGATGTTCGCGTATTACGCTGCCTGCGATTGCGCATTCGTCGGCGGCAGCCTGCTGCCGCTGGGCGGGCAAAACCTGATCGAACCGGCGGCCCTTGGCAAGCCAGTGCTGATCGGCCCGCACACCTTCAATTTTGCCCTGGTGACCGAGCAGGCGATTGCCGCCGGCGGCGCTGCACTGGTGGCGGACGCCGACGCGCTGATGGCGCAGGCGTCAGTCTTGCTGCAGGACCCCGCGCAGCTGGCATCGATGGGACAAAAGGCGCTGGCCTTCGCGGCGCAGCACCGTGGCGCCACGCCGCGTACGGTCGCCGCAATCAAGACCCTGCTGCCCGTTTAATTGAACAAGACGGGGAGTTCCTGCGAGCGTTTTCTCAGCGCCTGCTTGGCGCCATCGTAGTCAGGATAGATCGATTCCACGGTGGCCCAGAAGCGGGGGCTGTGGTTCATTTCCAGCAGGTGCGACAGTTCATGCGCCACCACGTAGTCGATCAGCGGCAGGGCGAAGTGGATCAGGCGCCAGTTCAGGCGGATCTTGCGCTCGATGGTGCAACTGCCCCAGCGCGTGCCGGCCGAGGATAGCGACAGCGAATCGTAGCTTACCCCCAGCTTGTCCGCATACAGGTCCAGCCGTGCTTCGAACAGCTGGCGCGCCTCGTGCTGGAACCAGCCTTTCACTTTTTCCTTCAACTGCTGCTCGCTGCCCGTGGGCGTGACCCAAACATGCAATTCATTCGTCTCGCGCTGGAAGCTGGCGCGGTGGCGCGGCGCCTGGTGCAGGCGCAAGGTGATCTCGCCACCGAGGTAGGGCAGCACGGCGCCATCGACCCATGCCACGGGCGGACGCTGCTGGCGCTGCACCTTGCGCTCGCCCCGTTCCAGCAGCTTCGAGACGATCCAGCCTTGCTTGGCGCGGATGGCATTGTCGATTTCGGCCAGGGTGACACGCTTGGGCGCGGTGACGCGCAAGCCGTTATCGTCGATCATGAAGCCGATGGAACGGCGCGTGGAGCGGCGCAGGGCGAATTCGACGAGGTGGCTGCCCAGTTGCAGCTGGCGCAGCGGCGGGCCATCGGCGGTGCGTGGCGGGGAAGGCAGGGGAGGCGGGGCAGGGCGAACGATGGGGGGCGCGGGCTCCACTACCGGCGGTGCCACGGGCGGCGCTGGCGGTGCCGTGGGGCGCACCGCCGGGGGCGTGCTGGTCGAAACGTCATGCGCGAACAGATCCAGTTGCTGGTCGCCGACCTTGATGGTCTTCATCTGCTGGCGCAGGGTCGGCTCCTGGATGACCGCGCTGATGCCGTCTAGCCAGCGTTGTAGGCGTGAGGCGAAATGACGCGCATTTCTGATTCTATCCAATTTTCCACCTGTTGCATCATGCTGTCCGGGGTTTGCCCTTCCGGCGAAATCGGTTTGCCTATCGAAACGGTGATCAGTCCCGGGCGTTTGAGGAATGACTGCTTGGGCCAGCACTCGCCTGAATTATGCGCAATCGGCACCACCACGGCGCCCGTGGCGATGGCCAGACGCGTGCCGCCGCTCTTGTACTTGCCCGCCTGTCCCACGGGAATGCGCGTACCTTCAGGGAACATGATAATCCATTGGCCGTCGGCCAGGCGGCGCTTGCCATGCGCCACCACACTCTTGAAGGCGTGCTTGCCCTGCTTGCGGTCGATCGGGATCATGCGCAGCAGCGCCATGGCCCAGCCGAAGAAGGGAATGTACAAAATCTCCTTCTTGAAGACATACACGAGCGGGCGGGGAAGGCTGGGCAGCAAGAAGATGGTTTCCCATGCCGACTGGTGCTTCGACAGCACGATGGCTGGCGCATCGGGGAAGTTCTCGGCGCCCTTGACTTCATAGCGGATGCCGCAAATGACCTTGGCGCACCACAGGATAAACACGTTCCAGCGCGAGGTGACCCAATAGCGCTTGTTGTAGCTCAATGGCGCGGCAAAAAAGCACACGCAGGCCCAGACGATGGTGGCCACGACCATGATGATCATGAACAGTAGGGATCGCAGGAACAGGGAAATATTACGCAATGCGGTTCTCCGAAGATTAGATGCTGAAGGCCACGGTGGGCGCTGGTGCCGCGGGCGCCTTGAGCAGGTGGCTGACGACGGCGGCCAGGTCGGAGAAGACCAGGGTGCCAGGCGGCAGGCCACCCGTTTCGTTGGTTTTTTCGCCCTTGCCCGTCAAGACCAGGTAGGGCATGCAGCCGCTGATGAAGCCGGCCTGCAGGTCGCGCAGCGAATCGCCGACGGTGGGCACGCCTCGCAGGCTGGTGTTGTAGCGCTGCGAGATTTCATGGAACATGCCCGGTTTCGGCTTGCGGCAGTCGCAATTGTCCGCGCCCGCATGCGGGCAAAAGAAGATGGCATCGATGTCGGCGCCCACCTGCTGCGCCAGCGTGTGCATCTTCTGGTGGATCGCGTTCAACACCGTCATGTCGAAATATTCGCGCGCGATGCCCGATTGGTTCGAGGCGATCACCACGCGATAGCCGGCCTGGTTCAGGCGGGCGATCGCTTCGAGCGAACCGGGGATCGGCAGCCATTCGGCCGGCGACTTGATGAAGTCCGGCGAGTCATGATTAATGACGCCGTCGCGGTCGAGAATAATCAGTTTCAGCGCCGGAGTGCCCATTATGCCGCCAGCTTGGAAATGTCGGCCACGCGGTTCATCATGCCGTGCAAGGACGACAGCAGTGCCAGACGGTTGTTGCGCAGGGCGACATCCTCGGCCATCACCATCACGTCGTTGAAGAAGCCGTCGACGTCGTCGCGCAGCTGCGCCAGGGTTTGCAGGGTGCTGGTGAAATCGCCCTTGGCAAAGGCCGCGTCGACTTCCGGCTGCACGCGCGAGACGGCGGCGGCCAGTTTTTTCTCCGCCTCGTCCTGCAGCAGCGCCACGTTGACGCCGCCGGCGGCGACCTGGCTCACGGCTTCCTCGTTCTTTTTCAGGATGTTCGTGATGCGCTTGTTGGCCGCTGCCAGCGAGGCGCTTTCTGGCAGCGCGGCAAACGCCTGCACGGCTTCCAGGCGCTGCACGATGTCGTCCAGGCGGTCGGGATTTTGCGCCACGACGGCTTCGATTTCATTCGGCGAGAAACCGCGCTCGCGCAGGATGCCGCGCAGGCGGTCCAGCATGAAGGTGGTCACATCCGCGACCGGGTCCTTGAAGCCTGGAACGGCGGCAAATTGCGCGGCCGCGTCGCCCAGCAAGCCCTGAATCGACAAGGGCAGGCGTTTTTCCAGCAGCATGCGCAGCACGCCCAGGGCATGGCGGCGCAGCGCGAACGGGTCCTTGTCGCCCGTCGGCGCCAGGCCGATGGCCCAGATGCCGACCAGGGTTTCCAGCTTGTCGGCCAGGGCCACGGCGGTGCCGGTGGCGGTGGACGGCAGGCTGTCGCCCGCAAAGCGTGGCTGGTAGTGTTCGGAGGCGGCCAGCGCCACTTCTTCCGGTTCGCCGTCATGGCGCGCGTAGTACGTGCCCATGATGCCTTGCAGTTCGGGGAATTCGCCCACCATGTCGGTCAGCAGATCGGCCTTGGCCAGCAGTGCGCCCCGTTCGGCCAGGGCCACGTCGTAATTCAATTTGGCGGCGATGGCGCCGGCCAGCGACTTGACGCGCTCTGTGCGTGCCGCTTGCGTGCCCAGCTTGTTGTGGTAGACCACGTTGGCCAGCAGCGGCAGGCGCGATGCCAGCGTCTTCTTCTTGTCTTGCTCGAAGAAGAATTTGGCGTCGGACAGGCGCGGGCGCACGACGCGCTCGTTGCCGCCGATGATGTGCTCGGGCGTGTCCGTCTCGATGTTCGAGACGATCAGGAAGCGCGAGCGCAGCTTGCCTTCGCTGTCCGTCAGGGCGAAGTATTTCTGGTTCGTCTGCATGGTCAGGATCAGGCATTCCTGCGGCACGGCCAGGAATTCTTCCTCGAAGTGGCATTCATACACGACCGGCCATTCGACCAGGGCGGTGACTTCATCGAGTAGCGCTTCGGGCATCAGCACCTGGTCGGCGCCGGCCTTGTCCAGCAGCTGGGCGCGGATGCGCTCCTTGCGTTCCTCGTTGCTGGCGATGACGCTGGCGTTGAGGATCAGCGACGGCGCATAGTTTTCCGCGTGCGCGATGCTGATCGGCTCGCCGTCGGTGAGGAAGCGGTGGCCCAGTGTGGTGCGGCCGGCGCTCAAGCCCAGCAGGGTCAATGGCAGGATATTGATGCCGTGCAGGGCGATCAGGCTGTGGGCCGGGCGCACGAATTGCACGGTGGTGCCGTCCGGGCGCTGATAGCTCATCAGCTTTGGAATCGGCAGCTTGGCGCAGGACTCGGTCAAGGCCGCTTGCGCGCCCGTTTCCAGTTTGCTGCCCGGCGCCGTGTAGGTGTAGAAGAAGCTTTCCGCCTTGCCGTCGGCGGCGCGTTCCAGCTCGGCCACCGTCAGATCGGGGAAGCCCAGCGCGGCCAGTTTCTTGGCCAGTGGCGGCGTGCCGTTGCCGTTCGCGTCCAGCGCCACGGAGACGGGCAAGACTTTTTCGCGGATCGATTTATCGGGCGAGACTTCGCGCACGTTGGTGATGGAGACGGCCAGGCGGCGCGGCGAGGCGTAGCTGGTGGCGACGCTGTCGGCCTCCAGGAAGTCGCGCGCTTTCAGGCCGTTGACGATGCCGGCCGTGAAGGCGGCGCCCAGTTTGGCCAGCGCTTTCGGCGGCAGTTCTTCGGTCAGCAGTTCGATGAGCAGTGTTTGGTTCATGGTGTTCTTGTCAGGTACGGCGGTGTAGAGGCTCGAATTAGGCGGCGGCTTGGTCTGCGGCGGGCAGCATCGGGAAACCGAGGCGCTCGCGCGAGTCGTAGTACGCTTGCGCCACCAGGCGCGACAGGGTGCGCACGCGGCCGATGTAGGCGGCGCGTTCCGTCACCGAGATGGCGCCGCGCGCGTCCAGCATATTGAAGCTGTGCGAGGCCTTCATGATCTTTTCGTAGGCGGGCAGGGTCAGTTGCAGCTCGATCAGGCGCTTCGCTTCCGCTTCGTAGTTGCCGAACTGTTCAAACAGCAAGTCCGTATTCGCGTGCTCGAAGTTGTAGGTCGATTGCTCCACTTCGTTCTGGTGGAAGACGTCGCCGTAGGTCAGTTTTTTCGTGGTGCCGTTCTCTTCCCACTCGGTCCACACCAGGTCATACACGTTTTCCACGCCCTGCAGGTACATGGCCAGGCGTTCGATGCCGTACGTGATCTCGCCCAGCACGGGCTTGCAATCGAGGCCGCCCACTTGCTGGAAGTAGGTAAATTGGGTCACTTCCATGCCGTTCAGCCAGACTTCCCAGCCCAGGCCCCAGGCGCCCAGGGTCGGGCTTTCCCAGTCGTCTTCGACGAAGCGCACGTCATTCTGCTTCAAGTCCAGGCCCAGCGCGGCCAGCGAACCCAGATACAGGTCGAGGATGTTTTCCGGCGCGGGCTTGAGCACCACCTGGTACTGGTAGTAGTGCTGCATGCGGTTCGGGTTTTCGCCATAGCGGCCATCTTTCGGGCGGCGCGACGGCTGCACATACGCGGCGCGCCACGGTTCCGGGCCGATCGCGCGCAGGAAGGTGCCGGTGTGGAAGGTGCCGGCGCCGACTTCCATGTCGTAGGGCTGGAGCAGGGCGCAACCTTGCTTGTCCCAATAGGTTTGCAAGGTCAGGATAATTTGTTGAAATGTGAGCATCGTATGAGTTCGCCGCGCGGGAGACTGCGCGCTGTTAAGGTTTGCTTGAAGCCCGCACGTTGCTAACAAGCGCGTCCGGGCCGGGGTTTTGCTAATTTTAGCGGTTTTTATGCGCCCACTGTGACTCTTCGGGCAATATCGGCCGCTTATTGCTGCGCGGCGCGGCTACGGCGCGCGGCGCGCGACAGCAGGAAGGCCGTCAGCAGGGCCAGCGCGGCCAGTGCCAGCACCAGTTTATTGCCGTACAGAATGTATGGCGTCATGCCGCCCATGCCTTGCACCTTGGCCGCCAGCGTGGCTTGCTGTTCCGGCGGCAGCAGGCTTTGCACCACGCCCTTGCCGTCAATGACGGCGGTGGCGCCCGTGTTCGTCGAGCGCAGCATAGGGCGGCCCGTTTCCAGGCTGCGCATCTGCGAAATCTGCAGATGCTGGGGGATGGCGATCGAGTCGCCAAACCAGGCCAGGTTCGAGATATTCAGCAGCACGGAGGCCGATTGCTTGCCGTGGCGGTGGGCGCTGGCCAGCTGGCCGGCGATTTCTTCGCCAAACAGGTCTTCGTAGCAGATATTCGGCAGCACCAGCTGGTCGCGTACCTGCAGCGGCGCCTGCACCTCGGCGCCGCGGCCCATGTCGCCCAGCGGGATGGCCATCATGGCGACGAACCAGTGCAGGCCAGGCGGCACGAATTCGCCGAACGGCACCAGATGGTGCTTGCGGTACTGGTAGTACGGTCCCGGCGTGCCGTTGGGCGTGATGCCCACGGCCGCATTGTAGAAGCGCTGCTGCTCGTCGAGCACGGGCATGCCGACCAAAATCGTGCTGCCCGTCTGCTGCGCATACGTCGCCAGGCTATCCAGATAGCCGGGCGGCAGCTGGTGCGGCAGCACGGTGACGGCCGTTTCCGGCGTGGCGATCAGGTCGGCCGGCGCGCTGGTGATGGCGCTCTGGTACATCTGCAGGGCGCCGAGCACGAAGCCGGGGTCGAATTTCTGCTGCTGCGGCACATTCCCCTGCAGCAGGCGCACGGTGATCGGGCGCCCGACCGGGTGGGTCCAGTTCACGTATTGCAGGCCAACGCCGGCCGCATACAGCGCGATCACGCCCCCCAGCGCGCTCCAGCGCGTGCGATGCGTGAGCAACAGCAGGGCGCCGGCGGACAGCGCCGCCAGCCAGCCCAGGCCGTACGATCCGACGATGGGGGCAAAGCCGCCCAGCGGGCTGGTATTGTGGGCATAGCCCGTGGCCAGCCACGGGAAACCCGTAAACAGCCAGCCGCGCGTCCATTCGAACAGCGTCCACGTGGCAGGCAGCACCAGCAAGGTCATGGCGGGCAGGGACAGCACCCAGCGCTGGCGCAGCCAGGCGGCCGCGCCCATGGCCAGGGCCACGTAGATGGCCATCAAGAGGGCCAGCAGGGCCACGGCGATGGCGGCGATCGGCGCGGCCATGTCGCCATAGCGGTGCATCGAGATATACAGCCAGTGCGTGCCGGCCGCGCACCAGCCGAAGCCGTAGGCCCAGCCGATCAGCGCGCCGGCCTTGACGTTCGCCGCGCGCAGCACTTGGTAGAACAGCACGCCCAGGCTGAGGATTTGCAGCGGCCAGTAGCCGAAAGGGGCGAACGCCAGCACGGCGACGGCGCCGGCGACGGCGGCAGTCAGCATGCGCGCCCAGGTGCTGCGGGGCGGTTTGGCGGGGGCGTTGGGGTCGGCGCGTCTGAAACGCATTTACAGCACGCGCATGTCAGAGTTCCAGTTCCGGCACGTTGGGCAGGCGCTCGACGAGCAGCACGTGCACCTGGCGCGCATCGGCGCGCAGCACCTCGAAACGCAGATTGCCCAGGTCGAAGATGTCGCCCTTGTGCGCCATGCGGCCCAGGTACTTCGAGACCAGGCCGCCGATGGTGTCGACGTCGTCGTCCACCAGGTGGCTGCCCACTTCTTCGTTGAACTGTTCGATCTCGGTCAGCGCCTTGACGCGCCAGCGGGGGCCGAACTGGCCTTCCTTGAGCGAGAGGATATTGTCCTCGGCTTCGTCGAAGTCGTATTCGTCCTCGATGTCGCCGACGATCTGTTCCAGCACGTCTTCGATGGTGATCAGGCCGGCGACGCCGCTGTATTCATCGACGACGATGGCCATGTGATTGTGGTTGGCGCGGAAATCGCGCAGCAGCACATTCAGGCGTTTCGATTCGGGGATGAAGATGGCGGGGCGCAGCATGTCACGGACGTCGAAAGTTTCTTCTGCGTAATAACGCAGCAAGTCTTTCGCCAGCAGGATGCCGATGACCTTGTCGCGCTCGCCTTCGATCGCGGGGAAGCGCGAGTGGGCGGTCGACAGGACTTCCGGCATCCATTCCTCGATCGGCTTGCTGATGTCGATGACATCCATTTGCGAACGGGGAATCATGATGTCGCGCGCGCAGAGATCCGACACCTGGAACACGCCTTCGATCATCGACAGGGCGTCGGCGTCGATCAGCTTGCGTTCATGCGCATCGTGTAGAACTTCGAGCAATTCTGCACGGTTCTCTGGCTCGGGGGAAATGAGTGCGGTCAGGCGTTCAAACAGTGACCGGTGGGGCTTGACGTCAGTTCTGACGCCACTAGGGTGCTCGGGCATAGGAGGCGTGAGCCGTTGTTGCGAAGGGATATAGGATACACCAAAAGTGGGGGAATACCGGATTTCCCCGCTTTTGATGCAAATTTAATACGTTGAAGTGCGCCGTTGCGCGATCTTTTACGCCGCTTCCGGGCCCAGCACGCGCGCGCGCAAGGCTGCCACGTCGGCCTGCCAGTCGGCAAAGTGCTCGCTGTCCTGCCACAGTTGGCGCAGTTCCGACGCTTCCGCGCTGACTTTATCGAACGCCAGACGCGCCTTTTCCAGCAGCGGCGGCGTGACTTTCTTCTTGCAGGCGGCCGCCCATTCGTCCACCTCGGCCGTGGCCGGATCGTCCTCGCCGGGCTTGCCCAAGAGGCGCGCGATCACTTCCAGCGCGGCCAGCGCCTCGGCGGCGAACGGCGCTTCCAGCTCCGCTTCCTGGCTGTCGATGACGTTGTCGAGCGTTGTCTCGACCAGTTCCAGTGTTTTATATTCGTGCAAATCCTGCGCCCAATCCATGGCGTAGTCGTTGCCGAAGGCGTCAGTGGCCCAGGTTCCCATGTGCTTACTCCTTGTACGGGTCGGTAATGCCGAGCTTGGCGAGGATGTCCGTTTCCAGGCCCTCCATCTCGGCCGCTTCCGCGTCATCCATGTGGTCGTAGCCCTGCGCATGCAGCACGCCGTGTACGATCAAATGGGCCGTGTGCTCTTCCACGCTTTTCTTTTGCTCGGCCGCTTCCTTTTCCAGCACGTCCGTGCACAGGATGATGTCGGCGCGCGTCGGCTCGTCCTCGGCCAATTCTTCGCCTTCGTTGTAGGCGAACGTCAGCACGTTGGTGGCGTAGTCCTTTTCGCGGTAATCGCGGTTCAGGCTGCGGCCTTCTTCCGCGTCGACGAAGCGGATGGTGAATTCGGCGGGCGCGAACAGGGCCGCCTTCACCCAGCGGCGCACTTTCGGGCGCGTGATCAGGGTTTCCAGGCGGGCATCCGGGTATTGCACGGACAAGGACAGTTTATTTTTTTCGGACATTTTTGGCGGCAGCTGGTTTCAATAAGGGAAGTAACTGGGCGGCGTCGGCATTGGCCGCCTGCGCCGTTTCATAGGCGTCGACGATGCGCGCGACGAGCGGGTGGCGCACCACGTCGGTGCTGTTAAATTGCGTGAAGCCGATACCGCGCACGTCCTTGAGTACGTGCACGGCGTCGATCAGGCCGCTCGTCTGGCTCTTGTGCAGATCGACTTGCGTCACGTCGCCCGTCACCACAGCCTTGCTGCCAAAGCCGATGCGCGTCAAGAACATCTTCATCTGCTCGACGGTGGTGTTTTGCGCCTCGTCGAGGATGACGAAGGCGTGGTTCAGGGTGCGTCCGCGCATATAGGCCAGCGGGGCGATTTCGATCACCTGTTTTTCGAACAGTTTTTGCGTGCGGTCAAAGCCCAGCAAATCATACAGCGCATCGTAGAGGGGACGCAGGTACGGGTCGACTTTTTGCGCCAGGTCGCCCGGCAAAAAGCCCAGGCGCTCGCCCGCTTCGACGGCGGGGCGCGTCAAAATGATGCGCTTGACGGCGTCGCGTTCGAGCGCGTCCACGGCGCAGGCGACGGCCAGGTAGGTTTTACCTGTGCCGGCCGGACCCACGCCGAAGCTGATGTCATGTTCGAGGATGTCGCGCAAATAGGCGATCTGGTGCGGCGTGCGCCCGCGCAGGTCGGAGCGCCGCGTTTTCAGCACGGGGCTGGCGATGTCCGGCTCGACGAAGGTGCTGATGGGCGCGTTGGCATGGTGTTCCGAGGCGGCGGACAGGCCCGCGCGCTGTTCCACCAGGGCCAGCTGCACTTCTTCCAGCGGCACGACCTTGTTGGCGATGGCGTAGAACTGCTCGAGGATTTCCACGGCGCGTTCGGCATTGCTGCCGCCGACGATGAATTTCTCGCCGCGGCGGAAGATCGTCACGTCGAGGGCGGCGGAAATCTGGCGCAGGTTTTCATCGAGCGGGCCGCACAGATGCGCCAGGCGCGTATTGTCGAGCGGCTCGGGGATGAAGTAATGCGGCTGTATCGGGGCTTTGGTTTTCAACTGGCTCTTTTCAATGCGGGTGCGCTGGCGACGAGTTCGCCGCGCAGGGTATAGGAATGGCTTTCGGTGATGCGCACGTCGACCAGCTGGCCGACCAGGTGCAAGCCGTCGGGGCCGGCGTCGAAATTGACCACGCGGTTGTTTTCCGTGCGGCCTTGCAGCTCGCGAGCTATCGTGTCCTTCTTCGAGCGGCCTTCGACGAGGATGGTTTGCACGCTGCCCACCATGGCCAGGCTGTATTTGCGCGTGTTGGCGTCGATGGCCGCCTGCAGTTGCTGCAGCCGGGCCAGCTTGACTTCATGCGGCGTGTCGTCTTCCAGGCTGGCGGCCGGCGTGCCGGGGCGCTTGCTGAAGATGAAGCTGTAGCTGTTGTCGAAGCCGACGTCCGCGATCAGCTTCATCATGGCGTCGAAGTCGGCTTGCGTCTCGCCGGGGAAACCGACGATGAAGTCCGAGGAAATGGCCATGTTCGGGCGCACGGCGCGGATGCGGCGGATGATGGATTTGTATTCGAGGCCCGTGTAGCCGCGCTTCATGGCGCCGAGGATCTTGTCGGAACCGTGCTGCGCCGGCAGGTACAGGTGGTCGACCAGCTGCGGGATCTTCGCGTAGGCGTCGATCAGGCGCTGCGTGAATTCCTTCGGGTGGCTGGTGACGAAGCGCATGCGCTCGATGCCGGGAATGTCGGCCACGTATTCGAGCAGCAGGGCGAAGTCGGCGATCTCTCCGCCTTCCATCGCGCCCCGGTAGGCATTCACGTTTTGCCCCAGCAGGGTGATTTCCTTGACGCCCTGGGCGGCCAGGCCCGCCACTTCCGTCAGCACGTCCTCGAAGCGGCGCGAGACTTCCTCGCCGCGCGTGTAGGGCACGACGCAGTAGCTGCAATATTTGCTACAGCCTTCCATGATGGAAACAAATGCCGAAGCACCTTCCACCTTGGCCGGCGGCAGGTGGTCGAACTTTTCGATTTCCGGGAAGCTGATGTCGACTTGCGCATCGCCGCTGGCGCGGCGCAGTTCGATCATCTGCGGCAGGCGGTGCAGCGTTTGCGGGCCGAACACCATGTCGACATACGGCGCGCGCTTGACGATGGCGTCGCCTTCCTGCGAGGCCACGCAGCCGCCCACGCCGATCAAGAGGTGCGGCTTGGCCAGTTTCAGTTCGCGCAGACGGCCCAGGTCGGAAAACACCTTTTCCTGCGCCTTTTCGCGCACGGAGCAAGTGTTAAGCAGGATCACATCGGCATCTTCCGGCGTGTCGGTGCGCACCAGGCCATCGGAGGCGCCCAGCACGTCGGCCATCTTGTCCGAGTCGTACTCGTTCATCTGGCAGCCGAAGGTTTTAATGAATACTTTTTTCTGCATGGAGTCGGATGCTTATCGGTAAATGTAGCGGCAAATAAGTGGGACAACTAAGTGTGGCGGCAAATCAGCTGGGCAGGGGGCTTGCGCTGTGCGCCGCCCGGGGCGGGAGGCGGTGGATGACCGGCCGGGCGCCTCTGGCTGCCCGGTGGCAGGCTCGCTGCAAGTTCAGGCCATAGTTTAGCGTAAATCGCCGGGACGGGCCATGTCGTGCTGACCTTGCCGACAAGCTTGCGATGCGAACAAGGCGCGCGGAACGATGATGCTGAAAAGCATTTATTGCCGTACGACACCATTGATTTGTAACAAGTTGCTGCAAAGCCTTGTGTGCGCCCGCTGGCATCCTAATGTGTTGAAATAGCATCGTTGCCAAGCCAACCAGCAGCTTGATTGATATTCAACAATCAGGAAGTTTGCGCGAGGCGCAGATGCAGCGTGTTTGGACTAGTATATTGTTTTATATGCAATTCATTTCTGTGGATTGCAGTACTTTTTACTCACGCGGCAAGCTGCGCACGTTGGTTGGACGTGGCTGTGCGAGTCCTGTGCAGGCAGTGCGATAAGGAGGGAAGGCGGAGGGGAGGGCTGAATCCGATGCAAAGACGTTTATTTGAACACTCTAAGCCAGCCTTAAGTTCGTATCGGCATTATTTTCTACATTCACCAGACGAGGAAAAATCATGGCACATCATGCATTAGCATCGCAAGAGAGTTACAACCCGAACCACCTGCTGGATATTCTGCTGAGCAAGATGCAGCTGAAGAACGATGCAGCCCTGTCGCGTCTGCTTGAAGTGGCGCCACCCGTCATCAGCAAGATCCGTCATCACCGCTTGCCGGTCGGCGCCTCGCTGCTGATCCGCATGCACGAAGTGACGGGCATGAGCATCCGCGACCTGCGCGATCTGATGGGCGACCGCCGCACCAAGTATCGTTTGTCCGACGCCCAGGGCCGTCCAAAAGCGGAAGACCGCGGCGATGCGCAAGAATCGAATTACGCGCACTGATGTGGCGGTTGCGCGCTGACTGTGCCGCTTGCGTAGCTGCTGGCGGCAACAGGCTGGCGTGGACCGGGCAGCATGGACCGGGTAATAGGGATGTATCGCAGTACCCATAACGGCTTTCGCTTCGCAGCGAGAGCCGTTTGCGTTTGCGGCTTTGCCTGCCGAGTCAGCTTGATGCCATCAGCTTAACAAGGCCGAGGTGATTTCATCGTAGCGCAGCTCCGTTTCGCGGAACAGTTGCAGATATGCATCTTCGCCCAGGCCCAGCGCATCCCAGGCCACCGGCGAGACACGCGGCACCATGTCGTCGCCCGCCTGCGCCAGGTCGAGCGCGCAGACGACGGCATTGGCCACGTGGATCAGTGCCGCCAGGAAACCGGCGCCCGGCGCTTCCGGCTGCAGGTAGTTGCCCAGCGCCAGGCGCATGGTGTCGGAAAAATTCCAGTGTTCGGCCAGGGCCACGCCCGCCTGCACGTGGTCCACGCCCAGCACGGCCTGTTCCGCTTCGAGCAGGCTGCAATCGTGCGCCGCCTGGTGCGCGATGACTTGCGCGTAGTGTGCGGGAAAGCTGCTGACCAGCACCAGGCGGCCGATGTTGTGCAGCAAGCCGGCCGTGAATGCGTAATCCTGGTTGAAGCGGATCTGCCGCGCCAGTACCTTGGCGCAGGCGGCCGTCGCTACCGAATGGCGCCAGAAGGCCTTGTCGTCGAAACCTGGGCAGCGGCCTTCCGGGAAGCAGCCCGTAATGGCGGCCGAGGTGATCAGGCTGCGCGTGGTCTGGAAGCCCAGGTAGGTGATCGCCTGCTGGATGGTGGTGGCCTTCACTTGCAAGCCATATTGCGACGAGTTGGCCAGGCGCAGGGTTTTTGCCGTCAACGCCTGGTCGTACGACACTTTTTTTGCCAGCACGGAAATATCGACGTCTTCCTGGTCTATGCTGTTGAGCAGCTCCATGACGACGGCGGGCAGCGAAGGCAAGTCATCGAGGTGGGCGACGATATCGTCGAGCGTCAGCTGGGTGCTCATGCGGCCTCTCCCGTGCCCAGTCGGTAAGCCGTGACATAGCTGCGCAGCAAGGTGGTGGCCGCATCGAGGGGATCGTCCGGGTCATGCTTGCGAAACAGGTAGGCCAGCCGTTCGCTGTCGGCCGCCTGCTGTGCGGCGATTTCTTCCGGCGACGGGGGCGGCGCCTGGATCGGCAGCATGTCGATGTTGTGGCGGGGCATCAGGGCCAGCATGTTTTCCGTCAATACCGCGCCTTGCGGCAGCAGCACTTGTCCATGCGCATCGAGCAAGACATCCGACAAAATCATGCCGGGACGAACTTGTTCCAGGGGTAGATGTTGATGCGTGACCGCCATGACGACTCCTTAGATGATTGCGGGATATTACCATTGCCATGACGCAATGTCTCAACCTGCATCAAAGTCCCTATTGAAAGTGGGGATGCTGTAAATCTTGCCAATAAGCATGTCATACCGTACATTTGAATCAGGCTGTTGTCTTGCTGACGTATCTGCGCCCGCGCCGCGGGCCGGCGGCTGGCCTGGCCCGGGGAGTGTTGATTGATGGTGAGTATCCAAGTCCGGCTGACTCTGCTTTTTGTCGTGATCGTCACCCTGGTGCTGGGCATTTCCGGCAGCTATACCCAATATACCTTGAGCAAGGAACTCGAATCGGGCAGCGCGCGCCTGCGCAGCGGCGTGCTTACGCGTTTGCAGACCAGCTTGCCGTCCGCCCTGTGGGACCTCGATAAATCCAAGGTCGACAGCATCGTCGCGGCCGAAATGCTGCCGCCGGAACTGGTCGGCATCCGCGTCTATGACGCCTCGGTCGGCCTGTTCGCGGGCGAGGTGCGCGACGCGGCCGGCACCCTGGTGCCGCTTGAGGCGGACGTGGCCATGGGCGGCACGCCCGTCGAGGCGCCACTCGTGTTCCGCGATGCCGTGGCGGCCGCCACGGGCGGCAAGCCGGTGATCGTGGGCAAGGTCATCGTCAATTTCAGCCGCGAGCAAATCGATGCGGCCCTGCGCAGCGAAGTGCGGCGCAAGGTGGTGGAAGTGTTGCTGCTTGACATCATTCTCGTGGGCGCCCTGGCGCTGAGCCTGCGCATCGTCTTCGGCCCCCTGAAACAGTTGCGCGACGGCTTGTTCGACCTGGCCACGCGCGGCAGCGATGACGTCGAAGAGCTGCCGGAAAACCGGCGCGACGAACTGGGTGACGTGATCCGCGGCTTCAATGCCGTGCAGCGCAAGCTCAAGTCCATCATCGAAGGCAGCCGCGAGGCGGAAGACATGGCGCGCCGCTCGCAGCAGGCAACGGCGCAGGCCATGGACGAGCTGCGCCGCGCGCAAGAGTCCCTGCTGCAATCGGAACGCCTGGCCTCGCTGGGCAGCCTGGTGGCCGGCGTGGCGCATGAAATCAATACGCCGGTCGGCATCGCCCTGACCAGCGCCTCGGTGCTGAAGGAAGCCACCGATGGCATCAGCGCGGCGGTGGCTGGCGGCAGCGTGAAAAAGACCGATATCGTGCGCTACCTGGAAACGGCCGGCGAAAGCGCGCGGCTGATCATGAACAATGCCTACCGCGCCGCGCACCTGATCCACAGCTTCAAGCAGATCGCCGTCGACCAGGTCAGCGAGGCGCGCCGTTTGTTCGAATTGCGCGACTATATCGGCGAAGTGATCTCGAGCCTGCAGCCGACACTGAAAAAGACGCGCATCAGCATCGATATCGATTGCCCGCCCGGCATCATGCTCGACAGCTATCCGGGCGCGCTGGCGCAGGTGCTGACCAACCTGGTATTGAACTGCGTCGAGCACGCCTTCGATGCGGACACGGCCGGCAATATCCATATCGGCGTACGCCGCGACGGCGACGCGATCGCCATGCAGGTGCGCGACAACGGCCGCGGCATCGCGCCCGACATGCTCGACCGCGTGTTCGATCCGTTTGTCACCACGCGCCGCGGGCAGGGTGGCACGGGACTGGGCTTGAATATCGTATTCAACTTGATTGCCAAGCAGTTTGGCGGCACCATCACGGTCAGCAGCACGCTGGGGCAGGGCGCGACGTTCCTGCTGCGTTTGCCTACGGTGACGCCGTTGCCGGAAAGCACCAGCAGCCAGGCATAGGCAAGGAGACAACATGGCACCGATAGAAAACAGTCAGCAAGTGGCGCTTTTGCGCGGGATCAATGTGGGCCGCGCCAAGCGCGTGGCCATGGCCGACCTGCGCAAGCTGCTGGGCGACTTGGGTTTTGCGCAGGTGCGCACGGTACTCAACAGCGGCAACGTCGTGTATGACGGCGGCGCGGTGGCGCCGGCCGAGGCCGCGGCCCGCATCGAGGAAGCGCTGGTGCTGAAACTGGGCGTGGCGGCCAGGGTGACGGTGCTGTCGGCCAGCCAGTTTGCCGAGCTGGTGGAACAAAACACCCTGGCGCCGGCGGCCGATGCGGCCCGCTTGCTGACCTTGGTATTCAACAATCCGGCCGATGTCCAGCGCCTGCTGCCCCTGTTGCAGCAGCCGTGGCAGCCGGAAGCGCTGGCGCTGGGCCGCTGGGCCGCGTATGCCTGGTGTCCCGATGGCGTGCTGGCCAGCAAGGTGGTGGCGGCGCTGGGCGTGCTGCTGGGCGACGGCGTCACCTCGCGCAACTGGGCCACCATGCAAAAATTACATGCGCTGCTGAACGGCCCCGATGCGGCCGCCACATCCTCATTTACCAAGGAGCACTGATGCCTGCCATTTCAGGGACATTCGACGTCACCATCCGCCCGGAAACCTTGTCGGACACGGCCGCGCAGTCGGGGCTGGGACGCTTGTCGCTCGCCAAGCGCTACCACGGCGCCCTCGACGCCAGCGCGCAGGGCGAGATGCTCAGCGCGCGTGCCAGCGTGACCGGTTCGGCAGGCTATGTGGCGCTGGAACGGGTGGAAGGCACTTTGGACGGGCGCCACGGCAGTTTTTATTTGCAGCATAGCGGCAGCATGACGCGCGGCGCGCCCGCCTTGTCCGTGACGGTGGTGCCCGATACGGGCACGGGGCAGTTGCAAGGGCTCACCGGCAGCCTGGCCATCCGCATCGAGGAGGGCAAGCATTATTATGATTTGACGTATGACATTGTTGAGACGCCATGAACTGGGATATCGTCAAAGGTATCTTGATCGTGCTCGTCGCCATCAGCGTGGTGGTGACGGCCTTCGTGCTCATGTCCGCCTCGGGCCCGGACAAGGCGGGCTGCATCGCGCGCGCCCTGAAGTCGGGCATTCCGGTGGGCAATATCGAAAGGGTCTGCCGCCTGCTGGACAAATGATGGCGCCATCAAAAAACATTCCGCACCAGGCGGAATGTTTTGCGGCAGCGCCTTGCCAGTGCCGGCGCCGTCAGTTATCGAATTTTTCCTGTTTTTCGCCGTGCAGGCTCAAGGCCACCAGGCCCAATCCCACCAGCAGCATCGAGTACATGCTCGCTTCCGGCACGGGGGCCGGCACGCTGGCTTGCTGTGCGGGCGCGGCCGTCATGGGCCGGGGCGGCGCCAGGGCCACATGGCGCGCGCTGCTCCAGTGCGGTGCCGCCGTCGCGCTGCTGCTGGCCAGCAGGCGTGCATACGGCAAGTCCGGCGTTTCCCAGCCGGGATTATTATTCAAGCTGATGCTTTCATCGATCGTCACGCGATCGCCGGCTTCCTGCAGCTTGCCGGCCGTCGTGTCGCTGACTGCCGCCACGCTTCCCGTGCTGGCCGACAGCGCCAGCAAGGCCACGCAGAGCGGCTGATAGATTCTCATCTTGCTCTCCCTTGTTGTTCACCGCGTGGCGCAGCCGAAACCGGCTTGCGCATGGACGGACGATTCGCCCGTACGGGGGCGTATCATGGTTTTTCTGCTGTTCTCCCATTACAGCACAGATCGTGACAATTTTGATACGTTTATTTCCTGTTTATTACGAATATTTGTCATTTTGATAGCGTAAACATGATCGTTGCCGCACACTTTGCATGAGTACGCTATCGCCCAAAAACACTGTTGTTTTTTTGTGCGAATCGCCAGCAGGAAAACAATATGTTGATTAGTATATTGTTTATCGCATGATGATCAATATGACCGCCTGTGGGAGGGCACGATGGAGACAGTCGCAACACAACACGCCGAAT
This sequence comes from Janthinobacterium sp. GW822-FHT07A03, assembly GCF_058798815.1. NCBI lineage: Bacteria > Pseudomonadati > Pseudomonadota > Betaproteobacteria > Burkholderiales > Oxalobacteraceae > Janthinobacterium > Janthinobacterium sp. GW822-FHT07A03. Next base: position 19,891 of record NZ_JBXAKW010000003.1, on the reverse strand, counting down.
ACAACCTCGACGCCATGCGGGGTTCGGCCTACAAGGCCAGCTCGCTGCTCAAGGCCATGGGCAATGCCGACCGCCTGATGCTGCTGTGCCAGTTATCGCAGGGCGAGCATTGCGTCAGCGACCTCGAGCAAAAAGTGGGCATCGGCCAGCCGACCCTGTCGCAGCAGCTGGGCGTGCTGCGCGAAGAGATGCTGGTGGCCACGCGGCGCGACGGCAAGCAGATTTATTACCGCGTCGCCAGCGCGCCCGTGCTGGCCGTGCTGCAAGTGCTGTACGCGCAATTTTGCGCGCCGCGCCCCCCGTTCAACGACGAAGCGGATTGAACCTTGCCATGAGCATCGCCTGGCAGCACTTCACGCCATGGGCCTCGCTGGCCGGCGGCATGCTGATCGGCCTGGCCGCTGCGCTATTGATCTTGTTCAATGGCCGCATCGCCGGCATCAGCGGCATCCTCGGCGGCTTGCTGCGCCCGCGCAGTGGCGACCTGGGCTGGCGTATCGCCTTTCTTGCCGGCCTGGTCGGCACGCCCCTGCTGTGGCAGTTGTGGCAAGCCTTGCCGCCCGTGCAGATCGACGCCGGTACGCCGGCCCTGATCGCGGCGGGCCTGCTGGTGGGCGTGGGCGTGCGCTATGGCGCCGGCTGCACCAGCGGCCACGGCGTGTGCGGCCTGTCGCGCCTGTCGCCCCGTTCGCTGGCGGCCACGTGTGCCTTCATGGCGGCCGGTTTCCTCACCGTGTATCTGTTGCGCCATCTGTGAGCAAGCTTATGAGCAAGCTGATCCTTTCCCTGTTGAGCGGCCTCGTCTTTGGACTGGGCCTGATCGTCTCCGGCATGAGCAACCCGGCCAAGGTGCTCGGTTTCCTCGACCTGGTCGGTGCCTGGGACCCGTCGCTGGCGCTGGTGATGGGCGGCGCCATCGGCGTGGCCCTGCCGGCCTTCTGGCTGGCGCGGCGGCGCAGCAAGTCGCTGCTGGGCGACCCCATGCAATTGCCCGCGTCGCGCCGGATCGACCGGCGCTTGCTGCTGGGCAGCCTGGCCTTTGGCGCAGGCTGGGGCCTCGCCGGTTTCTGTCCCGGCCCCGCCCTCGTGTCGTTGCTGGCCGGCCAGCCGAAGGCGTGGTTGTTTGCCGGCGCCATGCTGGCCGGCATGCTTCTCTTTGAAGTGCTGGAGCGGCGCAAGGCACCTGCGCCGGCCTGAGACGGTACAATCTGGCGCATCGCCACTTTGGATACCGCTTACATGAAGACCGTGATTTTCCGTGCCGGCGCGCGCGCCGCCCTGCTGTGCAGCGTGCTGGCGCTGGCCGCCTGCGGCAGCTTGCTGAAGAAGGAAGCGCCGCCCGCTCCCGCGCCCGTAGCCGATACCTTGCCCAATCCGCAAGTGCTGCTGCTCGGTGAAGTGTATGACAATGCGCAAGGCCAGCGTCTGCGCGTCGCGGAATTGCAGCGCCGGCTGGCGGCCGGCTGGCGTCCCGTGATCGTCATGGAGCAGTTCGACCGCGAAAACCAGGCCTTGCTGACGCGCGCCGCGCGCGATTGCGCCGACCCCGATTGCATCATCCGCGTGATGGAACAGCCGCGCTGGGACTGGAGCATGTACCGGCCCGTGCTGGACCTCGTCATCAGCTACCAGCTGACCTTGATTGCCGGCAACCTGTCGCCGGCCGATGCCTCGCGCATCGCGCGCGACGGTATCCAGTGGTCCATGCCGCCCGCCATGGTCGCCACGTACCTGGCCACGCCCGTGCCGGCCGATATCTTGGAAGGGCAAAAGAAGGAAGTCCAGGCGGCCCGCTGCAATATGCTGCCCGACATGATGATGACCGGTGTCGTCAGCGCCCAGGTGGCGCGCGATATCTGGATGGCCAAGCTGATCCGCGACCAGGCACCGCGCGATGTGGTGCTGATCGCCGGCAATGCGCATGTGCGCAAGGATCTCGGCGTGCCCCGCTGGCTGAAGCTGGCCGACCCGCAACTGAATGTGCGCAGCATCGGCTACCTGGAACAGGGCGCCGCCGGCTACCAGGGCACGTTTGACCTGACGCAAACGATGCCGGCGCAGCCGCGCCCGGACCTGTGCGCCAAATTCAGGAAATAATCACTGCTGCACCCGCACCAGAGCGCTGACCCGGCTGGCCGTCTCCAGCAGTTTCGGCAGGCTGTGTTCCAGCAGATGCGCCACGGACGGCCCCGCCGTCTGGCCGCTGACGTTGATCGCCGCCACCACCTTGCCTGCCCGGTCGAACACGGGCGCGGCCAGGGCGATCAAGCCCTGTTCCAGCTCTTCCTGCACCAGGCACCAGCCCTGGCGCCGTACATGCGCAATCTCTTCCATCAAGACGTCGATATCGACCTTGGTTGCCGGCGTGATCTTCAGCAGCGCCATCTTCGACAGCCGTTCGCGCAGCGCCTCGGGCGCCAGGCCCGACAGCAGCACCCTGCCCATCGAGGTGCAGTAGGCGGGCAATCGGCTGCCGATGCCCAGGTTGATCGACATGGTGCGGTGCGCGGACAGGCGCACGACATAGACGATATCGTCGCCGTCGAGCACGGTGGCCGAGCACGACTGGCGCAAGGTCTGCATCAATTCTTCCAGCAGCGGCTGTGCCTGCGTCCACACGGGCAAGGATGACAGATAGGCGTAACCGAGGTCGAGCACCTTGGGCGTCAAACGGAACAGCCGTCCATCCGCTTCCACGTAGCCGAGATGCAGCAAGGTGTGCAGGATGCGCCGCGCGCCCGCGCGCGTCAGCTGCGCCCGTTCCGCCACTTCGCTCAAGGTCTGTTGCGGCGCGTCCGCGCCGAAGCTGCGCAAGACGGCCAGGCCCCGCGCGAACGATTGCACATAGCTGTCGCCGGGACGCGGCGCGACGTCGGCATCGACGGTGTCTTCGGTGGAAAGGGGCGTGCTGCTGCGTGCGGTCATGGCAATTCCAATGGGGCAAGGTGGCAATTATAGCCATGGCGGTGGCGAAAACGGCAAATTGACAAGCGTCCCGAACAGGCATATTCTCACGAATAAGTTCTAAATACGAATATTTGTTCGTTATGCGAACAAATAACCGATGGGTTTGATTTGTAGGAGACCGCAATGATCGACAAACTGCGTTCCAGCGTCCTAGATGCGCTGGCCGATATCCACGATGGCGCCACTGTCATGATTGGCGGCTTTGGCGGCGCGGGCCAGCCGGCCGAGCTGATCGACGGCTTGATCGCCCAGGGCGCGCGCGATCTCGTCATCGTCAACAACAATGCGGGCAATGGCGACATGGGCCTGGCTGCCCTGCTGAAAAACGGGCAGGTGCGCAAGATCATCTGCTCGTTCCCCCGTCAGGCCGATTCCCACGTCTTCGACGCCCTGTACCGCGCGGGCAAGCTGGAGCTGGAACTGGTGCCGCAGGGCAACCTAGCCGAGCGCATTCGCGCCGCCGGCGCCGGCATCGGCGGCTTCTTTACGCCCACGGGTTATGGCACGGATTTGGCCAAGGGCAAGGAAACGCGCGAAATCGACGGCCGCATGTATGTGTTCGAGTCGCCCATCCACGCCGACTTCGCCCTGATCAAGGCGGAGCAGGGCGACCGCTGGGGCAACCTGACCTACCGCAAGACGGCGCGCAACTTCGGCCCCATCATGGCCATGGCCGCCAAGGTCAGCATTGCTTCCGTGCATGAAGTTGCTGAGCTGGGCAGCATCGACCCCGAACACGTCATCACGCCGGGCCTGTTCGTGCAGCGCATCGTGCAAGTGCCGCGCACGGCCACCGGCCCCGCCGGCTTCAAAGCTGCTTGAGGAGTATCAAATGCATAAATGGAATCGGGACCAGATGGCGGCCCGCGTGGCGGCCGACATCCATGAGGGCGCCGTCGTGAACCTGGGCATCGGCTTGCCGACCCTGGTGGCGAACCACTTGCCGGCCGGCGCGGAGATCATTCTGCACAGCGAAAACGGCGTGATCGGCATGGGCCCCGCGCCCGCGCCGGGCGAGGAAGATTACGACCTGATCAACGCGGGCAAGCAGCCCGTCACCCTGCTGGCGGGCGGCAGCTATTTCCATCATGCCGACAGCTTTGCCATGATGCGCGGCGGCCATCTGGACATCTGCGTGCTGGGCGCGTTTCAAGTGTCCGCCACGGGCGACCTGGCCAACTGGCACACGGGTGCGCCCGACGCCATCCCCGCCGTGGGCGGGGCCATGGACCTGGCCATCGGCGCGAAAAAAACCTGGGTCATGATGGAATTGCTGACCAAGGGCGGTGAAAGCAAGCTGGTGCAGGCGTGCTCATACCCGCTGACGGGCATCGCCTGCGTCAGCCGCATCTACAGCGACCTGGCCGTGCTCGACCTGGGGCCAAACGGTGCCACGGTCGTCGAACTGGTCGATGGCTTGAGTTTTGAGCAGCTGCAAGCGTTGACGGCCGTGCCGCTGACGGACGGACGTTAATTCAATCACTTTCTTGGAGGAAAGAACATGACTCACGCTTATATTTGCGACGCGCAGCGTACGCCCTTCGGCCGCTATGGCGGCGGCCTGTCCGGCGTGCGCGCCGACGACCTGGGCGCCGTGCCCATCCGTGCCTTGATGACGCGTAACCCCAACGTGGACTGGACTGCCGTCACGGACGTGCTGTACGGCTGCGCCAACCAGGCGGGCGAGGACAACCGCAACGTGGCGCGCATGGCCGCCTTGCTGGCGGGATTGCCCGACAGCGTGCCGGGCGCCACCCTGAACCGCCTGTGCGGCTCGGGCCTGGATGCCATCGGCAGCGCCGCCCGTTTCATCAAGAGCGGCGAGGCGGGCTTGCTGATCGCCGGCGGCGTGGAAAGCATGAGCCGCGCGCCCTTCGTCATGGGCAAGGCGGACAGCGCCTTTTCGCGCGGCATGAAAATGGAAGACACGACCATCGGCTGGCGCTTCATCAACCCGCTGATGAAGGCGCAGTACGGCGTCGATTCGATGCCGGAAACGGCGGAAAACGTGGCCAGCGACTTCGGCATCAGCCGCGCTGACCAGGATGCGTTCGCCCTGGCTAGCCAGGTAAAAGCCCTGGCGGCGCAGCAGGCGGGCGTGTTCGACAGCGAAATCTGTCCTGTCAGCATCGCGCAGAAGAAGGGCGAGCCCCTCGTTGTCAGCCGCGACGAGCACCCGCGCGCCACCACCCTCGATACCTTGGCAAAATTAAAACCCGTCGTGCGCGCCGATGGCACGGTCACGGCCGGCAACGCATCCGGCGTCAACGACGGCGCGGCGGCCCTGCTGCTGGCCGACGAGGCGAACGCGGCCCGCTTTGGCCTGACGCCGCGCGCCCGTATCGTGGCCATGGCGACGGCCGGCGTGGCACCCCGTATCATGGGCATCGGCCCCGCGCCCGCCACCCTGAAAGTGCTGGCCATGACGGGCTTGACCCTGGCCGACTTCGACGTCATCGAACTCAACGAAGCGTTTGCCGCGCAGGGCCTGGCCGTGCTGCGCCAGCTGGGCTTGCGCGACGACGACCCGCGCGTCAACCCGAACGGCGGCGCCATCGCCCTCGGCCATCCGCTGGGCGCGTCCGGTGCGCGCCTGGCCATGACGGCCGTCAACCAGCTGCACCGCACGGGCGGGCGCTATGCGCTCTGCACCATGTGCATCGGCGTGGGGCAGGGCATCGCGCTGGTGCTGGAACGGGTCTGATTCCACGCGCCTGCAGGCAAAAAAAAGTTGCCGGCGATACGTATTAACCCGTATGCCGGGCGGCTTTTTGACCTTGATCAAGGGCGTATGATGCAAAACCAGCCCGGGCAAATTGGCTGGCGTTGGCTTTTTTACACGAACAAGAAGATTGATATGACATCCCACGATACTCCGCATGACGTTGCGCAGCTGACTTCCCAGCAGCGCATCAAGGCCATCATTGGCGCTTCTTCCGGTAACCTGGTCGAATGGTTCGACTTCTACATTTACTCGTTCTGCGCGCTGTATTTCTCGCACGCCTTCTTCCCTTCCGGTAACCCGACTACGCAGCTGCTGCAGACGGCCGGTATCTTTGCCGCCGGCTTCCTGATGCGCCCGGTGGGCGGCTGGCTGTTCGGCCGCATCGCCGACAAATACGGCCGCCGCCAGTCGATGATGATTTCCGTGCTGATGATGTGCGGCGGCTCCCTGATGATCGCCGTCATGCCGACGTATGACACCATCGGCGCCTTCGCGCCGTTCCTGCTGCTGGTGGCGCGCCTGTTCCAGGGCCTGTCCGTGGGCGGCGAGTACGGCACCAGCGCCACTTACATGAGCGAAGTATCGGAATCGGGCAAGCGCGGCTTCTTCGCCTCGTTCCAGTACGTGACCCTGATCGGGGGCCAGTTGCTGGCCTTGCTGGTGCTGGTGGTCTTGCAGCAACTGCTGACCTTGGAAGAGCTGCGTGCCTGGGGCTGGCGCATCCCGTTCGTCTTTGGCGCCCTGGCGGCCCTCGTCTCGCTGAACCTGCGTAAATCCCTGACGGAAACGACCACCGCCAGCGAACGCAAGGACAAGGACGCGGGCAGCCTGCGCGGTTTGCTCAAGCACAAACGCGCGTTTATTACCGTGCTGGGCTTTACGGCCGGCGGCTCGCTCGTGTTCTACACGTTCACCACCTACATGCAGAAATACCTGGTCAACACGGCCGGCATGGATACCAAGACGGCCAGCGCCGTCATGACCTGCGCGCTGTTGGTGTACATGATTCTGCAACCGGTGTTCGGCGCCTTGTCCGACCGCATCGGCCGCCGCACCTCGATGCTGTTCTTCGGCGGCCTGGCCACCCTGTGCGTGTTGCCGATCATGCATGCCCTGAAGGATATTTCCAGCCCGTACGCGGCGTTTGGCCTGATCATCATCGCGCTGGCCATCATCAGCTTCTACACGTCGATCAGCGGCTTGATCAAGGCGGAAATGTTCCCCGTCGAAGTGCGCGCGCTGGGCGTGGGCCTGTCGTATGCGGTCGCCAACGCCATGTTCGGCGGTTCGGCCGAATATGTGGCGCTGCAGTTCAAGGCCTGGCACGTGGAAGAGTATTTTTATTGGTACGTCACCATCATGTGCCTGATTTCTTTCATCGTTGCCATCCGCATGCCGGACCCGAGCCGCTCGGGACTGCTCAAGTAACGTTGTCGTAAAATGGGGGACACTGCGGTGTCCCTTTTTCATCACCGCCTTTTTATCGTGCCGATCAGGAGTTTTCATGTCGTATGTCATTCCCGCACCGATCCAGCCCAGCGTTCCCGTCACGGGCAGCGTCGATACTTTCCCTGTCCACCGCATCTATTGCGTAGGCCGCAACTATGTCGACCACGCCAAGGAAATGGGCCACACGGGCCGCGAGGCGCCGTTTTTCTTCATGAAGCCAGCTGACGCGGTGCTGCCCGTGTTAGCCGGCACGACGGGCGAGCTGCCGTATCCGGCGCAGACGCAGGATTTCCAGCACGAGATGGAGCTGGTGGTGGCCATCGGCAAGGGCGGCAGCGATATCGGCGTGGCCGATGCGCTGAGCCACGTGTGGGGTTATGCGATCGGCCTGGACATGACGCGCCGCGATGTGCAGGGCGCAGCGAAAAAGCAGGGCCGTCCGTGGGAAACGGGCAAGGCGTTCGAACACTCGGCGCCGATCGGCCCCATCACGCCGGCTGCGCAGGCGGGCGATATCAGCCATGCTGCCATCACCCTGCGCGTGAATGATGATCTGCGTCAAAGCAGCAGCATCGACATGCTGATCTGGAACGTGGCCGAAACCATCGCCGACCTGTCGACCTACTTTAGCTTGCAGCCGGGCGACCTGATCTACACGGGTACGCCGGCCGGCGTGGCGGCCGTGCAGCGCGGCGACGCGCTGGTGGGCGCCATCGATGGCCTGGGCGAACTGCGCGTGAAAGTGGTCTGAGCTGTCAAGGAGACGGGCATGATGAACGACACTTATGCTGTAGCACAACCCATGCGCGCCGAGATCGACGCCCTGGCGGGGCCGGCCCTGCTGGAGTTCGGCACGGGCTGGTGCGGCCACTGCCGCGCCACCCAGGCGCCGCTGGCCGCCGCCTTTGCGCGGTATCCCGGGGTGCCGCACCTGCGTGTGGAAGACGGCCCCGGCCGCGCGCTGGGGCGCTACTTCCGGGTGAAACTGTGGCCAACCTTGATCTTTCTCAAGGATGGCCAGGAAGTGGCGCGCCTCGTGCGTCCGCTCGACAGCGCGGAGATTGCCAGGGCGTTCTCCCTGATCGAGGCGTAAGCGGTTTGCATCATTTCTTGCCGCACCGCAGCACTGCGCGTATCATAAGCCGCTTACAGCAAGATCAACCGCATCCTTCGTGATGCAGCGCGATCATCGCCGGCCCGCTCCACCCGGAGGGGCCGCAGGCAAGGATTCACCACAAATGACCGATGCCGCGATGCCGACGCGCGGGTCTGGTACGGAATGCCTGGCGATACGCCGGGCCTGATACACGTCGCCCATCCCCTGACGCCTTTCCTGCCGTGCCCCGGGTAACCGGATGGCGCACGACCGTTGTTTCTCTAAATCAGCACTGATCACGGCGCGATAGCGCGCGTTGGTACACCGTTGTCTGCCGTTAACAACGGCGTGTTGCGGCGTGGAATTTGTTTGCGAATTTAATAGCAATTTCGCAGCAAATGCGCCCGCGCACAGCTATGATAGGTGAACAATGCGCCTAAGTAATCGTCGGGAAATTATTGTAAATTTATGATGAACAGAAGCGGATGTGATGCAAGGCGGCTGTCGCGACGCAGTGCGAGCACTGCGAGCGGCTGCCAACGCAGCAGCACGCCGCTTATGGAAGTCAGAAATAACAATAATTTACTGGCGGTTACTTTATACAACGTGCTGTGCTGCTGCCTGAAAAAACATCCAGAGAATGGCCTTTAGACACCCTCCCCAAGGAGCGCAGTAAATGAGCACCCCCCCTAAGAAAAATTCCCCCGGCACGGTGCTGTTCGCCAGCCTGATCGGCACCACCATCGAGTTCTTTGACTTTTATATCTACGCCACCGCCGCCGTGCTGGTGTTCCCGAAACTGTTCTTCCCCGCCGGCGACCCGTCGGCCGCCGTGCTGCAATCGCTGGCCACGTTCGCCATCGCCTTCTTTGCCCGCCCCATCGGCTCGGCCGTGTTCGGTCACTTCGGCGACCGCATCGGCCGCAAGGCGACCCTCGTGGCGGCCTTGCTGACCATGGGTATCTCCACCGTCATCATCGGCTTGCTGCCGACCTACGCCGCCATCGGCACCCTGGCGCCGCTGCTGCTGGCGCTGTGCCGTTTCGGCCAGGGCCTGGGCCTGGGCGGCGAGTGGGGCGGCGCGGTGCTGCTGGCCACGGAAAACGCGCCACCGGGCAAACGCGCCTGGTACGGCATGTTCCCGCAGCTGGGCGCGCCGATCGGCTTCTTCCTGTCGGGCGGTATCTTCCTGCTGCTGAGCGAAACCATGACCGATGAGCAATTCTTCAGCTACGGCTGGCGCATCCCGTTCCTGGCCAGCGCGCTGCTGGTCATCGTCGGCCTGTATGTGCGCCTGAAGATCACGGAAACGCCGGATTTCCAGAAAGTCATCGACAAGAACGAGGTCGTCAAGCTGCCCGTGGCCACCGTGTTCCGCCAGCATGGCCGCATGCTGTTCCTGGGCACCATCATCGCCCTGGCCACGTTCGTGCTGTTCTACCTGATGACGGTGTTCGCGCTGAGCTGGGGTACGACCAAGCTGGGCTTCACGCGCAAGGAATTCCTCGTCGTGCAGCTGTTTGCCGTGCTGTTCTTTGCCCTGACGATTCCGTTTTCGGCCGTGCTGGCCGATCGCCGCGGCCGCCGCGCCACCCTGATCTGGGTTTCCGTCGCCATCGCCATCTTCGGCCTGGTGCTCGCGCCCATGTTCGGCTCGGGCGTGACGTGGGAAGTCACCGTCTTCATGGCCGTCGGCCTGGGCTTGATGGGCATGACCTACGGACCGCTGGGCACCATGCTGTCCGAACTGTTCCCGCCCGAAGTGCGCTACACGGGCGCCTCGCTGACCTTCAACCTGGCCGGCATCCTGGGCGCCTCGCTGGCGCCGTACATCGCCACCTGGCTGGCCACCAACTATGGTCTGCAATACGTGGGCTATTACCTGTCGCTGGCGGCCGTGCTGACCCTGGGCGCCTTGCTGATGGTGGGCAAGCCGCGCGCGGGCAAGGAAGCCTGGCAGTAACACCCCTCTGACCCCACCGGTCCCGAAAGCCGCCAGCTGCAACCAGCTGGCGGCTTTTTTTGTCGGTAAAACGCCACGCCGCATGCCTGCCGAGATTCTTGTTGACAGTCAAAATCGGCTGGTGTTAAGGTGTGCACACGTGTGCAATGCAGTGCAAGGCCTTAAAAAGCACATCCCGGGACAGTGACACCGCAAGATAGCGGTGCGGTCTGAAGTACCACAACGACAACGAACTTGGAGTGAGACGATGAAGATGCGCAATGTTGCGATTGCTATAAGCCTGGCCCTGCCGATGACGGCCATGGCCGCCGAGGAACGCCTGTCCGTGCTGTGCTCGGCCGACATGGAGTGGTGCCAGCTGATGAAGAACCGCTTCGAGGCGGAAAGCAAGATCAAGGTATCGATGATCAGGAAGAGCGCCGGGGAAGCCTACGCGAAGATCCGCGCCGAAGCGTCGAACCCGAAATCGGACATCTGGTGGGGCGGCACGGGCGACCCGCACCTGCAGGCCGCCGCCGAAGGCTATACGGAAGAATACAAGTCGCCCACCCTGCCCAAGCTGCAGCCGTGGGCGTTCAAGCAGGCCGAGACGGCCAAATACCGCACCGTCGGCATCTACATCGGCATCCTGGGCCTGGCCTACAACGAAAACGTGCTGAAGAAGAAAAACCTGCCGCCGCCCCAGTGCTGGAAAGACCTCGTCAAGCCCGCCTACAAGGGCGAGATCGAGATGGCCAACCCGAACTCCTCGGGCGCCGCCTACAACGCGCTGGCCACCGTGGTGCAGCTGTTCGGCGAAGAGGAAGCCTTCGATTTCCTGGCGAAAATGGGCCAGAACGTCAGCAAATACCCGAACGCGGGCGTGGCGCCGGGCGAGGACGTAGGCCGCGGCGAAGCGGGCGTGGCCATCGGCTTCATGCATGACCTGATGAAACTCACCGTGGCCGGCTTTCCCGTGAAGGTCTTGCCGCCCTGCGAAGGCACGGGCTACGAGATCGGCTCGATGAGCATCGTCAAGGGCGCGAAAAACATGGAACAGGCAAAGAAATTCTATGAATTCGCCCTGCGTCCCGACGTGCAGAGCGAAGCCGTGAAAGCGCTGGCCTTCCAAATCCCATCGAACACGGCCGCCACCATTCCCGCCGCCTCGCCGCGCCTGGAAAACATCAAGACCATCAACTACGACTTCGCCAAGTACGGCGCCTCGGACACGCGCAAGCGCTTATTACAACGCTGGACGACACAGATATATTCTGCCGGCAATTAAGGCGCAAAGACTGTCATCGTACCGAGCCTGCCGTATGCCGCAACGGCCATGTCGGCAGGCCTACTTAGCTGGATAGAGACCTCATGAAAAAGATATTTTACGGCTGGCTGCTGGCCGCTTTGGCAGCGTTGTGCCTGTTGCCCTGGCAGCAGCAGGAAGCGGGACTGTTCGCCGGCGAATGGCTGCGCGACGGCCAGTTCTTCAGTGAACGTGGCGCGCCGGCCGTGCTGCACGTGCTGTCGTTCGGCGCCTGGCCGCTGGGCGTGTTCTTAGCCCTGATCGCCGCCAGCGCCGCGCTGGTGGCCGGCAATCCCCACCGCAAGACCCTGGGCCTGGGCCAGATCGCCCTCGGCGGCGCCGGCTTGCTGTGGCTGGCATGGCTGGGCTGGGGGCCGCTGGCCGCCGGCACCGGCCTCGGTTTCGGCGCGCTGCTGCTGGCGCTGTGCCTGCTGTTCCTGCTGACCTCGGGCGCCGCCGCCTGCGGCGTGTGCCGCGGCGACGCCTTCGTGGCCGGCGCCATCGGCCTCATCATCTGCCTGATTTCCCTGTTCGTGCTGTTCCCCGTCGCGCTGATCCTCGTCAGCGCCGGCCAGCCCATGGACGATGGCGGCACGGGCGCCGCCGCCCTGGCGCGCCGCCTGGCCGACCCCGGCATCTGGAGCCTCAATTGCGTGGCCGGTCCCGGCCGCTGCGGCGTGGCCTGGAACACCCTGGCGCTGGCCTTGCTGACGGGCGTGTCGGCCACCTTCCTCGGTCTCGTGTTCGCCTTGCTGGTGACGCGCACCAACGGCCGCTGGGTACGTCCCATGCGCGCCATCACCATCTTGCCGATCGTCACGCCGCCGTTCGTGCTGGGCCTGGCCCTGATTTTGCTGTTCGGCCGCAACGGCGCCATCACGGGCCTCGTCGGCGACCTGTTTGGCGTCGAGCAAAGCCGCTGGCTGTACGGCATGACGGGCGTGTGGCTGTCGCAGATGCTGGCCTTTGCGCCGATCGCCTTCATGACATTGATCGGCGTGGTCGAAGGCGTCAGCCCCTCGCTGGAAGAAGCGTCGGGCACCCTGGGTGCGAGCAGCTGGCAAACCTTCGTCAAGGTCTCCTTGCCGCTGATGCGTCCCGGCATCGCCAATGCCTTCTTGCTGTGCTTTATCGAAAGCATGGCCGACTTCGGCAACCCGATGGTCTTGGGCGGCAACTTCCACGTGCTGTCGACGGAAATCTTCTTTTCCGTGGTGGGCGCCTCGAACGACCAGGGCCGCGCGGCGACTTTGGCCATCGTGCTGCTGACCTTTGCCGTGGGCGCCTTCTTCATTCAGAACCTGTGGCTGGGCAAGAAATCGTATGTGACGGTGACGGGCAAGGCCGACCACGGCGGCCACGCCTCGCTCAATCCCCGCCTGAAAACCACCTTGTGGACCATCGCCTTACCATGGTTCGCCTTCACGGCCCTGATCTACGGTACCGTGGTGGCGGGCGGCTTCGTGAACAACTGGGGCCAGGACAATGCCTTCACCTTGCGCCATTACATCGACGCCTTCGGCATCACGGCGGGCGCTTCCGGCTGGCACTGGACGGGCCAGGCCTGGCCGTCGCTGTTCACCACGCTGACGATTTCGGCCATCGCCGCGCCCTTGACGGCCTTTGTCGGCATCCTGTCGGCCTGGCTGCTGGTGCGCCAGCAATTCGCCCTGAAGAGCGCGTTCGAGTTCGGCACCATGCTCAGCTTTGCCATTCCCGGCACCGTCATCGGCATCAGCTACATCCTGGCGTTCAACTCGGCTCCGATCGAACTGACGGGCACGGCGACGATTCTGATCCTGTGCTTTGTCTTCCGCAATATGCCGATGGGCTTGCGCACGGGCATCGCCGCCATGCGTCAGCTCGACGGCAGTCTGGACGAGGCGTCGATCACCCTGGGCGCCAGCAGCTGGACCACCATGCGCAAGGTCATCCTGCCGCTGCTGCGCCCGGCTATCGCCTCGGCCCTCGTGTATGGCTTCGTGCGTTCGATCACGTCGATCTCGGCCGTCGTCTTCCTCGTCAGCGCCGATTACGACATGGCCACGTCCTACATCATCGGCCTGGTGTCGAACGGCAACTACGGCACGGCGATCGCCTATGCCACGGTGCTGATCGTCATCATCCTGCTGTGCATCCAATTGATCCATTTGCTGGTCGGCAAGCGCCGCCTTCGCCGCGTCAGCGCCGAAAAAACGCTGCCGGCCGCCGTTCCCAACCTGGAAAAGAGCTACGCATGAACCACTTTACTACCCAAGCAACAGAGCTTGCCGCGCTGGAATTCGACGGTGTTACCAAGCGCTATGGCAAGGCCCTGGCCGTGAACGATGTGTCGTTCACGATCGCCCCGCGCACCATGGTCACCCTGCTGGGTCCCAGCGGCTGCGGCAAGACGTCCACCCTGCGCCTGATCGCGGGCCTGGAGCGCGTCAGCGCCGGGCGCATCCTGCTGGCCGGCGAGGACGTCACCTTGACCTCCGCCGCCGAGCGCGACGTCAGCATGGTGTTCCAGAGTTATGCACTGTTTCCGCATATGACGGTGCTCGACAACGTGTGCTACGGCTTGACCGTCTCGGGCGAGACCAAGCCGCGCGCCATCGAACGGGCGCAGGAAAGCCTGCGCCTGGTGGGCCTGGCCGACTTTGCCGCGCGCTTCCCCAACGAGTTGTCGGGCGGCCAGCAGCAGCGCGTGGCCGTGGCCCGCTCGCTGGTGCTGCAGCCCAAGGTCTTGCTGCTGGACGAGCCGCTGTCGAACCTGGACACGAAACTGCGCCGCCGCGTGCGCGACGAGATCCGCGACATCCAGGTCAAGCTGGGCTTGACGGCCGTGTACGTCACGCATGACCAGGAAGAGGCGCTGGCCATTTCCGACCAGATCATCGTCATGAACCGCCAGGTGATCGCGCAAAAGGGCACGCCGCACGAGCTGTTCGAGTCGCCGGCCGACAAGTTCGTCGCCGACTTCATCTGCAACGCCAACATCGTCGATGGCGTGATCGAATCGGTGGCCGACGGCAAGGCCGTTTGCGTCATGGGCAAGCTGCGGCTGCGCCTGCCATGCCGCAGCCAGCGCAGCGGCGAAGCGAGTTTCGCCGTGCGTCCGGAAGCGATCCTGCTGTCGCCCGCGCAGCCCGACAGCGCCATGGTGGTGCGCGTGGCGCGCGCCACTTACCTGGGACGCGAAATGCAATACACGCTCGAGACGCCGGTCGGCGAACTGTTTGCCGTCTCGCACGACTTGAGCCAGGTTTTCACGCAAGGCACATCGGTCGCCATGACCGTACACGAACATGGCGCAGCCATCATTGGAGGACAAGCATGACAGATATGACACAGGCAGCGGTACTGGCCGACGCAGCCACCCTGGAACGCTATGCCTACGCCCGGCACATCATCCGCCAGGCGGGCGAGATTGCACTGGGCATGTTCCAGCGCCGCACGGAACTGGTGATCGAGGAAAAGGGCTTGCAGGACATGGTCAGTATCGCCGATCGCATGGTGGAAGATTTTGTGCGCGCGCAAATCGCCGCGCGTTTTCCTGACGACGCCGTGGTAGGCGAGGAGCGGGGCGGCGGGGCGTCGGACGCGCGCTGCGTGTGGGTCATCGATCCCATCGACGGCACGGCCTGCTTCGTCAACGGCATGCTGGCCTGGTGCGTGTCGATCGGCGTGCTGGTCGACGGCCAGCCCGCCATCGGCGCCGTGTACGACCCGAATGCGGACGAGCTGTTCCACGCCTGCCTGGGACAAGGCGCGCATGTGACGGCGAAGGCGGGCGAAACGCGGCTGCGCGTGAACGACGTGGCCAGTCTGCAGGGCGGCGTGCTGGGCGTGGGTTTTTCGCACCGCGTGGGCACCGATACCTTTTTGCCCTTTTTGCTCGACGTGCTGGAAGAGGGCGGCATGTTCATCCGCAACGGTTCCGGCGCGCTGATGATCGCCTACGTGGCGGCCGGGCGCCTGATCGGCTATTTCGAGCCGCACATCAATTCCTGGGATTGCCTGGCGGGCATCGTGCTCGTCAACGAGGCGGGCGGGCGCTGCAATGATTTCCTCGCCGATAACGGCCTGGAAAAGGGCAACCCCATCCTGGTGGGCGGCCCCCGCTTGTATCCGCAACTGGCGGCGCTGGCCTTGCCGCGCTGTACCTGAACACATTGACTGGAAAGGGAGGGCAGGCGTCCGGCGAGGGACGCATGTAGTGGCAACACGCTGTTGAGCATCATGAGTAATCCACCAGCATAAAAACAAGCAGGAGACAAAATGAAAAACGGGATGAAAAAGAGCACCATGCAGTTGAACAAGATCGCCGCCGTACTGTTGCTGGCCGCGCCAGGCTGCGTGCTGGCCGAATCGAGCGTCGTCGTGTACGGCCGCATCCACGCGGGCTTTGACCGTATCGAAACGTCGAGCTCGGCCACGGCGCCGAATGGCGAGTCGGTGTCGCGCGTATCGGACAATTCCTCGAAGATCGGCTTCCGGGGAAGAGAAGACTTGGGCAATGGCAACACGGCCTTCTTCCAGATCGAGGGCAATGCCAAGCTCGACGATGGCACGGGCGCCATCAATAGCAAGGATACCTTTGTCGGGCTGGAAAACCCCGCCTATGGCCGCATCGCGCTGGGCCGCTTCGCCACGCCGATCCGCCAGATCAACGGCTACACCAACCGTTTCGTGGGCGAAGGCATCCAGGATGACGCCAACATTTCGCAGCTGGGCGGCGAAGGCTTCAACCGCCGCAGTTCGAATGCCGTCAGCTATCGCACGCCCGTGGTACAGGGATTCAGCGCCACGATTTACCGCGCCAGCGAAAACGAGGCATCGAACGGCGACCGCATCTATTCGGGCATCGTGCAATACGCAAACGGTCCCGTGAAGGGCGCCGTCGGCTATGAAAAGCACAAGGACTTGCGTCCCGGCTTCAGCGAAAAGATGTTCCGTGCCGTGGGCAATTACAACTTCGGCGGCGGCGACGTGGGCGTGGCCTGGAACCGCATGGTGTATGACGTGGCCGGCGGCGACTTGCAGCGCGACTACTTCACCATCACGGGCGCCTACAAGGCGGGCGGCGGTGCCTTCATCGGCCGTTTCGGCGTGGCAGGCGACGTGTCGGGCAGCGCGCCCAACGGCAGCAGCGTGACCATCAAGGCCACCACCCTGGTGCGCGGCGACGACAGCGGCGCCAAGCAGGCGACTTTGGGCTACGAGTATTACTTGTCCAAGCGCAGCACCGTGTATGCCTACTACACGCAAACGAATAACGACAAGAACGCCAACTACACGTTTGGCGGCAATGCCTTCGCCACCACCAAGAAGGGTGCCAAGCTCAGCGGTGTAATGCTGGGCGTCATCCACCTGTTTTAACTTTTTTAGCCCGGAAATGCACACGTGTGCATTTCCGGGCCAAGCAATACCGACTATCAAGGAGATGGAAATGATTCAAGTGGCATTGTTCGGCGCCGGGCGCATCGGCCGCATTCACGCCGGCAATCTGGTACGCCAGCCCGGCGTGCGCCTGAAATACGTGGTCGACGTGCATGCGGGCGCGGCGGCGGAAGTGGCTGCCCTGCATGGCGCCAGCGTCGCCAGCGTGGACACTGTGCTGGCCGACCCGGAAGTCAAGGCCGTGCTGATCGCGTCGAGCACGGATACGCATGCGGACCTGATCGTGCGCGCGGCCGCCGCCGGCAAGGCCATCTTTTGCGAAAAGCCCGTCGACCTGACCCTGGAGCGCGCGCGCGCCGCCGCCGCCGCCGTCAAGGAGGCAAAAGTGCTGTGCATGATCGGCTTCCAGCGCCGCTACGATCCCACGTTTGCCGCCGTCAAGCAGCGCATCGCAGCGGGCGAGATCGGCACGCCGGAGATGCTCATCGTCACCAGCCGCGATCCGGGCCCGCCGCCCGTCAGCTATATCCAGGTGTCGGGCGGCATCTTCAAGGATATGCTGATCCACGATTTCGACATCTTCCGCTGGATACTCGACGATGAAGCCGTCAGCGTGCACGCCACGGGCAGCTGCCTGGTCGATCCGGCCATCGGCGCGGCGGGCGATCTCGATTGCACGGCCGTGACCATCCGCACGGCAAAAGGACGTTTGTGCCAGATCAACACCACGCGCCGCGCCGCCTACGGCTACGACCAGCGTTTCGAAGTGCTGGGCAGCGCCGGCATGTTGCAGGCGGGTAACCACAAGCCGACGGAAGTGACGGCCTATGGCGCCGTGAACGTCAGCGTGGACAAGCCGGAAGACTTTTTCCTGGAACGCTACCGCGCCGCCTACGCCAGCGAAATGGCGCACTTTTTCGACGCCTTTGCCCATGGCGCAGCGCTGCGCACCACCGTCCACGATGGCTTGAAAGCGCTGGAACTGGCCGAAGCGGCCACCGTGTCGTGGCGCGAGCAGCGCATCGTGCAACTGTCATAAGGAAACAATGCCATGAAGAATACGACTGAATTTGCCCAGGGCCGCGCGCTCGACGTGATCTGCCTGGGCCGCCTGGCGGTGGACCTGTATGCGCAGCAGATCGGCAGTACCCTGGAAGATGTCACCAGTTTCGCCAAATACCTGGGCGGCTCGTCGGCGAACATCGCCTTCGGCACGGCTCGTCTGGGCTTGAAATCGGCCATGCTGTCGAAGGTGGGCGACGACCACATGGGCCGTTTCTTGACGGACACATTGTCAAAGGAAGGCTGCGACGTCAGCCACGTGGGCATCGACCGCGACCGCCTGACGGCTTTGGTGATGCTGGGTATCAAGGATAAAAACACCTTCCCCTTGATTTTTTACCGTGAAAATTGCGCCGACATGGCCATCGACGCCGCGTCGGTGGATGCGGCCTTCGTTGCCTCGAGCAAGGCGCTGGTGATCACCGGCACGCATTTCTCCACCGCTGCCATGCACGCCGTCAGCACCCAGGCACTCACATTGGCGCGCGCCAACAACGTGCGCACCGTGCTCGACATCGATTACCGGCCCGTGCTGTGGGGCTTGTCGGGAAAGGCGGACGGCGAAACGCGTTTCGTCTCGAACGAAGGCGTGACGCGCCACCTGCAGGCGATCTTGCCGCAGTTCGACCTGATCGTCGGCACGGAAGAGGAATTCATGATCGCCGGCGGCGGCCTTGATATCATGGCGTCCCTGCGCGCCGTGCGCAAGGTGAGTAGTGCAACCCTGGTGGTCAAGCGTGGACCGCTGGGCTGCGCCGTCATCGAGTCGGCCATTCCTGCCGGTCTCGATGAGGCGTTCAACTATCAGGGCGTGCGCGTGGAAGTCTTGAACGTGCTCGGTGCGGGCGATGCCTTCCTGTCGGGCTTCCTGAAAGGCTGGCTGCGCGGCGAGGATTACGAGGCATGCTGCCGCTATGCGAATGGCTGCGGCGCCCTCGTCGTGTCGCGCCACGGCTGCGCGCCGGCCATGCCGTCGCCCGTGGAACTCGACTATTTCCTCGCCAACGCGGCAAAACTGACGCAGCCGGACCAGGACGCCACCTTGTCGCGCCTGCACCGCACGACGGTGGCGCGCAAGCAATGGGACGAGCTGTGCGTGTTTGCGTTCGATCACCGCACGCAATTCTTTGAGCTGGCCCAGCAGGGCGTGAGCGACGAAGCGCGGATTTCAAAGCTCAAGCAACTGTTCGTGCAAGCCGTGGGCCAGACGGAAGCGGCGCGCGGCTTGCAGGGCGGCACGGGCGTGCTGATCGATGACCGCTATGGCGTCGATGCGCTCAACGATGCGACGGGACGGGGCTGGTGGATAGGCCGTCCCGTCGAGATGCCGGGCTCGAATCCCTTGCAGTTCGACTGGGGCCGTTCGCTGGCGTCGCGCTTGACGCAGTGGCCGAAGGAGCACGTGATCAAGTGCCTGGTGCAGCTGCATCCCGACGATACGCCGGAAAACCGGCTGGAACAGGAAGCGCAAATCAAGGGCTTGTACGACGCCGCGCAAATCATGGGCCATGAATTGCTGCTGGAAATTATTCCTGCCAAGTCGCTGCCCCAGCACGACGATACCGTGTATCGCGCCGTCAAGCGCCTGTACAACCTCGGCATCTACCCGGAATGGTGGAAACTGGAAAGCATGTCGGCCCAGCAATGGCA
The DNA here is from genome assembly GCF_058798815.1 of Janthinobacterium sp. GW822-FHT07A03. Lineage (NCBI taxonomy): Bacteria > Pseudomonadati > Pseudomonadota > Betaproteobacteria > Burkholderiales > Oxalobacteraceae > Janthinobacterium > Janthinobacterium sp. GW822-FHT07A03. The sequence continues at coordinate 309 of NZ_JBXAKW010000003.1, read as the reverse complement.
AGCCATCGATGCCCTCGTGCACGAGCGCGATCCGTATTGCCGTGGCGTCGTATTACTTGGCTTGAACGCGCCCATCGCCGCCCTGGCCGACAGTTTTGAGCAGGCCAGTGCCAGCACGACTTGCCGCGGTTTCATGGTCGGCCGTACCATCTTCCAGGAACCGAGCCGCCGCTGGCTGGCTGGCGAACTCGACGATGCGGGCCTGATCGCCGCCGTGCGCGCCAATTTCGAACAGCTGATTGTCCTGTGGCAGCGCACGCGCAACCGCCTGGAGCGTGCGGCATGAGCGCCACCATCCGCCTGACCATG